>DASTTB010000001.1:0-118291 GCA_035760365.1 Pyrinomonadaceae bacterium
GTCAAATAACAAATCGTCTGTTGTCGTGCATGAAAGTCAACGCCAATATATATTGTGTTCATAGCGCCTCCTTTCAGTCTCTTGTCAAAGACGCCCTGAGTTTACTCAAGGCGGGAGGCGCTTGCTTCATAACATCAAAGCCCGTTCGCGCAAAACCGGTTCACAAGAGACTCTTAAACTAACGCTCATCTTTGCCGCTTGAGATCAGACTGCGAGAGCAATGTGATTAATGCGTTCGCGAGCCATTCTAGCGGCAGCCACGGCTGGAGCGAAATGCGGCGGTTCGAAATAAGCGCGCGGCGCGACCTTCTTAACTTCAGCGCGCAGCGTGTTCAGTATCAAGTCTCCTGCTGAGCGAAAGACACCGCCGACATACGCGATCTGAAAACGCTCGCTTTCCATTTGCAGATGCCGAATGACCGCCGACGCCGCGTAACCCAGCTCAGTGCCGCCATCGGCGACGATCTGCACGGCGACCGGATCTTTTTCCTTCGCCGCATCGACGACGTCGCGGCCAAAGCCCGCCAGACGTTCGTTCGTGATCGTCGGCGCATAAATCGCGGTGTTCAGATCGTCAGCGCTGGTGACATGAAAATACCCGCAGGCGCGGCCCGTCAACGTAGTTTTTGGACCACGTCCATCAAACGCATGCGCCACGGCGCGTAACGCGCGGCGCGATAACCACGCGCCACTGCCTTCGTCACCCGCAATCGGACCCCAACCGCCCGCGCAGAAACGCTTGCCGCGCGCGTTGATGCCACAGCAGTTCGAACCTGTGCCCGCAATGACGACGAGGCCGGGCGCGCCGTTCGTCGCTCCGTACAAAGCGATGTCGGCGTCGGCGACGACTTCGATCTCGCCCATGTCGAGACGCGCCAGCGTTTCGCGCATACGTTCGCGCAGTTCCCGGCGGCGCGCGCCGGCCAGCCCGATTTGCGCGGCAATGAGATCGTTGCGTCTGAGATTTGCCATCACGCAGGCAGCGTCGATCGCTTCGCGGACGGCGGTCGCGGCGCCGGCAATGCCAACGCGCAAAGGATTGGATGGACCAGCCCGGCCTTCGCCGATCACGCGGAACTTCGCGTCCATGATCACGGCTTCCGTCTTACTGCCGCCGCCGTCAACACCCACGACCGAATTCTGCGTGTGCAAGCGTTTGGCTGGAGGGAGATCTGCTGTTCGTCGTTCAGTGCTCACAGTTGGGCCACAAGGCCGAGTAAACAAACGGCTCAATTAACGTAGTTGATTATTCTAGGGGTCGTGCAGTTATAATCCAAACTAAAAGATTTTATTATTACGATAACCCATCTTGATATCTGGAGCTTGCCGTGGAAATTCGTCAATTGAGGGCCTTCGTCGCTATCGCGGAATCGGGAACTTTCACCGCCGGAGCGCTGCGTGTGCATGTGACGCAGGCCGCAATCAGTATGCAGATTCGACAATTGGAGACTGAAATCGGCGCGAAAGTGTTCGTCCGAGCACCGCGCCACGTGATTCTGACCGAGGCCGGTGAACAACTCCTGCGCCGCGCGCGGCACATCCTGCGCGAACACGACGCCGCACTCGACGAGATCGCCGAACTCGCCGGCGCCGAACGCGGCCGGCTGCGAATCGGAAGCGCGTCCGCGATGGTCCTTACCGATCAATTGCCCGGCATTCTCGAAGAATTGCGCGCCCAACATCCGGGCGCTGAAATCGGAGTGACTTCAGGCACCAGCGAAGTACTGGTGGACCAGATACTCGCGGGCGAGATCGACATCGCCTTCGTCTCACTGCCGGTCGACGTGCGCGGCATCAAGACGGAGCGACTCAGCGACGATCAGCTCGTCGCGATCGCTTCGCCGCGTCACAAGCTGGCGAAACAGAAGACGATCAGCGCTTACACGCTCGCCGGTGAACGGTTGATTCTCGGCGAACGCGGCGGCAACACGCGGCGTTTGATCGATCAGTTCTTCGCGCAGGCGGGCGTGACGTTGCACGTCGCAATGGAACTCAGCCGCCAGCAAGCGATTCGACGCATGGTCGAAGCTGACATGGGCGTCGGCATCGTGCCGTTGCAGTCGGTAATCGACGACGTCGAACAGGGGAAACTGGTGCGCTGGTGGATCGAAGGTGCGCAGATCAACTGGGAGCTCGGAATCGCGCAACTGACCGGCGGTTATGAGTCGCCGATCTTGCAGACGTTCATTCGCCTGTCGCGCAAGACTTTCGAAAGCGACGGCACGAGCAAAGCGGCGAAGAAGAAACCGGTCCGCCGCCCGCGTCGCTGATCATTTCGCCACTTCGCAATACACCTTGATCACTATTCCAGTTGTCGTTGAAAATGTTGCCGCCAACTTTCCGGCAAGGCTTCAGTGGCGATTGCGCGTCGCATTAGATCTAGGTTCCCCTTATCGCTGCTATATAGTCGCGTGACATCGACGACCCTTACACCGGACGCATTCTTCTCCATCAGTTCAAACTCATCGCCGGCGCCAACCTCGCCTTCTTTCAAAACGGAAAGATAAAAGCCGGTCCGCTCGCTTTTGAGAAAGCGCTTGATGATGTCGGTTCGAGCAAAACGAATGCCTAGTTTGTAACAAGGCATCCGTGGCTGAGTGACCATGACTTCAGCGGAGCCAATGCGAAACTTGTCGCCGACATGAACTTCCGTTTCGAGCAGGCCTTCGGTGGTAAAATTTTCGCCAAACACTCCCCACGACAGGTCCATCTCCGGGAGCTCTTGTTTCCAGAGCCCGTAGTGTTCGGAGGGATAAACGTAGACGGCTTTTTCTGGCCCACCGTGAACAGACAAATCCGCCTGACGATCGCCGTCGAGATTCAATGTCCGCATCATCAGCCGGCCGCTGACGGGCTCTTTGAAAATGCCTGTCGAAACTGGTTCATCGTTTCGCATCACCAAACGCGGCCTACCCACAGTAATTGAAATAATTTTCATAGGACTCAATTGTTCATCGTTTTAGCTTTCAAGCAACGCCATCGTCTGAGCGTTGCAGCGTGGCGCCAACTCCTTTTGTCTTCAACCGAATTCGATAAACAAGCGTGTCTGAGGTGATAAAGAGCGTCGAACCATCTTCACCCCAGGCGCAGTTTCCCGTCGGCGTGCCCAGATCAAAGCGACCGAGCAACGCGCCGTCAGGCGAGAGTATGTACACACCACCCGGCGCGGTGGCGAAGATGTTGCCAAACTGATCGACCTTCAAACCGTCCGCGGCGCCGCGGCGTCCCTTCGATACTTCCCTGCCGTCAAAGAAAACTTTCCCCGGCGATAACGTGCCGTCATTCTTAACATCAAAGACGTACCAGAGCGCGTTCGCTGAATCCGCCACATAGAGCCTTTTCTCATCGGGAGAAAACGCGATTCCGTTAGGCGCTTTGATTTCTTTAGTCAGTAACGTCAACTTCCCGTCGCGCGAGAGCCGGTACACGCCGTTGAAAGGCAGTTCCTTCTCCGGATCTTCGAACGTTTTCGGCAGACCGTAAGGCGGGTCGGTGAAATACAAATCACCATTCGATTTGAACACCAGATCGTTTGGACTGTTGAGACGCTTGCCCTCGTAGTTATCAACCAACGTCGTGCGTGTTCCATTCTTCTCGAGACGGCTAATGCGGCGGTCGCCGTGCTGACAGAACACGAGCCGGCCTTCTTTGTCGAAGGCCAGCCCATTTGAACCAGGTTCGCGACCCGTGAAGGGTTTGCTTCCCGTATACCCACTTTGTTCCAGGAAGGTGCTGGTTGCCTCACCCGCTTTCCATTTGATGATTCGATTATTCGGCACGTCCGAGAAAAGCAGGTAATTGCCGGTGCGACTCCAAACGGGACCTTCGGCCCAGACAAAACCCTCCGCGATCTTTTCGAGGGCCGCGTCGGGCGGAACGATCCGGTCGAGTCGTGGATCAAGCCGAACGACGGCAGGCGCTGATTGCGCGTTCGCCGTGCCGGGCCAGACGATCAGGATTGCCAGAAATAGAATTCTTAGCTTCATTTGTTTTCCTTCAATCCGTGGAGACATTCGATTAGCTGATGAATATCGTCTTCGTTGTTAAAGAAACCCGTGGCGACGCGAATACCTTCAGGTTTTTCAGTCACGAAGATTTTTCGCTCGGCGAGTGCGGCGACGACGCGTGCCGGAGTCTCAGTCGCGACTAAAGTCTCCGCGGAGCGAAACTGGTCGTCGCCGAGTGGCGACAACACTCGCCATCCCGCATCGTTCAACCGATCAGTCAGGTAGCGGTTCAACTCAAGCGCGCGCGCTTCGATGTTTTTCATCCCGAGCGACTGCATCATCTCGATCGAAGCGCCGAGCGCGAAGATGCCCGCGAAGTGCGGAGAGCCGAGTTCAGCCCGCGCCGAAACATCGCGACGCAGATGGACCTCATCGTTTCGCACACCATACGGATCCTGCACGCTGAGCCATCCGATCGATCGCGCGTGTGAGTTCGCCTGTAGTTCCCTGCTGATGTAAATAAACCCCGATCCGTAGCCTGACAACATCCACTTGTGACCGGTGGAGCACAAGGCATCGATCTTCATTCGCTTCACGTCGATCTCAAACGCGCCCGCCGCCTGGCTCGCGTTGACGACAAGTGTGTGCGCGCCTTTGATCGCTGCGACCTCTTCCAGATTCGACCGAAAGCCGTTCGAAAACTGCACGTAACTGAGCGAGATGATTCCCGTGTGTGTGTTCATCGCCGCGCGCAAATCTTCGGGATGGACCACGCCGTCTTTGGACTTCACCAGATGCACGGGAATGCGACGATGCATCCACGGGATCGTCGTGACGGGAAACTCCAGATCGCACGAGATGACTTCGCCGTGTTTCTCGAGCGCGTCGATGATGACGTTCATCCCGCTCGACGTGTTTGTCGTTAAACCGATCTCGTCGGGTTCGGCGTTGATGAAGGCTGCGATTCGGGCGCGCACCTCTTCGCGTTGGGCCAACCAGTTGTCCCAGTGAAGATCGCCGTCGTTCTTCATCTGTTCGTAATAGTTGAAGCCGGCCTCGGCGGTCGTGCGTGCGAGTGGGCCGGCGGCGGCTGTGTTGAGATAAACGGAGTTGGCGGTTACCGGAAACTGGTTGCGGATGTCGTTCCACTGGATCATTTGTGGAGCTTAGATCGATTCCTTGTAGGTCTCCAAATTCTCCTGAATCTTTTGCAGCAGGCGCGACTTCAGCGTGTTGGAGTTGAGCTTCTCGGGAGGCACTGGCCGCCACTTTCCGGGAATCAGCACTTGCGAGTCGATGAAGGCGTCGAGCGCTTCCTGTAGGCCGTCGATTTTGATCTTGCCTTTGATGGCGATGATTTCTTCGATGATCCACGTGACGGCGTCGCCCGTGATGCGATGTCGATGGTTGATGACGGCTGATCGCTCCTGAAGTGTCTTGAGAACGAGGTCGAGTGGTCCACCGAGGGCGGCGACGAGCCGGAGGTAACATTCCTGGAAAGTTTTGATGTGCGCGATGCGGGCTTCCGTGAGTTTCAGATCTTTCTTGCCGACGTAAGAGGCGGCCATTGTTTGGAGAAAGATTTCGTTCGACATGTGAACGCTGGCGTCGTCCGCGCGCGTGATTGCGTGCGAGAGGTAGTAGCCGGGTAACGTGCGCAACAAGTTTCGGATCAGAAAGACCGGGTTGTGAGTGAAGCCGTCGGGTAATTTCTCGACACCTTTCGCGACCTTTCGATCTTCGAAGTAGCTGAGGCTGCGATCGAAATCGCGAATCTCTTTTTCGGCGTTGTTCATCAGGTGCGCGATCTGTTCCGACGTGAAACCGATGCGCCAAAGGATGCGCTGATCGCGTTCGCTGGCGAATGCTTTGTCAAAGACGCGAAGACATTCGGCGTTCTTGAAGTTGTTCAGGTTCTTCTTTTCGCCCGTCTCGATGAAGTCCATCGCCTGCGCGAAGACCTGGACCAGCGTTCTGGCCCAACCTCGTTGCTCGGCGAGTGAAGCCGAATAACGATCGAGGTCTTTGAAGCGATACTTGTCGTGTTTGGCCGCAAACTGTCTGATCGAACCGTAGTCGAGGATCGCGCCGCTGGCGAGCATGTTGTCGCCGTCCCAGGAGAGCCAGTTGAAGATGTACTCTTCTTCGAGTAGCGCGGCGAGTTTCGCGTAGTTGCGTGCGAAGTAGTCGAGGGCGGTGGCGTAACGTTGCGACGGATCGTCGGGCATGGTCCAGATGCCGTTTTCGATCTCGCGTTCGATGAAGTAATCGACTGAGGCTTTGACTTCCGCGTGTCGTGCTTGTTTCAGGTAACGAAAGATGTGCGCCGGCCTGATCAGGTTTGGCGCGCTTCTGACGCCGATGGCGCTTGTGTCGGGGAAGCCGATGACCGCGAGACAACGCTCCGTTGGAATACCCTGGCGATAAAAAATTTCCGACATCACTGCGCTGCCCAGCATCTCGTCTAAATAGGCGAGACCCGAAGCGTAATCGCGCGTGGTGTCGCCGGTTGGAATCGTGGTGTGTGCTTCCTGTGCGCCGGGGCTAAGTATCGTGCCGCCCGTGCCGCGACTGGAGATGTCGAAGGTGAGTTTGTCGCTTTTGAGATAACCGTTCCAGATGCTGCGGCCGTCGCCGGACGTCTTGCCTTGTTTGTTGCGATGTTGCGTCTGTAGATACCGCGTGGCCATGAACGGTTTGGGCTTGATGGTTTCAGGTGGAAACTTCGTGCCGTGCTCGACGTCGTATTCGTTGATGATGCGCAGTGAGAACGTGTCGAGGATTACGTGTTCGAGATCTTTATTGATGCTTGGCGGATGGTCTTCGGGGATGAGGCCCATTTCTTTTGCGAGTGGGAAGTTAAAAAAGAGAACACGGCCGTGTGGCCGGTAACGCGCCCGATAGTCGATGTAACCATCGGGACTAACATTCCGCCACGGATGCCTGCCGTCCAACTCCTTAAACTTCTCATACATAATGGGCGGTATGAGAATGGCAACTGAGGGAAGTTTTAAAACTGATTGGCTCGGCGCGTCAATGAAATTCTTTGGGTGATACGCGGTTGTCGACTTTGTCTTACTGCTTTAGACTTCTCGTGTATGAATATTATGCTCCCAATGAAGACGAACCATGGCTGATCGTTCCCCGATGCCCGATGTCGTTGTAGTGCTCCCCGGAATTCTGGGTAGTGTGCTCACCAAGAACGACAAGACCGTTTGGGGATTCTCTGGAAAGCTCTTGGGAACCGTGCTTCTTACACGTGGCGGTACACTACGTAAAGAGCTTTCACTGCAAGACGATTCGCCAGATCACGAGAGTCTCGAAGACGGCATCGTAGCCGAGAAACTCATTGCCGACCTTCACATGCTCCCAAGTTGGAAGATAGACGGATACTCGAAACTCTGCACCTATATCAAGCAACGATTCGATGTCGTTGATGGCCTAAATTTTTTCGAGTTTCCATATGATTGGCGCCGGGACAACCGCGTCTCCGCGAAGAAGCTAGCCCGTCTCAGTCACGAGTGGCTAAAGAAGTGGAGAGAACGCAGTAACTCTGATGCCAAACTGATTCTCATCGCCCACTCTATGGGTGGCCTCGTGTCTCGCTACTTCCTGGAAGTCCTCGGTGGCTGGAAG
Organism: Pyrinomonadaceae bacterium; assembly: GCA_035760365.1. GTDB lineage: Bacteria > Acidobacteriota > Blastocatellia > Pyrinomonadales > Pyrinomonadaceae > PSRF01. Next base: position 7,584 of record DASTTB010000001.1, read on the forward strand.
GACACTCGTGCACTCTTCTCCTTTGGTACTCCCTATCGCGGCTCACTCAACGCGCTCGACGCTCTCGCGAACGGAATACGAAAAGGCCCCTTTGGACTCATCGACCTGTCTGAGATGGCGCGATCGTTCACGTCGCTCTATCAATTGCTTCCTATTTACAAGGTGTATGACGCCGGTGATGGAAACTTGGTGCGCATCGGCGAAACTTCCGGCGTCCCAAATCTCGATGCCGAAAAGGCCAGGGCCGCTCTCGAATTTCACAATGAGATCAGGAACGCCGCAACTGAGAATCGAAAGAATCCTCAATGGGCAGAAGAGGGTTACCAGATCTATCCGATCGTCGGCATAGAACAAGAAACCAAACAGTTAGGTCGTAAGGTCAGCAATCGAGTAGAACTGTCGGTGACGTACAACGGCAAGATACTTGGGGGCGATGGAACGGTGCCGCGCGTGTCCGCGCTGCCGGTCGAATTCGATGACGTACAACCGCAACCCGGACGAATGTTCGCGGCGACTCAACACGCCTCGCTACAAAACGCGGACGCTACGTTGGTTCAACTCGCCGGACAAATCGACGATTTGTATCTCGACTTCGGCGGCTTCAAGTCCCTCAGGCCCGTCGGGACAAATGTTTCTCTTCAGATCGATGACCTCGTTACCAGTGACGAAAAAATTCAAGTCCGTGCCAAGAGTGATGCGCCGATTGTGCTCAGGGGTGATCTGCTCGATGCCTATACTAACAGACCGCTTCAGCAACTGACTCTGAAAGAGGGTACCGATGGTTGGCAGCACGCCGCCTTCGAGCCTGCGGCCAGTGGCTACTATCGAGTGCGTGTCACCGGTGAAGGCGTGAATCAGCCGGCCGAAGACGCAATCAGCGTTGCCGATGCGGCGCAGGTGGAACGTGAAGGATAATTGGGGGAATTCCGCACCTGCAAACGAGGTTGTTGAGCTTTGGGCAACGGCCGCTGCTCTTCTCAGATCTGACTCACTTGCTCCAGCAGCGGACACTGCGCGCCGGCTTGCCGAAATCCTCAAGGATGAACCGCCGGGTCGGATTTCTACATTCGATTGGCCGATCCACGGTGAAGTAGTCGTTCTGATGGCGGCAATCGCGTACCGAAGCAACGACCTTCCCAGAGCGGATCAGCTCTTTAATGACGCTGTAGCCGAGCTTCGCCAAAACGTGGGCACGTCTCGCGTCCCACTCGCTAAAGCTCTCACCGGGTACGCCCCTTTGTTGGTAGAGCAAGGTAAGAAAGCAGAAGCATCAGCAGCACTGCGCGACGCCATCTCTACACTCGCTCCAGCCGTTTTCAATCAGGAAGACGGAGCGTTTGAACTACTTCGCGTTGTCGCTGACAAAGCAACCTCCATCGGAGAATCAAAGCTCGCGGAAGCCGCGTTGGTTGCTGGAATAGAGGCGTCAAAGAAAAACGGCCGACCCGAAACACACCTTATCGGTTACTACTTATCTCTCGCGACGGTACGCGCGAATGATCGGCGGGCTGACGACGCGCTGGAACCTGCTCAGGAGAGCTTACGCCTTGCACGTGAAGCCAGCCTTCCTTCGAAGGACATCGCCAGGATAACACTCGAGTTAGCTACTATTCATCTCAAGCTTCAGCATTATCAAGACGTGCGAGCGCTTGCCAACGAGGCTACGGTACTGGCACCCGACGATTCCGAGCTCATGTTCCGTGCTCGCAACTTAGAAGGGCTGGCACTGCGGACCGATGTCCCTGAAGAAGCAATCACGGTCCTCACCGAAGCCGTCCGGATCGCGACGAACACCTGGGGAGCATACTCAAACGAGACCATCAAAGCGCGCGAGAACCTGGCTAATCTCTTCAGCGATCTCAACCGACATCTACAGGCATATTCCCACTGGGAGTTCGTCAAGGATGTTCGTGAATACCAGTTCGGTGCGAACAGTCTGGAGTTCGGCAAAGCGCTCAGTTCGTATGCGGTCAGCGTTGACCAAGTGGGGCAGCACGCGCGAGCGGATCGCTTGTATAGGAAAGCGCTCGCGATCTTTCGACATCATTTGGGAGACGCACACGCCGACGTCCTGATGTTGCGCTATAACCTGGCGGAACTTGCGCGTGCCGGAGGCGCGCTTGGGCGGTCGGCCTTTGAGTTCCATGAGTTGGAACAGACTTGGCGCAGCATCGGCCAGATCGAAACCAATGCCTTCGTTCGAATGCTCAAGAACTTTGGACTCACGCTGATTAGTCTCCGGAGATTCTCGGAAGCACGAGAAAAACTCGAAGAAGCGCGAGCTATTCTGGCAAAGCACGCTAGCACTGAGTCGCCGCTGTATGCGCGGGTCCTGCTGGGGTTCGCTCAGTTGGAGTACGCAAGCCGCAACCATGCTGGCGCGATTCTGCTCTTCGAACAAGCTGCCGCTGGATTCCGCGAACGCGAGGAATTTAGCAAGTCATTAGAAGAAGCAGAATTCGGAGCCAGCTGCTCGGCGATCCACATTGAGCGCACAGATGCGGCCGTCGAGCGAGCCCGCGAAGAACTAACCACGGCAATCAAACGTCACGGCACTCACGATCCGATGATCGTTTCATGGAGCCAATGGCTCGCGCTTGCATTGTTCGACGTTCGCAGATTGCGACAAGCGCGGGAAGCTTTGGAACAAACTGATTCTGGGACTCGGATAGCGCTAATCGAAACGGTCCTGCTAGAGGGAGAGCAGAACGTGGGTGATGTGGTGCAAAAGATGCGTGACTTTCAGATGCTGCATCTCTCTCTCGTACTTGCGGATACCTCGCGTGATGAGGCAGCCACGACGAAAGCTTATGAGATGCTTATCAGCCTGCGCGGCGCCGAAACCACGATTCTTCGTCTGCGAGGCCGCTCGTCGCCACAATCGAATCCGGCCGAACTTAAGCGCAGAATTCAACAACTCAAAAAGGCGATTGTGGCGCTTGAGCTTAGCAATCCGGAACGCAAGGCCGCGCGCGTCGCTGCGGACCTGCAAGAGCATCGCTCAGAATTGCAGAGGGTCGAGTCTGAGCTACTCGACCGCGTGAACGGATTTCGGCTCGATTTTGACTTTATTCCACCTGCGCTCACCACTATTGCGCAATCACTCGGCACTGACACCGCACTCGTGGAGTTTGCAAGTTATCGCGAGATCGATACTACGCTCGGTAACCCCTTGGCTGGGCCTGAACGTTACGTGGCGTTTGTTGTGCGCGGTGGCACAAACAGTGTCCGCCTGTTTGAGCTCGGTCCTGCGTCTGAAATCGATCGGCTGATCCACGAGTTCCGTCAAGCCGTTATCAATCAGCCGCGAAGAAAGGTGAAAGCTGACGAAGCAATTAGCTGGAGAGCGCCTGCCACCGCATTGGCAGGGTTGCTCCTGAATGAGCCAATGCGCGAGGCAATAGTGGGAATAAGAAAACTCGTGATAGTTCCGGAAGGAAAGATCGCCCTCGTTCCTCTGGCTGCGCTACCAAGCGCAGGCGGCTTTCTGTGTGATGATTTCGAGATTAATTATCGCTTTGCGAGCCGCGAGGTTCGCCGGTTCAAGTTTGCAGAGGATTTAGGTCTTGGCGGCGTTGCGGCCGTCATAGGCGCACCTGACTATGGGCTACAGACCGGCGGATCGCGCTCGGACCCGCTGGATGACGGAGAGTTCTTATCACAGTTCCGATCAGGCCAGCGGTTCGAGGCCTTGGGAGCAGCAGTCGAGGAATGCAGCGATATCGCGCGTTTACTCGGCGTCGACCCGCTCCTCGGCAAAGATGCGACTGAAACAGCTGTGAAAGCTCTGGACAGTCCGGAGGCGCTACACATCTCAACGCATGGCTTTGTTCTTGAGCAGGTTGCCTCTCCCGCGCTTGCCGCCGAGGAGAGCGCGTGGACACGAGCGAAGCTGGAGGATCCGATGGAGCGCTCCGGTCTCGCCTTCGCTGGCGCCAATGCGTTTCTGGACGGAGCGGAACTATCAACTGATGCGGAAGATGGGATCCTCTACGCGTCTGAGGTCCTGGGTATCAATTTAATGCGCACAGATATCGTTACGCTCTCCGCTTGTCAGACCGGGTTGGGTGATCTAGTGAGCGGTGATGGCGTGCACGGACTACAACGCGCGTTCACAGCGGCTGGTGCGCGTACAGTGGTGTGTTCGCTATGGGAAGTGCCGGATAAACCAACACGAAAATTCTTCACGCGCTTCTACGAAGAACTCCTAGTCAAAAAACGCCCGCGCGGCGACGCTTTGCAGATAGTCATTCGAGAACTCGCGCACGAGTATCCGCTGAACCCTGTGGCATGGGGTGGCTTCGTACTCTATGGTGAAACGGATGTGCTCACTCGCCACCATCCCTTGCGCAACTTGAAGATCGCGTCGTTTAGTGCGAGTACCCACCGGACACCGCCGAATTCACCGGCGCGCGAAGCGGAAGATCTCATTATGGAAGGAAGGCGTCGGAGGAGAGAGGGAAATGCAGCAGGTGCGCTCGAGGCATTCAATGCTGCTCTCGAGGTTCGCTTCGCCCCCAATGTGCTTCGCGGAAACGCCATGTTTGAACGAGCTGGGGTGCTGCGGGAATCAGGAGAATTCGAGGCAGCACTTGAGGCGTACAACGCGTTGGCCCAGATGCAAAATCTTCCTGATCCGTTTCGCGCGTCGATAGAAATTTCTCGCGGGTTGACGTACTTGTTAGCCGGAAACCATGATAAGGCGATCGAACACTATTCAACAGGACTCGCCTTTGACGGATTCGATCTCGCAACCCGCGCGAGCGTGTTGGTAAATCGAGGCCTGGCGCACTGGGAGCTGAACCACAGTAAGGAAGCGCTTGCGGATTTAAATACGGTGATCGACACTCGCGGCATGCCGCAGGACCAACAAGTGAAGGCAATTCTGGCCAAGGCGGAGATATATATTCGTCTCGGCCAATATGAGAATGCGGAGAGCGAAGTGAACAATGCAGACGCCTTCGACCTCACACCAGACGAGACTGCCACCGCAACGCTCCTGTGGGCTCAGATTTGGGCCGCGCAGGGTAGAATCGACGAGGCGATCGCAAACGTGCAGAAGGTTCTAACGGAACAAAGAACTAACGAACGCTACCGCCAAATTGCCTCTACTCTCCTGGCGCAATTCATCGCGACGTCCCAAACACATTAGACCCAGAGAATTAGATCCGAATGCTGGTCCGAATGCTTGGTGTCAGGCCATGCCAGTTGACAACCGAATATCCGCCATCTATGTTGCCAGCGGAGAAACCTCATGATCTATATCCAAATACCTGAAGAGCACGATGCGTTGGGCTTCCTCGCACTGGCAAAGAGCGGCATTCCAGTCTCGTGCTTACCGGAAAACACATACGGTGTCGCCAACGAACACCTACAATTGCTTGACTTAAAGCATATTCCGTTCAAGAAACTGGAGGCTAGCAACCTCCCTTTACCTCGCCCCTCACGGCCGCACGATGAAGAAATATGAAATCTATTTGCCATTAAAGTACAACGACGGAACAGACATAGAACCAGAAAAATTCACTCAGATTCGACAGCGTTTGATCGCTATGTTTGGAGCTGTAACTGTCAGTTCACTGGCGGCGCCATTACAAGGTACATGGCGGTATGGCGGCGTCGAGTTTGTGGACGACATCATTCGGATTGAAATCATTACCGAACAGGATTTTCGCTCGAATCTCTTCTTCAAGAGATTCAAACAGCAACTGAAACGTACGCTTCGTCAGTTCGATATATTGATCACGGTCCAGAATATTGAAACTATCTGAACCAGAGCGTGGTGAGTGGCGGAAGATCTATCAAGACAGAATGTTCGCGGCCGCGGGTGGGGATGGGTTCGGATTGTAAATCGGCAATCGCGCTATCATTCGTGTTGATGAGAAGTTTGTAATTACCTTCGCGTGGCAGACCGAGGCGGTAGGCGTTGCGAGGGACGGCGGAGAAGTTGGAGACGCAGATCAGATCATTTCCCGACTGAGGGGAGCGGCGGAGGAAGGCGACGATGTTTTCGGCGGCGTTGTCGACGTCGAGCCATTCGAAGCCCGACGGTTCGCTGTCGGCGATCCAGAGGGCGTCGTTGGCGGAGTAGAGAGCGTTTAGATCGCGCACGAGTTTCTGAAGCCCACTGTGTAAGGAATCATCGAGTAAGTGCCAATCCAGACTCTCCGTTTCAGTCCACTCCCGCCACTGCCCAAACTCACCACCCATAAACAACAACTTCTTCCCCGGATGCGCCCACATGTACGCATAAAGCGCCCGTAACGTCGCAAACTTCTGCTCCTCAGAACCCGGCATCTTGTTCAGCAGCGAGCCCTTCATGTGGACCACTTCATCATGTGAAAACGGCAGGATGAAGTTTTCACTCCACGCATAGACCAACCCAAACGTCAGCGCGTTGTGATTCCCGGCGCGAAACAGCGGATCAGTTTGAAAGTACTTCAGCGTGTCGTGCATCCAGCCCATGTTCCACTTGAAATCGAAACCCAACCCACCCGCATAAACCGGATGACTAACCGCTGGCCACGCAGTCGACTCCTCCGCGATCATCATCGTCCCCGGACACTCACGATGCGTTACCTCATTCAACTCCTTCAAAAACGAAATCGCCTCGAGATTCTCACGTCCACCAAACACGTTCGGCTCCCACTGACCTTCCTTGCGGCTGTAGTCGAGATAAAGCATCGACGCCACGGCATCGACGCGCAGCCCGTCGATGTGAAACTCCTTGAACCAGTAAACGGCATTCGCGATCAGAAAATTGCGCACCTCGTTGCGGCCGTAGTTGAAGATGTAAGTGCCCCAATCCGGATGCTCTCCCTTACGCGGATCGAGATGTTCGTACAAAGCCGAGCCGTCGAAACGCCCCAGCGCGAACGCGTCTTTGGGAAAGTGCGCAGGCACCCAATCCATGAGCACGCCGATGTCGCGCTGGTGCAGGTAATCAATTAAGTAACGAAAGTCGTCAGGCGTACCGTAACGAGCGGAAGGCGCGTAGTAATAACTGACCTGGTAACCCCACGATGGACCATAAGGATGTTCTTTCAACGGCAAAAACTCGACATGCGTGAAACCCATCTGCGTCACGTAGTCAGCCAGCGGTTTCGCCATCTCGCGATACCTAAACGGCCGATTGTTCTCTTCGATCTTGCGCCGCCAAGATCCAAAGTGAACTTCGTAGATCGAAAGCGGCTGTCGAAAGTGCTCGCGTCCAGCGCGGTTCTTGATCCACTTTGCATCACGAAACTTGTAACTCGATTGATAAACGATCGACGACGTATCAGGCGGCACTTCCGTGAACTGCGCATACGGATCAGCTTTGAGAAACGGAAGACTCCCGCGTCGATGAATCTCAAACTTGTAGAGCATTCCCGGCGGCAAGTGAGGAATGAACAACGCCCAAACTCCCGAGCCGTACAACATGCGCATCTGATGAATGCGCCCGTCCCAATTATTGAAATCGCCAACCACACTGACGCCCGCCGCTTGCGGCGCCCAAACAGCAAACTCAACACCAGTGACCTGCCCGATGCGGCGAACGTGCGCGCCGAGCTTCGAATAGATCTGTTCGTGCTTGCCTTCGGCAAACAGGTGTAGATCGAGTTCGCCGAGCGTTGCTGGAAAACTGTAAGGATCGCGAATGGTGTCCGTCCGCCCGTCTTGATGAATTTTCAGTTTGTATAAGGGGATCTTCTTGACGCGGGGGACGTGGAGTTCGAACAATCCGGCAGAGTCGACCCGCACCATCGGCAACGGACGCCGGCGGCCAATGAGGGCTTCGATCTGATCCGCGTCAGGCCGGAAGACGCGAATGATCAGTCCGTCGTCGTCCAGATGCGGTCCAAGAATCTGATGGTTCGGCATGGAGCACATATATGTCCGCGCCAGTTCCCTTCTCTGCAATATTGCTTTTCGCCTGGGCCAGCATCTCGAGAAACGCTTGGCGATGTGACGGCAGTCCGAGTTGATCCGACAGGTCGATCACACGCGCGGCATATCTCAACACCTGGATCGTCTCGATCCCCGAAACGTCGTTAAAGAACCAGCCGCAACTCGTAAACATCAACAAAGCGCTGCGCTGCAACTCGAGCAACTTGAAAGCCCGGATCTCATCCGCAGGTGAAAGCGCGCGCACGGCATGTCGCGCGAGAAATTCACCGGGCGAGCAGCGTTTCAATAAAACGTCGATGTAATCATCACGCGCGCGCCACGGATCGACAAACACCTGGCTCCCAAGCTCCTGAAATCCGTCCGCCGTGCGATCGCGTAGAAAGTTTAGCGCCGCCCGTAATGGACCACGCCATTCCTGGTTCCAGCCCGGTTCGCCATCCGTGTAACAACCACAATTACGAAGCCAACGACCGACACCGTGCGCGCAACTCCACGACGTCCCTTCACCTTCTGGTCCAGCCAGCACTTCGACTTCATGCCGCGGCGGATAACGATCGAGAAACTCACCGTAATTCGTTATCCAAAGACCTTCACGCTGCGCTTCAACCGCGACGACATGGGCCAAACAGAGATCGCCAAACTTGAAATGATGACCGTACGTTTCGCCGTCAGTGGCTACGTTGATCATCTGCTTTCCTGCTGACGCAGACTTAATCAGGCCAACCAGCCGCTGACTCGACGTCAGCGCTTTTTCAAACGCGATCGCACGCGCCAGTGGGCCGTTGTAAAAGAAGATGGCGATCGATCGCCCGCTACGATCCCCATGAAAGTAACTGTAAGCACGACTGCCGTCGATACCATCATCCGCAACGTCGTTCCAGTCATCACTCCCAAGCGATCGATAACGCGACGCCTGCGCAGGCGCGAGTATCACAAAACGCAAACCGCGATCGATCAGCAAATCGAGCGTCGCATCGTTAACCGCCGTCTCCGGCAACCACATCGACTCCGGTTCGCGACGGAAGCGATGTCGAAAGTCAGCAATTCCCCAAACAACCTGCGTCAAACGATCCCGATCGTTACACAACGGCAAAATCGCATGACCATACGCCTGCGCGATCGCATTCCCATGGCCGGAGCGCTCGCGAGCACTCTCCTGATCGGCCGCGATAATGCGCGCGTAAGTGCCGCGATGATGGTTCTCCAACCACGACAACAGCGTTGGACCAAAGTTAAAACTAATATGTGCGTAATTATTGACGACTAAATCGTCGCCGACACGCGCGGCAGCGTTGGGGGCGTAACATTCGGCGTGAATCCGTTCGTTCCAGTCGTGATAAGGCGCGGCGCCGACTTCGCGCTCGACCTCACCGGTCCATGGATTCTCACGCGGAGGTTGGTAGAAGTGGCCGTGAAGTATTAAAGCGGTATTGCTCATCCCAACTGATCAAACGCCAAACGTGCAGCGCCAAGCAAGCCGGCATTGTCACCAAGCTCGGCGCGCGCGATCCGGACCTGTTGCGCCGTGGCGCGAAACGCGCGCTCCGAAACCTCACGATACATCTCCGCCTGAAACAAGTCCCACCCGTTTACGACACCACCGCTGATAACGATCATCTCGGGATCGATCAGACTCATGATGTTCGCCAAACCGACGCCGAGGTAAGTTCCCGCTCGTTTGAACACAGCCAGCGCGAGTTCGTCGCCATTGCGCCCGGCGTCATAAACTTTCTCAGCCGTTAGATTCTCGGCGCTCAAAACCGTCTGCGGAAACTGGTCCAAACTCTCACGCGCCATACGCGCGATCGCAGTCGCCGACGCAAACAGCTCGAGACAACCCGTGTTGCCGCACTTGCATTTCAATCCGCCGAACGGATCGACTGTCGTGTGCCCAATCTCACCCGCGGAACCATGCGCGCCGCGCCAGAGTTTTCCATCGAGGACCACGCCGCCGCCGACGCCCGTTCCCAACGTCACGCTGACGACGTCGCGACAACCGCGCGCCGCGCCGCGCCACATCTCGCCGATCGCCGCGGCGTTCGCGTCGTTTTCAAGGACGACGGGCCAACCAAGACGCTCTTGTAACAGTGCCTTAAAAGGCAGATTGATAAGTGAAGGAAGATTGGGCGCCTGCAACACGATTGACTGATCCGCGTTGACCGCGCCGGGGACCATCACCGAAGCAGCAGCGATTGGACCATGACCCGCAGCGCGCCATTGATCGGCGATCGAGGCGAGTGCGTTAACTACAGCGTCGCGAGAATCTTCTTTTGGAGTTTGCCTCTTGACCTGCTGGTGAATCTTTCCGGTCTCATCGACCAGTGCGGCCCGAAGGTGTGTTCCTCCGAGGTCAGCGGCAAAAACGAGATTTGAATTAGGATTCAACGAGTCGGTCACAATCAGCGTGTCTCGGGAGTTGATGAACTAATCGGCGCCTTCCGCAACGACGTCGCCGGTTCGCGGGATTGCGGCTTCTGAGAGTCCAGCCCATCCTGTACGATTGAGGTTCCAAATCATAACGGCGCCGGAGACGGCCGCGATAGCCAGGAACAGAACCACTCTGGGCCAGGTGCCGAAAATGAGTTCGCCAATACCAAACAACGTCGCGTAAACGAGGGCGATTCCGAGGAGCCAGTTGAGGATGTTGGGCCAAATCTCGCCCGTGCGTTCGGGGATGCCCGCCGCTCGCGCTACTGGCCGCCACCACGTGCCCGCCGGGTACACGTTGCGATAGAAGCTAATGAGTTTTTCCATCGGCTCGGGCGCAGTGATGTAGGTTGCCACGACCCAGACCACAGTCGTAATGCCGACGGTCGCGAGGATCTGTCGTGCAAACCCTTCCGGTGTTCCCGCGTCGAATATTCCAAACTGTCGCAGGCTTAGCGAGACAATCAACGCGCAAGCCATCGCCGCGATTTCGGACCACGCATTGATGCGCCACCAGTACCAACGCAGCACGTAGACCAAACCTGTTCCGGCGCCGAGAGTGAGAACGAGTTCCCAACCACTCGTGATCTGGTTCATGTAATAAGTCACCACGATCGAAAGCAAGACGATGATCAACGTGGCAACACGCGAGGCCATCACGTAATGCTTTTCAGTTGCTTCAGGTTTTACGAAACGGCGGTAGAAGTCGTTGATGATGTAACTGGCGCCCCAGTTCATCTGCGTCGAGATAGTACTCATGTAAGCGGCCGCGAACGACGCCAGCAACAGCCCACGAAAGCCGATGGGGAGATAATCGTTCATGACCTGAACGTAGCCAAACGCTGCATCGGGTTTACCTGTTTCCGGATTGAGAGTGGTTCCGTTGTAAAGCACCAGCGAACAGAGCGCGACGATGATCCAGGGCCAGGGACGCAGCGCGTAGTGCGCGATGTTGAACCAGAGCGTGGCAAGCAGGCCGTGCTTTTCGTTCTTGGCGGAGAAAATTCTCTGCGCGACGTAACCGCCGCCACCAGGTTCGGCGCCGGGATACCACGACGCCCACCAGTTCACGCCGAGATAGACCGCGAGCGTCAACAACGGCAACATCCACACCGCCGTACCATCCGGCAACAACTGGATCGCATTACCGGGACCAAATGGTTCCGATGAGCCGACCGGAGTCACACCCGCAAGACGTGATTTCAGACTTTCCAAACCGCCGACCGCGTTTACGGCGAAGACGGCGAGCGCAATCGATCCGATCATCGCGATGACAAACTGCACCGCGTCTGTGACAACCACGCCCCAAAAACCCGACAGGATCGAGTAGATGAAAGTGATGCCGAGACACAGGGCCAACGCCTGCCACTTCGCAAGCCCGAGTGTTCCACTCAAAACCTTCGCCATGCCGAGGTTTACCCAACCCATGATGATCAGGTTGATGGGCAATCCGAGATAGAGCGCGCGGAATCCTCGCAGGAAAGCGGCGGGCTTGCCTGAATAACGCAACTCGACAAACTCCACGTCAGTCATCACGCGAGCGCGTCGCCACAGACGTGCAAAGAAGAACACTGTCAGCATTCCGCTCGCGAGCATCGACCACCAGAGCCAATTTCCAGCGACTCCATTCCTGGCGACCATCTCGGTAACGGCCAACGGCGTGTCGGCGGCAAACGTCGTCGCCACCATCGACGTCCCGGCCAGCCACCACGGCATCGAACGATCTGAAAGGAAGTACTCTTCAGTGGAACGTCCGGCTCGACTTGCATAATAAAGGCCGATCACCAGCGATAGGGCAAAGTAAGCCCCAATGATCAACCAGTCGATTGTAACCAGCTTCACAGTGTTGATTCTCCGGTTTTTGGATAACCACCAAAGAGCGTATTATCCGACAGCTTACACAGATTCAGAGAATCGGCGCAATCACTTAATCCGCTGGGTAGTGTCCTAATTTGAAAATTCGTTTTTATCCGTGTTCGCTATGAGCGCTGCCTTAGCTGATGTTACGCACACAGGAAGAACACGGATTAAAAAGATCACAGTCAGATTAGGACACCACCATCCGCCGAGCGTAACGGAGCTACTAACTCCCCATGCGAAAACGTCATCGTTCACTCCTTGCAACGTTCACTGCACTCCTGCTTATAGGAACTACGACACAGATGAATCTCTCCGCGCAGAACCGCCCGCGCACGCGCGACATCGGACTGAAAGTCGGCGTACTTCCCACCGGATCGTTGAATGCGATCACGGACGTTCAGGGCGTGCTCGTCGGTCACACGACGATCATGCGCGGCGATGACATCCGCACCGGAGTCACCGCGATTCTTCCTCACAATGGAAATCTGTTTCGTGAAAAGGTTCCGGGCGCGGTTTTCGTTGGCAACGGCTTCGGCAAACTCGCCGGCTCGACTCAGGTCAACGAACTGGGCGAGATCGAGACGCCGATACTTCTAACTTCGACCCTCAGCGTACCGCGCGTCGCGGACTTTCTGATCGACTACATGCTCGCGCTGCCCGGCAACGAGCAGGTTCAGTCGATCAACCCGTTAGTGGCGGAAACAAACGATGGTTATCTCAACGACATTCGCGGCCGTCACATTTCGCGGGACGACGTCGTCGCGGCTATCAAAGGCGCGAAAGGCGGAGCTGTCGAAGAAGGATCCGTTGGCGCCGGCACAGGAACGGTCGCTTTCGGTTTCAAGGGCGGAATCGGTACGGCATCGCGCAAACTTCCCGCGCGTCTCGGCGGTTACACGATCGGCGTCCTCGTGCAGTCAAACTTTGGCGGCGTGCTGACAATCAACGGCGCTCCTGTCGGACAGGCGTTGGGCCGCTATTACTTAAAGGACGACGTGGCTCCCAGTCCGAGAGATCAATCGCCCGACGGCTCCATAATTATGGTTATCGCGACCGACGCGCCAGTCGACGCGAGAAATCTGCGCCGGCTCGCCTCACGGGCCATGTTGGGCCTGGCCCGAACCGGAGGCTCCGGCAGTAACGGCAGCGGCGACTACGTCATCGCCTTTTCAACCGCGCCCGAGGTCCGTGTCCGAGTCAGTAACCAAAGAGATGGCAGCCTGACACGAGATCTCAAGGTACTCGGCAACGATGCGATGTCGCCTCTGTTCCTGGCCGTGATCGAGGCCACGGAGGAGGCAATTTACAACTCAATGTTTAGGGCCACCACGATCACCGGCAAGGGCCATACGGTCGAAGCACTGCCTATGGACCGTACCGTGGAGATACTCCGCAAGCATGGCCTAATCACTTCTTCGCGCTAGCTCGCATATCACGACAAGTTCACGGTGGTCTAACCTTTTCATACTGGTCTGAAAAGTGATTTGACACTCGCATTCTTGCTGCATAGAATCCCTCTCGTACCCCCCAACCAACAGACTAGTGATTGATAGTGTTCGAAGGAGACAAGACGGTGTCGAAACTCAACGTTCGTGTCAACCGAAAACGTCCCGAGTCGATGACTCGGCAAATTCGGGAGCAGTTGGATGAGCTAATTGATGCGGGCACGTTGGCTGCGGGAACTCTTCTCCCCAGTGAGCGTGATCTCGCTAATACCTTGAAAGTCGCACGTAATGTTGTTCGCGGGGCTTACGAGCAACTTATGGAAGCTGGAAAACTCAGAAGCGAAGGCCGTCGCGGCCGGAGTGTTCGGAGTGGGACCAGCGGCGGCGGCAGTAAGAGTAGTGGCAAAAGCGGCGGTACTAAGAAGCGGTCCACCAAGTCGACCAAGAAGGCTCGTAAGAAGTAAGTAATGGTCCAACTCGCATTAGAATGATTCCCCCTTTGCCAAACTGGCCAGTTCGATTTACTCACTGGCAATCGGGGTTTCTTTGCCGAGCGAAATGATCTCATTTTTAATCGCCTTTCGCTCAGCCAGCAACCGTACAAAAAACCGCCGTTTTACGAGGAAATAAAGCAAAACTCGGAGCCCCGCTATCGATCTGTCTAACTGCTCGAAGAACGCCACCGCCACGTAACCACACAGCGGAATCACCACCAGCGCCGTCACCGCCGCCACCCAGCCAAACGCCTGATAGACCACCACCGCCACCACCAGCCACGTCAGCGGAAACAACAACATCGCCGAAATGATTTTGACCGTCGAGATCACGTCTTCCGAATCGGAAGAGAACTTCTTTGCAAGATAACCACCGAGACGATACGCCGGATAGTGCGCCACCGTACCGAGCGCCGCCGGTCCAAGCATCAGGAGAAACAACACAGACCTCTTTAAGATCGTCAGAAACACGCTCGTCGTTGAGTGAGGCGGTGAGAGTTGCTCCGCGTCGACGCCCGCCTGTTTCAATTCCTCCTCGAAACGAAGCATCCGCACTTCAAGTTTTCTTAGACGTTCGGGCTGATGTGCTTGAAGGACCGAGTAGGCTTTGATGAAACGCTGTTGTAGACGTAGTTCGTCTTTGAGACTGTCGTCGTCATCGTCTGAGTCGGATGAGAAGATGCGTTCGGCGCGGGCCGTCGTCAACAAAGCTTCTTCATGATGCGCGTCGAGGATCACTTCGCGTAAAGCTTTTTCAATCCTGTTGGACAACTCACGTACAGCTTCGCGCGGTGGACTGCCGTCTGCGTCGAGCTTTACTGGCTCAACTTTCAAAGGTTGACCGAAATAAAGGAGAGCCGAACTGCGAAAGGTGGTTTTACAGGTGTAGTAGAGCCCCGCAGGGACGATCTCCAATTCAGAGACTTCGGCGGTCGACACTGCGGCGAGTGCGATGCGCGCCGCGCCGGTTTTAATGGGCCTTAGTCCAGGCTCGTCGTGCGAAACGCCTTCGGGACAGATGCCGATCGTTCCGCCACTCGCGAGCAGTTTGCGAGCGGCGACGAAAGTCTCCTGGTTCTTACTCGTGTCGGAGCCTTCGTCCTGTTGCCGATAAACCGGCAGCGAATCCATCGCTTTGACGAGATAGCCGATGACAGGCATTCGAAAAAGCGGGGCTTTCGCCAGGAACGAAACACGTCGCGGGGCCAGGCAGAGCAGAAATACCGGATCGACGAGCGCGTTCGGATGGTTGAGGACGAAGATCACCGGCGTGTCGAGCGGCACGCGCTCCAGTCCGGTCACTTCGATACGTTCGAAGTAAATCCGGAGCGCGACTTTGAGCAGGGCGACTATGAGCCGGCGTATCATTTATGTGTAATAATAACAGCGATTCAAAATCCACTTCCCGAGGAATATCCATGAAGCGTTTTGTTGCCGTCCTTGCCGTCTTGATAATTGGTCTATGTTCGCTGGCGTTCTCGCAAACCCGGAGCTACACGGTTGACGACCTCTTGAAGGTTCGACGTGTCGGCGATCCGCAGCTTTCGCCCGACGGGCGGCACGTGGCGTTCACGATTGGTGACGTAAACGTCGCCGACAATCGCACGGTCAATCAGATCTACGTCACGACAACTGCCGGCGGTGGCGAACTGAAACGACTGACGGATGGAAAGACATCGTCATCCGCGCCGCGTTGGTCGCCTGACGGAAAGAAGCTCGCGTTCATCACCGGCGGGCAGATCTGGATCATGGACGGCGACGACGGCCACGATAAGAAACAGATCACGAAGATCTCGACTGGCGCGGCGGCGCCGGTGTGGTCGCCTGACGGCAAGTGGCTCGCGTTCACTTCTGATGTCTATCCCGACTGCAAGGACGACGAGTGCAACAAGAATCGCGACGAGCAGGCGGAGAGTAGCAAAGTCAAAGCTCATATCACTACGCGGCTGCTCTACAAGCACTGGGATGAGTGGCGCGACCTCAAACGCACGCACGTGTTTGTCGTTTCGAGTAATGGCGGCGCGGCGCGCGAACTGACGCCTGGTGATTTTGATTCGCCTCCGTATGCGGCGGCGTCGGGTGTCGATTACGCGTTCTCGCCTGATTCGAGTGAGATTGCTTTCATTCGCAATCCTGACAAGGTCGAAGCGATCTCGACGAACAGCGACATCTACGTCATGCCTATCGCTGGCGGCGCGGCGAAGAACATCACCGCGCGGAATCGCGGTTACGACGCGAGTCCGATCTACACACGTGACGGCAAGTTCATCATCTATCGTTCGCAGGCCACTGCCGGGTTTGAAGCGGATCGCTGGCGGCTGATGGCTTACAACCGTGCGACTGGCGCGAGTGTTGAGTTGACGCGCGGGTTCGATCAGCAGGTTGACGACGTTGTGCTGTCGCCGGACGGGAATCACATTTACTTCACGGCTGGTGAACGAGGTAAGCATCCGATTTATCGCGTCGCTTCGGGCGGTGGGACGGTGGAGAAAGTTTTGCCGAACGTTTTTGCGTCGAATATCGATATTACGCCGGATGGAAAGAAGCTCGTGTTTTTGGCGAGTTCGATGACTGCGGCGCCGGAGGTATTCACGGTGAACGCGGATGGTAGTTCCGTCACGGCTTTGACGTCAGTGAATAAAGAGTTGCTTGGACCTGAAAATTTAATCGCCGCGGAAGATGTCGAATGGACCGGTGCGCTGGGCAAGAAGATCCATGGATTTATAGTGAAGCCGGCGGGTTTTGATCCGAGTAAGAAGTATCCGTTGCTGGTTTTGATTCACGGTGGACCACAGAGCGCGTGGTACGACAACTGGAGTTATCGTTGGAACCCGCAGGTGTTTGCTAATGCCGGGTATGTTGTGTTCGCGCCGAACCCGCGCGGGTCGGTTGGATATGGACAGCAGTTTGTGAATGAGATCAGCGGCGACTGGGGTGGCAAGGTTTACACGGATCTGATGAATGGTGTTGCCGACGTGCTGCGTCGCAACTCATATCTCGATCGCAATCGTGTTGGAGCGGCGGGTGCGAGTTATGGTGGTTACATGGTCAACTGGCTGTTGGGCCATAACAACGATCCACGCGTGAGGTTCAAAACGTTCATCTCGCACGCCGGTGTTTACAATCTCGAAAGCATGTACGGTGGGACCGAAGAGCTGTGGTTTCCGGAGTGGGAATTCAAAGGCACGCCCTGGGACAACCCCACGTTGTACACGCGCTGGTCCCCGCACAAGTTCGCGAAGAATTTCAACACGCCGACGCTGGTGATTCACGGTGAGCACGACTTCCGTGTCCCGGTTGGCGAAGGTATGCAGCTCTACACGGCGTTGCAGCGGAAAGGCATCGACTCGAAGCTCCTAATCTTCCCCGACGAAGGCCACTGGATCCTCAAGCCACAGAACCTGCAATTGTGGTTCGGGACGATGCTCGATTGGCTGGATACGCATTTACAGAATGACGCTCGAACAAGCAGGAACTGAAGCACTAAAACTAGATCCTCAAGCGTGAGCGAAGCTTGCTGAGAAAACTCCTTCGCGGCCTGGATGATCTGCAAGATATCGAGCACCTTCGGGTCGAGGAAGTAGTTCGTCTAGATGCTGAAATTGACTCCGGAGAAGCTCTTTTAAGAGACGCGAAGTCGTATTTAGAGATGCGAGAATCGCCTCACGAACAAACCGTGAGCTTTCAGGCAATACGTAACATCATTGCCTACTTCGTTCATTCCTGTCCTGCTTACGCCGCCCTATGCACAACAGTCATCCCGGAACTCAATAATTCCAGAATAGATTCCACGGTATATCGAAGGCCGCGAATCGTTGGCTTGCCGTGACAAATCTGCGGATCCGTTGTGATGCGTTCCCTTACATTCATGTCCGTACTCCGACCGGAATTCTAGCATTTCGAGACAGAAGACTCTTCTTCAATGAAAGTGCCGAGTAAAAAACAATTAGCGCGAAGAGGTACTGGCTTTCGAAAGAGCCGACAAAATAGGGACACTCCCTCCAACTGAGTTTCCAACAGGATGTCAGGACCATCACGGGATCATCGATCGTGAGGTGAAGGTGGACGAAATAACCAAGGAGATAGCCACAGGCGAGAAGCGCGATCGTATGGCCCCACCACCGATTCGCTCTTAAAAAAACAGAAGCAACAAGGAGAATCGTTGGCTCGTTCAAATAGCTCCACGGGTGAAACCAAGGGCACACAAAACAGGTAAAATGTATCTCCGCGTCCATCATCCAAACAATTGTGAAGTTAAAGATGGCGAACGCCAGAACGATTGATCTCAGATCAACCAAATAGGGTCGGATAGCGTTATAGCTTCGTTTCATGCGGAATTAGACGCAGTGAGTCACTGAATGTTCCCCACTTACGATTCACTGACCACTTGCTTGGCAGGCGACTACATACCTATATTGTGTCCATGAGCAAAACGGAGATCCTCGAAGAACTACCTAAACTCACAAAGACTGAGCGTCAGGAAATCCGCTTGAGACTGGCGGAGCTCGATAGCGACGACTGGCTGGATGACGAAGACCCGTTAACCGATCATGAAAAAGCGTTACTCGACGCCCGACTCGCTGCTTACGCTAAGGATCCCGATGCTGGAAGCACGTGGGAAGAAGTTGAGGGTCGAATCCGAACCCGACTTAGTCGCCAGCCGAATGGATGAACCGACGTCTGATAATCAGACCTGAAGCTGAGGCGGACCTCACTGATGCCGCTCTGTGGTATGACAGCCGCGAGCCCGGCCTCGGATTGGAGCTTCTATCTGAGGTACATTCCGCGATCGCTCGGGCCTTAACCAGTCCCGACTCGTTCACGCGTGTTCGCCGAAATCCACCAGTTCGTCGTGTTCTCATCCGACGATTTCCCTTTCGCGTCTTTTACATTAACCGACGGGACGCGATCGTCGTCTTCGCCGTGGTTCATGCAGCACGCCACGACCGCACTTGGAAGCACCGTACGGAAAACGAATAGCAAAGGCCGGGATGCGTTGGCTTACATTCATGTGTGTTTGGGATTAGGAATCACTCCGGTCGTTCGGGTGGTGGAGCCACCGCGACGAAGTCGTCGGCGAAGCGTTGGGAGTACGAACCGAGGAGGTCGTTGACGCGTGCGAGTTGGGGGGAGCGGACGATGAGGCCCGCGTGGTGGCGCTTCGTGACGCGATAGACGATCTCTTCGTCGACATACGAAGAAGTGTCGGGGCATTCTTGTTTGGCAAGCGAAAGAATTATGCCGGCGTACTCTTTGCGCGTTGGGCGGATCTTAGTAGTGCCGCGACCGTCGGAAATCTCCAACCTGGCCCACTCGCGCCAGAGATTCACGCCCGTCGCCGCCTCCAACACCTCAGCGATGTACGCACCTCCAACACGCGCGGCGATCTCGAGGAAGTAAAACTTCCCATCAGCCTCACTCTTAATAAACTCCGCGTGCGTCGCACCACGTTCCAACCGCAACGCTTTGATCAACTTCTTATTCGCGTCAAACAACGTCTTCTGATCACTCGACCCATGCTCCAACGTTCGCGAAATGTACGCGCCGCCCTGATGCGCGACCTGCATCGGCGGACGTCCATACTGATTCGCTCCCGAAAACACAACCTTCCCATCATTCACCACCGAGTCGACGTGAAAAACCTCACCCGGAATAAAACGCGCCAACAAATAATAAGACGCACGCTCGCGCAGGTTCTCGCGTTCGTTCATCTCATCCATCGTCCGCATCACTTCGTTCTCGTCTTCAACCTTGCGAATTCCGATCGCAGAAACATCCGAGCGCGGTTTGATAATCCACGGCGCCGGAACACGCTTCATAAACTCGCAAACCTCATCGCGATTCACGAGCGGCACAAAATCAGGCACGTTGATCCCCGCGCGCTGACTATGCACAGCCATCGAAAGCTTGTCGCGAAAAACCTTCGCACGCGAACTGCTCAACCCCGGCATACACAAATGCTCGCGCATCAACGCCGCCGTCACGACGTCAAACTCTTCCAGCGCGACAACTCGATCGATCCTGCGTTGCCGCGCCAGAAACGTAAGCAAGTCAATAAACAACCGCGGCCCGGCATCGTTCGGCACCGCGATCAGATCGTCAAGACTCTCGCGCGGCCAATCTTCGCGCAGCATCTTCTCTTTCGTGATCAGCACCACATGACAACCATGCGCTTTGCATTCACGAATAAAATCGGCGCCCTTGAAATAGGTCGCGAGGCAGACAACATTGGGTGGATAACTCATACGAAATAAGTTCCTTTTATAGTAATCTGTGCCGCATGATCATCAAAGGTCCCTATCCAGACGTCGAGATCCCCGAGACCGCCCTGACGCCTTTGGTTATGCGCCGGGCCAATGAAATCCCGGACAAGCCCGCGCTAGTAGACGGACCGTCCGGTCTCACGGTGACTTATCGACAACTCGCCGACGCGATCGCCATCGTGGCCCACAACCTGAAACAACGCGGCTTCAAAAAAGGCGAAGTCTTCGGAATCCTCTGCCCCAATTGTCCGGACTACGCGATCGCCTTTCATGCAGTGGCGACTCTCGGCGGCATCGTTACGCCAATCAACCCACTCTACACGAAACACGAGATCGCCCATCAACTAAAAGACTGCCACGCACGCTTCCTCGTAACGATTCCGATGTTCATGGAAAAGGCCCGCGAAGCCGCAGCCGAGTCGGGTATCGAGGAACTTTACGTTTTCGGCGAAGCCGAAGGCGCAACGCCATTCTCGTCGCTGATGAAAGACAACGGACGCGCCGAACAAGTCGCGATCGATCCGCTCAACGATCTCGTAGCGTTGCCGTACTCCAGTGGGACCACCGGCTTGCCAAAAGGCGTTATGCTAACGCATCACAACCTGGTTGCGAACATCAAACAGATGGAAGGTCTCGATTATTTTTTCGAGACTGACACGCTGATCTGCGTCCTGCCGTTGTTTCACATCTATGGTCTCGTGGTGGTCCTGAACATGGGTCTCTACACCGGCGCAACGATCGTGATGTTGCCGCGTTTCGACCTGGAGCAGTTCCTGAAGACGGCGCAGGACTACGAGGTGAGTCTCGCGCATCTCGTGCCGCCGATCGTGCTCGCGCTCAGCAAACACCCGATTGTCGATAACTATCGTTTACCCAAACTCCGCACGATCTTTTCCGGCGCGGCGCCACTCGGCGAAGAGCTCACGAGAGCGTGTATGGAACGTCTCGGTTGCAGCGTACGTCAAGGCTACGGGATGACCGAGACAAGCCCGGTAACACACTCGTCTCCAGCGCCGCCGAAGACTATCAAGTTCGGTTCGGTCGGCGTTCCGGCGCCGAACACTGAGTGCAAGATCGTGGATCTCGAAACCGGCGAAGCGACTGGCTGGAACCAGCGCGGCGAAGTTTGCGTGCGTGGTCCACAGGTCATGAAGGGTTATCTCAACAACCCCGAAGCCACCGCGCAAACGATCGATCCGGACGGCTGGCTGCACACCGGCGACATCGGTTACGCGGACGAAGACGGTCACTTCTTTATCGTCGATCGCGCGAAGGAATTGATTAAGTACAAAGGACTCCAGGTCGCCCCGGCGGAGTTGGAAGCCGTGTTGCTGACGCACCCGTGCATCGCCGACGCCGCGGTGATTCCCTGCCCCGACGATGAAGCCGGCGAAGTGCCGAAAGCGATCGTAGTCTTGAAACAAGCCGCGGACCCGGAATCGATCATGGAATTCGTCGCCGAACGCGTCGCGCCGCACAAGAAAATTCGCTACGTCGAATTTATGGAAACGATACCTAAGTCGCCGTCAGGCAAGATTTTGCGACGAGTGCTGGTGGATATGGAAAGAGCGAAGACGGCGGCCTCTTGACACTGTGAACGCGCGCGACTAGAGTCGCCCACATCACTGATTCTGCGTTCGGTGAACGAATCAGCTCTCCACGTGGTCAATGCCAAAACCTGAGGGAGGTAAATGACAATGTATTTTCGTCGTCTACATTGCGCGCTTGCGATCGTCATGCTGGCAGCGGTCGCGGTCGCCGGACAGGTTACGAAGAGCTCCGCCAACTGGTCTGAGTGGGAAAGCATCACTCCGGAAGGCGAAGAGTTCACAGTCACGATGCCGAAGAACCCGACCACGGAGGCAGGAAAATTTACCTATCACAAGATGGAGCTCAACGCGCGGCTGTATCTCGCGTCACAACCGAGCGGCGCGGTGCTCGCGATTGCTTCACTGAGCGGTATCAAGTCGAATCCGGCAGCGTATTCCGACTTCGCGCGTTTCAACTCTTACATCGACGCTTTCAAAGACTACTTTCCGCCGAAAGTGCGAACCAAGGACACTGCGGTCACGAAACTCGTCCTCGTGAGCAGTCGCCCATTCCACGGTCACACCGGCCGCTCTTACAAATTGTCGATTGGTGAACTCAACGGCGTCGCACATGCATTCGCCACGCGAAAGCGTTTCTACGTCGTCGTCTCGTTGAACACCAAGAAGGATGACGCACTGGAAGACAAGTTCCTGAGTTCCTTCGTGCTGCCGGAACGACAGCCGGATCAACCGAAGATCGCCGAGGCCGCTAACGAACAGCAGCCCGCGCCGAGTGCGGAACAAACAGCGCAGAATGCTGAAAACTCGGAGCAGAAACCAGGCGCACAGCAAGCAGCCGGAGCTGAAGGAAACACAGAAAACACAGCAGAACCAAAAACGCCGAACAATAACAACCAGCCCAACGCCAAAAAGCCGATTAACGGCGGCATGTTGAACGCAAAAGCGATCTATATGCCGCAACCTGAACTTGGTTATGGTGAGGCTGCGGGCGTAGTGCTGGTCCAGGTTCTGGTCGACGAAAGCGGTAACGTCGTCGAAGCGCGCGCGATTTCCGGTCCACAGCACCTGCACGCGCCGGCAGTGAACGCTGCTCGGCTCGCGCGATTTTCCCCGACGATGTTGATGGGTGAAGCGGTGAAAGTTGCCGGAACCCTAAGCTACAATTTCGCTAAATCAAATTAAGTAAAGTACAAAACAGAAAAATCATCGATGACACAGACCAGGACTGATATGGCTATCTTGTGTCCTGCCTGGTCCATCTCCGGTTACCTGGAAGTGCGCGACGGCCATTTGAATATCAATGGCGCCGACGCATTGGACCTCGTAGGACAATACAACTCTCCACTTTTCGTCTTTTCCGAACAACGCATTCGCGACAACATCGCTCGCCTGCAATACGGCGCCAGCGTCGTCGATCGCCCGATCAAGTTTTGCTACGCGTCAAAAGCAAACTCGAACATGGCGATTTTGAAAACCGTACTCGAGTCGGGAATCGATATCGAGGTCAACAGCGGCGGCGAACTCTTCAAAGCGCTGCGCGTCGGATTTCAACCCGAACAGATCATCTTCAACGGTACCAGCAAGTCAGACAACGAACTCGACGACGCTGTGCGTGCCGGGATCTACGCGATCAACGTCGATTCGATTTACGAGATCGATCTCGTCGACGAGTCAGTCAAACGTTTGCGCGCGCAGGGTGAAGACGTGCCACCGGCGCGAATCACGCTGCGACTCGTGCCGGAAATCGGAACGCGTTCGCATCTCGGTCTGCAAACCGCGTTGCTGACGTCGAAGTTTGGTATCTCGTCGTCTGAAGTGCTCGCGGCGTTTCGTCGTGGACTCGAAAAACGTGACACGATTCACGTTTGCGGCATTCATATCCACGTCGGTTCGCAAACACCCGACGTCGAACCTTTTGCGGAAGCGTTCAAGAGCATGTGGGAACACCTCGTCACGATCCATCGCGAGACCGGTCACACGCTCGAACACATCAATCTCGGCGGCGGCATTCCCGTCAACTATCTCCGCGATCGTTCGCAGGCAGATCAACTTCCCGAACACGAACGCGACATGCTGGGCGCCGAGCTCGAACCTGCCGCAGTCCTGAAGGAAGCGCTGCGAGTCGCGCGCGAATCAGCTCGCGCCGCTGACGCTGAACATCTTCTCGACAAGGTGACGATCGTGCTCGAACCCGGCCGCAGCATCATCGCCGACGCCGGTCTCGTGTTGACCACCGTCTGCAACATCAAGACGCGCCCCGAAACAGGCGACGTCTGGCTGTTGACCGACGCCGGTTACAACATCATGCTCTCGATGAACAACTACAAATGGTACTACCACCTGATCTCCGCATCGCGCGCCGCCGAACCTTACGAGCGCGATTACAAGGTGGCTGGTCCATTGTGTGATTCAGGCGACGTCTATTTCGACATCGAGCGCGAAGGACGTTTGCCTGACTATCGAAAGCTGCCGGACGACGTCGCTCCTGGTGAAGTCCTGGCGTTGCTGAACTGCGGCGCTTATTCGTTGGCCCAGATGTTTCACTACAACGGCCGTCCTCTGCCCGCGGCAGTTTTGGTGCGTCAGAACGGCAAGGCTGATCTGATCCGGCGGCGAGATAACTACGAAGATCTGATCGCGAATGACGTCGGGTATTAAAGGACGTGGGTATTAAAGCGTCGGGTATTAGAAGCGTCGGGTATTAGAACTGGTTAGTCGATAGCATGTCTTCCCCGCGAACTCCGCGTATCTCTGTGTCCTCTGCGTTATTCTTACCCGTGCGAATTATTTAACGCAGAGCACACAGAGACACGCAGAGTTCGCGGAGAGAACGCTTGAACTGAGTCTACTCTGACAAAACTGTGCAAACTGAACACACCCAACTCATCCGCGGTCTCGGACTGATCGCGGCAATCTCCGTCAACGTCGCCAACATCATCGGCACCGGCGTGTTTCTCAAGGCGCGCGTCGTCACGTGTAACGTGGGCACTCCGGGAAAAGCGCTCGCGATCTGGGTGTTTGCGGGATTGCTCTCGATTGCCGGCGCACTCACCTACGCGGAGTTGCTCGCGATGATGCCGCGCGCGGCCGGTGAGTACGGGATCATTCGCGACGCTTACGGACGTCCGTTTGGTTTTGTTTATGGCTGGACGCAGTTTTTCCTCGCGCGCACGGCGTCGGCGGCCGCGCTCGCTATGGGTTTCGCGATCTTTCTCAACGACCTGATCGGCGGTGGGTTGAAGGTTCCGATTCTCCAGGTGCCGTTACCGTGGGGCAGCGTTCTTACTTTTGAACGACTCCAGATCGTCGCCGTCGGCGCCATCATCATCACGACGTTGATCAACTGCGCGGCGGTTAGTGTGAGTGGCGGCGTCGCGTCAGTTTTGACGGGACTCAAGATACTGCTGTTGCTCGGCGTCGGCTTTGGCGCGTTCTTCTACTCCGGCGGTGATTGGGGCAACCTGGCTCTGGCGAATACCGGCGGCACGTGTGAAGGTGTTGGAGTCACGGGTGGCGGTCTCGCAGGATTTGCGGCCGGAATGATCGGCGCGCTCTGGGCTTACGACGGCTGGAACAACATCACGTTCATGGCCGGCGAGGTGAAGAACCCCGGACGCAACCTGCCGTTAGCATTGATTGGCGGCATGTTGCTGGTGATGGGGCTTTATCTGTTCGTCAACCTTAGTTACTACCACGTGCTCACGCCGACCGAGATCGCGAGTGTGCCGGAATCTTCGTCGGTCGCGGCGGAAGTCGTCAGAAGATTGCTGGGCGCGGTCGTGGTGACGATCATGGCAGCGGCGATGATGACCTCGTCATTCGGCGCCCTGCACGCGTCGATACTCGCAACCGCAAGGTTGCCGTATGCACTCGCGCGTGATGGTCTGTTTTTCAAGAGTCTCGCGTATGTGTCGCCGCGCACGCACGTTCCGGTGAAGTCGCTGGTCGTGCTCGCGTTTTGGGCGTGTGTGCTGGCGTTGTCGGGGTCGTTCGACACGCTGACGGACTACGCGATCTTCGCACTCACACTGTTCTACGCGCTCGTAGCTGCGTCAGTCTTCATCTTCCGCAAACGCCAACCCGACGCGGATCGCACGTATCGCGTGTGGGGTTATCCATTTGTGCCGATCATCTTCCTCGTCGTTTCCGCGTGGCTGATCATCCAGACGATCTCCAATCATCCGCGACAATCAGGAATCGGTCTCGCGCTGATTCTGCTGGGAATTCCGGTTTATTGGCTTTTGGAAAGACGGCGTTCGACCTGAATCAGCGGCGGCGATTTTCCTTCACTCGTGAGTAACAGTGCTTTGCCGTCGGCGCGATAGGTGATCGCTTCGCCTTGTTCGCGTTGGCCCACGCTGAAGCCGGTGATCTTCTGCGTCCAGATGTCGTTGAAGTTCCTGCTTTTGGCCGGCAACTCCACTTCGTAACCCTGCAAGTAATCGCACAAAGCGACTCGCTTGCCGTCCGGCGAGATGCTGCCGCCCGTTAACGCACCGCCAATGATGCTGGGGATTCTAATGTCGCCGATGCGTTTCATCGTGATTACTCCAGCGGTTGTTAACGGCGCGGCAGCTTCATAAACGGTCGCGTTTTTCAGCATCACTTTCGTAACGATGTAGAGATTGCCGGTCGAGGGATGGACCAACAGCGTTTCGGCGTCGTGCTTGCCGTCGGGGTAGCGCAGACGAATCGCTTCCGCAGGCGCGGTCGAACGCGGTTTAGATTTACTTGAGGTTTTATCAGCGGCGGTCAACAACGGTTCGGGAACGCGATAGACGACGACGTCGCTGCGCACCGCG
Organism: Pyrinomonadaceae bacterium; assembly: GCA_035760365.1. Classification (GTDB taxonomy): domain Bacteria; phylum Acidobacteriota; class Blastocatellia; order Pyrinomonadales; family Pyrinomonadaceae; genus PSRF01. Next base: position 34,315 of record DASTTB010000001.1, read on the forward strand.
TCGTTGTCGCCGATGTCACCGAGATAGAGATACGACTTGTCACGCTCTGGTCCGGGGCCGATCGCCATGTCTTCCCAATCACGCGCTTGCGCGGCAGCGACCCGAAACACACCGCGCGTCTCACCAGTTGCGTCAAAAGCATAGACGAATGGACCATCACCTGAATCGTTGTGAGTCCAGTAGATGTTCGGATTGGAGCGAGAAGCAGCCAGGCCGCTGCTTTCGTTGACGGCGGGATTCTTTAAATTCGCGATCTTCGTTGGCGTTCCGTACACCTGGAACACGGATACAACGATCAAAGCCAGGACGTACACGGATCAATTCCTCTGCGCTAACGCTGTTCTGGCAACTTCCTTGTCGTCGAAATGAAACGTCTCGCGACCGATGATCTGATAGTCCTCGTGACCTTTGCCCGCGATCAGGACCAGGTCGCCGCTGCGTGCTTCCGCGATCGCCTGCGTGATCGCTTCGGTGCGATCGGCAATCTTGCGATACGGTTTGCCAGTTTTCTGAATTCCCTCTTCCGCATCGCACAGGATCTTTTCGGGATCTTCAGTCCGCGGATTGTCGGACGTCAGAATCACCACGTCGCTCAAACTGCCCGCCGCCTCGCCCATCGGCGCGCGCTTCGATCGATCGCGATCGCCGCCACAACCAAACACGGTGATGATCTTTCCCTGGACCACTTGTCGCGCGGTGTGTAACACGTTGAGCAGCGCGTCGTCGCTGTGCGCGTAATCGACGACAACGGAGAAGTCGCCGTCGTGGGCCACACGTTCAAAACGTCCGGGCGCGCCGGTGCAACTCTCCAGCGCCTTCGTGATCACGTCGAGTGAGTAACCCAGCGCGAGTCCACTCGCGACAGCGGCGAGCGTGTTGTAAATGTGCGGCGGCCCAACCAACGGTGAACGAAAATCTCGTTCGCCTGCCGGCGTCGAGAGTCGAAAGCGCATTCCGTTCAACGAAAACTCGGCATTGTGCGCCGTCACGTCGGCGTCGGCGTTGACGGCGTAACGAATAACTTTCAGACCATCGCTTTCCAGCGAATCGGCAAGCTCAACGCCGTAAGGATCGTCAACGTTGATTACCGACTTGCGAGGGCGCGTACCGAGCCGGCCGTCAAACAGTCGCTGCTTGGCGTACCAGTAGTTCTCCATCGTCTTGTGATAGTCGAGATGGTCGCGCGTGAGATTGGTGAAGACGGCGACCGCATACTCGAGCTCGTCGCAACGATGAAAATCCATCGCCTGCGACGAACACTCCATCACCGCCGTGCGACAGCCGATCTCGACAGCCTGTCGCAACAGCCGCTGCATGTCGGGTGCTTCCGGCGTGGTCCGATCGGCTTTGAACCGCTGTTTACCGAGCCGGTACTCGACGGTGCCCGTCATCGCAACAAGCTCGCCCGCCGCTTCGGGAATCGAAGCGATGAGATAAGCGCACGTTGTTTTGCCGTTGGTGCCGGTGATGCCGGTAAGTTGCAGCTCGCGTGACGGATGATGATGAATCGCGGCAGCCGCGAGGGCCATCGCACGGCGAATGTTTTCGACCTGGAGCCAAACGCCGGGGAAGTCGTCAGGCGCGGCGCGTTCCGACAACACGCCGGCCGCGCCTTGCGACATCACTTGCGGCACAAACTTGTGCGCGTCGAAAACGGCTCCGGAAACCGCGGCGAACAGAGTTCCCGCACCTGCACGACGCGAATCATGACTGATGTCCGTTACGACGGTCGTATCGTCGCCAGTCAGCTTCGCTTCCGTGATAGTTGCAAGTTGTTTGGTGGTAACTGGTTCTCGATCCACGGACCTACTTTACCACCACCGCCGGAATATTTTGATCGCGCACGAGTTGATTGAACGCCGCGACGTCCGTCTTCATCACTTGCGAGAGTTTTTGTAACTGCGCATCGATCTGCGCCGTGAGCTCGGTGTACACCTCGTACGACTGCGCCGTCGGAGCCGCTTCCGCACTTTGAACCACACCCGCCAGTGCGGCAAGTTTGTTGTTCAAACGGATCGGATAGTTCAACGGATCCTGGTTACTCTGGTTCTTCGTCTGGTAAAGCGTTTCTTCAATCGCGGTAAGGTTCTTAATTAACGCTGTTCCCGCATCGGTGACGGCTTTGAACTGCGACTGGCCCGCGACGCGCTTCAACAGATCCTCGACCTGTCGCCGCACTTCACGAATCTGAATGACAGCGTTGTGCGTTTCACTCAGCTTGTCGCGAATCTTCATACCCAGATCCAACTGCTCCAGATAATCGTTATTAGTGAGACTCAAACGCTGATCGGGTTTGATCTGAAAAGTCTGCGTGTACGTCTGTCCATCGACTTTCAGACGCACGCGATAACCTCCGGGCGACAACTTTGGACCACGCATCTCGCCCGCCCACAAGATCAGCCCGGGAAAACGAACCGCGTCGGCGTGGCGCGTATCCCAGACGAAGCGATTGAGTCCGACGTCGGTTGTCGGCGCCGCCGCTGGTGGTGGACCAAAGCCGCCTTCGCCGCCGCCGCCACCACCGCCCGGTCGTGGCGTATCGCCGGGTTTCGGCAATCGCGCGGTGAATTTGTGAATCACCTTGTCAACTTTATCTATGAATTCGATCTCGAGATCCGTCGTCGGCTTGGCCTTCAACGAATAGTAAACAACGACGCCGTTCGGCGGATTCTTGCCGACGGTCGCCGTTGGCGGCAGCGGCGTTCCGCCTCCGCCCTGCGTGCGATAGCTGTCCTTTGGTTGGAACAGTTGCGTTGTAGAGACTGAATTGAAACCGCCGGCGTCCATCATCTGGTGCAGCAGCGGCAGGTCGTCGAGAATCCAGAACGATCGTCCCTGCGTAGCGACGACCAGTTCCTTGTCGCGTTTGTGGACCGCGAGATCCGTTATCGGCACGACTGGAAGATTCAGTTGCAACGACTGCCAGCGCTCGCCGTTGTCGAACGAAACGTACATTCCGGTTTCCGTGCCCGCATACAGCAGTCCGCGTTTATTCGGATCCTCGCGAATGACGCGCGTGAAAGCCGTATCGGGAATCCCATTAGTAATCTTCTTCCAACTCTTGCCGTAGTCGGTCGTGCGATAGAGATACGGCTTGTTGTCATCCCACTTGTACATCGTGCCCGCGACGTAAGCGGTGCCGGCGTCGTGTGGCGACGCCTCGAGCGAGTTGATCTGAATCCACTCGGGCATGATGTTTTTCGGCGGCGTCACGTCGGCCCAGTTCTTACCGGCGTCGCGGGTGATGTGGACCATGCCGTCGTCGCTGCCCGCCCAAATCGTTCCCGCCTGCACCGGCGACTCCATCAGCGCAAAGATCGTCGCGTAGTATTCGACGCTCGTGTTGTCCTTTGTAATCGGACCACCAGACGCGCCTTGCTTCGACTTGTCGTTGCGAGTGAGATCGGGACTGATGATCTGCCAGCTCTGGCCTTCGTTCGTCGTTTTGAAAACGACGTTGGCGGCAGCGTAAAGGGTGTTCGGATCGTGTGGCGAGAAAAGAATCGGGAAGTTCCACTGAAACCGGTACTTCAGCGCGTCCGCGCCCGACCCCATCGGGTTGTTCGGATAAGGACTGATGTTTCGTTCCTGGCCGGTGCGTTTGTCGTGACGCGTCGTGAGTCCGCCGTACGAACCGGCGAATACGATGCTCGAATCCTTTGGCGACGGGGCGATCCATCCTGACTCGCCACCGCCGACGTCATACCAGTCGCTCGTGCCGATGCTGTTGCCCATCGTACGGCTGGCGATGCGCATGGTTGAGTTATCCTGCTGCGCGCCATAGACGTTGTATGGAAAATCGTTGTCGAGCGCGACGCGATAAAACTGCGCGGTCGGTTGGTCCTGTTCGGTCCAACTGCGGCCGCCGTTAAAAGAGACGTTCGCGCCGCCGTCGTTGCTCTGGATCATGCGATTCGGATCTTCGGGTGCGATCCAGAGATCGTGATTGTCGCCGTGCGGTACTGAGATCGTGCTGTAGGTTCGTCCGCCGTCGTTGGAACGGAAAAACTGAACGTTCAAAACGTAAACCGTGTCGGCACTTTTCGTGTCGGCGTAGATGCGTGTGTAATACCACGCGCGCTGTCGCAGCCGGCGTTCTTCGTTGATCCTCGTCCAGGTGCGGCCGGCGTTGTCTGAACGAAACACGCCGCCGTCTTCAGCTTCGACGATGGCCCACACGCGATCGGGATTCACGGGCGACACCGCGATCCCGATCTTGCCGACCGTGCCGCGCGGCATCCCGGGATTGCGCGTCAACTCGGTCCATGTATCGCCGCCGTCGGTTGATTTGAAAATGCCGCCGCCTGGTCCACCACTCTCCAACGTCCACGGCTTTCGATAAACTTCCCAGAAGCCTGCATACAACACATTCGGATTCGACGGATCGAGAACCAGATCGATCGCGCCCGCTTTGTTGCCGCGCGTGAGGATCTGTTCCCACGTCTTGCCGCCGTCTTTCGATCGAAACACTCCGCGCTGATCGTTTGGACCCCAGACGTGGCCCAACGCCGCGACGTAAACGAGATCCGGGTTCTTCGGATGAATGCGAATGCGCGGAATCTGTCGCGTGTCTTCGAGACCGACGCGCTTCCACGTCTTGCCCGCATCCATCGACTTGTAAACTCCGTCGCCATGCGAAACGTTGCCGCGAATCGGCGACTCGCCCATGCCCACGTAAATCACGTTCGGATCCGAATCCGCGACCGCGATCGCCCCGACCGAACCGGTGCCAAACACGGAACCGTCGCTGATCGGTTCCCAGTTGATGCCACCGTCCGTCGTCTTCCAAACACCGCCGCCTGTCGCGCCGTAGTAGTAGACAAACGGTTGCGAAGGAACGCCGGCAACGGCTGCCGAACGACCGCCGCGATAAGGACCAATGCTGCGATACTCGAGCGCTTTTAGTGGATTCGTGTCCTTCGGCGCCGGCGTCTGAGCGTATACCGATACCGTTGTTAAAGTAAGAAGACAGAGAATCACGCTCTTACGAGACGCGCATAACGTCTTGAACATTTAATGGGGCTCCTTTACTTTTGCACTGAGTGGACGATGGCTTGCGGCTGCGAATATAAGAAATGAGAATCGGAACCGTCAATCAAATCTGGCGTTACGCGGTGAAGTCGATGGCGGGCGAACGGCTCGAGTCGACGACCGTTGAGAAGATGGGCATTCCCGCCGATCGCGGTTGGGCGGTGCGTGACGAGTCGACGGGCGAAACAACAAACGGCAAGCGCATACCGCTGCTGATGCAGACCGAAGCGCGTTATCGCGAATCGCCGAGCGATGGTGCGATTCCGCACGTTGTGATGCGTTTTCCGAATGGCGTCGAGTTGGCGAGTGATGCTGACGACGTCAACGAACGGCTTTCGGAGTTGCTTGGCAAACGTGTTTCGCTGTGGCCGCGGCAACCGGCGACGGATCTTGAGTTTTATCGTCGCAAGTCAAAAATTGCGCGCGCGTTTGCGAAGCTCGCGCGTGTCCCTGGGTTCCGCGCGGCGATACCCGTGTTGACCAGCTTCGGCAAAGCGAATGCTGACCTTCGCGAAGCGTTCAGTCGTGAACCCGGCGAGCCTGTTCCCGATCTCTCAAACTTACCCGCCGAGATATTCGAGTTTACTTCGCCACTCGGCACATACTTCGACGCGTTTCCCATTCACCTGCTGACGACGTCTTCGATCGAGGCAATGAAACGAATCAATCCCGCGGCAACGTGGGACGTGCGACGCTTTCGTCCCAACTTTCTGATCGAGACTGAGGTCGAAGGTCTGATCGAGAGCAACTGGAGCGGGAAAACACTGAGAGTGGGTAACGTTGAACTACGCTGTGAGATTCCATGTGTTCGCTGCGGGATGACGATGCAGGCGCAGAAAGAGTTTCCGAAAGATCCGAGTATTTTGCGTTCGATCGTGAAAGACGCAAATCAGAACTTTGGTTCTTATGCGAATGTGACGAAGCCGGGTGAGGTTCGAGTCGGAGACGTTGTCGAGGTCAGTTAGATTTTCCATTTATCGTTTCTCATTTTTCATTTTGCCATTTTTGAACCAATGACAAACGAGAAATGGAAAATGGTCAATGGAAAATGACTACGCCTCTTCGCGTAACGGACGGCTCATCAGTTCCGCGACCGCCGCACTTACCGATTTCCCGTCGTACAGCACTGCTTTGACTTCGTTCGTGATCGGCATCTCGAGCCCGGCGCGATCCGCGAGCTGCTTCACTGCCATCGTCGTTTTGATGCCTTCCGCGACTTCGTTCATGCCTGCGACGATCTTGTCGAGCGCGATTCCCTTCCCGAGTTGTTCGCCGACGTAACGGTTGCGCGAGAGTGAGCCGGTGCAAGTGAGAACGAGATCTCCGAGACCTGCAAGTCCCATCAACGTTTCCAATTGGGCGCCTTCGCGGCGGGCGAGGCGTGTGATCTCGGCGAGTCCGCGCGTGATGAGAGCGGCGACGCTGTTCGATCCGAAGCCTGAGCCGGTAGTCATTCCGGCGGCGATCGCCATCACGTTTTTAACCGAGCCGCCGAGTTCTGTTCCGATGACGTCGGCGTTCGTGTAGATGCGCAGGTTCGCGAAACTCAGATCGTTCTGCACGGTGCGAGCAGCGACCGCGTCTTTGCTCGCGGCGACGATGGCTGTCGGCGAACCCGTCACGACTTCTTTTGCGAACGATGGACCGGAAAGACAAACAAACGGATGCAAGCTGCCGACAACTTCCTTCACGATCTCGGAGATGCGTTTTCCGGTTTCGATCTCGATGCCTTTTGAAACGCTGACAATGATGGTTTCGTGGTTGAGAGGTGGGAACTGTGTTAGAAGCTGACGAATAGAATGAGATGGCGTTGCCAGCAGGACGAGTGAAGCTTTCTCTAGTGCCTCGAACTCACTTGTAGCAGTCACACGATCCGGAATTGGCACGGATTGTAAGTAGCGCGAGTTGGTTCGTTCCTGGTTGATCGAATTTGCGAGATCCGGGTCGCGAGACCACAGCGTCACACTGTGACCCGCACGCGCGGCGATAACGGCCAGCGCCGTTCCCCAACTTCCCGCTCCCACGATCGCGATCTGTTTTGTCATCGTTTGAGATCTGAAATACGCGCTTCAGTTCCGTTCCAAAGTCTCGTTAGGTTTGCGCGATGCGCAAATATGATGAGTAACGCGCCGATGACGGCGGCCGTCAACAATGATCTTGTCTCCGCCTGCAACCAGACAAACAACGGAATCGTCGCCGCCGCGAGGATCGATCCTAACGAGACGTATTTCGTGAACCAAACTACAGCCAGAAAGACAACGCCCGCGCATAAAACCGCAAATGGCGCGAGGACGAGAAACACACCCACGCCTGTCGCGACGCCCTTGCCGCCCTTGAATCGGAGCCACACCGGAAAAATGTGACCAACGATCACAGCAATCGCCGCTGCCGCAATCGACCACTCATTGTTCGACAGTAGCTGCGCGACAACGATAGCCAGCGCGCCTTTGACAGCGTCAAGTATCAACGTCAACACGCCTGCCGATCGTCCTGCGCGTCGCGTCACGTTCGTCGCGCCCGTGCCGCCCGATCCCGTCTCGCGCACGTCGCCGCCTTCCTTCGCGCGCACGATCAGGTAACCAAACGGAATCGACCCGATCAAGTATGCAATAATGACGACCAGTACCATTCGCGAACGCACACTACCACAATGGCCCAATCTACGACGAACGCGAAAACAATTCTTAAAGGCGAACGAGTGTTTCTGCGTTTGCCGGTGAAGCGCGACGGCGAGGAATTCATGGCCGTCAATCGTCGCAGCACGTCGTTCAATCGTGGACTTGCATCGCCGCCGATACGTCCCGAACAGTTCGATCAGTTTGTGAAGCGAAACAAACAGCCGGACGGCGTCTGCCTCCTGGTCTGCCGCACGGAAGATAACGCGATCATGGGATCGATCGCGCTAAGCCAGATCGTGCGCGGTAACTTTCACAGTGCGTATCTTGGTTATCAGATCGGCGCTGAGTTCGCGGGCCACGGGTACATGACCGAAGCGATTCAACTCATGCTGCGACACGCGTTCGTAAATCTGAAGTTGCATCGTTTGGAAGCAAACATTCAACCGGGAAACGCGGCGTCAATCGCTTTGGTGAAACGGGCGGGTTTTGTGCAGGAAGGTTATTCGCCGCGTTATCTGAAGATCTGCGGCCGCTGGCGCGACCATGAACGTTGGGCCATTGTCGCTGAAGCCTGGCGCAAGCAACGCGCGACTTAGATCAATCTGCGGCGCAACATGTCGAGCGCGGCTTGTGATGCACGCCAGCGAACCAGATTTCGATCACCCGGGAGCGTGAAGCGACGATGTTCGGTCTTCACATCGCTGGCGAGCGCGATGAAAACCGTGCCCACAGGTTTCTCTTCCGTGCCGCCGCCCGGTCCGGCGATTCCCGTGATCGACAGTCCGAAATCCGTCTCGGCGCGTTTGCGAATGCCCTCGGCCATCGCTTCCGCGACCGGCGCGCTCACCGCACCGTGTTCCATCAGCAACATCGGCTCGACGCCAAGCGTGCGGATCTTTGCGTCGTTTGCATAAGCGACGACGCCTTCGATGAAATACTTCGACGAGCCCGGAACGTCCGTCAGCCGCTGCGCGAGCAATCCGCCGGTGCAACTCTCCGCGACCGCGAGGGTGTAACCGCCGACGGACAGTTTCAGTCCAACAACCTCTTCCATCTTTTCACCCGCGAACGAGAAGATCGCGTTGCCCAGTCGCTCTTCAATCTGCGAGGACAAACGATCCAACAGATCATTCGCTTCCTTTTCCGTGCGTCCGCGCGCGGTCAGGTGAATCTCGATCTCGCTTTGGTTGAACAGGATCGTCGTGACCGGGTTGTCGTACTGCGTGTAAACCGGCGCGATCTTTTCATCCACGGCCGACTCGCCCATGCCGGCCACACGCAACATCCTTCGCACCACGCGCAAACTTCCCGCTCGCGACGAGAGTTTTTCAGCGACGTGGTTTTCAAACATCGGACGCATCTCGCGTGGCGGACCGGGCAGCAACACGATCGCCGTGCCGTGATGATCGATGAACATGCCGGGCGCGGTGCCGTTTGGGTTCGGCAACACGACGGCGTCTTCGATCACCATCGCCTGACGCGAGTTTCGCTCGGGCATCGTGACGCCGAAACTCTGAAAACGCTGGCGAATCTCGGCGAGCACGTCTTCGTCGAGCAACAGCCGGCGGCCGAGCGCGCGCGCGGTGATCTTGCGTGTGATGTCGTCTTCAGTTGGACCAAGACCGCCGGTCGTGATCACGACTTTCGATCGGCGCACGGCGTCTTTGATTGCTTCTTCGAGGCGAGCGTCGTCGTCGCCGACGATGGTTTTGAGTTTTACTTCGATACCGAGGCGGTTGAGTTTCTCGGTGAGCCAGAGGCTGTTGGTGTCGGTGCGATCGGGTGCGAGCAGTTCGGACCCGATCGCGATGATTTCGGCTGTCAGGGTTTCAAACAAGTGATTAGTTGGTGGACGATGTTTCGTCCTGATAGACGTCGTGAAGCACTTTCGAAATCGGCGGCGGCGGCGAGATCGCACTCAACGGCATCGAAGCGGCAAACTTCATCTCTTCACGCGGCGGTTCGTGAACTTCGGCCACCGGGAATGCGGGAACTTCATTTTCGATCGCGGTGCGACTGTCGGCGAGTAGTTTGACGGCGTTGCGATGTCGCGCGCGTTCCAGGCTCCTGACGGCGGCGAGTGTCTGCGGCGCGGTCGATGGGTGATACTCGATCTGTCGCAACATAGAAACGTAACGGCGCAACTGTGGCGACGGCATCGTGCGATGCGCCTCGTCGTAAGTTTGATCTTCCAACAAGTGCGACAGGTATTCGACCGTTGCTTGATGGTTACCGAGTCGATGATAAAGCGCGCCGAGTACGAAGTGGTTCAGCGGCGGCGCGTCGGGCATCATTTCGAGAAGGCTTTCGCCTTGTTCGATCACTTCGGCGATCTCGAAGCCGTACCAGCGTCGCTCTTCCTCGCGAAGTATCGCATCGGCGGCGACGTAGAAATCGAAGATGCGTTCGACTTCGCGGGCTTGCGAGTGGCGTGCGACGACCCAGACGACGAGTATGACTCCGAAGAAAAACACCATTATTACCGGTGAAAGGCCCACCGCCCCCAGCATCGCCACAATCACAATCACCGCGATCGCTTTCGTCGTGAGTTTCCCGGCACTAGTCATAACTCCTCCACTTCTGTATTGCTCAGCTTCGCCTGAAGTCATTTCATTTCAGTCGGGGGAGTCTTATATGAATACTTCTGGCAAAACTTTATAACTTAACTTACGTCCCAAGGCGCGCGATGATCGCGGCGCCAGCCTGTTCTGTAGAAAGTTCTCCGCCTAAATCTCGCGTCGTCTCGTTAGCCGAGACCGCGGCACGCACTGCTTCTTCAACTTCATCTTTCAATTTTTGGTAGCCCAGGTATTCTAGCATCATCGCCAGAGTCAGAATAGACCCAATTGGATTCGCGATTCCCTTGCCCGCCATCGGCGGCGCGCTGCCATGCACCGGCTCGAACAACGACACCTTGCCGGGATGAATGTTCCCCGACGCCGCGAGCCCGAGCCCGCCCTGAATCGCCGCGCCGAGATCCGTCAGAATGTCGCCAAACAAATTATTGCTGACAATAACCTCATACTGCGCGGGATTCAGCACCATGTACATCGCCATCGCGTCAACATACTGATGATTCGCCGCGATCTCCGGATAACCCGCCCCGACTTCCTTAAACACACGCTGCCAAAGATCTCCGCCAAACCGCTGCACGTTCGACTTGTCCGCCATCGTCACCTTCTTGCGGCCATTCGCACGCGCGTACTCAAACGCCGCGACGATGATCCGCTCGACGCCACGACGGGTATTGATCTCGTCCTGCAACGCGATCTCGTCGGCAGTTCCCTGTTTCAAAAACCCGCCGGACGCACAATACGCACCTTCAGTGTTTTCACGAAAGACGACGAAATCGATGTCTTTCGTCGTGCGATTTGTGAGCGGCGTGAGTCGTTCGTGAAGCAAACGCACCGGACGCAGGTTGATATAAAGATCGAGACCGCGTCTCATCCCGAGAAGAATGTCTTCCGCGTGCTTGTTGGTGGGAACGCGCGGATCGCCGAACGCGCCCGCCAGAATCGCGTGAAACTCGTTCGACAACATCTCGAGCGCGCCGTCAGGCAGCGTCACGCCTTCGCTCAAAAACTTATCAGCGCCCCAGTCGAAGTCGACTAACTCGAGTTCGAGGCCTCTTGTCTGTTGAAGATGCCTGATGACGCGAACGGCTTCGCGCACGACCTCCGGCCCGATTCCGTCACCGGGGATTACTGCGATTCTTTTCATACGTTGTTCTCTGCCACAAAAAGGACAAAAGACACAAACCATGCACCAAGCACTAACAAGATCGACGAATTATGGGCTCGTACAATCGTCTCTTCAACAAAGGGCTTACCTTGCGTTTTTTGTGCCTTTTTGTGGCTCCAGGATGTGCTCCACGATTTTGGGCAAACTCGCTAAAACTGTATCGCCGACGATCTTCATACTCTGCGCCGAGATCTTGTCGATCGTGTCCTCCGGCGTGTGCCAATGCGGATAACTGCTCAGTTGAATCAGATCGACCGCGTCGATTCCCGCCTTAATAAACGGCTCGTGATCGTCGCCGCCAACACCTTCTTGACGATCGACAAAGATCTTTCCGTGTCCAAGCTCGCGGCCTGTTTCCCAGATGATGTTTTGCAACCACCGGATGCTGGTCGAATCGCGGCCGAGTTCGAGTTTTTTATAACCGATCATGTCGAGCAGAATCATTGCCGCAGTGTTTTCGACTTCATTCTTCGCCTGCAACTGCGACACGTAATGACGGCTGCCGTACGTGTTGTCCGGATTCTGGCGATTGCCGCAATCGTCCCAGCCTTCGCAAAACGCTTCCTCGCCGTCGAAGAAAACGAGTTTGATTGTGACCTTGGGCTTGACTGGTAAACTGCTGATCACGCGTCCGATTTCGAGCAACGTGCCGACCGACGCCGCCGGATCGTTCGCGCCGACAAACTGCATGTTCTGGTAGAACTTCGTATCGTAGTGGCTGGTTAGCAGAATCGTCGTCTTGGTCTCACCGGGAAACTCGCCGGTGATGTTCGCCATCTTCTTCTCACCGTGCGGCGTTTTTGCCGTGAACTCATCCACTGTGACTGTCAACTTATAAGACTTCAGTTCGTCGACGATGTAGGCGCGCGCTTTTTCGAGTTGCGGACTGCCCGGCGGACGTGGTCCAAACTCGACTTGTTTGCGCGCGTGCGCGAGAGCTCGTTCGCCGTTGAACGCAGTCGGGATCGGCGGCAGGCTCGTCGACGAAGCTGTCGACATACCGATGCGTGGTTGTTTTGGCGGCGTCTGGTTCTTCGGGCAACCGGCGAAGAGAAAGACGAGCAGAATCAACGTACCCACACGAGTGAGAGTAGTCGTATGCCGGGAATGATCGCGGGACTTGCCGTTGGTCATTTGAAGTGATGATTACTTTTTATTGTTCTTCCCGCGCGTTTTGCTGATGATCGCGTCCATGGTCTTCGCGCCGAACGCGAGCGGCTTTTCGATAGCCGAGTCGAACGCCTCTGACATCGTGATCGCCTCGAGCGCTAAGAGCGTGGCGATCTTCTGATTGAGAGGCAGCGCGCCGAATTCCTTGCGCAACTCCGCCGGCGTATCGCGTGTCGAGCCGCCGGGCTGGACCGCGCTCGGCATGACGACGACTTCGCCCGGGTTCTCGAGTTTGACCTGACACGCGAGGCGGAGCGATTCGCTCAATTGTTCGTCGCTCAGTACGCGTTGTTCGGCGGCGCTTGGCGGGGAGAGTAAGTGGGCGCCGGCTTTGACGGACACGAGGCACGACGGGCACTCGCCTTTCCCGATCGTGCAGCCTGTTCCCAACGAAACGCCCATTCGTCGAGCCGCATCGATGAGATAGGTTCCCTGAGCAACAACTCCATTCAGTCCCGAAGGTTCAAACGTGATCGAAACACTCATCTCAAAACCCCCACGCTGGTGCTGACTGTAACCGAAGTTACACCTTTAGACGCGCGAAAGGCAAAAGGCGGCCCTAATTTTCGATCCGTGTTATCCGAAATATTATCTCAGCAGTCAAAAAATATTTTGTTGGAAGTTAACTTGGTTCCTGCTTCGCGGCTTTGCGACAGTCGGCGCAGACGCCGATGATTCGCAGCAGATGTTGAGTGATCTCGAAGTCGTGTTCGGCCGCCATCGCATCCTGAAGCGCTTCGAGTTCGGCTGAGTAGAACTCGATGATCTTCCCGCACTCCGAGCAGATCATGTGATCGTGATGCTGATGTTTGTAGTTGTGTTCGTAGTGGGTGCGTCCGTCGCCGAAGCGAACTTCGCGTGCGAGTCCCGCTTCAGTCAGGAGTTTGAGCGTGCGATAAACGGTGGTTTGCCCGACTGTTGGATCTTCTTTTTGGACGAGCCGGTAGAGGTCTTCGTTTGAGAGATGTTCCTCGGTGCGTAAAAACACTTCGAGGATCAGGTCACGCTGAGAGGTGCGCTTGAGCCCCTTCTTCTGGATGTGCTTGAGGAATACCTCCTGCTCCTCGGTCATTGGCTCCGCGGTGGTCATCAGTGAGGAGATTTTAACATGTTCCCTCGCCTATGGTAACGAGCTTGCCTGTTCGACCAGGTTGGCTCGCTTCTTCTTCCGCTGCACCAGCATCACGACTAAACCGACCGCGAAGAGGAAGAACGCGCCCGTCAGGACGACAGCGCCGGGAATGATTCCGAGCAGCGCCTCATCCCAACTCGTGCGGCCGTCTGTCATTATCGGGAGCAAGACGGAGATGAGAAGGACGGCGCCTCCGAGTAGAATGCCAAGAATCCCAAGAATCATTACGATTTTGCCAATCATGCTTTCCTCCTGGTTAACGGCAACGATGTGCGTATTGGTCCGGGTGGGCCAATGGATAGACGAGCGTGCGCTCATGGAAGCATAAGCATGGGGCAGATCACAACTTAAAGCGAAGGTCTTGTGGGCGAAATGGCAGACTTAAATGTCCTCGCCACGTTCGCCGGCGACGACCTGCGCGTGGTTCATCGACAAGCACGATGAGTGATCGAAACAACATGCTTACTCGAGTGGGCATCTGCCGGATCAGTACGGTCCGACTGTCACAATCGAGGAGAACTATGCAGCTTTCGATCAGGTACTCAAATTTGCAGGAAGGATCTCAACTAACCCCAAAGAGCATCAATCGTCGACATTGGACGAGCGTTGACAGCTTTTAAACTCATCCGTAAAATCTGCGCTCGGAAGGGGAGTAGGTCGCCCACATATGGGTCTGGTGGCGCCGTCAATACGATGCTCATCGCAGAGCGTCCGGTACACCAGTTAGAGTCAACAAACTCAATGACCAAGACCTTTTGCGGCTATCGGTAGCTCGCAAAAGGTTTTTCTTTTGCGCGCTCACCGTCAACGTTACGCGTGAAAGGATGAGTAAATGATTGACCTATTCCCATTTGCCGAATACTGGTGGTTCTACCTGGGCTTTACTGTCTTCGTGCTCTTTCTCCTGGCTCTTGACCTCGGAGTTTTTCATCGCCAGGCGCATGAAGTCTCGTTCCGCGAAGCCGCTACATGGAGCGCGGTTTGGATCGCGCTCGCGCTTCTATTCAATCTTCTTCTTTACCAGTATGCGCTCTGGAAGTTTCCGCAAGACCCGCGCCTGATGGCGGTGCCAAATTTCGACCCGTCGAATGCCGCCTGGCGCGTCTCGCTTGAGTTTCTCACCGGTTATATCGTCGAAAAGTCGCTTTCAGTCGACAACATTTTCGTCTTCGTGTTGGTCTTCAGCTACTTTGCGATTCCCGCAAAGTATCAACATCGCGTTCTGTTTTACGGCATCGTGGGCGCTCTCATCTTCCGCGCTGTTTTCATTGCGCTCGGTAGTGCCTTGATGCAGTACCAATGGATCGTGCTTGTGTTCGGAGTGTTTCTCATCTTCACGGGGATCAAGATGATGCTTACTCCTGAAAAAGGCGTCGAGCCGGACAGGAATCCTCTGATACGTTTATTCCGCCGCTTCGTCCCCATCACGAAGGAATTACACGGTCAGCATTTCTTTCTTAGACTCAACGGCAGGATGCACGCGACTCCGTTGTTCGTTGCGTTGCTATTTCTGGAGGCCACCGATGTGATCTTTGCCGTGGATTCAGTGCCGGCTATCTTTGCGCTCACGAATGAGCCATTGATTGTGTTCACCTCGAATATCTTTGCAATTCTCGGTTTACGAGCGTTGTACTTCATGCTCGCGGGCGCAATAGGTAAGTTTCACCTGCTGAAATATGGGCTGGCCGTGGTGCTTGTCTTCGTGGGTCTGAAAATGGTCTGGCTCAATGATCTGTACGGAGGCAAGTTCCCGATCAGTCTATCGCTGGGGATTATCACGACCGTGATTGCGATTTCGGTCGTCGCCTCATTGTTGTTCCCGAAAGCTGAATAGGAAGTAGAAGGATAGCAAACATTTTTTTGGCGGCATTGAGTGAATGTAGGACGCGAGTTTCCACGCACTCTGCGGAACTTTCCGCATGAACTTTGGTTCAGTCGATTAGGAATTTAAGGGATGAATTGAACGGCATGTTCATTGCTCACGTTTGAATTGTTTGCGAAGGCGCGCGCGCTTCGGAGGAACGTCCGCGGGTCGTGGTCCTTCTCGTGTCATGTAGTCGGCATGTTGGTGGTCGTCCACATTTGGGTTTGGGAGACCTCTCCACGAATTGTGTAGAAACACCAGAGCAGCGCCGCGTTGATCTGGATACGACTATTTGCCGCGATGGCTTTGACAGCGAAGGAGATGAACTCAAAGTACAAGGAGACTTCGGAAGGCGGGCTGGCCGTTTCACTGGTGCTTTGCTGATTGAAGGGATTCGTGGGGGGAGAATTGAGAAATGAAGCAAGCAACTGGCACCGGAAAATACGAACGACTGTTGGCGCGGTGCGAAAACCTGGCGCCGGTTCCAACCGCAGTGGCATATCCGTGTGAGGCGACAGCTTTGGCGGGGGCGGTCGAAGCGTCAAACCGCGGACTGATTGTGCCACTGTTGGTTGGACCGGCGGACAGGATTGAAGAAACTGCCGCCACAGCCGGAATTGAACTCGACAAACAACAGATCATCAACATGCCTAACGGCCACGCCGCCGCTGCCCGAGCTGTCGAGCTTATTCGCGAAGGGCGGGCTGAAATACTGATGAAAGGCAGCCTGCACACAGATGAGTTGATGGCCGCGGTCGTTTCGCGCGAAGGAGGACTTCGCACCGGGCGTCGAATCAGCCACGTCTTCGTGATGGACGTTCCGACGTATCACAAGGTGCTGATCGTTACTGATGGCGCCATCAATATCGCACCCTCTTTAGAAGACAAAGTCGATATCTGTCAGAACGCGATCGATCTGGCCATCTCCCTTGGTGTCGAAAAGCCTAAAGTGGCCATTCTCGCCGCGGTCGAAACAGTCACTTCGAAGATGCCCGCCACCCTCGATGCCGCCGCTCTCTGCAAGATGGCTGAACGCGGACAAATTAAAGGCGCCATCCTCGATGGGCCATTGGCCTTTGACAACGCAATAAGCAAACACGCAGCCGAGACCAAGGGCATCAAGTCAACCGTTGCCGGGGACCCGGATATTCTCCTCGCTCCGGATCTCGAAGCGGGCAATATTCTGGCGAAACAACTGAGCTTTCTCGCGAATGCCGATAGCGCCGGTATGGTACTTGGCGCCCGCGTGCCGATAATTTTGACCAGCCGCGCCGATAGCGTGCGCTCGAGAATTGCCAGTTGCGCGATAGCAAAACTTGTGGCCCATGCGCGACGCAATAAATTCCAGGGGTGACGCGTGATGGATGACTATGCACTGGTACTCAACGCCGGTCGTCCAATCTGAAGTTCTGCGTGTTTCAGCGGTCCGCCGCGCAGCACACAGGCGCGCTGCTCGGGCTGGCGAAAGCCGCCACCGAAGCTGGAGTACGCCGTCAACTTCGTGCGACTGACTCGGGAACAGCAAATGGACGTGATCAGTCGCACGTTTCACGGAAGCGAGGCAACGCTATGAGTTCACCTGGCAGAGTAACTAATCCGCTCGAAGCGGCGAGTCCTTTTGAGCTGCGCATAAACCAGAGTACCGGTCTTCCGGAGTCGGTATTAAAAGCAGCGCTGAGAACCGGCGAGATGGGTTTTATTCATTCATTCACGACGGGTTCGACTGTTGATGGACCAGGAGTGCGAGTCGTGGGATGGACAGCCGGTTGTCACTGGCGTTGCTTGTACTGCCACAACCCGGATACGTGGAACATGATGAACGGCATGCCCGTGACACTCGAACATGCCATTGAAGAGCTGCGCAAGTATCGTCACGGCCTCAAGATCATGGGTGGCGGTTTCACGCTCACTGGCGGCGAGCCCTTAATGCAGGACCGTTTTGCAGTCCGGCTGTTTTCAGCCTTGAAGCAGATGGGTATGCACACGGCTTTGAACACTAACGGCCATCTCGGTGACCGTCTCAGCGACGAGGAACTCGAGAACATCGATCTGGTGATACTCGATATCAAGACATGGGACCCCGAGGCCCATCGAAAACTTACCGGAAAAGAAGTTGGGCCAACTCTGGACTTTGCGCGGCGTCTGGCGGAGCGGAAACGACCCGTGTGGACGCGGTTCGTGCTTGTACCCGGCTTAACCGATAACGAAGAAGACATCTCGCAGATCGCTGCGTTTACAGCCGGGTTGGGCAATGTTGAGCGCGTTGACGTGTTGCCTTTCCACCAAATGGGCCGGTACAAGTGGAAGGAGCTCAAAATCGACTACACGCTCGAAAATGTCGAACCGCCGGACTACGAACTGATCGCCCGTACCTGCGAACAGTTTCGGGCGGCGGGGTTAAAGACTTTTTGACGGGAAGTTGTTTATGACCTATTGACCTCACCCGCTGACCGGTGCTCATAAATGGAATTGAATCCTCGAGCGGCTGCGCCAAGCGGATCTTTTGCGCAACATAGCGAAAGATTACCCAAACCAACGCCTCACCCGCCGGAAATCAGAGTGGAAATTCCGGCATGGTCCTTGCCCTACATGAGAGTGCGTTGCCTCGTTTGGTGTTGAGCCATCTCTGGTGTTGGTGAATGTAATCGTGACTGATGGCAAGGGGCACTATGTGCACGGAGGATCAATTCAGAGTTTATGAAAACAATGTGCAGCAGCGGGAACAGAGTCGCCGCCGAGTGGCGGCTAGTGGGCATTGATTGGAGGTAGTATGGCAAAGGACATCTTCCGCGACCGTGAGCGAGGCGAAGAGGACGCCTATTTCCGTCAGCAGGATGCCAAGTTGATCGCGAAGCTACGTCAGAAGGCCCAGTTGAGCGAGATTGCTCACGCGCTGGCGGAGAAACTTCACGCAGACGAACCGACGCTGCTCGAGCGCATCCGGAAGCTCGGTGTGACGCTCGACACGGGTTCGGCCTTCATCCTGGCGCCGCTGGTCGAAGTCGCATGGGTCGATGGCGACGTCAGCGATGCCGAGCGCGACACGATTTTACGGATCGCGGAACAACGCGGCGTGACGCCGGGGTCTGCCGATTATCATCAGCTTCTCGATTGGCTAGCCCACCGCCCATCTGACGAAGTCTTCCAGACGGCGTTGGAAGCGATTCGAATCGGCCTCTCCGTCCTTCCGCCCGACGAATCGGAACAACGGATCGCGACCATGATCAAGGCGTGCGCAGACGTGGCGCAAGCTGCCGGCTGGATAGACCAACTGTTTCAGTTGGACAGCGTCTCATACCCGGAGAGCGCGGTGATCGTCGCGATCCGCCGCCATCTGCAAAGTAAGGAAACGGGCATCAGTCTCGCAGGTCCGGCCGCAAAGAGGTGAAACAGACGCCTCCCTTCTCGGCCCTGCCAGTAAGTTCATCGCGATAGCCGGGCTGTCGCATAACCGGCGGCTGGATCCGTGTTCTTCCTGTGTGCGTAACATAAGCTAAGGCAGCGCTCATAGGGAACACCGATAAAAACGAATTTCAAATCAGGACATTACCCCCTGGTTGGTATTGAGCAGACATTACCGCTGCGCTACTTGAGCGCTCCTACGAATCCCAAGTTTCGCCATTCGAGTGCGAAGCGTGCTCGGATTTAGACCAAGAATCGCTGCAGCTCCACTTGGACCTTCGATCTTCCAGTACACCTCTTCAAGCACGCGGATAATATAGTCTCTCTCTATTTCTGCAAGCGTCCTTGCTTTGGTGCTTGCGCTCTCGGACGTGGATAACGATGCAAACTGATCAGCGATGTGCAGAACCGGTCCCGTAGAATTAATTACTCCCCGTTCGACAACATTGGCCAGCTCCCTAATATTTCCGGGCCAGGAATAATCACAAAGCTTCCTCATGGTGGCTGCTGAGATCTCATTGATTGGTTTTCCGAGCGAGACGGAAAAAGCTTTCGCAAAATGCTCCACCAGCAATGGAATGTCTTCCCTGCGCTGTCTAAGCGGTGGAACAGTGATCGGAAAAACGTTGAGCCGATACCAGAGGTCCTCACGGAAAACGCCTTCTTCGATTGCTGCTTCCATATTTCTATTCGTGGCGGCAATGATACGTACATCCGCTTTAATCGTTTGGGAACCGCCCAGTCGTTCGAATTCACCCTCCTGAAGCACGCGTAACAACTTCGATTGCAGCTCAAGCGGTAGGTCGCCTATTTCGTCGAGAAAGAGCGTTCCGTGGTTGGCCAATTCGAATCGTCCCATTTTGCGCGCTGCGGCGCCGGTGAATGCGCCTCTCTCATGACCAAACAATTCACTTTCGATCAGTGTTGGCGATAGCGCTGCGCAATTCACCTTTATGAGAACTCGATTTTTGCGTTTGCTTTGCTCGTGAATCGCACGTGCCACCAGTTCTTTCCCCGTTCCAGTTTCGCCCAAAATAAGGACTGTGCTATCGGTCTCGGCAACTTGCTCGATCTTGTATTGCACGTATTGGATGGCCTTGCTTTGGCCAACCATAGATGTGCTCGGATAGACGGACCTTATTTCTTCCTGCAGAACAATGTTCTCTGCCTGGAGTTGATTCTTCAGTTCGTTCAGTTCAGCATTCGCCTTCCGGAGAGACTCCTCAGCCCTCTTGCGCTCAGTAATATCGACGCAAGTGCCAATGAAGCCAAGGAATTCTCCTTCCGTCGAGAACCTTGGCGTACCGCTGTCATAAATCCAGCGATACTCCCCGTTAGCCGCGCGCAAACGGTATTCAATCTGGAAAGGTTGGCGAGATTCAAAAGCAATATCGAACGAGTCCAAACAGCCCGCTCGATCCTCCGGATGGATGCCCTTGGTCCAACCACTGCCAAGTTCTTCCTCAAGCGGCTGTCCCGTGAATCGAAGCCAGCCTTGATTGAAATAGTTGCACTTCTTGTCCGGCCCTGAAACCCAGATCAGAATGGGCGCGGTGTCAGCCATGTTTCTGAACTTTGCTTCGCTGGTTCGTAAAGCTTCCTCCGCACGCCAACGTTCAGCGATGTCACGCATGATGACCGTATATGTTCGTTCACCATTCGTATTTATTTGAGAAATGGAAGCCTCAATTGGAAATTGAGTGCCGTCAGACTTGCGGCCACAGATGGACTGTAATCGACCCATTGCTCGGCTTGTGACGCCTGTTTTCCCAAATGCGCGGAGGTGCTCCGCGTGGGCTGATCGGTACTGCTCGGGAATCAAAATGTCGATCTTCTTTCCTATCATTTCCGCGGCAGCGTAACCAAACATCTTTTCGGCGGCGTTATTGAAAAGAACTACGTGCTGACTCTCGTCTACTGAGACGATTGCATCCATGGCCGAATTGACGATACCTGAGAACTTCAACTCGCTGCTCCGCCGAGCGGTATCTGCTACTTTCCGGTCAGTAATATCCATATTAATTCCCAGCATCCGCGTAGGCTTGCCATCGTCGTCATAAAAGAAGCGTGCCTTTGCGTAGATCCACTTCATTTCGCTGGTGTCGGCGCGAAAAATTCTGTATTCCGACTGCCAACCAGAATGTTTTCCACTCATCGAGTTGGCTATCTCAGCTTCGCAGCGAGCCAAGTCATCCGGGTGTACGCGCTTTTGCCAGTCCTCCGACCTGCCTCCAAAACCTCCACGACGTAAGCCGTAAATAGATTCCAGGTTTTCATTCCATAACACCTGGCCGGTTTGAATATCCCAATCAAAGGTACCAATCTCCGCGGCCTCCTGGGCCAATGCCAAACGCTCTTCATTCGATTTCACAACCTGCGAAAGGTGTGCGGCACGGAGGACGTCCTGACTAAGTTCGAACGCCATCGCCAGAATAATTGCTAAAAACGGAAAGCTGATAAATGGAGGTGAGATGATGACGCCGGTGAGAATCAGTGCCCCCTGACCTGCGGCAGTAATCACGAAAATCATTGTGGCGACACCTAAAATCAATATTCCTCGCCGCTCATGGCGATCGGCAGTGCGCCAAATTCTAAGGGACGCGTGCATCACATAAAGCAGCAGGATCCACGCACTCAATTGTGGAATTAAGGCCCATGGACTAACGATGCCAATCGGCGCCGACACGGTTTCTCCCCCTATGAGTGAAACCTGTCGCACCTCAGTGATCGTGCGGAAATACACATTTGGCTTGAACCAAAAACCGAGGAGCATTGCCAGCACTCGCAGACCAACAGCGCTCACGGCCAGCCAAAGGCTGCAAGTACCGAAACGCAACCATAGGAACCAAACGAGTGCAACCACAGCGAAAACAAGTGGTACCTGAACCCATCGCAGCGCCGATCCAAATTGCTCAGGCGTCTGTGCCCTCACCATTAGCCATTCGAAGGGAGTGATCGCGGCAACCGACAAGGCAGCAAGAAAGAATAGAAGATGAGCGCGGCGGGTCGGCTCTCGCAGCCAGACGAAGATGTGGACGAATGCGAGCGTCACGCAGGCCACCGCCGTGGCCGATAATACATGGGTTAGCCAGTGCAATGTTTCTCACCCATCCATCGTAGCGTTTAAGCCGATAACGCTTGATGCGGAATTAGAGCGCAGCAGTCGCGAACTAATTTTTGTCCACAGTCAGATAAAAGACGAACCAGGAAACTCGGGTTGATTTGGGAATTGGAGGGCGACATGCACCCGGGCCGTTTTTACTAACCGTGATGTGGCATCATCATATACCTCATTATTACCGGCGACAATTACCAGGCCGCGTTACCGAACGCTGTCGGTGCAGGCTCGAAGGGGAACGCGACCACAGCTTCGTGCAAAGTCCGAGCCGTATCATCTATTCACCTTCATACCGCTCGGAATGAAAAACCGTCCTCACGCGGTTTCACACGAGCACCTGTCAACCCCATTGTTCAATTTTCGGGGCCTTGGAATAAAGTGGAACCGCGAAATCCCACGGGGGCAGATCCTTCAAAACCTTCTCCCAAACTATCTCATCGAGCCAACTCAAACGACCCAAATCTTTCGCCTTGAGGGATGTTATAGAGAACTCATTATCGGTGCATGCGTCTTGCACTGATAAACGAGTCGCTGGGTATCGAGGAACAGTGAACTTTGACCCGCAACTTATTGAGTCAAAGGGGTAAGCAGACTGTGTTTATTAACGTCACAATGATCAGCGTCAAACCTGAGAAAAGGAAAGAGCTTTACCAAACCATATTGCCATTGCTGGATTCGATTAGGAGGGAAAAAGGGTGTTTGACCTACAACTTCTATTCGGACGCGAGAGACAGCTGCGAGTCTCTACTGCTTGGCGAATGGGAGTCTGAGACTGACTTGAAGGACCACTTGAAGTCAGCACACTTCGGCCTGCTGTCAGCAGCTATTAGCGTTTTGGCAAGACACGAGACGATGAAATCCAGAGTATTAACGGATAGTGAATAACTACCGACTAATGCGCATGAGAAAGAATGACCCCCACGCACAATAGTAGCCGCACTTTTCACGGACGGAAGGCAACACCATGAGTTCAACGATCAGAGTAGCTAACCCGCTCGAAGCGGCGAGCCCTTTCGAGTTGCGCATAAACCAGAGTGCCGGGATTCCGGAGTCGCTAGTAAAAGCGACCCTGAGGACCGGCGAGATGGGTTTCATCCATTCATTCACCACGGGTTCGACTGTTGATGGACCAGGCGTGCGCGTGGTGGGCTGGATGGCCGGTTGTCTTTGGCGTTGCTTGTACTGCCACAACCCGGATACGTGGAGCATGATGAACGGCATGTCTGTGACACTTGAGCATGCGATTGAAGAGGTGCGCAAGTATCGTAACGGCCTCAAGATGATGGGTGGCGGCTTTACGTTGAGCGGCGGCGAACCACTGATGCAGGACCGTTTTGCGGTGCGGCTGTTTTCAGCTATACATGAAATGGGTATTCACACCGCCTTGAACACCAACGGTAGTCTCGGCGAACGCCTGAGTGACGAAGAACTCGAGAAGATCGATCTGGTAATACTCGACATCAAAACGTGGGATAAGGTGGCACACAAAGATCTCACCGGCATGGACGTTGGACCAACCCTCGACTTCATGTTGCGACTGGCTGAGCTCAAGAGACCGTTGTGGACGCGGTTCGTTCTCGTGCCCGGAGTGACCGACGATGAACGCGACCTTGCGCAAATCGCGGCATTTACCGCCGCACTGGGAAACGTCGAGCGGGTGGACGTGCTGCCTTTCCACCAGATGGGTCGGTACAAGTGGAAATCGCTCGATCTCAATTACACGCTCGAGCACGTGGAACCTCCGGGATACGAACTGCTCGAGCGGACCTGCGAACAGTTTCGGGCCGCCGGGTTGAAGGTCTTTAATTTTGGAAGTTAGGCAGTTGTGTGAGATGCGGAGTCTTAGATATATAAATCAGTTCCTGGTTTTGAGACGAACCAGACATTCCCTGGCCGCAGCGTCCTGAGGATTGAGCCGTAGAGCTTCTTGATAGTCATTAAGTGCGCCGCTCAGATCGCCGAGGTTTTCTTTCGCGGTCCCTCGATTCAAGTAGGCAACATTATCGTTTGCATTTATCGAGATGGCCTTATCAAAATCGGCGATGGCTTCCTGAGCCTGGTTCGACTTTAACCGCGCCAGCCCACGATATAGATATGAGCGATCGTCTTGCGGATTGAGTTCAGCGGCGACGGTGTAATCGAGTATGGCCGCGCGATAATCCTTCAGCGACTCGTAAGCTAAACCTCTAGCCAAATAGTTTTGGGGGTTTGTCGGAGCCAGCTCAATTGCATGATTCGCGTCGGTGATGGCGCCATTTGGATCCGCCAACGCTCGTTTAATGATGCTGCGGGCTCGATATGCTGATGCGCAATTACGATCGAGCTTTATCGCTCGACTTATATCTGCCGTAGCGCCTTCTATGTCATTCAAGCTTGCCTTCGCCAGCGCGCGCCCGGCGTAGCTTTCGGCTGATTTTGGATCTGTGTCGAGTGCCTGCGTGTACACTAAGACGGCGCGTGAGTAATCATTCTTTTCAAAATATGTTTGCGCCTTATTGATAAATTCCGCCGCTTTCGTCGCGGTCTCATCTTTCGGAACCTCCTTCTCCGTAACAGAATCTTCTACGAGCGCTTCGTCAGCTTCTATCCCGTAGTTGACTTTGACATACTCGCCCCAACGCTCACCGCCTTCCGTGAGCGTGATGTCTAATTCCTGATAAGTAGAATATTCCGCAGACTTACTGTCGCCCAGCTCTTTGGTGCGCTGTACCACGTATTCCTGCCACGCTGCGTCACCTGTAGCGAGAGCTTTATGCATGCGCTCGATCTCCTGGCCCAGTGAAGTATTTCGGTCGTTGAGCCGCGCTAATGTGTCGCGGATTTCAGTCTTCATGATTTCGACGACTTGCGGATCGTAAGGAGCGTCGTAGGGCAGGTCATAGCCCCAGCCGCTGTTCAGATTTTCTATCCACGGTTCACGGTGCGTTGATGTCCGCTCAAACCAGTTCTCGATCTCGAAGGCTGAAGCGTTCAGATAATCTCTAACCCGCGTGAGATTTGGTTCTTCCGGCAGCTCACTGGTAGTTAGTCCGCGGGCAAACAATTGATCCAGCAAAATCATTTCAGCCACACTCAAATCTGAATTCCGTTGCGCCCGAAGGTAACGCATGCAGGCAGACCAGAATGGATTGGGCGCAGGTGGATCGGGCCAACGTCGGATAATTATGAGATGACGGACCAGGGCTTCTTCAGCCCAGGTGAGAGGCAGGTCATTTTTCCGCTTCTGCTGAATGTAATCATAAAAGGCCTGGTGCCGGGGTAACATTCCGCGAAAATCATAGCCCGGTCGTTTCCCTCCCTCGGCTCTCCAATCAAATCTCTCCGGATCGGGGATGATCGTAGTCCAGGGATTATCAGGTGCAGTCTTCCCAGCGGTGCGCGGCTCTTGCGACCAGGCATAATCGCTCATCAAACCAATCGCGACAGCCAGCAAGGTCATGCGAACCAGATAACTCATTGGGTCCTCTTTCATTCATAGTCAGGCAACGCTTGTTCCTTAGCGATGACCGCAGCGACTATGAATTTAATGAGCGCTTGTGCGCAGACAGCATTGGTAGCTAGGTGAAATTTCATCACGTAGCGTAAGAACCCGCAGCTCGTCGCGCTTTGAAAAAGCGTGCCTTACGGCGACAACGAAAAGTGATAGAAATCAAGGAGTTACAGACTCAGTGGATCAATGATCGGTTCGTCGATGGGCATGCCGATTGCACATCTCATGAACAAAGCTTACTTGAGCCCGACACACGCCGTGCAGATCGTAAGTCGATTGAGCGCAGTTGAGTCGAATGCCTCAGCTAAGCTTTGAATAGCGGTCGTCACGACCACTATTAGGAAGGAGGAATACAATGAAAACTACGAAATCGATCGCGGGGATTATCACCCTCGCGTTGAGTCTTCTTTTGACCACCGGCATTCTGACCATGGCACAGACCATTACATCAATCGATCAAATTCCGACGAATGTAAAGCCAGTGCCGGAAGGCCAAAAAATGAAGATCAAGGCTTTTATTCTCAAACGCGGCTCAGACAGCTTCGTCATGCGAGAGTCGAATGGCACCGATACTGAGGTGCTGCTGAATTCTTCAACGTCAGTCAAGACTTTCCGTCGGGACGTCTTTCACGGAAACCTAGCTTATCCGGCAACGTTCCTAACGCGCGGACTGAGAGTGCAGGTAGAGGGCCGGGGCAATACATCGGGACAACTGGTCGCCGATAAGATCCGTTTTGACGAGCGGGACGTCAGGTTTGCGCAAGGATTGGATACACGGACAAAGCCCGTTGAAGAACTTGCGAAATCGAATGAAGCAAGAATTACTTCAACCGAGGCAGCTGACTCAAGACTGTCCGGACAAATTGACGAGATCCAGGGAAGTCTCGTCGCGATGCGCGCTGACACTGCTAAAGCTCAGGCTACTGCCGATGAAGCGACCAAAGCGGCGGCGCTCGCAAACAACCGTTTGAATGGTCTTGATGAATACGAACTGGTCAAGACAGTGACCGTTCATTTCAAGACTGCGAGTGCGGTGCTGACGCCCGAAGCGAAGGCAGAGATTGACCAGGCCGCAGCCTGGACGACAAACGCGACAACCAAAGGCTGGATTGTTGAAGTGATTGGGTTTGCCGACTCACGTGCGAAAGATCAGTATAATCTGAATCTCAGCACGCGGCGCGCAAACTCGGTAATCGGCTATCTGGTGACTAAACAAAATATTCCGCCGCACCGTTTGGTCCAACCATTCGGCTTCGGCGAGGAGCAACCGGTAGCGGACAATGCGACTGCTGAAGGTCGCGCGCAGAATCGGCGGGTTGAAATCCGCGTGCTGGTAAACAAAGCGATCGCTAACACGCTCAATTAAAGCTGTGCTAGACGCTTTTGGGAGTAATCTGCTTAGCAGCCTGGACAACGTTCAGGCTGCTCTTTTTGTGAATTGTCACCTTTCGATAACAACCCCTCTTAGGCCGATCTTTTGAACGAAGAAGACATCCAACGGCCAATGTTAGGACTTGCGCAACCTCGTAGGCAACCGGCACTCCCCGCCACGCAATCATCTGTCGTGGATCGTTCAGCAAGGAGAGCGCTGACGCGTCATCCGTTGAGTTCTCACTTTGACGAGTAATACTGCCTAATTGGTTTCCAGATGGAAGCGAGGGTCTCTGTGCTCGATCACAAAGGTTGTTGACTCCGGCGCGGCGCTGGGATCTGCAACGAATTCTTGTCAGGATTAAACTTCCAGGTTCCAGTGAAATCCGGCTTTGGCATAAATTGCTCCGAGCGGCAGAAGTAAAAATCCGTCAGAAAAAACGATGGCTGAAATGCACTGACGGTGCTGCGGCGAATAGGAAGCAGCCGGGAAGTGATTGGTCTTCGCTGCAACTTACAGGCGCGTCAGTTGGCCGATTCGCTCTCTTATCACTTTGATGTATGCCTCGCGCGTGTCTTTTGAATAGTTCGCCGCGTCAAACGCGTCACGAAGTTGCGCGTCCGAAAGCTGCGAGAGCTGGATTCCGATCCAACGAGCGTGTGCTATCGGAATCTGCTGCATTGTTTTTTCTTTCCTGACCTGGTTCGCGTGGTAAGACGGATGAAATACTGCGGTGAAGATCCCAAGGTTCTTCGGACGTGTGCTGTAAGCGAATTTGACTGTTCCGTTGGGGTTCGTTCCCAGTATGAACTGTGATGAAACAAAATCCTCGAGGTTGTTTTTCGTTCGCTTACCGCCCAGCCCGCCGACCTTGCCCAGCGTAGCGCCTAAATCAGTAACGAAATACCGGGCCTCAGGGCGGCCGCTATTTTCGTCAGTGACGTGCAGGATCCGATTATTGGATGTGCGAACATCGTAGTTGTTGAGAAGGACCATCAACACTTTCAGACCGTTCAGTTCGCGCGATCCCGTAAAAGGGTTCACATCCCATTCCCATTCGGCGCCCCGTTTGAACGCTTTCCTCCGTGGCTCGAAACGCGCACCGCGCACAAAGTCGCCTTCTATGAATTCGCGTCCCCGTGACAGACGCGGCAAGCCGCTGACCTGACAGCGATCAAAATAATAGGCTTCCTCTGAGAAATAACCCATGGCCCATACGATCCGAACCACAAACGTTTCGGCCTGCGCTTCCTCGCCGAGTTTTACCTTCCACTCAACACCTTTCGCGTCCTTCAGGCTGAACTTGGGTGAGGAACCTGTCTTGTCTTCACTGATGAACGTAAACGGCGGGACTGGCGCAAGCTCCGCTGCACCCGGGCCGTATCGGAGATCGCGCGCTGCGATCACGCCTGGATCACGCCAGAGGACGGGAGTAGGCGAATCCACGACTGGAGCTCGTTGCTGTGATACCGCAAACGTAGAATTTGCCAGGATTAGCAGCGCACTTAGAATGCTTGGTACAAATGTTTTCAGACGCACCGCGAAGTGTACCTTTCAAGATTACAGATCGTCTCACTGACTTAGCCTTTATGCGTCAGAAACGCCGGCTCATTTAAGAGCAACGGATGTGCCGTCTGGTTTGGCGCAAAAATCGAGCTCTTAAATGCTTAGCGGATTCGTTTGTGGGGAAAAGTTGCGCAACAGTGGGAAGAAACACTCTACGAGGACCGCATCACGTCAACGCAAACGTCAATGGCAACCCGCGAAGTATTTAGTCATCTAAATTTAGTCATCTAAACGGAACAGGCCCGGTTCCCGGCCGAAATCCGACATTCAGGATTAATCCGAAATGAAGCGTCAGCACAAACCTCCGATTCTGTTTAACTTTTCCGTCGTCGTCGGTCTCCTTCTCATTCAGGCCCTCGTGGCTTATGCCCAGTCGTTCAGCAACACCGTTACAGCCGACATTGAGAATTTCGGTAAGGTGAATGACAACTATTACCGCGGCTCGCAACCTGACGCTGCGCAGTTTGCCGAATTGAAGAAACTCGGCATTAAGACGATTATCGACCTACGAAAGGACAGCGTCGCTGAATCGGCCGGCTGGGCTCGCACCGCAGGACTCAACTACGTCAACATACCTTTAACGACCAAACAAGCCGCAACCCCAGAGCAAATAGAATACTTCTTGAAGTTGGTCAACGATCAGGCAAACTGGCCCGTGTTCGTCCACTGCAAAGGTGGACGCCATCGGACCGGCGAAATGACGGCCATTTATCGGATTACCAGGGACGGTTGGACCGCTCAGCAAGCGTACGAGGAGATGAAGAGGTACGATTTTGAAGACAGTTTCTTTTACCCTCGATCACTGAAGAAGTTTGTCTACTCCTACTACGAGCAATTCACATCGCAAACCGGGTCAGGAACACACGCCGCGACCGGTGCCGCCAGTTCTCCCTAGATCGCGACCGCCAGGCGCGTAAATACTGGCTTGTATAGTTTCGTAAGATTAAGTAGCACCGCGATCACGGGACTTAAAAATCCGTTGTCCGTGCAGGACGCGCAGTTTCGACTCCCGCCCTCGACACCGCAAAGATCAACCGCGATTCAATGTTGCGTGCAGATCATGAGTAGTGCTCACAGCCTTGGGCCACACGTCATTTTGGCACGACCACTACAGACTTCTACATCCTTTCACACATACCTCTGCTCATGGGCGTGTTCTTCATCGTTTAGCGGAGTTCCAGGGATCAAAGGAATGGTATCTGGATTAGCTTCGCCGTAGTAGTGCAATGGGCACTCTTCATTAAAAGACGGCGTGTGAGTAGTCATTCTTTTCCAAATATGTTAGCGCCCGCGAGCTGCGACTCGTAAAAATGACAGGTATATCGATTCACCAAAACTAGTAGATTGCGACAACCTACGTAAATGATCGGCGATGCCTGACAGCACGCTGGATGATTTCCGCTGTTATCGCAAAGGAGGAATCGACATGAAAACTACTGCCTGGCGCACGATTTGGATAATTAGCATTGCCCTTATCCTAACAGCGAGTATCGCGCTCCGGCCTTCGACTGCCCAGGATACGGGCATGGCGGACAAAGAAAAACTCAGTAAAAGTTTTCCGAACAAACCACCTTACTCACCCTATGTCGGTCGTAACTACCCGACGCGACCGTTCTTTGGCGATACACATTTGCACACTTCGTTTTCGTTCGACGCCGGTGCGTTCGGGGCCCGCTTAGCGCCGCGCGATGCTTATCGTTTTGCTAAAGGTGAGGAGGTTACATCTTCGAGTGGACAACCGGCCAAACTCTCACGGCCGCTCGACTTCTTAGTCGTAGCAGATCACTCCGACAACATGGGTTTTTTTCCCGATCTATTCGCTGGAACGCCTTCCATCATGGCCGACCAAACCGGTAAGAGATGGAATGAAATGATCCATTCCGGCAAGGGTAGTGAAGCAGCACTTGAAATCATCACCGCCTTCTCGCATGGCACCTTTCCAAAAGATCTTATTTACCTTCCGGGAACTCCCGCGTATCGCAACGCATGGGAGGAGACCATCAAGGCCGCCGAGGAGGCCAATGACCCGGGCCGGTTCACAGCAGTGATTGGTTACGAGTGGACGTCGAATACCGGCGGCAATAATTTACACCGCAATGTGATTTTCCGTGATAACGCGGACAAAGCCATTCAGGTTGAGCCATATACGACAATGAAGCCACTAGGTAGTGACAATCCTGCCGATCTCTGGAAGTGGATGACTGCGTACGAACAGAAAACGGGCGGGAATGTGCTGGCCATCGCTCACAATGGCAATCTTTCAAATGGGTTGATGTTTCCTACGGTCGAGGCGTTAGGCAAAAAGATAGACCGAGAATATGCCGAGACGAGGGCGAAGTGGGAGCGTCTCTATGAAGTGACGCAAACGAAAGGCACCGGCGAAGCACATCCCTATCTTGCACCAAACGATGAGTTCGCCGATTTTGAGCTTTGGGACAAGGGCAATCTTGACGGCAGTGTTGCCAAGAAAAAAGAGATGCTCGAATTCGAATACGCTCGATCAGCGTACAAAAACGGATTGAAGTTGGAGCAGTTGCTCGGCATTAATCCGTATAAGTTTGGTCTCGTCGGCAGCAGTGACGCGCACACAGGTCTCGCGGCAATGGAGGAAGACAACTTCTTCGGCAAGACCACACCGCAGGAACCCAGCCCTGAGAGGTTAACCAAAACATTTTTCCGCGACGAAAAAACCGGCGTGACCGTGATGGATTGGGAAGTGGGAGCATCCGGCTACGCAGCGGTGTGGGCCACTGAAAATACACGCACGGCCCTTTGGGACGCCATGGAGAGGCGTGAGACTTATGCCACCACTGGCACACGCATGATTGTGCGCTTCTTTGGCGGTTGGAACTTCGAGCCGGGAGACGCAACCAATCGGATGCCCGCCGCAATCGGTTACTCGAAAGGCGTGCCCATGGGTGGAGACCTGGCCAATGTGCCCGCCGGCGCGGCCCCCACATTTCTGGTGGCGGCCCTTAAAGATCCGATTGGCGCGAATCTCGATCGTATCCAGATTGTAAAGGGCTGGCTCGACGCGAGTGGCCAGGTTCAAGAAAAAGTCTACGACGTTGTCTGGGGTGACGCCGATAAGCGCAAACCAGGCAGAGACGGCAAAGTCCCCGCAGTAGGCAGCACGGTGGACATCGAGAACGCTACCTGGACCAACACCATCGGCGATCCTGAATTGATCACCGTCTGGAAAGATCCTGACTTTGATCCCAAACAGAAGGCTTTCTACTACGCACGCGTTTTGGAGATTCCCACGCCGCGTTGGACCGCTTACGACGCCAAGCGATTCGGAATCAAACCGCTTGCCGGAACGCGAATGACCATTCAGGAGCGCGGATATACATCTCCGATCTGGTACACCCCTGGGAGGTGACAATGAAAAAGCTCTTGCACGAGCCGCTGGTGCATTTTCTTTTGCTCGGGCTTCTGGTCTTTATCGGTTTCAAGTTCTTCTCACGAAACGAGACTAGCGAAGCGGGAACCATCATCGTTACCCAGGCCCAGATTCAATCGCTTGTTACCGGCTTCACTCGCACCTGGCAGCGGCCCCCCACTACACCTGAGCTGGAAGGATTGATTCGTGAATACATCCGTGAAGAAATCTGCACGCGTGAAGCAATAGCGCTGGGACTAGATAGAGACGACACTGTCATTCGTCGTCGCTTGCGGCAGAAACTCGAATTCCTTTCCGATAGCGTCGCTTCGCAGGCCGAGCCGACTGATGAACAATTGCAAAACTATCTGGAAGCTCATGCGGATACGTATCGCAGCGAGCAGCGGTTTACTTTCACTCAGATTTTCCTCGATCCGCAAAAGCGCGGCGAGAATTTGACGCGTGATGTCGATCAGATGCTGGCGCAGTTGCGACTCGCTGCCTACAAACCAGACGTTTGGCAGCTGGGCGATTCTCTCTTGCTGGAACTGAATTACGAAGCTGTCTCCGGAAGCGAGGTTTCGAAGCAATTTGGCGAAGAGTTCGCTGCGAAGCTGGTTGATCTGCCGGTGGGCCAGTGGAGTGGCCCGCTTGCATCGGGCTACGGCGTGCATCTTGTGCTACTCGCTGATCGTGAACAAGGAGCAGCGCCGCAATTACGCGACGTTCGCGAGGCAGTCAAACGCGACTGGGTGAACTATCAGCGTTCTGAAACGAACGAAAAGTTCTATCAGGCGCTGCTTAAGCGTTACACCGTGACGGTTGAGTATCCGCGTCTGGCTTTTTTGGAAAAGGATCCGAGATGAAAAGGCTTCCACTAAACTGGAGCTTAAGCCGTATATTATCGTGCGGCACCCTCACTTTACTCCTCTCGGGTACTTTCAATGTCTCAGCACACGAAGTCCGCCCGGCGTATCTTCAATTACAGCAAACCGCCGCTGAAACATACGATGTCTTCTGGAAGGTTCCAGGCCGCGGTGACAACTTGCGTCTCAGTCTGTATGTCGAACTGCCGCAGAATTGCAGTAATGCCTCGCAGCCACGCGGCGCTTTCAGTGATGGCACGTTTGTCGAGCAGTGGAGCGTCAAATGTCCCGGCGGCTTGACTGGCGGCGTCGTCGAAATCGCTGGTCTAAACGCTACCATGACTGATGTACTGGTACGTCTGGAGCGAATGGACGGCACTACACAGGTCACGCGGCTAACTCCAGCAGCTTCGTCATTCACGGTCGAGGCGGCACCCGGGGCGAGCCAGGTGGCCCGCACTTATCTGCGCCTCGGGATTGAACACATACTAACGGGCTGGGATCATTTACTCTACATCCTCGCGATGCTTTTGCTTGTCAAAGGTTGGCGTCGCGTAATCTTAACGATGAGCGCATTCACCCTTACTCACAGCATAACGTTAACAGCTGCAGCGCTCGGTTGGGTTCATGTGTCGCAACGCCCGGTAGAAGCTTGCATCGCTCTCAGTATTTTGTTTGTGGCTAGTGAAATCGTTCGCGCGCATCGGGGTCAATCGGGCTTGACGCAGCGTTGGCCCTGGGCGATCTCATTCACTTTTGGATTGCTGCACGGTTTTGGTTTTGCCGGAGCACTTAGTGAAGTGGGTCTGCCCCAGAAGGCGATTCCTGTGGCCCTGCTCTTCTTTAACGCGGGGGTCGAAGTAGGCCAACTGATCTTTGTCGTCTCAATATTTGCGATCGGGAAGTTGGCCCACAGTGCGGCCCGAAAGATTACACTACCTCATCCGTCATGGGCGTGGCGCCTCCCACCTTACGCGATCGGCGCCGTGGCTGCCTTTTGGTTCATACAGCGTCTGGGAGCTTACTAACCAGCAATGCCTTTCGAGAGCGCGCATTCTTCACCTACAAATCGCCTCGGCCCTGCGGGAAGTCACGGCACTTCGCAAACAGGAGCGGTTGGATTCTGTATTCGGCGAGAAGTGAAAGATGCTGTTTGCATTGCTCGATGATGTTTTCACTGGTTGCTATATTCAGCGCCTGCTTTGATGCTTGCAGCTTTTCTTCCAATTGCGGAAACAACATGTATCACTTCCTCACCAGGGCGACGCTCGTATCTCACGCCATGCTTTGAGCCTCTTCAACTGCGATTGGTTTGAAGAGTATTAGACCTCTCTTCAATTCCTCAAGCGCGATGCTCGTATTCCTTCGCTTCAGTCGATCGGCTGCGATCCGCGGCTGTGCACCTAGTAAGAGTTGCTTGTTTCTGTGGGCTGCCAGGATGACCAATTGAAATCTGGACACAATACCCGGCCACTCTGCCGGTGTGTTGTCGTTAGGAATGTTACTGCTCACTTCTACTATTCCAGTCATATTTTTAATCCTGCCCTTAAGGGCTGTGAATCTGACCCAGCGCTTTGCCTGGTCTACTTTTTGATTTAGAGTTTTGGTTTCACCGATTGCTCTTCGGCACGACATGACAACTAAGCTTTCAATTACGGTGATTAGAATGACTATTTTCATAGCGGTGTAGATCGCCGCGCTTCGATCCGCCATCAGTCCTACCTACCTCGGACCACTCGCACGAATTGTCAGTTCTGTGCCGATCGGCAGCTCGAGGTTGTCTTTACCCTGAATAAAAACTGTCCCGGCTCCGCCTGCAGCGCCAATGATTCCTCCGATCGCTGCGCCTTTCCCACCGCCTGCAATGGCGCCGATGATGGCGCCGACAGCCGTAGCAATGCCCGCGCGTTGGATCGTCTGTGTGGTCTGGTTGTCGCCTTGCGCGCTTCCTTCGTTGTCAACCTTGATTGTGTCGCCATTCAGCAATCGCACATTACCGAGAACGCCGGAGAATTTATAGGTCTGACCGTTCCTTAACCGAATCCTCTCGAAGTTGAGCGACATTCCTGACCGGCCAGTTAAACGACCTCCCTGGTCAACACTGCCCACCGCGCCTTCGATAACTGCCCCCTCGAATTGACTGGGGTCGCGCACGGTCATGGTGAACAGGTCACCCTGCTGCGACAGCTTTGTGGTCAGATCATTGTTCAAGATGACCACTAGAGTCTCACCATCTCGCACGATGAATTCACCGCTGGTCGCACTGGCGTTACCCAAAACCGGCTGCGAATCGTTATAGATGCCCCACTGTGCTACATCGGCGGTCCGGTCATAAACACTCTCAACGACTACCGGTTGAGTTAGTCGGTCGGAATAGATCTGCCGCCGCACTCTTAGACTGCGGTCGTTTTCACTTGCATCGAAAGTGACATCAAAATCATTCTCTTTGTAGCCGTTCGAACTCACTACTAACTGCCCCCCACGAAGTGTCGCTGTTACCTTGGTCCATCTGCCGTTGGAAAGTTGTTCCTGACGCTCGCGGCCGTCTGCATCAAAAGTTGATTTTGGCGCCAGCGAAGAAGCAATAGTCATCGTTGTACCGCGGCGCTCGATCGACAGCATCTCGGGAGATTCAAGTCGCGCCAGAATTTGGTCGGCGACTTTCTGCCGTTCGTCGGTACGTAAATTCTGAGTCGCGCGCTGCGCTTTGTCGCGCGCGTTGTCACTGCGAGACGAATCCAATCTAAAAGTTCCGGTTAGACGATTAGTACTCTTGTTTCCAGATGATGAAATTGGGCTGTTTCCCCAACTCGGCGCTACGTCATACGCGCTGGCCAGGACGCTTAGATCTCCGCGCAATGTCGACCAATCGCTTTTGACGGGGTCTGTAAGCGGGTTGTCGCGCATGAAAATATCGAGGGGCGTGGCCTGGTCGAGCAGGCGTCGGACATCGTCCGTCACCAACTGCCTGGCATCGAAGCGAATGCGGACTTGATCGGTTGCCTTTTTGAAACCGCGAAGAGCATCATTCATGTTGCCTTCGCTTCTGGTTCGATCGTAAGGTCGCCGGAAAAAAGCATCGGTAAGACTCACACGAAACGTGTCACCGCCGTTCTCGACCCGCTGAATTAGCTTATTGAGTTCGCTCTCGGATAGTTGGAACGATCCATTTGCGTAAACCTTCATCGGAGTTAGTTGGTTCCACTGCCAACTGACGCCGTAGGCACTCGCCAGCGTGTTCAGATCTGTTCGCACCGATGCCCAGTCATTCTTGACCCGAGGGTTTAAGGTATTTTGGGTTATGAAGCTGTTGATGGGCGACGCCTTTTGCAGGATGCTCTCAACGTCCGACGCAACCGCAAGCCGGCGAGTGAACTGATCCCGGAACTGGCTAATAGCGAGCTCAAAGCCGGATTGGAACGTGCTGACATCATTTTGAGGTCGCGTTTGGTCGACGCTCCCCTGGACCAGTGCCACATTGAGACTGTTGCGGAATCTTCCCGAGCTTCGTTCAAGTCGTTGAAGTATGTTGCCGACCTGACGGGTGTTATTACGGTTAGTTTGTTGCTGCGCCTGTATGCTCAGGCCGATTACGATTGAAAACGCTAACAGGATGAACACGGAAACAATGCTTTTTAAGATCGACATTTTCTTCTTTCAGTTTCTGGAGCTTGTACCAAGTGTAACCAAGCACACGTCGGAGTACATAAATTGCACCTGAGAATCCTACAGCCTGATAGATGGAACGGTTGCGGACGCTGAGAGAACAACTTCGTCAGCCTCTCTGGAGAATTACAAGGCGGCTCAAGAAGAAGGTGGCTGGCCCGATCCCGGATGTCGAAACGTAATTTCGAAAGTAAGCTATTGATTTATAGCACTGGAACGAGGGAAGGTCTGTGCGCTAACACACATACCCAATGTGGATGAGGTTCTGCAGATGGTCCACACTTCTTACATCGAACGCGAACGGCTCGACAGCTACGGTTCTCGTCGTCGGGAAGCGTGTAACGGGCTAGAGGGCACTCCAAGCGATCACGCCGCCTGGTAGTGTCCTAATTCAAAATTCGTTTTCATCCGTGTTCGCGATGAGCGCTGCGTTAGCTTATGTTACGCACACAGCAGAACGCGGATTAAAAGAGATTACAGTCAGATTTAGGACACCACCCGCCGCCGCTTGGCCGCGGGGCGTGACGATAGCATTAAGAAACCCCTTTACTTTCATCCACGCAACACACTATTGGAAACGTGTTACCTGAACCTCCCAACGACACGAGCCGACATTCGTAATGAAAAGATCCCGGGTCTTTTGAGAACCCGAGATCATTTCACTCCTCGCGATGGTGCTCTAACTAAAAGCCGACGCGATTTTCACGCTGCTTGGCTTCGTTGACTTTCAAGAACCGTCCGCCTAGTTCCTGGCCGTTGAATTTCTCAATCGCCGCTGCGCCTTCCTCCTTCGTTGACATCTCGATGAAGCCAAAGCCACGCGAGCGGCCTGTTTCACGATCTTCGATCAACGATACGCTTTCGACCGTACCCGTTTGCGCGAATAATGTTTGTAGTTCATTCCTCGATGTGTCAAACGAGAGATTGCCGACATAAAGTTTCATAGACATAAGTTTCTTACCTTTCCCTCTATAGGGTTTCTCACTTCCAGAAGACTTCTCTCCTTCGGCGAGTTAACAGAAGCCCCATGGTGAACAGGTTGCTTCCCAATTTGCCACCGAATTACATGTCCATGCCGCCGGGCATTTCCCTCGGCTTGTCATCTTCGTGTAGCTCAGAAATGAGCGCTTCAGTCGTGAGCATCAGCCCTGCGATTGACGCGGCATTTTGCAGCGCGCAACGTGTCACCTTGGCGGGATCAATCACACCCGCAGCCACAAGATCTTCAAACTTTTCGGTTACTGCGTTATAGCCGATGTTTGGATTCTTCTCTAGACGAACTTTTTCGACAATGACGGCACCTTCTTTGCCGGCGTTTGAAACAATCTGACGCAGCGGCTCTTCTAGCGCCCGCTTGACGATGTTGACACCAATTTGTTCGTCTGCGTCGCCGGTTGGTTCGTCCTCATTATTGGTGTCGAAGAGTTTGAATTTATCGAGCACTTTCGCGGCGCGAATGTATACGACACCGCCGCCCGGCACGATGCCTTCTTCTACTGCTGCGCGCGTCGCGTGCATCGCATCTTCAACCCGCGCCTTCTTCTCCTTGAGCTCGGTTTCCGTGGCTGCGCCGACCCGAATTACCGCGACGCCGCCAACGAGTTTCGCCAGCCGCTCTTGCAGTTTTTCGCGGTCATAGTCTGAGGTAGAGTCTGCAATTTGAGTTTTTAGTGTTTTCACCCGACCTTGGAGATCTTTGGTCTCGCCACCGCCATCGATGATAGTAGTGTTCTCTTTGTCGATCGTCACACGTCTTGCGGTACCCAGGTCTTCAAGCTTGACGTTCTCGAGTTTGATCCCGAGGTCTTCGCTGATGACCTTGCCACCCGTAAGAACCGCAATGTCGTCGAGCATCGCCTTACGACGATCACCGAAGCCCGGCGCCTTGACTGCCGCGACGTTGATCGTGCCACGGAGTCTGTTGACCACCAGAGTTGCCAATGCCTCGCCTTCTACATCCTCCGCAATAATCAAGATTGGTTTGCCCAACTTAGCGACCTGCTCAAGAATGGGAAGCATGTCTCTCATCGCCGAAATCTTCTTTTCGCTGAGCAGAATGACCGGATTCTCGAGCACAGCTTCCATGGTTTCCGCGTCTGTGACGAAGTAAGGCGAAAGATAGCCGCGATCAAACTGCATCCCTTCGACAACTTCCAAAGCCGTCTCCATCGTTTTCGAGTCTTCGACCGTGATGACGCCATCCTTGCCAACCTTGTCCATCGCTTCGGCGATTAACTCGCCGATACTGTGGTCACCATTTGCCGAAATCGTGCCGACCTGCGCGATCATGTCTCCCGTGACCGGCTTCGACATTTTCTTGATCTCTTGAGTTGCGCGCTCGACTGCTTTATCGATGCCGCGCTTCAGAGCCATCGGGTTTGCGCCCGCCGCCACGGTTTTCACGCCCTCGCGGAAAATAGCCTGCGCGAGCACGGTCGCCGTGGTGGTGCCGTCGCCCGCAACGTCGCTGGTCTTCGAAGCGACTTCACGCACCATCTGTGCGCCCATATTCTCGCTTGCATCTTTCAGCTCGATTTCTTTCGCTACTGTCACGCCGTCTTTCGTGATGGTCGGGCTGCCATATTTCTTATCGAGCACGACATTGCGCCCCTTTGGTCCGAGGGTGATTTTCACTGCGTCGGCGAGTTGATTCACACCGCGCAAAATTGCAGCTCGTGATTCTTCGCCATGAACTATTTGCTTTGCCATAATCTTTTTCTCTTCTCCTATTTAAAGGTGTGACGCAAACTTCCCGTTTGCGGTACTCCAGGACCTACTTGCTCTTTTTGCCGCCGGCGGCTGCACCCGCGCGATTGATGATTCCCAGAATCTCGTCCTCGCGCATAATCAACAGCTCTTCACCGTTGACCTTGATCTCTGAGCCGCCGTACTTGCCGAACAACACGCGGTCGCCGGCATTGACATCCAAGGGCTGGCGCGATCCGTCTTCGCGATATTTACCGAGCCCGGCGGCGATGACTTCGCCTTCCTGGGATTTCTCTTTCGCTGAGTCGGGAATGATGATGCCGCCGCGCACCTGCTCGCCTTCATCAATGCGTTTCACAATTACGCGGTCGTGCAGTGGTTGGATATTCGTCGTCATAACTTCTTTCAATCTCCCTTTTTGGTTTCTACCAGGAGTTAGGGCTGCGAGGCTGCGAATTGGTACGCCATATCGCTGCGTTAACAAACGCGCAATAATGACAAACTAATAACGCGGGTAAACACCCTTAACTTTTTGGTAGTTGAGCTGTAAGTTTCAGACGAATCTGGCGGGTCCAGAAGAGCTGAGAATGGAGTTAGCTGGTCTCGGTTCGATCCAACCTTACGCTTCGCAGTGCTATATGTCAAATGAAGTATGTACTACATACGCATCATACCTGCTGAGCGCGCGATGCGCTGGGTCGTTATTAAGTCACGACAGTATGAAGTAGGTTTGGTATCGGGTTCATTTGAGCCATTCGCTGCCGAACCTCAAGTTGCGAATCAACTCGCCAAAGGCGCCAAAAATAAAAGCCAAACCCAGGGCGACGAGGAATACGGCGAACGCGAGGACTAAAATCGACGAGATGCCGCGGCCTTTATAAGTCCTAACCGTGGTCCATGCTGCACCACCTAACAGTATTACGCCTATTGCTATTTCTATCATTCGCATAGTCTTGTTAATTCTGAGACGGGCTGGCCCAAAAAGGATTCCCGAATCTCTCCTTTGTTCGTCGTCATTGTAAATGACACATTGCCTGAGATCACTACCTGCGGTATGTGTGTTAGAGCACAGACCCCTGCTCTCGGAACTGCTATACGATTGAACGATCTGAAAAGAGAGGGAAGCAGGCGAGAGAGTCAAAAGTGGAAATTACTAAGCCATTAAATGCTGAAAAGGACCAGCTGCCGCAGCTAAGCCTCGTGGAGTCCCAAGCAGCCGAAGCAAGCTTCAGACAACCAACGGCAGCAGAGGTATCTATTCTTACCTTTTATAAGTTGCGCGACGCTCGCAGTCATGCACAGGAGTTGAGAAACGAATTCGCGCGTCTCCTGAATCGTGGATCATCGCTTGAGTAGCGCTCCCAACGTGGTCAATAAATCGTTCAGGTATCCTGTAGCCTCTTAAAAATAAAGCTGTTTACAAGACAGTCACCTGCGGCAAAGCAGCAGAGTTGCGAGGTAATCTTGTTTGACCAGCCATCGCCAACTTCAACTATATGCGGCCTAACGCACAGACTGTTGAGCTTGTTTAGCCTATCGTTATGATTACGGGAAAGGGTTTTATGAGCGATATTTATGTCATGCAACGTGCCAACGGCGATGTGTTCTCCCTTGACGATCACGGACGCTTTCGTGTGCCACTATTTAACAGTAGCAGCGACGCGTTCCTCGCCCGTTTACGTAACTTCGGAATGCTGCTTTTCAAACCGGTGCAGCTTGATGCCGACTTGCTCGAGCAACTGGTCCCGGTGGGCGGCGTAGCCGAAGTCGACTTTTGGTTTGTGAACGATCCTCAAATCAATCTCAATCGTGGTCGGCTCGTACAACCCGAGCAACTTGCCTTACTGATGGGAAATCGAGTCAAACTCAAAACGGCCCCAGGTTATGCAACTAGCGATGAAACTATGCGGAGACATGCTCAGACTCGGAGCGACGGTAGTGCGACAGCGGCTTGGGAAGATGAAGGGGGCCGGTATTCGAAATGTGCGTGAGCTTTGGCCAAATCTGCAACGGGCACAAAAAATCGTCGCAAGCAAGACACGGGTAGTACGATCAAAACCTGACCTTTCGACTTCATCACAAAATGCTAATCGAGGAGAACAAGTGGCGCGCGGTGCGTTTGACGGAGTTCGCTCGTGCGATGGCTGCGTCCTGAACTCGACAACCCAGCGAACAACTGCAACCCCTCTTCGCCTTATCGAGAGTACCTGGTTGAAATCCGACACGGGGGCCGAAGGACTATTCCTGATGAATTCGACATTCATGGACACTTCGAATAGACCTGAGTAGGTAAACGCGCAGGTGCGTGATAAGGTACGCGGCGAACCGAGTTCAAGCTTACTCTCTTCTCAGCTCCTCTGGAATCACCCAGATCACCTGAAGTCCATAGCCAAACAACCTAAGGAGCTAACTATGTTTACACGCCATGTCATAATGGAACTGAAGCCGAACGCCACCACCGAGTTTACCAACGTTGTTGAGAGCCAGATTTTGCCACTCCTGCGTAAACAAAAAGGATTCCGCGATATGATCACTTTCGTCGCCACGGATCGCTCGGAAGCTATAGCTGTCAGCTTCTGGGACACTAAAGAGGAAGCAGAAGCCTACAATGTCTCAGGATACCCTGAGGTATTGCAGACCCTCACGAGTCTGGTGGAGGGAACGCCCAGAGTTGGGGTAGCTGAGCTTGCCACTTCAACGCTTCACAAGCTCGCAGCTGCGAAAAAAGCGTAAAGCAGACGTATTTTTAATCAGAGAGGGTGGAAATCCGCCCTCTTTTTCTTCGCCGACAGAAGTGATCGAGGAGCCCATTTCAAGGAAACCTCGCTTGCCACTTTTGACGAGGCGCAAAGAACTGAGTAAAACTCCCCATAGGCTGTCTCGGCGTTAACGAGTAACTAAAGCCACCGTTAGAGGCATGAAGCTGGTTTCATCAGAATCTGGCCGCTACACAGAAGATTCCTTTTAGGCGTGATGAGTGTCATTGCCGTTGAGTCGCAAATCTCAATCTTCCTCAGAAAGTACACACCTGCCGTCGAAGCGCAGTTGCGCGAGGCCCGCACCAGGCTTCGCGCCATGTTTCCTCGTGGCTTCGAGTTGGTCTACGACAACTACAACGCTTTGGTGTTCGGCATCAGCCCAACTGAGCGGACAGCCGACGCGTTAATTTCCGTGGCCGGCTATCCGAGGTGGGTCACGCTCTTCTTCCTTCATGGCGCAGACTTACGCGACGCCCATGGTCTACTCGAAGGTCAAGGCAAGCAAGTCAGGAGCATCCGACTCACGGAACCCAAAGTCATCAACACACCCGACGTCGAAGCGCTCATTGCACAAGCCGTTCTTCCCTATGAGTCGGCGTTTCTTGCTGCTCCGAGCCTTTCCACCATCGTCAAGTCGGTGTCAGCAAAGCAGCGGCCACGACGCCCGCGAAAATGACGCCCAAC
Organism: Pyrinomonadaceae bacterium; assembly: GCA_035760365.1. Lineage (GTDB taxonomy): Bacteria > Acidobacteriota > Blastocatellia > Pyrinomonadales > Pyrinomonadaceae > PSRF01. Next base: position 76,882 of record DASTTB010000001.1, read on the forward strand.
TCTTCCATCGAGCGGACACAAGCAAACTTCGGTCGGCTTGCTTTCGCCGCAAGCTGTATCTCGTTCATCAGTCAATTGGCTGAAAGTGATCGCTGTCGGAATGAGAGAGCCTCAGCTGGTCGTCGGTGATAGCGGTGATGCAATCCACCCACCTGCGGCAGCTCGATCACTCTACCCAACTCTGGGAGCTGAACAGTCCTGGAGATTGGTGCGTCTTTCTCCAATGACAAATGAGTGCGGGTGTGCTCGTTATATTGCAAGTATGTTTTCAGAATGCGCTTCAAAGAAAATTCATTGAGGATGATGATGTGGGCCAAGGCACTTACGGCGCAGCGTTCCGATAAAACGCTCCGCGCGTTCGTCAGCGCGAAAACACACACATGAAAGACACGGGTTGACTAGTTTGACTATCTAAATGGGAGGCTTTTTCGCACTCCTAAGAACCTATGGGAATCAGTTATTGACCCTGGCTAACACGTAACAGACTCAACCTTCTATGTGTGGTAGCACACAGACGGATCGCCCCAGGTAATGTAAACATTCATGGTCTGAGGCCAAACGAAATCGTCGAACAAAACAACATAGCTTATCGAGAGTCCCGATCACTCATCGCCTATATTTGCGCCAGCGATGACCGACCCCTACGTCAGCACTGAAGGTGCTGTCTCGATTCTCATGATCAACGAGACGAGAGTTCCCGATGTCATCATCAACAAAAGTCTTGCAGGTTAAGAACAGTGATTCAAATGTTCTGAACGACGATGATCTCCCCGCCCGCGACCAGACGCAATCCCGACTGCGCATTTCAGAACTCCGCTACCGACGTCTCTTTGAAGCTGCACGTGACGGAATACTCATTCTCGATGCGGTCACTCTAAAAATAACCGACGTGAATCCATTCATGACTGAGTTGTTGGGCTACTCACACGCCGAGTTCTTAGGAAAGGAGCTTTGGGAAATCGGTCTCTTCAGTGATAAGGAGGCGAGCCAGGAGGCCTTCAAAGAGTTGCAGCGAACAGGCTATCTCCGCTACGAAGACTTGCCGCTTCAAGCCACAAACGGAAAGCTCAGGGATGTGGAGTTTGTCAGCAACGTGTATGAAGAAGATAGTCATCAAGTTATCCAGTGCAACATCCGCGACATCACCGATCGAAAGCGAGCGGAGAAAGAACGGACGCTACTCCTGGCAGCGGCACAATCAGCACGCGCGGAAGCTGATTTGGCTAACGGCGTCAAGGATGAGTTTCTTGCCATCTTGTCGCACGAATTGCGGACTCCTCTTACCTCGATCCTCGGCTGGGCACATCTGCTCACTGACGGTAAGCTCGATAAACAGCAGACTGCTCGGGCGATCGAAACCATCGCTCGCAACGCTCGAGCTCAAGGGCGACTCATCGATGAATTGCTCGACATCTCGCGCATCATGACCGGCAAACTCGGCCTCGACCTACGCGAGGTCAAACTCGCGCCGTTGATTCAGGCTGTCGTTGATGACGTGCGCCCCGCGGCAGATGCCAGAAGCATTAATCTGAAGGCCGCATTCAACTCAGACATCGGACCCATTTTGGGTGACCCCGACCGTCTTCAGCAAATTGTCTGGAACCTATTAACGAACGCGATCAAGTTCACACCTGAGGGAGGCGACGTGCACGTACGCCTGGAGCGAAATGACTCGCACGTTGTAATTACTGTTAACGACAGCGGGCAAGGCATCGCCACCGAGCTTCTGCCGCACATCTTCGAGCGCTTTCGCCAAGCCGATTCCTCGAACACCCGCAGCAATGGTGGGCTTGGACTAGGGCTCTCAATTGTGCGTCAGTTGGTTGAACTTCATCGAGGGATGGTAATGGCTGAAAGTTCCGGTGAAAATGCGGGTACCACTTTCAGAGTCATGCTTCCGCTGCCGAGTCTTCATGAAGTCCCCAACGCGGCAGAAAAAACAGAACCAAAGAATGAACGGAATAGTCCGACCACAGCGCAACACTCGCTCAGGGGTCGCGTCCTCGTCGTCGATGATGAATGGGACACTCGTGAGCTTGTCGCCGCAGTGCTGACGACGTGCGGAGCCGAAGTGGTATCAGTAGGTTCTGCCACTGAAGCTCTGGATCAAATGGAGCGACAACGATTCGATCTGCTGATCTCAGACATCGGAATGCCGGAGATGAATGGTTATGATCTGATCGGCAGGATACGTCAGCTGGGCGAAGAGCATGGCGGAAGAACTCCTGCTGTGGCATTAACGGCCTATGCTGGAATCGACGACCGAAAGCGCGCGCTGGCCGCTGGATACGAAATGCACATTCCGAAGCCATTCGTTGCCGCCGAGCTAATCAGCGCTGCGATTTTTCTTACCGAACGACACAGCGGCTTAGCATGAGCCTTTTATATGAAGAATCACCTGCCAGATTTTGTGAAGAAGTGATTTAAGGTCAGCCTTGATGACCTCCCTGAAGTTGAACATCGCGTTGTTCAGCGTTACGTCGTACATACACTCCCAAATACTCTTCGCTGCTGGACCGAAGCTACCAGGATCTGCTCAGTGTCACATTCATGTCTCACGGCTGAAAGATCTCGTCTACCGATTTGATATTACGGGCGGCAATGCTGGCCGTCAGTGCGAGAACACACATATATGTCTTGATTGATAATCGCTAACTGAAGACTATATGCGGCGCAACGCACAGACGGTTCAGCTTGTTGGCATAAGGTCCGACCAGCGGTGCTGAATACCTTGGACCGAACATTACCTAAAGGTGTTTCGTCAAACGCAAATCGGCATATAAGCATGATGTGGATGACACGAGGTTGGAGAATCAGCGGGTGGCGATGGAAGACGTTCGCTAAGCACCTCTGGAGTAAAGTCAACACGGACGACGTGCTTAACCGTGCCGCGATTCTTTCCTTCTACTTCCTGCTCGCGCTCTTTCCGCTGCTGCTCTTCCTGACGGCTCTCTTGGGTTACTTCGCCGACCCCGGAACGGAGTTGCGCCGCAATCTGCTCACTTATCTGAGCGCAATTGTGCCCGTCTCAGCTTTTGACTTGATCAACACGACAGTTGACGAGATCAGTCAAAAACGCAGCGGCGGTAAACTGTGGTTCGGTCTGCTGACTTCACTGTGGTTCGCCTCCTCAGGCATGGGCGCGATCATCGAGGGGTTGAACGTCGCCTACGACGTGAAAGAGACGCGCGCGTGGTGGAGAAGAACTCTGCTCGCGATTTTTCTGACGATTGCGCTCGTTGTGCTGGTTATCACCACGCTGGCGCTGATGTTTTACGGCAGCCGGATTGCTGAAGCGATCGCGAACCACTACGGTTTCGGCGCAGCGTTTACAACAGTGTGGGAGGTCTTGCGATGGGTGTTCGTAGTCGTATTCGTCTTTCTAGCCTTTGCGTTGGTCTACTACTTTGCGCCGAACCAGAATATAAAACAACTACGCTGGCTCTCCCCTGGCGCAATGACTGGCCTCGTACTCTGGTTGTTCGTCTCCTTTCTGTTCGGCTCATATCTCAACTTTTATAACAACTACAGCGTGGTCTATGGCTCCCTGGGGGCGGTCATCATTCTGATGCTGTGGTTTTACTTGACAGGCGTAACGATTCTTATCGGCGGCGAAGTTAACGCCATCATCGAGCAAGCCGCAAGCTCGCACCAGAGACCCTGAGGCAAAAGCGCTATTGAGACCGTTCCCAAAAATTAGCTGGCTAATCGTCGATTCAGTCAATGCACAAGACTACTACCAAGCTCAGAACGCTGCCCGTGAACTACTTGCCAAACACAGCAGACTGGAATTCCATTTGGTGAAAGCACCCATTGTGTCTGTTAACCACCATGTAAATGCAGTGTCACGAACGGTGCGTGCGGTTTTTGCCGCTCGGAGTACGAATTCCACCACGCCCCCGGAGTAGCTCCGCATTTTAGTCTATGTCAGGGCTACGTACGTTTACTCCGCGTATAAACTGGAAGCATGATTTCGACGCCGTTCCGGCAGGAAATCTACCAACGATACGTCAAAGCAAATCCTGCCTGGTTTGATCGAAAATCTTTATCCGGATCATTCGACTCGCGTCGTTCAAAGCGATACACGAAAACCATCCGTAAATCAGACCGCAAAACTCGCTCAAACTGAGTCTCAAATATCCATCGTCCGTCGCGCCTGGGCACACGCTCACCGTCGACCTTTACGGTGCGTCCATAAAGCCGAGGCTTATAAGTAAGATCAAAACTGAGCCGGGTGCGCCGATCGACGATCGGCACCGCAAACTCTGCTTCATACGCCCAGCGAATGTACCGGTTCTTCGGGTCCCATGATCGATTCTTGTCGTAGCGATAACTGAGTGCCAACCGTTTGTCGCCGGGTAGTCTCTGAATAAGCCTGACACCGGCGTACGGATCGATGGCGTTGCTTCCACTGTCAACGGGATCTCGTTTTACGCGATAAGCTCCGACGAGTTGTAGTCTACTGTTCTCGTTAAGGCGATACTCGAGTTGTTGACGCAGAACATATTGGTTGTTGAGTTCGCGATCCTCGGACGAACCTTTGAGCGTGATCTCGCTTTCAGTACGCGTTGACCAGCGCCCGAACAAATGTTTTCGGTACGACATGACGAGGTTGTGGCTAACCCGGTCCCATTCATTGGAGTTCGTATAATTATGCGCTGCTATCTCGTACTCTATTTCAAATGACGGCTTTTCCACACTGTTCTGGAAATGCACTCCCAGGCTTGGTACTAGACCAAAAGACTTCAGACCCTGAGGATCGTGGTCGATGTTTGTGTCAAAGCTCGTGGCTAGCGTTGCGCTGAACCACAACCGGCGACGCCAGCCTTCGGTTTCAGTCAAGCTCTTGTGAGCTTCTTTTGTCGTCCCTGGTTGGGTTTCACGATTGGCGTCATCGAGTTGCGCTCGTGTCGAAGATGAGCACAACACCAACGTAACGATTGCCGGTACCAGAAAAATCATCTTCAAAGCAACAACTCCTTGTCAGCACTCAAGGTCGACCATCAACTTGCAGTGAGCTTGGCGATGTGTAGAAAGCAAAACAAGCAAATCACCGAGACGTTCTTGCTCGGCTGCACTTATCAGCTCATGGTGCAGCATGATCCCGATGGGCTGCCTTTGTTTCACCGTCCTGGCCAGGAGCGTTCCGAGAGATTGAAAACTCAAACGTTTCCCGTTCTTTTTTGCAAACCAGTCGATTGAAATTGGCAGTTCCTTCAGACCTGAGAGTCTGAGCGAAGGCGCAGTCGCGTCACGTGACAGCACGCCGAATCCAAGCTCTTTGAGGCACTCGCCTGTTGTTTCAGTGCAACGGTTCCAGGGAGGCGTGAATATCGGATCGAGAGCGGAGCCAAGCATTGCCTCGAGTTTCATCTTGCCGAGGTGAATGTCGCTATATTGGTCGTGGTGCGTCCGTGAGGCTCCGAACTCGCACTTGCGTCCGACGACTTCATGGTTAGTGTGTGACAATCCGTGCTGATGAACGCCGATCAAAGCCGGCGCTTCATCATGCGCAGTGCGGATTTCGTCGCCGAACTCGGCGGTTAACGCGCTTGGGATCACGGCGAAATCGAGTGGCACTGAATACGAACGAAAGCAGGCGAGCAGCGCACGGAATTCATCGTTGGCCCAACCAACGTCATCGTCGCGAAAGAAGAAATCAATAGGCATGTCCGACTCGTCCAAACCCTGACGTAAAGGATCGAGCCATGCACTCATGCTGGACATCGCACTAATTCCTCCGCCGTATGAGGGCCTTGCATTACCCGTCGCCGCTCCAACAGGTCATACAGAATTTCTGTCGACCGGCAAGCGCCGTCGAAATCCAAATGTACCGTTCGCGGTTGGAAGTCGATGAGCTTTCTCATTTCTTCAGCCAAGCGCTGAGGCGTCATCTCCGTCTGCTCCAGCACGCGCACTGCGCCTAGAGACTGAAGTCGCTGAGCGCGTTTAAGCTGCTCGTCTTCGCCGCCATCGGCAAACGGCACGACCAGCGCGGGTATCTGCGCCTGAACAATTTCCATCGCGGTGTTATAACCACACTGACTGATTGAGGCTCTGGCCTGAGATAGTTCCGAATAGAGATCGGGCACAGAATGAACCAGCGTCACTCCTCGTCGACCGTCGATGGCGACACACAGATCTTTCCATTGCGCTTCTGGTAAAAAGGGACCAGCGACAATTTTCATTGTGAGGGGCTCCGCTTCGGATAGCAGGGCGTGAGCTTCAATAGCCGAACTGAGTAACTGAAAACCATAATGTCCCCCTCCCGCCGAAACCACGATTGGGCCATTACTCAAGCGATCTCGCGGTGGCTTCGGCCTGTTACCAACTACAAACCCGGTGTGATGGACAGAAGGACTGAGACACGTGCGAGGATGGAACGACTCTTCCAAACGCGCGAAGCTGGGATCCGAATGCACTAAAATCGCGTCAAACCAGCGATTGGCCGTAGACACAATTCTTTGCTCAAGTTTTTGCCGGTCGCTTCGGCCCCTCACCAGGATGTCACGCAGGCTGCAAGCTATGAGCGGCTCGAAGTAGCTCTGTGTTTTTGCCGCCTCTAACAGCGGCAGCAATTCAAATTCAAACTTCTTACGTCCAAATGGGTAAAGTTCAATCAACAGGACTTCGGGGTGGAGTTGCCGGAACAAACTCAAGATCTGGTCCATTCGCGCATCTTGCGCTTGTACCAGCGAGTAACGGCTGTCGCAGGAGATGAGTTGACCGGCCGCAAGACGCAGAGGAGGAAGATTGACGATCTCGATTGTTTGGGGCAACGATACGCACGACGGCAACTCACCGCCATTGAGGAGAACCACGCGAAACGACCGTGACAGTGCGTCTGCCAATGCGAGCGAACGCACGAGATGTCCCATCCCCATTGCATGCTGACAATAGAAGAGCAGAGTCGGTCGAGGAGTCATGAGTTCGCTCCTCCCGTCCGAAGTAGTTCTCTTGCGTCATTCAGTAACTGCGATAAGTGACGCAGACCCTCCGGTCTGATGCGATTTACTGATCGCAGGGCACGTTCCGACAACAGCGCTGCTGCTGTATGCCAGGCTAGAGATTCTTGTGTGGGCAGTTGCCGAGAACCAGCGTAACCATCAAGAAATGCACTCGCCAATTCCAGTTCCATCTTGTGCGTCAGCAAACCTATCCGCCGGTTGTAATGGAGGAGCGCCAGCATGCTTCCGAGATCAGCGGCTGCCGGACCAATCGCACTCTGATCCAAATCGATGAGCGAAACGAATCCGTTTAAGGCAATGCCATTCTTGGGGTGTACATCGCCATGCAAGCAAACTAGAGGTTCTTCCGAAGGAATGGTTGAACGAAGCTCGCGATCGAGTTCGTTTGCAACTCGTGCTACGTCCGGACGGGCGATGCCGATGATCCGGGCGCAATTGCGCAAACGATCGGGATCGTGCCGAAGGAAGCGCGGCAAGTGACTCGGAATTGATATGGAATGTAAAGACGCGAGTGTCTGCGCCAAACCAGCAAACCCATCACTCAGTTGCTTATCTTGCAGATCGGCCATACGGCTGCCTGGAACAGCTTGAAGCAACAAGAGATGGTGTAATTGAGAGTACTCGAGGGGTTTAACAACGCGCGTGCAGCCTGAAGCTAGTTGCCGATAAGTCTCAGCAATGCGATGTGCTTCAGTGGCAGCATACATTTTGGCGTAAGCAATGGTTTGACCGTTGCGGTCCAGACATCTTACCGTCGCACACTTCTCGGGCACGTAAGCGACACCGTCGCTCCGATGCCACTTGCCTCGCAGCACGAGCGAAAGGGTTTCTGGCTTATCACGAAGCAAACTCAGATGCCTGATCTTGCGATCATCAGGAAATACCCAGAACGCCGCTTCGATATCCGAATCGACGAACTGCGCCGACTTGCGCTGGGAAATTTCTGAGATGCCAACAGCGGTTTCTGAGAAAGGTCCAGCAAACGCCTTAGCCGCGACCAGATGAGCGCGGCCGTTTACGGACAGCCGGTAAAGTACGCGCAGGCTTTCACCAAACCGATACTTGATCCGTTGCTTTTCACAACTATCAATTACTGATGGGCCACCACGAGTGATCAATAACGAGAGGTGCGCGGCCATTTGCCGGTCGTCCAAGAGTAGATCGCGTTGCGGAAGGGCTGGATCCGGCGCCAAACCAAACGATGCGGACGGAATGTTTGCAAGTGGAACATTCATCGTCTTGGCCCTCCTGATTGTGTGAAACCGAAATCTTCGTTCCAAGCTATCCATGAAACAGGGTCCGCGCCAGGGAGCACCTCAGTCGCACACGCCATCGTGCTTACCTCACAGGCTTGTACAACTGATGCGGTGCCCGACATGAAGGCGCGGACCCACGCAGCGCGAGCCGCCCCCGTGGCACTTCCGATCGTCAAGTGCTCGGCCCGCGCACCCCACACTACGCGATCAATCATCGATCTATTTCGACCAACACCAGTGACTTCAAAACTGATCCGTTCCGAGCAACTTGCATCGTCGGTTAACACTCGGAACGCAGGCAGTGGATCATTCAACTCGAGTGGCGTAACCAGCGTGAAGAAAACCGTCCTGGTCGCTTTTGTACGAACACTGACGACTGGGGCTGAAATTCTTTGTCCGTACTGTGGTGCAAACCAACCAGGCTGGAGTTGCGGTTCGTTAGGTGAGGGAAAGATGAGCGCTACACCCGGTGCAATAACAGCGTTGTTGCTGTCGCGTCTTTGGACAGCCGTGTGATTCATCGCTTCTGGAGCGAGGTGGAAACGCAGGTTGTAATCGTGAGGCAGCTCATCACTCAGCTTATCGACGATCACCCAGTACTCGCCGGCAATAAAGAATATGAAGCGAGTGTGAACAGCGTCGTAGGATGGACTCGTCACCTTACCGTGAAGTAGATCGAAATGGGGGGCACTAAGACGTTCGATTAATTGAGCTTCGGCAATTGGACCTTTTGGCTTACCGCAGCGATAGGGTGTTTGATCGAGACCATCGACGCAGACGGTGTTATGCGCCGCCGTTCCTTTGAACCAATGTCGCCAATTGAACTTGTCCTCGTGGTAGGTGAAGCGTCCGGGATCAACAATCAGCGGACGACCACCGGCGGCGATTTCAATCGAGAGCGCGTCGTAATGACCGTGCCCACCATCCCCCAATGGACCACAGTCGAAGATCAAGAAGCGCTCGTCCGTGAAGGCGGTCAGGGTTTCACCCCATCCGCTGCGCTGGATAAAGTAGCCTCCCGATGAAAAGCTCACATACTTTTCAGAAGGCGGCGTTCCTTGTTTTCCGTTGGTTGCAACGTAAAGAAAATCAGAACGTGAAAAAATGTTAGCCGCCAGTACGAGGACATCCAGGTAATTAGCGGAATCGCTGTCTGAGAGTGCGGGAATAAGGCCATCAGGGCGATGAAGGTGCAAGGCAAATTCACAGGCACGCTCCAAACGCTCGTCAAAGTCGTCCGGGAACTCGAGACCAAACAGTTCCGCATTTATTCGAGCTGCGACGAACGAGCGTAGTGCAACCATGTGGTAGTGCGTGGAGTGTTCGCGGTGCACGCCGTCGTCGCGTATGTCCGCCAGCAGATTCCGGTTCAATTCTTTGATAGAAAACGCGAGCAGTTCGCCGCGATCATCGAGCCCGGGCAGAGCCAGCGCAGCGATGAACAAAGCATATAGTTCAAGTGTGCGGTGGTTGCGCTCAGTAGTAAGATTCAGGCGTAAGTACTCAACCTGCGCTGCAATACTCTCGACCAGTTGGTCAGCAAAATCTTCGGCGAATCCCGGGAAGGCCGGCGCAGTCGCAAACTGACTCCAGGCGTAGATCCAATTCTGAATGCGGCGCCCGATTACGTCACTCGGGTCGATATCTACCGGCACTTGCTCGATCCAGGTTCGCACCAGGTCTTGCCAGGTATAGAGAAATTTGAAATCCCCGGTTTCGTTAAAGGCCGCTGCGAGATCCAGCCCGTAGTAGAACTTGCTCCATTCGATGCGCCACTCGATGTCATCAGGAAATGCAGAAGTCAACCAATCGGGTTTAGTACCTAAATTCAGACTGACGCCCGCATGGGTGAACCGTCCCGCGCAAATTTGTTCTGCTAAACCAAGGTCGCGATGCAAATGTTCGATCACACAGAACACGACCTGTGGCTTGGTTTGCACTGGTGTGTCTATCACGCCCGCCTCCTTATATCCGCGGCTCTCACCAGCGTGTCTTCAGAGTCGACAATGCGGCCTTCTTTGAGGCAGTAGACATCGTCGGCGTACTTCAAGAGGGTTGATTCATGGGTAATTGCCAGACAGGTTTTTCCGGCGCGCAGTCGATCCAGCGCTTTGAGGATCACGGCTGCGGAAGCGGCGTCGACATTAGCCAACGGCTCGTCAAGCAGTAGAATCGGACGGTCCAGCAGAAACGCCCGAGCGAGTGAGAGCCTTTGTCGCTGGCCACCCGAAAGATTCAAGCCGTCTTCACCAAGCGGCGTGTCGAGTTTGTGCGGAAGGGAACGCACAAATTCTTCAAGTGCAACCAGCGACAGCGCATCCCACAAACTGGCGTCGCTGAGTTCCACGCCGGTTGGCATTAGGACCGATCGCAGCGTCCCGGAAAACAGATGAAGCTCTTGCGTCATGATCGCCACTTGTGATCGCAAGGACTTAAGTTGGATTTGCCGTAGCGGAACTCCGTCTAAGTGAATCTCGCCGGTGGTGGGATCAAAAAGACGCACAAGCAAGCTGAGAATCGTGCTCTTCCCTGCACCGCTTTCACCTTGGAGGACCGCAAGCCGGCCGGGTTTTAACCGCAGATCGATTCCGCGGAGTACAACACGATGATTAAAGGAACTGTCTGGATACTCAAACCAGACATCACGAAATTCAACAACTCCGACAGCGCGGTGCAGCTCGATTGCTCCGGGAGAGTCTTGCACCAGCGCTTCCTGCTCAAGCAAAGCAAGCAGGCGCTCGCCGCCAGCGAAACCTCGACCGCTTGTCTCAGCCAGGTCATTCAGCTTCTCAATAGGTTTTAGCAACTGAGCAATGTAAGCAGTGAAAAGCGTTAACTCGCCGATTGTGATCTGCCCGTGCACTGCCAATAAAGCCCCTCCGCCGGTAACTAACGCCAGAGCGATTCCCTGAATAATTTGGAGCATTCGTTCCATGCGTACAGCCACACGAGTCTCTTCGACTCCGGCCTTTAGGCGTTTTACATTTCTGTTTTTGAACTTGGTTCTGGCGTAGCTCTCACTGCCCAATGCTTGAATAACGGGCATGCCACGCACAATCTCTTGCGCCAATCCGGAGACCTTTCCCTCATGGCGTCTCTTTTTGCCCGAAGCGGTCCAAAGCTGGCGACTGTAGTGACGGCAAACAACCGCGAGTACGGGAACCAGGATCGACGCTAGCAAGCCGAGCCTTACATCCACCACGAACATCACAGCAAGTGACAGCACTAAGGTTGCAAGCTGCTGAAATAAAAGCGGCAGGGTCTTGGTCAGGATCCGGACAAACAGATCGGAGTCATCGACGAGCCGCAGCACCAGCTCGCCGCTGCGGTTGTCATTGCGAAAAGTGGGCGCCAGTGTTTGAAGGTGCGCCAGCAGGCGATCTCGTATGGATAAAGTAAGACGTTCGCGAATGCGAGCGCTGATGTTCTTCTCAGCCGAGTTAGCCACAGCCCCGCAAACAGTTACGAGAAGGAACAACCCCGTGAGCAGCAGAACTAAGTTGTCTGGTCCAGGTTGGGGTGTTATCCCGAGAAACAAACCCGCCCTCGAGTGGGAGGTGATTACGTGATCGATAATCAGCTTCAACGGCCAGGGTGCAAATAGGGCTGCACCGATTGCGAGGGTGCGCAGAAAGTATGACCAACCGAGTGGCCCTCGGTGCGCCCAAAGATCGGGCCCAAAGGTCTTCAACAACCGGGACAAAACACTGTGAGGGTAGCGTTCCTTGACTATTTTCGTCTTGCCGAAGAGGCGTGCCAGTTCCTTCGTAGTCCGTTCACCATCGAAGTTTTCTGTAATGGTCTTTACTGCTTCGATCCCGAGAGACTCTGCGTAAAGCGGATCGCGAAACAGATGTTGCAGCGCTCCAGCGATCGCCGCCGGATCATCCGGACGAACCAGTAATCCGTTCACACCGTTGCTGATCAATTCGGGAATACCGGAAACGTCGGTCGTAACCACTGGTAAACCACACGACATCGCTTCCATCAGCACATTCGGAATCCCATCTCGATCTCCATTCTTCAACACGCGGCACGGCAAACAAAAAACCGTTGCCTGCTGGTACTCGCGAAGCAGTTGTGCCTGGGTCTTTGGCCCAACCAAATGGACATGCCCTTCCAGCTTGTGACGCGCGATGCGGTTTCTTAGCTCTCTTTGGTGTTCACCACTTTCGCCGACGATTCGAGCAGCAAACGAAACACGAGCGCTCTTGAGAATCGCGCACGCTTCAATCAGCGTGTCGAACCCCTTTTTCGAAACCAGTCGCCCGACGGCCAGCACGCGCAAGTGGCCGTTTCGTTTCAGCGCAGACACTTGTTCGCGTAGTAGTCGAGAGAAGTCTGCATTGAGCCCGTGGTAAATGCAGTGAACCGGCGTGGCTGAAAGGCTTTGCAGGTGCTTTCGGTTGGCTTCGGTGCAGGTGACGACAAACTCCGCCGCGTCCATTTTGCGGCTTAGCAGTCCCGCCGGATTCAGCGCTTCGCAGTAAATGTCTTTTGCATGAGCAGTAAAAGAAAACGGTAGACCTGTTATCAGAGAGGCCAACCATGTCACGGTTGTCGCACCGTGTGAGAAGTGCGCGTGGAGGTGGTAAACCTCGGGCGCGTGAGAAAGACGATCAGCAAGTGTGGTGGCCCGTAAGAACTCTTTCACATACTGCTTCTTCGGAATGGACCAGAATCGACGCCGGGCCAGGAATGACTGAAACAACGCAGCCCCCGCCGCTCGTGCAGTGCCTCTCGGATGACGCCAAAGTACGCGAACAAGGCCTGGTAGAAATTTCGGTAAGTTTTTGCGAAGCCACTGCGGGAGTCGAGTTGCGGATAGTGATGTTGTCGCCGGCAAATAATCAGGTTGGGTTTGGATGCGGTCGACGATTTCATGACTCATGGTCTCGTCTGGCGGAATGAGGACGTAAAGCTTCAACCGTAGTCCCATTTGCTCAAGCTGATAAATCTCACTCGCAATGAACATCTCGGAGAGACGCGGAAATCCTTTGAGTACATAAGCCACGGCTTGTCGAGTTGAACTGCGATTATTGTTTGTCAGGTCAGGCATAAACCTCCTCGAGTAGCCGACAAAAACGTTCGCTACAATTCTTCATCTCGTAATGCTCTCCGACGTGCTCGCGTGCAGCGGTCGCAAGCCGTTCTCGCAACGGCAAATCCTGCGCGAGCCGCGTCAATGCCAAGGCAAGCGAAAGAGGGTCGCCGGCAGGAAGCAGTAGCCCTGTCTCGTTATCTCTTACGGCAACACCGATTGCGCCGGCGTTGCTGGCCACGACGGCGCGACCACTAGCCATCGCCTCGAGAGCAACATTCGGCAGGCCATCGCGATCGCCCGCGCCGTCAACGATCGAAGGAACAGCGACGACGTGCGCACGCGCATACTCTTCCGGCAACTGGTCGTGAGTTCTTGGACCACAGAGCGTAACGCGATCCGAAAGATGGTAAGCGGAGATCATTTGGGCCAACCGCTCCTGCTCGGGGCCTTCGCCGATGATGCGAAGTTGAAAAGGAAACTTCAGGCGTGAAACGGCCTCGATCAAAAAGTGAAACCCCTTCTTCTCAACCAAACGGCCAACCGCAAGTACTTGGAAAACTCTGCCAGCCGGCCGCGGGCTCACGTTGAAGCGATCGAGATCAACTCCGTGAGGCATCAAGTGTACGCGGGCACCCGTTTTCCGAATGGTCGAGGCGACATCGCTGTTGCACGCGACGACGCATGCTGCTCTTTTAGCTCTTATCCCGAGTTCACTATTACTGATCTTCCGCGCGTCTTTTGCATGAACGCTAAATCCAGACGGCAGTCGTAGTCGCTCAGCAGCGCGCCAGGCGACTTCGGCCGGCTGATGCGCAAAGTAACCGTGCACCGCTTTGACATTTCGATTCTTCAAGGTGTGCGCCACTACAGCGGCTTGTCTGGCCGCGGTGTCGTTTGGCAAAACTGTCAGCAACTCCGACAGCCGTTCGCTTCCGAGTTGCGGTTGAGTGGCGTCACCCGGCTTCGTCGCGAAGATTGCGGCGAGAGCATCACGCTTGGCGAGTGCAAGCAGTTCGTTAACGGCGAAAGTTTCCGAAAGCCGTGGGAAGCCACTGACCACGACTGCTATGCGGGCGGAGCTCATACGTACTCCTGCTCCAGTAGTTGCGCCGTTCGTTGGACGATTCTCGGTAAACCGTCGAGGTCAAGTGGCGGCACGACCGTTGGAGTTGGTTTCAGCGCACTCAATACCCGTGCAATCAAAATGTCCGGTTTGAGATCTTCGGGCTCGATCAGATCGAAGTAACCTTTGGCCGCAAGTAGACGCGCACGGATGAGTTGCTCCTGCACTGGCTCGGCGCGCGGGACGAGAATTGCGCGGTGTGCAAACGAGAGCAGTTCACATACCGTGTTATACCCAGCAAGCGAAACGACGACGTCGGCCGCTGCATACCTTGCAGCCAGGTCCGGTTCAAAATCGAGAAACGAAACGTCTGCCAGATAGTCAAATTGCTTCAACAGCGCATCTCTATCGGCTGGCAACATTTGTGGGCCAAACACGACTGTTGTCCTTAAGGCAGTGCTTCGTGGCAATTCGACGAGGCCTTCAAGGTAGGTGCGAATTAACGCAAGACCATCGCCGCCACCGCCGGTAGTCACCAGTACGTGCGGCGGTCCAGCTTCACGCGTAGGCTGCGCAGTAGGTCGTTTGAGATAACCGCAGAAGTGCGTGATACGCGCGACTGAGTCTGGGAAGTCATACTCTTTGACAGCATCGAAGAGGCAGCTCGAACCATATATCCAAACCTCATCGTAGAATTCCTCGATGATTTCAAAGCTGCCGTTATTCTTCAGACTTGCGCGGGTGCGCTCCGGTCCATCGAGAATATCCCGCACGCCCAGAACCACTTTTGCTTTTGACCCTGATTCCTTTAAGGCTTGTAGAGCAGACAGCAACTCGCCATCAACTCCGCCTGCTCGCTTGTCGACGATCATCAGATCAGGATCAAAACCAAGCACTGTGTTTCGCAGAATAGCGCTGCGCGTTCGCCTCACTTCATCAGCGCACTGCTGCAGAAAGCGCGGTTCGTAGCGCTCGCTATCAGTCCTGTCGAGACAAGGAAGTTTGACGTAGTCGACGCCGGCGGGAATGCGAAAGGACTGAATCATTGGTGAGCCGGTCACGATCAGAATGGCGGCGCCTTCATACTGATTTCTTAACTCTTCAGCCAGCAGTAGAGTGCGTCGAATGTTGCCCAGTCCAAATGTGTCATGGGAGTAGAGCAGGATTTTTGGTCTCAGCGTGCTGGAAATCGTGAGCGGACGTGAGCGCAGAGTTGGCGTGAGCTGCATCCTGATGCCAGCTACTCGTCTATCTTTTTGAATTGCTATGTTCATGTAGCATGCTACTTCAAGTGCTGTACCAGTCATCGAAGGACATACTGGTGAACACCAACTGCAAACGAGAGCAGGATTTACGCGGTGAAAATTGATGTAGGGGCGGAGAGGCAGTTCAGTCCCACGATTCAGCAAGACGATACTTCGTTCGCACCGATTCAGTGAGCCATGGTCTGAATGTCGGCGACGAGGCAATTACTAGGTGCAAATGGTCGTAGTCCAGAGAAGCGCGAACGTAGTATGCAGTGCGAAGTAATTATCGGCGTGAGGAATCGAGTTAGAATAAGCGGGTTAGCCGTTGGCGCTAATTCCGTAGCGGCTTAGTTTTAGCTGTAAGCCACGCCGGGTAATACCGAGATCGCGTGCGCTGCGACTAACGTTTCCACCGTGGAGACGAAGCGTCTCGACGATCATTTTTCGCTCCAGTGCCTCAACGGCATCGCTCATCAACACTGGAGCACCGGTATCAATCGAAGCGGAGCCACGCGCAACAGCTCCAGCAGGCGTGAACATGTGCTCGGACGTGCGCCGCAGTTCGGGCGAAAGATGATCGGGAGTGATTACAGTCCCGTCCTCGGCCCGTGCGATGATTCGCTGCACTTCATTGCAAACTTGTCTAACGTTACCCGGCCAATCGCAAACCATTAAGAGATCCATAGCCTGCGCCGTAATGGTGATGTCGCGGCGTCCAAATTTTTCAGAGTAATGCTCGATGTAATGATTGACGATCGTCGGAATCTCTGAACGTCGTTCTCTCAATGGTGGAACCTGGAGTCGAATTACGTTGAGCCGGTAGTACAGGTCTTCGCGGAAGCGTCCGTCCGCAACCATTCTTTCCAAGTCGGTGTTGGTCGCCGCGATAATGCGGACGTCAACCTTTATCGGCCGCTGCTCCCCAACCGGTTGAATCTCACCTTCCTGCAAAAACCGCAGCATCTTTGGCTGGAGGTCCGATGGCAGATCGCCGATCTCGTCGAGAAAAAGTGTACCGCCAACTGCCGAGCGAATAACTCCGGGCGAATCGGAGACGGCGCCAGTGAAAGCACCGCGTCTATAGCCAAACAAGTGAGCTTCTGAAAGTTCTTTAGGGACCGCGGTGCAGTTGAACGGAACAAACACCCTCGAACGCCGTGAAGAAAGTTGATGAATCGCGCGCGCCACTAACTCCTTGCCCGTGCCCGACTCGCCGGTTATTAGTACAGTAACGTCAGACGAACGAATCTTATGTATCTCATCAACCAGCCGCGTCATTGCGGGACTTGAGTAGATCAATCCGGGAATCTTTTGATCCGCACGGGCCACTGGATGAGGTCCTCCCTGCGCACCTGGTACGCGTTCGCGAAGCGCACAAATCTCCAAACCCATCGTTGTAACGCGTAACAGCGGATTAAGTGATAACCCGTCCAATAACAGCTCTTCAGTGCGGGGCGCAATGAAGAGCACAGCAGGCGGTGCATTCTGGGGTCGCAGCAGAATCACTGAGGCATTGTGCTTCACGCCATACGCACCACAGTCCTCGTCGTTTCTTAGATTTTGCAAGTCACTGGCGAGCACATTACTTTCTTCAAATGACAGTCCGTACGAAGCGACCTTAACAACATGTCCATCGGGGTGCGCTTCTGCGATCATGATTCGTTCGGCAATTGATTCCTGATGGAGCACAGCGGCCAGTTCGTGTAGCAATAGTTCACGCGAAGCGGCGGCATTAACCAACCTCAACGTGAGCAGTTGAGAAAGTGCCACCGGATCATCACTACGGCGATCCGACGCTTCGCCATCGAGTTCAGCAAGCGCGCGCTCCACTCTGATAACGTCAGGCTGGGCGCCTAACTCACGAAACGTCTGCAACGCACTCCCGAGTTTCTCGAGCGCCCGCTTAGGAGATGTTCGCGCGTAAGCTCCGCCCAATACCTCGCTGGCTATTGCGCTGCGGTAGCGATCGCCGAGCATTTCAAAGATGGAAAGACTCCTGCCAAAGTGTTGCGCCGCGAGAGTAGCGTCGCCCTTGTTGAGTGCGACCAATCCATTCAAACGTTCCGCTTCACCAATGAGCCCGACGTCCGCCGCAGATTCCGTTGCCTCCTCGGAAACTCTCTTTAGCAAGTCGATGCATGTGTCCACCTGGTCAATGCGAAGATAGCTTTCGGCGAGCAGCAGGCAGGATTCGCATTGGGCCTGGCGGTCACCGATATTCTCAGCCAACGCTAGTGCTTCATGGCCACACTTAACAGCCTCATCCATGGCATTCATGCCGAGATGACAGCGTCCAAGCGTGCACAGCGCCTGCCGGGCATACCACTTGTTACCATGTTCGGTTGCCAGCGATACCGCGCGCTCAAGCAAGGCCTGCGCTTCGGTATACTCGCCGCGGAGCATGTGCAACTGGCCCAGTGAATCCAGCACCATCGGAACTTTGGCATTCTGCTCATCTATCTCGGAGGTCAGCGCGAGCGCTCGGTTCAAAGCATCCTGAGCTCGCGACCACTCGCCAATCAGGATCAGATTCATGCCGAGGTTGTTATAGCCATCGGCTGCGTTAGCTTTGTGCTCCGTGCGTTCGTAGTAGCCGATGGCCTTTTCGAGACAGCGGATTCCTTCCTGCATGCGCTTCAGGAACCAGAACGCGCCGGCCATATTGGTGTGGATTTTGCCAAGCAGGTAAGGGGCAGGGTTATCACCTACGAGCTTCAACGCCTGCTCGAAATTCTCCAGGGCAGGTTCGTACTTGCCTTCGAACAGCTCCGCGAGAGCGATACCGAAGTAAGCTTCAGCCAGTCCGCGCCAGTCTCCGGTGCGGCGATAGTGTTCGAGGGCACTTTGTGCATAGTCGCGAGCGATCGTGTATTCGTTGATGCTGCGATACACACGCGCCAAAGCAACGTAGATAACGCCGAGGTGTGCCGCACCGTTACTTTGAGAAGCTTCGCGCAGTGCGGTATTCAGAATAGCGATCGCCTTGGGAGGATCGCCTGTGTAGTGATAAGCAAGGCCAACGTGAACACGAACATACGCTAGTGATTCGGCATCCAAATCCTTGAATGCTTCCGGCAGTTCATAGATCTTGATCGCTTCCAAAGACTCGAGGTACCGGCCCTGCATCTCGAGGGCGACCGAAAGGTAACAGTGAGCTCTCGCGAGCAATGCGGGATTGCGTTTTGCTGTTTTAATGAGCGAGCGGCTGCTGCGTTCCGCTTCACTCGATAATCCCTGATCGAGCAGACTGCGCACTGCCTCAGTCTGCTCCGTCTGCGATGTGAGTTGACTGCTTTGCCGTTTCTGGGTTTGTGCACTTGCGACCGCCGCTGCTGAAAACTGCGACGCAGATTTGTGGCCAGCGAAATTGCCGTGTGGTAAGTGCGGTTCGTTATTCATGCCGAACGCTCACGTTTGTACCAGGCAGTATGAAGGAAGCCGCATCTTGATTTCAAGACGACCGCATATTGATTGGCGCCAGTCACTTTGTGCTACGCTTCTGTAAAAGAATTGTTGTGTAATGGCTTTTGAATCGGAAGCCTGCACGGTGATAAAAGCTGCGGGCCTTGTGATTGCGGTCGTTTACGAGGAGACAAATCGATCCTGTACGCTTCAGCAAGCTGCGACTCAATTGCGTGAGACAACTCAACCCATAGCCCTGGCCGCGCTTTTCGGGGTTGACGTAAATGCCTTCCAGATAAATCGCATTCGGAGTGTCAGCAACAACGTCGGCTTTGAACACCAGAGAGCCATTCTCAATCAACACCCAGACGCGTCGCTGGTCGATACGACGAGCACAACGCGCTGGAAACCCCTTCGGATCAGCAACGAGTGGATTAACCAAGCCGAGTTCCTCAGACGCCATTCTTGCGTGCGTAGTCATCACGATACCCAAGTCTTCGGGCGTGGCCAGTCTCAGGCCAAGACCCAGCTTTCCCGTTTCAGAGCATGCTGGCTCCAACATGATATTGCCGTGCTCCAAAAGTAATTCACTGCCGTGCTCCAATAGTAATTCACGGCCTACTTGATGTGGCACGCTGCCGTCAATAGTAAAGTGACGCCAGAATCGCTCAATTCCGGTCTTCTCCCCCATTATCACGTGCACCTTGTCGGAGTTGCGAACAAGTCGCGCAAAGGCAGCCAATGCAGCATTGCTCTTGGTTTCAAAGAGAGTGGCATGGCCCACTAGTACGACTCCTTCAATGCGTCCGGCGTGATCGCGATAACAATAAAAACTCCCTCGATTGAAATCACTCACCAGGCCGTTATCTCGAATAAAGCTCGACATAACCACCGAATGGATGGGACGCGCCGATAGAAATTCCAGCGCTTCAGCTTCAGAGCCGTGGGTGAGGAGAGCGATCCCCCTATCTTTTCGCATGATGCAACGAGACGCGGGCGCAGTAGCTAATCCCTTCGGTGAGGGGCTTTGAGAAAATGGTTGGGTCAAGCCGTTGTTCTTTACTAGTCCATCAATTCCGATCGAACTGATACTCGTTGCCGGCAACATCAGAAGCCCGTGAAATCAACGCCGTTGTCGACAACCACGGGCATCGAAGTAGTGGCGTCACCGTTAATCAGCGCTGCTTGAGCTTGCAGGCGAAAGTCGTCAGCCAAAGTGGTGTCGCTAATCAAGATTCCATCACTGATCAGGATTCCATCGTTCAATAAGAAACCGTCACTAATCAGAATTCCATCGCTTATCAGGATGCCACTACTGATAAAGACAGTTCCGCCGCCGAGTGGGCCACCGTCACTCGTGAGAATGTTGTCGCTAATCAGTATCCCATCGCTAATGAGTATGCCATCACTGATCAAAATGCCGTCGCTGATCAGAATACCGTCGCTGATTAGAATGCCGGTGCCGTAGACCTTTTGGTACTTTGTGATCAGATTGCCTCCGGTAGCGAATGTGTATCCGACATTGATTCCCTGCGCCCAGGGAAAGCTGTGTCCAGCAATACTAGTTTGCGGCGTTGGAGAAGGTCCCGTCAGTAACGGCGAGCCGAGTGGCGTGCTTTTAGGGAGATCAGTACGGACCAGCTTCGCCAGACGAACTGCTCCTTCGATATTAATCTGCCCTGCACCTTGCTCGAACGTGTTAAACCCAGCGAGCGGTTGAGCGGTGTACATCAGGATCGCTTTGACCAAGTTAGGCGTCAGATTGGGATTAACTTGCAATAAGATCGCCGCAGCGCCCGCAGCCACAGGAGCAGCTACCGACGTACCGCTGAGGTACATCATCTTACGCGTATCGTCTGCGCTAACGCCGGCATCAAGGTTAGGATTTTGCGCGATCAGGAGGTTCTGTGTTTCTGTGGTTCCAATACCCGCCTCTCCTTCGGCGCTAATGAGTTTGTTGCCAGGCGCCACGAGGTCTGGCTTGATCAGATTGTCATAATGCTTCCCACCGGTACTGTCGATGGTGAAGCTTCGTGTTGGACCACGGGAGCTATAGCTGGTAACCACATCATCCCCACGCCCATCCGTCCCAAAAGTGTTTGTTGCTCCGACCGTGATTGCGGAAGGTTCGTTGCCGGGCGAATGGATCTGACCGTAGATTTTTTCACCCGCTGAGCTCTTGCCGTTATTGCCGGCAGCGACTACGACGACAATGCCGGCATCCACCATTCGACGAACAGCCAAACAAACAGGATCCTTCTTATAGGAATCGATTGCGGGCATTCCCAGACTCATGTTTACTACTCGAATGTTGTAAGTCGCCCGGTTCGTCATGATCCAATCAGCTGCTGCGAGCACATACGAAGCTCTGCCTGCTCCCTGCGAATTCAACACGCGCAAGTTAATAATGTTGGCTCCCGGGGCAATGCCGGTGTACGCGCCGTTCGAGATTCTTCCGTTCCCAGCCGCGATGGCGGCCACATGTGTGCCGTGACCATAGCGATCATTTGTTGTTCCCTCGTCAGTGAAGTCTTGCTTTGCCACTACTCTTACGTCGCCATTGGCATCGAGAAACGCTTTGTGGGATTTATAAATTCCGGAGTCGAGCACGGCGATGCCAATACCAGCGCCATCGAGCCGAGCGCCCCCCGCATTTGTGCCCGTCCCCTGACGAATTTCGTCGGCGCCCGTCGTCAATGAAAGATGGCCAAGCTGTTTTGTCTCCCGATCGGTAGACACGTAAGCGACTTCCGGAAAAGCAGAAATCGTGGATAGCATTGACGCGCGCGTCTCGATTACCCAGTGATTGAAGTTCTTGAGTCGATTCGTTACCAGCGTCTGCTTTTCGAGGAGATCCTTCAGCGTCTTGCTGAGGCGGCTCGTATTAAACTGAATGACAACCTTAACTGTTGACGGACTTTTGTTGACGACCAGTTCCTTAAGATCCGGCGACAATTTGTCAAGGTTGTTAGATTGCGCTCCAGCTTTTTCTCCAATGATGATTCCAAAAACAAGGAAGAGGGCGACCAGGGCGCAGATGAATGTCCGAAGAGGGCGCGCTCCTCTCTTTCTCTTCTTGCACGCAACGCTCACATATGTTCCAAATTGGATCACTTCATGTGCCATGTGTCTCATGAATTCTTTCGTGCTGTTGCAGAGTATCAGCGCGGCGGTACTTTTCAATCCCTGTGCCATAGACCGTTACACCGCGCTCCACGAATCGATGACCGTAAATCCCGCCTCTTTTTGCCCAAAACTGCCTTCTCAACTCAATTCTTGCATGCGAGGGCAGATGTTACCTGGTACGCACCTTACCCAACCTAAATCTGAGTGATTTCAGCAATCCACGTATATGCTGGGAAATCCTTCATCAGGCTTGGTGCGAAGCAACTTCTCAGTGCGAACGAAGTATCCCTACTCAAGAATGCGATTTTGGCGGTTTTTGTCGACGTGGGGGCCGGGCCATCGCGCACAGGCCGTTTACACGTTCGATCGGACTAACAGCGTTCTGAGCAAGGCAATCACCAAATAGCATTCGGCATTTGGACCAATGGTCACTTAAGTGCGGTTGGACTATTTCGATCGATTTCAGGTCCGACGGATTTCCAGGTTCCAATTACACGATTGCAATCAACGCGCTTTCAGTTAGGCTTCAGTGTTCGCTTCGCGGTAGGATTAGGTTCGCAACGAAATGCGATACGCCCGTGGCGCAGCGTCGTGGCCATCAAACTGATTCACTACTGTAGCGTGAATCGATAGAAGGCAACGCCAATGAAAGATACGACACAGTTGAGGGAAAAAGTCTTCGGAAGATTTCCTTTATTTGGGAAGGCCGGCCCGGATGTGCAAACTGAGCTTTTTGAGCACGCCGCGTTGGTTCAAATCCCTGCACATCAATTCATTTGCCTCGAAGGAAACAAATGTAGTGGCATTCCGCTGGTGTTGGAAGGCCGCGCCCGCGTTTATAAGCTCAGTGAATCAGGACGCGAAATCACCCTCTACCGCGTCGAACCTGGTGACAGTTGCATTCTGACAGCGTCATGTATCATGTCTGGCATCGAGTTTCCTGCCTTTGTTGCCACTGAAACCGATGTCGAAGCGATCGTTGTTCCGCCTGCGGTGCTTCATCGGTGGGTCAGTCAATACGAAGTGTGGAGCGAGTTTCTTTGGGCCATGCTGGCGACGCGTTTTGCCGAAGTCATCTCGCTTGTTGAGGAAGTCGCATTTCAACGTGTTGATAAACGCACGGCTGATTATCTGGTGCACGCAGTTGATGCTGACGGCATCATCAAGAAAACCCACCAGGATATTGCAGCGGATATCGGAACTTCCCGCGAGGTGATCAGCCGGATTTTAAAAGAATTCGAGCATAGCGGATTAGTCACCCTTTCAAGAGGCGAAATTCACGCAGATGACCTTAAAGAGCTGCGCCGTGCAGCGTTATCCTAATCCATCTTCCAGAAGCCCAAAGGTTGCCGCGGGCCCTCCGACGGCATCGTAGGGCGGATCTTCAGGTAGTCGGTGAACCTCACTACAGCGTTGCACTGAGAACGACAAACACACCAAAAGTTTTCCTAGCTCTGTGACTTTGTCACAGACAAGACGATTGCAACCTCGATAGTATCGACACTGAATAACTGGGTATTCATCCTACGCGCCCTGGCACAGTAAAGGTGGGAGGCGGCAACGCAATCCACATTAAATTCATGATCGATGCCACGGCGATAATCAACCTCGGCTTACGAGCGAGGGCACACATGGTGTTTCACCAACTTGTCCGGAAAGTAAGCCGCGGAACGGAGTAGAACATCATGCGGCAGTCATTACCATTGAAATATATTTTCCAGTTGCTTGTTACCATTGCGTGGCTGAGTCTCGTGTCCTCCGTTTCTGCTCAACCCTCTCAAGCTGTGATCGAAAACTGGCGTGCGGCGGACTTCAACTTTAATTCCACGATGCTGGACAACGATGCGGACGGTAACGTGTATGTTTTAGGCGACACCCCCGCCACCAATATCCTGGTTATCAAGAAATTCAGTGTCACCGGAAACCTGCTGTGGCAGACCACATATGATCCGTCGGACTCGCTACGCGGCGCATGGATGACGGTCGACAGCGGTGGCAACGTTATCGTCCTGGCATCAATTGTCCGCGCAGTCGATGGCGAACCTCATGGGTGGCTGACTATCAAATATGACACTAATGGGAATCTCCTGTGGGCCAACAGCCTGCCTGGACCATTCCGCGGAGCTATTCGGGTTGAGGTGGACGCTCACAACAACATCTATGTAGCGGGGTACATGTGGTTGACTAACGCTTCCGCCAGTACCACACATGACTCGGTATTGATCAAATACTCCCCGAGCGGGACTACCTTGTGGACCGCAGTGTTCGACAATAACGGAGCGATTGATAAACCCCACGCCATGAACATCTCACCGGATGGCTCCCGTGTTGGCGTGGCTGGCATTAGCGGTAATTTGTTTATGGCCCTTATGTACGACGCCAATGGCAAGTTGCTTTGGGCTAATACAAACGTGAAGGCTTATGCAGCCAACGACGTGGCCTTTGGCCCGGATAACGTAAGTTACTTTGCTACCGGTACATATTCACCTCTTGACTCGGCTCCTTACCAAATGGCGATCGCAAAGTTCAATGCAGCGGGTACACCGTTGTGGACCAGGAGCTACAGTGTGGGCCAAAGGGCTTATCGTCTGCGAATCGATTCCGGGGGCAATGTTGTGGCGACAGGTATAACTACGGCCGGCTATTTCGACTGGATGACGATCAAAACGGACTCGAACGGGAACCTGATGTGGTCGCAACGTTTCAACGGCAGTGAGAGTAATTTTGAAACGCCTAACATGTTGGTGCTCGATGCCTCCGATGCTGTTTACGTCACCGGCACGGGCGGTCCGAACCCAAGTACCGGGACGATCTCCTATCTGAAGGGAGTGATCGCCAAGTATCGTTCCGATGGCACGCCCCAATGGGCCGTGTGGGATCCATATGCAAACGGCAAGGGAATCGCGCTTGGAGCTGGAAACACGCTGGCGAGCGTTGGGTTTGGCTATCTCGTAACCGCGCATTATAACCAGACCGGTGTCCTGGATTTACCTCCGGCAGCCCCCACAGATCTCCGCGCCTTCGCAGGCTCAAGCTACGTTAACTTGTATTTTGTTGATAATGCCAGCAATGAATTTCGCGTGGAGGTCGAACGTTGTCAGGGTTCCCGGTGCGCGAATTTCTCGAAGATCGGCCACACCCTGGGCGAAAATTCCACGGGTTTTAGAGACAGCAATGTCGTACGCGACACAACCTACACTTACCGCGCGCGGGCAGTAGGCTTTATGGGTGCGTCTGATTACAGCAATACCGTCGAAGTCACGTTGTCCCCGGTAAATCCACCAGCAGCGCCGAGCAATCTCACGGCTGCAATGAGCGGGGGCTATGTGGTGTTGAACTGGCAAGACGTGTCAACCAACGAGATCCGGTTTTATGTAGAACGCTGTCAGGGAACCGGCTGCGCGAGTTTCATCGGCGTGGGCGCGAGCGACGCCAACCTCACAACCTGGACCGATTACAATGCCGCGGGGGGACAGAGCTACACGTACCGAGTGCGCGCCTGGAATTCAGACGGTTACTCCGGTTATTCAAACAACGCGGCAATCGTCACTCCGGGTGGAATTCCCGCACCGCCGGCTGCTCCAAGTAACCTTGCCGGTCAAACGCTCAACCAGAGCCAGATTAGATTGTCATGGACCAGCAACAGTACTAATTACGACGGCGTCAAGATTGAACGTTGCAAGGGCTCTAACTGCACGAACTTTACGCAGCTCACCACCGTCGCAGGAACAGCCACTACTTATACCGACTCGAGCCTGGCCGCAGGTACGGCTTATCGGTATCGAGTGCGTGCTTACAATTCGGCCGGCGATTCGCAGTACTCGAATATCGCTACCGCAAAGACATTAAGAAAATAACCGCGCGTCCGCCGCGCTTGTTCCCGCCGCGGGCATCGATGTGCTGGTCGGTTCGGAGCTTGAAAACTTCGTCTCGCAACGAACGCTCAAGCTTGTCGCCGACATCGGCCTCCTTCGGATCGGCGTCTGGACGTTACTTTCAAGATGAGCTGGAGTGAGGCGGCGATGCAGTCAAGGACGTAACGCGAGGAATACCGCTTTACAATCAATCAGGCCGAATGGTCCGTCTATTCCTCTGGTCCCTCTTGCTTCGAGAAAGATGCAACGAGGGAACGGTGTCGGATAGAGTCCCTGATCTCTCCCATTGACGTATGGACGTCACGGTATTGATGATTAGCGGAAAGAAGAAAGGCTGGGTAGACTTGGGCTTACTGACAACATGCCGGGGTGGTGGAATGCCAGACGCTGCGGACTTAAAATCCTCCATCCGGCTTCTTACCGGGTTAGGAAAAAATCAATCAACTCGCGAGTATCAACATCATCCTCAGTACAGAGAATACGTCCTTTTGTGGACTGCATAGAGGAAGCCTTTCAGTTGGTCGTTTCCGACGGTGGCCCTTGGAATGGATGGGCTAGAGTAAATGGCTTGTTACGGCGTCTGTGCGTTAGCACACTTATAGACTTGGGCAGAAAACCAATGAAAAAGTAGTTCCGAAAATTCAGCGTCTATAAAATGGAGGCACCTCGCGATATACCACAAACAAGTTGGAGAGCATCTGCGAGGCATGATCACTCCGGCAGGCAAGGTGATAAACTCGTCGCGAACGCCGGATCTATTGTCCGCTCGTTTTCAAACTTTAGGTTGTGAACTGAACGGTCGAGCCGCAGGAAGAGTGTTTCGGCCTAGCGTCTAACCTATACCGGTTGCCAAGTATGTAAAGAGAGGGCCCTCCGTTGCAAATCATCAGAAAAATATTTGCCGTCAGTTATTCAGCAATTATTGTTCTGTTCATCTGCTGCGGACTCGCTTTGATCTTCTTTGCAGCACTGGAGCTGTGGCATGGACTCAACCCTAGCGAGGCGTTGCCGCTGAGGAGTCGTTTCAACTTTATCGTTGAGGGTATCGGGTTATTAACCATCGCGGTCGTTGCTCTGGAACTCGGGCAAACGATCCTGGAAGAGGAAGTGCAGCGCAAAGTTCAGGTGAGCGCGCCGACACGCGTCCGGCGATTCTTGTCGCGGTTTATGGTAGTTGTCGTTGTGGCGCTTTCAATAGAATGTTTGGTGACTGTCTTCGCGTTCGCTCATGAGGATCCAGCCCGACTGCCGCAGGCCGCTGCCATCGGAATCGCGGCGGGCGTGCTGCTGGCTGCCTGGGGCATATTCATCAAATTGAACAAGAGCGCCGAGGAGTTAGAGCCGGAGGCAATGGCAGAGGCTAAGAGCGAGGATCGCAATATGAAGGAGTAAATGGTTGAGTGATTCGTGTCCAAAGTTGACGCCCAGATTCTGATCCGGATGGTCGAGTACACAGGCTTCAGGGTCTTTGATAGCCGCGCACTCGCGCTTTAAGTTGAGCTGTCCGGGGGTCTTGTTCAAACGTGACCCACCCTTCGCGAGTAGCATGGCGCGGCAAAAGAGGGACATCAAATTCCCCTCGTGCTTTCACTTCACCGCCGCTCTCCAAAACCACCTCAATGCGCACGCCCTCGGCTGTTTCATCGCCGTGATTAACTACAGTGACGGGCACAATGAAATTGAATTGACGTTGTTCCGGAGTTCCAAGGCGAACCTCGAGGCTGGGTGGTTCGTGGCCCATCGAGGCGCCGGCGTATATGAGATAACCGAGCGTTGAGGAAACCAGGATAAGCCCGAGGGCAAAGACCATCCACTCAAACCAATTCTTTTGTAGCTTATTCATTGCAGCAATAGCCTTCCAGCGGATGCGCCAAGTGTCGCGGCTAATCCGAGCGCCACGGTCTGAGCCAGGGCGGTGAACATTGTCACGTCGTCAAACCGACCGAAGAACCAGAGAATCAATGCCGAAGAGCTAAGCGCAATCGCGTAAGTAACCACAGTGCCTAGCAGAATAAGTGTTGGATGGTCCGCGCGAACAAACTCCCCCGCGCCTTTGAAATCGCTGTAGTGCAGAATCAGGAAGGCCATCAAAAGCGAAAACCCTGCCACTCCTATTAGTTTCAACCAGGACGTCTGAATTCCAATGATGACGATTTCTTCAGTCGGCGCGAGGTTCGCCGCAAAGAGCACGGCGCCACAGAAGGCAAAAACAATCTGGGCACCGAAGTGAATTCCGTCCTTGTCCGAATTCCCTCCCATTCCCTCGTCCTCGCCACCCGTGCCAAGCTGCGCCGCGCCGACAGAAACACCGATTGCTACAGTCATAGCTTCCAACACGATAACTCCGACCATTGCATTGATTGGCATCTCGAAGGTAATGCGCCCAAAAAGAAACAGAACCAGGAATGCGAGAAAAAGACCGATGCCCATTTCTTCGATGGAGTCGATTGCGACTTCCGTGATACTCCTATCGCGCCTTAAACCCGCATATCGATTGTAGCCAAGTAACAAAAGGAATGTTGTCAATACATAGGCTAGCAGCCGGTAGGGATGAGTGTTAAATCCCGCCCACCACACTTCCATGGTGTACAGCAGAGGAAGGCTGAACATCAGGTGTAAGCCTCCCGCGATTACACCCCGAGTTACTAAGAGATTTCCGTTTTTTGATGCGCGCTACGGAGGGAACTCCGTAGCGCGAATTCAATCTAACAAGTGAGTTCTTGACGGGCCCAATAGTCTTTCGTTGGTGGCGATAGCGGCTGAACCTTGTAAAAAATTGATAGAGTAGTCCCGCATCTTCCACGCATCGACGTATCGACGTCCGGTTCCTGGTGTTTTAGGGAAACGGAAATTCTTGGTATATTTAGGGTTACGGACAACATGCCGGGGTGGCGGAATGGCAGACGCTGCGGACTTAAAATCCTCCATCCGGCTTCTTACCTGGTGATACCAAGCGATACTTAGCAGTATTTACCGACGTTTCAGCCGTTGAAAGTAGCTTACGTCCTGCTTCGTATCACTAGGTGATCCACGCATCTTCCACGCATCTGTCGTGAGAGTCCGCTTGTTCGTAGCAAAGTGGCAAGCTTTCCATATATCGCGTACTCCCGGTCGAATATTTGGAAACGTAACTCGCTAAGAGAAGCTTCGATAGTTATCGCAACCACCGTTTGCTTGAAGGTCGATTTCCTCAGTCACTCAGGAAATACATCGAATCGAATCGGAGGATCACCCCAAGAACCGGCTTATGGCATCAGCCATATCTTCTTCTCATCGAGAGTTACGGAGAGGATGCAAACCTATGTCTCCTTGACGAAGATCAGAGAGAACGGTAAAAGCGTAATGCCATGCGATCCCCATTAGCATTCCTTAAGCCAGCGCTAGAATTAATTGGTACCAACGCAACTGTCCTTCCTGCCTCCGGTGGTGCCTTTGAAGATATGGCAAGACCTGACATAGAGGAGGCAGATGATCGCTTCTTCGGGTCGGAGAAGGAAGCGAAGGAAGGATTCCGCGATTTTGCTGAGACGCCCGTGCCTGATTGGCGGGAGCTCTACAGACCGACCCCTCCGATCTTCCGGTCTGATGAGCAGGTGTTTCGTTATTTTTGCGATGGCTCTATCAAGACGTATTTTCTTGGAACCATAATCGAGGGAAATCGCTCTTATCCCTTGGAACTGACACAAATCGGTTCAGCAATCTTGTATCGTCAGGAAAATGGTGCTTTGAAAGTTGCAAAATTCCAGCGGCGTATTTTGCTGTTAGTACCATACTCCGATGGAAGAGGAATATCACAATCGCTGCTTGAGGAACTAAAGAAGTGCGAGAGCCAGGACTTCGAGGTCGTCGATGTTGCCGTCGCCGATCCGCTTAGTGAACGACGGCAAGATCCGAGAGACAAGGCTGGTGCCAAAGCAAGGTTCGAAATGCACCGTCTGGAACAGCAATTAATTGAGCAGTTCGCCCCGGCACGCAATGCTGACGAATGGACGATCATTGATGGCGGTATACGAAAGAGTGCGTTTATTGAATTGCCTCGCACAGTTGGAGTCGCCAAATCGTTCGATCGGACGCCCACGTTCACTCTTCGCAAAGGTAATAAAGGGACCATCAGAAAAGATATTAGCGGTTTACTTGTGGGGCTGAAATATGGCCACAGAACGGTCTCTTTCTTCGCACATGGAGGTAAGGTCGCGTTCTGGTATGTACGCTTACGCGAACAAGGAGAAGTGGATTATCCCTTGATGGGTGTTGTGAAGGTAGAGGTCCCAACTCCCAAAGAAGGCGAACCAATTGATGCTAACCTTGCGGATCACCTGAGTGCTGCTTTAATTGGAGAACGTAATGTAACTCCACACGGACTGGACAAGCGGTGGCACGCTCATCTTTATCCTATCTTTCAAGCAGAGCGTGTTATCAAATCCAATTTCTTTAGCGAGCCCGTCCTTTTGGCGTCTATTAGGTGGCCCAGACGGACTGTCGAAATTTAGCCGTATGAATGATCAACAGGAACAAATACCACCGCCGATAATCGGAAAGACTTCCGCGACCGAACGCGATGCTAATTCAAGTGATCGGTTTAACTTTTGGCTAGCGCCAGAACAAATCATTAATCCATTCGACATTGTCGAAGTCGAACACATGGGAGAGGCTCGTGACAGTGAGGGAAAACCCAGCGGTCGCACCTCACGCTCCTACGGTCTAGTCACGACGATCGAACACAAGACCGATTCACCAAATCATTTGGCAAACTTCGTCTCCTCCAACTTTGGAGACGTCAATGAAGATAACGTTAATACGCCACGAGTTGGAACAAACGTTGCCAAGGTCAATATTCTTTCGAACAACGGCGAAGTCTACATGCCCGTCCAGAGCGATCGGCCGGTGCTATTTGCGTCTCCCGAAGGAATTTCAGAAGCGCTTGGCATCGACACAATGGCGGAAAAGAATCGCATTCCGGCTGGTCTAATTAAGATGAGTAACGGAGCCTCAACCGTCGCGTATTTGGACCAAGAGTTCATGCTCGGACCAGAGGGAGCGCATATCAATATGGCGGGGATCAGCGGTTTGGCAACTAAGACTTCATTCGCAATGTTCATGCTGCAATCCGTCTTGCAGAAAGCTGAAAAACGCAAAGCGTCGGATGGTTCCTCTTTGTCCGACAAGATTGCAGTAATTGTATTGAACGTCAAACAAGGGGACCTCCTACAGATCGATCAAACAGGCGAACCTCCCAGCGTTGACCAAATGGAGATGTGGGAGGCGATGAATATGGAGCCTCGTCCCTTTCAAAACGTGCAGTACTTGCTCCCCCGAAGTAACAGTCCTGGTACACCCAACAGCTTCATAGAGCCGGTAAAGGGATATCAGATGTACGCTTACGCGCTGGCAGATGCGGCCGATAAACTGGATCTTTTGCTTTCTGATATCTCTGATCAGTCTGGAGCAATGGATGCCCTCGTCGGCGACATCATGCAGGGTATAGTCAATCGTGAGCCTGCTTTTAAGAACTGCGCTAGTTGGGAAAATCTGCTAAATGGAGAACCGCTCGTTAAGAATGGCAAGACTGAAAAATGGGGCGATCATTATGCGTCAACAGTTGGTAAGTTTCGTAGACATCTCCGAAGAATCACCAAGACGCGGACAACTGGTTTATTCACGAATTCACGTGCCAGAAACGAACTAAATCTGACAGAGCAGATCCGCGAGATCGAAGGTGGGCACGTTTATGTTGTTGACATTGCCCGTTTAAATGATGAAGAGCAAAAGCTTGTTTTCGGAGATGTATTACGAACCGTTTACGAATTGAAAGCCGAGGACCCTGAGAATCGAATCACGCGAAAACCGATTCCTGAAAAAGTAATCTTCTTTGTGGACGAATTAAATAAGTATGCGCCTGCTGGTGTTCGTGGCTCACCAATACTTGAACAGGTTCTCGACATAGCGGAACGCGGACGGTCTCTGGGTGTCATTCTGTTTTCCGCCCAACAATTCATGTCCGCTGTTCACCCGCGGGTGACGGGTAACTCCGCGACGAAGATACTGGGACGAACCGGAGCCAGCGAAATTGCGTCACCGGACTATCGTTTTCTCGATGACGATCTGAAGGTAAATCTCACGCGCTTAGGCAAAGGCGAACTCATCGTTACACACGCAGTTTATCGGCAACCCGTAAGAATCGTTTTTCCACGTCCTGCATATAAGCAACGCCAACCTGGAACATAACGGATGACGCCCGAAGAAAGCGGTATCAGAAACGCGGCGAAAGAACTTGCAGCGACGACACTTGCGGCAGCGAGGAAGGCGGCCAACGAGGCCGCCTTTCGTGTTCCGTATCAGGCAGCCATAGCTCAGGCTGCCGCAGCAATCGGCGTGTCGATTGACCCGCGCGATGAGCACACTCTGCTCGAAGGTCGTGCTGACACTGTCTACAATCGTTTGGTCATCGAATACGAGCGACCAGGTTCATTACGCCCGTCAAACACGTATCACCATAACCAGCATGCGATTCAACAGGTCAAAGACTATATAGGCGGTTTACATCGTCGTGAGCGGCATACGATGGAACGTTATGCAGGCGTCGTGTGCGACGGTTTCTATTACATCTTTCTCAGATATCAAGAACATGATTGGGAAATTGAGCCTCCAGTACCGGTCGATGTCTATTCCTCAGAACGTTTTCTAAGTTACATTGCGGCTCTCCAGACCGACTTAGCAACCACGCCAGATAATCTTCTGCGCGATTTTGGCGAGAATACCGTCTGCTCACGTCGATGCGTCAGTGCTTTTTATCACGTACTTACGACCTCAACCAGCAGCAAAACTGGTGCTCTTTATCGACAGTGGGCGCGTACCTTCAGTGAAATTTGCGGGTACGAGCAAGATTCGCCGAAATTGGATGTTGAATCCTTGGCCCGTTTGTATGCTGTACGAGCCGCGGCTCGTGACAAACTCCATTCATTCAAACTTTTCTTCGCCATCCACACATATTACGCAACATTTATCAAACTGTTGGCCGTTCAAATCGTCAATTTCTACGCCCGTGCGAAGATCGCGAGAATCACGCACAGAGAGTCGATTGCGTTGCAGCATGCCGCAACCTTGGATTCGGAAGAATTAAGAGACTACCTCCAGACGATGGAGGATGGCGGCATCTTCCGCGAGTTAGGTATCCGAAACTTTCTTGAGGGTGACTTTTTCGGATGGTATCTGGAAGATTGGACTTCCGAGCTAGATGAGGCGCTAAGAACGGTTGTTAAGAAACTCGCTGAGTATTCGTTTATCACGCTTGATACTGATCCAGATGGCACGCGGGACTTATTAAAGAGGCTATATCAGAACCTAATGCCGGATGAGCTTCGGCACGACCTAGGTGAGTACTACACCCCAGATTGGTTGGCAACTCAACTGCTAAATCAATTGCATGGCGGACCTCCTGAGCGAGTTCCACGATTGCCCGATGAGCGTTTACTGGACCCGGCGTGTGGTTCCGGGACGTTTCTTATTCTTCACCTGAGAGACGTTCGCCTTTACACCCGCGACGTCTTACTTCCGCAAAAGAAGATCACGCGCCAACAACTCCTTCAAAGGATTCTGGCAAACGTCGTCGGCTATGATCTCAATCCACTAGCAGTTATTAGCGCACGTACGAACTATCTTCTTGCGTTAGGTGATCTGCTTGACGAGATTGAAGGCGAAATTGATATCCCGATCTATCTGGCAGATTCAGTTCTTACGCCTACTGCCGGTGATACATTGGAGAAAGTCGGCAAAATCTTCTTCACAACATCCGTTGGTGACTTCGCCTTGCCACAGTCCTTAATAAAAGCCGCTTACATTGATTCGCTCGCGAATCTCCTAGAACAGCATGTTAAAGCTGAAGCACCAGCCGATGTATTTCGCCAAGCACTCTGCACAGCTTTTCCGCTAGACCAAAAAAGAGATGCGCAGGACATCAGCATCGTGCTGGAGCTGTATTTGCAGTTGGTTGAACTAGATCGACAACGAATCAATGGCATTTGGGCGCGGATTATCAAGAACGCATTCGCTCCGCTCTTTCAACAACCTTTTGATTGCGTTGCCGGAAATCCCCCTTGGATTAATTGGGCAAACCTGCCGGATGAATATCGGCAGAGAACCGCAGGCCTCTGGCGAACCTACCGCCTTTTCGAGCACACGGGTTTACGAGCACGCACCGGTGCGGCCATGGATGATTTATCGGTTCTAATGCTCTACATCGCTGCCGACAAGTATCTAAAGCCAAAAGGAAAACTTGGTTTCGTTATAACCCAATCGATTTTCAAAACCGCAGGCGGAGGTGAAGGATTTAGACGACTCCAACTTGGAAATGGCGAACACTTAAAGGTAATCCAAGTAGATGACTTCAGCTCGGTACAGTGTTTTGAAGGTGCAACAAATAGGACCGCCGTTTTGATTATTCAAAAAGGACAACCTACTCGATTTCCAGTTCCGTACAATTTTTGGCAGAAAACAAGCTCTGGATCAGTACCGACCGAGGCGGATCACGACACAGCAATGACCCGATTGAGGTATCGCAAGTGGATTGCGAAACCTATAGATCCAAACAAGATCAATTCCTCATGGATCACCGGTCGATCGAGGGCGATTAAACACATCGAAAACATTATTGGGAAGTCTGACTATAGCGGCCGACACGGTTGTCACACCCATCTCAGCGGCGTCTATTGGGTCGAAGCAATAACAAATCGGAAAGACGGTCAGATCTTGATCTCAAATTTACACGACTCCGGAAGGATTCGAGTCAAGAATGTTAACATGGCCATTGAGCCAGACTTTATTTTCCCACTGCTCAGAGGAAGGGACGTTCATCGCTGGAGTGCTCATAGTCAAGCTTCGGTCCTGATTCCACAGGATCCTGAAGATCCTGCCAAGGGCCTTCCCGAGCGCTCGATGCAGCGCCATTTCCCGAAAACATTTAACTATTTAAAACAGTTCGAGGAGCAGTTACGCAAAAGAAGCGGTTTTAAGCAATTCTTTGATCCCAACACAGCTCCCTTTTATTCCATCTATAACGTCGGCCCTTATACGTTTGCACCCTACAAGGTGGTCTGGCGAGAGCAGTCTTCGTTACTCACGGCGGCTGTTACTAATTCTCTGCCGCCCCAAAAACCGATTGTTCCGGATCACAAGCTTATGCTTTGCCCAGGCAATAGCGTCGATGAGGTCCATTACATTTGTGCGCTACTCAATAGCATCCCAGCTCAGTTCATCGTCAAGAGCTATGGAATAGAGACTAGTATCTCCTCACACATCTTTAATTACCTCTCGATTGAACACTTTGACCTGCACAAGAAGGAACATCGAGATCTTGCCAACAACAGTCAAGCTCTTCACAGTGCAACTTCAGCTAACGACTTGGATAGCATCAATGAGCTAGAAACAGAGAATCTCAGGCTAGCCGCCGACTATTGGAGGTTAGAACGAGCGGAAGTAATCGATATTAAACAGTCATTGGAAGAGCTAGCTTAATACGGGACATCTAAGATGCCCATGGTAAATGGAATCCTCACTCCAAGAAACCTGCGATTGATCTCGTGAGGATCATAAGCGAGGGCATCAACGTGGATCGATCGGATACATTCAGGACACGGACGGAAACTTTCTCAAATTTAAGAGACTAGTAGATGAGGACTGCGGGATGGTCGCATTGCGCATGGAAAAATGGATTTGCGGGAGCTTAAGAAGTTGGCGATATCTCCGCACATGATCGGCGAGTGAAGGGTACGCCAGAGCGACCTGAAACCCTCGAAGTAATTAGCCCTCACGTGTGAACGGCTGATCTTCGTTATGAGCCGCCAAGGGCCATTAGAGGAGTGAGTATGACACCAATAATCTCACGAAAGTTTAGCGTGAATGATCTTCCCGTTAACCCGCGCCGAAAGACGGCGCTTTTGATTAACCCAGCGGTTTATGACACGCAATATTGGGCCGAATGGTCGCAACCTTACGGATTACTGCGAATTGCAGCGCTGCTAAAGCAAAACAGGTACAAACACATCGACTTTTATGATTTTATGGAAGCTTCACCGGTTTCTGGCGATCCCACAGATGCCGAGTGCAAGCGCATCGTTCCGAAACATCGCATTCATTGTGATCAATCGTACGCTGAGCATGACGGCCCAACCCCCAAAGCGCGACCATACGTAATTGAAAAGGACGGGCAGTCGTTGGAGCTCTTCAAGTACCATTTTGGGAAAGCATGGGAGCAATTTGAGCGGTGGGCCAAAGCAAAGGGCTTGGCTAAACATCCCCCTCACGAAATTTACATCAGTTCGGTGATGTCGTACTGGTGGGAGAGTACGCGGGATCTCATAGCGCGCTTGCGGCGATTGATGGGCCGAAAGCCAAAGATCATCATCGGCGGCATATATCCTTCGATCGCACCCGAACATGCTGCGCGTTACACCGGAGCAGATGTCGTCGTTGCCGGCGAAGTTCACGAGGCTAACGATCTTTGGACTGATCTAACCGTATACAAGAACAAACCAACGTATGCGATCATCACGCCGAGCCGTGGCTGTCCCTTTAATTGTCATTACTGTGCAGCCAAACAGGTGAATGGAGGTGTTCAGAAAGTCCGCTTTCGTTCGGTGGAAAACATTTATAGTGAGATGTTGGATAAGTACGAACGATTTGGCATACGAGACTTCGCTTTTTACGCGGACTTTCTACTCCTCAAGTACCAGGAAAACCTGGTACCACTGCTACGTAAAATCATTGATTCAAAAATGCCTTGGAGACTCTATGCGCCTGAAGGTTTGGATACGCGATTTCTTGCACAATCTCAAGAGTTGTGTGATTTGCTCAAAGCTTCACGTTTTCAGAAGATTTACCTGCCAGTCGAAAATGTTGACGACGACGTTCTTCTTAGTCTAAACCGTCGACACGTTAAGCAACATCATGTTGTCGAAGCAGTTAAGAGAATTAAGAGCGCCGGGTTTCGTATTAGACACATGGATGTGAACGGATACTGTTTATACGGAATGCCAAAAGAGAGCATTAAGAACGTTGTTGAAACAGCGTTATTCGTTTCAGAAGTAATTGGCTCAATTATTCCTATGTTGTTTGCTCCCGTGCCATCCACTTTCTTATTTGAGAAACACCGGGACTATTACAAACAACAGGGCTGGTGTGAATCGGACGGAACCGTTCGCGATCTGCACTTAATTAACGGGAAGCTTTACCCTTTTCTCCAACTGAACGATGGTTCGGTAAATGATTATATAGAACTACAGCGAATGATGTTCATGCTGAATGTAAGTTATCGCAGCAAATCTTTTAACGTATTCGGCGATAGCACAGTTGCCAAAGAATTCCGAATGTCGGTTTTCGATTTCGCTAACAGGGAGATGCCTGCAGTTGTTTCCAAACCGACTACAAGTCCGCCTCCGCGCTATCTTAATATTGTGCAAGGTTCATGACCCTTGGACCGTCGCACCATGGCTAAATACTCTCAAGAAGATCGGGACCTCTTAGAAGCAATGGAATCGCTACTCGATAGTCTATCGGGCAAACAGCATGACTACTCAGAATGCACTAAGAGAAACAAGATCGGCTGCGATGGTTGGAGGATTTCAAGCCGGAATAAGGGCGGATTGTTGTTACCCATTCCGTCGACGAGTATTACAGAATAGTTCTGAAAGACTCACTGTTTCGCGAATTTTGCTAGTCGCTCGTACGCAATAAGCTTTGGAACCAAAGCGTAACTTTATAGAATCACGGTCCGAGACGGAACATCTGCGACGCGATTCAGAGCGCATGGAGACAAGTATGATGAATGTCAGGTCGTAGTAAGCTAGCCATTCGAAGGGGAGAAAACGATTATGACAGCAGCAGCCTCATCTACTTTCGCGCCGCGCGACTACGACGTATTTGTCAGTCTCGATGTTGACCAACGCAGTATGGCGATAAAGCTGATGCGCGCTACGGAGTGGACTCCGTAGCGCGAGTTCAAATAACTGGTAGCTTCATGGCGGACCCAAGAGTCTTTAGTTGGTACGATGGCAGGCTGAACCTAGTAAAAAATCTGAAAGAGTAGTCACGCATCTTCCACGCATCTACGTATCGAGGTCAGGAATATTGGTGTTTTAGGGAAACGGAAATTCTTGGTATAGTTACAGTTACGGACAACATGCCGGGGTGGCGGAATGGCAGACGCTGCGGACTTAAAATCCGTTGTCCGAAAGGACGTGCGGGTTCGACTCCCGCCCTCGGCACCACAGCTAATCAAATAGTTACGCGCAGTGAGTGAACGATCACTAACTGCACGTTTTGGCGTCTGTGCCTATAGTGCCAAAGTTTAAGATCCGGTCTTAAAGAGTAAGTTGTCGATCCGTTCCGCCGCTTGTTACTGCATATCAGGTAAGACGTGAGAGTAAGTGTCGAGTGTCAGCACTACAGTTGAGTCGCGTAGCCGCTTTTGCTTGCTCCTGGTCGTGCCTGGTCCAAGAAGCAATGCCGAAGGTTAGTTCTTTTGTGTCCTCCATTGCGTCCATAGTATTTACCCGGCTCCACTTAGAAAACGAACTTCGTCGGCCTCACCAGATCATAAGAGCGGCGGCTGACCACCAGATACTTGTCAGTCCAGCGCAATCTGCGGAAACCCAACAGGTGAAACACCTGCAGCGGCAGAAACCGCGCGATGCTGGTGTTGATAATCAAGAAGTTTTCGTTGAGAGGATCGCGGCGAACCCCGGGAAGCAGATGCATGTAGTGCCCAACCTTCAGTTTGCGAAGCAAGGCAGACAACGTGAGCCAGAACCGCTTAACTTCACGCACAAGAAAGAAGCCGTCATCACCTAATGCCTGGTAAAGAGGCATCAGGATCAGTCCTGTCTCGGAGGCTTTTATTGCGCCCGCACGATCTCCGGCCAGAACCTTCCCGCGCCGCACGGCCTCAAAATTCCTAAAGCCCGGCTCCATCTTGAAGCAATCCTCCGGCACAATCGCATGCCGGTAGCGCACCTCCACCACTCTCATCCCGCCCGTTGCCCGCTTGAGCACGGATCGACTTTGATCGAGCTCCGGCAGATCCTCGCGACGAAAGTTTCCCGTCGCCGCGGTCGCGATCCAAATTACTGCCTCATGATTGTCCACAGAAGTCATGGCCTCATGCTGTCCGGCCTCGACGCCCATCGTTATTGCACCCAGATTGTTGACGTATTCGAGCAGAGTCCCGTCAATCTGTTCCTCCAGCCCAAGCACAATAGTCAAGGGAAAGTTCAGTGCAAAGCGGCGATTCCGTAGAGTATCGCCGACCGTTGCAAATGGCTGTCCGTGGGCCGAGGTGGTGTGCAAATCGACAAAGTGAATCTCGCCTCGTGCGCGGTTGATCGCTTCCCTAATTACTGTAAGCAATTCGCTTTGTTCGAGGAGTTCCGACACTTCAGGAGTGCCTTGTTCCAGCTCGGCAGTTCGAACATTCTCAGCCGTCCATTGCCTGTTTAGATCAGCATTGATGTAACGAACTCGCTGCTCGAGCGCCCGTGTGTTTCCTCGAAGCAAAACCACCTCACCACGCAAGGCAGCTCTGCGTTTTTGCATGCGAAGCCACACGCGTTCCGCAGCCAGCACGCCAGCCGGCTCGTTTCCGTGGATGCCGGCCAGGATTATAAGAGTTGGACCAGGCAGGGCTCCCCGAATGGACGCAATTACATGCGCGGCTGACCTGGCGGACTGACTCTCAGGTTTGAGCTGTGCGGTTGAGATCATAGTGTCCTGCAATCTGTTTCCTCAGTCGTGAAGCGGGCTTCATAGATGTTGCTCCGCTGTTTCTTCGGGAGGAGCGACGGCGGTAAAGTCCTCGCTAAAGCGCCGCGCATACTCCGTCAGGAGATTTACGACTCTCCCATGATCAGGAGAGCGCACTATCAGGCCGACATGCCACGGCTTGCGCACGCGGTACACGATCTCGGGATCGTCATAGTTGGCAGTACAGGGGTTTTCCTGACGTGCCAGTGACAAAGCAATGCCGCCATAATCTTTGCGAATGGGTGGGAGAATGTAGGGTCGCTCGGGCGTAGCGAGTTCAATTTTGGCCCATTCGCACCAAAGATTAATTCCCTTCGCCGCTGCGATAGCGTCCGCCGTATAGGCACCACCGACGCGTGCTGCGACTTCAAGAAAAACGTACCTGTCGCTCTCATGCTCCGAGTCTGCGCGGCGAATGAATTCAGCATGAGTCACACCCTGCTCGAAAGCGAAGCCATTCAGCAACTTCTTGTTCAGCTTGAGCAAAGCACGCTGTTCTTGCGAACCATGCTTCACGAAATATGAGATGGGAACTCCGCCAGAGTGCGAAATCTCGAACGGTGGTGCGCCGTAACGTTCGACGCTGGCGAAAAGCACGCGGCTTCCCGCAACCAAAGAATCGACGTGATAGACATCTCCGGGAATGAATTGTTCAAGCACATGAAAAGCGGATCTTTCATGGAACGGTTCTCGCGCGTCGAGATCGGCGATTGCACGCCACACTGTCTCGGGGTCGTGGAGTTTTTTTATGCCCATCGAGGACGCGCCAATGCGAGGCTTCAACATCCACGGTGGCGAGGTTCGCTTCATGAATTCGTCAAGCACCTCGAAGTTGAACAAAGAGACAAATTTCGGTTGGGGAATCACAACTTCTTTGGCTTTGCAGCGCATTGCCAGCTTGTCTTGAAAGCAACGCGCGGTGGTCGCGCCCATGCCCGAAACACACAGATGTTCGCGGATGTGAGCCGCCGTGACAATGTCATACTCTTCGAGCGCGACGACGCACAACACTCGCCGCTGCCGCGCGATGTAGGTCGCGGCGGCTAAATAAGACAGCACACTTGTTTTTCCGGGAATGGCAATCAGATCGTCGAGCGACTCACGAGCCCAGTCCGCGTCGAGCAGTTTTTCTCTCGTTAGCAACACAACCGCAGCGCCCAGCCGCTTACACTCGCGGATGAAATCGTTGCCCTTGAAAAAGCTGGCAACACAGATGATGGTTGGCGCCTTTGAGTCAGTCATAACACGCACATGGTGTGCTGCTACTCCAGTACTCCATGACCATAGCGCTTACGTGGACCAAGGGACCTCAACGCGCATGAGGTTGAGTTGCCGGCAGAGATTGTCTTCGATGAGACACGACTGGTTCTAAACAGCTTTGCCTTGAGCCTCTGCTGGGCAAAACCGCAAAAGTTGTCCACGATCAAATTGCAAGCGACCTGCCGGCGTCGGGTGTCATGTCCAAGGGATTCTCACGTTCCGCACCACCTTACGCCACCGGGTAGTGCCTCAGTTTGAAGTTTTCTCTGATGTGATCTCTGCGTACTACTCTGTTCTCTGCGTTGAATATGCTCCAAGAATACCGTTTACGCAGAGACCACAGAGGACACAGAGATCGGAGAATTCAAACTGAGGCAC
>DASTTB010000002.1:0-266876 GCA_035760365.1 Pyrinomonadaceae bacterium
GTATGTCCGTTTTGCTCGTGAGTATGAAGAGCAGGGCTTCCCGCGTGGCTTGTGGTGGGATTCTTCGAACTACGAACTTCCCGGCAAGCTCACCAGTAAGAACCTCGGCCGCTCAGTCGTCGTGAACCTGACCAACATCATCAGCCCGACGATGACGAACGAGATCCTGTTCAGCGCCAGCAAGCTCAAACTCAATTACGACTTTGCTGAGCCGGACAAAGTTTCTTATAAATCGCTCGGATTGCAAAACACCGGGTTCTTCCCGTCCAGCAATCCGTACATTCCCGTCAGCGTATTGACCTGGGGCGCAGGCGATTTCCACACCGCCTATGGGTATCCGGTTCTGGCGTGGAACGACAGCTTCGCTATCACCGACAACCTGGTGAAAGTTCAGAATACCCACACCTGGAAATTCGGTGCGTTTATCGAACAGGCAAACAAACGCCAGCAGTCGAACAGCGATACCAACATCGTAGTCGGACAGTGGGGCCAGACCAACGCGACACTGAACAACTTCGGCGACCTTTTCGTAGGCAAGCCGCTTCAGTTCGCGCAGGGCACCGACCGTCCAATCGACAACTTCCGTTATTACAACTACGAGTTCTACGTGCAGGATAGCTGGAAGATGCGTCCGAACTTCACGATTGAAGCCGGACTGCGCTTCGCCTATCTGCCGCAGAACTATGAACGCAAAGGTCTCGGAGTTCTCTTCGATCCGGCTGCTTACGTGCCCGGTCAGGGCGTGTTCATCAACGGCGACCGCAGCCGTCCGAACGGCTTCAAACTCGCTTCACGAGGCGAGATTCCGAAGGGCGTGCTCGACAACCTGCCGATTCAGTGGATGCCGCGTTTGAACTTCGCATGGGACGTCGGCGGCAAGGGGGATCTCGTGCTCCGCGCGGGCGCTGGTCTCTTTTACAATCGCGTTCAGGGTAACTACGATTACTACTCCAGCGGCCAGATGCCGAACACCTACAGAGCGAGCGTTGATACTCCGTGGGGTGCGGCAAACGGTAACGGTCTATCGTTCAGCGATCTTCCGAACCTGGATCCGTTCTCGACGATTTCAAACGTTGACATCAACTCTCGTGACCTTCAGTCGAATGAGATCCCGAGAGTTGCCAACATGAGCTTTACGATTGAGAAGCGGCTGCCGATGGACAACATCCTGTCAGTGGCATACGTCGGCACTCAAGGCCGTCACCTGCCGCAGCAGCGCAATCTCAACATCATTCCCATGGGTCGCCTCCTGAGTGGCTCGATTCCGTTGAGCGCGCCAGTGAACGGCGTCAGTTCCATCGACTTATCGGTGCCAGTGAACCGCGCCGGTCTTGACGGCTCGGTGCTCAGACAGTTCCGCCCGTACGGCGCCTACAACTCAGTCGGTGTTTTCCAGTTCACCGGTACATCGTCGTATCACTCGTTGCAGGCGACGCTGAGTCACAACGGACGAAACTTCCAGTACTTTGCCACCTATACATTCGGCAAGGCACTCGGAACCGTGGCTACGAACGAGAGCGACGGATCAGCATGGGCCGATCCGATCGACACCAGAAACCGAAGCTATGGTGTGTTGCCATTCGATCGCACGCACGTGTTCAATCTCTCCTATAACTGGAGCGTGCCGGACCTCGCGCGCGGTAGTTTCGCCAACCCCCTCACCCGAGGCGTATTCAATGGCTGGCAAGTTTCTGGTATCACGACCGTACAGAGCGGCATCCCGATTCGCTTGAGATTCACGGGCGACATCGCCACCGCCGGTAACGCGTTAGGCTGGTACGGTTCGGACGCATTCAACGGAACCAACGCCGGCGCGAGTTTGGGTGCGGTGACTCCGACTTATTCGGGTAACCCGCAAGTCGGCGGCACCGCGCTCGGCGCGAAGGTTTACGACCTGGGCAAGCTCGGCATTCCAAGCTTCCCGAATACTGGACCATCGCAACCGCCGTTCTACATCCGGACTCCGGGACGCAGCAACTTCGACATCTCGTTCTTCAAGAACTTCAAGATTACCGAGACGACGAAGCTGCAGTTCCGCACCGGACTCTTCAACGTGTTCAACCAGGCGTATCCGACGCAGATCAACACCACTTCAGTTAACCTGACCGGAAGCGACATCTTCCTGGCACTGGATACGGTGTGCTTGCGTCGTGTGACCGTCCCGAATGGTAACGGGACCAACACTGCGAATCCTTGCGATCCGACCGGTGGTTTCCGATTCACCGACGGTCGTCCGGGTGATCGCAGTGACACCCTTAACAACTTCGGCAAGATCGTCAACAAGCACGGACGACGAATCGTTGAATTCGCTTTGAAGTTCACGTTCTAAGGACGCGCCGCAAGGCGTTGCCACAACATTCGGCGCGAGGAGCTTGCAGTTGCTTCTCGCGCCGTTCTGCTTTTCACAGTTTCAGTGATACGCTAACGGCTCACCCCTGTTTCTTGAATGTCGTTTGAGTGCGAGGTCGTTTTATGAGACGAGGTGTTCGCGCTTCATTCGGATTGGCTTTCTGGTTGGTCCTGTGTGCAACCGCACAAGCACAGGATATCGAACCGAAGTACAAGACTGCCGACACTAACAACGCCGTGATTCGCGGACGCGTGACGCTTCCGTCGGGATTCAACGCCGAAGGTTATGCGCGCATCACGTTGCGCAACCAGCAGAGTATTCTCTCCACCATCTACACCAACAACAGCGGCGAATTTCAGCTTAGAAACCTGAGCGAAGGCATTTACTACGTCCAGGCTGAACTCGCGCACGGTAACTTCGAGCCGGTGACGC
The DNA here is from genome assembly GCA_035760365.1 of Pyrinomonadaceae bacterium. Lineage (GTDB taxonomy): Bacteria > Acidobacteriota > Blastocatellia > Pyrinomonadales > Pyrinomonadaceae > PSRF01. Next base: position 2,783 of record DASTTB010000002.1, read on the forward strand.
ATAAGGTCGAGCTCGGCCGCGGGTTGATGGTCGATCTCACGATGGAAATGCGAGAGAAGAAGAGCATCGACGTCAATCGCCGCGGGAAGGTTGTGTCAGCGGCTGAGTTGCAGCAGTCCGTGCCGGCGGCGGCAAAGAAGAAGTATGAGCTTGGTTTGAAGTTCGTCAACAAGGGCAACTTTCAACAGGCTGCCACGCACTTTGAGGAAGCCATCACGATCTATCCTGAGTATCTCGCGGCGCGTAACGATCTGGGCGCGCAGTATTTGAAATTGAAACGGCTCGATGAGGCGGAGCAGCATTTTCAGCTCGTGCTTCGCGACGATCCGAAGAACTTCAACGCAAAATTCAACATGGGCCTGGTCCAGGTCGAACGCCATAACTACACGGATGCGATCGGGCTCTTTCAGCAGGCCATCGCACTCGACAGCTCACGTCCGGTCGCGCGATTGTGGATTGGAGTCGCTAAGCTGGAAATGGGTGAAATGGAGACTGCCCAGGACGAGCTTACTCGGTCGTTAATTATGGGCGGAGACGAGTGCGTTGCGGCGCATTATCATCTGGCGCGGATCTTAATGACGCGTGGCGACCTCGCCGGAGCGGCGCGATCGGTAGAGATTTACCTCGACGTCGCGCCACGCGGTGAATTAGCGAAGGAAGCAAAAGACCTCGCCGCGCAGATTCAAAAGAAAAAGAAATAAAGGAAAACTGGGACGGAAAAAATCCGTTTTTCCATTCACGTCGCGCTTGCGCTACGTGTATGTTAAACGGATTCTTCGTTCTATGGTCCGACTGTAAATCTGGTGGATCGCGTTGCGCTGTTCTTCCCGTCGCTCACCGTTATCTTCAACTCGTAAACACCCGGTGAAAACTTATCGATCAGGAACGAACTGGCGTACTTGATCTGTCCGCGTGCATCAGGCGGGGGAAGCTCGCCGGAAGTCTTGCCCACCGGACGATTGTTCTGAAGAATCTCCAGTTTCACTTCCATCGGCGCGGTCGCACCCTTTGGCGGCCACGCAGTGAAGAAATAGGCAAGTTGTTTCGCGGTGTTGCGGTCGATGCGTTCGCCCAGGTTCGGATACACAAGCAACTCACCAAACTGGAGCGGTCGATCCTGTTTCTGCTCTTCCGGCGACAGACGCTCGGCGCGTTTCAGCACAGCCACGCTGCTGAGCCGCGGCTTTGTTTCATCAACGCCGGGAACTTCCAAGTTTGACACGCTCACGTGCACACTGCCGGTCGGCGCGTCGTGCGCGATAAGCTCAACGTGATACTTCCCGGGCGACAGTTGCGCCTCACGATAAAACAGCACCTCTCCCTTTTTCGCATTCTCGACAGCGTCGGCGGCGCCAGTTAAACCATAGTGCTGGCTGAGTTTCTGCACCACCTGTTCCGATTCATCCCTGACCAGCGCAACCACGGAAAAATCGGTGTTATACGTCTTGTTCTCATTATTAATGGCGAATTTAAAGTCTGACAGACGCGCTTCGGCAAGAATCAGCGTCAACCCATTTTTACCGGGAACGGGATAACTGATCGCCGTGCTGCGCAGCGAATTTTGGCCGGCACCGCCTTTCCAATTTCTCGCGGCCGCGATCGCCGGCGCTTCGTAATCGAGCATCGGCAGTTGACCGACAGATTCGACGGCGTAATACCCCTGCCGCGATTGAATGTCGATGTTGGAGCGATTGACCTTGACGCTGATACGGCGGAAACGCCCGTCGTATTCTTTGTTCTGCGGTACGTAAGTAAGGAAATAATAGCCGTTCATATCGTCGTCGATGCGACGCAGACCGGCGACGATATCGTTCGTGTCGTGAATCAGGAACCCGCCGGTTTGATCCGCGAGCGAGCCCAGACCCGTACGGGCATCGAATCGCAGCAGATCTTCGTTACGTTCGAGCGATCTCATGTACGGACCCGACGCGCCGCGATCGTTGCCCCGCGCTTGCTGCGACATGCCGGCAGCGACGATCGAGTTGAGCTCGTTACGCGCTTCCGTGAGTCCGCTTTGAATACGCAGGCCGGCTGCGTCGATGGCATAGATACTGACGTTCGCGCGATTCGCGGCGTTGATTACCGCCGGAAACTTCTGCATCACCGCCGGCGGCAGCTTCAGTCCTTCGGAAAAGAAGATGATCGTCTTTCGTCCCGGCAGGTTCTGCATCGGGCTGATCACGGCGAGCAGGCTGTTGATGGTGGCGAATCCTTCCTGGTCACGTTCCAGGCGCTCGTAGTGATCGAGCATCTGTGTTTCCATTTCGAGCAGCTTTTGTTGGGCTGCTGCCTGTCCGATATCGGCGCCCGCTTGAGCCGCGGCCCCGCTGTTCTGTGCGGCGCCGGCTGCCGCAGCCGAGCTCGCCAGGGTCGTCATCTGCTGATCGAGACCGATGGCGCGGTCGACGTTCTCGCGCATCTTTGTAGCGCCCGAAGCGTACGTGGACACGACGCTTCCCGTAACCCGGTCGACCGCGTCCTTAACTAACTGCGAGTTGTCAGTGAATGGCTGAACGGTGCGAAGCGATTGGTCGATGCCGAAGACGCCGGTGAATCCGCCGTTAGACATGCCTTCCTGCGCGTAAGCGAGGCCGGCTTTTTTAGCGAGTGCGCGAGCTTCAGCGGACAGCCGGTCGAAGACGAGCGCCGTAATCGCCGGCGTCGAACGCGGCGGTGCGATCGGTTGTGTGACCGGCGCTTTTGGCGGCGCGACCGTGTTGGATTTGTTTGTTTCCGCCGTCAACGGGGCAGCTTCACGCGACACAAAGCGAAACGACTCGACCTTCTGCGCCACGCCGTCTTCCAAAACCTCGAAATCGCTCGCTTTCAGATCCTTGATCGGACGTCCTTTTTTATCTTTGACGACGATGTCGAGCCGCACTTCATTACTGCGGACCCGAATCACGTCATCCTGGTCCCGCGGTTCCATTGGCGGCGGCGGTGGAGTCGCCGTTTGGCCAAAAACCAACACCGGCGACACGCCGATTACGACAGTTAATACAAGGCTCAGAAGGGATTTCATTTGCTCGCAGTATAGTTGAATGTGGAAGCCCTTAAAAGGGCAAATATCGGGTAAATATTGTATACTCGGCAGCATCTTAGGCTCGCCTGGATTTCATAAATGGCAATTAAAAAAGGACGCCATAAAGCAGTTGTATTTATCTGGCTCTTTATCCTGGTAACGGTGTTTGCCGGACGTGCGTCAGCACAGGGTGGCGCTGCGGGTGTCGAGCAGGATTTTGAGCGAGCAACTGCGCTACACCAGTCGGGAGATTTGCAGGGCGCTGTACGTGGTTACCTCGCGATTCTTGCCAACTATCCGGCGCGCGTCGACGTGAGATCAAATCTCGGCGCTGCATACTCCGCGTTGGGCCAGTACGAACAGGCAATCGAACAATACAAACGAGCTCTCGTCATCGACAGCACGAATTACGCGATCCGTTTCAACCTCGCGATGGCTTACTACAAGGCCGCGTGGTTCACGGAATCGGCTGCCGAGCTCGAACGATTTCTCAAAGCTGTTCCCAACAGTCCGCAAACCATCAACGCCCAATTGGTGCTGGCTGACTGCAACGTCAGGTTAGGTGACTATAAGAAGGTCATCGCCGCACTCTCGCCGTTGGCTGATTCGGATCCATCGAATCGCACACTCGCCTATTTGCTCGGCAGTGCCCTCATCGGCGACGGCCAGTTAGAGCGAGGCCAGGCGATCATCGATCGTTTGTTTCGTCACGAGGACTCCGCCGAGGCTCACTTGCTGATGGCGTCGATCTTGTTGCTCGCCGACGATGCTCAGAACGCTCTTAAAGAAGCTCAGCGCGCGATCGAGTTGAATCCCAAACTTCCGACACTGCAAGCCTGGCACGGCCGCGTGTTGATGCGTTTGGGCGACACCGAAAAAGCAAAAACTGCATTTCGAAACGAACTGGCAAGCAACGCAAACGACTTCGACTCCAATCTCTATCTCGGAATACTGCTTCGCCAGGACAAGGAGACGCAGGAAGCGCTCAGCCATTTGAAGCGTGCGATTCAACTGCGCCCGCGCGAGCAATACGCTCGTTATCATCTCGCCGCGGTTTACGCCGCCGCCGGCAAACCTGCCGAGGCGCTGCCGTTGCTCGAAGGCGTGCTGAAAGAGCATGGTGATTTTGTCGAAGCTCGCGTGCTGCTCGCGTCGGTCTACTACCGGCTCAACCGCAAGGAAGATGGCGACCGCGAAAAGGCACTCATCCAGAAATCAAATGCTGAGCAACAGGCTAAACAGCCCGGTGCGCAGGTTGGAGAACCGACTCCTACTCCGAAGCCGCCCAGATAAAGATTTGCAATGATTTTTGTTGTTCGGAATATTCGTGTTTCTTTGTGCCTGATCCTGGTGTTACTGGCCGCGTTGCTGGTGGCAACGCCGGCTCTGGCGCAGTCCACCCGCAAATCCAGACCCAAACCAAAACAAGCGCCGCAAACTCAAGCGAACACCGAGGCGGAGTTTGCGCGTTTCGTGAAACTCGCCGACGAAGCGCGCGAGGCGGAACGTTTCGAAGAGGCTGTTTCGCTCTACGGACAGGCTCTGAAGATCAAACCGAAGTGGCCCGACGGTTGGTGGTACGTCGGCGCGATCTTCTATCAAAAGGACTTGTACCCGCAGGCGCGCGACGCGTTTCAAAACCTCGTCGCGCTCGAACCTGAACGAGGTCCAGCGTGGGCCATGCTCGGTCTGTGTTTGTTTCAAACCGGTGAGTACGAACGCGCGGCAATCGCTTTACAACGGGGACGATCCCAAGGCGTAAACGACAACTCGGAGCTCGCGAACGTGGTTCGTTACCACACCGCGCTGATGTACATCCGTTTCGAGTACTTTGAAAACGCGTACGACATTCTCAACGAGTTCGTGCGGACGGGGCAGGAGAGTGGAAAAGTAGTCGAAGCGTTCGGGCTGACGATGTTGCGAATGCCTTTTCTGCCGAAGGAGATCCCGCCGACGCAACGCGAGAAAATCCTGATCGCGGGTCAGGCCGGATATCACATGGCCGCCCGCAGGTTGGAACAGGCTCGCGCCGCGTTCGACACGTTGTTGACGCAGTATCCGAATGAGCCGAACGTGCATTACGGGTTCGGCGTCTACATGCTGTCGCAGGATGCGGACGTTGCGATGAAGGAATTCAAGCGCGAGCTCGAGATCTCGCCCAACCATTTTCCGTCGATGGTCCAGATGGCGTTTGAGTATCTGAAACGCGACCAGTTCGACGAGGCGTTGCCGCTTGCGGAGAAATCAGTGCAGCTTGCGCCAAAGCTCTACGCTGCGCGAAACGTGCTCGGACGAGTGTTGCTCGAGTTGGGCCAGATCGACCGATCCGTCAAAGAGTTGGAAGAGGGAGTCAAGCTCGCGCCTTCGAGTCCGGAGATGCACTTTGCGCTTGCTCGCGCGTACACGCGCGCCGGCCGAAAACAAGAGGCCGCCCGCGAGCGCGAGATCTTCAAGAAGCTTCAGGACGAATACAATCAGAAGCGACAGCTCGACAACAGCGAGGCCGCTCCTGACCAGAAGGCAAAACCCGATCCCCGGTAAGAAAAACGAAACTTAGTTCGAACACTTTAGAATGAGTCGAAGTGTGAAACAGTACTCACTGATTGTTCTTGTGCTTACGCTTGCTCTGGCCGCAGTGGCGGTCGTCATGCTGGACCCGTTTTCGGCGAATGCACAGAACAGGCAGCGTTGGAACCCGCGACGAGTTCCGCCGGGCACCGTCTTCATCGGCGATCGGGCGTGTGCGGAGTGTCATAAGAAGTTTGCTTCGTTCGGGCACACCGGAATGGCGATGGCGATGGAGCCGATTGCCGCCTCGAAAGTGCTCAGCGACAACCCGCAACTCTCGATGCGCGTCGGCGCTTACTCATATCAAATCAAGCGCGACGGCAAGCAAAGCATCTATTCAGTAACCGACGGAAAAGACACGATCGCTTTGCCAATCCTCCATGCCTTCGGACAAGGCAAGATGGGCCAGACTTACATGCTGCAACACGAGGGCAAGTTCTACGAGAGCCTCGTGAGTTTCTACGATGAAATCAAGGGGCTCGACTTCACGATCGGTGCGCCGCGTTCGGAGCCGAAGTCGCTTCTCGATGCCGTCGGCCGCGCGCTGCCGCCGAACGAAGTTTCCAACTGTTTTAGTTGCCACGCGACCGGCGCCCTCATCGGGGGACAGCTTAAACTGGACAGTTTCACGCACGGCATTCGTTGCGAAAACTGTCATGGACCAGGCGGCAAGCACGTCGAAGCTGTCAAAGCCGGTGAACCGGGCGCGACCGGCATTTACAACCCGAAACTGCTGAGTGGCGATGAGTTGTCGCAACAGTTTTGCGCCTCATGTCATCGTGGCGCTGACGAGTTTGCTTTGTTGCAGAGCCTGGAAATCAACAACGTGCGCTTTCAACCGTATCGCATATTTCACAGCAAGTGTTATTCGGACGATCGCAACATCAGTTGTACGGCTTGTCATAACCCGCACGAGCCGCTGCGTGAGGACCCGGCTTACTACGACAAACGCTGTCTCCAGTGTCACACGCTGAAAAGCAAGCCGGCTAAAGCGGGCGAAGGTTCGAGTTGTCCCGTTGCCGAGAAAGACTGTACTTCGTGTCACATGCCGAAGATCGAAATCAAGGCGGCGCACTTTAAGTTCACCGACCATAACATTCGCATCGTGAGGCCGGGCGAAAAATATCCCAATTGATCACCATATAAACGAATGAAGTATTGTTGCATCGCTACGATTCTCGCGCTGCTCGTGTCCAGCGGCTGGCTGCAAACTCGTTCAAGCACCGCGAGCTCAGCGCCTGTTGCTCCGCCAACGCCGGTTCAGTTTGTCGAAGTGCCGTCCGCGCAAAGCAAGATCACGTGGGTGCACGACAACGGACGCTCCGAACTGCGACATCTTCCCGAAACGTGCGGCGGCGGTGGTTTGTTTTTCGATTACGACAACGACGGCTGGATGGACATCTATCTCGTCAACAGTGGTCCATCCGACTTCTACAGTCCAAAGACGCCGATCAAAAACGCGCTCTATCGAAACAACGGCGACGGCACTTTCACCGACGTCACCGATAAAGCCGGCGTCGGCTGCGGCCAGATGGGCAACTTCGGAATGGGCGCCGCCGCGAGTGATTACGACGGCGACGGCTTTCAGGATCTTTACGTAACGAACTACGGCACAAACGTTCTCTTTCACAACAACGGCAACGGCACTTTCACCAACGTCACGGATAAAGCCGGCGTTGCCGCGCCGAACTGGTCCACCTGCGCCACGTGGTTCGACTTCGACAACGACAGCAAGCTCGACCTCTTCGTTTCGAGCTTCGTGCAGTACAGCGGCACCGGCACGATCTTCTGCGGCGACAATCGCATCGGCCGTCGGTATTACTGCGTGCCGCGCGTGTTCAAGCCACGGCCGAGTTATCTCTTCCGTAACGAAGGCGGCGGAAAGTTCGCGGACGTTAGTAAAGACTCGGGCATCGCGTCATCGCTCGGTAAGTCATTCGGCGCAGTGGCGACCGACATCAACAACGACGGCTTGATGGATCTCTTCGTCGCCAACGATACGCTCGCGAATTTCCTGTTCGTAAACAAAGGAAAAGGAAAGTTTGAAGAGGTCGGACTGCTGTCGGGTGTCGCCTACAGCGACTCAGGCGCGCCGCGTTCGGGAATGGGCGTTGACGCAACCGATTACGACGCCGACGGCTGGCAGGATCTCTTTGTCGCCAACATCGATCAGGAACTGTTCAGTCTCTATCACAATCAGAAAGACCTGACGTTTATCGATAAGCCCGGCGAGATTGGACCAGCGACGCGGTTGCTCAGTGGTTGGGGCCTGCGCTTCTTTGATTACGACAACGACGGCGATCCGGATCTGATTCTCGCGAATGGTCATCCGGACGACATGGTCGAGATTCAGTCGCTAAAAGTTAAATACAAAGAACCGCTGCTGCTGTTTGAGAACATAAAGGGACAATACAAGCACGTGAGCGCGACCTCGGGCGCCGTTTTCAGTAAAGACTTTCCCGCGCGTGGTCTATCAGTCGGCGATTACGACAATGACGGCGATCTCGACGTTCTGATCATCAACAACGGCGACGCTCCGATACTCCTGAAAAACGAGGGCGGGAACCGCAACAACTGGGTCGGCCTGCAACTCGTCGCCACGAAGAGCAATCCTGAAGCCGTCGGCGCGATGATCACTTGGGAAGCTGGTGGCGTGAAGTACAAACGCCTCAAGACCGCGGGCGGTAGTTATCTTTCTTCGCACGATCCGCGTGAGATTCTCGGCATCGGCGCCGCTACGAAGATCGACAGCATCGAGATCAAATGGCCCAGTGGCCGCGTTGATAAACTGACCAATCCACCGCTGCGCAAGTACATGAAGGTTACAGAAGGCGGCGGCCAATAAACTATGAACCGCCTTCTGTTGCTCTCCTCGTTAGCGATCTGCGTCGTGACCGTTCTGCTGACGCAGTCGCCGCAGGCATCACCGGCTCAATACCCCTTTCAAAATCCCGATCTGCCGATCGAACAGCGCATCGATAACATTCTTTCGTTGATGACCATCGACGAGAAGATCGAGTGTCTCGATACGAATCCGAGTGTCCCGCGTCTCGGGATCAAAGGCAGCGGCCACGTCGAAGGCATTCACGGTCTCACTCAGGGTGGACCAGGCAAGTGGGGACGGCCGCTCACGATTCCCAGCACGACGTTTCCACAGGGAATCGGGCTCGGAGAAACATGGGACCAGGAGATAGTGTATCAGGCGGGACAGATCGAAGGTTACGAAGCGCGGTACGTTTTTCAGAGTTCGAAATATCGTCAGGGCGGCATCGTCATCAGATCCCCGAATGCGGATCTCGGACGCGATCCACGTTGGGGCAGGAACGAAGAATGTTACGGCGAGGATGCGTACTTCAACGGCGCGATGGTCGTCGCTTTCACCAAAGGTCTCCAAGGCGATCATCCGAAGTACTGGCAATCCGCCGCGTTGATGAAGCACTTCCTCGCGAACAGCAATGAAAACGATCGCGATAAATCGAGTTCAGATTTTGACGAACGTCTGTTTCACGAGTACTACGCGTTGCCTTTTGAGATGGGAGTGCGCGAAGGCGGTTCGCGCGCGTACATGGCTGCGTACAACGCGGTCAACAAAGTGCCGATGACGGTCAATCCCGTCATGCAAAAGATCACGCGCGAGCAGTGGGGCCAGGATGGAATCATCTGCACCGATGCGGGCGCGATGCGCAATCTCGTCACGGCGCACAAGTATTATCCGGATTTCGAAACCGCGGCTGCTGAGACGATCAAAGCCGGTATCGGGCAGTTTCTCGACGATTATCGTGAAGCGACGCGAGGCGCATTGAAGCGCGGTATTCTGACGGAAGCCGACATCGATCGCGCCCTGCGTGGGAACTTCAGAGTAATGATCCGCCTCGGGCTGCTCGATCCACCGGAACGTGTTCCGTATTCAACTATAGGACAGGAAACAGTCGATCCCTGGTTGACCGAGAAACATAAATCGATCGCCTTGCTGGCGACGCAGAAGTCGATCGTTCTGCTGAAGAACCGGGACAACCTGTTACCGCTCAACAAGAAAAAGCTGAAGTCGATCGCGGTGATTGGCCCACGCGCTAATGAAGTCTTACTTGATTGGTACAGCGGCACGCCGCCGTACGCGATCTCGCCGCTCGAAGGAATTAAAAGCGCTGTTGGGCCGGGTGTGACGGTGAACTACGCCGCGAACAACGACGGTGGCGCGGCTGTTAAGGCAGCGCGTGCGTCTGACGTGGCGATCGTGGTGGTGGGAAACCACCCGAATGGTGGATTCGACAACCAGTGGGCCAAGGTGTCCGTACCGAGTGAAGGCCGCGAAGCGGTGGATCGCGAATCGATCCAGTTGGAACAGGAGGAGTTGATCGAGTCGGTACTTTGGGCCAATCAGAAGACAATCGTGGTGCTGAAATCGAGTTTTCCGTATGCCATCAACTGGACGCAGCGAGTGATGCCCGCGATTCTTCACATGGCGCTGAATAGCCAGGAAGAAGGCCGGGCGTTGGCCTCAGTCATTTTTGGTGATTACAACCCCGCCGGGCGTCTGGTTCAAACCTGGCCCAGGACGCTCGCGCAGTTGCCTGCGATGATGGACTACGACATCCGCCACGGCAGAACTTACATGTATTTCAACGGCAAGCCGCTTTATCCGTTCGGATACGGTTTGAGTTACTCGACCTTTGCTTATCGGAAGCTCGAGACCAGTGCGCCGACTTTGTCCGCAACGGGAACGATCGACGTCAGCGTCAAAGTGAAGAACACAGGTAAGCGCGCGGGTGATGAAGTCGTGCAGTTGTATGTCAGGCACATCGATTCCGCGGTTTCGCGTCCGTTGAAAGAATTGAAGGCCTTCAGCCGCATTCATTTGCGGGCGGGACAAGAGAAGACCGTGACGTTGTCTCTGCCTGCATTGCGTTTGGCTTACTGGGATGCCGATGCTGATCGTTGGACCGTCGAAAAAGACCAGATCGAGATCATCGTGGGTGGCTCGTCCGCCGACGAACGATTAAGAAAAACGATTCGTGTGGAATGAGTTTGCCGGTAGTGTCCTTCGAAATTCGTTTTCATCCGTGTTCCCGATGAGACCTGCGTTAGCTGATGTTACGCACACAGGCAGAACACGGATTAAAAGCGATTACATTCAGGTTGACACCACCGAGTTTGCCAAATTCCTTGACATAGCTCGTGGCAAGTGTTATCTGACCATAGTTCCCCCGGCCGCCTCGAACCATTACCTCTAACCAAGGAGAGCCATGCCTGACAAAAAACTCCAAGATGCGCTAAAGCAGCTTGACGCCGTAGACCTCGCCAAAATGAAAGTCGACGATTTGAAGGCAGTAAAGAATCCCGTCCTGGCAAAAGTCCTGCGTGACTTTCTAATCAGTCAGGAAACCGCGTCCCACCATAATTCGCACCTGGTTCACATCTCGCATTACTCGACGATGGTTCGACCTGAAGATCTCGTTATCGATACGGTCAAGCCACGCTAACCAGCGGGTGCGTGCATTACGGTCATGCCAGGTACAGAAGCAGTGCTACCCTTCCACACTTTCCTGTGGAAGATAGCGAGCCGCTGCAACATCAACTGCTCCTACTGTTATATCTATAACTCGCAGGATTCCGGCTGGAGCAAGCAACCACGTTTCATGTCTGAGCAGGTTGCGCGACAGAGTGCGAAACGCATTCTGGAGCACTGCCGCCGGCACGACAAGGACGACGTCTGCATCACGTTTCACGGCGGCGAACCTTTACTCGGCGGCGTTGAACATCTGCGAATGCTGTCGGCTGTAGTCCGTGAGGAACTTCGAGACCGCGGTATCAAGGTCACTCTCGGAATGCAGTCGAATGGTTTGCTTTTCACTCCCGAGATCGGGGAGCTGATGTTGAAAGAAGGCATTTGCTTCGGTATCAGCACCGATGGTCCACCCGCCGTTAACGATCTCTATCGCGTTGATCATAGTGGACGCGGTACGGGCCAGGCTCTCGAGGAGAAGATAAAGCTCATCATGTCGCCTCGTTACCGGCCGCTGTTTTCAGGGTTCCTTTGCGTCATCAATCTCGAAACCGATCCTTTAGAGATCGCCCGTTACCTGTTCTCGCCTGATTCGCCGATTGCGTGCGACTGGCCGTCAGTCGATTTCATGCTGCCGCACAATAACCATTCGTCTCGTCCGATCGGTAAGGAGATGGACGTTAGTATCGCGCCTTACGGCGAGTGGCTGGTCAAAGTCTTCGACTATTGGTTCCATGAAGCGAAACGCGGGAACGTCAGAATCTTTAACTCGCTGATCCTGAGCTTACTCGGCGCTCCTTCCGACGTCGAATCCGTAGGACTTGGTCCGGTCGATCTGATCGTTATAGAAACCAACGGCGAAATCGAAGGCGTTGACACACTCAAATCAACGTTCGACGGCGCGCCGGGACTGGACTGCAACGTGTTCACTCACGACTTTGACGCAGTTGCCGCACACCGGAACGTGAAGCGCCGGCAAATCGGGCTTGGCGGTTTGTGTCGAACTTGCCGCGAGTGCTCTCTGGTGAATGTATGCGGCGGTGGTTATCTGCCACACCGCTACTCCGACCAGAATGGTTTTGACAATCCGAGTGTTTATTGCGCTGACCTGATGTTGCTAATCAACCACATCGCCGCCAACGTGGTGGACCAGATTCTGGAAGTCCTGCCAACGGAAGCGCCGCCCATCGCAGTTCGGGGATAACTGAGCACTTCTCTCTCTTATGCACGCCTTGTCTCCGAATATATATGCAGACGCCCGTAAGCGGTTTGAATTACTTCGGCTCCTAACGTGGGTAAACCTGGACGAAGCGTTACAGAATTCGGACGGCAACCTTGCAGGCGAAGTTCGCCGCTGGTTCGATCAGATCAGCGATCTGAACGCGCAGCAACTCATTGATGAGGCAACGCCGTTTTGGTGGTTCAATGTCGGGCAATGCTGGCGGGCAGCGACGGAGGGATCGCCGCAAGTCGCGGAATATGCCGCGAACATGTTGCTTGCCGCCTTCGATTCGTTTTTCGCGTGTCTGCCTGAGGGAGCGACAGTCCGCGTCGACGGCAACCGCGATTCGGAGATTGTTTTGCCGAAGCTCGGTCTCAATGTCGCGCGCGCACTTAAACCCACAGCTATTACACGATCAGGAACGAATACCATTGCGGTTCACACCACGGATGGCACCGTCACGATGAGTTTGGACCAGGAAGCGCAAGGTGCTCGTCTTTCTGTTCCGGGGCACGTTGAGCAGTATGTGCTCTGCGCCCCGACTCCGGCGCTGATCGGCGACGATCCTCGAGCTGAGTTGACTGGCCCCGATTTCGATTCGCACGCATTCACGCAGATGCTGGGCGACGCGCTTAGTCTGATTCAGAACGAATGTCGCGAACTATACGATCAGATACAGGCGGCGAATAAGTGGTACATCCCGATCGTGTCCCATGACATTCAGGTTCATCGCTCGTATACGCGTGCCGACCTCACGGGCGTGATATTTCTGTCGCAGGCGCTTGATCACGTGTTGCTTGCCGAAGCAGTGGTCCATGAGTTTTACCATGGCGTGCTGAATTCCATATTGAAGACCGAACCCCTCTTCGACGAGACTGACTCCGGCGAGACTTTTTATTCGCCGTGGCGGGACGATCCGAGACCTCTGCGCGGCCTGCTTCACGCGATTTATGTTTTCTCAGGAGTCGCTCGATTCTATGCTTTGTCCAACAACACGTTGGCCCAGGGCGACTATGCCGAGTCAGTGAGGCTGCGGCGTTCGAAGCTTCACCAGCAACTGCGGTGTGCGTTGGCGCAGGTTCCCATGGCGAAGCTTACTCCTGTTGGAAAGCAAGTGCTCGACGCGATTGCTGCGCAGGTGAACGATGAAGACGCCGCGGACTTATATCATCCGGGTGTTACCGCCCTGCTGGAGGATCACTTAAAGGCCTGGCGCGAGCGTAATCCGGCGTTAGAGGTTCAGCCACATCATTGACCATGCGCTCTGATTTCCAGGCAAAGCAAATCGCGGATCGGTTCGATAAGCTCACGCTTCTCAGACTCATCAATGTGTGCGAGAGCTTTATTGATGACTCCGCCGAGCTGGCGGACTCAACCGGGTTCTCCGATTTATGGGTGAACTTCAGTGGCATCGCGCCGGAAGCACTCGCGCGCATCGCTCGGCACCCTCTGACGTATGCGTGGGTGTTCACCGCCGAAACACTTCTTAAGAACGGTATCCACCAGCGTTATCCAGAAGCTCATCCGGCTCGCCACCTCAAAGACTTCAGTCGTCTGCTGCTGAGTTGGGCCACTCATCTGCCGGATGGTGCGTCCGGAGCTTTATCTGTCCCGGGCCGGCGCGCAACGCAACTCTCGTATGGCGATTACATCCTGTGTTCTGAGGAACTCGTAGATCTCGGCGACTTTACCTGGAAGCGTGACGGCGAACGACTTCGTATCGGACCTGCCGGAAGCCCCATCTTTGAATGTGACGTTGACTTCAAGCAGATTCATGCCGTGAATGCCGGATGCAACCTCGTCACTACACCCACAGCCGGTAGGTTGAAGATCGATTACTGGACACCCGAGTACTTGCGAAACTCCAGTGAGGTTCCAGGCGATTTGGAACCACGGATTGCGCAGATAGAAATCGCGATGAAGGAACTTGATCCGCGACTCTGTTCCTTCGTCGAAGACACCGCCAGGTGCATCAGTCCGCCGTCCGCTCGTTCGCGCTGGATCAGCGGGTTACTAAGAGTGCCCGCGGAAGGCATCGACGCCGCGATGTTAGTAGGACTTGCTTGCCGCGATTCGGTTGAACGGATGATGATTCTGCATTCTGTCGATCAGTTCGTGGGCGCACAGAGTGCCGGCAGCGATTTCCATTCCGCGTTTGTCGAGGTTGCTGCTCGGCGGCTCGCATCACGACTGCTGGACCACGAGTTGCTCACGTCTGTTCCGCAAGAGAATGAGTGGCTCGCTCTGCGCGGCAGGCTGACGCAATTTGAGCCGGGCATAACACTGCTGGAGGATCTTGGTGAAGAGGTCACGAGTGCACCGAGCGGGGCAACCACGATTCCAACAACCGTTCCAACTAATCCCGTCCTTCAGTTACCACTACCGTCACTCTTGTTTCCAGATCTTCCCGACGAGCTCAAACTCCGAAAAACGCGTCGCGGATCGGCTTTTACGATCGACGATTTTTCCGCGATCGACGCGTTGGCCGATCGTTCCCCGTCTGATCTCGTGCGGTTGTGGTCTGAACTTCGCGAAGACGTTTCTACCCGCCGCGAAGATCAGGCGTTTCTCCTCGGCGTAACTGCTTACGTGATGCGTCGCTTTGACTACAGTGCGGGCGCGTTTCTCCGCTGCCTCGACTTCGATGCCGACGTGGAAGAATACTGGCACCTCCTCGCGTTTGCGCTGCGGCATTTGCAGCACTATGACGATTTCGATCGGATTATGTTCAACAATCTCCGTGATCCGTCCCTGTTGGACCATCTGTCTCAGTACAAACGATGAATTATCGAAGCGATTGGAGAACAAAACTCAGCGAGCTGATCGAACTGCGTGAAGGCGTCATGCAGCCGGCGCAGTACATCGCCGTCTTGGCGGGTATTCGACGCTCAATGGACGATTGGATTCCGGCGCCTAAGTTTGAAGCTTTCCAGCGATTGGTTACCGAATTGGGCTTCACAACTGAAGTCGATTGTGTCTTCAGCCCGGTTGATCCAACGGCGCAGGCGTTTGGTTCTGAATTCGCTCCGACCACCAGAGCCCAGGGACGCGCATTCAGATTTGCCGAACCGGACCAGTTTCAGTTACACGACGAGATTCACGTCGTCATCGCGCGCAGCGCAGCGGCGGCAGCCGAAACTCTCGCACTCGTCTGGTACCCGGTCGTAATCAATAATCGCGTCATCTATAAGCCGAGTGTCGACGTTTATCGACTGGGGCTCGCGTTTGGCTATCCCGAGTGCTGCGTCGACTCATTCATGAAACACAACGACTGGCCCAGGCAAAACACGATCGCCGAGGCCGCAAAAAGATCCGAGCGTTTCTCATGGAAAGCAAACTGCCTCGCCAAGAACACTGTATCGATGCTCATCTTTCACATGCCGTGCTCTTTTGATTGCACCGCCACGCTCAACTATTCATCCTGTTTGATAGAAGAAGTCCGCTCATTTAGTTTTGAATTTGCAGACCGGATTGAAGCCTCGCTTCGCCAGGTAGTCCTGGTGATCAATGAGAGGACGGCGTTTGTGCTCAAGAACGCATCGCAAGGAGTGAATGGGCGAACGCAGTACGACGGGATCGCCAGCCTGCGTGGTTTTTTCGGGATCGAAGATCCGTTGTATGAGCCTTGCCTGAGCGCTCTCACGAAAGGCACGGAAGTGGATGTAGCGGATGGCTCCGTCGTCGTTTGGACCAATGGACGGATGACCGATGTTATAGAGACCAGTTGCGATCGCGGAATCGCGGAAGTTCCGCTGATTCTGGATTTCCGTTATGACTAATGCAGGTGAACGATGCCGCGTTGCAGCGCGCGCGTGGCGGCTTGCGTGCGATCAGTGACGCCGAGTTTCCCGAGTATGTTGTTGATGTGACTCTTCACCGTCGCCTCGCTGATACTCAGCGACCCGGCGATCTCTTTGTTCGTCTTGCCTTTCACGATCTCCTGAAGCACTTCCAACTCTCGAACCGTCAACTCGGAGGCGCCCATTCGTTCCGCCAAACGTTCCGCCACCACCGCAGGCAGACGGCGCGCGCCGGCATGGACTTTTCGGATCGCGTCTTCCAACTCTTCGAAGAACATGTCTTTCAACAGATAACCTTGCGCGCCGGCTTGCAGCGCGCGGTAGATGTCTTCGTCGCCGTCATAGGTGGTGAGAACGATGATCTTCGCGTCCGGGAACTCGTGACGGATCTTCGCAATCGCGTCGACACCGCCCATCACCGGCATCCGCAAGTCCATCAACGTTATGTCAGGCTGGTGTTCGCGATACAACTCTAGCGCCTGCTGCCCGTTCACGCCCTGCGCGATCACGTCCATGTCCGCGACAGTGTTGATTAACGAAACGAACCCCTGTCTTACGACCGCCTGATCGTCGATCACCATTATTCGAAGCTTATTGCTCAAGGTTTGCCTTCCTCTCTCTGCGTCGCTCGGCGGTCCTGCGCGTCTCTGCGGTTTATATTTTCTTGCGGTTCTTTACCGCAGAGTCGCAGAGGTGCGCGGAGAATGCTGAACAAACAAGACACTACCAAAAAAAGCGTTGCTTTGGATGGTAAAAAGCCTTATGAAACACGCGTAGTCAAATCCCATTTTGCACCCCAGGAACGATTATGCATAGTCGCCGCAGCTTAGGCGTATTGATGTTGCTGTTTGTGTTGGCAGTTTGCTTTGTGGCAAAGCCCGGTATCACTCCCGCCAGACCGCAAACCGCCGAACCCTACAAAGCCACGCTCGCGATTCGTTTGGACCAGCCGCGTTGGACCATCAACCGTAACATCTACGGCCATTTCGCCGAACATCTTGGACGCCTCGTCTACGACGGGCTTTGGGTCGGGGAAGACTCGCCGATTAAGAACACGCGCGGATTGCGCAACGACGTAGTCTCCGCACTCAAAGATTTGCACGTTCCGGTGTTGCGTTGGCCCGGCGGCTGTTTCGCCGACGAGTATCACTGGCGCGACGGCATTGGACCACGTGACAAGCGTCCGCGACGTCCGAACGCGAGCTGGGGCGGCGTTGACTCGAACGCCTTCGGCACGCACGAGTTCCTGGACCTGTGCGAGATGTTGGGCGCGGATGCTTACATCAACGGCAACGTCGGCACGGGCACGCCGCAGGAGACGATGGACTGGATCGAGTACATGACCTCCGACGCCGATTCCGACCTCGCAAACATGCGCCGCCGAAACGGCCGCGACAAGCCGTGGAAGATTCCTTACTTCGCCGTCGGCAATGAAACGTGGGGTTGCGGCGGACACATGCGGCCCGAGTTTTATGCCGACATCTATCGCCAGTACGCGACGTTTATCAAGAACCACTCCGGCAATCGCATCCAGCGACTCGCGTCCGGATCTCACGACGACAATTACAAGTGGACCGAGGTGTTGATGGCGGAAGCCGCGCGACACATGGACGGCCTGTCGTTGCACTACTACACGTTGCCGACCAGCAACTGGGACAAGAAAGGTTCCGCCACGCAGTTCGGCGAAAAAGAGTGGCACGCGACGCTCGTGCGCACGCTGCGCATGGAGGAGTTTATCCAGCGACACAGCGCGATCATGGACAAGTACGATCCGCAAAAGCGCATCGGCTTGCTGGTTGACGAGTGGGGCACGTGGTACGACCGCGAGCCGGGCCGCGACATGGGCGCGCTCTATCAACAGAACAGTTTGCGCGACGCGGTCGTTGCGGGTGTGAATCTGCACCTGTTTCAGAAGTACGGCGATCGCGTGCGCATGGCGAACATCGCGCAGATGGTCAACGTGCTCCAGGCGATGATCCTGACGGACAAAGAGAAGATGGTGCTGACGCCGACGTATCACGTGTTCAGGATGTTTCGCGTACACCAGAACGCGACGATGATCCCGACTGATCTGAGCACGCCGGAGTACAGGATCGACAACGCGTCCGTGCCTGCGCTGAGTGTGTCGGCTTCGCGCGATGCGCAGGGACGTTTGCATTTGTCGATCGTGAATCTCGATCCGACGCGCGCGGCTACGATCGATACAACAATGTTCGGAGGCACCTTCAACAGCGTCAACGGAGAAATGCTGACGGCGCGCGAGATGAACGCCGTGAATACGTTCGAGAACGCGAACTATGTTCAGCCTGCCACCTTCGAGGGCTTTGAAAAGCGAGGCGCTCAGTTATCGTTGTTAGTTCCCGCGAAGTCGGTGGTGATGTTGGAGATCAAATGAAACGTCTGTTTTTATTCGCAATTCTGTGCGTGCTTGCTCTGTTTATTCCGGCGCTGCCGCAGAGGGAAACGAGGCTCAAAGAGGTCTTCAAGGACGACTTCAAGATCGGCGCTGCACTCAATCCACGCCAGTTTTTCGAACGCGATGCTCGCGGCGCTGAGATCGTGCGCAAACACTTCGATTCGATCACACCCGAGAACGCGTTGAAGTGGGCGTTGGTTCATCCCGAGCCGAACCGCTACGATTTCACCGCTACGGATCGCTTTGTCGAGTTTGGTGAGAAGAACGGCATGTTCATCGTGGGCCATACGCTCGTCTGGCACAGGCAAACGCCTGCGTGGGTGTTTGAAGACGAAAAGAAACAGCCGCTCGATCGGGACGCACTCTTGAAGCGATTGCGCGAACACATCTTCACGGTCGTCGGTCGTTACAAGGGAAGAATTCACGGCTGGGACGTCGTGAACGAGGCGCTGGAGCAGGATGGAACGATGCGCCAGTCGCCGTGGTTCAAGATCATCGGCGAAGACTATCTCGTGAAGGCGTTTGAGTTTGCGGCGGAAGCTGATCCGTCCGCGGAGTTGTATTACAACGACTACGATCTCGAGTTACCGGCGAAACGCGCGGGCGGCGTTGAACTGATCAAGAAATTAAAGGCGGCGAGTGTGAAGATCAACGGCGTCGGGTTGCAGAATCATAACCTGATGGACTGGCCGTCAATCGCCGATGAGGATGCGACGATCAGTGCATTCGCGGCGTTGGGCGTTAAAGTTCACATCACGGAGCTCGACGTTGACGTGCTGCCGCGCACGACGAAGCCCGGTGCTGATTACGCTGTCGATATCAAAGTGACTCCGCAGTTGAATCCTTACGTAAATGGATTACCGGACGCAGTGCAGGCGGCGCAGGCAAAACGATACGCGGAGTTGTTTCAGGTTTATCGAAAGCACCGCGACGTGGTTGAGCGTGTGACTCTCTGGGGAGTCGCCGATGGCGATTCGTGGTTGAACAACTGGCCCATGCGAGGCCGCACGAATTATCCGCTGCTGTTTGATCGCAACGGCAAACCCAAGCCGGCGTTTGCTGCGATCGTCAGTCGTGATTGAGCGGAACGTCGATCGCGATCTGAGTGCCGCGTTCGTTCGCGCTCTCGATCGTGAGTGTGCCGCCGATCTGATCCGCGCGTTCACGCATTCCCAGCAAACCGAAGTGACCGTCCGCGATCTGCTGTTGCGGATCGAAACCGCGGCCGTTGTCGCTGATGCTGAGTCGCACGTGACGCGTGTCGAAGTTAAGCGCGACGTCGATGCGTGTTGCGTGGGCGTGTTTCACGGCGTTGTTGACTGCTTCCTGGCCAATTCGGAGTAGATTTGTCTCGACTAAAACCGGCAAAGGTTGCAACGGCCCGCTTATATCGACGACCGCTTCGACTCCCGTGTCCGCCGTCAAACGTTTGGTCGTATCACTCAGCGCCGCAGGCAGGTCTTTCTTGCGCAACTCCTCGGAACGCAGATCCCAAACATAACGACGCGCTTCGGTCATGCTGTTTCGCACCAACATGCGCGCGCGATCGAGGTGGCCCTTCGCCGACTCGGCCGCTGCGGGCATCAGACGCGCAACCAGTTCCAACTGAACGGAGATGCCGAGAATGTCCTGGGCCAGGTTGTCGTGGATCTCGCGCGCGATGCGATTGCGTTCGGCGAGCACGGCGCGAAACTCAAACGCCATTCGCTTGACTCGCAGTCGATACAGTTGCCACGCCGCCAACGCCAACAACAAAGCGACGAGCAAATAGAACCAGTAAGTCTGATAAAACCGCGGCTGTAGATAAAACTGGACCGCCGCGCCGCTCTCATTCCACACACCGTCGTTGTTCGCGGCGATCACGCGGAACGTGTAGTTTCCCGGACGCAGGTTCGTGTACGACGCGACGCGCTTGGCGCCAGCGTCGATCCAGTCGTCGTCAAAACCCTCGAGCTTGTATTTGAAACGCACGTTCTCGGGTGCGATGAAACTGAGCGCGGTGTAATAGAAGTCGAGTCGCGATGTTCCCGGCGAGAGTGAGAGTTTTTGACTCGTCGAGACTGCTTCGTTGTCGACGAAAAGCTGTTCAACGGCGATCGGCGGTGGCGTGGTATTGAGTGGAATGTTCTCGGGATCGATGACGGCGAGTCCTTTGATCGTTGCGAACCAAATCCGGCCGTCGCTGGTCTTCCATCCCGCCGGATGCCCGCCGCCGCTGGACTCGCGCGTCAACGTTCCGTCCGCTGGTCCATAGTAGACGGGACTGACGCTCGTGCTCGCGCCAGTCGCGACGCGTTCGAGTTCGGCTTTACTGACGCGAAAGATTCCTTTGTTCGAACTGCACCACAGGTTCTGCTGTTTGTCTTCGAGGATGCGATAGATGACGTCGGCCGCGAGCGAGTTTCGATTCGTGAACGACACGAACTTACCGGCGCGCAGACGATTCAGACCGCCGCCGTTCGTCCCGATCCACAGATCGCCCGCAGCGTCTTCGTAAAGCGAGATGACGGTGTTGCTCGACAGGCCTTCGTTTGTAGTAAATGTTTGGAACACGCCGTCCTTCAGCTTACTTAAACCGCCGAGTGTTCCGACCCAGAGATTGCCTTTCGAGTCTTCGTAGATCGCGCCGATGAAGTTGTTTGCGAGCCCGTCCTGCGTGGTGTACGTCCTGAACTCGTTGTCGCGAAAACTGTTCAGACCATCGCGCGTGCCGACCCAAAGCACGCCACTGCGATCGACAAACACCGAGCGGACGAGATCGTTCGAGAGACCGTCAGCGAACGTAAATGTTTGGAACACTCCATCGCGGAAGCGATTCAGACCATCGGGCGTGCCGATCCAGAGCGTACCGTCCGCGCTGGATGTGAGAGAAAGTACGACGTCGCTCGAGAGACCGTCTTTGGTGGTCCAGGTCGTGAATTTTCCGTCTTTGAAAAGCGTCAGCCCGCCGCCGTTCGAACCGATCCAGATTCCGCCTTGTGAATCCTGGTAGATGGCCTTGACGAGATCGCTTGGGAGTCCTTGTCGCGTGGTGTAAGTGTTGAACTTCTTGCTCTTCAGTTGATTCAGTCCGCCGGCTTCGGTGCCGATCCAGATGCTGCCTTCGCGATCTTCGAACACCGAGAGGACGAGATTGCTCGTTAGACCATCGGCGGCGGTGAATGTCTCGACTTTTCCGTTTCGCACACGCGCGAGACCGGCGGCTGTTCCGATCCACAACGTGCCGTTGCGATCGACACACAGCGCGTTGACGCGATTGTTCGGGAGCGGAACCGGATTCGCGCGTCCATTGCCGTCAACGGCGAACAGTCCGTTCAGCGTTCCCAGCCACAACTGGCCGTTCAGTGTTTCGGCGATCGCGGTGATGTTGGCGGGCAGAATGTCGGGACCGATCGTAATGTTGGTGAAACTGTCGCCGCTGAGCGCCTGAAGTCCCGCGGACGTTCCGACTAAGAGCGTTCCGTTTGCTCGCGCGGTCAAGAGCTGCACGACGTTTCTCGATAAACCGTTTTCGATCGTGAAAGTTTTGAACTTACCGTTTTCAAATCGCGCCAGGCCGGCGGCAGTTCCGATCCACACGTTGCCGTTTGCGTCTTCGACGATTGGACCAACGCTGTTGTCGGGCAATCCTTCGTTTATGGTGTAGCCGGCGAACAGTCCGTTGTGACGGCAGACGAGACCGTACGACGTGCTGATCCACAAACGGCCTTGTCGATCCTGTTGCAGGAAACGAATGTCGTTGCTTTTGAAAGCGGGCGTGTTTTCTTTGTCGAAAACGGCGAAGTTGAGACCGTCGAAACGAACGAGACCTTCCTGTGTTCCGATCCAGAGGTAGCCGTCCTGAGTTTGGACGATGGCTTGCACGGTGTTCTGCGGCAATCCGTTTTCGGTTGTCCACGCCTGATGTCCAAACTCATTGAGAGTGCGGTTTGGATCGAGTGCCGGCGAGCGCGTGCTGGCAAGGAGAAGCAGGGCCGCGGCAACTTGCAAGGGGATTAAGCGACGCATGTGTGCGTCCCTACTTTAACATTCTGCGAAACTCATGTAATCATGAGGAGCATCAACCGCCCGCGAGAGGGGATTAATGAAGAAAAAGGCCGCAAATGCATTTCTGTTACTGCTGTTGACCTGTATTGCCGGGTTCGCCGATCCGGCCGGCTGGCGCACTGCTTCCGAGTCGGAGTTGCGCAAAGTGATTCCCGCGCGCGCCGCCGTGATCAAGGAAAACATCGAAACGGAATTTCGCACCGCGTCCGGCGTTACGAACGGGCAAGGGAAATTCATCGCGGGCGTGGTGATGATCACAGCCGGTTACTCCGCGGAAGGAAAGTATTCGCATTTCTTTATCGTTCAGGTCCCGATGCAGGTCGGCGACTTCTCTCTCGAACCCGGTGACTACGTCTTTGGTTACAAACGCAAGACGCCTGACAGCATCACGGTGACGTTTTATCGCGCGTCGAGCGGCGACCAGGTTGGCGAGGTCGAGGCGGTACGCAACAAGAAGAGCTCGATGGTGCGCACGCTGTTGATTCAGCCCGCGGCTGGCGGAAAAGGCACGATCCAGATCGGTCGGTTTATTTTTGACTATCGTTTGTCGTAAAACTGCTGGTAAGCTAGTGTCCCTGTTCTGATTTTCATCCATTAAATCTGTAGTTGTATTTTGAGAAAACGCGGAGAAGGTTCGCCCCTTATGCCCGGTCATACAACAAAGCTTGCAATCCCAATTCTTATTCTGCTCTTCGCCGTCGCCACGCACGCCGAAGTGCGTCTCCCGGCAATCATCAGCGACAACATGGTGCTGCAACAGGGAATGAAAGTCCGCGTCTGGGGCAGCGCAAATCCCAAAGAGCGGATCACCGTCGCTTTCGATCAGAAATCCGCGACGACTGTCGCGAACGAGAAAGGGAAATGGGAAGTCTGGATCGGTCCGTTGCACTCAGGTGGACCATCCGAGTTGATCGTGAAGGGCGACAACATCGTCACGATCAAAAACGTGCTGGTCGGCGAAGTTTGGATCTGCTCGGGCCAGTCGAACATGGAGTGGCCGCTGAACAACACCGAAAACGCGGAACAAACTCTGGCGCAGGCGAACTACCCCGAGATCAGGCACTTCAGAGTTGAGCACAAGACGTCGCCGGCACCGCTCGACGACGTCGAAGGAGAGTGGGTCGTCACCACACCCGCCGAGGCCGCACACTTCACCGCCGTCGGATATTTCTTCGGACGCGAGATCTATCAACGTCTGAAAATCCCGGTCGGCCTGATTCACACTTCGTGGGGCGGCACGCCGGCGGAAGCATGGACCAGTCACGATGCGCTCAAAGAAACACCGGATCTGAAACCCATTCTCGACCGTTACGAAGCCAATTTGAAAGCGTTACCGCAAACGAAAGAAACATACGCGCGCGCGTTGGCCCAATGGGAAGAGAAGAACCTCTACGCCGACGCAGGAAACAAAGGCGAGGCGCTGGGTTACGCGAAGCCCGATGCAGCAACGAGCGACTGGCAGAAGATGGATCTGCCAACACAGTTCGAAGCGGCGGGACTGCAAATCGACGGCGCCGTCTGGTTTCGCAAAACCGTGACCGTACCCGATTCGTGGGCGGGCAAGGATCTGCTCCTGAATCTCTCAGCCATCGACGATGACGACGTCACGTATTTCAACGGCACGAAAGTCGGGTCCATCGGAAGAGAGACGCCGAACAGTTACATGGTGCCGCGCAAGTATGTCGTGCCCGGATCGCTGGTACGCGCAGGGACGAACGTGATCGCGATCCGCGTTTTCGATCACGCAGGAGAAGGCGGTTTCAGTCGCGGCGACATGTCGCTTGGACCAGACGGGGATGCTCAACCCATCTCGCTTCGTGGTCCATGGGATTACAAGATCGAGCTGGGTCTCGAACCGAAGCGTCCTGATTGGGGCACGCGTCCGGAAGCCGTCGGCATCGCAAATCAGAACAGTCCGAGCGTGCTTTACAACGCGATGATCGCGCCCATCGTGCCGTACGGCATTCGCGGCGCGATCTGGTACCAGGGCGAAAGCAATGCCGGGCGCGCATATCAGTACCGCACTCTCTTTCCGTTGATGATCAAAGACTGGCGCAAAGCGTGGGGACAGCAGTTTCCGTTCTATTTCGTTCAGCTCGCGAATTGGCGTCCGCGAAAACTCGAACCGAGTGAAAGCGATTGGGCCGAGTTACGCGAAGCTCAATTGATGACGTTGCGTGAGCCGAAAACCGGAATGGCCGTGATTATCGACGTCGGCGGCGAAGATCTCCATCCGCGTAACAAACTCGACGTCGGCCGTCGTCTCGCACAGTGGGCGCTCGCGGAGACGTACGGACAAAACACAATCCCGTCAGGACCACTCTTCGATCGCTTCAGCATCGACGACGACAAAGTTCGCATCAAGTTCAAACACGCCGCCGGAATGAAGACAAGCGACGGTGGTCCAGTCAAAGGTTTTGCGATCGCCGGCGCGGATCGAAAGTTTGTCTGGGCCGACGCGCGTATCGAAGGCGACACGATCGTCGTGTCGAGCCCGCAGGTTACGAAGCCCGTCGCCGTGCGTTACGGCTGGGCCGATAACCCGCTCGTCAATCTCTACAACAAAGCAGACTTACCCGCGTCGCCTTTTCGCACCGACGACTGGCCCGGCGTTACGGCGACGCGCCGGTAAACATCGATCAGAGACATGGCCACAAAAAGGCACAAAAACCACAAAAAGGGATTCAACTTGGTGGGACTGACGTCAATCGCGTGTGACTTACCTTGACGAAGACTCTTTGTGTTTTTTGTGCCTTTTTGTGGCTAAAAATTAGAGGAGACATATTCAACGTGAAGAATAAATTCTCGAGACGCACTTTCGCGAAGATCGCCGGCGCCGCCGCATTGGCTTCCGCGACCGAGTTGCCGGCGGCACTTGCATCGAGCGCTTTGCCCAGCGCGAGCGCACAACCGCAAGGCAACGCGTCGCGCTCGTTCCCGAACGGCTTTCTTTGGGGAACGGCGACGGCGTCTTATCAAGTTGAAGGTGCGGTCAAAGAAGACGGCCGTGGTCCATCGATCTGGGACACGTTTTCACATACGCCCGGCAAGACCGTGAACAATGCGACGGGCGACGTCGCCAACGATCACTATCATCTCTACAAAGGCGACGTGCAGTTGATGAAAGCTCTTGGCTGCAAAGCCTATCGCTTCTCGATCGCCTGGCCGCGCGTTTTTCCGAACGGCGATGGTCCAGCAAACCCGAAAGGCCTCGACTTCTACAACCGCCTCGTCGACGAGCTGCTCGCGAACGGCATACAGCCGTACGCCACGCTTTATCACTGGGATCTCCCGCAGTCGTTACAGGATCGTTTCGGCGGTTGGGAAGGGAAAGAAACGTCGCAGGCTTTCGGCGACTACGCAGGTTACGTCGCAGGCAAGCTGAGTGATCGCGTCAAACACATCTTCACGATCAACGAGTTCGGTGCGTTTATCGAAGTGGGTTATCGCTGGGGCGTACACGCGCCGGGATTGAAACTCACCGGACTCCGTTTGAACCAAACGCGACATCACGCCGTGTTGGGCCATGGACTCGCGGTGCAGGCGATTCGCGCGAGTGCGAAGCCTGGAACGAAGGTCGGTCTCGCGGAGAACATCACGGTTCCGGTTCCCGTGATCGAGAACGCGGCAAACCTCGCTGCCGCTGAGCGCGCGATGCGCGAGATGAACGCGCAGTATCTAAACGTGATCGCCGAAGGGAAGTACACTGACTGGTATCTGAAATCGAATGGCGCGGATGCTCCGAAGTTCACGCCGGAAGAGTTGAAGATCATCTCGAGCCCGCTCGACTTCATCGGCATCAACATCTATACGGCGCAGTTTGTGCGCGCGGACGAGTCGTCGCCGGCGGGTTTTGCTCATGTGCCGCATCCGAAGTCGTTCCCGCACGCGCCGTCGCCGTGGCTCTTCATCACGCCTGACGTGCTCTACTGGGGACCGAAATACGTCGCCAAACTCTACGGCGCGAAAGAGATTTACATCACTGAAAACGGCTGCTCGGCGGCGGATGAGCCGGCCGCCGACGGAAAAGTTTACGACACGGATCGCGTCACGTATCTGCGCAGTTATTTGACGCAGTTGCATCGCGCGGTGGCGGAAGGTGTGCCCGTGAAGGGATATTTTTTGTGGAGCCTGATGGACAATTTCGAGTGGGCCGACGGTTACACCAACCGTTTCGGCATCCACTACGTCGATTACGCATCGCAGAAAAGAACGCCCAAGTTGAGCGCCGATTTTTACCGCGAGGTCATTGCGCGGAATGCGCTCATGTGACGTTAGGTATATAATCCGTCGCCCAAGTACGTGGGAGTAGGGCAAAAATCTATGAGTGCCGATCCGATCTATCAGTTTTACACGAAGCATCCTTATCCTCCGCCAATCGATAATCTGGATCGCGCGCGCGATATGTATAAGGACGAGAACGTCCTGCGGTCTGAGTTCCATCTGTTCTGGCCGGACAAGGAATATCGGGCCGACTTGGATGTTCTCGTTGCTGGTTGCGGTACGTGGCAGGCGGCAAAGTATGCGATCTGTCATCCGGCGGCGCGTGTGACGGCGATTGACGTCAGCCCGACCAGTCTCGAACACACCGGGAAACTCAAACAGAAATACGATCTCACGAATCTCGAACCGCGAGAGTTGCCGATCGAGAACGCCGCGGATTTGGACCATCAGTTTGACCACATCGTTTGCACGGGTGTGTTGCATCACCTTGCGGATCCTGATGTTGGTCTGCGTGCCCTCTCGTCGTTGTTGAAGCCTGACGGCACGATGTATTTGATGGTCTATGCGCCGTACGGCCGCACGGGCGTTCACATGATCCAGGAGTACTGTCGAAAACTCGGCGTCGGCACGACACAGCAGGAGGTCAACGACCTCACCGCCGTTTTACGCGAAGTGCCGCAAAATCATCCGGTGTTGCAGATGATGCGTGGGTCGCGAGAGTCGCTGAACGCGGATGCGTTGATCGATGCGCTGTTGAATCCTCGCGATCGGACGTACTCAGTTTCGCAACTCTACGAGTTTCTGGAACGCGGCGGATTGAGTCTCGCGCGTTGGTACTGGCAAGCGGCTTACTCGCCTCAGTGCGGCGCATTTACGGCGACGCCTCACGCTAATCGCGCCGCCGCATTGCCTGAACAGGACCAGTATGCGGCGATGGAACTATGGCGCGGCATGATGACGAATCACGACTTTGTGGCCCAACCTGCCGGGACAAAGAATCATCGAGCGCTCGTGACATTTGACGACGATCGATATCTGCAATACGTGCCGATTCGTCGTCCGTGGACCGTGTGCATTCAGGAACGCCTGCCTCCGGGCGCAGCGGGCGCGCTGTTGAACCAGACGCACATGTTCAATGACATCTATCTGATCATCAATCCTTACGAGAAACAGTTGTACGACGCGATCGATGGACATCGAACCGTTGCTGAGGTCGTCGACACTGTGAAAGACACAGGCGCCGTCGCGGCTGATGCGGATTTCTTCAAGCAACTCTGGCTGTATGATCAGGTGGTGTTTGATACGTCGAAAGCGTAGTTTGTTCGAGTGGATTTCTGGGAAAGACAGATACGCCGGGCCGAACAACTCGCCAGTGCGGGCAATGAGCTGTTAGTTTTCTACACTCACCTCCTACGCGCGCAGCGTGAGATCCACGAGCTACTGGCAATTAAACAACTCTCGGGAGAACTGGATCGCGATCTGCCCGCGCTTAGCCCGGCGTTTTCGATCATCTTGCAGGCTGTTGAAGACGTTGGTCCCCCGCCTCTTGTCGAGCAGGCACAAACATTAAAAACTCAGCATATCGACGAGATGTTATTGAGTTACTGGCACGCGCCGTCCGACACCGAGTTCTTCGCAAAAGCGTTCTTACAGCCTTACGGACATTTCATCGCCCCGGCGCGCGGAACGATGAACGAGCGACGCTGTCCCCGGTGCGGCGGCAAACCTCAACTGAGTTTCTTACAGAACAAAGAAGCGGCGGAGAGCGGCAATCGCGATCTGATCTGCGCGAAGTGTCTCGGGAGTTGGGCGTTTCGCCGCGTTGTTTGCGCGAACTGCGGCGAGGAGGACCCGGCGAAGCTCGCTTACTTTCAGTCAAAGACAATCGACCACGTTCGTGTCGAAGCCTGCGATACCTGTAAACACTATTTAAAAGGCGTCGATCTCACGCGGCTGGGCATAGCCGAACCACTGGTTGACGAAGTCGCCGCCGCGCCGTTGGATCTATGGGCCACCGAACACGGCTACACGAAAATTGAACTGAATTTGATCGGTTTGTGATGGTTCTCAATACCCGCCAGACGAGTGGTGTCTTAATTTGAATATTCTGCGTTCTCTGCGCCTCTGCGGTGAACTAATTATATAAACAAGGAAACCGCAGAGAACACAGAGAACGCAGAGGCGCGAAGAAAGCGCGGAGATCGAAACTAAGCCTCTGCCGCCACTCGTAACCTCTAGACAACCAGTTTTCGAGAGCCTATGCTGGCGGTGCCCAGGGCCGAGGCAAGATAGTTCACTTGCAGAGATACCGCCATGAATACCTTCTCGCCATCAGGGCAGCCGCCCTTGCGACGTATCGTCGCAACTTTGACTTTTGATAGTCGCCGGACTGATTCAGCGTTTGGAATGCGCTCGCTGAGCACGGCGTCGCACCAGGTGCTCTATTCGGCGCCCGACACCGCATTGGATTTGCGCGTCACAGTGCAGAACGATGAGTGCGTGGTCGCGGGGCAAGTTATCCGCGAAGGTTGTGCGCGTGGTTTTATCACGCTATCAGGAGCAACCGGCGCGGCGGAAACGGGTCTAAATGAGCTATGTGAGTTTACACTCACGTCTGTCCCTTTAGGGAACTATTCGCTCAAAGTTAGACTGCCAGACGTGGAAATCGAGATCCCGGAATTGGTTTTGAAGAACTGAGCTTCATCAATGCAGCGTGCGGAACTAGCGAAGCTTCTCGTTAACTCCAGCAATGCCCAGCGAGAAACATTGCTGTGGGAGAACTCTGCGCTGCTCGATGCCGAACTTGCCTACTGTTTGAAAGACATCTGTCTCGACGGATGGAGCACTCACCCCGGAACAGCTCTCGAGGCAGCCGCCTCGCTTCGCTTACTTGCGGAGATTCGCCCCACGGCCGAAATCAAAGCGTTGACAGCATGGGCTGCCGGTCTCAAAGCGTTGATCGACGGCGAGATGCAGTCGGCGATCGCCGAACTCGAAGAATCGGAGCGCCGGTTTTTGAGTATCGGCAAGATTCACCCTGCCGCCGCGACCCAGGTCAGTAAGCTGATCGCGCTCTCGATGTTGGGACGTTATGACCAGGCAATCGAATGTGGACTTCGCGCTCGCGAGATCTTTCTCGCCTATGGCGACATCCACGCGGCCGGGAAGATCGAACACAACATCGGCAACCTGCATTTTCGCCGCGACCGCTATCACGACGCGGAACTTTTTCAAACCGCCGCTCGCGAGCGTTTCGCCTCGGTCAACGATCAGAAACAACTCGCGACCGTAAATAACTGCCTCGCAAATACTTACGCGCAACTACACAAGTTCAGATCTGCTGAGGATCTGTTCGAAGAAGCACTGCGACAGGCCGAAGCCGCGGCGCAGCCAGTGACCATCGCCGGGATCGAAGGAAACATCGGCCTCTTCGCCCTGTTGCAGGGACGCTACGATCGCGCGCTCGACTTTCTCGAAAGATCTCGCCAGCGTTACACCTCGCTCGGTCTCACGATCCAGGCGCTGCTCGCCGAGCATGAAATCGCCGACGCTTATTTGGAACTCAATCTCGCCGCCGAAGCGCTGTCGATTTACGAGCGCGTCATTCCGATATTCGAGCAGCATGGAGTGCGTGCCGAAGAAGCGCGCGCCCAGGCTTACGGCGGCCGTGCTTTGATGTTGTTGGGCCGTACGAAAGAAGCGCAACGCTGGCTCGACCAGGCAAAGCGTCTCTACGCGGCGGAACAAAATCCCGTCGGCGCTGCCCTGGTTGAATTGACGCACGCGCAACTTCTTTATCGCGAAGCAAAATTCGAAGGCGCGCGGGTGATGGCGGGTAAAGCCGAGCCGGCGTTACTGATGTCGGGTAGTTGGCAACGACTGCTGCTGGCTCGCTGGTTGCGCGGCGAGGCCGATCGCGCGCTCGGAAATCCCGGCGCGGCAGCCCTGTTGCTCGAACAAACACTCCGCGACGCCGAAGCACACGGTCAGCCGCAGATCGCCGAGCGTTGTTTCAGTTCACTCGGCGCGCTCGCGTTGTGGAAAGGCGATCCGGTACTCGCGGAAGGTTACTTTCGCAAGGCGATCGACTTGACGGAAGAGTTGCGTGCGCCGATTCCGGGCGAGGAGTTTCGCACGGCGTTCTTCGCGAATCGCATCTCTCCTTATTACGAGCTCGCGAAACTGTGTCTCAGGGAAGGCGACGCGCGCGCCGTCGAAGCGCTTACTTTCATCGAGCGCGCGAGGTCGCGAGCTTTGGCCGACGCAATCGCCGGACGTTTGCTGCATTCATCCGCCGCCCGCGATGATTTTGAGGCGCATCTTCAAAGGAACGCAGCCAAACTGCGCGAAGAGCTCAACTATCTCTACAACCAGATGCATCGCTCGGTGCGCGGCCCGGTTCAGGCCAAAAACTTCAATTTCGAGCTCGAAAGCAAACTTCTCGAACGCGAAGCGAGGCTGCTCGAGATCTCGCGGCAACTACAACATCGCGGCGCGACCGGAGAGAAGCGGGAACAGGACCAGGAACTCTTCTCGATTACCAAACTTCAAGCAGCACTCGGCGCGGGTCGTGCTTTGATCGAATACACGGCGATTGACGATAAGTTGATCGCTTTTGTTGTTACAGACGAACGCATCGAGGTCGTGCGTGATCTCGACAGTGAAGCTGAAGTCGTCGCCGAGATCGAACGCTGTCGTTTTCAGATCGATACGTTGCGTTACGGATCGACTGAGATCCGCAAACATCTGCCCGCTCTCACCGAACGCACGCAGAAGCACTTACGTTCGCTTTACGAGCGACTGTTGCGTCCGATCG
Organism: Pyrinomonadaceae bacterium; assembly: GCA_035760365.1. Classification (GTDB taxonomy): domain Bacteria; phylum Acidobacteriota; class Blastocatellia; order Pyrinomonadales; family Pyrinomonadaceae; genus PSRF01. The sequence goes on from DASTTB010000002.1 coordinate 34,401, forward strand.
AATGGAAGATCGGTAATCGCCAACTCGTCATCGTTCCGCATCGCGCACTTCACTACCTGCCGTTCCACGCGCTGTACGATGGTGAGACGTGGCTGATCGAGCGACGCGAAGTGACATACGCTCCGAGCGCCCTCGTCTTGCAGCAATGTCTGGCAACTCCCGAGAGTAATTATCAATCGGCGTTGTTGTTGGGTGTCGCCGACGAACACATTCCCGGCGTGCGCGACGAGCTGCACGCGATCAAACAGATCTTTCCGGACGCGATTCAGTGTTTGGACCAACTCGCTACTACCGACACGCTGCGACGCGGCGCGGACGACTTCGATCTGCTTCATCTTGCCTGTCACGCGCATTTCCGTTCTGACAACCCGTTGTTTTCGTCGTTGCGCCTGGCCGACGGATGGTTTACGGCCCGCGACGCTTATGAGTTGAACTTGAACTGCGGCCTGGTGACGCTGAGTGCGTGTGAAACCGGAATGAGTGCTGTTGCCCCCGGAGACGAGTTGATGGGACTCGCGCGCGGGTTTCTTTCGGCCGGATCGCCGACCGTGATGATGAGTCTTTGGACCATCGACGACGAGGCCACGACTGAGTTAATGCGCACATTTTATGGAGAATTGCCGCGGACCAAGTCGCCTGCGGCGGCGCTCCGGGCCGCACAAATGAAACTGTTGCGGCAGAAGCCGCACCCGTTTTTCTGGTCCCCGTTCGTGTTGGTCGGGCGTTGGTGAACGAAAGCTATTGGCAGCCGAAAATTATTCCGCTATGGTAGTCGCGTCGCCCGACCGTTACTAATTCATTAGTTCGCCACCCTTGAGGATCGTCATCGTGCGTAAAGCTCTGACGGTTTTGGTCCTTCTATCCCTCATCGTCTGTTTTCTAATTTCAGACGCAAGGCAGCAGAGTGCCGCGAACGCGAGCGCCGACGAAGAGTACGTACCCGGCGAAATCATCGTAAAACTAAACAGCACCAGCGATCTGCTCGGAATCGTCACGCGGTTCCCGCTCGGTGCTATCCCGATCGATCAATTCGGCTCGCGGCCCATCTACCGGTTGCGCATACTCGACACCAGTTCGGTTCTGGACCTCGTAAATGCTTTAGCAAGCGATTCGCGCGTCGATTTAGTTGAGCCAAATTACATTACGAAACCGCCGGTCGGCGCCGGCAACACGTGGAGCGTCGGAAACACGTGGAGTGTCGGCGGCGACCAGGGAACGTTCGCATCACAGTGGGCGGGGCAAAAGATTCGTTTACCGCTTGCTCACCAGGTCAACAGAGGCATTGGGCCAAATGGTCCAATCAAAGTCGCCGTGCTCGACACCGGAGTCGATCGTCAACATCCGGCACTCGCCGGGCGTTTGCAGCCGGGTTGGGATTTCGTGGACAACGACAACGATCCGAGTGAGGTCGGCAGTCCGAGCATTGGTCCATACGGACACGGCACGCACGTCGCCGGGCTCGTTGCCCTCGTTGCGCCGGAAGCGAAGATCATGCCGATCAGGGTACTGGATTCGCGCGGCATGGGAAACATCTGGGTGTTGGCTGAAGCGCTGGCTTACGCTGTCGATCCTGACGGCGATCCCTACACCGCAGACGGCGCGGACGTGATCAACCTGAGTTTGGCCACGCTGCGAGAAACCGAGTTGATAGCCAACTTACTCGCGAAAGCTTGCGGTGACCCGACGATTAATTACGACGATTATCCGATCTACACGAATCCGTATCTCGTCGTTGTCGCTGCCGCGGGAAACGGAGGCGATGATACGCGCTATTACCCGGCGGCGGAAAATGTCGACGGACTCGTTTCGGTCGGCGCTACCAACATCAACGACGTTTTGGCTACTTTTTCGAGCCGCGGATCGTGGGTCATGGTCGCGGCGCCGGGTGAATCGATTCTCAGCACTGTGCCGCTCAGTCAGTACGCGACGTGGAGCGGAACGTCGATGGCTGCGCCGATCGTCGCGGGTGAAGCGGCACTGCTTCGCGCCAACTTCCCATTGCTGTTGAACAAAGATTTGGTTCGTCACCTCACGCGGATATCGGTGAACATCGGCGGCGACGTTCAACCCCGTATCGACGCCGGCGCCGCTCTGACAACCACGCCCGAAAACTACGCGTCGCCAACACCCACGCCAACACCCACGCCAACACCCACGCCGACCCCGACACCAACTCCCTCGCCGTCTCCTTCACCCACACCAAAAGGAACGAAGAGCAGCAACACCAGGCGCAACCGTATCTGATCGAAAGTGTTATTCTCCGAATCGATTCCAATGAATTTCGGAGGTCGTGTTGCTCGTACCGGGAGTTTATCCCGGCCGCCCGATTCGCGCGCCGCATTAAATATCACTGAGTCGCCGCCGGCGGCTCTTTTACTGCTTCAAGTTGCAGATCGATAACGACTTCGTCCGCGACGTTGCGTCCGCCGTTCGCCATCGCCGCGCCCCAGTTGATTCCATAATCTCGGCGGTTGATTTTCGTTTCCGCGGCAACACCAAACCGCACGTTTCCGCGGTTATCCTTGATCGCGCCAGTTAGCGTGAACGGAAACGAGATTGGTTTCGTAACTCCCTTCAGAGTGAAATCGCCGTGAAGCACGTAGCCGTTGCCTTTCTTTTCCACCTTCGTGCTTTTGAACGTCATCTCCGGAAATTTCGCGACTTCAAAAAAATCGGCAGTTCGCAGGTGATTGTCACGTCCAGCGACGCCCGTGTCGACGCTTTCGACTTTGGCAGTGAACTCAACAGTCGATTTAGTAACGTCAGCGGCGTCGTAGTTGATCGCTCCGGTGAATTCCTTGAAGCGTCCGCGAACCAGCGAGATCTCAAAGTGCCGGATAGCAAATCCGATCACGCTATGCGCGACATCCATTTTGTATTCTCCGGACGGAATCGGTTCAAATGTGGGTTTTTGTTGTTGTGCGTCGGCAACTTGTTTTGTAAACGAAACTGCCACGAGGAGAGCGGTACACACGAATAACAGAACAGAGGTTTTCGATCGGTCCATTTGTCTTCTCCTTAACAAGTCGGATAGTTCTTTACGGCGAAAGAGGATTATTTTTACATGAAGCTCAGCGAATTGTCAGTTGCCGGGCATGAGAGTTTGACTTCATGCACCGAAGATAATGGTTATCACGGATTGATAGCGATACACAGCACGCGTCTCGGACCGGCAATCGGCGGCACGCGCTTCTGGCATTATCGAAACCAACAGGAAGCGATTGACGACGTGCTGCGTCTCGCGCGTGGCATGACTTACAAGAACGCGCTCGCGGGAATTCCGTTTGGCGGCGGCAAGTCGATCATCATCAGAAACGATCAACCGCTGGATCGCGAAGAGATCTTCCGCACGCATGGACGTTTTGTCGAGACTTTCGGCGGTCGATACATCACCGCCGAAGACGTCGGCACGAGTCCCGCGGACATGGAGCACGTACGAAAAGAGACGCAGCATGTCGCCGGACTGATGTCCGGTTCGGGCGATCCTTCTCCGGTCACGGCGCGTGGTGTTTTTCGTGCGATTCAAGCGGCGGCTAAATATCGTTGGGGATCGGACAGTCTCGCGGGACGCACGGTTGCGCTTCAAGGCTGCGGCAACGTCGGTTATCACCTCGCCTCTTACCTGCATGACGCGGAAGCACGCTTGATCGTGAGCGACATCGATGCGCAGAAGGTCGAACGAGTCGTGAAAGACTTTGCCGCATCAGCCGTCGCGCCGGAAGAGATTTACGACGCCGATGCCGACATCTTCGCGCCATGTGGCCTGGGAGGAGTGATAAACGATCAGACGATCGGACGTCTGAAAGTGGAGATCGTCGCGGGAGCGGCAAACAATCAGTTACTGGAACCCCGACATGGCGACGCACTCGCGGCGCGGGAGATTCTCTACGCGCCCGACTACGCCGCCAATGCCGGTGGCGTGATCAACGGATGCCGGGACCTGCTTGGCTGGGAGCGAGCGCAGGCAGCAGCAAAAGTTGATCTAATTTACGAGACGCTGCTCAACATCTTTCAGTTGTCCGCAAGCCAGGGTATTACGACTTACAAAGCCGCCGACCGGCTTGCGGAACAACGTCTCGGGGGAAACGCTACCGCGATTTAGATCCTGCTTCGCTCGCCTTGGGTGGCGCCGGCGACTCAGGCGCCACCAAAAACACCTGGATCGACGCGCCCGCCCGCAGTTTCTCAACAAAAGCGCGTTCCGCCTGCCGCAACTCGATGTTTTCGAGATACTGTCTGATCGCGTCTTTTGTTTGCGCAAACTCGCCGCTCACCCGCTCCTTGTTCTGTTCGTAAAACAGTTTTGTTTGCTCGTCGGTAATCGGCTTCGGCTGGACTTCAGTTCCGAGCAGCGCGCTAATCGTGATCTTTCGTTTCTGTGCTTCCTGCGCCAGCAGTGTGTCGTTAATGCTGAGTTCGAGCTCGTCTTTACGCAGCTTGTAGACCTGTTGCTGCGTGTCGGCGATCAACGGGAGCAACGAGTTTTCAACGTCGCCTGACGTGATTGGCTCGCCTTTGATCGTCGCCAGCACGCGCGCGCGATCCGCTTCTGTCGCCGGCGGCGTTACGTCCGTCACCAGCACTTTCACGTCGGCGCGCGCGCGCAAAGCATTGGCAAACACTTTCGCCTCGTCGCGCTGACGTTGGGCCACAAGATAGTTGACGATGTCCTCGGCGACTTCCTTGAATTCCGCTTTAATGCGCGATTTGTTTGTATCGAAGAACGCCTGGACCTCCACCTGTGTGGGCCGTTTTACTTTCGACGTCACTTCCTGTTCGAGCAATTTCGTCGTGGTGATTCCGAGCCTGTTGGCTTCGAGCGTGAGCAGTTTTGAGTTGATAAGGAGATCCAGTTCGCGTTTTCGCGCCTCAACGACGTGTTGTTGCAGCTTGCTCACCGGCTCGCCGGTCGTTTTCGCGATCTCGTCGCGTGTGATCTTCACGCCGTTCACGGTCGCGAGCGTTTCCGGCAAGACTTGCGATTCGCAGGCGCAATCCTCACGAGCCGGACCAGGCGGTTGAGTTTGCTGTGTCTGCGGCGTTTGCGGCCGGACGGCTGCGGGGCAGGCAAGACTCAGGACCATGAGGGCGTATGTCAGTCTGCGCATTTTAATCTCCTTACAGTGATGGTATTATTCGTCGCGCTCGATCAGATATCGATGGCTCGCGGTAGTACGCATCTTGCAAGAGTTGTGCTACAGCCGACTTACTGAGCGTTTGCTCCCCCGGCTTGCATAGATCGCGGAAAATTCCATACCCCGCGCGAAAGATCTCGCGTTTTCATTTAGACAGTAATGAGATCATGATTTCGGGTGTTTCATAGATAGACACCCACAATTCAAGCCCAGAACAAAGATAGTTTCCTTACTCCAGAAGGCTCGCTGTGGGAGAAAGCCTTGACGGAGAACTGCCCATGAGTGTCTTTTCCAAAGTGCTGAATGGTTCCCATCCCCGCGTTTCGAGGGGATCGAATCTTCGTCTGATCATTGCTTTTACTGCTTTAACCATCGTCCTGACCGCAGTCATCATCGTCGCGTGGGAACAGGTGCTGCGGCCTCCTTATTACGGTTGGGTTGCGCGGACATTTCCCGGTCCCGAAAACGCGAACATCCGCTGGAAACTGGAGCAAAGAGGCGAGCATTTCTTCATCTCCATGACCGTGGACCTGATCGTCGTCAGCATTCTTCTGATGCTGGTCGATCGCCAGCAACGACGGCTGGTCGAAGCGCATGAGAAGCTCGCGCACACTGAGAAGATCGCGACGTTGGGCCGTGTGGCGGCGCAGGTGGCCCATGAAGTCAGGAATCCGTTGGCGGGTTTGCTGCTTTACTCGGAGCACCTAAAAGGCAAGATGGTGGGCAAAGTTTCGGATGGCGAAGTGGAACTCGTCGATAAGATCATACGCACCGTCAACAACTTAACCAGCACCACGGAACAGATTCTGAATTACGCCCGCCCCATCAAACTGGCGCCGCGAAAAGTGGACCTGAACAGCGTCGCGCGTGATGTGGTCCAACTCCTCAGCACCGAGATCTCCGCGAATCGTGTCGAAACACAGCTCGATCTGAGTAACTCACCTGTCGAAGGAATGCTTGACGAAGCGTCGATTCGCGCAGCCGCACTCAATCTCGTGCTCAACGCGGTTCAGTCGATGCCGAACGGCGGACGTTTAACTATTTCCACCGGCAGCGACGGCGAGAAGCTCTGGTTGACGATCCGCGATACCGGAACAGGCATGAGCCCGGAGCAGGTGACGAAAATCTTCGAACCGTTTAGCACTACGAAGAGTCGGGGCCTCGGCCTCGGAATGCCGTACGCGCAAAAGATCATCGCGCACCACGGCGGCGAAATTCTGGTCCATAGCGAACTGAAAAAAGGAACTCAAGTACGTCTCGAATTACCCGTAAACATTGACCAACAGCATTAACAGGAGTGTGGCAGTGAAACCCCGATCCCGTTCCTCCATCCTCGTTGTCGACGACGACGCGAGTGTTGCCGATTCCCTCAACCTGATCCTCAGCGAAGCCGGTTTCGAGATCTCGGTCGCGCATAGCTTCTCGGCGGCACTGGCGTTGTTGAAAGACGCGTTCTTCGATCTCGTTATCACTGACCTGCGGCTCGCGGACGCCAGCGGTATCGACCTGACCACGCACATCAAGAAAGAGACTCCCGAAACCGAAGTCATCCTGATGACGGCGTACGGCTCGGTCGACGTCACGATCGAAGCCATAAAAGCCGGCGCTTATTACTACCTTGAGAAACCCTACACGCGTGACCGTCTCTTAACACTCGTCGATCGGGCTTTACAGTTGATCTCCCTGCGCCATGAGAATGAGACGTTGAAACAAAAGCTCGCCGGCGACAGCGAAACGTTCGCCATGATCGGGCGGGATCCGAAGATGCACCACATCTTCGAAACGATTCGCACGGCCGCGCCTTCCGACGCTTCAGTCTTGATCGAAGGCGAGAGCGGCACCGGTAAAGAGTTGATTGCGACGGCTTTCCACGCGCAAAGCCAGCGCGCCAGCGGCCCGTTCATCCGGATCAACTGTGCCGCCATTCCGCACGAACTGATCGAGTCGGAACTGTTTGGCTACAAGAAAGGCGCCTTCACCGGCGCCGACCGCGACAAGCGCGGACTTATCGAAGCCGCGAACCAGGGTACGCTGTTGCTGGACGAGATCGCCGAAATGCCCGTTCATCTGCAAACGAAGTTGCTGCGTGTTTTGCAGGAACGAAAGCTGCGCCGGCTGGGTGACGAACACGAGATCGACGTCAATTTCCGCCTCGTTTCAGCTACAAACCGCAACACCGCGGCGCTGCTCAATGAAGGACTACTGCGCAAAGATCTCTACTTCCGTATCAGCACGATCAAGATTAAGGTCCCACCTTTGCGTGAACGTCTGGACGACGTGCCGTTGATCGCGCGGCGTTTCCTGATCCGTTTCAACGAACAATACGGAAAACGGATTCGCGACATCGCGCCGGAGACGGTTACGCGTCTGGTTCGTTATGATTGGCCGGGCAATATTCGGCAACTCGAGAGCGTGATCGAACGCGCTGTGCTGTTTTGTTCAGGTGAAGAGTTGTTGCCGAGTTGTTTGCCCGAGGAATTTCAGACAAGGCTCACGAGTTCGACGTTCATCATTCCTCCTTTGTTGCCGATGGAGGAGATCGAACGCGAGGCTATTATGCAAACTCTCGAACGGACGGCAGGTAACGTCAAGAAGACTGCGCAGATACTGCGGTTCCCACGACCGACCTTCTATCGCAAGCTCAAGAAACTGGGCATCAAGGTCGAGCGTCGCGTTCCACCCGTGGCGGCAAAGTCTTAAGGAAATGGGGACAGAGTGTCAGGTGTCGAAGCAACTGAAAAGATAAGTATTTTGGTCGTTGACGATGAGCCATCGGTAGGCGACGCGCTCAAGATGGTGCTCGAGTCGAGCGGCTATGAGGTGGTGCTTGTCACGAACGGAGTTGACGGGATCGAGCAGGCGCGGCGGCGGTGTTTTTCGTTTGGCGTCATCGATCTTCGTCTGACTGACATCTCAGGGTTTCAGGTTATCAGCGGGATTCTGAATCTGCGACCGCAAACACCGCTTCTGTTGATGACGGCGCACGGCAGTCCGCAAGTTTTCGCCGAAGCGAAGAAGCTGGGCGCGGTTGGCGCGCTGTCAAAACCGTTTCATCCCTCCGAAATCCTGAATCTAATTCAATGTCATGTGATTGGACCAACCGCTGATCCGCTGTGAGTCAAATTGAAGCCGCAGTGTCTCATGGTGAAACACTGTCGTTGCTGCTCCGGCCGTCCTGCTGCTGACTATCGATGTGGTCCGGCCGTTGCAGTTAGCCCGGCAACTCTCTCCTCCTCCGAGGATAAAGATTCAGACCGTCCTCGCACTATGAAGTGATTTCGGTGACGCTTGTGGTAGCGCCCGGAAGAGTGGCGGGCGATGCCACTTACGCACGCAGGAATCATTGATGTTCGATGGCGGTGTCTGAGGCATCTCAAACACGTTTATGCCTCAGGCTGCGGTTGATTCTTCAACCGCAAGGGGTGCAGCCTGTCAAGGGGGGCAGGCTGCACTCACACCTTACGGTTCTGGATAGCCGGCTGTGAGCTTGTCAATTTCGCGAAAAACAAGGCAGTGTCTTACTTTCCTCTCTGCGTCGCGCTGCGGTCCTTTGCGACTCTGCGGTTTATCTGTTTTGCGGTTCTCTTACCGCAGGGTCGCAGAGGTACGCGGAGAATGCTGGACAAAACAAGACACTACCCAAAACAAAACGTTCTTGACAAAAATCAGGCACGTGGACTACTTTCTTCGACCGTTAACGCACTTGGTTTTTGTTTTACTGGCAATTTAGAACTTCGTCGAATTAAGACACGCTCTCCAAAACAGCCCAACCTCACAAGAGTTGTCTGACGTCCACGATCTACTTTTCGCTTCCAGGATCCCAGGTAACCTTCCAAACCGGGAACGTCCTGTTCAGGTACTACTATCGGATTTCGTAGTTCGCAGTGATTCCCCGACTGTCTCTGCGGTAACGGCTTCCTCGTTTTGTAGAAACTCGAATCTTCGACCCGAACCGTGAACCCCCGTACGGAGGAACAGTCATGAGATCTCTGCCCGGCCTACTCTTGCTCACGTCCTTGCTGACGTTCGTCTTAACCGCCAGCTACACCAACACAGTCAGCGGTTCTCAAACAGCCTCAGCCGAAAGCGGAACCATCGCATTCAACCTGAATGCGACCGGAGATCTGCCCGGGATGCTCAGCGTCAAGTTGAACCACGAAGGCGGGAACGTCACGGGCGGCTCCTGGACGCTCACGGTTCTTCCCGCAAATGCTGATGCCACTTCCAGCGAGAGTGGCCGCATCACGGGAACGTTCAGCGGCGGCACGATCACCCTCGACTCGAACGGCATCGCCACAGCCGCAGGCTCGATTCAACTGAGCGTGCAAAGCGGTACCGGACAGTTTGAATCCGTGACGAGCGGCAACGGCAGTTTGAGTCTTTCGGCGGACGCTGAAAACTCTACGAAACTCGGTGGTCCACTCACGCTCAATTTTTAAGAACGCGGCAATCTCAAGATCACAGACGGAAATTTACCTCGAGCGCACCCCCGACAACGCGCTAATACCGATTTAGACCCGATAAGGAGCCCCTATATGCCCTCCAATGCGACGAGCATCTTTAACTTTTCAGCGCAACGTTTGATCACTTTACTGCTGGTCTACTCTCTGCTGATCCAAACCCTTGCGCCACCCGCGTTCGCGAGTCCGAAACGCGGCTTCTCGTTCGCATGGCCCAACGTCGGGAGTTTCTTCAAAGGGCCAAAGATGGACCAACCGGCGCCCGCGCCCGCAGCGGCCGCGGTTCCGGCGCCGCCTGCAGTCACGCCTGCCACTGAAGAATTCGAAGTCGTGCTGACGCCGGTCAGCACCGCGTTCTCAGCGCACGTCGGTATCGAACATCACCAACCGTTGCGCAAACTCGTCGTCTCCGCAAACAGCCCGAACGGAATGCCGCTCAACTTCGAGTCGATCGATGCCGACGGCACGCATCGTCCTTACTCGAACGTCGCCGGGTTAACAGGCGCACTGAAGATCGCAATCGCACGCGACGACGGCACGGGCATGAGTCTTGGAGGTTTCACACCCGGCGAATTGTTCAGCGGCACTGGTGTGCCCGGCGTGATCGCGCGTGTCGCCGCCGACGGCGCGACCGTGCAAAACCCGTGGGTGACATTGCCGGGTGAAACCGGACTCGAAGGCGGACTCTTTGTCGATCGCACCGGCGTGTTTGGCGGTGACCTGATCGCGGTTACGAGCACCGGCGGTGTTTGGCGAATCACTTCCGCGGGCGTAGCAACGCGTATCGCCGAACTCGGCACGCCGCTCGAAGGTGTGACGACAGTTCCAAACGATGTTCCGAACTATGGTCCATGGGCCGGCAAGATCCTCGTTGGCGCGAAAACGCAGAGCGCCGTTTACGCCGTTGATGCGCAGGGCGCCTCGACCAGTTACCCGGTCGGCATGTCGCCGCAAGACATTCGCATCATCCCCGCGCACGAAAACTTCTACGGCATCGATCCCGCTGGCGGAAAAATCTGGGGCGCGCCCGACGATGCTTTCGCCGGCATCATCGGCGACATCCTAATCGCGCAAGAGTCGCCCGGCGTCTTGAAACGCGTTACGTGGAACGGTTCGGATTTTGAGATCGGACAAGTCGCACAGGTCACGAGTTGGAAACAGATCACGTTTTCGTCCGCGGCGCTTTCAGAGATCGCCGGCGTGAAACAGTTCTACGACAAGATCGCCGTCGTACGTCATGCTCCGCAGCTCAACAGCGGCCGCGTCGAGGGCGCACTCTGGCAACTGCTCCCGGAAAATCTCGTGCTCGACGGAACGGACGTCATCACGTCCGATCTGCTCGTTCCGGGAACGCCGGCTGTTACGGTTGGCAGCGGTAATCCGAGTTTCGACGGTGTGATTCCCGGCGTCGAAAACATACAACCCACCGGTTACTCGATCTCGATCAACAACAACGCGCAGTTACGTCACGTCATCACGCGTACGAATCCCATCAGCCTGATGCCGATCGCGTCGCCGCCTGCTCCGACAGGCACGCGCGACGTAACGTTGACGAACGCAGGCGAAACGATCGGCGATCCGGCGACACTGCGTCATCTCGACGTTTCGGGGAAGGCAGGCGCTGTTGTCGTTCCGCCGGGCAGTTACGGAAGATTTTCAGCGGGCGGTCACACCGCACTCGTGCTCGGTGTTGAAGGCGCAAGTGTGCCTGCTGTTTACAACCTCGAAGAGTTGACGCTCACGGGCGGTAGCGAGTTGCTGGTTGTTGGTCCAGTCAAACTTACTGTCAAAGGTAACGTGACGCTCGTCGGTTCTTCAGTCGGCGCTCCTGACGATCCGCTGCGATTGACGTTGCAAGTGGCGCAGGGAACAGTGAGTGTGAGCGGCAACGCCGTGCTCTATGCGATCGTGCGAAACCCGCAGGGCCTCGTCGCCATTCCCGGCAACAGCCGTATTCGCGGCACAGTCACTTGCGATCGACTTCTCATCGACGGTAACGGCATATTGCAGATCGTCTACAGCGACGTTGCGCCGCCGCCGGTGAATCGTCCGCCGGCCGTCGATGCTGGTCCGGACCAAACAATCACTCTCCCCACCGATTCAGTGAGCCTGAACGGAACCGCCACCGACGACGGTTTGCCTGTGAACAGCACGCTCGCCACGACATGGACCAAAGTCTCTGGTCCAGGACCAGTCACGTTCGCGGCGGCGAACAATCCGGTTACCACAGCTACGTTTATCGAACCCGGCATTTATGTTTTACGACTGACGGCGACTGACTCGCTGCTCACCGTGTTCGACGAGATGACCGTTGAAGTCGTGCCGCGCAATCAGCCGCCGGAAGTCAACGCCGGTCCGGATCAGACGATCGAGTTGCCGCACACTGCGACGATGGCGGGCGTCGTGACTGACGATGCGTTGCCGCGCGGATCGACAGTGACGCGGACGTGGAGTGTCGTGAGCGGACCCGGCGCGGTCACGTTTGCCGACGTTCACGACCTTGCGACGGTCGTCACCTTCGCAGCTCCCGGGACTTACACACTCCGTCTCACCGCTGACGACACTGAGTTCACCGTCACCGACGACGTCGTCATCACCGTTCATCCCGAGAACCAGCCGCCGGTTGTTAACGCCGGTCCTGATCTGACTGTGCGACTGCCAAATACTGCGACCTTGAACGGAACTGCGACGGACGACGGCTGGCCGTTCGGCAGCACGCTCGTTACGAGTTGGACCAAGGTTTCAGGTCCGGGCACAGTCACGTTTGCGAACCCTGCATCGCCGGTCACGACCGCGCAGTTCAGCGTTGAAGGAACTTACGTGCTGCGCCTCACGGCTGACGACTCGCGTTTCACCGTCAGCGACGAGACAACGATCACGGTATTGCCGGCGAATAATCCGCCAGTCGTAAACGCCGGTCCCGATCTGCAACTCACTTTCCTCGAGACGGCCACGCTCAACGGCACGGTGACAGACGATGGTCTGCCGGTCGGAAGCGTTGTCGAAGTTGCGTGGACCCAGATTTCCGGACCAGGCACGGTCGCGTTTGCCAAGCCGGACAAGGTCGTGACCACCGCGACGTTTAGCGCGCCCGGCACTTACGTGTTGCGCCTGACCGCCGACGACACGCAGTTCACCGCGTTTGACGAAGCAACAGTGGTCGTCAATCCACGGCCACACGCCTTCAAGGTTTACACGCTGAATAGCGACTTCAACCTCGGCACGATGATCAATCTTTCGACAAACCCAGCGGACCAGTTGCAGCTCGATTCGACGATTCGCAGCTTCAAGTTCATCTGGGTCGCGGTCTCTTCGAAGGGAACCGTTGTAAAGATCAACACTGCAACGGGCCAGATCATCGGCGAGTACTTCACGTCGCCAAACGGCCAACCGCGCGATCCGTCGCGCACCACCGTGGACCAGAACGGTAACGTTTGGGCCACGAATCGCGCCGGCAACAGCGTGGTTCATATCGGACTGGTCGAGAACGGCCAGTGTGTTGACCGCAACGGCAACGGCGTGATCGATACTTCGACCGGCTTCAATAACATCCGGCCATGGACCAACACCGGCGGCGCGAACACCAACGGCGGTGTGTCGACGGCGCAGGATGAGTGCATCCTGCACTACACGCGCGTCAACTCGTTCGGCACGCGACACGTTTCCGTCAACACTGACAACGACATCTGGGTCAGCGGCACGAGCGGCCGGCGTTTCGACCTGATCGACGGCGTAACGGGCGTGATCAAGCGTGCGGAACCCTCTGTCGGCTTCGGCGGCTACGGCGGCCTGATCGATCGCAACGGCGTCATCTGGTCGGCGAATCCGATGTTGCGTTGGGACACGTCCAAACCTCTCAATGGTCCAAACGGCGTGAATTGGCGCGGCTTCAACCATCCCAGTTACGGGCTGTGCATCGATAGCCTCGGCAACGTTTACAACACTTCTTTCGGCAACGGCACGATTCGCAAATTTGCGCCGAACGGCACGCTCCTCGGATCATTCAACCAGGGCTCGCCGTGGGCACAAGGCTGCGTCGTCGATCGCAACGATCACGTCTGGATCGCGCACTCGTTGAACACAAACACCGTCGGGCACATGCGCGCGGACGGTGTTTACATCGGCACGATTACGGTTGGCAGTGGTCCAACCGGCGTGGCCGTGGACGGCGACGGTAAAGTTTGGGCAACAAACTTCAACAGCCGCACCGTGTCGCGCATCAATCCCGCGCTTGGTCCATTCGGCGGCGACGGCGTGACGCGTGTCGGCGCGGTGGATTTCACCACGCCTGACCTCGGCGGCAATCCGTACAACTACAGCGACATGACCGGCAGCACGTTGACGGGCGCGCCGGATACAGGCACGTGGACAACTGTTTTTGACAGTCAGATCGCGGGCGCCGAGTGGGGGCGCATCGGCTGGACCGCGCAACAGTGCGGCGACGGACTGATCACGGTTTCACTTTCGACCAGCGAGAACAACACCACGTTCGGAACGCCCGTCGTTGTTTCGAACGGCACGGATCCGGTGATTCCGAATGGACGTTTCATCAGGATCAGTGTGCGTTTTGAGCGCGCGTCGAGCGGCGAGACGCCGGTACTCTACGACCTTTCGATCGGCACCGTCGGGTTCCCACTCGATACGCCTGCGAACGTAGCGCCGGGAATCGACGCCGGTCCGGATCAAACTCTCAACGGCACCCTGCAAACCGCATTGCGCGCTTCAGTGTGCGACGATGCGCTGCCGAGCAATACGCGGCTCAGTTCGACGTGGTCCAAGGTTTCCGGTCCCGGAACCGTCACCTTCTCGCAGCCAAATTCTCTGATCAGCAACGTCACGTTCGGCACGCCGGGCACCTACACGTTGCGCCTGACCGCGAGCGATTCGGTACACACCGGAAGCGATCAACTCGTCATCACGGTGATTCCCGGCAATCAGGCGCCCGTTGTTAACGCCGGCGCAGACCAGACGATCATTCTTCCGGCAGTCGCGAGCCTGAGCGGTACTGCTACCGACGACGGTCTGCCACTCAACGCTCCGCTAACTACAACGTGGTCCAAACTCAGCGGTCCCGGCTTAGTCACCTTCGGCAACGCAAATCAACTCGCGACGACGGCGGCGTTCAGTGTTGCGGGCACGTACGTGCTGCGTCTTGAAGCGTCAGACACGGAAAAGGGCGCGTTTGACGACGTTTCGATCATCGTTCTGCCGCGGCCAAATCGTCCGCCGGACATCACCAGCGAACCTACGACCGAAGTGTCACTCGGCACAGCGCCGACCGGCAGTGGCGATCTCGTAAATCTTGGTCCATGGCCCACGAAACAGTACGAGCTGAACTCACAGCCCGATGCGGTGTGGGTAAAAGATCTGCCGAACAACACGGTCACTCAAACCGTCAACGCCGATGCGGCCATTCTCCTGAGTGATTTCAACTTCACCACCGGACAAATGGACGGCTCATGGCGAGTCAACACCAACACCGACGACGACTACATCGGATTCGTCTTTGGTTACCAGAACTCCGAGCACTTCTACTTGTTCGACTGGAAGAAAGTCGATCAAAACGATCCCCTCGGATTCGCCGAGCGCGGCATGAGCGTGAAGGTCGTCAACGCCGGCTCTCCGCTGACCGGCACAGACTTCTGGCCGTCGGGCGGTAACGGCACGCGTGTGCGCACGCTCTTCCACAACACGGTTCCGTGGGCCAGCTTTACGGATTACCAATTTACACTTCGCTTCCAACCCGGCGAGATCAAGATCACGGTGAAGCAGGGCGCAACCGTGCTTGCCGACATCACCGTCAACGATTCGACCTACACGAACGGCCTGTTCGGCTTCTACAACTATTCTCAGGAGCAGGTGCGTTACAGCGGTTTCCGCCGGCTGTCACTCGCGCATGCGACCTACCTTTATGACGTCGAAGCCATCGATCCCGATGGTGATGCGCTCACCTATTCACTAACAACATCGCCGCTGGGCATGATGATCGACCCCGCGACGGGTCTCATTACGTGGCCCGTCAACACACGCAACGTTGGCGATCATCCGGTCGCGATCCGCGTCCAGGATCCGCACGGAGCGTTCGACACGCAGAGTTTCACGCTCACGATCCTCAATCAGAACCAGGCGCCGATCGTTAGCGCCGGTGACGATCAGGTCGTCGCAGTAAACGGCGCCGCGACGTTGAACGGCACTGTCACTGACGATGGCCTGCCACGCAACGCGGCTGTCACGTCAACGTGGAGCATGGTGAGCGGGCCGGGTCTCGTCTCGTTCGGCGATGCGTCGTCGCCTTCGACGACCGCAACGTTCAGCGAAGCCGGCACGTACGTCCTGCGTCTCACGGCGACCGACACTGCGCTCACCGCGAGTGATGAAACGATCGTCACAGTCACGCCACCGAACCACGCGCCGGAAGTCAACGCCGGCGCAGACTTCGCGATCACGCTTCCGGGAACAGCACGACTGAACGGCACCGTCACCGATGACGGTCTGCCGCTCGGCAGCACTGTGACTGTCACATGGAGCCAGGTAAGTGGTCCAGGCACGACGACGTTCGCAAACGCGTCGAGTGCCATCACCACCGCGACCTTCAGCGAAGCCGGAACTTATGTTCTGCGTCTCTCCGCGAGTGACACGGAACTCACGGGCACCGACGACGTTACGGTCACCGTCAATCCGGCCGCTCCGAACCAGGCGCCGCTCGTCGAAGCCGGAGCGAACCAGTCTGTCGAGCTGAACGCGAATCGCGTACAGAACGGCGGTAACGACGAAGCCCTCGTCAACGGCGAGATTCGCGGCTGGATCGAAGCTGTCGGCACGAGTTGGACCAGGGCAGCGTCAGGCGCGAATGGTTTTCCGGAGAGCGTCAACGGCGGCTTCTTCTTCTACGCCGGTGAAACTGCTTCGGCCGAACTGCGCCAGGACGTCGACGTCTCCGCGTTCGCCGCGACTATCGCAGCGGGCACGCAAGCGTTTGCGTGGAAGGCGTTTGTCCGTTCACGCGCGGAGAGCACACCTGACACGGCACGTGTGATCGTCGAGTATCGCAACGCCGCGAATACGACGATGATCGCGCGTCTCGATTCGGGCGAGGTCGCTTCAACCAATGCGTGGCAGCTACTCGAAGACACGCGTATCGTTCCCGCCGGCACCGGCTGGATCCGCATCCGCCTGATCGCAACGCGCCGTTCGGGGACAACAAACGACGCTTACTTCGACGCTCTGACACTGCGGCCGGTGACTGGCGCAGGCGTCAAACTCAACGGCATCGTCACGGACGATGGTCTACCCGCCGGTGGCGCGTTGACGACCACGTGGTCCAAGGTCTCTGGCCCCGGCGCCGTTACTTTCGCGAACGCAAACGCTGCTTCGACGTCCGCGACGTTTGCTGAAGCAGGCGTTTACGTGCTTCGTCTCACTGCGAACGATTCGGAACTCAGCACGAGTGACGAACTGACTGTTACCGTCGAAGCGGCGAATCTCGCGCCCGTCGTTAACGCAGGTGTGGATCAAACCGTCACACTTCCCGCAACTGCTTCTTTGAGCGGCAGTGTGTCCGACGACGGCAAGCCGGTCGGCACAACAGTCACTTCGACGTGGAGCAAAGTTAGTGGTCCAGGCACGGTGACGTTCGCCAACGCCTCCGCGTTGAGCACGACGGCGACCTTCAGCATCGAAGGCACTTACGTTCTGCGTCTGACTGCTGACGACACCGAATACACCAGCAGCGACACAGTCACGATCATCGTCAGTCCGGTTCCGCCAAACGCCGCTCCGGTGGTGAATGCCGGCGCCGATCAGATCATTCAACCGCCGGCCACGTCCGCTGTTCTGACGGGTACGGTTACGGACGACGGTCTACCTCCGGGAAGTTCACTCACGTATCAATGGTCCAAGGTAAGCGGACCCGGAAATGTCAGCTTCAGCAGTCCAACGGCGCTGACGACTAACGCTACGTTCAGCGACGCGGGAGTCTACATCCTGCGTCTCACGGCGAACGACTCGCAGTTGTCGGGCAGCGACGACGTGCGCGTCACGCTCAACGGCACGAACAAAGCGCCGGTAGTGAACGCAGGCGCGGATCAAACGGTGGCCCATCCGACTACCGTCAACCTGAGCGGCACAGTTACCGACGACGGATTGCCGATCGACAGCGTGCTTTCGTTTAGCTGGTCCAAGATCTCCGGACCGGGCACGGTGACGTTTGCAAACGCCGCGTCGTTAACTACAACCGCGACGTTCAGTCTTGCGGGAACTTACGTCCTGCGTCTGACGGCGAGCGACACCGCGCTCTCCGGTTCGGACGACGTAACTGTCATTCAACAACCGCCGCCGACAGCGGCAATCAACACGCCGGTTGACGGTACGACGATCACTGCACGCACAACCTTCGTCGGCTCGGTCAGCGAAGGCAGCAACTGGCGGCTCGAGTACAGCTTGAACGAAGAAGGCGTTGCGCCCACGTGGATCACGCTCGCTTCAGGCAACACGCCCGTCACGAACGGCACCCTCGGCGCATTCGATCCGACCGTGTTGCTCAACGGCATATACACGGTCAGGCTCGTCGCTACCAACGCCTCGGGACAGTCAACCATTTCGTCCGTCAGCGCTATCGCCGACGGCGAACAGAAGGTGGGTAATTTCTCGCTGACGTACAGCGATCTCAAGGTGCCTTTGCCGGGCGTCTCGATCGAGATCACACGCAGCTACGACAGCCGCGATAAGCGTCGCGGTGACTTCGGAGTAGGCTGGACTCTCGGACTCAAGAACGTGAGATTGCAGGAGTCGGGCGACGTCGGCACCGGTTGGCAGGGAACTGTCAGCGGCGGCTTCCTCCCGCGTTACTGCGTGCAACCCAGCAACTCGCACCTCGTGACGATCGCGACGCCGGACGGCGAACTCCACCGCTTCGAAGCGATCCTGACCACGCCGTGCAGCACGCTCTTCCCGCTGCGCGAAACCAGCATCGCATTCCGTCCGCTCAGCGGCACTTTCTCGACGCTTCAACCCGTCGGCGATCCGACCGCATTGGTCCTCGCCGCCTTCCCTGGTCCAGTCGATCTGCTCGACTGGAGCACACTGGAGTCGAAAGACTTCAGCGAGTACGTCCTGACATTGCCGACAGGCGAATCACTGCTGATCAACCAGCAGAGCGGACTGCGGCAGATCACGGATACGAATAACAACATCATCACCGTCACAAACGCGGGATTGATCCATTCGAGTGGTAAGAGTGTCGCTTTCATTCGCGACACTTCGGGGCGGATCACTCAGATCACCGATCCGTCAGGTACGAGTCTCACTTACACCTACGACGCGGCCGGCGATCTCGTCAGCTACAGAGATCGTGAGAACAACCAGACGAGTTACACCTACAACTCGAGTCACGGTCTGCTTACGATCACTGACGCCACCGGCAAACAGCCGCTGCGCAACGAGTACGACGATACGGGTCGTCTCGTCAGGCAGATAGACGCGTTCGGCAAGATTGTTAACTACGGACACGATCTGAACACGCGGCAGGAAGTCGTTACTGATCGTGAAGGTAAGACTGTAGTTTACGAGTACAACGCACGTGGCCAGGTGGTGCGAATCACCAGTGCCTCCGGCGTCATCACGCGAACCTACAACAGCCGCGACAATCTTCTCAGCGAGACTGATGCGTCAGGTATCACCACCACCTTCACCTACGATGATAATGACAATCGCCTAACCGAAACCGATGCTCTCGGCAACACCACTCGCTACTCCTACGACGCGAAGGGATTGCCGTTGACGATCACCGACGCAAAAGGTGGCGTGACGACTTACACGTACGACGCGAAAGGCAACGTCACGTCCACGAAAGATGCGCTCGGCAACACGATCACTTCTACTTACAACACGAGAGGTCTGCCTCTCACCGACACGGATCAGCTGGGCAATATCACCACGTACGAGTACGACGCCGCCGGCAATCAAACCAAGCGAACGGATCCGCTTGGCAACGTGACGACGATGACGTACGACGCCAACAACAACAAACTCAGCGAAACAGTGACGCGCGTCGTCAACGGCGTGACTGAATCGCTGACAACGACGTACGAATACGATCACTCGGGCCGTATCACGCGCACGACGTTCCCGGACGGTACTGCCGCGCAAGCCGTTTACAACTCTCTCGGCAGGCTGAGTTCGACGACCGACGAGAAAGGCCGGCGAACTGAGTACGTCTACGACGACATGGGCCGGCTCATACGCACGACGTTCCCTGACAACACGACCGAACTGCGAACCTACGACGGTGAAGGCCGTCCGATCACCGCGGTCGATCGCGGCGGTCGCACGACGCGCACCGAGTACGATTCCTCGGGCCGGCCGGTGAAAATCATCTTCCCCGACGGCAGCAGCACGACGAAGACTTACGACGGCGCGGGTCGAGTTACCTCAGTGACCGATCAACTGGGCCACACGACACGCACGGAGTACAACGCCGCCGGCAATGCCACGAAGGTAACCGACGCGCTCGGCAACATCACCACTTACACCTACGACGCGAACGGTAATCGTCTGACGATGCTCGACGCGCGCGGGCAGACCACGACGTACGAATACGACGCTGCGAATCGTCTCACCAAGACGATATTCCCGAACGGAACGACACAGCTCACGGCGTTCAATGGCGCGGGCTTCCCGATCTCGAAGACAGACCAGGCCGGCAGGACCACGCAGTTTGAATACGACAAGCGCGGCAAGTTGACCAAGGTCACCGATGCGCTCAACGGCGTGACTCGTTTCACCTACGACGAGAACGGCAAACAGCTCACGCAAACCGACGCGCTGAACCGCACTACGCGTTACGAGTATGACCGAATGGGTCGTCGCACCAAGCGCACGCTTCCGCTCGGTATGTCTGAAACTTTCACCTACGACGCGCAGGGCCTGTTAACGAGCCGCACGGATTTCCGCGGCAAGACGACGACCTTCGAGTACGACGTGATGAACCGGTTGTCGAAACGTACGCCGGATGCGAGTCTCGGCGAAACGGCGGTGACTTACACCTACACGTCAACCGACAGACGCGCGTCGATGACGGACGCTTCAGGCACGACTAACTACACTTACGATTCGCTCGATCGACTGCTGACCAAGCAAACGCCGCAAGGCACGCTTACTTACACGTACGATGCCGCCGGCAACGCATTGACGGTTCGCTCTTCCAACTCGGAAGGAGTTTCGGTCAACTACCAGTACGACGAGTTGAACCGCATCTCATCGTTGACGGACAACCGTCTTACGAACGGCGTAACGTCATACACGTACGATCCGAACGGCAACCTCAAGACCACGCTTTACTCGAACGGTGTCCAGTCGACGTACACCTACGACAACCTCAACCGCCTGACCAACCTCGCGGCTGCGGGTTCAACTACGATCGCCTCCTACGCTTACACACTCGGCGCGGCGGGCAATCGCACTTCAGTGACGGAGCACAACGGACGCACCGTTAACTACACGCACGACGCGCTCTATCGTCTGACGGCCGAAGGCATCGCGAATGATCCGGCAACGAACGGCGCGGTCAGTTACACCTACGACGCAGTCGGCAATCGTCTGTCGCGCACTTCGACAGTCGCCGGCCTGCCTTCGTCAACCGCAACCTACAACGCCAACGACCAGATCGAGTCGGATGTTTACGATCTGAACGGCAACACCACGACCTCGGAAGGCAAAGGCTACAACTATGATTCCGAGAACCGCCTGACGAGCGTGTCCGACGGCTCGGCTTCATTTGTCTACGACGGCGACGGCAATCGCGTCGCGAAGACGGCGGGCGGCGTAACCACCCGTTACCTCGTCGATACCAACAACCCGACGGGCCACGCACAGGTGGTCGAGGAACTGGTTGGAGGCAGTGTGCGCCGCCAGTACACCTATGGTCACGATCTCGTCAGCCAGCGCCAGTTGATTGGTGGACAACGGCAGGTGAGTTTCTATGGTTACGACGGTCATGGCAGCGTCCGTTACCTGACGAACACCGACGGCGCCGTAACCGATACCTACACGTACGACGCGTTCGGCGTTCTGTTGGCCCGCACCGGCTCGACACCGAACGAGTATCTCTACGCCGGCGAGCAATTCGATCCGAACATCGGCTTCTACTATCTGCGTGCGCGTTACATGAACCCGTCCACCGGCAGGTTCCAGTCGATGGATGCGTTCGAAGGGGTGAAGTTTGATCCGCTTTCACTGCACAAGTACACGTATGCGAACGCAAACCCGGTCGACCTGGTAGATCCGTCAGGCCACTTCTCCATCGGCAGCATGGCGATGACGATGGCGATTGGCGGCATCATCAGCGCGATCACGGGCATGATCTTCAGCAACCACAGTCCGACGAGCTCGGAATTCTGGGGTGAAGCCGCGTGGAACTTCGGAGTCGGCGCGCTGACGGCGCCCGTTGGCGGTCTCTTCGCGAGATTGCTCGCGCCGCTGGTGCGAGTCACGGTCCAACCGATTCTGAGTATCCTCGGGCGGATGGGAGCGCTTAAGCTGACCGGCAAGACGGCGGTGGGCCAGTTGCTCGTGAAGATCAGTCGCTTCTTATTCAACACGAACAAGAATTATCCAAAGGTGACCGACACTTACCTGGGCCGGTTACTCAAACGTGTCTTCCCGAATGTTGAGTGGGAGATGCACCACGTGTTCGTGCAACAGGCATGGTCCAGGGCCGGTAGTGCGCATCAACTCTACGATGATGTCGCTGCCAATGAAGGTCTGCGAAGAGTCGGAAACGGCTTGTGGAACCTGTTGCCGATACCGAAATCGTTGAACGCCTTCCTGGGTCAGAACAATTGGCTCGGGCAGGTATCGACGCAGATGTTTGCCACCGCTTACTACTCGATCATCGTCTACGGCGGCGCGTACACGATGGCGTTCTTCATGGATGAGGATTAGATTAGGTCGCAAATGACAAATGAAGACATCGATTTCATCGAGCGCGAACTGAATCTCAAGTTACCTGATTCATACCGTAGCGCACTCGTGCCGTACCGTGTCCCCGCGCGGTACGGCAACACGGATGAACTGCTTTGGGACGATGCAGAAGCGCTCGTTCGCCTCAACCGCGAGAAGCGCCAGGGCAGCCGTTGGTCTCCTCCATGGCCGCCTTACATGTACTCCGTTGGCGACCCGCACGGGGACGAGATGATCGCCATCGACACGCGTGATCCCGAGGGCCCGGTCTGGTGGTTGGACCATGGCAACGTCGAACACGACGCGAGTTACAAAACAAACGACCGCTTCGCTGACTGGGTCGAGGAGTTCTATAGCGATATACGTGAAGATCTGGTCGGCGACGGCCACGATCCCGATGTCCCGCGAAATAAATCATGAGAATCATCCTCTTTATTGTGGTGCTCTGGTCTGTAACTAACGCACAGGAACGCTTCTCTGGTCCGGTCCAATCGGTGCAGACCGAGTTAGCCGAGTTCGCCACCAAGGACGGAAAGAACGTCGAAGGTCCGCGGATTCCCGTTCAAACCGTTTCGTATGATACGCGGGGTAACAGAACCAAACGCGTTGACTTCAACCGCGACGGATCGGTCGCGCAGACGATCGTTTACAACTACGACGCCGAAGGGCGCAGCACCGGTTACGAAGATTCCCTGCCGGGATTGAGCGCCGCACGCAAACACGTTTACATGTTGGACCAGAACGGCAAGCGAGTTGAATACAAGATCGTGCAGCCGTCGGGTTCCGCCGGCGATGAACGATACGTTTACAAGTACGACGCTAAAGGGAACATGATCGCCGAAGATCTCTATCACAAGACGTCGGTGATTAGTCGCAATGAGAACGCTTACGACAGTCAGGGACGACTCGTCTCGCAGACGATGTACAACCCTGACGGATCCGTGTCGGCACGTATCACGAAGACGTTCGATGCCGCAGGCAAACTGGTTGAGCGCGTGAGGCATGACAACGATCTGCTTACCTATCGCGTCCGGTACAAGTACGACAACAAAGGCCGCGTTGAACGAGTCGAGACTGTTGGATCTTATGTCGAGATGGATTCAGGTTCTGAGGGACACGTTACGGGCCAGGTTGTTTACGTCTACAAAGGCAACGATCGGCTGAAAGAAATGTTGATCTATAACCCCGACGGCTCATTCAGAGAACGACTCGTCTACGACTACGACTCGCGTGGTAATTGGACCAAACGAACACGCCGCGTTAAAGCTACGCCAAACGGCAAAGACACGCCCGTTCAGATCGAATACCGCACCATCAGCTACTACTGATCGCTTCGTAGAGAGCTCGACACCTTACGTTGAGCTATTTGAACCACGCATACTGCCAGCCCACGACGAACATGTTCAGGTCGCCGCCGATGCGTGTGGTTACGCCTTTGGCCCAGGCGACTTTGATCGATTGTTGCTGTGTTAGCGGGTATGAAAACGTCGCTCCGATGCGTGCGTTTCGTTGTCGATCGTCGTTGAGAATGCCGTTGACTTCTGTTTGGCCGCCGGCGAAGTAGGTTCCGTTTACTGACACCCACATGCGTTGGCGCAGTGTGTAGATCAGGTGAGCCTGTAGCGAGAGTAATGGTTTTTGTTCGCGTCGCGCGCCGCCGAAGAAATCGCGATTGGGAGTGAACAACCACGTTCCGCCCATGAGCTCCATGGTCCATCGGCCGCGTGGTTTGGAGACGCCAACCTCGGGTTTGAACGCCCAGCGATTCGATCCGGGATTGACGAGGCGTGCCGGATCGTATTGGCCCGTCGGCGCGATGATCGAAACGCTGGTTCCGACGATGAGTCCCGGCTTGCGCGTCGCAAACTCCTTCGGCTTCATAGCGTCGCCGCCCTTTAAGAGCATCGAGAATCTCAGGCGCAGATCTCCGCCGCCTGAACGTCTAACGTTTATATTGTCCTCGAACACCGTGCCGCTGGCGTTGCCCCAGATGTACGGGACGAGCACCGCGACGTTTGCCTGTTTGCCCGCGAGGTCGAACGTGCGTCCATAACCTGCCGTAACCAGATTCAGATTTACCTTTACGTCACGCAACGGAAGCGACGAATCCAGCAGGACGTCGCCGCTCTGATGCCCATAGCCGACGAGGACGAACTGCGTCCCCACCGGCGCCGGCGAATACGCCCGTGGCTCCATTTCCTGACCTGAGGCCGCGGACGCCAGAATGATTATCAGTAATGAGCTTTGGAGGAACCGTTGGCCCATGGCAGTCTTCAAATGGCACACGCGCATTTTGAAGAAATGCTATTTCAGGGGCGAAAACAATTGAACTGGCAGAATTGACAGGGCTGGTGGTGCGGATCAACCGGCTTGACAGGTGAAGTCAATCAGTCAATGATTGGCTGCATGAGTCTTACATCCATTCAGAAAGAGATTGTTCACCTCAGTTCAGCCGAGCGCGCGAAGCTGATCGATATTCTCTGGGACAGTCTCGATGAAGAGCGCATCAAGGAGATTGAGACAAAGTGGGCGGTTGAATCCGAGGAACGGATCGACGCCGTTGATAGAGGCGCGTTGGAGACAATAGACGGACCATCAGCCCTTCGGGATCTTCGTTCCTCACTCAAGTAATGACGCAATACCGGTTTACGTCCGCCGCCCTCACGGAACTGCGGCAGGCGACACTTATTACGAGCAGCGTGAAGATGGTCTGGGAACGGCGTTTCTGGACGAAATAGACGCGACGATTAACCGTATTCTTCAGCACCCAGCCGCTTGGCACCAGCTATCTCCCCGAACGAGACGCTGTCGCACCCATCGGTTTCCGTTTGGCTTGATCTATCAGATCCGAACTGATGAGATTCTGATAACAACAGTTATGGACCTGCGCCGCGATCCGGAAAGTTGGAAAGACCTGTTGTAGATGCCTCAGGAATTCAATTAACAACTCCATGATCGATTTCTCGCAGACACCGTTGTAACAACGAGTTCATGCAAAAGGCGCCTCAGATCCTATATGTGATCTGAGGCGTCTTCAATGTTCTTCGCCAAAACAGTACCTGACCTCTACAAATGATTCGCTGGGTTCCGGATTGATTTCGCCTCACCCCAGCCACGTTGACAGGTACCACACGTTGCCGAACTCGTCGTTGACCCAGGCGCTGCGGTCGCCGTAGGGTTGGTCGGTGGGTTCGAGGGCGGAGGTGGCGCCCGCCGCGAGGGCTTGGTGGTACATTGCGTCGACGTCTTCGACGTACAGGTAAATGGCCGACGGCATCGGTTGCCATGGACCATGTGCTTCGCCCATCTCGACGATCGAGTCGCCAACCCGCACCTTCGCGTGATAGACAAAGCCCTCATCCGATTGATGTCGCTCCACAACCTCGCCGTCGAATGCTTTCTCGAGAAAATCAATAAACTTCGGCGCGCCGATCGGATGGAAGTAGACCGTCGCCGTGTGTAGATCCTGAACCGGCGTCTGATCAAAACGCTGCGCGATATACCACTCGTTGCCACCAATATCTTTAACGGAAGCGACGCGTTCGCCGTATTCCTGGTCCGACGGCGGCACCGCGGAAGTCGCGCCCGCCGCCACCGCCCGCGCATAAACTTCATCTACATTCGGCACGTAAAGATGAATCGCAGCAGGACGCGTCTCAAAACCCGGACCACCACCAATCATCACGATCGAGTCTCCGATCTTCACCTCGCAATGCAGCCCGCCAGCCGAGCCAGTTGCGCGGAACGACTCCACCGCTCCAAACGCTTCTTTCACAAAGTCGACCAACTCAACCGCCGGTTGCACGGTGAGATACGGCGTCACCGTGTGGAAACCTTCGCGTTTGAACTGCTTCGACTTCTTCTCGGATTCACTCTCATTCCATTCGTCAAAACTCTTCTGCATCGCCTCTACCGAAACTTCCTGCTTCTTCGTCGCAACAATCCACGTGTAACCAAACGGATCTTTGAGTTGTCCGGTACGATCGCCATAGAACTGATCTGCAACCGGACGAGCCAGCGTCGCTCCTTCCGCGACGGCGCGTTCGGCGAATTGATCGACGTCGGTCACGTAAAGGTGCAGTTTGATCGGCGAGCCGCCAAGTGTTTGCGCGCTGACCGCCTCATAGTCGGGATACTCATCGGAGATCATGAAGAACGCGCTGCCAATCTGAAGTTCTGCGTGACCGATCTTTCCGCTGGGCTCCGCTAGTCGCATCAACTCCGTCGCTCCAAAAGCGCGTTTGTAGAATTCGATCGCCGCCGCGGCGTCGCGATAACACAAGTAAGGAGTTAACGGAAACTGCGGTGTCGCTTCGACTTGTTTAGCTGCGGTACTCACTTCGCCTCCTAGTTGTTCTTTGAGCGCGGCACGGAACTGTTCAGACGGCAGGCCACGCAATTCGCGCGCAACCGCGACAAGCTCAGTCAACTCACGATCCGCAACCGCCGGCTCGCGTCCCGCAAGCAGCTCGGTGACGGCGTCGTCAAGTTGATCGATGATGGAACGTTCAGCCATTTACTTAAACTCAGGCCAACTCGCGCAATCGTGCGCGAAGATTCTCTAACCCGCGAAATTGAAGTTGCTTGACTGCACCTTCGCTGCGATTCAGATCCGCGGCGATCTCGCGAATACTCTTCTCCTCGCTGAAACGAAGCAGGATCACTTTGCGTTGATCTTCGGGCAGCGTTTCGACTGCTCGAAAGAGCCGCGCGCGACGATCGACTTGTTCCAGTTCGGAAGCCACTGTCGTATTCGCAGTTAATTCAGGCTCGGTTTCCGCCGTTTCGCGCGACTTCTTTCTTGCCCGGTCGGCAATCGCGTTTGCGGCGATGCGATAGAGCCAGGTGACAAAAGGAGCGCCACGCCATTTGAACTTTCCGATGTTTGCGAGGGCTTGTTGAAAGACATGGGCGGTGAGGTCCTGCACTTCCGAGCGGTCGTGAACGCGGCGCGCGACATAAGCGTAAACTCGATGGAAATTCTGTTCATAGAGCTCCGCAAAACGGCCCGGATCGCTCTGGGCCGCCTCGATTAAGACACGCTCATCCGATTCAGTAACCCGACTCAAGTTAGCCTCGCGCCAGTTTTCTACTCATGAAAACTGAGTTCGAGCGCAAAAGTTACGGTGAATGGATTCTAATCTACTTCAGTTGAAACTATTGATCCATGTCGTCGTAACTTCCGCCGATCCCCTGAAGGTCACCCGTTTCCGCTAACGTCTGATCGTCCAAATCGTAGAACGTTCGTTTGGAAGAACTGGCCAGCAGCGCCAGTTCCTTTTGCAAAATCGGAGCGCGCGGCGGCGGCAGTGTTTCAATTAGATCTTTCAGCATCGCGCGCAGGCGGCGTTGCACCTGAATGCTGTCGCGGCCGTAGTGCCGGATCTCGGTCGTGCCCAGGAGGACAAAGTCGTCCCAGTTTGGACGACGATAAATCAGCCGCACCTTTCCTGTTTGATCTGAAGCGCGGCCGTCACCGAGATAACGTTTGCCGACGTCACGCAACAGATGATGAATCTGATCGATCGCGAGTACCGCGGTGGTCGGATCGTTGATCGCGGGTGACAGTGCTTTGCTGGCGATGTCGACGAGTATGCGAAACGCGAACAACGGATCCTGGTCCGACGTGCGCTCCGAACCCTTGGCGACGGCGTTCAACAGGTCGCGATCCTTTGGTCCATCACTGCTTCCGTAAATCCGAAACAGTGGATCGCCTTCGGCGACGAACTGGCCCACCTCGGGGATCAACTCGATGATGCAGTTGTGTCGCTGGGCCAGCATCACGAGGCCTCGCATATCAAAGGCCAGCACAGTGCCGTCGATAGTGCTCAACACGGTTCTTGGTTCGCCGTTAGTGACAGTGTTGATTGACGAATGATCGGTCGGGTGTATTTTCAGCAGCGCCGGATAAACGTTGCGAACGACCGCGCGCCCCGATCGCGCAACGGTTGCGACTGCCGAACTCGGGCGCAGCATTTTGCCGACGTGATCGATGAACAGGATGAACAAAGCGAGATTTAGCAGGAAGCCGTAAGCAGCCGCGTAACTGGCGATCCGCGGCGCCGCCTCGTCGATGCGGACCAGGACGCTAGCTGAAAACGTAAACGTAAAAACAAAGACCGCGAAGGCGAGTTTCTGATAAGGGTTGCGGTAGATCATCGCGATTATTCGCGGCGTCAACTGCGCGCTCGCAAGCTGAACGGCAAGCAGAACGGCGGATGAAACAACCACCACGAGCGTGAACGTCGAGCCCGCAACCGTGCTCATGATCGCTCGCATACTTTCGGAGCTGATGTTCGTCTGCGACCCAACCGCTTGTTCGTAACGTGTGAGAAGCGAGACGCTTACGAGTGCGGCGATGATACTGAGCGTTGGCAGGATCCAAAGCGAGTTCTGAAGGTACAAACGAAGCCGATATCGCTGGCGCCAGTTCATCGGGGCTTTCTCGCAACGCGAAAAGTGACAAATCCACGTTCACCGTAGCAGGGAGCAAATCCTTGCGTAACTGTCACTTTTGACAGCACCGCCCGTATAATGCAGCGTCTTTATCGAGCAAACTGGAGGAACTGAATGGCTGATCGCGAGAGAATTCAGGAGGCTGTGTATCGCGCCGTCGATGAGCTCAACAAACAACTGCCGAAGGGCGTGGCGGTCAACAAGTCACCCGATGCCGTGCTCTACGGAAAAACAGGAAAACTCGAATCGATCGACGTCGTGACGCTGATCATGGAGGTCGAAGATCAGATCAAAGCGGAGTTTGGGACCGCGATCACGATTGCCGACGATCGCGCGATGTCGCGTGAGAACAGTCCGTTTCTGACGGTGGGAAGTTTGACTGATTACGTTGCCGAGTTGCTCAACTGAATGTCGCAACAAGTTATTTTGATCACTGGCGCGCGTAAGGGCATCGGCCGTGCTCTAGTCGAGCATTATCTTGCGCTCGGGCATTCGGTTGTCGGTTGTAGCCGGAAAGAGTCAGACCTCGTTAACAACAATTACACTCATTATTGTCTCGACGTCGCGGATGAAGCTGCGGTCCAGGAAATGTTCTCACAGATTGCGGCGACGAGCGGGCGTCTCGATGTGTTGATCAATAACGCCGGAATTGCGTCGATGAACCACGTGTTGTTGATGTCGACGGCGAAGGCGCGCGAGATCTTTGAGACGAACTTTATCGGGACGTTCATGATGTGTCGTGAAGCTGCGCGACTGATGAAGAAGAATCACTTCGGACGCATCGTGAATCTGGCGAGTGTCGCGACGCCGTTGAAGTTAGAAGGCGAGGCTGTTTATGCCGCGTCGAAAGCGGCTGTGATTAGTTTTACTCAAGTAGTGGCTAAAGAGCTCGCGAGTTTTGGCATCACCGTCAATGCGATTGGACCAACTCCGATCGATACCGACCTCATCAGATCTGTTCCGCAGGAAAAACTGGACCAACTTATCAGTCTGCAAGCAATCAAGCGTGCGGGAACGTTTAGCGACGTCTCGAACCTCATCGATTTTCTGATTCGTCCCGAAAGTGAATTCATCACTGGACAGGTGATTTTTCTCGGCGGTGTTTGATGATCGAGTTCATCCTGGATGTGTGGAAGTCGAACCCGGATCGTGACGCTGTCGTCTGGCGGGATCGTGTTTACGATTACGCGACGTTGCTGGCGTTGTTTGACGATTGGAAGCAACGTTTGCGGGCGCTTGGTGTGCGGCAGGGCAGCGTTGTTGTTTTGGACGCTGATTTTTCTCCGAATGCGGTCGCGCTGTTCTTTGCGCTGATGGATCAACGTTGCATTCTCGTGCCGCTATCGACGGCGAGTGTTAACCAGCGAAGTGAGTTTATAGAGATAGCGCGCGGTGAAGTTGTTGTTTCGGTGGATGCGCGCGATCAAGTGACTTCAGAGTCGTTGATCGGTGGCGATGAGCCGCCGCTTTATCATGTGTTGCGGGAACGTCAGCATCCGGGGCTTGTTTTGTTTTCTTCGGGATCGACCGGAAAGAGCAAAGCTGCGGTCCATGATCTCGTGCCGTTGCTGGAGAAATTCAAGGTTCGTCGCAAGACGCTGCGGGCGATCTCGTTTCTGCTTTACGATCACATCGGCGGCGTGAACACGATGCTCTACACCGCGGCAAACGGCGGCTGTATCGTCACGGTCGAGCGCCGCGATCCGGATTCGGTGCTGGCAGCCGTGGAAAAACACCGAGTTGAACTGTTGCCGACGTCGCCGACCTTTCTCAATTTGATGTTACTGAGCGAGGCGCATAAACGTTACGATTTGAGTTCGCTGCGACTGATCACTTACGGGACGGAGCCGATGCCGCAGCACACCTTGAAACGACTGCACGAGTTGTTGCCCGACGTTGCGCTGCAACAGACTTACGGACTTTCCGAGTTGGGAATACTTCAGTCGAAATCGAAAGAGCCCGATTCGCTTTGGGTGAAAATCGGTGGCGAGGGGTTCGAGACGCGTGTTGTTGATGGAATTCTTCAGATCAAGGCGCGTTCGTCGATGCTCGGATACTTGAATGCGCCGAGTCCGTTCACGGATGACGGCTGGTTCAACACGAATGACGTCGTCGAAGTTGACGGTGAATATCTTCGCATCCTTGGTCGCCAGTCGGAGATCATCAACGTTGGCGGTGAGAAGGTTTATCCGGTGGAAGTCGAGAACGTGATCCAGGAGCTCGACGCGGTTGGTGAAGTTACTGTTTACGGTGAGAAGAATGCGATCACTGGAAACATCGTGTGCGCCGATGTTACGCCGGCGGCGGCGCTCGACGTTGCGCTTCACAAAGATCTGATCGCTTTGGTTAAGCAACACTGTCGCGAGAAGTTGCAGAAGTACAAGGTTCCGTTGCGCGTCAATATTGTTTCTAAAGCGCAGCACACGGAACGGTTCAAGAAAGCACGCAGATGACGCTTTCCGAGATCGCCAGAAAAGTTTTGCCCGCGGATGTTGTGAACTCCGTCGCGCGCGCGCGCAAGCGGTATCGACGTTCGCGCGTCGAACGTTTGCCGCAGTTAAGCGAGCAGGAGTTTACGGCGATTCTGGTTGAGCGGCTGGGGCTTGGGTCGGGGAATGTGGTCTACGTACACAGTTCGATCGATCGGTTGAATCTCGGTTTTCCGTTTTATCGCGTGTTGCCGCTGGTCCAGAAAGTTATCGGCGAGCAAGGTACGGTGCTTTTTCCGACCTATCCGAATCGCAGTCCTGTCTCTTCGTATCAATACCTGCGCGATGGAAACGTGTTTGATGTCAGACGCACGCCTTCGTACACGGGGATTTTGACGGAGTTTGCGCGGCGGCATCCACGCGCTGTTCGCAGTTTGCATCCGACGAAGTCTGTTTGTGCGATCGGTCCTGCGGCGGAGTGGTTGACGTCAACGCATCAGGAGTCGCCGTATCCGTACGATGGTCCGAGTCCTTATTACAAGTTGATCGAGAGTGGGGCGACGATTGTTGGAATTGGTGTCTGGACTGAGTACTTGTCGTTTGTTTATGTCACCGATGATGCGATGAAGGACAATCCGCCGGTCAAGACATATCATCCCGAGATTTTCCGCGCGAAGTGCATCAACTATCGTGGTGAGGAAGAGATCGTTGCCACGTATGCTCACGATATGACGCGTTGCGTTCATCACATTCCGCAGTTTATGAAGCGGCACATTGCGGCGGATGTTTGTGAAGACCTCATGATCAATGGGATGAAATTCTTCCGCGCCAACGCCCGGAAACTGTACGACGCGATGCTGCCGCTGGCCCAACGCGGAATCACCGTCTACCCCCGCTCCGTCTACTCCGAATCATTTCAACCTAAAAGCAGTTAGGGTTGCCCACGTTCGCGTTGCCCAACTTTGCGTCACCCAACTTTGCGTTGCCCAAGTTTGCGTCACCCACTTTGCGTTACCCAACTTTGCGTTGCCGTAAGTGGCGTTGGCCGGACTCGCGGCTTTGCCGCCCGATGTGCGGCGAGGCTTTGCCTCGCCGGCGACTTGCATAAATGGAATCGGGCTATGCCCCGAGCCGCTAAACTTTCCTGACTTTGATTTTTCCAGCGCGAATCTGTTCCGCGATCGTGCTGAGTGTGACGAAGCTGATATCCTCCTGTTTGCGCGCCTCGGTGAGAAAGCGATCGATCTGCGAAAAATCTGTGATGTACTTTGAATGATTTGTAAGAACAACCCACACGTCTGACTGCTTCGACTTCCGCGCGGCGTGACGTATCGCTTTCAACATCTCGCGCAGAGAAGGGAAGTCGAGTCGCCCGATGTCCGCTACAACGTGCTTTCCCTTGAGACACGGTTGGACCACTTTGTCATAGACCTTCGCCGGCAGCGACGATCTTCCGACGTCATCCCACTCCGGCGACGCTTGCACGTGCGAGTTTCCAGCCAGCGCTTTCGCCTTAACCTTTGCCAGCACTTCCGCCACACAGCGCCGCCGCGAGAGATCGAAAGAAAATATCGGCACGCACACGATCGGCTCAGCACGCCGGGAGATCTTTCGCGCGTCGTTTAGTTGCGGATAGAACGGCAGGAATCCTTCATCGCAGGCGGTGTAGTCGAGTTGAAGATTGCGCGTGTTCACCCGCAGCCCCTGGATGATACTCATGTCGAACACGATTCCGAGTTGGGCCAGTTGCGTAAGAACGAACGGCGAGGGCGCGATCGCCGACGAGCCGGAGCGAAACGAAAGGCATTGATAATCCGGATGGAGAGGTTTAAGTAAATTCTCCAGATAGGTTTTCGCCGCTGAGAGCATCGCGAACGACGCTTCGGGTTCGTAATTCAGCAGCGACCAGTCGCCTGACAATCGCCACCGATCGTTTTCAAAACTGTACTTGGACCATTGCGGGTGAATGTGCAACTGGATGTCGTGTCCGCGCTTGAACGCCATGAGCACATGTTCATCCCACGCATCGGCGCTCGTTTTTAGTTGCGGATACTGATCCTGCAGCTTTCTGAAGGTGAGCTGCTGCATGACCTCGGCATTGAACGTCGACTTAACCCCGTGCGCGTCATAAAGATCGACGAGCTCACGCATCGCGCGGAACTGGATCTCTTCAATATTCCCGGACCCATTCCCCCGCAACTCCCAATCATCAGTGAGCGCGAGATGGATCATGTGTCCTTATGCTTGGGATCGACCATGGTCGCGACGAGATGGTCCAACGCGCCGGCGGGATCGCCGCAACGGCCCGTGTGAACTGGAGAGGTTTGAATGATCGTGCTGCGTGGTGCGACGAGCCAATGAAAACGTTGTCGCTGCGGTAGTTGTCCGATCGAACCGGCCTCGTCGCCGCCGCGACAGATTGTCGGGATTGATGCTAAGTGTTTTCTAACGAGATCCAGATCGACGTTTGGGTCGAGCGCGAGAAGTCGTTCTTCGTTCAGCTTGATGCGGGCCTCGAGGAATGACAGATCGGGACACGAGACGATCACGCCCGCGTTGATAAACTCCTCGCGGTCCACCTTGGGAACGACCCGAACCACCGCATAGTCATACCTGAACTTATCGGGCACGAATCGCCTCCTCAACGAAGTTGCGTGGCGGCTCCAGACGCTTCAAGAAGTAATCGACGTACGCTTGTTTGTTTTCCGCGATCGAAGTGAATGGCGAGTGGTCCTCCAGCCACTCGTTCGGCACAAGGTCGACAATCCGTGTTATTTCCTCTTTAGTCAGCGCTGCGCTCATTTCGTCGTCGACTGCTTCGATGTGGTTAGCGAATGGCAGCAGTACGTGTTGTTTGCTGAACGCGAACGGATCCTTGCTGCGCTGGTCCATATCAGTCCACGTGTGGTGAAAGTACAAGGCCGCGCCATGATCGATCAACCACAGCCGGCGATGCCACATCAACATATTCGCATTTCGCGGCGTGCGATCGACATTCGTAACGTACGCGTCAAACCACACGATCTTCGACGCCAGTTCCGCATCGGGTTTCTCAGCCACGGGATCGAACATCACGGATCCCGGTAGATAATCGAGTCCCAGATTCAACCCGCCACTCGCCTTGATTAGATCTTGTATCTCCGGATCAGGCTCGGTCTTCGCAATCTCCGCATCGAGCTGGACGAAGACAATCTCCGGCACCAACAACCCGACGGCCCGGGCCATTTCGCCAGCGATGAGTTCGGCAACGAGCGCCTTCTTCCCCTGCCCCGCGCCACGGAATTTCAGCACATACATCCCATCGTCGTCGGCCTCGATGATGGCGGGGAGCGATCCACCCTCGCGGAGTGGCGTTACATATCGTGCTGCATTAACCGTGCGCATGTGGGTTCAAACGGAGCCAGTCTTGAGTTCAGATCTCAGGCTGACGTGATGCCATAATATCGTGTTAGCAACGGCTGGTTAACTTGGTTCTGCGTAGGTTGGTGTACCGGGCAAACGGTTGATCTGAAAAGCAAGTATTATTACCAACACCGTTAGCTACTTCAATACCTCAAGTAACTCGCCGGCGATCTACGTTATCTGGCGCAGAATGCACGAGGAAGTTGAAAGTCTCCGCATCTCATCCGTTCAGGGCGTTTTGTTCTTCACGCTGACCGTAGTTCTCAATCTTTGTTCAACTCGCTCACGGCTTAGCTGACTAGCTGCGATCGCCACAAAAAGCTCGACGATCTCTTCATTCGTCATCGTCAATTCAAATCCGTTTGTTTCCAGGAATGCTTCAGTAAGGCAACGCGCTTGTTGCCGTCTAAAAAGGCGTGTCGTTGCGTTAAGTGATAAGCGTAGGTCGCAGCACAGCTCACAACGTCGGCTGCCTCATAGTGATGACGATTTCTGGGAGCGTCGAGGGCTGATTCGAGTAAGGCTTCGTCCCTGAGTCCGTCTGTTCCGCCGGTCTCGGCGATCAGCGTCGCGTGAACCGCCAGCACATCAAGCTTCTCCGGGAATATCATTTCGAGGAGATACTATTGATCCGGACCTTTTGCCAATTCCTCGTAAGCGCTGCGACGACGGGAGAGGATCGAGTCGAAGGCACTCATGAATTCACGCGAACGTCGCGCTTCTTCCACCGAGCGAACGACCAAAGCTCGGCCTACAATCTCAACCTCCAGTTGCGCGCCCGCTTCGACCCCAAGCGCATCAAGCGCCTCAGGCGGAAGCGCGACTGACGAGCGTTGGTCTACTGTGGTAAGGGTTTTCGACATGCGCGAATTGTAGCACGACTGCTATGCAGCACTACGCGACCGAGTCAAGACATTGTCTGTCTAATTCAATTGCTGCGTTATTTCCTTCGTAGCGGCGGATAGAGGCTGGCAGCGAAGTAGCCCGTGCCGTCGCCAAAACTTAACTGCTGAAAATCAGCCGTGAACTTCGTCGTTTCGGGCCAGCGGCCCTCGCGTACGGCGCTCTCCCAAAGCGGTGCACTACCGACACTCAAATACACAAATTCCCCGGGCTTGATTGGCACGTCATCGCTGGCAGCCTTGGTGACGATGTCGCCCAATTCAGGCCGTCCATACCACAGTGGATAAACGATCTCCGGCCCCCCATCAGGTTTAACATTCGTACCCATGTGTATTGACAGAAAGTAAATCGGCTTCTCGCCTGTATTCGTCACTTCAAGCTCAAACTCGCGAAGCCATTTTTCATTCTTCAAATCCTTGAACGTCTCTTCCTTCTCGGGTTTAATGCGAATCTTGATCGGGATGTGAGCCGGTACCTTGTTCTCGAGAATTCTACTCTCAACGGCAGGCCTCGACGTCGGATGCGCACCGAGCATCAGTCCAACCGCAACCGCAAGACACAGCCATCGTTTTTCTGCCATACTTTCACGCATTCTATGATAGTTCTCGAAACCGAACGACTAATTCTACGCCGGCTAACCGTCGACGACGCGCCGTTCATTCTAACCCTGCTCAACGATCCGTCATTCCTTCGTTACATCGGCGACAAGAACGTCCGGAACCTCGACGACGCCCGCAATTACATCCTCACCGGTCCCGTTGCGAGTTATGAAAAACACGGTTTTGGCCTGTACCTGGTCGAGCTCAAAGATTCACAGGCGCCGATCGGTTTGTGCGGCATCATCAGGCGCGAGGAGTTGCCCGCGCCGGATATCGGTTTCGCTTTACTCCCCGAATTCTGGAACAAAGGACTCGCATTCGAAGCCGCCACCGCCGTCCTCGACTACGCGCGTGACCAATTAGTGCTCCGGCGCATCCTCGCAATTACGAGTCTCGATAACGAAGCGTCGATCAATCTGCTGCAACGACTCGGTTTGAGCTTTCACCGCATCATGCGACTCTCCGCCGAGCGAGAGCAAGTTAGACTGTTCACGCGAGAACTCAACGACCCCCAACACAATTAGACCATGCTAATGTTAGTATGACCGTCCGAAAGGGGAAAACTGTGCATGGAATGGATCACTGATCCACAAGCGTGGGTGGCCTTCTTGACTCTGCTCGCGCTCGAGATCGTTCTCGGTATCGACAATATCATCTTTATCTCGATACTGGCTGGCAAGCTGCCCGCGGAACAGCAGCAACGCGCGCGTTACATCGGCCTCGGCCTCGCGCTTTTCATTCGCGTGGCCCTGTTGTTCTCACTCTCGTGGGTCATCGGCCTGACTGCGCCGCTGTTTAGCGTTCTCGGCCACGAAATCTCCGGACGCGATTTGATTCTCATTGGCGGTGGTCTGTTCCTGCTCGCAAAAGCGACGTACGAAATACACGAGAGTCTCGAAGGCGAGGAAGGTCACGCTTCAAAGAAGGTGGCGGCAAGTTTCGTCAGCGTGATCATTCAGATCATCCTGCTCGACGCCGTGTTCTCGCTTGATTCAGTGATCACGGCGATCGGAATGGTCGAACAAGTGGGCCTGATGGTGAGCGCTGTCGTCGTCGCGATCGCGTTCATGATGCTCTTCGCTGGTCCAGTCGGCGCGTTCGTGGCCCGCCATCCGACGATCAAGATGCTGGCTTTGAGTTTCCTCTTACTGATTGGATTGACGCTGATGGTCGAAGCGTTCGAAGTTCACATTCCGAAGGGTTACATCTACTTCGCGATGGGCTTTTCAGTGTTTGTGGAAATGCTGAACCTGCGTCTGCGAAAGAAGTCGCAGCCGGTTCATTTGCACGAACGGTATGCGCCCGATCCCCCGGCGAAACAGTAGACGCTGAACTTTATAAAGTGAACTCTACGGCACAATACCCAGTGTCGGTGAGTTGACGCTCTGCAAACCACGCAACGTAATGACGAGCGGCAGATCGCCCGGCGGTAATCCGTCAGGCAGTCTCAGCACTACATACGAAGCGCTCATACCGGCGACTCCAACCACAGGCCCAACATTCTCAACCGTAAGCAATACGCCTCCGGCTCGCACCGTCAGTTGAGCAGCATCAGGCTGAGTCAATCCGAGGTCCGAAGTGAACAAGATCACGCGCGTGTGCCGATCCGCGGCGAAGCTGAAAAAGTCGATGACTCTGAATGGGCCATGCAGCCACGTTACTGAATCGACTGCCGCCGCACGATTAGCTGTGCCTTGCTCGATAAAGATCATCGGCCCGGTTGTAAGAACGCCAACTGTATTCGAATTGCTGCTGATAGACGCGCTGTTGTATGCGCGCACACGATAGAAGTAGGGAGTCGATGAGATCAGCCCCGATACGTTGCGATTGAGAGCGTTGCCAACGTCCAGGTTTTGGTAACCGCTGACGAAATCAGTGAACGAGCTGTTGGTGGACACGTCCAAACGATAACCAGTTGCACCAGCAGAACCATTCCAGTTCGCAGTGAAGTTACCGCTGGACACACTACTGGCTGGATTAGCCGTAGGCGGCGACACGGTATCGTTGTCGACGATAGTTACCGTCGCCGAGCTTGGACTGCCAAGTGTGAAGCTCAATGAGGCGTTGAGCAACGTCACGTTGATCGTTTCGTTAACTTCGCTCGCAGTGTCATTAACGATCGGGATCGTAAACGACTTGCTTGTTTCGTTCGTCCCGAAAAGAAGCAGGCCGCTTGTCGCCGTGTAATCGCTTCCCGCGGTTGCGGTTCCATTTGACGTCGAGTATTGAACTGTTCCGGTGTGAGTCCCGCCGCTTCGGTTTACGGTTATGGTAACCGTGCCGCCACTTTCGTTTACCGAATACGTGGATGAACTCAAACGAACACTGCCGCCGCCACCGAGTCCGATTTGTGTGATCGTCGATACCTGGCCACCAACGGTTATGTGTCCCGTTCGCTGACTCGTGCTGCTATTGGCGGCGAAGTTGTAATCGATACGTCCATCGCCCGAGCCGCTGCTCGACGTCGTAAGCCATGCAGCATCACTCACGGCGGACCAGTTACAACCAGTTGTCGTATCGATCAAGAAACTCCCGCTACCGTTGCCTGGTCCAACAGTATTCGCGCTGGACGACAGCGTATACGAGCAGTTTGATTGAACCGAGAACGACCTAACCGCAGTTGTAGCTGTCGCTGTCGAACAACCGACTTTTGCGACCACCCTCCAGAAGTAAGTCTGTCCAGGTGTGACGGTCACAGTGCGACTCGTCCCTGTTTGAGTAGCGATCAAAGGCGGATTCGAACTGGTGCCGAAATAGACTTCGTACGAAGTTGCATTCGCGGAACTGCCCCAGGTCAGATTTACGGTCGTAGTCGAAGCGAGCGATTGTCCGCTTGCGGGGAAGCTCAACGAGAACGCTCCCGGCGAGTTACATGTCGCTTGAACTGAAAATGACCGCACTCCGGCTGTTGCCGTCGCCGTGCCGCAACTGACTTTCGCCACCACTTCCCAGAAATAAGTCTGTCCAGGTGTGACGCTTACGCTGCGACTCGTTCCGGTTTGAGTACCGATCAACGGCGGATTCGAACTGGTGCCGAAATAGACTTCGTACGAAGTTGCATTCGCGGAACTGCCCCAGGTCAGATTTACGGTGGTAGTCGAAGCGAGCGATTGTCCGCTGGCGGGGAAGCTCAACGAGAACGCTCCCGGCGAATTACATGTCGCTTGCACTGAAAACGACCACACTCCGGCGGTCGCGGTTGCCGTGCCGCAACTGACTTTCGCCACCACTTTCCAGAAATAGGTCTGACCGGGTGTGACGCTTACGCTGCGACTCGTTCCGGTTTGAGTTCCGATCAACGGTGGATTCGAACTGGTGCCGAAATAGACCTCGTACGAAGTTGCGTTTGCGGAACTGCCCCACGTCAGATTTACGGTAGTAGTTGAGGCGAGCGTCTGTCCGTTTGTGGGTCCAGTCAGGGCAAACGTTCCGGGAGAATTGCAGGTGGTGCCGACGGTAAAACTTATTAGATCGACCAGCGTGGCCGGGTCTCTGGGAATTTCATGAAGCAATCCCGTTTTCCAGATTCCGCCCGGGAGCCTGTACGCCGGGAAAAACCTGTAGTTACCGGCTTCAGAAATCAGGAACGTTTTCTGGTAGGTTACGGTTTGGTTTGGACTGATGGTTACGTTTGTCTGAAACGGGAAATCACGGACCGTTGTGTCGTTATTGAGCCGGCCGCCGATGGTCAAGACTTCGAGTGTCACGGCCGCGCTGCTGCGGTTCGTGACCGAAAATGTGCCGGTGATCGTTTGGCCGATAGTGTGCGCGCCGGACGGTGAGATTACGAGATTTGAAGTCAGAGTGGGAAGTGCTGTGCCGACGCCTCGCGTAGCAAACGCCGCTCGGATCTGGGCTTCGTGAGAACTGCCGTCCTGGACGATCAGTTTGTTCAATAATTCCAGGATCGTGCGCGGTTTCTGAAGTACGAAAGTATCGATGATCAGATTATCGACGAAAGAAGTTGAGAGGCCCTGGTTTTGTCGCAGGTTCCACAATGCTCCTGACACGACGAGTGAATTGGTGAACGTAGCCAAAATCGTTAAAGCGACTGGGTGCCGATGAACGTAACCAGAATTTCGATTCCGCGCACGTTCCGAGTAACTCCTTCTGACACTTATCGCTATAGTTCACTACATCAGTCAGCAATCTCGAGGCGCCATCAATGACTGGATCATTGTTTTTGACGGCCGCAACATAATCCGAGATTCCTTCATTGAGTGCGCCCTCTTCATCTATATTGCTCAGGCCGTAGTTTGGAATATGTGCCACAACGCCATGCGTGTACTCGTGGTAGATGACGTCGCTTTCCTTCGAATAGTCTGTTGAGGAACAAAAGTAAATATTGTTGGAGAAGTAGAATGCGTTCGGACATATACCGGACTGATCATCCCAATCGACATAAGCTTGCATCTGGTAATTGAGCAGATCTTGCCCGACTACGCCCTTAAACCAATCGTGAATCTCGTTTACGTGCCAGAAAACCGTCACCTC
Source organism: Pyrinomonadaceae bacterium (assembly GCA_035760365.1). GTDB lineage: Bacteria > Acidobacteriota > Blastocatellia > Pyrinomonadales > Pyrinomonadaceae > PSRF01. The sequence continues at coordinate 75,236 of DASTTB010000002.1, forward strand.
TTTCTTATCGTCGTCATCCTCATTCCACACGTAATTTGCGACTTGCGAGAAGATCGAGACGTCTCCACTCGACAACAGTCCTCCATCGCCGCCCGCGCAAGGCGTGTTGTTGCAGTCAAGCACCTTGACGAAGTTTCGCGAACTCTGCCCCTGAAGCTCAAACCTCACGAAGTCAGGACACTCGGTTGAGGAATAGTTACCGTTACCATCGGTAACGGTTTCAGAATCAAACGCGAAAGTATGATTCAGTATGACTTTCGTGTTCTTGAAATTGAGCTGTGTGGTCTCGAACTTGTTCTTGCCATAGACCCAGCCCTTGACTGAACCACTGACGCCAGTACACGTCGAGTTGACCAGCTTCTTGATCGCCACGTCGTCGACGAATGGTCCCTTACCCGAAACGATCGAACCATCGCTGGTAAAGATAAATGCGATCCAAACCTGCGGCCGGCCAAGAACGTTTCCGAGATTAGGAACGTTCTTTAAATCGATACTCCCATACTGCCAACCGTTCGACGTTCCAGAGGTGCGGAATCCGTGGAAGTTTGTACCGTCCACCGACACCATCCACTGGAAGAAGTCGAAGTTAAGTTCCGAATCGTTTCTATAGTGGAAGTCGAATAAGCCATCGACGGCGTCGGATAAGCTGAAGGGACCATAGGTGACCCACGACGCCATGTTGTTTGTGTAGTTGTCGGTACAGGCGTTCAGGCGATTGGTTCCCCCAGCCGCGGCCCAAAGACTCCAGTTTGGATCGTTGAAGATGCAGTTCTGATCGTCCCAGAACAGTTGCCCGCCGGTAGAGCCATTGTTGTCAAAGACGGACCACGGGGAATACGGGAAAACCAGCGTGTCAAAATTTTCGCTGAGCACGTGTTGCCACATTGGTGCGGCGACGTTCTGCGGAACTTGCTTTTGCGGAAGCTTCAAAGCGTCAGGCTTATAACGCAGCGTCTGTTCCGGGTTCTTAGGCTGCAAAGGTGAAGACAATACGAGTCGCGACTCTTCTTTCACCTCTGTCGACCGTACAGGTTGATCTGATTTTTGCGTGTGGACGTTTGAGTACTTCTTGACGATCAGGCCATTGGCGTCGTCGAGATAGTACGTATAAGAAAACAGACCTTCTTTTGCTTTGACAAGGATCTTCCACGAGAGAATGAAAGTATCTGCTTCGGGCAGAATCACTAACGAGGTGTCATAGAGCAGCTCGCCATATCGTTCAGACCCATTCCTCAGATCGAGATCACTCTGAATCGCGAGATTGGCGCTTTGTTGATCGAGGCGGGGAACTGGTTGGGGCAGGACATCGGCGACTTCGGGATACACTTGAGACGCCACTTGCTCCAGGCTCTGATCGTTAATCAACACCGTTATGTAGCTATATTCAACCGGAACGCCACCGAATGTTTGCCTGTACTCGACGACCTGTTTCTGCCGTAAAGAATATTCCGACACGAAAGCCGCATCCGGCGACGCAATACCAAACACTTGCGAGACATCCGTTAGCAGTTGTGAACTGAACTGGCGTGGCTCGGTCCTTACCGGAATTCGACTGACGGGTCGAAGAGTCCGCGCTCTGCCTTTATCAAAGTAGGCTTTCCATGTGCCAGGATATTTTTCCAATAGCACTCGCAACCCGGCATCTGTTTGCGCGTTCACAGGCGCGGGCGACGAAGTAACAATGCTGCCCGAGTTTGTTTGGACCACGAGCAGATCGCCCGGTTGCATCTGCGTAGCAGCTTCTCGTTGCGCCGTGCTTGATTGGTTGCCGATTAGTAAGAGCGCGATCAGTGTGGCTGAGAGGACCAGCGTCCAGCACAGAATAATTCGTCTACGGGAGCGAACGGTGAGTTTCTTGAACATCAAACCTCTCCTTGAGGAGCAATGCAGTCTCAGTGCATTGGGATCTGTTTACGATAAGAGAGTGGTTGCCGTTAGGCAGACGAGTAGTGTCGTTACAAACGGTGCGGTGGGAGTTCGCATCTGTTTAATCCTCCGGTTGGATTGGGTTGTTCTGCGAGGCGTTGGGTCTGAGGCGACCAGAGGGAACGAATCGTAGAACGCTGAGTGAACTGAGGCCGCCGAATCTCGGTGACTTACGAAAGGGAGTCACTCGCCTGTGGATTGAGCGACCGCACGTATAAAGACAAGAAATTTATACGCGAAGTTGCGCGATGAGCAAAGCAGTTTTTTACGCGATCATCACTCGGAAGAGATACTTGTCCCCTTTTGCCTCACATTAGTGGGGCATCCTTCTACGCGACGTTGCGGGTCTCACGCCCGGCGGAGTTCAACGTGCCCGCAATGCGGGCAGGTGTGTACTTCCTCCAACACGCCGCCGTCAAACGTCGGGTCATCGTCTTCAACGCTGTAATCAATCTTCGTCGCGTGATGATTCATCGTCGCGCCGCACTTGCTGCATATCATCTTCTCACTCATAGCGAAACGTTCTCCCGTCCGTAACGTAAAACCTTGCTCATCCAGATCAGTTCGCCGAGAAACTTATCCATTCGCTTCACGTGCGTTTCTTCGTCGCGAATCTTGCCGTTCTCGTCAAACAGTTTTTGTGCTCCGGAGAAGTTGCCGTCCCAGAAGATCGTGACGAGGCCAAGTTCGCGCAGCACCGGCAACATGTTTTCGATCACGCGCGTGGCGCCGAAGCCGCCAGCGGAGACACCGCAGATACCGACTGCTTTGTGTATGTACTCCTTGAGATTCGAGTCGAGCGCGTGTTTCAGCATTCCGGGATAGCCGTGATTGTATTCAGGCGTCACCAGGACGAGGCCGTCCGCGCGCTCGCAGAGTTCCGAGAACTTCTGATTCTTGATCTGTTCGCCGGCGTCGTCGGCAGGAAAGTGCAACTCGCGAACGTCGACAAACTCACTCTCGACGCCTTCGCGTTTCTTCACTTGTTCGAAAACAAACTTCGCGACGTTCTCGCTGGCTCGGCCCTGACGGACAGTTCCGAGAATTACGGGAATGAAAAGGGGTCGGTTGGTCATAGTGCTGGTATTTTTACTTCACCAGCCCGTCGCAAAAAATCCCGGCGCGGCCTTCAGACCGCAATGCTGGTACTTGTGATACGCCTCGGCCGCACGCAAGCGGATCTGTTCGTCAGTCTCTTTCCTGGTCCAACCCTCAATCGCGGCCGCTAAGACGTATGCCTCGGGAGCCGTTGAGATTGGTGGTCCAAAGCAGCGGTGTGGCGCCGCTTTGTTCGAGGACGGGAGCGTAGTATTGCTTACTCGCGCACGCGAGAATGATCGCGCGACGTTCACGATCGTCACGTCGCTTGGGGTGAGTCGGAAGTCTGAAATCCATATCTCCAAAAGGTTCCGAGAGGCTCACGGCACCGTCACCTCCTGAGTGGTGCTCGTTATTTGTAGTTTCCAATTTTCGATCGGCGTGCCTTTTGTCTGCAGGTTGGACGTTAAGTAATAGAGACGTTGTGTCGCTGGTCCATTCGGTGCCTGCGTAAAGCGATCGTTGAGGAAGTACGGCGGTATCGATTGATAGTAGAGCGTCGCGGTGATGGAGACGTTTTTCGCCGTGAACGCACTTAACGGGATCTCGTAGCGAACGATGTTCGTTCCGCTTCCGTCCGCGTACGCGGGATCGCCGCCCACACTCACGGGAAACGTTTCATGAAGGTATTCCGCGGGTATGTACGGCGTCTTGTCGGCTTTCAAAGGCCCGGTGCTGGTCCATCCGAAGGGCAACAGGCGATTGTCTTTCAACTGATAGTCGCGCCGGAGAAAACTCGTCGTCATCGCGCACTCGATATTCAGATTCAGCTCTTCATAGATCTGAACCTGGTCCTGTCGCGTGATCGCGGTGCCGGTGTTCTTTTGCGGATCCCAGAAATAGTGTCGTTGATAATGCTGTGGTCTAACGCCGGGTTTGGTGCACGCAGTGGGATAACCGAGACTCGCGGGCTGAGTGCCGTCTGTGTAGACGTCGAACAGTTCCGAAGGTAGTCGTTCACTGCTGCCGTCGCTCTTCATGATCACGCCGAGCTCGTTTGTGCATCCGGAACACCAGACAGTCTTACCCGTGTCGTTATCAACTACACGAAGCTCCAAAAACGCACGGCGAAACCCGACGCCACTCGGAAGACGATGACCGGTCTTGTTTGTCACCTTCACGTCAGCGATCAGCTTTTGATTGCTGATCGTTGGCGCTGAAACCGAGACTTCAGCCGTTGAGTTCTGCGCTTGTTGGACGAAAGCATCGATCGCGGTCGAGAGATCGTCGAGACCCGACATGTAGTCGTTCTGTCTCACGCCGAGGATCGGATTCGCGAGAATATTCGTTCCGTTCGACTTGTAAGGCGACATGAACTGCCGAAACATCTCCAACAGCGTGACATTCAATCCCTGTAGTTGATGTCGCGCGAAACCTTTATCGCGGAAGCGAACCTGAATCTTATCGTCAGGCAAGCGATTGCCCGTCTGCGGATACTGAGTATCTTCGATAAAGGCGATCGGTTGTTGGATCAGCGGAATGTTGAGCGTGCCTTTGGAGTTGCTGTACTTCGTCGGCATGTGACAATTCTGGCACGTCTGCGCGCGTGAGTTTGTACCGACCTCGTTCTGATAACCACTGTTGAGCCACTCGAGATACGTCACCTGCTCGAGATGCGGTTTGTTTGGATCCGCGTTTGGGTTGTCCATCAGTGGCAGGTTGATCGTGTGACAGTTGCCGCACATGCGAGAGCTCTTGATGTACGGACTGTGCTTCGGCTTGATGCCGAGAGAATTGTTCATCGGGTCGGTGACGATCTCGTCGTCTTCGAATGGTCCAAAGAGTTCCGCCGGATTGCCCGTGGTGAAGTTGCCGGTGATCTTCGTCTTGAGAAAGTCGCTGAACGGAATCTTATCTTCGACGATTCGATGACATGCCATGCAACTGACGCCGTCACGCGCCAACGCGCCATAGACGTACGACTGCTTGTCGTTGTCGTAAGTCGAATAGACCACGCTCGGATCGAAGTTGCCCTTGTCCGGACCACCATGATCGTCGTCGAGACGTCGCTTACCCATCACGCCGTGACACTTGAAGCACGTGTTGTTGATCTGTTTGATCTTCTCGGCGACTTTCGCCGGATCGTCTTTGAAGAAGCTCTTCACGAACGCAATCTCGCTTTCGAGTTGCGCGTAGAAAACGGGATCGCGTCCGGCCAATCCCATCGGCGACCAACGCCACTCGCCAAAAGGTGAAACGTTCATCACCGGAGTCGAGCCGTCCGGCTGCTTCTGGCCCGTGTAGATCATCACGTTGCCGTACGTGCCCCCGCTGTGACAGCCCATGCACTGGTCGGAAGTGAGAAACTGGTTCGGATTCGGCGATGGCGACGGCTTCGCGTCAGGGTTGCCGATGTTTTGCGGAAACACGTGATCGTAAGTCTCGCCTGGAAACTTCAGCACTTTATCGAGCGGCACTGGCGCGATCGATTTGAAAAACGCGACGAATTTCGGATCGATAGTCGCCGCTCGGAACTCCGCCATCTCTCGCAACATTGACTGTTCCTGTACGTCAGTGGCGTCCGGGTTGTGTCCGGCTGTAGGAACGACGCGATCGCTAACCGCGGCTTCGCCGCACGGTTGCGCCGGTGCTGATCCGTGCGAACTTGCAGGCGCCGACGCCCACGACAGATCGACAAAATAAGAATCAGGATCACCCGGGAAGCCTTTGATGTTCTTTGAATATGTGAACGTGTGTTCCTTCTCGGCGGAAGCATGGCAGCGCACGCAGTAGAGTCCGAATCCCGCGTAAGGCACGGCGAATGGCGGGTTGTTATTGTCAACACATTGAGCGTCCCAGATCTCGGCCCAGTACCAGCCATCCTGCGATCCCTTGCTGTCTTTGATCATGATGGTCCAACCGTTGATTGCTTTCGGCGGCTGGTGCTGGTATCGAGCTGCGGGCGGCGAATACTGTTCCTTCACGATCATTGCGCCATCCGGAATCGGCTTGCCCGAGTCGCGCTTTAAGAGCCACTCGATTACGACGGGCGAGTAATAGATTTTGACGGTTGGGTGTACGCCATAGCCGACGCCGTTAATGAATGGTCCAGTGTCGCGGAGTTTTTTGTCTTCACACCATTTGAGAGTCTTGTATTTTCCGCTCGTGAGAAACGATTTGAGTTGTCCTTGAAACTCAGAGAGCTTCCCTGGCAGAAAGGTGCTGGGCAGCGGCAAGCCGCTTTCCGGTTGGTTGGCGCAAGGTGACGTTTGCGCCGGCGTCGTGTCGCGAGCCGCTTGCGTTGCGACTTCCGTTTTCGACACGACGACAAAGACCGACACGACGGTCAGACAAAGGACGAGAATGTTGGTCCATACCCGGATTTGCATGTTCCAGCTCCTTGAATGCGCTGCGTTTTTCTACTCTGGCGATGTCACCTTGGGATTGTCGTCTCGTGAAGAAGGTCGTCCACGGGAACTTCTGAAGACGCAAGGAATGTATAGTGCGGGAAAAGACGCGTCAAGGTTTTTGATTGGTGAGGTAGTGTTCTGATCTGAAACCGTGTTCCCTATAAGCGCTGCGGTAGCTGATGTTACGCACACACGAAGAACACGGATTAAGCTTCGCTTAGCGTTAGTGTGGCGCGCCGAGGAATGAGGCGAGGCGGAGGAGATCGGCGAAGACGCCCGCGGCTGTTACTTCTGGTCCTGCGCCGGGGCCGCGGACGATCATTGGTTGAGAGTTGTAGCGCGCCGTCTGAAAGCTCACGATGTTGTCGCTGCCCGTCAGACTCGCAAACGGATGGTCCATAGGATAGCTGCGCATCTGTGCCGACAAGTGGCCGTCATCGATAGTTCCGACATATCGCACGACCTCGCCCTTTTCACGCGCGGAGTTTAATAAGGATGCTAACGTGTTGTCATGGTTCGCGAGTGACTTTAAAAACTGGTCCACCGTGCCCTCGCGCAGATCTTCCGCCACCAGACTCTCGACGTGAACTGAATCCATCTCGACTTCGAGGCCCATCTCACGCGCGAGGATGATGAGCTTGCGCGCGACGTCCATGCCAGACAAGTCTTCGCGTGGATCAGGTTCGGTCAGGCCTAAAGAATGCGCTTCGCGAACGACTTCTGAAAAGGTTCGACTGCCGTCGAGCGAGTTGAAGATGTAAGAGAGCGTGCCTGAAAGCACGCCTTCGATCTTGATGATCTCGTCGCCAGTCTCAACCAAGCCACGAAGCGTTTGGACGATCGGCAGACCCGCGCCCACATTCGTCTCGTACAGAAAGTAGCGCTGATGTCGGCGCGCAGTTTCACGCAAACTGCGATACGCCGCTAACGGTCCCGCATTGCTCTTCTTGTTCGGCGTGATGATGTTGATTCCCCTGGCGATCCAGCTTTCATAGCGCTGCGGTAAGTCGGCGCTGGCGGTCGCGTCGATCAAGACGGCGTGTGGAAGATGATCGGCGTTGACGTGATTGATAAAAGTATCGAGATCCGCGGCCAGAGAACTTTCACCCAACTCGTCGCGCCATCGATCGAGTGCGAGATGACGGTCGGCCAGGATCATGCGGCGACTGTTCATGATGCCACGTACTCGCAAGTCGATACCGCGCTGGCGTTTGAGCTCTTCGATGCGTGTTTGTAGTTGGCCGAGAAGCGTGCCGCCGATCAGTCCGGTGCCGATCACGCCGATCGAAAGCGTCTGGTTCGACAGGTAGAACGCAGAATGTATCGCGCGCAAAGCTTTCGTTGCTTCAGCCTGTTCGATGACGGCGGAGATGTTTCGTTCCGACGAGCCCTGCGCGATCGCGCGCACGTTGATGCCCGCCTTGCCGAGCGCGCTGAAAAACTTTCCCGCCATGCCCAAACGCTCGATCATGCCGTCGCCAACCATCGCGATGATGCAACAACCTTCTGTGAGATCGACTGTCTGAACTTCTCCACGCTGCATCTCGACGACGAACGTCTCTTCGACGGTCTTCCTCGCAAGCTCCGCATGAACACGCGGAACGGCGAAACAGATCGAATGCTCGGAGCTCGCTTGTGAAATCATGACGACCGAGACATCAACCGCACGCAGCGCGCCGAAGATCTTGTGGGCCACGCCCGGAATGCCGATCATTCCCGTGCCTTCGACGTTGATCAGGACCATGTCTTCAACCGCCGCGAAGCCTTTGATAGGCATGTCCTTGGGCGACGTTGCGGAGATTCGCGAGCCCGGCGCGTCAGGCTTGAACGTGTTTTTGATCCAGACCGTGATGTTATGCGCGATCGCCGGCGACATCGTGTTCGGATGAATCACCTTCGCGCCGAAGTACGCGAGTTCAGCCGCTTCCTGGTAGGACAGTTCAGGTATGACGACGGCGTCCGGAACTCGTCGCGGATCGGCGCTGAACACGCCATCGACGTCGGTCCAGATCGTGACCTCATCCGCGCCTAACAGGGCGCCGAAGATCGACGCCGAAAGGTCGCTGCCGTTTCGTTTCAACGTCGTCGCGACTCCATCGTGCGTCGAAGCGATGTAGCCGGTAATGATGAGGAAATCCGTATCGAGATTCTCGGCGTCGAGCTTCTGCTTTGATGTTTCCCAATCGACCGTGACGGTGTTGGTATTCGGTTCGACGACGAGGACCTTGCGCGCATCGAGCCAGCCGGCGCGATGGCCGCGAGATGCGAAATAGGCGTGCAGCATTTGAGCGGACCACAACTCACCGTGGCCCGACACGAATTCGATGATGCGTTCGGAAGCGAGCCTCGTGATCCAGACTCCACGCAACACTTCTTTGATCGCATTGAAGTCAGAGACGATCGTTTCGCTGAACGTGTCAGGGAGCTGGAGCGCCGCGATCGTTTCGACGTGGCGGTTCTCGAGATGCTGAAGTTTCTGTAAGTACGATTCGTCCTGGGCGGCCGCGAGGTTCACCGCTTCGATGAGCCCGTTGGTGACGCCGCTCATCGCCGAAACCACTACGCCGACACGTTGACGCGATCCTTCGGGAAGTATGATTTCACACGCCGCTCGATAACGGTCGGCATCGGCGAGACTCGTGCCGCCAAATTTATGAACTGTCCAACCTGCGCTCATTTGGAAGTAATATAGCCTATGGGTCGTGTCCTAATCTGAAAGAATTTTCTCTGCGTCCCTCTGCGTCCCTCTGCATCCCTCTGCGTCCCTCTGCGTCTCTGCGTCCCTTTGCGTCCCTCTGCATCTCTGCGGTCATTCCGCGGTGAAGTAAGCATAACCGCGGAGACGCAGAGTAGCGCAGAGTAAAATTAGAACACCACCTAGCCTATGTTTTAGCTTTAGGCGCGTCAATTTATTTGTTAATTAAGGAGACTCGATGCGATCAATCGTCGTGCTGATCATATTGGCCTTTTGCGTTTCAACGTCGGCGACTCCGTTGCAGACGAACGAACCGAATTACGTCAGAGTCATGACTTTCAACATCCGTTATGACGAACCGCGTGACAACGAAAACGCGTGGCCGAATCGAAAACAGTTAGTCGCCAGCATGATTCTGTTTCATCACGCGGACATTGTTGGCGTGCAGGAGGCGCTTAAGAGTCAACTTGTTGATCTCACCAAATTGCTTCCCGATTATGCGTGGGTCGGCGTCGGGCGGGCTGACGGCAAAGACGGCGGTGAGTTTTCGGCGATCTTCTATCGCAGAGCGCGTTTCAAGAGTCTCGAAAACGCGACGTTCTGGTTATCGGAGACTCCGCAGGTTCCGAGTACCGGTTGGGACGCCGCGTTGCCGCGCATCGTGACGTGGACCAAGCTTCAGGATCTGCAAACCAGCAAGAACTTCTTTGTCTTCAATACGCACTTCGATCATCGTGGCGAGCGGGCGCGAACCGAAAGCGCGCGGCTTCTGCTGGCGCGCGTTGGCGAGATGGCGGGCGATCTGCCTGTCGTGGTTACAGGCGACTTCAACTTCATTGAATCCGCCGAAGGCTATCAAATTCTGACAGGGAAGAACGCGAATATACGGACCGGGAAGAACGCGAATACCACCCGCTCCGTTCTGCGCGACGCTCGCTACATCTCCGAACGTGGACATCATGGTCCAACCTCAACCTTCAACGAGTTCAAAGCCCTCGTCCCCGGCAAGAAGATCGATTACGTGTTTGTGAAGGGAACTATTCGAGTGCTGCAACACGCAGCGCTTGCGGATACGTGGGACGGCCGCTTCCCCTCCGACCACCTCCCCGTACTCGCGGAAGTGATCATCCGTTAACGTTGCGAGCGTAAAACGCGGCCTCACGGCACTACTTGGATTGTTCCAAACTTTTGAAGTGGTGATCGAAGGCAAACGCCACTTTGATATGCGGCCGGCGAAATCATCAGTGGCGCCCTCCACAGGCAGAATTACGCCGATGCGGCGGAGGTGGGGATTAGGACTGCGTCGATGACGTGGATGATTCCGTTCGACGCTTCTAAGTCAGGTGTAAGGACTACTGCTTTGTTAACTCTTAATCCGTCAGTTCTTTCAATTGTCAGTCTTTGTCCCAGGACGGAGGTCACAAACTCACGGTTTGCAACTTCGCGCGCGGTTAGCCTCCCGGGGACGACGTGATACGTAAGAATCGACGTCAGCCGGTCTCTATTGTGAGGTTCGAGTAAGTCATCAAGTACTTCCAGCGGGATTTTTGAGAACGCCTCGTCCGTCGGCGCGAACACAGTAAATGGCCCTTCGCTTTCAAGAACTTCAACCATGTCCGCGGCACTTAAGGCGATAGCGAACGTGGAAGACTCCCTGACTTTCAGTGCTGTGTCGATCAAGTTGTAGCTGGTTGTCATAACTAAATCCCTCCAAAAAACCCGAATGAACGATTTGAGCGAATTAACTCTACGCGTTAACGACTGATGTTGTCAATCCGCTCGCGAAAAATTAATGATTGTGCGTTTTGAGCCATTTGGTATATTAGGGCAATGCCAAAAAGTAAATCGCTTGCGGGTGCGGGGCTGATGACGAAAGACGTAGCTCGCTTATTGCAAGTCAGCGAAGCAACGGTGAAACGCTGGGCTGACGACGGGCTGCTGCGACCGAACAAGACCGCCGGCGGCCATCGCCGGTTCAACATCGAAACCGTCGCCCGGTTCAAACGTGAACGCGAAGGTCTGTCCGCGCCTCCCGAACCTAAGAGACACCACCGCGCCACGCCGCTGGTATCCGTCGAACGGTTTACAGAGCTGTTACTCGAAGGCGACGCAGTCGAGGTCGAGGCTGCTTTGATCAATGCATACTTAGACGGTCATGAATTACCCGCGGTGTTCGATACGCTCGTGACGAAGTCCATGCACCGCGTCGGCGACATGTGGTTCAACGGAACAGCGTCTGTCGCCGATGAACACCTCGCGAGTCGCGTTCTATTGCGCGCGTTGCAGAAACTGCGCCCGATCATTCTCCGAAAAGAGCCGGTCGGAAAGACTGTAATTTGTTGCGGGCTCGAAGGAGACTTGCACGAAGTGCCGGTTCACCTGGCGGAGATAGTTATCGAAGCAGAAGGATGGCAAACGAGAAATCTTGGACCAAACACGCCGCTCTTCGCTTTGAGCAACATGTTGCTTCAATACAAGCCGAACCTCGTCTGTCTCTCAGCGCGAGCAGTTGCTGATCTCGACCGCGCGACCAGCGACTTCGCATTGTTACGGAAGGCGACCGATAAGCTCGGTGCGAAAGTGATTACGGGCGGCGAGGCGTTTCGGGATCGCACGATGCGCGAACGTTTTCCAGCGGATTTCTATGCGATGCATTTCTCCAGCCTCGCAAAATTCGTGAGCAGCCTGGCGCAATTGTGAATTACGGCGCAATGCGCAGGATCGTCAAAGCAACGCGCCTGTGATTTAGTTAGCTTGAACATGCTCGATGGTAAGGAGGCGGTTTAGTGATGATGTCTTGAAATGAAAATTACATTAGCGCCATTAGGAGATAGGCGGTTCGCGATCTCAAATTCTCAAAAGGAAGGCGACTAATGTTTTGTTTGGAAAGTACGCATTGCCGGTAGCGGCATTGCTGAAGTCGAAGCCAGTGCCGATGGATTCGAACCGGCGGTCATGAACGTCGTCGGTATGCCTGGACCCGGAGACACGTTTCAAGAGGCGCAAATAGCGCTCTTGGAACAGCAGACAAAGTTCCTGGAACAATCGGCGGCAACAGCCCAGGAAAGATCCAAGAGGTTTGAAGCAGAAATTGAGCGTAGAGAAGGACCTGCGCTTCCAAGCAAGGCTACCGGTAAATACCAGAGAGAAATCGAGCAGTTAGAGGCCAGGAAGGTCACTGCTGAACAAGATTTTGAACGATTCAAGACGAAGAGCAGCGAAACAGCGACCTTACTGAACGAGCTCTCCGCGCGACGTTTACAGTTAATGAGCGACACCGAGTTAAAACCGGGTGATGTTCTTCTCGTGCTCGGCAGTTCTCCGATAATAAGTGAGGCAATCCGGCGATTCGACGGCGAGCAATTGGGTATTAACGCGGAGTATTCACACGTCAGTCTCTACGTTGGAGAAATAAACGGAAAGAAAATGGTAGCGGAGATGTGGGGCAGTGGTTACTGGATCACGCCACTGAGCGTAAGTACAAAAGGCGCTCGCCTGGTCGACGTCTATCGCCGCAATGGCGTTGACGACAACAAGCGGAATCAGATAGCAGAACGAGGCAAGACGATTTTCGGAAACCCGCAGAATTTCGTTAGAGCATCAAGCCCGTGGTTCTTTTCGAGGGGCTCAGGACTTCCCTATGCGTATGAAGAAATCGCGGTGCTTGGTTTGGCGGCGCTGAACCGTCCAGCCTCGACACTGCAAGATTTTGTTGCCGGTAAAGTCGATCCCCGCGCTGGAGGGCGACGGAAAATGATCTGCTCAGAGTTAGTCGCCTGGGTTTACAAGGATGTTGGACTTCCATTGAATGTTCAATACTGGAGAGCGCTGAGCGATGCAAACATCTTCACCACCTTTGATCGGAAGCTCGACTACACGACGCCCAACATGATCGCGCGCAGCGGAGATCTGGCCCGCGTAGGACGTTACCTTGCTCCGTGAACTATCTCGAGGCGAGTTTCAATTGCGTGACCAGCCAGTCGTCACGGTCTTTCACAACTTCACTCAAATCCATCTTATGCGACGCTTCGTACAACTTGCGTTGCTTGGGCTCAGGCGCGGCGGCGAAGAGGACCGCCGCGTCAGCCTGCGAAACATAGAAGTCGTTTTTCCCAAACTGAAACAACTTGCTCGCATTCCCGATCTGCCGCAACGAATCAGTAAGCTCCAGATTTGAATTCTGTTTCAAGTACGCGGACTTCGACTTCGGCTGTGGCCCAAGAAACGCCCAGTCGTTAAGACTCTGCGTCGCCGCGATGAAGACAAACGCGTTGACGCGCTGGTCCACGCCGGACATCAACATCCCATACATCGCACCGTAATCATGACCAACAAATCCGATGCGCGTCTTGTCGACGTTCGATTGTGAAAGCAGCAGATCGAGCGCGCGTCTGAGATCGATAACCTGTCGTATCGAGTTCTCATAATCTTTGTCGGGAACTCGATTGCCGAACCATTTGGGTTCCGACCACATCGCATCGACTAAGAGCGACACCGCACCCTTCGGCGCAAGCTCGACAGCTTCATCGAGGAACTGCGTGCGGTTTGATTTCTCTTCGCCCAGCCAATGCACCCACAGGATACCCGCGAATGGTCCATTGCCTTTGGGAACAATCAAGTACGCTTTGATCTCTCGCCCCGGCTCGGGCGCGAACGTGATGTCGCGCACCGTGACATCGCCTCGCTGTTCGGACGAAACCTCACGGACGGCCACTGGTATGCGATCGTTATAGCGAAACAAAGCTGTGCGGTTGGCACTTTCGCCTTCCGACTGTGCGAGAGTCGTGAACGAAAGTGCGAACAGAAGAAGAAAGGAAGCGAATGCCTTCATCGAGATGGTTTCCTAACTAAGGCGCGCAGTCATTATCTAGTCAAGGGCGGTGCCCGTCGCATTGAGCTTAAATGCGAATGCATCAGTTTCGTCGCTGCCGACTATCGTGGCCCTGAATGCGCCGGGCGTAATCGGAAGGTTACGGATCTTTACATCACGGGGCTTGCACAAGTGTTGGGGAAACTGGGCGGCTTGAATCTTAGCCGTTTAAAGAGCGCAGAACAATCCTTCATATTTCAGCGGGAAGAGACTTGGTATCTCTTCCCGCGTTCATAAGCTCTTCGGGTTGAACTAATACGAGGAATCTCAGTTTCCGCCGAATTTGCGACGCCTGCGCAAAGCTCCTACAGTTCCTACAAGGCTTGTCGCCAACAGAAGCAGGCTGGCGGGTTCGGGCACGTTTTGGAGCTGTCCTCGAATCTCACCTCCGGGAAACTGCGAAGTGTGGATGTTTAGATAGGTCTGCCCGCTAGTCAATCCAGCGATGAAAGCCGCTTGCGCTCCCGCGACGGTCCCGCCGTGGGCAGTAATGAAGGCGGGGTTGTAAGTCGAGGCAAGCGTCAGGTCAAACGTCATCAAGTAAGTCCCGGTAGTCACACCGAGTGGGAAACCAGGAAAAGTCGGGACGGCAGTCGCGACTAAGGCGTTGGCTCCCGGCGGCGTACAGCAATGTATATGAGAAGCAATCGTTGGGCTTACTAACCCGGCAAATGAGACGTTAACAGTCAGTAGATTGGTAACCGTGTCGAGCGTCACTAAAGCACTGCCAATGCCAGGCGAACCACTTGGCGGTACCTCCTGTGAACCGGTCAGCGTTGCAGTAAACGCGAGTTGGTCTGCCCTGGCTACCGCGGAAAACATAAAGACGGTAACCAGAAGACCGAGAAACATAACTCTTTTCTTCATTCGTTTCCTCCCCTTTCTCGTTCCTAAACGTCGTGCCCGCAACTCAACCGCTATTGCAGGTAGACGCGCGTACTCAAGCTGGGAACTCCAGCTCGGTCAATGACAAACAGCATGTAAATTCCAGGAACGGCCTGCGCCGGCAACTTGGGAGACCTAATTCGCATTTCGCCTTTACGTGCCGTGCCCTTTTGTTGAAATGAAAGCTTCACATAACGATCGCCTGTGGTCAGGCTATGCGTGTTGTGATCGCTGCGAAGCATTACGATTGAGGAGATCTGATCGGGTTTACCTGCTACGGTGATATCGAAATGTCCGCCGTAGGAGATGTTTTCAGGTGCGTTCGTGATTACGGGGCGGACGGCTCGACTACCGTCCGGATTGAATAGATATGGCGGGAAGAATAGTTGTCCTACCGGAACACCCTGATCGGGATCTCCCTGGGGGAGCAAGCCGGCATAGGAGGACATGAGCGGAAACGATGGATCGTCTGGTCGAACCAGCGCTTCACGGTTTTCTCCCGCGAAAAAGACTGAGCCGTCCGGAAGCAAAGTCGCGGTACCGTGCAGGCCGCGCGAAACAGTTGTTTTGGCCAGCTTCGTGATCGAGCCCCTAACCGGATCGAACATCTGAAAATGAAGACCTTCTTTTTCTTCATACGTGCATGGTCTTCCATCGACGTTGCAATTCGGTGAGCGGTTTACTCCCTGTCCGATTAGAACTTTCCCATCCGGCAGGAGTACGGCCTTCGTTGTGGCGAGAGGTTGCAGGATGTTACCCACAAATTCCCAACGCGGGTTTGCATCGGCGAAGTCGATTACTTCCACCGTGCCGGTTTGATTTCCATTCGAGTCCTGGCCCGAGATCATGAACCACTTGTGAGACACGGTGTGGCCGGCGCCGTCGATTTCGATTAGGCTGGCGGTCGGACAGCAGTAAGGTCTTACCTCAGACGCAGTATCGACCAGCGTCCAGTGATTCTTCGCCGGCACGTTACGATTCGGATCTTTCAGCGCACCGAGAACGTCGAGGCACCACGTGTTGCCTTTGGTAAATGGTGGAGTTCCTCCACCGATGCCAAATTTCGCTCCGCCCGGAATCGCCTCCGTACCGTAATCTTTCTCGCCGTCGAACGTGCAGACTACCCAATCATCTTTCCCTGGACCAGTTTGAACTACCTCCAGTTGCGGATACAGCGGAAAGGCCATCCGCGCATTTTCCAGCGCGATATTTCTGTCAGTCTTTGGATCGTAGACTTCAGGAACGACCTGGTTCACACGGCTGGCGGTGAAGGCGGTGTCGGTTTGAGGGATGTTCTGTGTTCCCTTGGATACTCGCGCCGGATCCGGCGGCACGGAATTGTCCTGGTCAAAACCGCCGGCGACGAGAATCATTCCGTTCGGCATTGCGATAGCCGACGGATACCAGCGGGAATACTTCTGATCCGATGGCTCTGACGGCTGCGTGCTTTGTTGATTTCTCGGATCGCAACCGGGATAAAACTGCGCCGTCGGATTACTGGCGAACAACTGCAAACCAAAAGGATCCCTGCTCCAATTGGATCTGGTGCAAGGTTCGAGACGCTGGACCCATGTTTCCGTCTCCGGGTCGAAGATGTTGACCTTGTATAAGCCGTTATCGCTTTGCATGTCGTGACCACCGAAGACGTAGACTCGACCGTTGGCCAGGGTGACTCGTGCGTTGCAGTAAGTGTTGTAGAACATGCCTTTCGAGTAGCCGTTCTCTGAAAACGCCGCTCGGTTTAACGCAAAGTCATTCTCGTCAAGCAACGCGGTATGAAACTTTCCGCTGTTCTTGAAAGCGTCAGGATGGCCGATGTCGAAGAGTAGCTGTCGCTCCATTGTGCGGTTGGCGACAATGCGTGTCGGTACGCTTTGACTCAAACCTTGTCGCAGGAGATAGCCGCCGTAGGTAAGTCGTTGGAATGAATCGTCTGCGGTGCGATTTGTTCCCAGTCCGAGGAATGGATCGAAACCATGAAGTACATCTCGCAAGGATGAGTTGAACTGTAGACCCGGTGTCGTAAATGCGCCGCGAGAGATAGCGAGATCAACCAGCGTGGGATCTGCGACGTCATTTGGTGTGTATTCAGGAAATCTCGAATGGAAGAGTATTTTTGGTGTCGGTGAATTTCTTTTCCAAATCAGACCCATGTGAACTGCTTCCGCGCTCTGCATCGGAATGAAAGGCGACACTTGGCCACAGGTGGCAGGCGGACAGTTTGCGTTTGGATCGGGAAACCCACCTTGCGCGTTTACTTGTCCATCGAATGCAATCGCGCCGAGAAGCAATAGGGCGCAAAGCAAGGTAAAGGTTATGGAGTAAGCACGTCGTTTGAGTATACCCGCGATCGGTTTTACGTTATTGCTGCTCGAAAGGCTGAATCCGAACTGTTTGTCTCCCATATTTGGTCTCCCGGATTGAGTTCGCAGTTATAACCGTCGTGTCGGGAACCAAAGGTAAACGGGGGACGATCAGCTTCTAACAAGCGGAGGTCTGGGATTCCTGCGCTTCACAAGCAAAAACCGGAGAGGTTCACAATCAAGTCCGTCGGTTGACTTGGTAGCGGTTGCTATTTGTTCGGGTGGAGAATCTTTCGCAAACACGATGCCACCATTGACGCGAATCGTAAATGCCGGTTTTCTGATTGTTGAGGAGATATTCGAGTCGAACAAGCTTTCGATATTCGGATGGATGTTTAGGAATTTGGATTGTTCTTTTTGTGTGTCGTATAACTGAATGACTTTGGAGGAATGATCGTATGCGTCTCAGTGTCGCCATCCCTGATCGGACTCGTTCTCGCCTTGCCGCTCGCAGCGCAAACTCGGCCACGTGGCAGAGATCTTGGGATGTCGCGGCGTTGAAGAAATACAATCGGATGAAGTGAGACCTGAACCCCATCGCGACACGCAAACACCGCACATAACTGTCACAAGTGTGCCCTTCAAGGTGTTCTGAAAATGAACAATCTTTAAGCTGCGTTAACTAACCCGGACCGGGCCTTCATCAAAAATGGAGAATGAGTATGACCAGCGTCTCACAAGATCTGCGCTATAGCCTGCGCACGTTATTCAAACACAAAGGTTTCACCATAGTTGCAGCGCTGACACTCGCACTCGGTATCGGCGTGAATACGGCAATGTTCAGCGTGCTGAATACGTTTCTATTCGGCTCGCTGCCATATCCGCAGTCCGAACGATTGACGAGGGTCTGGCGCACGTCGCCACACTCTCAGAGTTGGCCTCACTCACCGGCGAATTTTTTCGACCAGCGCGACCAGAACACCGTGTTTGAGACGATGGCGGCTTACAACTTCGCCAGCCGCAATCTGACTGAATCGGGACAAACAGCCGAACGTTTGCTCAGCCTCGCGGCAACGGCCGATTTCTTTCCGTTGTTGGGAGTCGTACCCGCGCACGGCCGTGTATTCAAACCTGAAGAATTCGAGCCCGGCGCCGACAACGTGATCGTGCTGAGCGATCGCTTTTGGACGCGGCGTTTCGGCAGCGACCCGAGCATCGTAGGTCGAAAGATTCAGCTCGACGGAAAAACAGTTGAAGTAGTCGGCGTGATGCCGCCCGGATTCGAGCATCCGATTCTGTGGGGACCCGTCGATCTCTGGCAGCCGCTGACGTTTACTCCCGAACGCCGCAACAATCGCGGCAGCAATTTTCTGTCTTCGTTTGGTCGACTCAAGCCTGGTGTCTCGATCGAACAGGCACAACAGAGCATGGTCACGCTCGCCGCTAACCTCGGCAAGCAAAACTCGTCGAACGAAGGTGAGAGCGTGCGACTCGAGCCGTTGCAGCGATCGATGTCCGACAGTATCGGCAGGACCGTCATGTGGTTCACGTTCGGACTCGCGGGCTTTGTCTTGTTGATCGCGTGCGTAAACCTCGCGAACCTTCAACTCGTGCGTACGGCCGCACGATCTCGCGAGCTAGCCGTGCGAGCGGCACTCGGCGCCGGTCGTTGGCGACTGCTGCGACATTCGTTAACCGAAAGCATTCTGGTTGCATTACTCGGCGGCGTGATCAGTTTGATCGTCGCGCTTGTCACCGTTCGCTTCATCAGTGCGCGGTTGTTCAGTGATTTGCCTGGCGCGAGTGTGCAACTCGATTACAAAGTGTTTGGGTTTGCGTTGCTGTGTTCGTTGTTGACGGGAGTGTTATTCGGATCGGTCCCTGCATGGTTGGCGTCGCGGGCCGATGTAAATCTCGCGCTGCGCGAGAACTCACGCGGATCCACCGGAGGACGATCTCAGCATCGCTTGCGACACGCGCTGATCGTCGGTGAAGTGGCGTTTGCGATGGTGTTGCTGGCGGGGGCCGGATTGTTTTTACGCGGCTTGCAGCGCTTCATCAATGCAGATCCGGGCTGGCAGATCGATGGACTGGTGACCGCGCAGATGGGCCTTCGAGGTGACAAATACAACAGCGATAAGCAGCGCGTTGTCTTCCTCACGGAACTGGAAAACCGTCTCCGCACGTTGCCCGGCGTGCAACACGTCGCGATTGCTGAGTCGCAACTAGTCTTTGGTTTCAACAGTAGTAGTTCGTTCCTCGTTGAAGGTCGACCTGAGCCTCCGCCGGATAAGTATCCGGAGATGTTTTATGAGCCGGTCAACGGCGACTACTTCGAGACTTTGGGTGCGCGTTTGCAACAGGGTCGTACGTTCAACGCCGCGGATACGTCCGATCATCCGAAGATCGTGATCATAAATGAAACGACCGCGCGTACTTTCTGGCCCAACGAGAGTCCGATCGGAAAGCGTATCAGCGACACTGCTCCGAAGCGGGAGTTTTTCGAAGTCGTCGGCGTCGTTAACGATCTCGCGTTTCCCGGCAGCCTGAGAGAACCGTACACGCGCTACCAGGCGTATGTGCCGGTGACGCAAGCGGCTCCCGCGTATCTCACGATCGCTTTGCGCACTTCGTCGAGTGCGGAAGCGATGGCTAACACTTTGCGCGGCGCGATCGCGGGACTGGATCCGGAGTTGCCGATTTTCCGCATTCGCACTGCGCGAGCCGCAGTCGACTCCGGACTCGGCAGGATCTCGCTGTTGGGAAGTTTGCTCGGGGCATTTGCGACGATCGGTGTGGTTCTGACGATGATTGGAATCTACGGCGTGGTGTCGTATACGGTGGTCCAACGCACTGGCGAGCTGGGAATACGCATGGCGCTGGGAGCGCAGTCGCGCGATGTGCTGTGGCTGGTGCTGGGTAAAGGCGCGGTCCTGATCGTGAGTGGAGCGTTGTTGGGCGGCTTGGGTGCGTACGCTGTATCGCAATTGTTGATTTCCGTCATTCCATCATTGCCGACACGCGATCCGCTGATTCTGCCGCTAGCGGCTCTTGCTCTCGTTGTAGTTGCACTTGTGGCCTGTTACATTCCTGCACGTCGCGCAACACGAGTCGATCCTCTCGTGGCGCTGAAGTCCGAATGAAGTGCCTGGGTGCGGCTGTTGTTCTCTACTAACGCGACCGGTACTGTCTCAGTTTGAACTCTCCGATCTCTACGTCCCTCTGTGGTCTCTGCGTAAACATTATTTGGAGCATATTCAACGCAGAGAACGGAGAGGGACGCAGAGAACGGAGAGGGACGCAGAGAGCGCAGAGAAGATTTTCAAACTGAGACACCACCACGCGACCTAAAATGTTGACTACTCTTTGATATGGGCCATACACTCATACACTTGTAACCGCTCTTTCGGATCTTGTCCCATACTCAACATTTTGCTCAATCAACAATCTCTGAGAGGGAAAAGAATCTAATCATGCTTAAACAAAACCTGATGCGTGTGTTTATCTTCGCCGTTCCGTTTCTGCTTGGGACGGTAGTCGCCTACGGGCAGGCGGCCCGAACGTTTGTTTCGAGCACGGGCTCGGATGCCAACGACTGTTCGCGCTCTTCGCCGTGCCGTAATTTCCAACGTGCGCATGACGCCGTCACGACGGGTGGCGAAGTTGTGGCTCTCGATTCGGCCGGCTATGGCGCTGTGAATATCACTAAATCAGTGACAATCACCGGCGAAGGCGTTCATGCCGCAGCCACTTCGCCCAGCGGAGGCGGAAATGCCGTGAGCGTTAACGGGGCAGGGATTACGGTCGTTCTACGAAACTTACAAATACAGAGTCATCCAAGCAGTGTGAGCGGGAGTGGTATCTTCGCCCGAAACTTCTCGGTGTTGCACGTTGAAAGCTGCACAGTGAGGGCAGCCTCAACCGGCCTCCTTTTCTCGCCTAACTCTGTTGATGGAACACCAGCTCGCAAGTTGTTTATCAACGGCAGCATCTTCCGGAACAATGGTGCTTCCGGGATATTCCTCGCGAACGCCGCCGATACAGGCACTCTGAGCGCCACCATTGAGCGCACGCGTATGGAGAACAACGCCTTCGGTGGTGGTGAGTTCCGGCTGGCGAGAGTTACGCTGAGCGACTGCGTCGCCTCGGGCAACGCCTTTACAGGCATCCTGGCCCAGGAAGGCGCGGAGGTAAATTTGGAATCATGCGTCGCGTCGTATAACGGCAATCATGGGATGGCGGCATTCGATGGCGGGGTTATTCGCGTCTCACATTCGACAGTAACAAACAACACGCAGTTTGGGTTCCGCAACGATGGGAGCAGCACATTCGAGTCGCGCGAGAACAGTACCGTGCGCGGCAACGGCCTGGGAAACATTTCAGGGACAATCACGGCGATCAGCGGCACATAGGACAAGACAGGAGCGACACACAAAGAGAGACACGCGGCATGATTGCTCCGCAGTGTCTCTCTTGTGCATTTCTTTCTCTAAGTGACGAAAGCTAGTGCGTGCCTATCCCAACGTGTATGGGATTGGATTGGCTCGACGCCCCGCGATCGTCCGTTGCTACGGCCCACACCATGTAATGTCCCGGTGTAGACAGTTTCAGCGAGATCGTGTGAGTCGAACCCGAACGCGTTCCGACGCCGATCGACTTCGTCGGAGACATAAAGAAATCTGCCTCTCTCACGAAAAATTCGACTTGCTTGATGCCGTCGGTTACGTCGGAGGCGTTGGCGGTGATTGTGATATCCGCGCCAACGGCGAACATCGCTTCATCACGTGGTTGAGTCAGCAGGACAACGGGCGGCACGTTTTCAACCACTACGACAGTTGTATCCGTTAACGACTGCCGCTGCTCATTGTCCACTGCGATTGCCCGCAGCCGATGTGCTCCCACTGACGCGCCCTGCCATTGGAAGCTATACGGCGCTGTGTCGTCTGTCGCAAGCAGTTTCCCGTCCGCGTAGAACGAGACTGACTTGATCTGCCCGTCTGTATCAAGCGCCTCGGCCTGAATCGGAATGACTTGCCTGGTCTGCCACAGCGAGCCTTCGATAGACGGCACGAAACCGACATTCGGAGCGAAACCCTGTTCGGCTGCATTCGCGTACAGTTCCAGATCGAAGGTCAGGTCCGGACTGTCGAGCGCGTTCTGATGAATCGCGACCGCGATCGTGTTGCGACCCTCACGCAGAAGTCCGGGACTCACCGCAATCGGGAAGAAGACTTCTTCCTCGAGCCCGTCCACATCGCGTGTTGCAGTCGTTGACGATGTCACCGCGCCACCGCCGAGGTTGCTGCGAGTAACTTCTTTCCCGTTCAAATACACGACAGCGCCGTCGTCACGCTTCAGCCGCAGTACGAGGTTTCCGTAAAAGCTCGGATCCACGACATCGAAAGAGTGGCGGAAGTAGGTGGCGATCCGCGCAGCATCTTTGTCCGCACCGCTGATGGTCGTGACAGGCTCGTCGCCAAATCCCAACTCCGCACGGCCCTGCTTCCATTTCGAATCGTCGAAGTCAGGCGACGTCCAATTCGTACCGGGGCCGTTTGCGTTGTCGAGATAACGCCACTGGCTGCCGGTTTTGACGAGAACGATCTTCTGAAAGTCGAGTTCAAAGCGTTGGCCGCCAACCACAGCGTTGGGATTGTCAGGCGTGCCAACCTGTATCAAATCCCACGCGGGTACGACTTTCTGTGGCGCCCGCTGATCTTTGTTCAACTCAAACCGCACTTCTACGGGAAAAGCTTCCTGCGGTTCGAGCCTGATGTTCGCAAGCACGGTCTCCAGCTTTGTGACTTTGATGGTGGTTGGTCCAACGACTTCGAAACCCTCACCGGCTGTATCGCCTTCCTTCCAACGTTCAAACAGTTCGGGTTTCAGATCGACATAGATGTTGCCGTAATCGAGGAACGTAGGTTCTTGAAACGGCTTTGCGAGTCGTATCTGAGTGAGCACCGTTTCGTTGAAGATGTTGCGAATCAGAATTGATGCAGCCATTGCCGCGCCGGGGAAATTGTCGACGACGGTGACATTCTTCCAGGCGATGTTGTTGTTGTTCCGTGTGTTCGTGTTGACGTTCATGATTTCGGTAAACGTCATGCCGAAAGGCGTGGAGTCGGATGTCGTAATACGTCCAAGCAAGCAGAAGTGCCCGGGATCCCCAAAGCAGGCGAAGTCGGCAGGGTTGGGCGGATACCAGGGAACCTGTATGACCACGGCTTCGCCGGGCTGAAGGATCGGAATGACGAGCGGCGCGGTGTCGTAGATGGGCGGCGACACGACCGACGTGTGCTTCGCGTTCTTGGCTACGATATAACCGTCAGCGATGGTCCAGGGTTGGATGGAAGTGCCTGTCCCGTCCCACGGCCTCATGTTGGTCGTGATGTTGACGTTGGCGGAGTCGGCGTCGTACGCCGTTGCCGGATCGAGTCGCGACAGAAAAGCCGGATTGCGTTGCCACTGCGCCCACAGCCGGTCTACGTTGCCGTGCAGCAGGAAGAAGAACGGATCTTCCGCCGCCGTCGGGACGGAACTCATGTTGCCGCCGATGCCGCCGATGTAGACGTGCGAGTAGTTGTGTGGGTGATTTGGATTACCTTCAATGTTCAAGTTCAGGCCGCTTGGACCGTAAGACGGAATCGCCATTATGGAGGTGTCGGTCGTTGTGGTCGGCGTCGTGCAGCAAGCGTTGCCCCCCAGATCGCGGGACACTGCCGGCGGAAAGAGCGTTGGTCCTAATGGCGGATGAAACGGAGGGCCGATCGGCGCTGAGCCAGGGCCGCTGCCTGACGCGCCCATAAACGTGGACGTGAAGAGACTCAACGGGTTCGTGGTCCAATCCCAATAAAGCAACGTGACGAGCGGATTGGCCTCCTGAAGCAGCACTTCGTAGCGATTGATGAACTCTCTGTGCCACGGAAGAAAAGCAGACGTACCGTGTCTGTTGGATGGTCCAAACTGGTGCACCTGATCCTGCTTGTGCCAGTAAGTGATGCCGCCGGGAAAGACGAAGGCCGGTAACGTTCCCACCGAGAGAATCGCATCGCGGTAAGCGTTACGTTCGTCCGTTGTCGCCGTCGCGGCATTCTTACGCGGCTTGGTGACTTCCGCGCCGTAGAGTTTGGATGGACCACAGTTGCTGGCCATGTAATCATCCCATTGCCCAGGCCAGCCGAGTCCGGTGGATGCCTTGGCCCAGTAAAGCCTTAATCGCTCCGTGCCGGTTGAGGCCGCGGTGCCGCGGTTACGCACGCGTATATACACGTAGTTGGGCGTGCTGAATTTCGGATCGCGATATTCCGGGTTCTCGTGTGGCAGCGGAGTCCACGGAGGTGTCAGCGCGGGAAAGGGGTAAGGTTGATAGCCCGGATCCGGGTTGTTTCGCACCCAGATGTCTTCGGTCACCCACATTGGTCCAGTATCCGGGTTCGGCTCGATGCCTGTGTCCGCGGGTGTGTCCTGGATGTAGAGATCGGGCGTGGCCTGAACGGTCTTGCCGGGTTTGAGATCGTTAACTTTGAGCACGCGCATTTGACCGACAGTTAGTACGGGCAGAAACGCGACGACGAGAGCGAGGATGAGGCTAAGCATTTTCCTCTTCATGTGAATCTCCTTAAGAGTGCGACACCACAGGCGAGGTTGACGTCAGAGGTGAAGACTCGGTTTCGACTTAAGTCTCAGGTAAGTTGGTGGGTAAAACGTGTCCGCATAATGAGGCTCCCACTTCCTCATCGCTCTGACTGTCGGGGGATCAGAGTACGTGTTCACCGTGAGATGCTCGTGAACATCGAGGCCGAGACTGCACCTCAGCGGAGAACGCTAACGTATATGCCGAAGGAGGAATGCACGATAAGCCTCACGGTCGACGGGTGTCAATCTTTTAGTTGCGATCATTTGAGTGGGGCGTATTGGACCATGCGTGTATAGCTGTTCTTAGTTTTTAAAATTTCGAAAAATTAATCGTTGTGCTTTTTTTCTACTTGGGTATAATCCGGCCTGTCGCTCATAGAAAACTCAGAAACTCAAAACTCAACCAACACTATCGTTTCTTTAACCTCGGAGGGAGTGTCGAGGATGTTAGAAGACGAATCACCATAAGTGAACAATCCGAGTAAGAGGAAACTATTTCCTGCAAGCGGAGGAAGCCAGGAATAACTGCGCCTCTGGCCAATACTGGTCTGATTTCTGGCAGTAGTCGTTAGCGATTACTGGCGCACAACTCACAACCAAGAGATAGGACTGTTTACTTGAAAGTTTATTGTGCTTTCATCTAATTGGTAATCCCAGCTGCCACCTCCCGGGCACAGTCAAACCTCAACAACCCACAGTCATTTCCCTTTAACCCTTCTAAAGGAGTTTGTCGACATGTCTGAAAAAGACCAAACCACACCAATTGAACAGAATGAAGCACCGTCATCAGGCCGGCGACAATTTATGACTGGCGTCGCCTCAGCCATCGGCGCAGGCGTTATTCTCAACGCGGCCGGGAGCAGTGTAGCCGCGCAAACTTCGACGGACGGAAGAGAGATCATTTCCTTCAAACTCAGCCGGGAAGATCTCGCGAAGATCGGCGAGGTGGTGACGAGATTGCAGGTAACACATACAGCGGATCCCTCGAAGCCGGGTGCCTTTACTATTCGGAACCACAGCTTCAATGCCGCAAGTCCTGGCGCTTTCACGATCCGAAATCACGCTTTCGACGCCAGCACTCCGGGCGCTTACACCATCCGAAACTATCAGTTCGCGGCTGTGTGAGAAGTTGGTTTTAGCCAGGTCAGCTTTGTCGGGCAAGAGCGTTTTGACTCTTGCCCGACAGAGGCTCCGTGTTTGTTTCAAAGCGCTTTCGCGCGCGCAATCGAGATCGCAGTTTTAGCAGGAATTGAGGTGTGAGATGCAAACGTTAGCTAACATTGTCACCGAGAACCTTCGTGCTATTGGTCTGCCGCAACATCCGATCTATGAAGAAGTCTTAACTCATGCGGTTGATGTGGCGCCTCCACCGTTCGCGAAGAACTGGTTCGGCCGCCGTTACTTCGAATTAGCGAGAAAGGCGGAGTGGTTTGCGAACTCGTTAGTCGCCAATGCCGCGCTCGAAGGATATGGTTCGACGCAGATCTGGAAATTCTCAAACAAGGTCGATAACGAAGCCTATGCCGCAGCCGTCAGGAAACATTCGCTTGACGAATCGCGACACTCGACGATCTTTATCACCATGTTGAAGCTGGTGTTTCCGGGCGCTCACATCGACGGTGATTCAGCCGAGGCGATAGAAAGACTCCAGCCGCACTACACGCCAAAGAATCATCCGCCGATTGAAAGAGCCCCTGATAGTGAAATGTTTTCCGGCGAGAGATTGCTGCACGAATTGATCCAGGTACATATCACCGAGATTCGTGCGCTGGTGTTGCAGCACCTCTTACGGCCGACGCTGCTTGCTTACAGTCCGCCGGCTTCCCGCAATCGGCTCGATGCATTGAGCCGGTCGTTGATACGTGACGAGGCACGGCACATCGAGTACACGGCGGAGATATTTGAGGGCGCCGCTCTCGACGGTCACAAAGATTTCCTTTTTCACGACTTTGAGGCGTGCATGCGCGAATTCAATGATTTAACGATGATTGAGTTGGAGCGCGAGAAAGTCACGATTTAGACGGATCGGAGTTCCTATGAGCTTAGATATTTTGATCGCGCCTCACAGCCGGGAGTCCTTCTTTGAAGGCGTGTGGGAGAAGCGCGCGTTGCACATTGCGCGAAACGATCCTGATTACTTTGGGTTCCTTCGCGAGGACATAAATCTCGAGCAGGTAATTTGGCAAACGTGTCGTAGCTGGGGCGACGTGAGTCTGGCACGCGCGAACACGAATTATGAATCCGCGCCTTACGCGTCGCTGTCGCCTAACGTTTCCACGATACGAAAAGCGTTGGCTGACGACTACACGGTCGTTATCAACAA
The DNA here is from genome assembly GCA_035760365.1 of Pyrinomonadaceae bacterium. Lineage (GTDB taxonomy): Bacteria > Acidobacteriota > Blastocatellia > Pyrinomonadales > Pyrinomonadaceae > PSRF01. The sequence goes on from DASTTB010000002.1 coordinate 102,324, forward strand.
TCTCGAACGAAAGAGCATTCGCGTCGCGGAGCTCTGTCGTAACGTCGAAAAGAACTTGTACTTCAACGCCATTGTCAATCTTTACTTCACCAAGGCGAATACTCAAGGTTTGAACTATCACTATGACACCGAGGATGTGTTTATTCTTCAGCTTGAAGGAAAGAAAGAGTGGCGCATCTACGATGTACGCGCGGACCTGCCGCTGACGGATGAGGTATACCAACAACCCGATTGCGATTCGAGTTCTTTTCAGACGTTTCAATTGTGCCCGGGGGATGTGCTGTACATACCGCGAGGTGTTGTTCACGAAGCTCATGCTTTGGAGGATGATTCGCTGCATCTGACGTTGACGGTTTCAGTCGTGCGATGGGCATCGGTGTTGCACAAGGTCATCGATAACGCCGCGCGACACGATGTGGAATTCAGGAAGGCCGTCGATATTGATCTGTTGCGGGGCAGTGAAGCGTCGCCGGCACACTCTGTCATCGATACCCTTTTGAAAAGAATCAGCGCCGAAGAGTATTTATCCGAGGCTGTATCGGAGCTTCAAGATCGCCTGCTGGCCGACAAAGCGCGTCTGCCGCTAAATGCAGACGACAATGTTGAAGTTGGTTCAATAGTGGGTGTCGCGCCGGATCAGGTGTACGTGCTTAGTCGATCGCGCGACGGCGTGCTGTTTTTGAAGTTCATCGGCGCGTCTATTGAAGTATCGGATGATTTGGAGGAGGTTATCCGGTTCGTTTGTGAACGCGAAACGTTCATCGTAGAAGAGTTACCCGGAGCGTTCAGTGCGGCGGAGAAAGTCGGACTGGTAAGACGACTGATCGATTGCGGTTTTCTGAGCACGTGCGGATCGCCAGAAGTCCGCATCGACTCTGTCAAAATGCACACGGCTCGTGCCTCCTCATAACGATCGAAGAACTCGCGCGCTGCGTGAGTCTGAATCGGAGATTTTTGCGCGATTTTCCGCGCCCTGCTTGCGTAACTTTCCCCATCAACCTGGGCCACTCAACTGATCTCCGCGACATTTGCACGTGCTTAGTGCGGCATGTTCGTTGCAGCTTATAAGGTACCGGTATGCACGTCAGAGGAGGTTCGTTATGTTGGAACGACGAAACGATAGTGATCTGAGACAACGGATACTGCGCGAATTGAAGTGGGATTCACGCGTTTCCTGGGCGAGCATCAACGTTGAAGTCGCTGATGGGATTGTAACTTTAGTCGGTATCGTGCCGAGTTACGTCCAAAAGATCGCAGCCCAGGAAGCGGCGCATCGTGTTGCCGGCGTGCTTGATGTAGCGAATGACATCGAGGTCAGACCCATCGAGCAGTTTGTCCGGACCGATTCTGAGATCGCCAGTGCTGTCCGAAACGCTCTCGAGTGGGATGCATTGGTGCCAAATGAGCTGATTCAATCAACAGTGTCCGACGGTTGGATAACACTCGAAGGACAAGTCGACTACAGGCGCGAGCGCACGGATGCGGAGCGTGCAATCAGGCGACTCGCGGGAGTAGTCGGTGTAATCAACAAAATTACGATTCGCAAACAGACAGTTAACGAGGAGCAGTTGCGTGAAGAAATTGGAAATGCACTTGAGCGCCGCGCCGATCGCGAGGCTGAGCGTTTACGGATCGAAGTTCATGATGGTGCAGTGGATTTATGGGGACGAGTTCACTCCTGGCAGGAAAAGCGCGCCGTGATCGGTTCGATCGCTCATGCCCCTGGGGTGACGCAGTTGAAAGATCATCTTCGGATAGATCCCTACTTCTAGCGAATAGCGAAATCTGCACTCTTACAGTGAAAGGAAAAGACAATGAAAGAAGAAACGAAAAAAGGAACCATGGATGTCGCGCTAAAGACTCCGGAGACGGTGAATCCGTTTCAGATGATGCGCCGGTTCACGCAGGACATGGAACGGCTGTTTGAAGATTTCCAGGGATTTACTTTCCCAACCTTCTTCAAAACTGATTTTGCCCCGTTTCGCATGGAGTTTGACAACGTCGAATGGGTACCTCAGATCGAGGTGCTACATAACAATGGAAAATTCATGGTGCGGGCAGATCTTCCCGGTCTCACGAAGGACGATGTAACCATCGAGGTGACCGATGACGTGCTGACGCTCTTCGGTGAGCGCAAGGCAGAGAAAGAAGAGAAGCGCGAGGGCTTCTATCGCAGCGAGCGGACCTACGGAAGCTTTTATCGTCAGATTCCTCTTCCGGAAGGCGCCAAGACCGAGAATGCGGCGGCGACATTTAACAACGGCGTACTCGAGATCACGATCCCGGCGCCGAAAGTGGAGCCCGCAATCCGCAAACTTGAGATTAAGGAACCACCAAAAGCGAAGGCAGTTACAGCCACCGCGTAACTTTCATCGCGCTGGTTGATTGGGGCGACTCTGAGGAGTGCACCGGTGGTGACGCATTAGTCGGGCAGTGACTTGCGCCCGCACGTGCAAGCGTTTGCCAGCCGGGGCATTCCAGCGAGTCGCCTTTTACTTGCAAATGAACGTCGAGATCGACCTGGACCTTCCTGGCCGAAATTCAGCAACCCGGGCAAACGCTCTAGCTGTTACACATTGCGCAGCGAGGCATTTCTCCCTGCTGCTGCCTCACATGTACACGGCCCGTGCTGGTTAAAAGGAAAGTCGATCGGCGAGTCTTAAGCGCCTGAGCATCGAACGTTTTTTACTTTGGTGGTTTTCCATGCGTTGCAGAATGTCATCGAGCACACGTACTGCGTCCACGATGTATGGTCCTTTATTAAGCATGACGCATTCAGCACGCTCTCCCATCGCGGCGTCCGTGATTTCAGCTCGCGAAGGCAGACCGTTCTTGGCGAGATTCTCGAGCACTTGAGTGGCCCAGATTACGGGCATGTGGGCCGCTTCGCAGATCCATAGGATCTCTTCCTGCACTTCAGCCATTCTCTCCCAACCACATTCAATAGCTAGATCGCCGCGCGCGATCATGATGCCGGAAGCGGGGCTGCGCATGGCGGCAAGTAGTAAGTTCGCCAATTGATCGAAAGCATGTCGCGTTTCGATTTTCAGAACTATCCCGACGTCTTTGCCGCCCAACAGTGCTAACTGCTTCTGCAATTCCTGCACATCCGTTGCGCTCTTCACAAAAGAGTAGCCAACGAGATCTGCATGCGTCGCGATGAATTGGAGGTCGTCAAGATCCTTTTCGGTCAATGAAGGCAGACGAAGTGTGCTGTCCGGGAGATTAACGCCTTTATCAGCTCGCAGTTTGCTGTGCTCTGTCCGTGCGTAAGTTATACGGACGTGCAACTGCTCTTTGCCGGCTTTCTCGATAACTCCTCCGATGGCGCCATCGTCAAACCAAATCGACTCACCCTTACATACGTCATCGAAGATCTGCGGAAGACTGAGAGAAATGTGAGGTGGTTTAATCAATTGTCCCTTATGGTTATCGACTCCAGCCTCACCTGCGATCGCCTCCCGTGTGAGAATTAAAAGATCGCCTTTCTTCAAAGGGATGGATTGCTCAACAGGCGGCAACTGCCCGATGTGTTCGGGCAACATTCTTAGCGGCAGGCCCAATCTTGAAAGATAGAGCGCCGTTCCCGATTGAATGTATGAAGTTTGCGTTGACTCTGCCCACCAGTGCCCGTTAACAGGTGTCACGATTTTCAGACAGCGAGATGCGCCACGTGCGTCGAAGAATTTGAGCACATCTCCTGATTTCAGCAATTCCAGGCCGCGGCCAGTCACAGGTAAACAAGCATCCGCAGGTTCAGGAGGGACAGTGGCGCCTGTGGCTGGCGTTAGCCAGATTTTGGCAGGGCTCTTCAGGCCTCCATAAACGTTCCGGTGCGGATGCCATTTGATTACTTCCGGTCCTCGCTTGATTTCTCCTGTTCGCAACTTTGGCCCGGCGAGGTCCATAAGGACGCGGCAACTCCTACCCGTTTCGTGTGACGCGCGACGCGCGTGCATGATCAGTTTCGACCATACAGAACCGTCATCGTAGGCACAGTTGATACGGACGCAATCCATGCCATTGAGAACCAGCGTGCGAACAAAGTCATAGTCTTCCGCGGCCTCACCAGGCATGGTCACCATGATGCGAACGGAGCGATTTGGCGGTTTTGGACCAAGCAGCCTCACGGTGTGAGAGTGCAAGAGATCTAAACCTTCCTGATAGTTGAGTGGTCCATCTGAATTCTGTGGCTCGTGATCATTTTCGATGAGGCGATGCAGAACATCATCAATAGTGTCGACACTCGCTTTTACGTGCGACTCGGCGCGCCCGAGCGAACAGAGTCCCTGGGCTGCGAGTTGGTCCTGAAGGTGACGGAGGTCCCGCCGTCGTAAAGATAGGTAGTGCAGCAGATTTCTGGCGCTCTCGGTCTGTGATTCGTGCAAGTCGAATTGACCGGCAAGAGCATTAGTCTCGAGCTCCAGCATCTCGACCCGGATAGTGTCCAATTGGTCCTTGAGTTCCCGGAGTTGACTTATGTCGTTGGCTTCGAAGGCCGTTGTTAACTGTGCTGCCATATTCGCTCGATCAATGACAGTTTCCCTATCCTCTGGACCAAGCAATCACCATGCCCGCTCGTCATCAACGCCGATCAACATCCCAGATCCGCCGCGGATGGCCTTCTTCTCATGGAATTTAGGGGCTTGAGCCGCTTTGATCTATACTCACCGGGAGGCTTCGCCGATGAACCTTCCTGCAACACTGTGCTACCGAATATCGTTGGTTTTCCTCGGCCCGCTAAAGAAGTTTGGCTCCAGAACTCCAGCGATCACGCGTTTTGATTCCAACGAAGAATATTTTGAGCAACGCGTTGCGGAGACGTCGCACTATCGCGCCCTGTTTGAACCCTTCGTCTCATTTGAGAATAAAACCGTCCTCGACCTTGGCTGCAATCGCGGGTATTTGCTTCACAGTTTTCTCCAGCGCGAGAAGTTTACGGCCATCGGCGCCGACCTGGTGTCCTACTATTTGAGTGACGCTCGGCGGGACTACGGCGACAAGATCCAGTTCATTCAATCGACACCGACTTCGATCCCGCTACCGGATAACAGCGTCGACGTGGTTTACACGATCGATACCGTCGAACATCTAAGCCAGCCTAAAGAACTCTTCATGGACGTTTTTCGGGTATTGAAGCCGGGCGGCCAGTTTCTGATTCACTTCAACCCCTGGTTCCATCCGCATGGCAGTCATCTTGAGGACATCATTACCTTTCCGTGGCCTCACGTGTTCTTTTCAATGGACACGCTCCTGACGGTTGCAGCGCGGCTTTACGACTCACCGGCGTATAACACGAGCTGCTATTTTCTGGACAATAAGGGGAACAAAAAGCCGAATCCATTTATCGATCGCGATAACTGGAGCACTTACCTGAACTTTATGACCATCAAAAAATTCAATCAGCTCCTTAAGGAGTTGCCGTTTGAAGTTCGGCACCAGGAGCGTATTGGGTTCGGCGGCAACACCTTTAAGATCAGCCGCTTCGTCCGCGGATTGGCGCAAGTGCGTGTGCTTGACGAATTCTTCACCAGTGTTTTCTTCACCGTCCTTACAAAACCTGGCCCCAAACGCGTCGTCGCGTAGCTACGTCCTCATTCCTGCGGAAAATTTCTCTCCGCTGCGGAATATAGCCAATCATCCTGAAGCATCCTGCCGCTTTTACTTGGTTTCAGTCGGCATGTCAGTTGCGCAATGTAGAAGCGTGATCTGTCGATAAGCTGTTCATGACGCAGGTCAATAACCGTAACTACAGATCGGAGTGAATCGAATGCGCGGCAATAAACCATTTACTAACAAGAACTTCACAAAACGAGTCGATCACGAAGCCGGGCGTCATCGCCCACGTCGTGCAATGAGCGAGCCTGCGACTTGTAAAGAATGCGGCGCGATCTATGCGAATCGTCGCTGGACGGCCGTTCAAAACACGGCCCATCAACGTCATCCGAATTTACAAATGACGGTCTGTCCAGCGTGCAAACAAGCGGCTGGCGGTGAGCCCCGCGGATTTGTTTATCTGGATGGCGCCTTTCTCGTCGAACACCGCCAAGAGATCGAGAATCTCCTGCTGAATGAAGCAAAGCGGGCTGGTGAAGATAATCCACTCGCGCGAATTCTGGAGTTGAAAGAACGCGATGGCCACAAGCTTACGGTTACCACGACCACAGAACACCTGGCCCAACGTTTGGGCCATGCGGTGGAAAAGGCATTTGGTGGAGAGGTGCAGTACAACTTCTCGCATGAAAACAAGGTTGGGCGCGTGAGTTGGCAAAGAGAGTGAATTAACGAAGCGTCAAGCTTCGGAGGCATGAAGGAAATGTCCGCAACACATAAAGCAGCAAAAGCAGGTATCGCGACTGAAGTGAAAATCACGGTCGGGCATTTTGGGCTCACTGGGGATCTGATCGTTCCAGCGGACGCCCGTGGGGTCGTCCTCTTTGCGCATGGGAGTGGAAGCAGTCGCAACAGTCCCCGGAACCAGTTCGTTGCAAGAGTGCTTCGTCAAGCAGGAGTCGGCACGCTTCTTTTTGATCTGCTGACGCCTCGAGAGGAACTCTTGGACGTGCAAACAGCGGAACTGCGCTTCGATATTTGCCTCCTGGCTCACCGGTTGAAGGCTGCCACGAGCTGGGTGATGAACGATCCGCGAACTAATGAGATGCCAATTGGTTACTTTGGCGCCAGCACGGGTGGCGCCGCCGCGCTGGTTGCGGCTGCGGAACTGGGCGATCACGTTAAAGCCGTCGTTGCCAGAGGAGCACGTTCTGATATGGCGGGAAGTGCGCTCCCACTGGTTACTGCTCCGACTTTATTGATCGTGGGTGAGCTGGACCGCCCCGTCATTTCAATGAATCGTGCCTCGCTCGATCAACTGCGATGTGAAAAGAGATTGGAAATTGTATCGGGGGCAACGCACTTGTTCGAGGAGCCCGGAACACTTGAGGAAGTAAGTCTCCTGGCTGCCGGCTGGTTTGCAAAACATTTCTCGAATCGTGAGAAGTGACCAGGGATGTCTTGCGGAGGCGACATGATTACCACGTTGTTCAAGGACAGGGCTGAAGGGGGCCGTTATCTGGCCCAAAAGCTTTCGCAGTATGCGAATGATCCAAACGTGATCGTGCTTGCTCTGCCTCGCGGTGGCGTGCCTGTCGGTTATGAAGTGGCCCAGGCGCTGAAAGCACCTTTGGATGTTTTCGTCGTGAGAAAGCTGGGTGTGCCGGGCTTTGAAGAGTGTGCGATGGGAGCGATAGCCAGCGGAGGAATACGTGTACTCAACGATAATCTGATCGCTTATCTTCGCGTACCTGTTGACGTCGTTGACAAAATCACCGCGGAGGAGTTGACGGAGCTCGAGAGGCGCGAGCGCTTGTACCGTGGCACGCGAGCACCCGTGGACGTGACCGGGCATACAGTCATTATCGTGGATGATGGGCTGGCGACAGGTTCCACGATGCGAGCAGCGGTTGAGGCGTTACGCAAACGAAATCCTAAAGAGATCGTGGTTGCGGTTCCAGTGGGTGCGCGGGACACGTGTGATTCTTTCAAGAATGAAGTTGACACGATAGCTGTTTGCGCAATAACGCCGGAGCCTTTCAACGCAGTTGGTATGTGGTATCGAGACTTTTCACAAACTACAGACGCCGAAGTCCAGCGGCTCTTGAGACGTGCCCGGCAGACAAAGGCGGCTGCTTGATTATGTAATCCGGATGCTGCGGCCTAACGAGAGCCGTTGAACCACTCGAGCTTTCGCGGTCGCGGTTTTATCTGGGACAACTCGATGGTCAGGTGGTGTAAACATAAGCTGTTTGGAGGGAGCGAAGGTGATCCGACCGCATATACTTTTTGCGGACGATGATTGCGACATTCGCGAACTGGTCCGACTCCAGTTGAACGCCGCCGGCTTTCGTGTGTCTACGGCTGGTAATGGTGCAGACGTTTTACGCCTTGTCACCGCTGAGCGCTTCGATGTGCTGATATTGGACTATTGGATGGCGGATGTGACGGGCATCGACCTTTGCCGCCAGATTCGTACCTTTGATCAAAGCACTCCGATATTGATTTGCTCCGGCGCGCTGACCGAACCAGACAAAAACGCGGCGACGATAGCTGGCGCGCAGGGATATCTAGAAAAGCCATTTAAAGCTCGCGATCTAATCCACGCGTTGCGTTTGATCCTCGCAGCGACGATCGATATGTAAGCCGGTGAACCGCGAACGCAACTTAACTTGACGGAGGTTAATCTAACTTGTGCCAGGCTCGTCTATCCAGGGAAACAACTTCTCGACGGGCGCGAAGATCGCGATCGGTGTTGGGATTGCAGCAACCATTATTTTCATCATTCTTTGGTTTACAACCGGCCCCGGCAGTGACTGACGCGGGGACGCGAAGGAGCGATCATGGAAGACAATTATTATTACAGAACCGAAGTACAGTGGACGGGAGAGCGGCACGGTGACTTGAGTGCGCCAGTGCTGCCAAATCTGAAAGTTGACGCACCACCGGAGTTCAAAGGTCATGAAGGTGTGTGGACGCCTGAACATCTCTTTGTCGCGTCCGTCAACTCATGTTTCATGACTACGTTTTCGGCAATTGCTGAAAACTCGAAACTTGAATTCGTTAGTCTTAGTGTCGAGGCGAAAGGAAAGCTCGAGAAGCTTGCTGGTCAGGGTTTCATGATGACCGAGATCAGGTTGCGACCAAAGCTCGTACTTAAGAATGCGCGTGATACCGAGCGCGCGCTTCGCATCCTGGAAAAGGCGGAGAAGCATTGTCTGATCTCAAATTCGATAAAAACGCAGACCAGGCTTGAACCCGACATTAAGTTGGCGGGATAGATACAATTAGCACGTTGATCTCAGCTAACGCAGCGCTCATCGGGAACACGGATGAAAACGAATTAGACACTACGGATCAGATCTGCTCCAGTGCTTCCTGCAAGTCATGGATGATGTCGTGCCAGTCTTCCAGCCCGATTGACAGTCGAATGCCACCTGGCTCGAGTCCTCGCGCCTGCTTCACTTCCGCCGGAAGCGCCGAGTGCGTCATTGAGTATGGCTCTTCGATAAGTGTGCGAATCTGACCGAGGCTGACGGCCAACGTAACACTGTAGGCGTGATTGGCAACGTAATCCATGAAACGGTCGGCAGCTTCGGCGGCCGCTTTCTCGTCACCTTTCAACACAAAATAGATCATGCTGCCGGGAGCAAATTTGCCGTCATAACTCGTCATCTGCCGGCGTGCGAGTTGGTACTGCGGAAACGTCTCCAGTCCCGGGTAGTGAACAGATGCCACTTTCGGATGCCGCTCCAAAAACTGGGCCACTCGGTTCGCACATTTTTGCTGATTAACCATGCGTGTTGCGAGAGTGGGGAGGCCGTAGACGAGAATGGACCATGCGCTTTTAGACGAAAGCACGCCGCCAAAATCTTTGCGATACATCAAGAGCGGCGCTTGATACTTGAGTGGCGCAATCACTGCCCCTCCCATGTCGGTGCCAAAGCCGCCGATGTTCTTGGTCAGGCTGTGGACCACGAAATCTGCACCCAGTTCCAGTGGCCTCTGGCAAAACGGCGTAGCGAAAGTGTTATCTACAATCATCAGCAGTCGATCTTTCTCTCCTTCGGCGTTGCTGGCTTCGTCCATCCAACGACGGACCAGGGCGATGTCGATTAAAGCGAGCGTGGGGTTCACCGGGGTCTCGAAATAGATCACGCGCGTGCGTTTGTTGATGGCAGCTTTTAAGCTGCGCTCATCTCGTAGGTCGACGAATCGCGTGGTTATACCGAAGCGCGGCAGCCAGTTTGTCAGCAAGCTGTAGGTACAACCGTAGAGAGTGTGATGCGCGACAATCTCAGTGCCTGCTTTATTCGTGATACCCAGGGCTGCGCTGATCGCCGCCATTCCCGTTGCGAATGTAACTGCGGTTTCGCCACCCTCGGCATAGGCGAGATGGTCTTCAAGCATACCGCGCGTCGGTTCGTCCAAACGTTCATAGATGTAAATCGGAACGTGTCCTTTGACGCCCGCTTCCTCTGAAGCAAATTCCATAAAACCCTGTGCGCCCCGGTGCACTGAACCCAGCCGGTAGGCTGCTGAAGCGGAGATTGGCGGGACCAGATGATGGTCAAAGTCCCAATGCTTGCTTTCGTGATTACCGTGGATGAGGTGAGTGCGTATGCGGTAGTTCTCTTTAGCGGTACGATGTTGCTTCTTCATGTCATTGTCCTCAATTAGCGCAAGGTGGCCGGCACAGGGGTGCTGCGGGTTTTGGCCCAACAAAGCGGAACTTTCCATTAAGCCATCGACCAGTTCCCAACATTTCGCCGCCTGTTGCCCGGCTTGTTTGCCACGACTTTCCACGGCAAGTGGCATTCCCATAGGCAATTGGTGAACTTGTGATCACAGATGAGCGACTTCTTCGCATCACTACGGATAGGAACGAATCTTGCTCGATTAGCCGCGATAGGATCTGGCATTAAATGACTGTGAGGTGAATACGATGCAGAATGCTGTTTTACAACCGCGTAAACAATCACCCGGCGATTCGCCGTTTGCCGCCAGCGGCGGCGAGACTTGGAATCGGCTGCAAAATCTAAAAGAGGAAGTTTCCGGTGATCTGCTGGGCGAAGGGCCTTTGTGCCGGAGCGAGGTTCTTGGTTTGCGACAGGGCGAAGAGTCGAAGGCAAACGCCTGGGACATCGAGTGGCTTCACCGCGCTCAATTGGAAGCACGTTTACGCGAAATTGTTGACGCACAGGATCGGTTGCTGGACGGGACTTATGGGAAATGCCTGGAGTGCGGTGAGCAAATCACCCCCGGCCGGCTGATGGCAGATCCGGCAGCGCACCTGTGCCTTAACTGTCAGAGAACCATCGAGAGCGATCATCAGTTCTCCACGTTATAAGGTCTGCACTCATAACCGGTCGTGATCTCCATACCCGATTGGCATGAGCAGCGAACGAGTTGCTCTGCTCGCTGGTCATACCCCTAAGCACCGAATCTGAGTGTTATCACCTATCCTCGTGAGCGTTTTCACGATTGCCTCGCACGTGCGGAGTTATCTATGGTGATCTCCAGCAGTATCCGAGCGGTGATCACAACGTTTCCACACCTTGGGCCATTAACTGAATCAGGCTATTGAGCAAGGATCCAACGGGCCGCGAATTACGGTATGAATTTATCATTTCCCTTTGCCGGGTATTTGTTGATGACACTGATCATCATGTTCGGCGGACGGAAGAGACGCTCTTTCACGCAAGCCAGCCAGACAGCAGCAGGCATCACAATCACACTACTCTGTACCGGTGCGATTCTGTGGTTTCTGGCTGCGGTCATTTCGCAAATGGTAAATGCCAAAAACTAATGCCTCCCGATGATTATCTGGTGCGTCTGCAAAATGCCATTTTCCGACTAAACGGTTGCCAGTCGAAATACGTGGAAACATTAACTGTTTCCCAGCCTTCCGTGAGTTTTCATAGCAACGCCGTTTGGAAAGGCGAGGTAGCAGTGTTCGAGGTCTATGGTCATTCAACCGCACAACGCGCCTATGCGTGGTCCTATACCACCGATAAAGAGGAAACGCGATATGTCGTTGTTTTGAAAGTTCCTCCGATTAGTTCGGCGGAGACTGCGGTTGAAGCCGCCTTAGTAGCGCAAATAGTCAACGGCACCGTCAAGTAAGTCATTCTCGGTTGGCCGAAGTTTATCGACGTGATGGTCCAACGCGGGCCATATTCCATCAGACATCACTCGCATGGGTCTTTCCACTCATGGGAAATAAGTGTTAATGCTCATGTGCGATAACGCCCGTCGCGGTTAGACTCTCCCCGAATTTGCGCAGGGTTCATGGGGAACTCCAGTGCAAAAAAGAACCGGCGGAACTCGGGTCCGCCGGTTCTATTTGTCAAAACTCTATTCAGACCTGATTCAAGCGACTGCTGGCAGCGATCTGAGCTCGAAGCACGCCGCGTATCAACTGACACGCCTCTTTCACCTCGGGAACCGCAAGGGAACAATAAATCTGTCGGCCATCGCGACGCGTGGAGAGAACGCCGACCGACTTCAAAATCGAGATCTGTTGCGAGAGGCTCGTCTTAGAGAGTCCTAACTCTTTTTGTAACTCGGAAACAGTTCGCTCTCTCTGACCGACAAGATCGAGGATACGCAGCCGGCCAGGATGCGCAAATGCTTTGCAGATTTGTGCCTGGCGCTCAAAAATCTCATCCTCAGCACTCTTTGCGGCCAGCAGTGTCATTTGCTCCTCCGACACAGCGCCGCGCAATTAACAAGCCAGTCACATCTTCAACTATTCGTGGCGAACCCAAGCCGTTAGGCGGGTGAAATTCCGCAAGTCAGTTCCACAATTGCGGAATTCTGCAACTGTTGAACTGTCAAAACCTCGCGAAAGTCCTTCATCACTACATCGGACTGTCGGAATGTTGCTTGCTTCTTCACTCGTCGTGAGGAGGTGACACCATGACAGTTGAAAGATACCTCAGATTAATCGCCGGCAGTTTTGTGCTGGCAACTATGCTTCTGGGTTATTTCCACAGCCCGTACTGGTTTCTGTTCACTGGTTTCGTTGCGCTCAACTTGATCCAATCTGCGTTTACAGACTGGTGTCCGATGATGACATTTCTGCGCCGGCTCGGGGTCAGCGACAACTCATTAAGAGTCTAGTTACGCAGCGAGTGACGGCCATGTTTATCAGATCGCTAAAAATCCGTACGGTCGCATTGAGCTTGAATGTTGTTCTGCTAAGCACATGCTTTGCACCGTTGCTAGCGTCCGGCCAAGTGTCAACTGAGGGACTCACTCTTGTTGACGCCGTGGAGATCGCGCTGCGCAGAAATCCTTTAACGCGCGCGACCAGTGGTGTAAGACAGTTGGCGGATGCGGAGTTGTCTGAAGCACGTTCTCGCAGGCTGCCGTCTTTGGTGACGACCGGAAGTTTTACGAGAAGTAATAATCCTGTTTTCGTGTTTGGCAGCCTGTTGGAACAGGGGCGGTTTGGACCAGAAAACTTTCAAATCGATTCTTTAAACCACCCGCATGCAATCAACAACTTTCGCTCCTCTCTAACGCTGCATCTTCCGGTGTTTGACCAGCGCGAAGCAGAAACCCGCATCGCAACTGCTCGCATTCAACAGCAGCAAGCTGACCAACAGACCAGCCTCGTCGAACAGCAGATTCGTTTCGAAGTGGTTAAAAGTTACTACGGTCTATTACTGACGCAGGCAAAACTCAAAGTAGCCGAAGACGCCGTAAAAACTGCTGAAGCGGATGTCAAACGAGCAGTAGACCTGGTTGAAACTGGTGTGGTGGTCCAATCGGATTTGCTTGCCGCCCGTGTGCAGTTGTCACAGTTTCGCCAGCAACAGATTCAGATCACCGGCGAGTTGGCCACTGCACTTGCCGCTCTGAATCTGGCGCTTGGCTTGCCGGTTGAGACTCCGCAACGGCCTTTAGCCGAACTTGTCGATCGAAGATTTACGGTTGACGCGGTGGAGGTGCTCTCTTCGCAGGCCTTACAGAATCGTCCGGATTATCAGCGCGCACTTTTGTCGTCAAAGGCGACATCCGCGCAATTGCACGGTGCTCGCGGCGAATGGCTGCCTCGAGTGGACGCGTTCGTGAGTGCCGGTAGAAGTAGTGAACATTTTACGAATGGCAGTGGCGATTATGCCGCCGGCGCAACAGTGAGCTTCAACCTTCTTGATGCAGGTCGAAAGTCACGGATAGCACGGGCCATCGCTACTCAATCGATTGCCAACGCACAAGAGGAACAACTCGCCAATCAGATTCGCTTCGAGGTATTGCGAGCTTATCAACAGTATCTGGCGGCGCGTGAACGGCTGGAAGTAGTGGCGGGAACATCGGCCCAGGCGAGTGAAACTTTGCGTATCGTGCAGGACAGGTATCACGCCGGCATTACAACAATTACTGAATTGCTTCACGCCCAGACGGCACTGGTCCAGGCGCGTTCTGATGTGCTTGCGGCTCGTTTCGATCAATACCTCAGTTACGCAAACATCCTCCTGGCGACCGGGCAATTGAAAGACGTCGGAGTGTTTGGAGCGTGATGTTCGTGAAAGGAGATCAAAGATGAAACGCGTCCTTTTTATGGTTCTTGCCACCGTGCTGATGATCTCCTGTTCTCAAAAAGCGGAGCCTGAACAACCCGCGGCAGTCGTCGCCGGGCTGAAGATCGAGACCCTGCAAACCTCGGTGGTTGACGATTACTACGAAGCAGTTGGGACCGTGCAGGCAAAGAATCGAAGTGTCGTTGCTGCGAAAGTAATGGGGAACATTGTGGCGTTGCACGTACGGGAAGGCGACGTCGTGCGCGCTGGTCAGACCCTGGTCGAAATCGATAACCGCGACGCGGGTATTCAGTTACAGAAAACCCAGGCGGGCATGCGCGAGGTTCAGGAGTCACTCGAAGAGGTCGACCGGAGTATTCGCGCCGCGGAATCTGCCCGCACGGCGGCTCGGGCGAGCGAGAAGCTCGCAAAAACCACCCTGGAGCGTTACGAAACATTATTCCAGCGCCGATCCGTCAGTCCGCAGGAGTTCGACGAGGTGCGCACGAAGTATGAAATTGCCGCGGCCGAGAGCGAGCAAGCGGATCGACTGCTGCAAGCTACCGCTGCGCGGCGAAACCAGACGCGAGCGCGAATCGATCAGGCGAAGGCAGATGTCGCGAATGCGCGAGTCTACGTTGGCTATTCCCGTATTGCGGCTCCGATAAGTGGTGTAGTGGTGTCGAAGCAAGCTGATGTTGGTTACATGGCGACGCCGGGTATGCCGCTTCTGACAATCGAGAACAGCGCCAGTTACCAACTTCACGCATCGGTGGAAGAGTCGAAGCTGGGAACGATTCACCTCAACGATCAAGTCCATGTCTTGCTTGAAGCGTTGGGCAACACTGATCTGATCGGTACGGTTGAAGAGATCGTCCCCGCGGCGGATCCCGCAACCCGCAGTCACATCGTGAAGATCGCTGTAGCGAACGCCGGTAATGTTCGTCTATGGTCCGGACTGTATGGCAAAGCACGCTTTGTTACGGGCCAAAGAAAAATCCTCTCAGTCCCGCAGACGGCACTCGCTCAACAAGGTCAACTCGCCGGCGTCTTTGTCGTGGATCAATCGGGCGTGGCCCGCCTGCGACTTGTAAAAACCGGAAGAATTTTCGGCGATCGGATCGAACTGCTTTCAGGGTTGAACGACGGCGAACAGATCGTAAGCGAAGGCATTCCGTCGTTGCGAGATGGGGTTCGTGTGCGCGAAGCAACGAAAGAGGCGCAAAGAATTGCCGGTAGATAAAGCCATGAAAGACACACTCGGACTTGCCGGTAATTTTGCACGAGCCTTCATCGACTCCAAGCTCACGCCGCTCATCATCTCAGCCTCAATCCTGCTTGGCATCGGCGCGGTGATTCTGTTGCCCCGTGAAGAGGAACCGCAAATCGTGGTTCCGATGATCGACGTGTTTGTCGAGATGCCGGGCGCGTCGGCAAAAGAGGTTGAGGAGCGCGTCACCAAACCAATGGAGAAACTCCTGTGGGAAGTGCCGGGTGTTGAGTATATCTATTCCACTTCCGCGCCAGGTCAGGCAATGGCCGTGGTCCGCTTCTACGTCGGACAGAACGAAGAAGAGAGCATCGTTCGTTTGAATCAGAAGATGTTCGCGAATTACGACCTGATTCCGCCAGGAGCGAGTCAGCCACTCGTTAAGCCCCGATCGATCGATGACGTTCCGATATTGGCTCTAACGCTTTCAAGTGACCGCTACGATCACTTCACCTTGCGCCGCATCGCCGCGCAGCTTCACGATCAGATCAAGGAAGTCCCGGACGTTTCAGAAGTAAAGATTATCGGTGGTCAACGCCGGCAGATTCGAGTCACTCTGGATCAGTCTCGCATGGCGGCATTTAACGTCGCGCCGTTGAGTATTGTCCCTATGCTCGAACAGGCGAACCGTCAGTTGCAGTCGGGAAGTTTTGCATCGGCGAATCGTGAGTTTCTCATCGAAACAGGAGGATTTCTATCGTCCGCGGAAGACGTCGGCAATGTTGTCGTAGGCGTTACAAACAATCACCCGGTCTATTTAAGAGATGTCAGTCAGATCAGCGACGGACCGGAAGAACCTTCCGATTACGTGTTCTACGGTACGGGCGCCGGCAATAAGACGGTTAACTCAACACCAACAATCCAACCAGCCGTAACGCTGTCGGTTTCCAAACGCAAGGGCACAAACGCAATCACCGTGGCGGACCACGTACTCGAGAAAATCGAGACACTCAAAGGACGTTTGGTTCCCGCTGATGTGAACGTCGGCGTGACACGCAATTACGGGGATACGGCGAGTGAGAAATCAAACGAGCTTCTGCTGCACATGATGATCGCGATTTTTTCGGTGTCGGTGCTTATCTGGTTGGCCCTTGGGATCAGAGAGTCAGGCATCGTGGCGATTGCGATTCCGGTAACTCTCGCCCTCACCCTCGCGGTGTTTTATTTTTACGGCTACACCCTGAACCGCATCACTCTCTTTGCGCTGATTTTTTCGATCGGGATTCTGGTCGACGATGCGATCGTGGTTGTCGAGAACATGGCGCGGCATTACGCACTGCCGGCGAATCGCGATCGCGCACGCATCGATGTTGCAGTAGAAGCTGTCGCTGAAGTCGGAAACCCAACCATCCTCGCGACTTTCGCCGTGATCGCGGCCATTCTTCCGATGGCGTTTGTGAGTGGACTGATGGGACCTTACATGCGTCCGATTCCGGTGGGAGCGTCGGCGGCAATGGTCTTTTCGTTGCTGGTTGCCTTCATCGTGACGCCCTGGGCCAGTCTTCGCTTACTTCGGCGGCACGCGCAGCATAACGCTGACGGACGAGAAGGGTGGACCACGCGTGCCTACCGTCGCGTCATGGGCCACCTCATTCATGACGCGAAGTGGCGTTTGTATTTTCTTTCACTCGTCGCTTTGCTCCTGATTGGATCGTTCGCACTGGTGTTGTTGAAATTCGTGCGTGTGAAGATGCTGCCGTTCGACAACAAGAGCGAATTTCAGGTGATTGTGGACATGCCCGAAGGAACGACGCTGGAGCAGACGGCAGCAGTCACGCGCGAACTGGCGGAATACGTTCGCACCGTTTCGGAAGTAACGGATTATCAGATCTATGTAGGCACAGCCTCGCCTTATAACTTCAACGGCCTGGTGCGTCATTACTTTCTCCGGCGTGGTCCGAATGTCGCCGACATACAGGTCAATTTACTTCCAAAGGACGAACGAAAGTCTCAGAGTCATGACATAGCCAAACGCGTGCGGCCTGCTATCCAACAAATTGCCGCCAGGTATCAAGCGCGCGTGAAGATCTCGGAGGTGCCGCCTGGACCACCCGTATTGCAGACTCTGGTGGCTGAAGTCTATGGTCCCAGTTATCAACGACAGCTCGAAGTCGCCCGTCAGATTCGTACCGTTTTTGATTCCACGGCGGGAGTCGTAGATGTTGATTCTTATATAGAAGACGACCAGCTCAAATATCGTTTCATTATCGATAAGGAGAAGGCGGCATTAAACGGCGTTTCTGCCGAACAGGTGGCGCGTACGTTGAGAGTCGCCGTCCAGGGCGTGGATGTTGGTTTAGCTCACCAGGAACAGGAGAAGGAAGATGTCGCGATCATGCTTCGGCTTCCGGTCGCAGAGAGATCAAGCATCGATAGTCTGGAAGGTCTAAAAGTTCAAGGGCAGGGAGGTAACCTGGTTCCGATCGGTGAACTGGTTCGCATCGAACAGAGTATCAACGAACAAAGCATCTATCATAAGAACCTGATGCCGGTTGTGTACGTGACGGGTGATGTCGCCGGACAGGAAGAGAGCCCCGTCTACGCAATCATGAAACTCAATGAGGCGCTCGACCAATTGCAGCTGCCCGAAGGCTATCAACTCGAACGCTATGTCGCCCGTCAACCATTTCTCACAGATAAACTGGCGGTGAAATGGGATGGCGAATGGCACATCACTTACGCAGTCTTTCGCGATTTAGGACTTGCCTTCGCGGCAGTCTTAATTCTGATCTACATACTGGTAGTTGGTTGGTTTCAGTCCTTTAAGACGCCCTTCACAATCATGGCGGCAATTCCATTCTCGCTGGTCGGCATTCTTCCAGCTCATGCCGTTGTGGGAGCGTTCTTTACTGCCACTTCGATGATTGGTTTCATTGCGGGAGCCGGCATTGTTGTCCGCAATTCAATAATCCTCGTTGATTTTGTGAAGTTAAGGTTAGAGGAGGGAATGCCGCTTGCCGATGCAGTCATTGATGCCGGCGCGGTGCGATTTCGTCCGATGATGTTGACGGCGGCAGCAGTGATAGTGGGGTCGGCGGTGATCTTCTTTGATCCGATTTTCCAGGGCCTTGCGATCTCCTTGATGGCAGGCGAGGTCGCGTCACTCTTTCTTTCACGCATGACGGTGCCGATTCTTTTTTACCTGAGCGAGCGTAAGAGCCACGAAGAGGACGAGCCGCTCGCGTTGGAATCAAATCCGATCGATACGTCTAGTCCGGAAGAAAGTGACAATCATGAGGCGGACTCGATGTTTCCATCCGAGGTCTCCGATAACTCGACAGCGGCGACTGCTGAGAAGCCGCAGGAGAGCGAAGTGTTATACTCCAAGTAGGTCAGTGAATCACTCAGCAATTCGAACGAATAGAATCCGATCACGAGCACAGTACGTACGCCGCCGCGTCCGTTTCGCCCGACAAAAGATCGAACGAATTTCTCGAACTCCCACTCTCGGTGGTCTCTTTTTAAACTTTCTAAAAATCGGATTGGTTGGATTTGGTGGAGGCATCGCCGTCCTCGCGCAGATCCGCGCGCTAACTGTGCGGCAGCGCCGTTGGCTCACCGATTCGGATTTTGCCGAAGCAGTTGCTCTGGCCCAAGCCCTTCCGGGGACTAGCGCGGGAAATTCCGTTACGTACATCGGGCTGCGTTTGCGCGGTTGGCGCGGCGCCACTGTCGCCATGAGCGGTTTCATTCTGCCGTCGATGCTGATGATGATCGGACTGGCAATAATCTATAAACACTTGCACGCTTTTTCAGATACGCAGCAGTTCTTTCACGGACTGAACGGCGCTGTCGTTGCCCTGATTCTTGTGACGGCGTGGCGGATGGGGAAAAACATACTGACCAAACGTTGGCAATGGGTGCTTGCGGTGCTGGCTTTTCTGGCGGTCGCAATACTTAACGCTACGGTGCTGGAAGTGGTGTTTGCTGCCGGTCTGATTGGCATTTACATAGATTCGTTCGCTGAAAAACAATTGCAGCGATGGCGAGGTTTCCGCACTATCGTTTCGCGGCGGCGCGCCCGTGCCCGCGTAAGACTCGTAAGGCAAAGACGAACTCGACGACCTGATTTTTTCCGTCGCTACTCGTCTGACGGTTTGCATGAAACGCCGCCACGCACAATTCCTACGGCGAGCGCAGAGGAACGCGACGGAAGCGAGGTTGAGGAAGAACGCGATGAACCCGCGACATTTCGATCGCTGAGTGTGTTTCTGCTCGCGATGCCATTATTTGCAAAACTAAGTTTGCTGCTAACCCTCGCTGCACTCTTCCTGCGAATGGGTAGTGTGACCTTCGGCGGGGGATTGGTAATGCTTCCGCTGATTGAGTCAGAAGTTGTCAACACGCATCATTGGTTGACGCATCAGGAATTTGCCGACGCTACTGCTCTGGGACAGATCACACCCGGTCCGGTGCTGATTACGGCTACGTTTGTGGGCTATCGGGTAGCGGGAACGTTGGGAGCACTAGTGGCGACGATCAGTATCTTTCTTCCCGCTTTTGTGATGACGATTGCGGCAGCCTCGTCACTTCGCAGATTCCGGAGTAACGCGCAGGTCCAATCGTTCCTGCGCGGGATCGCGCCGGCAGTTGTAGGGCTGTTGGTCGCAGCGGCATTGAGTGTTGGCCGCGCAGGCATTCAGACGTGGGTTGGCGTCTCGATTATGCTGGTTGCGATGTTCACGTTAATCAAGTTTCGCCCGAACCCGATTTGGGTGCTTCTCGGAGCTGGCGTGATCCGGCTGTTACTTGGTTTGTTCCTCGGCTAGGTTCTTCCAACGTTAAAAATCGATCAGTGTTCCCTATGAGCGCTGCCTTAGCCGATGTTACGCACACAGGCAGAACACGGATTAAGAAAATTACAGTCACCGTATCGCGCAGTTCAAGTTGCACCCCTACTCGAAAAAGGTGGCGTTGTCGCGTTAGGCGACAACGCCTTTAGTGGCCCACCTTACCTGGCCTAAAAAGTCACAAAACTTCGTGACTTCTGAAGGAGCTCCTTAGAACCTCACGCTACCCTGGAAGTGGATAACCCGTGCGCTACCAGTGGTAGATGTGATACGTCCAAATTGCGTACTGTCAAACTGCGTGTTGCCGTAAGTGAAGTTTGGCCTGTTCAAGATGTTGATAAACGTCGTCTTCAACTCAAGACTGACACGCTCTCCAACCGGCACTCGTTTGGTAAGCGACATGTCAAGATTGAAGTAGTCGCCGCTGTTCAAACTGTTCTTCGGGAAGTTCCCAAACGTGCCTGGATCCGGTTGGCCCAACAATCCGGGTTTGAGTGTCGCGCCGGTTACCTGACCGCGTGAGTTGGTCGTGATGTTCAGTAGGTCCGGGTTGAACCAGAAAACGCCTCCCGCCGTCTTGAACAGTCCAACGTTCTGCTTGAATTCCTCAAACGACATGCCCAGGAGTTGAGCGGGAAGGTTGTTGGCTTCAGTTCCGGCGGGCCACGCGTTGAACGTGGTGCGACCGGAGGTTATGAAGAATGGCGGTCGCGACGACCAAACGACGATACCACCAACGGACCAACCTCCAAGAGTTTTATCGACGAAAGTGTTCGCGCCACTCAGGTACCGGCGTCCGCGGCCAAACGGCAGATCGTAAATGCCATTTGCCACGAACCTGTGGGTTTGATCGTCATTGGAGCGCCGATAGTCAAGACGTTTGTCGCGGAAGGTTAGAAAATTCTCCAGCGTACTCTGGTTATTACCCTGAGCGTCTGGAGCATCTGTGAGCGCCTTGCTGAAAGTGTAGTCGGCCTGGAACAACAGGCCCGCCGAGAACCTGCGTCTAATTTCAACTTGCAGCGAATGATAGTTGGACATCGAGTCGTTCGTCAGCAAGCGGGAAGCGAGGGCATTCGGATTCGCAACAAAGAAATTGGCTGGAATTCCGTTAGCCGGGTTTTCGCGAGCAGCCCGGTAGGTGTTGCTGAACGCTAACGTGGAAGCGATGGAGCCGACGTTGTTATTGTTCAGGTTGCTGATGAAGGTCGCGTTCTGAAAAGCGTTCGCGGCCGAAGCGCCGGCAAAGAAAGCCGAGAAGATCGGCAGCGGTACCGTACCCTGAGCCGGGAACAGGTTGCCGAAGCTATTGGACACGCCGTTAGCACCGTTGATCGCGAGATTCCGCTGAGCGTTTCGAAACTCATTTAGAAACCCGTTCTCGAAGATGTTGATCTCGTTGTAATCAACAGCGCGATAGAGCTTGATTGCATGGTTGGCGGCATAACGGATTTCCAACGCTGTGTCACGAGCGATCTCCCTCTCAATTCCAAACGACCATTGTTGTACGTACGGGGTTCGAAGGTTCGGATCGATCGCCCACAACGAGTTGTTTGGATTGAGTAGGTTGTTGGCCCGGTCTGTGATCGGTATCTGGAAAGTTGGCGCGTCAAGCGCTATCGGTCCAGTTAAGACGCCCGTTAGAGTCGTCTCGGCCGCCGTCGCGATCAGGCCCGGGTTGGTCGTACCGACACCCATCGCATTACTGATGACTGTAAAGCCGTCACGAATGTAGCTGATCGAATACCCGCCGCGTATTGAGCTCTTGCCGGGACCACCGAAAAGCCATTTTCCCAATCCGTCGTTGAACTCAGGTGACCAGGCGAACCCGAAGAACGGTGCAAAATTGTTCCAATCATTGTTGTATAACCCTTTGCCGGTATCACCGCTCACGAAATTCAGACTTCCGATAGCGGGGGCCGCACCCGCGGCGGCATTGGGGTTAAAGAGGTTTCCAAAACCCGATACACCGAAGACGTGACGGTAGTCAGTAAGCTGGATCGCGAGGCCGTTAGGAATCGTCGGCACGCCCATGTAGTCCCAACGCACGCCGAGATTGAGCGTCAGATTGTTTCGCGCCCTCCATTGATCCTGAATGTAGAACGCAAGATCCCTTTGCCGGAATAACCGCTCTCGAGTGGCGCCCAGAACAAACCCTGACGTCGGAGTTTTAACGTTTACCGTCGCCGACGAACTGTTCAGGTTTCCGACCAGGTTCGCAAAGATCGAACGTGCGTTTGTCCTGATGGTGGCGTTCGAGTTGGGGAAATCTGAATCGTCAATACCACCCGGATTGTGTGAGGGTGTTCCCAGGTTGATGATTTGGTTAGTGCCGACATCATTAAAGGTGGTAGCGAAGATCTGCTGATAGTCCGCTCCCATCTTGAAGATGTGGTTACCTTTGGACCAGGTCAGGTCATCCTTGATATTCCAAACCTGTGTATCACGACCCTGTGACTGGAAATTACCTCCAGCATAAGGATCCGTGATCCCTTGAAAGTTGAGAAACGGTTCGGTGGGATTTCTTTCGAGCAGGAATCCGACCGGCGCCCATTGTTTTCCCACACGGACGACGTTCGTCACGCTGCTGCCAAAATTGGAAACCAACGCGCCGGTGACGAGCCAGCGCGGCCCACCCTGAGTAGAGTTAACCAGGCCGGGAAACGGCCCCTCGAGGCCGTTGAATGTGTCAGGCGACAAGATGCTCTTGAAGTAGTTGAGCACGAACTCCAACTTATGCGAACCGAGTCGTGTGTTCTCTACCAACTGATGGTCATACCGGCCCACGTACTTGTCATTGTTACTAACTCCGGTGACGTTGTAGCGAAATCCACCAAGGTTGAAGCCATCACCGACGTCCGCGTTATTCGGCAGCGGCAGGGCATTCAGAACACTCATCGTAATCGGGTTCAAATTGTTTTGCGTGCCAATCGTAAGCAGATTAACCGTTTGCACACAGGCGGCCGAACCCGCTGGACTACAGCCAACTCTCGAGTAACGGAAGATTCCTTGCCGAGCTGTTTCCGTAAGGACTGTTCGGTTTCGCGTAACAGAAAAATTGTCCCGAAAACCCTCGTAGGCAAAGAAGAAGGTTGCCTTGTCTCTTCCATTCCAGTGAGTTGGTCCACCCTCGCCGAACCACGGCACATATATCGGACCACCGATGTCAAACCCGAAGAAGTGCTGGTTCTGTCTGGGACGTGGCGTGCCTAATGCGTTATTGAAGAAATCGTTTGCCTGAGTGTAGTCGTTGCGGTTCATATAGAACGCACCACCGTGAAAGTCACTGGTTCCCGACTTGGTTACCAGAGTCACCTGCGCGACGCCTCGGCCGGCATCAGATCCTGTTGTACCTGTAGTGATGCTGAACTCAGCCGTGGAATTCAATGAGGGAGTGCTGATCGCGAAGAGTGAACTGGTCTTCACGAAGTTGTCCATCGCATTGATGCCGTCCTGCGTTACGTTCGTAGCGGTCTGTCGGAGACCCGCGATGGATGCTCCACGCACGCCATTTCCTATGACCGCTATGCCGGCCTGAAGACCCGCAAGCTCCAGCGGATTACGCGTCGGGAGCGGAAGGTCAACCACTTGCCTGGTATTAACCGTGCTCGTGAGCGAAGCATTCGCTGTATTGATCACTTCCTGCGAAGCAGTGATCGTTACCGTCTCATTCGCTAATCCAATCTCTAACTGGACAGTTACTTGAGTATTTTGAGCCACGGACACGACGATGTCGCGAGCAACAGCCTTTTTGAAGCCCTGGGCCTCGACCGAAGCTGAGTATGTGCCCGGCAGCAACGATTGGAAGTCGAAATTTCCATGGCTGTCCGTGATCGCCATGCGACCGGAACCGGCAACAGCGCTTGTAAGAGTGACAGTGGCGCCGGATATGACGGCACCCTGCTGATCGGTAATTGATCCTGTTAAGGATCCATGCGTCGACGACTGCGCCATTGCGACAATCTGGAGCGCTGGAATGGCCAGTCCGACGATCAACAGCGTGATGAACTTTTTCATTTTGCCTCCTTCAGAGTGGGCATCTCAATTCCTGGAAGTTGAAAAAAGAGTGGGGCGAAAACCTAATCTGGTGTTGGCATTACTTCGATCGGTTTTCAGGCAGACGTATCCTCAGGCCTCCAACTCAGTTGAATGCAGAAAGCGTTGGAACAAGTCACCGAAACTTTTCGGTTACTTGTTCAACCTCAATGTGCCTGAATTACGAATGACTGGGCGCCGTTCCGTCCCTGCTCTGACGCGAAACGTGCCGTACATGCGGAGGCAAATTAAATTCCGGTAGGAGATTTCAACTGCCGAATCTACTCAGCGACATGTGTGTAATTACTCAGGTCGAAAAACGGCTGCATGAGTGACAACACTTAGGAGCGAGTGTCTTACTGGAAACAACCTCGCATGACTGTATCCGTGTAAATACTCAAGAGATTTTTCTGCTGCGAGCGATCGTGGGAGACACCGCACAAGAAAAGGAACTCACGCGCATGTCGAATTTTGGATCGATATTCAAATTACTGAAGGCGCCATGATTCAGTCTTAGGTAGAAACACCCAGTGAAACTGCGTGCTTATACTCAGGCACACAAACTCCACCACGGGCTAGAATCCGCCTTCACGTCTATTAAGCAGGAGAGTGAGTTTCCTGTCTGATTAGACCTGCGAGCCTCCAGGTTAGATTCAAACGTTTACCCTAACGATCTTCATTCATGGTCACCAAAAGGCGGCACTCATGAACAACTGTTTACGTTACTGCGTGGCGATATTGCTACTGACGGCGATCGTTGCCACAGTGAAAGCCCAATCCTCCGTTGACGGAGCTATCAAGGGTACTGTGAGTAATGCCAATAAAGAGGTAATACCAAGTGCGGACGTTTTAATCCGCAACACACAAACGAATAAAGACACTATCGCGCACACTGACGACAACGGTGGATTTCGCGTGGTCCAACTCGAACCTGGAACTTATTCCGTCACGGTGAATTCGCCGGGTTTTGCGCCGTTCAGCTCAAATCAAGTTGTGGTTGAAGTCGGCCGGGTGACGACCCTGGACATCATGCTGAATGTTGGGCAAGTGCAGGGGACGGTTGATGTGGCTGCCGAAGCTCCCGTCATTAACACAGCACAGCAGGATTTTTCTGAGAACATCAATCAGGTGACGATCAACAACGTACCCACCAACGGACGCCGCTGGTCTAACCTGGTTATGTTAACTCCCGGGACGTCGCCCGACGGCAATTTCGGATTGGTTAGTTTTCGTGGCATCTCAGGTCTTTTGAACAACAATACGGTTGATGGCGGCGATAATAATCAGGCCTTCTTCTCAGAAGAGCGCGGCCGCACTCGTATTCCTTACGCGATCAGCCAATCCTCCATTCGCGAATTCCAGGTTAACACGTCAAATTATTCAGCCGAATATGGACGTTCGGCAGGTGGTGTAGTCAACGCAGTAACGAAAAGTGGTTCCAACGACTTCCATGGCGAGGCCTTCTACTACATTCGGGACAATAAGCTGGGCGCAAGAAACCCACAGAGCTTTCAGACGGTGTTGTTACCGAACGGAGCCACCGACATCGTTGCCTTAAAACCGGAGGACCGGCGGCAACAGTTTGGCGGATCGCTCGGTGGTCCAATAGTCCGAGACCGACTCTTTTTCTTTTTCACTTACGACAACTCGCGCCGTAACTTCCCGGGGTTAGCTGCATTTTTTAATCCCAATTACCTTGCGACTGTCGATCGTACGACTCTCCATAGTCGCGGATTAACGGATGCACAAATAAATACGAGCGTGAGTTTTCTCAACAGTCTGACTGGGGTCGTTCCGCGTCGACAGGACCAGTACATCATCCTCCCGAAGATAGATTGGAGGATCAATGACGCACATACCCTGGTCGTTACTTATAACCGTCTGCGGGCCGACTCGCCGGCGGGAGTACAGACGCCCGCGATTGTCACGCGTGGTATAGCTAGTTTTGGCGACGATATCGTCAATCTCGATTTCACTAATGTCCGGTTAACTTCGATCCTTTCACCGACAGTTCTCAACGAGGCGCGATTTCAATATGGGCGAGACAACGAGTCACAGATTCCACAACCGCCCGCGCCGGGTGAACCAACCACAGCTCCCGATGGCCGCGCGCCTTCCGTGAGTCTCACGGGCGGTGTCACTTTCGGCACGCCAAACTTTCTGCCGCGCGCAGCTTTCCCGGACGAAACGCGCTATCAAATTGCGGATACGATGACGATTACCCGCGGAAATAGCACACTCAAGTTTGGCTTCGACATCAATCACGTCAACGACGTGCTCGACAATCTATTTGATGTCAATGGCGCTTACAGTTACAACAACATCAATGATTTTATTATCGATGATGTAAACAGTCGGTCCGCAATTCCAGGAGTACAGTGCGTTCGCAGTACGCGGAGGGCGGGGAAATGCTACACGAGCAGTTTCAGTCAGGCTTTTGGTCCATCCCGCTTTGAGTTTGCTACCACCGACTACAATTTCTTCGTACAGGACGATCTTCGCGTTTCCAACAGGTTGACGCTCAATCTCGGTCTGCGTTACGAGTACCAGCAATTGCCTGAGCCACAGATACCAAATCCGTTATATCCGCCGACGGCACGCTTACCATCCGATAAGAACAATTTAGGTCCGCGAATTGGCTTCGCCTATGACATAACCGGGGATGGTAAGACCTCTGTTCGCGGTGGTTATGGAATTTATTTTGGTCGTATCATCAATTCAACCATCTCCAACGCGATAACCAACACCGGAACGAATGAGGGACAAACTCGTGTGTTCGTCAGTCAGACCGCGTCGAATGCACCGGTTTATCCCAATGTCCTTCAGTCGGCGGCTGCCGCCGGCACACCAAGTATCGTCGTGTTTGCACAGAACATGGCGAACCCGGAAATTCATCAGGCGCCAGATCGCGAGGAACACCGTAGTATCTGCTTCGTACCTGCTGAGCCTTGGGCGCAAGCTCCCAACGTTTGTTGACGTCAATCTTCCGTTTCCAACTCAAACGAGAACATTCACAGTAGTTGGCGGAGATCTCGATGGTCAGCAGTTTACAATTCCAAGGTTTTCAGGTCGGATCGATCCGCGTTTTGGATCGATAACGGAGATCAGAAGTACGATTAAGTCTGAATACCACGCGCTTGTCCTACAAGCTAATCGCCGCTTGACCAGTGGTTTTCAGTTCCAGACAAGCTATACCTTCTCCCGCGCCACAGACACTAACCAGGTCTCCCAAACATTCACGACGACAAACGTACCGGCCAATCCTTACGACTTGAGTTCCGAATCGGGGTATTCGAATTTCGACAGACGACATAAGTTTGCTGCCAATGCGGTGTGGAGTCCTACTCTTTCCTCCGACCGAAGTTCTCTCACCAGGGCATTATTTGGCGGTTGGACCCTGGCCCCGGCCATTACGATATTTTCAGGGTTGCCCTTTACGGCACAAGCCGACAACAACTTGACTGGTTCCAGCGGCGGCGGCGCCCGGGTGCCGTTCATCACGCGTAATGTATTTCGTGCACCGTCACAGGCGACCGTGGATTTTCGTCTTTCGCGACGCTTCCGTTTCAGCGAGAGCGCCAATCTCGAATTCCTCGTGGAAGCGTTCAATCTGTTCAATAAGGTCAATGTGACGAGCGTGAACGACACGCTCTATTCGCTCGATTCCAGCAATGCGAATAATCTGAGGTTGATTGCTGAACCAGATTTTGGACTACCGGGAAGCACGGGACTGAATAACTCGTTTTTCTTTCGCGAGCGGCAGATCCAGCTCGCGGTGAGGTTTCATTTCTGAGCCCGCAATTCAGTCTTGACGCTGACTTTCATCCTCGGCCTTGATCATCCGGAAGGCCTCAGTGAACAAACGAACCTTGTCGACTGGATTGGCGAAGATTTGTGTCAGCACCGCCACGCGCTGTGTGGCATAGGCGTTGGATAACTGCGCTACTGTTTGGTGCAACTCATCAGAGGAAGGATTGTATCGGTAAAGTGTCTCCTCGGCTCCGTCGACTATTGTCAGCAATCCTTGAGCAAGAAGTTCATCCAAGTGCGCTTTCGTAGAATTTGGGCTCAGCTGGAGTTTGCGCTCAACTTCGGCGGAGGCCCAGACCTGGTCTCCCTTGTCCGCGATCAGCAAAAGCACTTCCAGTCGGATGACCGAGTGTACGTGCTCAGCAATAAAATCTTTTACTTCCTTTGATAGCGCGCCCAATGATCTACACTAAACCGAATCCCATGTTCTAAAGACGAATTCCTAAATAGCCACCGCCGCGAAAGCACACGGCATCAGCAAACTGTCTATGCCGTGAATCACGCCGTTAGCGGCGTCGATGTCCTTAATGTTCCACGCCCGGTCACGGTATCAACAATATTAAGGTCGCCTGCCATCAGCGTCTTTACTACTCGAAAAACATTTAGCTATGCAGTGAGGAGTTGTCCGGTATCAATCATCCACTTGAGTCGAAATTTGAGGAGAGAAACAAAATTAGAAGAGACGCACCGCTACGACAACGGTGAAACCGCTTAGGAATGAGTAATAACACTTATGAAATAGGGTTGCGTTGCCGACAATCAACTGTGCCGCGCCAGGACGTATCGCGCAATCTCCACCCGGTTGTCGAAATTCTTTTTGGCGAGAATGTGGCTGATATGGTTTTCTACAGTGCGTACGCTGATGCCAAGCTCCGAAGCGATATCTTTATTGCTCAGCCCCGAGGCCACAGCCGCGGCGATTCGTTGTTCTGCCTCGGTCAACTCCTCATCGACGAATGACGAGTGATCGCGTGTGCTCGAACCGATTAGCCGAGCTATCTCGGCATGGGTTCGTTCGACACGGGCCAGAATGTTGCCAATAACAGCAATGAGCTCGTCGGGTTCGAAAGGTTTTGTGAGATAGGCATCGACACCTGAGCGGATGCCGGCGATGCGTTCAGAGCTTTCGTCCTTCGCGGTAAGAAAGACCAGGGGAATTAAATCTGTACGTGGATTGCCGCGTAGTTGACGTGCGAATGCATAACCATCCATTCGCGGCATTCGAATATCGCTCACGATTAGATCGGGTAGCCGTTGTGCGATTTGCACAAGTGCTTCCTCACCGCTGCGCGCGGTATCGACTTCGTAACCTTCGCCGCGCAGGCAAGCAGCTACTGCACGAAGTAAATTTGGCTCGTCGTCAACAACGAGCAGACGCTTCGACAAGATCACTTTCCTTTGTTTCTACTTTTTCTCGAAATGGGGACAAGCGCAAGGCGATCGTTGTTCCACGATCGTTGCTGGACTCTACAGATATTCGGCCGCCACACTCTTCCGTGATCGTGCGCGCAAGATACAACCCCAGGCCTATGCCCGGTGCCTCCGATCCTGACGCACCGTTGTTTACTCCTTTGGCTGATGTCGACGGCCGCCCGCGATAGAATTTCTCAAATACGTGCGGAACATCAGACGCTTCGATACCGCATCCTGTGTCACTGATTCTGATTACGACTTCATCGTCCTCTAACTTTGCTGACAGTCTGATGCTACCGCCGTCCGGCGTGTACTTTATAGAGTTCTCCACCAGACTACAGAGAACCCGGCGCAATGCATTTGCATCAGCCACTGCTAACAGCTCTCCGTCAGGCAAATCAACCTGAAGATCGTGCGACCGTGTACTCGCGGCGTGACGTTCTATCACCGCGCAGTTCTTTACGATCTCGGCAGCGTCGACTTTTGTGCGACAAACAGTAAAGACACCTGCCTCGATCCGTGAAAGATCGAGAAGATTCAGGACCAGATCGATCTGGCGATCACATTCCGCGCCGATAGTTTCGAGATATTCGCGACGTTCTTGCTGGCTCTCGCCGCCTCTCAAGAGAACACGCGTAAGGGTCTTTATGGTCGTAAGTGGCGTTCGAAGCTCGTGTGATACACCTCCAACAAACTCGGACTTCAATCGATCGAGTTCAGCTAAACGTAGCGTGCGCGTTTCGATGCGTTCGGCCATTTCGTCGAACGCGGCGCCCAATTGTTCCAGTTCCCCACCATCCTTCACATTTGCGCGAGCCTTAAGTTCGCCGCGACCAAAGTCCTCGGCCGCACTACTTAGTTTCAGAATGGGACGAGCAATACTTCGCGCAATGACGATCGCGGCTGCAATCGCACACAGAAGCGCCAGAAAGCTAAAGATCAGGTAACGACCAATCTGTCTCCGTGCCGGACTATAAAGGGTGGAAGTCGGGACGCCCGCCGCCACAACGCAGTCCGTTGAACCGACGACAACTAATCCGTAGAGGCGCTCAACGCCGTCGTAAGGACTCGTCGCTTCAATCACAGCTTTGGATTGATTGCTCAGTGGTGCGAAAAGGGGAGAGTCGCTTCTATCTGTACCCAAATATGTATTCTCAGCCGAGCTGCGATAAAGGACTCGCCGTTGCGAATCGAAGATTCCGATTACAGCTCCTTCCGAGAGCTGAATACTACGGAACAGTTCGGCGATTGCCGCGCCATCTATGCGCACAACAATAATGCCGCCCGTTGTCACCGGCACAGCGAGGGCGAGCAGTGGATAACCTTCTCCGCGAGTCCAGTCTGTCGCGACTGTCCACGAATTTCGGCGCCGCATCTCGGTCCGCAGTGTCTCGAGAACTTCGTTCGGAAGACTCTTTGCCTTGGGCGAATATGATGCGCGGATGCTACCGGCGTCGTCGAGGATCCAAATATCCTTCCAATATGGTCGCGTTTCGACGATGTAAGACAACCGGCTCGCAAAAGGCAATGGGCCTTGCGGATGCTCCGCCGCGATGGTCGCCAACGTCGACAACGGCTGACGCTGCCCGTCGATCCATTTTTCAAAACCAACGGCGGCCAATTGCGACTGTTCTTCGATCGAATGAGTACGTTCCCGCTTGTTTTCCTGCCAGAGCGCCGAGAGCATTAGCAATCCGGCCAGGATTAAAGGAACGGAGATTCCTATCGACAGGATTAATAGTCTCTTTCGAATGCCCATTTCTGATTCAGAGTATAACGCTCAAATCCACCCAATTATACCCACGCGTAGGACTCGCATCGGAGTAAACACCTAAGCAATATGAGTAATCCCACGGTTTTACTCCGATTCACATATGCCTATGCTGACGCGAGATGTTGTTTTGTATTGGCGAAAAGAAGTACACGGGCGAATCGGCTGTCGACATTGTTGACGCCCTCAAATTCGATATGGCTGACGAGCGGCAAAAACACTTATCGGTGCGAGAGTTCGTACTTTGGTCCATGTCGCAGTTGAGTGATCGAATACCGCTGCGTGAACTCGACGTAAGCGACCGACTGAGCAACGAGATGTTAGCTCTCAATTACCTTTTATTAAGAGATGAATACGGCATCGGCGCGCTCTCGGAATTATACGTTGCGCCGACGATCAGCGGTTGAGTGTTAATACTCAGTGTTGAGTGTATTCTCTGATGCGTCCCGGATAATTAGATCCTAAACTCCCGGCGATTTGCGAGCGAAAAGGCGAATCTCATCACGTGCGGCGAGGGACTTTGGAAACTCGCCGCCCTCCATTTCCACCCTCCGCGGCTTTACATCTTCTGCATCGTTATCGTGACGATCGGCTTATCTCCCGCGGTTCGGTTATACGACACCCAGTAGCCTGCCTGCGTTTTCCCGTCGTGCAGCATCTGCTGCATCGTTGACATTTTTGCAGCATTTGAAGTAAACAGGGTTCCTCAGTGATTGATGAACGTCGATTCTTTTGAGGAATATGGCGGTATTGTGTGGACGCAAAGAAAAATTATGAAGAGCTCAATTAAGCGGCGGTTCGCCGTTATCAGTGTCGCCTTTGTACTGTGTGCCCTGGTCTCGCCGGCTAGCGCTCAGACCATCAACATCGATCGCGTTGTAGCTGAACTCGAACCTGAGATTCAGCGTACGCTGCTCGCAGGTAACATCCCCTCGGCATCCATCGCCCTCGTTTCAAACGATCGAGTGATCTGGAGCAACGCTTACGGTTACTCGAACCTCTGGGCACGCACTCCGGCAACGACGAACACCGTTTACTTAATCGGTTCGACCTTCAAAACAATGTCGACGGTGGCGCTGCTGCAACAGCTGGAGAAGGGAAAATTCAAACTCGACGATCCCGTCAACAAGTATCTAACTGAATTCAAGATTCAAGGCGAAGACCCGCAGCACCCAATCACGTTTCGTCATTTATTAACGCATACATCCGGTCTGCCGGGAGACTTCGGAGCTTTCCCGGTTTGGGGTGACACCGTGCCTCCGTCGCTCGAAGATTACTTGCGCAAATCAATGAAGGTGACAACGCCGCCCATGACTAAAGTTGAATACTCGAATTCGGCGTACACCCTCATTGGCTATCTGGTGCAGAAATTCTCAGGCGTGCCTTACAAGCAATACATCCAGGAACAAATCTTCACGCCACTCGAGATGACCAGCACCGCATTCGAACCTCGACCGGACATGGACGAACGGATATCGGTTCCATACGTCGTCGATCCAAAGACTGGAAGCCAGGCCCCGGCGGTACGAGTCAAAGCCGCAGTCTGGCCGGCGGGAATCGTTTATGGCACGGTGCTGAACCAGGCAAACTGGCTGATCTGCAATCTGAATGGAGGAGTATTCAAAGGTAAGCGAGTAATCAGCGAAGACACACTCAACCAGATGTTCACGCGTCAATACGATCAATTCAAGGGCGGCATCGAGGGGATTTGGGGAAATGAAACAGCCGGGTTTGGGCTAACGTGGTGGACCGAGGTGCGCAATGAGGATCGTTACTTCGCTCATAGCGGCAGCGTCGCTGGTTACACGGCGTTCCTGCTCGGTAATCGCGATCGCAAACTCGGTTTCGCGATTCTGACGAACGGCAATCGCGCGCACCCGCACTTGTTCAAGCTGGCGAATAAATCGATGGAGTTGATGAAGAAGTACAGCAGTGCCACAGGCGTCCAGAGTCCTACATAAGTTAGCCACCAATTCAGCCGTGTTTAAGGAGACTCGCGATTGTGAAGAAAACGATTGCCTTATGCCTATTTGCGCTTTTTTTGACGTCTTTGGTAGTCGGTCAGGTTCCCACTCCGCCCGCTTTCACAAAGAAAGAAACTTCTGAGTCTCCGGCTCCGCAGGCCACGCCCGGTAATCGACCCGAGATGACGGCGGCGGATGTCGAAACGTTTCTCGACGGAATCGTTCCGCTACAGCTTGGCCTTTCAGACATCGCAGGCGCAACAGTTTCAGTCGTGAAGGATGGAAAACTACTCTTCGCGAAAGGCTACGGCTACGCAGACGTTCAGAAGAAACAGCCCGTGTCTCCGCAGGACACACTGTTTCGGCCCGGATCGATTTCAAAACTTTTCACCTGGACCGCAGTCATGCAGTTGTTTGAACAGGGAAAGCTCGACCTGGATCGCGACGTCAATGAGTATCTCGATTTCAAAATCCCGGAAGCATTTGGCAAGCCGATCACTTTAAAGCACGTGATGGCCCACACGCCGGGGTTTGAGGAGCAAATAAAAGATCTCTTCACGACTACCGCCGTCAGTCCGAATCTAGGTGAATATTTAAAAACCCATATCCCCGCCCGCATTTATCCGCCGGGTACTGTTCCCGCATATTCGAATTACGCCACCGCACTCGCCGGATACATCGTCGAACGTGTGTCAGGCCGGCCATTTGAGGACTATGTTGAAGAGAACATTCTCAAGCCGCTGAACATGAAGCACTCGACGTTCAAGCAGCCATTGCCGCCAGGTCTGGCTTCGGCTATGTCTGCCGGTTACCGGCTTGGTTCAGATCAGCCAGGGGAGTTTGAAGTTATCAACCCGTTTCCGGCCGGAAGTCTTAGTAGTTCTGCAACCGACATGGCCCAATTCATGATTGCCCATTTACAAAATGGACAACTGGGTGAGGTGCGAATACTCAAACCGGAAACGGCGCAGTTGATGCACAGTCGCTTGTTTGCACTCGACGACGCAGCAAACGCGATGTGCTACGGATTTTATGAGGAGACGCGCAACGGACAACGAATAATCGGACATGGTGGTGACACGATTTACTTCCACAGCGATCTGCATCTCCTTCTCGATCAGAAGGTTGGTTTCTTCGTTTCGTATAACAGCGCCGGGAAACCGGCCGGACTGGGTGAATCACCGCGAGCGATCCTCTGGGACGCGTTTCTCGATCGCTATTATCCGCACACACAGCAGGTTCAACCTGTCGACGGTGCGAAGGAAGCTCCCAAAGCTGTGTCCGGCACCTACACGTTTAGCCGTCGCGGTGAGACTTCGTTCATCAAGCTCGCTTCATTGCTTGGGCAGCTAACAGTCACACCGGCGGGGGAAGACGATATCGAGGTCTCGCTGCTCACTGGCGCCAACGGTAAGCCTAAAAGATGGCAGGCGGTCAGCCCCACGACATTCATCGAGCGAGACGGTCAGGACAAACTGGTTTTCAAACCGGATCAGAATGGGAAGATGCAGATGATTCTGCCGTATCCATTCTTCATCGGACAGTCAGTTCGCCCACTGGAAAATGGAAAGCTTCTCTTGACGGTGTTGGGAGTGTCGCTTTTCATAATGATCGCAACGGTCATACTGTGGCCGGTTGCGTGGGCCGTGAGATGGCATTACGGACACAAGCTGGAACTCACAGGCGCTGAACGACTGCTTCGATTGGGAGTACGAATCGTTTTTATTTTGGATATTGTTTTTGTCGCTGCGTTCCTGATGCTGTTAACGTATGGACTCAGTAATCTCGAGATACTGAGTAGTCAGGGTACGAAGTGGTTTTACCTGGTCCAAACGATCGGCGTGGTTGGCGCCGCCGGCACGATCATCGCGCTGCTCAATGCGGTATTTTCATGGAAGAGTCAGCGGAAGCGTATTTGGGGTAAGTTAGCGTCGACGGTTATGTTGTTGGCGTGTCTTGGTCTGTTGTGGTTCTCGTTCGCCGGGAACTTGCTCCGTTTCAGTTCCACGTACTGATAATGCGATCACATATCGAAAAGACAATTCTAACCGCGCTGGCTGTGTTGCTGCTGCTGCCGGCGATCTACGCGTTTTCAGCTAGTCCTAAACCGAAGCCGGCGCCGGCGAGTTGGCGCACTCTGATTGGCGAGTATGAACGCGACGGCGAAACCGTGATCATTCTCGAGAGTGACGGAAAACTATCGGCATTGTTCAAACGAACCGAACTCGCGCCGTTGAAGCAAATCACCACCGATTCGTTCGAGTTTGATAGCTCGACTGCACGAACGGGTGAGCGCGTCGTCTTCACGCGCAATCGAGGCAAGGTGACGCAAGTTCAGATCGGAACACTCAGCTATCAACGCAAACCTTTGGGACCCGAGGCAGGTGCCAATCAACTCAAGATCCAACCAATCCGTCCCGTTCCCACTCTAATCAAGGAAGCACTTGCGGCCCAGCCACCAAATGAAAGCGGAGATTTTTTACAGACGGAACTGGTTGAGTTGCGGAAGCTTGACCCGACGATCAAGCTGGAGATCCGCTACGCGACCACAAACAATCTGTTCGGCACGGTCTTTTACTCGCAGGCACGTGCGTTCTTGCAGCGGCCGGCCGCGGAAGCGCTCGTGCGCGTCAATCGTAAACTCAGGACGGCGGGCTATGGACTGCTCGTTCATGATGGATATCGGCCATGGTACGTGACGAAAGTATTTTGGGATGCGACGCCGGACGACAAGAAACTGTTTGTCGCCGACCCGTCGAAAGGTTCTCGTCACAACCGCGGCTGCGCCGTTGACCTAACTCTCTATGAACTGAAGACGGGAAGACCGGTGGAGATGGTAAGCACGTATGACGAAACGACTGATCGTGCTTATCCAAATTATCCTGGTGGTACGTCGCTACAACGGTGGCATCGCGATCTTCTGCGTTCGGCGATGGAGGCGGAAGGCTTCACCGTGTACGAGGCGGAATGGTGGCACTTCGACTACAAGGAATGGCAGAAGTACCGCATCGGCAACTTGCGGTTCGAACAGATAGGCCGGTGAGAAATCCGTTGTAATCTGTTGTATCTGTGCACCACTTGGGGGTGGCACTACAGTTGCCGCATGTTGAGCGCGGAGAGATAACCGTTCTGATTTATTGCATGGAGGTTCAGTATGCGTAAGGATTTATTGGCAGGATTGTGCGGGGTTGTCCTGTTGGCGGGATCGGCCGGCCACGTTGCGGCGCAGGAAAAAAGCACGCAAGACAAGCAAGACAAGAATGTCGGAGAAAAGACAGTCGACAAAGCTAAAGATGTAAAGGACACGACGGTCAAGGGTGCGAAGAAGGCTGGTGAGAAGACGAAGGACGTGGGCGGTGAAGTCGTTGACAAGGCCGGAGATGTGAAAGACACGACAGTCAAGGGTGCGAAGACGGCCGGTGAAAAGACGAAGGACGTTGGCGGTGAAGTCGTCGACAAGGCCGACGATGTGAAAGACACGACGGTCAAGGGTGCGAAGAAGGCTGGTGAAAAGACCAAGGACGTTGGCGGTGAAGTCGTCGACAAGGCCGGCGATGTGAAAGACACGACGGTCAAGGGTGCGAAGAAGGCTGGTGAAAAGACGAAGGACGTTGGCGGTGAAGTCGTCGACAAGGCCGGCGATGTGAAGGACACCACCGTTAAGGGTACGAAAGTGGCCGCCGAAAAAACGAAGGCCGTAGGCTCGGAGGCGGTAGACAAGGGCGAGGACGTTACTCAGAAGACCGCGAAAGGCGCGAAGAGTGCGGGCAACTGGTTCACTCGGGCGTTCAAGAAAATCTTCTAACGGTTTGACGAATAGCCATCTGCTATATGCAAAGCTCGAGATCAGATGCGTAACGCGAACTCCACCGTTTGCGTTACGCTCATGATTCCACGGCGCTCTAGTCCTTCACTTCACGCGCAGCGATCTCCATTGAAACGAGGCGTGCTATCAGTATCGCCGGGAAGAGTTGACCGATGAGTCCTTCCATATTCGCCAGCGTGCGCGTCACCGAACTGGTCGGCAGAATGTCGCCGTAGCCGACGGTCGTTAGTGTTACAAAACTGAAATAGGTCAAACGGCCGGACAGCGCGTTCCATCCCGTCCCCAAATTTCCCGCAAACGAATCTGAGTCGAGATGTGCCACGAGTGTATACGCCTCGGCCCAGATCAGTCCCAGCAGCAGATAGATGACTATCGAGCCTTGAACGCGCTGTCGTGTGATTGGTCCTTCACGAAAGATCTGCCAGACCACCATCGCCCCCAGCGTTGAAAGCAGAAAGATCGTCAACGCTCCGTCGATGACCAGCCCGAAAGCGCCGGCGGTGCCCGCGAAGCCAAGTCCGCGCAAAGCAAACAGGACAACGGCCAACAACACTACTACTCGAGCAGCCTTTCGACGCCATCCGATCGCGAAAACTCCCGACAACAGAGTAAATGCCAGCCAAAGGTCGTGAACCAAAGCCGCATACCCGCGGAAGACGCCCGCTGCCGCAAACGGATTCACGATGAAGATCATCAGCAGGAGCGCGCCCAGCAGAACAGTCAGTCCTTCATCGCGCAACCACAAATCGCGACGCATGAGCACTTGCAATCGTCTTTTTTTAGGCTCGACAGTCATTGTGTTTCTCATACTTCAACGCCCCTGCTTTTGGTAAAGCCATGCGCTCAACATGAACAAGGCCGCGCCCAGGCCGAGCAGCGACAGGTAATGCGGCAGGAGTGTCTCGATCCCCACTCCCTTCAGCATCACGCCGCGAATGATCACGACCCAGTGGCCCAGCGGATTGAAAACAACCAGCGGAAGCGCCCAACTCTGTAGCGCTTCTACTGGCGCAAAAGCTCCCGACATCAGCGTCTGCCACGACGTGGTGAAGAGCAGGAGCATCATCATCTGTCGCATCGAATTGCAGATAACTGCGAACAACGTACCGATCGACAAAGCGCAGATAAGAAACAGCGCAGCTCCGAGCACCAGGTCCAACATGCTGCCGCGCATCGGTACGCCGTACACCAACTGTCCAGCTACGAGCGGAGCCACGCACGCGGTAGGCAAAAACATCACCACGTAAGTAAGCGTGCGCCCAAACAAGATCTCCCACGGGCGAGCCGCCGTCGTCCGCCAAAGATCGAGCCCGCCCTGCTCTTTCTCGTTCATGACGAGCACGCCCACCGTTTGCGAAACGTTAGCCAACCAGAGAATGCCCAGCAGACCCGTGAAGAGATACCAGCGTGATACGAACGCGGAATTGTGAAGCACGTTCACTCGCGCCGCGATCTGCCCGCGTCGCGTTGGCGGCGCGCTGGAACTCGTTAACGTACGGTTGTAATCGTTGATAACTCCGGCGACGTATGCACCTACAGTCGAGCCATTGCTTGGACTGGTCGCGTCGACGATGACCTGTACTTGCGCCGGCCGGCCTGCTCCCCGTTCGGCTGCGAAGTCCGCCGGAATTACTATCCCGGCGTCGATCTCGGCCAGGTCGATCGCTTCGTTTAGAGCTGCGGCCGAAGCGTATGTATGGATCTCGAAGATCAGCGCGGCCTCATAGCGCGAGTTTAGATCGCGGCTGTACTCAGAGCGGCTCTCATCCACAATACCGAGTCGCACCACGTCGTTGTCCGAATCGACCAGATACACGACGAGCATCAACACAACGGTCAACGCCACTGCCGGCTTCAGCACCATGCCGGGATTGTTCCGCACTGCCGCAAACTCCTTGCGGAAGATCACCCACAGACGTGAAGCAGCGAGGTGGGCCATCTCTTACGCACCCTCCAGCAACATTCGAGTCTTACGCCAGGCAAAGAAGAACGCGACCAGCGTCAAAGCAATCAAGATCGCGGTGTCGTCCCACACTCCGCGCCACCCTACCGCGCGTTGAAAGAAATCGCGGACGATGAAGTGATAGTGCGTAGCCGGCAAAATGTCCGGCAGCCAGCCGAATGGATAAGGAGTGTGCGTCAAGGGAAAGAGATGACCGGAAAAAACGTAGGTGAGCACTCCGCCATACGTCTTGGCCATGCCGATAGCCGGCACTTCGCCTTCAACCTGCACGCCAATAAACGCGCCAACCGTCACATTGCAGATGGTGTAGATCACAGTACCGCAAAGAAACGGCAAAAGGTCTCCCACCGGCTCGAGTTCGAACATCCACATGATGAAGACAAAACAAAGCACCGCCTGTAGCAGTCCTACTAGCGAATAAGCGGCGATTTTCCCGATGACAAATTCGTGAGCGCGTGTCTCGGAGGTAAACACGGGGATCATTGCGCCCTTCGCGCGTTCGCGCGAAAAAGAGAGCGCCGACATGAGAGGAGTGAACAGAGCAATTCCAATCACGAAAGCTCCAGGCGCGTAATAGTGGTAGCCCCGCTTTCCGGGATTGAACCAGTGGCGCACCTTAGGTTGAATCGGCGGTGATCCTGCGGGCGCACGAAGCCTTGACATGACATAGTTCGTCACACCCGCCGCCCCGCTTTTGACTTTGCCGGCTGCTTTGAGTTGTGTACCTTCGATTACCCATTGCACTTCGACGGTCTTCCCGGCGTAGAAATCGCGTTGAAAGTTTTCGGGAATCACCACGGCGCCGCGCGCCGCACCTCGATCCAGCAACGGCTCGTAACGTTCGCCTGGAGCAAGTGAAATAACCTCGTAACTGAGAGCCGCGTCGATGCCCTCCGTGTACAGTTGCGAGAGCGGTGTGCGGTCAAGATCCTGGACTGCGACAGTCAAGCCGTAAGGCACGAGAGAAGGCGAGGTGGCCCATGCGTAGATCTGAATAAACGGCAGCAGCAGAAACAGGACCACGACCGTCACGTCGTGACGCATCGAATCCAACTCTTTCTTGATCTGTGCGATGGTTCGTCGCATAGCAACTTTCTCCGTCTACTCAAACCATCGTTCCGGCGCGGCCGCCCGCGGTCAGCAGGACGCTCACATCCTCGAGTGAGAGCGGCCGTGTTTGGAGTCTGTCGATAACGATCCCTGCTTCCAACAGTTGGTTGCTAAGCTCGCGAGCACCGCTTTGGGCCGTACCATCGACGATGGCATGGACGCGCCCGCCCACAGACCAAACGCGCCATGGCTTCAGTACTTTTCGTAACACCGCAACCGCGGAGCTTTCGGCGTCGAACTCGACGACGTGAGCATCCTGCGCGGATTTGATCTCAGCCGGAGTTCCGACGGCGAGTAGTCTTCCGTCCATCAGCAATCCGACGCGGTTACACTTCTCGGCCTCGGTGAGATACGGCGTCGCGAACAGGACGGCAGTGCCGCGTGCGGCAAATCCTTCGAGCACTTCCAACACAGCGTCACGCATTAGCGGATCGACTGACGAAGTTGGTCCATCGAGCAAAAGAACTTCAGGTTCGTGCATCACGGCGGCGGCAAAAGCGAGGCGACGTTTGTCACCTGCATCCAACGAGCCCACCAGAGTTTTTCCTCCACTCGGCAGTGAGAGGAGTTCATAAATCCACTGGCGCTTCATCTCGAACTCAGTGGGCGGCATCTGGTGAATTCCGGCAAGAAAGTTGAGATTGTCGTCGACGGTCAATTCACTGAAGAGCGTGAGAGATTGGCCGAGGTAACCGATGCGCCGGCGGCTCTCGTAGCTAAGTCCGCTGTTTGATTCTTCGCCTGCGATCTCGCAGTTACCGTCGTCGGGAGTGAGCAGCCCGGCGAGCATCCTGAGAATCGTCGTCTTTCCTGTTCCGCTTTCGCCTATCAGGCCGAAGATCTCGCCATAGGCGACTTCAAACGTGATTCCCTGGACGGCTTCGAAGTTTCCGAATGACTTCGTTAGTCGTGTGGCGCGAATCGCTGCGTCGCCAGGTGTATGTTGCAGCGATCTGGTAAAAGGGAAGGGCGGCGGTTGGTCCGTTTCGAGTCTGCCGATCTCTGATTGAAAGACGCGCCTGAGTTGGCTCGCTGTTCCGGTGTGCGATTTGATCTCCGCGGCGCGCGCGCGCATCTCCGCCGGAGTGCCGATGCGCCGTATGGTCCCACCTGACATGAAAGCGATGCGCGTACACTGGTCCGCTTCCCAGGCGAAGTGAGTCGCCAAAACGATTGTCGTGCCTGCACGAGCACGTTCGGATAGCAGTTCCCAGCAGGCGCGCCGCGACATCGGATCGATCGCAGTGGTGGGCTCATCAAGAAACAGAAAGTCGGGATCCGGCAACAGCGCGGCGGCGAGCGCAAGCATCCGTCGCCGCCCACCGCCGATGGTTTTCACCAACCTGTCGGCGACCTGCTGCAACTGAAGGCGTCTGAGTAATTCGTCCGTGCGCGCCTCCGCGGTCACACTCGCGATCGAATGAAGTCCGGCGACGTACGTCAGGTTTTCGATTACTGTAAGGTCGTGATTGACGCCACCGGTTTGTGAGACGTAGCCGATAAGTTCACGTACCTCACCCGGTGGACCACCTTTCACTGTTACCGTTCCTTCATTCGGATGAATCCGGCCGCTGAGCGCGTTTAGCAAAGTCGACTTGCCGGCGCCGTCCGGTCCGACCAGGCCAAAGATCTCGCCCCGCTGGATCGTGAGGTCGATCGCTTTAAGAGCTTCAAACCGAATCTTCTTTGACTTCCCGTAGGTGTGATTGAGACCGCGCACCACGATGATCGGCGGGGAGCCTGTACTTAGTGTTGCGCTCGTACTCATTCGCTATCTCAGGGTGCCTGGCGTCGTGTGCGGGAAGGCCATTCGGATCCGGCGACGAGAATCTCGCCTTCACCGGGTACGCCTGGCTTTGCCGATCCGTCTGAGTTCTTGATCGAGAGCTTCACTCCTACGACCTGACGCACGCGATCCTCACGGTAATAGGTGTTCTCAGGGGTGAAGGCCGCGTCCGGATCGATGCGCGAAACAGAAGCCTCGATCGCGCGGTCCGGTTTTGAATCAAGATAGATGCGGGCCGGTTGACCGACACGCACGCGATCGATTTCAGCAATCGGAACAAAGACGCGCAGATAAAGTTCCTGGAGATTCACGAGCGTTACGATCGCCGTGCCGGGATTTATTACTTCGCCCGGCTCCACCGATCGAACAGTTATGGTTCCGTCGAAAGGCGCCACGATCTGCAAGTCGGATCGATTGGCTTCGGCCTCGCGCAGTTGCGCGCGGGCGCGTTCGGCGTCCGCCATCGCGCCGGCGATCTCGGACTGCGCCTTATTGATCTGCTCCTGAACAGAAAGTCTTTGGGAACTCAGAATGGCGGGGTTTTTTAGTGCAGCTAACTGGGCGTTGTAGGCTCCACGAGCCGCTTTGACCTGCTCCTCTGCTGCTTTGACCGCGGCAGTTGTAGCTTCGAAGTTCGATTTGGCGAGCATCCCCTGGCGTTCGGAGAGATCTCCGTCTTTTGCGAGTTGCGATTGGTTTTCGTAGTCGTATTTAGCCTGATTGTCGGCAGCTCGCGCCTGGGCCAACGTGGCTTCGGCCGCTGCTACTTGAGCGCGCGCTTGATTGACGCGGCCTTCAGCATCGATCTTGGACTGGTCCACGCTGATACTGCTGCTCTGTTCCTGTGCTTGCAGAACGCTGATCTGTTGTTGCGAACTGCGTACACGAGCCTCGGCCTGTTCCACCGCTGATTTCGCGGCGTCTTCACGCGCTCGCACCTGGTCGTCGTCGAGCATGGCGATCACATCGCCCGCGCGCACAAAGTCGCCTTCGCGGACGCGGATCTCGCGGACCCTTCCGGCAGTCTTGGCCGAGACAGTCGCTTCATCGCCGGCGATCCTTCCCGGGGAGACAACCAGGTTCTCAGCACCTTGCAGCGCGGGCCGGTGAATGAAGAGGTACCAGACCAGGAGTGCGATCGCCGCAACCAGGAGCAAGAGGAGAATCAGACGGCCTTTCGGTTTTCTTCGACTCTTATCCATTAGCGAGTTTTCAGGACGAAGTTGAACGATTGGAAAGTTCTGCCCGTGGCGCGTTCGAGTTCGCTGATCGCTTTGTTTAGATCCATTTGACCTTTCAACTCGACCCCACGCGCGTTTTTGAGCGCCACCTGACGATCCAGCACCAGGAAGGTCGTCGAGTGTCCACCGTCGTATTTCCGCACTTCACTTTGGTACTGCTGTTCGCTGGCGCCACGGGCTTCAGCCGATGCCCGCAACCGCGCCTCTGCTGTTCGCACTGATTGCAAAGCTGTCCGCACATCCACCTTGATTAATTGGTCCAACTGCTGTCTTCGCGTCTTGATCTGCGATCCCTCTTCGCGCGCAAGCGCAAGCTGCGCTTCCGCCTTTCGGTTGAAAAGCGGAAGCTCGACCTGTACGCCAAACCTGACCGTGGGAAAGCGACTCGAGAAGAGGTTCTTCAGCGATTGACCGTAGCTGCCGACAAGAAATGTCGGGACGGTGGCGGTGTTCGCCGGAGGCGGCAACGGCGGCAACCCGGCCAACGTCGAGAGTTCATTCACGCGATTGGTCAAGTCCGTCGATGCAAACTCGATTGGATCCTGACTCGATAGCGGATTGATGCGTCCGGCCAATCCATCGAGCGAGTAGTGGGCCACCAGATCGATCTGGGGGCGCTTCTGATCACTGTAGAAGCGCTGATTCAACTCGTTGATCGACAGAGCAATGTCGGATTGCTGCAACTCAGGACGGTGGGCCAACGCCTCGGTTAGCGCCTCCTCCGCGTTAATAGCAGGAGCCTTAACATCAACCGGATCGGAAGGAATGATCAGAACATTCCACAGTGGATCCTTGCTGTCGCCGACGATCAGGTTCTTCAACGCATTGTCTGACCTGGCAACTCCCTCGAGCGCTATAAACAGCCCTTCGCGGAAGCTCGAGACTTGCACCTCGACCTGGGTTACATCGATCGGAGCAACGTAGCCGCGCCCGACAAGCCGCCGCGTGTGTGACAACTGTTCTTCAGCCGCACGCAACGCGTCCTGTTGGATTTGCAGATTGCGCAAAGCATAGACCATCTCCCAGTAAAGGTTTCGCACGTGAGTGATGGTTTCCATCACGCTTGTACGAAACTCCGCGTCGGTAAGGGACAGGTTCTTTCTGGCAATTTCGACCTGTCGCCGAGGGTCGTCGATCTCGCGGTTGCGCAGAAGTGGTTGTTTGTACGAGAAGGTGAGATTGGTTTTGAACTGCTTGTCGATGGTCGCAAAGATAACGTTGGTTTTCGTTTGCGAATCGTTGTAGGAGATTTCGTACTGACCGCCGAACTTTGGCGCGAGCCCGAAGAAACTCAACCCGCCGGTGCTGCCTTTTGCCGTAATCGATCCCGCATCTCCACCCAGCGTCGAGCTGCTCACCGGGAGCACCTCGCGAAAGAAGAGGCGGTTCACGGTCAATTTAGGATCATAGAATCCCTGGGCCAACTGTAAATTCGCCTCGGCGGAGCGGACGACAGAGCGACTCAACTCGATGTCTTTGTTGTTGCGCAGTGCAAGCTCAACTACTTCCTGCAGACTCATCA
This sequence comes from Pyrinomonadaceae bacterium, assembly GCA_035760365.1. Taxonomy (GTDB): domain Bacteria; phylum Acidobacteriota; class Blastocatellia; order Pyrinomonadales; family Pyrinomonadaceae; genus PSRF01. The sequence continues at coordinate 146,906 of DASTTB010000002.1, forward strand.
CCTGCTGGCGATCGAACTGCACGCCAATCAACGCGAGTTGGGGATACGTGGTCGCATCAGCCTGGTAATTCGGAGCTATTGGAGGTACGCGTAAAGGATCCTGCACGGTGTCGAGTGCCGCCGGCGTTGGCGAAATCGTGGGGAGCGGCGTAAGTGAGGGCGCAGGAGTGGAAATGACCCGCTGTTGAACAGGCCGCGCCGCTGTTTGTTGTAACAAATGGATCGGCTTACTTTGGCCCACCGAAGCGGCCAAGCCGAAAAAGACCACAACGATAGAGGAAAACATGATGCAACCTCTGCGGATGTTAGTCACACTTCAGGCCGACAAAGTTGAACGTATGAATCCGGTTACTCGCACCTAAGCCCGTATTTTTTCTTGGATTTAATGGCGGCGTAACTGTCAAAAATGACAGCGGCGCATATCACGCGACCCGGTCAATTTTACGAGTAGCGATCACGAGTCTTGCCGGGCCTATCAGGCAAGGAAGTGTTCGTCAGAAGGTTGAGTCGGTACTGGCCCTGGGACCTGCAGGCCGTGGCTGAAGGTCTGAATTCTGATGTTTGGTTCAATAATGTAGAGCTGGTCGCCGCGAAGGAGATCGGAGCCGAGACCGTTACTTACGTCGGCAACATTTATAAGTCCTACGTTTCTCACCAGATGGCGTTAGACAACGCCACGGAGAAACGAAGTAAAAATGCACGTTTTGCCGGGTAGTGCCTCAGTGTGATCTCTGCGTACTACTCTGTTCTCTGCGTTGAATATGCTCCAAGAATACCGTTTGCGCAGAGACCACAGAAGACACAGAGATCGGAGAATTCAAACTGAGGCACTACCCGAAAAAGAGCTGGGGAGCAATCCTCAGCTCTTTTTTCTTATGTTCCCGGACCACTTATGAAAACTAAAATCCCGCTGTGATTGCTTTATGTGTTCCCGCATAGCTTTCGGAAGTGATCGCGAACGAATTGGCGACGAAGTAGAAACGAAGTGGCAACTTAATCTTTTACTTGAATAAAAACACACCAAAATACAGATTTCTGTAGACCGTCCCAGAAATTTGGATATACTTTCCGGCCATCGAACCGTAGAGGAATCGTTAACCCTTAAATCTGAGGCGTTTAGCGACGACCGCGCCCAAATACGATCGCGGAATAGTAGCTGCAAGAAATCAACTGAATAGCTTAAGCGTACTCACGGTTTAGATCCGCCTCATCTTCGGATTCAATGACAGCTTTACCAGGTGTCAGTCCGCAAAAAATTGCATTGGAGGACTCAATGAAAACCAGATTTTTCTTGAGAAGCGCCACCCGTTTTATGAGTGCCCTTCTTCTGATCGGATTGTTCGCCCTGTCGGTTTTCAGCCAGCAGGGAACGTCCACCATTCGTGGGACCGTTAGAGATTCACAAGGAAACGTCGTCCCGGGTGCATCAGTCAAACTCATCAGCGCTGGCACCGGCGCCACGCGTGAGACCACGACCTCGTCCGAAGGAACATACTCGTTCGAGGCCGTTCAGGTAGGCGACTACAAAGTCGAAGTCGAAGCGACGAACTTCAAGAAGGGCGTCGTAACCGAAGTTCACGCGCTCGTCTCAACCCCCACGCCGGTCGACGTGGAATTGCAGCCCGGCACGATCTCCGAGTCGGTTACCGTTTCCGCCACTTCGGCTGAGCTTCTCGTCAATCGCGACGACGCGACGCTGGGTTCCACCTTTGTAAATAAGCAGATCACGCAGTTGCCGCTCGAAGCGCGCAGCGTGCCGAGTTTGCTCACGCTGCAAACCGCCACCACGCGCGACGGTTACGTGGCGGGCTCGCGCGCGGACCAGTCGAACATCACGCTCGACGGCGTCGACATCAACGAAGCGCAGACCAACACGATCATCGGCGCGGATCCGGCAAACGGAACCGACATCAATAATCTCTCCCCATCAAACTCGACCGTGCTTCGTCTCAACTCAGAAGCCATCGAAGAGTTTCGCGTAACGACTACAAACGCAAACGCCAACCAGGGTCGTTCTTCAGGCGCGCAGGTGTCACTGGTCACGAAGAGCGGCAGCAACGAATGGCACGGTGCGTTGTTTGAGTTCTATCGCACGTCGGCTTTCGCGGCGAATAACTTCTTCAACAACAAGGCCGGCCACTTCAGAGCTACCGACGTTGCCGTGCTCACCGGCGCGGCCAAGGCCGGCGATCCGAAGGTGCCGCGCGCTCCACTGATCCGGCACACGTTCGGCGGCGCGGTTGGTGGTCCAATCGTCAAGGACAAAGCCTTCTTCTTTTACAGCTACGAAGGCGATCGCATCACACAATCGTCATCCGTCTTGCGCAACGTTCCTTTGCCGAGTCTCGGACAAGGATTGGTTCGCTTCCGTAATCCCTCGGGCGGAATCACGACGTTGACGCCGGCCGACATCGCGTCGATCTTCCCGGCAGTGGGTACGAACCCGCTCGCGATACAGGCGTTGGCATCCGCCGCGTCGAGGTATCCGGCCAACGATTTCACGATCGGCGACCAGTTCAACTCAGCCGGTTTCCGCTTCAACGCTCCGATTCCGGTTGAACGCAATTCGCACGCGGCCAAGTTCGATTTCAACCTGAACGACAAGCAGCAGGCGTTTGTCCGCGCCAACGTCATCTATGACCTGCTGGCGCGCGAACAACAGTTTCCAGACACACCGGCGCCGAACATCTGGTCGCATCCGACCGGCATCGCCGCGGGTCACACCTGGACGCTTTCGAACAACCTGATCAATACCTTCCGGTATGGCTACACGCGTGAAGCGTTTACGCAGCAAGGAGATTCCGCCGCGAATTCGATCAGCTTCCGGTTTATCTTCTCGCCGAACACCTTCACTCGCACGCTGGTTCGTACCACGCCCGTGCAAAACTTCACGGACGACGTCTCGTGGGTGAAGGGCAATCACAGCATGGGCTTTGGAACGAACATCCGCTTGATCAGCAACTCGCGAACTTCGTTTGCAGGTTCGTTCGACGATGCGATCACCAACCCCTCTTTCTACTCGGGCGGTGGCTCCAGCATCTCCAACCCGATCAACGCCGTCTTCCCGATTCAGGGTTCGGCAGTCGGCGTGCAAAATGCAGTCACGGCCGTTATTGGTCGTTTCTCGCAGTACTCCGGCAACTTCATCTTCGATCAGGACGGATCACTGCTGCCGCTCGGCACGCCGAGTGAACGCACGTTCAAGACGCAGGAGTACGACGTTTACGGACAGGACTCCTGGAAGATCAGCCCGCACTTAACGGTGACTTACGGCTTGCGTTACACCGTCAGCCGTCCGGTCTATGAAACCAGTGGCTTTGAAGTCAGGACCGACATTCCGTTATCGGAAGTGTTCCGGCTTCGGCAGGAAGCGGCCGCTCGCGGTGAAAACTTCGACGACCCGCTCACACTCGTGCTTTCCGGTCCGGCAAACAATGCTGCGCCGCTCTACAAGTGGGACAAGAACAACTTCCAGCCGCGCGTCTCCGTGGCCTGGTCGCCGTCATTCAGAGACGGCTTCCTCGGCAAGTTGTTCGGTACGCAAAACCAATCCGTGTTCCGCGGCGGTTTCGCGATCACCAACGACTACTACGGCCAGCAACTCGCCGTCAGTTTCGACTTGAACAATACCCTCGGTTTCACGTCGAGCGACACGATCTCGGCGAACACTTACAACCTGACGACTCGTCCGGCGCCGTTGTTCACGGGCTTCAATCAGAGCATCAGAACGTTGCCGCGAATCGACATTCCGGGAAACATCAGCTTCCCGCGTACGCAGCCGTTTGACACCGACCCGGCATTTCAATCCGCCCGTATCGAATCGACTCTCGATTCGCAAATCACGGCGCCGATCAACTATTCGTGGAACGTCACGTACGAACGTGAGTTGCCGAAGGGCCTGGTCATTCAAACCTCTTACATCGGCAGGCTGGCGCGCAATCTCATTGCTTCACGCGACGTAATGGCGCTCAACAACCTTGTCGATCCGAAGTCGGGAATGGATTGGTACACGGCGGCCGGAATTCTCGAAAACTTCCGTCGCGCGAACACGCCGATCGAACAGATCCCGAACCTGCCGTACTTCGCCAATCTGCTGCCGCCGAACATCGCGGCGTTGATGGACGAGATCTACTTTGGTTTCTGCTGCGGCGTCTTCCCGACGCACAACCTGAATCAAACGCAGGCCGTGTACGCAGTCGCGCTGAACTTCTACGGCAACGACTGGACCGACACGCAGGACGTTATCGAAGACGGTCTCGGCCGAAACCTCTTCTTCCATCCGCAGTATGGTGCGTTGTCGGCGTTCAGCAGCATTGCGAGATCCGACTACCACGCCGGTACGCTCAGCATTCGTCAGCGTCTCGGCCGCAGCCTGACGATGGACTTCAACTATTCGTTGTCACATTCGTTTGACGATGCGTCAGGTCTTCAGACCAGCGGCGCGTTCGGCGGTGCGTTTATTCTCAACCCGTTGCGGCAACAGGATTCTTATGCCGAGTCGGATTTCGACGTCCGGCATATCATCAATGCCAACGCGGTTTGGGAACTTCCGTTTGGACGTGGCCGTCAATTCTTCTCGGGTGCCAACAAAGTTGCCAACTTCTTCATCGGCGGCTGGCAGCTTGGCAGCATCTTCCGTTGGAATTCCGGACTGCCGCAGATCAGCCCGTACGACGATGCGCGTTGGGCCACGAACTGGAACGCACAAAGCAGTGGCGTGCGCATCCGCGACGTCAAATCCTGTCCGACGCAGGGCGGCAAACTGTTCGGCGACTGCTTGCTCGAGGCTTACAGGAGCTGGCGTGGAGCTTATGCCGGTGAGACGGGAGATCGAAACGTGTTGCGTATGCCTGGTTATGTCAACCTCGACATGGGCTTGAGCAAGTCGTTCGGCATGCCCTGGAGCGAGAACCAGGAACTGCAAATTCGTTTCGAGGTCTTTAACGTGACGAACACGCAGCGGATGGGCACTATCGATACCAGCCGCAGCGGTTTCGGATTGCAACTCGATCCGGACAAAATCACGTCGGTTAGCGACATCCCGAGTAACTGGTCCAACTTTACGGGCATTCAGGGACAACCCCGAGTGATGCAGATTGGAGCTCGTTTCAGATTCTGAGCTTCACCTGAGTCGTAAACAAATTACGGGCTGAGGCTCGCGCGCGTGCGCAAAGGCTTCAGCCCGTTTTTGTTTCGTCGTATTATGCGTTGAAATCCGTCCTGGAGGAATGTTGGTTCATGCGGCGAGCAATTCTCTTGTTATTTGTCGCTTTGTTACCGATCGCTGTCTTTGCGCAAACGCAGGCGCCGGATCGCAGGTCGCAGCTCGGAATGGGTGGCGGCGCTTACACGCTGTTCGGCGATGTGCTGGTTGACGAAGGTAAGACGCCGGGCGCGAAGCCGCTGGTTTACGAGGTCGTTCTCAACAATATCGGTGGGACTCCGGCGGGGCGGCAGTACGTCAACGCCGGTGGGCGTTATCAGTTTATTAATCTCGCCGCCGGGCAATATGAGTTGCTGGTGTTGCTGGACCATGAAGAGGTCGCGCGGACGCGAGTGGAGATCCTGGCGGGACCGGCCCAGGAACGCGTTCGTCAGGATTTGAATCTGGCGTGGAGACCCGGGATGAGTCCCAAGCCGGGTTCGGTCTCCGCCGCTGATTTTTATAAACGGTCGAGTAACAATGAGAAGCTGTTTTTGAAAGCGAAAGAAGCGACGGACCAGAAGCGTTATGACGATTCGATCCTCGCGTTGCAGGAGTTGGTGGCGGCTGATCCGCACGATTTTCAAGCCTGGACCGAACTCGGCACTGTCTATCTTTTCAAACAGAACTACGACGAGAGTGAGAAGGCTTATGTAAAGAGCACGACTGAGCGTCCGGAGTTCTTTATGGGACAGATGAATCTCGGTCGCCTGCGTGTGCTGCGCAAAAATTTCGAGAGTGCGATCGAGCCGTTGACGGTTGCGGTGAATCTCCAGCCGACGTCCGCCGATGCGAATGCTTATCTGGGCGAGGCGTATCTTCAGATCAAGAAAGGTTCGAAGGCGGTTGGGTATCTCAACGAGGCGATCAAACTCGATCCGGTTGGGAAAGCGGACCTGCACCTGCGTCTTGCGACGCTTTACAACGCTGTTGGGATGAAGGATAAGGCGGCGAAGGAGTATGACGAATTTTTGAAAAAGAAGCCGGACTATCCTGACGCGAAAAAGCTGCGCGATTACATCGAGGCCAACAAACCGAAACAATGAACCTCGCGATAATCGTGCTGCTCGGCGCGACGCTGATCGATGGATCCGGTCGCGCACCGTTAAGAAATTCAATCGTCGTTATCGAGGGCGACAGGATCGTGGCCGTCGGATCGCGCGGCAAAGTGCGCGTCCCGGCAGATGCACGAGTCATCGACGCGAGCGGCCTCGTCGTCGCACCCGGCTTCATCGATCCACACAACCACTCCGATCGCGGCTTCAACGACGATCGCTCCGCTGCGTCGCAAGTCTCGCAAGGCATCACGACAGTCGTGATCGGCCAGGACGGCGGATCTCCATTTCCCATCGGTCCATACCTGAAATCACTCGACGAAAATCCGATCGCACTAAACGTACTGACCTTCGTCGGTCACGCAACCCTGCGATCCCGCGTGATGGGCGAAAACACAAATCGCCACGCGACCCCCGCGGAAATCGCCGCGATGAAACAGTTGGTCGAAGAAGCAATGCGCGACGGCGCTGCTGGTCTCTCGACCGGCCTCGAATACGAAACCGGCAAACCCGCATCGATCGAAGAAGTGATCACACTCGCGAAAGCGGCGTCTAAAGGTATTTACATCAGCCACATACGCGACGAAGCCGACAAAACATTCGACGCTCTCGAAGAGGCAATTCGCATCGGCAGAGAAGCGCGAATTCCCGTACAGATCTCGCACATCAAGCTGGGCAGCGTCGCCGTCTGGGGCAAGGCGCAGGACGTCGTCACGCTGATCAATCGCGCGCGATCACGCGGCCAGGACGTCACCGCCGACTGTTATCCCTACGACGCATGGAGCTCGACAATAAGAGTTCTCATTCCCAGCGGCCGTCACGACGATCCGGTTGACGTGGCGCGAGGTCTCGCCGACGTCGGTGGACCAAAGAACGTCACGATCGTAAGTTGCCGTGCGCATCCGGAGTACGAGTTCAAGAACATGGAAGAGATCAGCAAGAGCGAGGGAATCAGCGCGGTCGATCTCTACATGAAGATCGTGCGCGACGGCGGCGCCGGTGTCGTTTGTCACTCAATGAAATACGCCGACATCGAGACTTTCTACCGCCAGCCGTGGGTGATGGTCAGCAGCGACGGCGGCATCGGTTCGCGCCATCCACGCGGCGCCGGTTCGTATCCGCGCGTGCTGGGCCGTTATGTACGCGAGCAACGCTGGCTCACGTTGCCGCAAGCGATCAGAAAGATGACTTCACTACCGGCGCAGCGTTTCAAACTGCGTGACCGTGGCTTGATTCGCCCGGGCTACAAAGCGGATCTCGTGTTGTTCGATCCGGCAACGGTGATCGATCGCGCGACGTTTCAGCAGCCGCAGTTGATGTCTGAGGGCGTGAAACGTGTTTTCGTGAACGGCGTTGAAGTGTGGGCTGACGGAAAGGTGACGGGCAATCGTCCGGGGCAGGCTTTAAGACTTGCCACAAAGAGGCACACAAAACACAAGAAGGAGTAAGAGATTGTACGGTCTGGTGTTCTGGTGTTCTAGTGTTCTAGTGTCTGGTGTTCTAGCGTTCTGGTGTTCTGGTGTTCTGGTGTCCGGTGTCTGGAGTCTGGTGTCTGGAGTCTGGTGTCTGGAGTCTGGTGTCTGGAGTCTGGTGTTCTGGTGTCCGGTGTTCTGGAGTCTGGTGTTCTGGTGTCCGGTGTTCTGGAGTCTGGTGTCTGGAGTCTGGTGTTCTGGAGTCTGGTGTCTGGTGTCTGGTGTTCTGGAGTCTGGTGTTCTGGAGTCTGGTGTTCTTGTTTTCTGATTCTGATGTTTTCCCTGTGTCTCTTGTGCTTTTTTGTGGCTAAAACGCATGCAGTAAGTAAAAACCAGTCTTTCGATCGAAAAAGAAGTTGCTAACGATATAACCTGCATCGATCGCTTTGGTGAAAGCCGCGCGCGTCGGTTCGCGCCAAACTTCCGCGTTCACCTCACTCGGAATCTCAATTATCAGTTGCTTTTCATCCGTCCAATCCGTGTTCACCACAGGCTCACCGTTCTGGCCCACACGCACCAACGCAAATGAATCGCCGAGTTCCGCGGTCTTGGGTTCGCGATCGAGTATCCACGTCACCCACAATCGATCCGTCCCACCCCGATGCAGAAAACTCGACGTCTCGCCGTAATAATTGACGAGATATCGATCCGAAATGACTCCGAGCTTACTGAAATTCAGATGCGCATTGCGCGACTGCAACGGATCGAACGTCCACGTGATGCGCTTCACTCCAAGCGCAAGCGCAGCGTCTCGTTGCGCGCACTTCAACAGATAACCGAGATTCTGCGAGCGATACTCATTGAGCACGCCCAGCATGTCTGAATGAATGATCGTTTCGCCGTTGAAGATTCCCGGAAACCCAAACACAAACCCGATCATCCGTCCCTCAGCAAACGCGCCGATCAGGATCGCCCCGACTTCCTTCTGCGGGCGCAGCGCCAACGCGGGCAGTACGTCGAGATCCGAAACGCCCCAGATCTCGCGCTGAAGCTGTTCGACCTCGTGCATTTCGTCGAGAGTTTCGATGTTGCGAATTACGATCGACTTGATCGCGGGCTGGCTGCTCATTGGCGATTCAGATGAGTCCGTTGATAAGTTCCCTGAGCCAATTGATGTCGATCGGTTTGGTGACGTAGGCGTCAAAGCCGGACGCTTTCGCATCGTTACGGAAGCCCGATTCCTGATGGGCCGTGACGGCGATGATGGGAACGTTCTTCAGCTCTGAATTTTCACGCATCAGTTTGGCGGCGGCAAAACCGTCCATGCGCGGGAGGGTCAGGTCCATCAGGATCACGTCCGGCATCTCGCGGATGGCGCTGTCGACGGCGGCGTGGCCGTCCTCAGCTTCAAACACGATGAAGCCCTGATCTTCGAGCGCCAGACGCATGAATAAACGCGTGTCTTCGACGTCTTCGACCAACAACACCTTGAGGTCCCTGGAATCCCGCACGGTCATGAAGTTGAATTGAAACACGGATTAACGCTAATCTAAAAGCCTTTTAATCAGGCGAAACAAATTTCCTGCGCTCGTCGTTAATGACCCCGAGTGTCAATTTTCATCCCTTTTAGAGGCTGGCCACAATGAAACGCTTAATTATTCTTCTCGTCCTCGTCGCGATCGCCGGCATCGCCGGTGTCGTCGCCCGTTCTCACTCTCGCGGGATAACCGTGTCGCACACAACAGTTGGCGACACGCAACAGGTAATTCGCGAGTCGTACGAGCTGGCGCCCGGCGCCACTGTTGAGTTGTCCGGCCTGAACGGCTCGGTCACTATCGAGACATCGGATAGCAAGACGGCCCAAATTCTGATCGAGCGCACCGCTTCGAGCCAGGAGGCGTTGGACCGCCGCCGCATTAATATCGAGGCCACTGCAAATAGTCTGCGCATTCGCGGTGAGAAGCACAGCAGCGGTTTTTGGTCGCACTTCTTTGGTTCCGATGCTTCCGAAAAGGTTAACTTGAAACTGCCGCGCCAGATTTCGCTCACGACCAAGGGCGTGAATGGCGGCGTGACTGTCGGCGGGATCGACGGTTCGGTGGAAGTGGCTGGCGTTAACGGCAAGGTGCAGATTGCGAGTGCAGCCGGAACGGCCAGTTTTAAAGGCGTAAATGGAAATATCTTCGTTGGTCTGAAGAAGCTCGGTCAGGACGGCATCAAACTCAGCGGCGTCAACGGCAACATCGAATTGCAGTTGCCGGCTGACGCGAATGCCGATCTCGAAGCGAAGGGCATGAACGGCCGCGTGATTTCAGACTTGCCGAACGTCACGATCGACAACACGTCGAAACACGGCAACTACTCCGCGCGCATCGGGAACGGTGGCAATGCGATCACCGCGAAGGGAATTAACGGCAACATCCGGTTGACGGGCGTTGCGGTTTCAGGTCCCGCCGACGCAGCCGCCGCCGACAAAGAGTAAATTCTTTTCTTTAATCCGTGTTCCCATGTGAGTCGCGCCGGCGTTACTCACATGGGAAACTCGAACGGTTTCCGCGTCGTCAACGTCGGTGCATTCCAACCTCGCAACTTCTCATTCCACTGCGGCAGCGTCTCACTCAAAAACTTATTCACTTCGCCCATGCGCGTGCGATACGCCGGTTGGATCTCGGCGAAATACTCACGCTGGCCTTTAGTTGGTCCAAAGTTCGTGTCGAGTGCGAAGAAAAGACCGCCGATGTTGTCGGCGACTTGCGCCTTGCCCGCAAAGCCGAGACCTTCATCACGCGCAGCGAGTTTATCCTGGAGCGCATCGACCTCTTTGACGTAATCCTCGAGCGCTTTCATCAAGTCTTTGTCTGGTTCTTTCGAGAGGTTTTTCATCGTCGTCTGCGCCTGCTTGAGTTGTTCCTTAACGCTGTCGAGAAAGCGCAACGACGTGTTCATGGTCGTCTGCATGTCGCGTAGCTTGACCTGCATGTCCAGCGCTTCCTGAAGCTCGGCCGCCGACGCCGTGATGCCGGGATCGAGTTTTACTTCGACCGGCTGTTCGTAAACTTTCCCGCCGACAGTCATCTTCACGGTGTAAGTGCCCGGCATGACCTGTGGACCACGTGGCCCACCGCCGAAGGCGATCTGTTCCGGCGTGGGCGGCCGCCGCACTTCCGGCCCACCGAGCCGCAGGTTCCACGCGATGCGATTCAGGCCCTTCTCGCGGGAAGGACGTTCGAGATCCTGGATGAGTTTCCCGGCGCGATCGAAGACCTGGATCTTGAAGTCAGCTTTGTCGTCGAGTTTTTCTTTCAGGTAATACGTGATCAACGCGCCGCCCGCCGGGTTTGGCCCGGTAAAGACTTTGTCGCCGATGCCGTAGCGAGTGAAACGACTGGCGTAACGCAGTCCGGGGCGAACGGAAAACAGGTGCGCGTTGCTGTCGAGAATCTGCGGCGTCATCTGTTGAATCACGGTCGCGTCGTCGAAGATCCAAATGCTGCGGCCGTGAGTTGCAAGGATCAGATCGTTCTCCCGCGGGTGAATGACGATGTCGTGAACGGAGACGTTTGGCAGGTTCTTCAGGTTCAACGGCAACCACTTCGCGCCGCCGTCGTAGGAAGCGAAGAGACCGAGCTCGGTGCCCGCGTAAAGCAGGTTTGTGTTCTTCGGATCTTCGCGAATGATCTGCACGTAAGCATTCGCCGGCAGACCGTTGGAGATCTTGGTCCAACTCTTCCCGCCGTCGGTGGTTTTGAAAATATAAGGCTTGAAGTCGTCGAACATGTGCCGTTCGAAAGCGATGTAAGCCGTGTTCGAATTCGTGCGCGAAGGCTCGACGTGCGAGACCGGCGAGTCTGCAGGCATTCCCGCGACGTTCTTCACGAGGTTGGACCAATTCTTACCGCCGTCGGTCGTGACTTGCAGGTTCCCGTCGTCGGTTCCAACCCAGATCTGGCCTTTCTGAATCGGCGACTCCGCGACCGTAATGATCGTCGTGTGATACTCCGCGGTCGTGTTTTCAACGGCCACTGGACCACCGGCGTCTTTCTGTTTCTCGGGATCGTTGGTCGTCAGGTCAGGGCTGATCTGTTCCCAGGTCTTGCCGAAATCGAGCGACTTGAAGAGCACGTTGCCGCCGAGATAGACCGTCGTCTTCTCGTGCGGTGACAGAACGATCGGCGCGTTCCAGTTGAAGCGAAACTTCTGTCCGGCTGCTGGACCACCGCCGCTGCCGCGCCCCCACGGATTCACCGACTGTTGTTCGCGCGTGCGAAAGTCGGTCCAAACGATATCGCCGCCCTGTGACTCCGACAGATAGAGATCGGGGTTGTCGGGATGATTGATGACGTAGAAGCCGTCGCCGAAACTGACCATCCGCCAATCGTCGTTCATGATCCCCGCCGGCTCGCGCGTGCGGCTTGGTCCGGTCCACGATCCGTTGTCCTGCAATCCGCCCATCACGTGGTAGAACGGCTGGCGATTGTCGGCGTGGACCTGGTAAAACTGGCCCAACGGCATGTTGTAAACAGCTTCCCACGACTCGCCGCCGTCATAGCTGACGCCGACGCCGCCGTCCTGTCCGTGCCACATTCGTTTCGGGTTCTTCGGATCGATCCAAAGCGCGTGAAAGTCGATGTGACTGCGACTCGTGATCGATCGCCATGTCTGGCCGCCGTCTACCGATGAGAACAACGTCGAGGCCACCGCGTAGACGTTGTTTTCATTCGTCGGATTCACTCGCACTGTCGTGTAGTAAAAACCACGCGAAACGATCGAATCCTGTTTCGACACGTTGCGAAACGTCTCGCCGCGATCGTCGGAGCGATAGAGTGTTCCGTCCTTCGATTCGACGATCACGTAAACGACGTTCGGATTGCTCGGCGCGACACGCACGCCGATGCGGCCCATCAGTTTTGGCAAACCGTTCGTCAGTTTGTTCCAGGTGCGGCCGCCGTCGATCGACTTGTAAACGCCGCCTTTTTCGCTGCCGCTGCGATGCGTCCACGGTTTGCGCTCGAAACTCCACATGCCGGCGTAGAGGATGTTCGGGTTTGTGACGTCGATGTCGAGATCGGCGACGCCGTGCTGGTTGTCGATGTAGAGCGTCTTGGTCCAGGTCTTACCGCCGTCCGTAGTCATGAACACGCCGCGTTCTTCGTTTGGACCAAAAGCATGGCCGAGCGCGCCGACGTAAACGATGTCGGGATTCTGTGGATGAATGGCGATCGCCGAGATGCGCTCGGAGTCTTTGAGTCCCATGTGATTCCACGTTTTGCCGCCGTCGGTCGACTTGTAAACGCCGTCGCCGAACGAAACGCTGTTGCGCACGTTCGATTCGCCGGTGCCGACCCAAACGATCTCCGGATTACTCGGCGCGAGCGCGATGTCGCCGATCGAGATCGTCCCCTGTCGTTCGAAGATGGGCGTCCACTTAACGCCGCCGTTCGTCGTCTTCCACAAACCGCCGGAAGCACTCGCGACATAGACCACGTTCGCATCGCCGGGCACGCCTTCGACGTCCGCGATGCGTCCGCCCATGTTTGCCGGTCCGATACTGCGCCATTCGAGACGTGCGAAAGCGGTCTCGAGCGGCGATTTTGTTTGCGCGCCATTTTGCGCGAAGATGCCCGTGACGAGGGTGAGCAAACAGAGAGCGACAAGGGGAAAGCGAAAGCGCATTGTATTCTCCTGATCAGCGATATCCGTGGTAGTCTGGGGCGAGATTATGACATTTCCCGAAACGAAGCGCACCAAACTTAAACGCCTGCCCAAGCGCGGTCATTTCGATCGCGAAACTGTCTACGGAATTCTGGACGAAGGTTTCATTTGTCATGTGGGTTTTGTCGTCGACGGACATCCGGTCGTGATTCCGACAGGTTACGCGCGTGTCGACGACAAGCTTTACATTCACGGTTCGCAGGCGAGCCGGATGTTGCGCACGTTGGCGAATGGCGTCGATGCGTGTGTGACGGTCACGTTGATCGACGGCCTCGTGCTGGCGCGTTCAGCGTTTCATCATTCGATGAATTATCGATCGGTAGTTGTCTTTGGATACGCCGTCCTTGTCGACGATCCCGAGGAGAAGCTGACGGCGCTCGTCGCGTTGTCGGAACACATCATCCGCGATCGTTGGAAGGACATTCGTGAGCCTAACGATGTGGAGATGAAACTGACGACCGTGCTGGAGTTATCACTCGAAGAGGCGTCGGCGAAGATCCGCACTGGTCCACCACTCGACGACGAAGAAGATTACGCACTTCCCATGTGGGCGGGTGTGATTCCGCTGAAACTCACAGCTGGCGAGCCGATCGACGATCCCCGGCTGACTGACGGGATCGAACTACCTGCGTACGCGAAGAACTACAAACGCTGAGTCATTTTCCATTCATCATTTTCCGTTTGTCATCTCTCATTTCTGTTTACTTCTTGCTTCAAAATGGAAAATGACAAATGGAAAATGATCATTTCCTGAGCGCCTCTATCAACACGCGTCCGGTTGCACTCGCCGGCGGTGTCAGGCGCAGCAACATGCTCAACGTCGGCGCAATGTCCGCCGGACTCGCCGGTTCGAGATAACGTCCGGGAGTGACGCCGGCGCCCATGATGATCGTCGGCACGTGCGTGTCGTATGAGTATGGCGATCCGTGCGTGGCCGTGATCGTGTCTCCGAGATATTTGAATGGTTCCGCGATCATCACCAGGTCGCCGCTGCGGTCGGGATAGAAACCGTGCTGGACGCGGCGTTCGATCGGATCGGTCAGCGAAGTCGCGCCACGCAACAGTTGACCGCGAGTGAAGTAACGAGCAACGCCTGGAACTTTCAACACCGCCGCGCCCGCGACTTGCGCCACTTCCTCAACGCTCACGTGATCGCGTTCAAGTGCCGTGTAGTTGAAATACACGTTGCCGTTCATGAAGCCGTCGCGCATCACGCCTGATTCGTCAAACTTCCAGATGTAATCAGCGGTCGGATCCGGCGACTTACCGGATGGGTTGAAGCGTTTGCTGATAGCGGTGCGAATCGCGTCCAGGATGTCGGGCACTTTTATGCGCGCGCCGTCGAGACCGATCGCGGCGGAATGTTCGGGAATGGGCGCGACGCCGTGATCAGCCGTGAACGCGATGAGCGTGTTTGCGAGACCGACGCGAGATTGCACGAAGTCCAACAACGTCGCGATCTGGCGATCGACGCGGAGCGCCGCGTCCATCACTTCCTGGCTGTATGGTCCGTAGCGATGGCCCACGTAATCGTTTCCCGACAGACTGACGGTGAGTACGTCAGTGTCGTCGTCCGCGCCGAGTTGTTCGTTCACGATTGCCTGTTGAGCAAAGGCGACGAGCAGGTCGTTGGCGAACGGTGTGTAATCGATGGCCCAGTAAAAAGCGGATCCGGGGGCGGTCGCGCCGCCGGTGACCGTGTGCGGAAAGGCGTTCGTGTCGCCCGCGGCGGTGACGGTCTCCCACTTCGGCGAATCCGGGCCGGCGCGTTTTAGATATTCGGCTTCAGGCAGCAGTCGCTCCCACTTCGCGCCGAAGTATTTGTCGGCTGGCCGGCTGTTGTTGATCTTGGTCACCCACGCCGGCAGTTCTTTGAAGTAGTAGGTTGACGAAACCATGTTGCCCGTTGGCGGGTTGAACCAGTAGGCGGCGTTGGCGCGCCGGCCGGCGGGCAGAATTGCGGAGCGATCTTTAATCGAGATGCCGATCACTTTCGAGCGATCGTTGGTGACGAAGCGCAGCTCGTCGCCGATGGTGGTCGTCATCAAGCGCCGCGGACTTGAAGCCGGGTCGTCCGGTTTACCGCCGAGAAGTTTTTCTGAACTATCGGAGACGCTGGAGACCCGCTTACCCGTCGTGCGATCGGGCCAATCGTTGCCGATGATGCCTGACTCGGCAGGATAGGCGCCGGTCATCATCGTGCCGTGACCGGGTGCCGTGTAGGTGGGGAAGTGATCGTAGTTTGATTGCGTCCACGACGCGCCGTCGTGCATGAGGCGACGCAATCCGTTGTCGGCGAAGAGATCGCCGAAGCGTTCGAGATAGTCGTAACGAAACTGGTCCACCACGATCAGCAGGACCAGCCGTGGTCTTTTACGAGACTGGTCGGTCGCGGGCCGTCGTTGAGCAATACCGACGGCGCTAAAAAGGACAGTTATTGTTAAGACGAATGCAAGGAGAGAGCGTCGCCGCATGAGCCGCATGGTAACACGGATAACTCTTTTAATCCGTGTTCTGCCAGTGTGTGTAACATCAGCTAACGCAGCGCTCACGGGAACACGGAGAAACCGAATTTCGAAATGGCAACCAACCACCGAATAGTGTTACTCGTAGCGTAGCGCTTCGATCGGATCCAGCGCCGCCGCTTTGCGTGCCGGATAGTAGCCGAAGAAGATTCCCACCGCTGCCGAGAAGATCACCGAGCCCAGGATCGCCATCATCGACACGAGCGTGGGCCAGCCGAGCATCGCGGGTATCGCCAGTGACAACGCGATACCCAGAATGATGCCGACTGTTCCACCCATCAGGCTCAACACGATCGACTCGATCAGAAACTGGCTGCGCACGGCTGACGAACGCGCGCCGATGGCCATGCGAATGCCGATCTCGCGAGTGCGCTCGGTTACGGACACGAGCATGATGTTCATGATGCCGATGCCGCCGACGAGTAGTGAAACTCCGGCGATACACGCCAAAAGGATCGTCATCGTCTTGCTGGTTTCGTTCGCCGCTTCCGCGACGTCAGTCATGTTGCGGACGGTAAAGTCATCCGGCTCGTTGTTGGTTAGTTTGTGACGCTGGCGCAGCAGCTCAGTGATCTGCTGTTGCGCAGTGTAAGTCGCGTCCTGCGAGATGGCTGAGACGTAAGCGATCTGAACGCGATCGCGGCCCAGCACTTTCTTTTGCACGGTTGTGTAGGGCGCGAATGCGACGTCGTCCTGGTCGCGGCCCTGTGGATCCTGGCCCTTTGCGGCCATGACGCCGACGACGCGGAACGGCAGGTTTGTTACACGGATCGTCTGGCCCACGGCGTCTGTGCCGGGATAAAGCGTGTCTGCAAGTGTTTGGCCGATGACGATCACGCGCGCGGCTGTGCGCACGTCGGCATCCGTGAAGAATGCGCCGCTCTGGATCGTCCACTTGCGAATGTCCGGGTATTGCTCGCTGACGCCTTGAAGCGAAGTGTTCCAGTTCTGATTGCCGGCGACGAGTTGGGCTCGCGTGTTCACGGCGGGAGTGACCATCGAAACGCTCGGGACTTCGCGTTTGATCGCTTCGAGATCGTCGACGGTCAGCGTGTTTGTGCCGGTGTCGCCGGTGCCGCTGCGTACGCCGCCGACGTTCTGCGCGCCTGCGCTGACGAATAACAGGTTTGTGCCGATACTGTCGATCTGCGCCTGCACGGATGCTGACGCACCCTGGCCGATACTCACCATCGCAATCACGGCTGAAACGCCGATGATGATGCCGAGCATCGTCAAAGCCGCACGCATCTTGTTACGCACAAGAGCTCGGAATGCGACACGAATGATCATTAGTAAGTTCATTGTTTATTAATCCGCGTCTTCTTCGTCATCCTCGTCAACCGCGGGCATGTTCTTCAACTCTTCCGCTGCGTCACGCTTGTCTTCGACCTGATAGTCGCTCTTGATCTTTCCATCCTTGAACACGATCACGCGATCCGCATACTGCGCGATGTCAGACTCGTGTGTGACGAGCACCAGCGTGATTCCTCGTTCGCGATTCAAGCGCTGAAAGATCTCCATCACCTCCACCGACGTGCGCGAATCGAGATTGCCCGTCGGTTCGTCGGCGAGAATCAGCGCCGGATGATTAACCAGGGAGCGAGCGACGGCGACACGCTGTTGCTGGCCGCCCGACAACTGATTCGGGTGGTTTTGCTCGCGCCCCGCGAGCCCTACCGCAGCCAGTGCCTCCATCGCTCGCTGGCGACGCTGCGCCGCATCGACACCGAGATAAAGCATCGGCAGCTCGACATTCTCGAGCGCCGACGTGCGCGAAAGCAGGTTGAAACCCTGAAACACGAACCCGATCTTCTGGCAACGAATGTCCGCGCGCTCGTCTTTCGACATCTGCGAAACGTCCTCGCCGTCGAGAACGTATGACCCGCGCGTCGGACGGTCCAGGCAACCAATAATGTTCATGGTCGTCGATTTACCTGAACCCGACGCGCCCATGATCGCGACAAACTCACCCTCGCGAATCGTCAACGACACTCCACGAAGCGCGTGCACTTCGACGTCGCCCATCGTGTACGTCTTATGAATGTGATCCAACTGGATCACCGGCCGCGCTTCCGGTAGTTCTGCCAGAAGCGCGGGGTTTCCACTTATTTGTTGTGGTTCGACTCTTTGCATCTTCTTAATCCACAGCTAAAACGGATTACCTTCCGCGGCCGCCGCCACCGACGCGTGGAGCGTTACCGAATCCCGGTGGTCGAGACTGGTTCGATTGCGAACCGCTCGAGCCTGAGACCTGCTGGCCCGTAATGACCATGTCGCCTTCCTTCAGCTCGCCCTCGACGACTTCAGTCGAAGCACCGTCGCTGAGTCCGACCTTGATCCGCCGGCGTTCCGGTTGGCCGTTCTGGCCCAACACCCAAACGATCCGTGTTTGTCCTTCAAGCACCGGAGCGGAAGCCGGCGCGAACGTGTTGTCGCCCTGCTGGCGCTGGCGCCCCGGACCCTGACTGGCGCCTGCGCTTCGCTGTCGTGAACCGGTCTGCGGCGTGAATCGCAGCGCCGAATTCGGTACCTTCAACACGTCGTTCCGTTCGTCGATTGTGATCGTCAAATTCGCCGTCATACCCGGCTTCAACTTCTGCTCCGGATTGTCGACATTGATCACGACGTTATAAGTAACGACGTTCTGCACGTTCACCGGATTCAACCGCATCTCGGCAATCTTGCCGTCAAACTCTTTGCCCGGAAACGCATCAACCGTAAACTTCACCGCCTTCGCCTGCTCAACCAAACCAATATCAGCCTGGTCGATATTCGCGATGACCTGCATCTGCGTCAGGTCGTTAGCGATCGTAAACAACGTCGGCGCCGATAAACTCGCCGCCACTGTCTGTCCGACGTTCACGTCACGCGAAACCACTACGCCGTCGATCGGCGACGCGATCGTCGTGTGACTGAGATTTACTTCCGCCATGTTCAGCGCCGCCTGTGCCTGCTGAACTTGGGCCGTCGCTTGCTGCACCGACGCCTGCGACTGTTGCACCTGCGCCTGCGACTGTTCGACAGCCGCCTGCGACTGCGCGATACCCGCACTCGAAGACGACTGCTCCGCCAACTTCGCCTGCTCCAACTGCGAGACAGCCTGGTTGTAACGCGCTTCGGCGGTCTTGTACGCCGTCATCGCTACGTCGTAATCGCGTTGCGCGATTACGCCCGCTTTCAACAAAGATTCCTGCTGTTTCAAGAGACTGAGCGCGTCGTCCTGTTGCGCTTTCAAAACAGCTACGTTCGCCTGCGCGGCTGATACGCCGGCGGCATTGTTCTGCACCGTCGAACGCGCGGCCAAACCTCTCGCCTGCGCATCGCTGACGCCCGCGCGTGAATTCAAGACCGCGGCGCGTGCATTAGCCAAACTCGCGCGTGCCTGTTCGAGATTCGCGCGCGCCTGGTCCACCTGCGCTTTCGCGGTTGCCGGATCGAGCTGCGCCACGACCTGTCCTTTTTTAACGACAGAATTAAAGTCAGCGTAGAGCGCGGAGATCGTTCCCGACGCCTGGCTGCCGACCTGCACCGTCGTCACTGCTTGCAGTGCGCCGGTTGCGGTCACCGTGTTGCGCAGATTTCCGCGATCGATGCGCGCGGTCATGTATTGCGGCGTGCCTGAATCGCCGCCCCAGAAATAAAATCCGGCGAACACGACAGCGGCCATAAATCCGCCACCGATAAACAGCTTCTTTTTACCCGCAAACAACCTGGCCCAAACGTGTCGCAGCCATGTCGTGTTCACGCCGCTGCTCAGGCCGGTTACTAAAGGTTGTTTAATAGTTTGAGTCGACATTCGGTTCCTTACCTCATCGTGTCAGACACCAGTACAAACAAATTGGTTACACGGATTTAGAGCCGGTGCGATGGATAGCCGATATGAATGTGAGGTCCTGTAGACACGCCCGGAACCGCTCCTCGAAACGCCAAAAACGGTATGTTTTTGCTCTGCAAATACGCGATGAGCGCGCGGCCTTCGGCGCTGTCGGGATGCACGCCGACGTCGACTGAATTGCGATGATCCCAACCCATACGGTTGTGCGTGGCACTTTGACCGATCGTGCTGGTCGGAAGCGCCCGTCCAAACGTCGTTGAAAAGAACTGTTGAACCGAGCTCAGATTGCCGATCGACCAGCTTCCGGCGGTCGAACGCATGACTGTCGACTTGCTGTTCAGCAGCATCAGTGTTGGCTTAACGAATGACTTCGTTTTGGCTGATTCCTGGGCCTTTTTAAGCTCTGCCGCGACTCGTTCGGAGTTCGCGATCTCGAGGCGCGTCTCTTCGACTCTAGCTTTCGCGGCCGTTAGTTCCCGCTCTGCCTTTTGCAGCTCGACTGTGGCAATTAATCCTTCAGCGTGGAGTTGCTTCAATTGATCTGTGTTTGCCGTAAGCTTCTCAACTTCTGCTTGCTGGAGCTCCAATAGGCCCTGGGCAGAAACATTAACTCCACCCAAGACAATGGCTGCTAGTAGAAATATCTTCTTCACGCGTTTGTAGACACGGATAAATACAGATTGGTTACATGTAACCGTTCGTGGTCATAAGGTGTCTTACCAGTCGAAAGGCTCCCCAGATTTAGATTAGTTAGGAGTAAGAAGAACAGAAATGAACAAACTCGGACGCTTTAAGACACTGGCAATCGCTACTCTCTCGGCCATTGCTTTAGCTGCCTCGATCGCTGTTGCCCAGACCGGTAGCACCGGACAGGACAATCAGGCCCAAGGTGCGCGCCCTGAATGGCGTGGCCGAGGTCGAGGTGACCACAAAAGACATGGCTTCGGAGGGATGCGCGCTGGCGGATTCTTCAGAGGTCTCAATTTAACTGACGACCAGAAAGCCAAGCTGAAACAGATCCGCGAGAGCTTTGCCCAGAGCAACAAACCGTTGCACGAACAGCTTCGTGCCAAGCGGCAGGAGTTGCGTCAGGCGAGCGAAGGCGGTACGTTCAACGAAGCGCTGGCTACTCAGAAACTGACGGAAATGGCTTCGCTTCAGGCGAAAGTGATGAGCGAGCGGTTCAAGCTTCATCAGGAAATGCTTTCCGTTTTGACGGCTGAGCAAAAAGCCCAATTGGAACAGGCGAAAGCGCAACGCAAAGCACGTCGTGGCGAAATGCGTGGACGTCCAACGCAGCAGCAGTAAGCGTCTCCCCCACGGACCGGGTCATTGGTCAGGTCATTGGTCATATATCATTTGGCATTTCTCATTAGTCATTTTGTTTCCACGATTCGCGTATGAAAGTGATAAATGTCAAATATCAAATGATATATGACCAATGACCGGGCCAATGACCCGCCGTCATCCTGATGAGGACCGCATCTGGAGAGTGGGATTGAACAGGCCCTGGAACTCGACCTGGCGCGCCAAGCGCAGGAGGGCGACGAGTCTGCCTTCGCTGAAATAGTCAAACGTTTTAGTCCCCGAGTCTTTAGTGTTGCGAGCCGGTTCTTTCGAGAACGAAGTCAGGTGGAAGACGCAGCACAGGAAACCTTTTTGAAAGCTTATACGCAGCTCGGAAGTTTTGAAGGGCGCGGTTCGATGGAAGGTTGGTTGACGCGAATCGCAACCAACACGTGTTTGAACATGCTGAGGGGAGCGAAACGGCGGCCGGAGATGACCGTTTCCGATCTGAGTGACGACGAGACGGGCTGGATGGACCAGCAGTTGGCCGAAGCGGCCAGCGAGAGATCTTTTGAGAACAACCTCGTCGCGGCGGATCTCGCGGACAGATTGCTCGGCACGCTGTCTCCCGAAGATCAGCAGGCGTTGTTGATGATCGACGGTGATAATGCGTCGATCAAGGAAGTGGCCGAAGCGACGGGATGGTCGGAGTCGAAAGTTAAAGTGAGAGCGTTTCGGGCCAGGCGTAAAGTTCGCGAAGCGATGAAGAAGTTGCTGAGTTACAGAGATAAGCAGGTGAGCAAATGAAAGACATGCACATTATTGAATTGATTGATAACGTGTCCGTCGCCAGTCTCTCGCCGATCGAGCTTGACGAAGTGAGGGCCCATACGCGCGAGTGTGATTCGTGCGACGCGGCTTTCGCGGCGGCGCAACTCTCGGCGCGCGTTATCAAAGAACGTGCTCACGTGAAGATTGAACCTTCGCCGTTCTTTCATACAAAGGTGCTCGCCGCGGTGCGCGAACAGCAGGCGCTGGAAAGCATGCCCGCATTTGTGCGGCTATGGAGTTCGGCGCGCGCGTTGGTTTCGTCGATGGCAGTCGCAACGATCGCGCTCGCGGCGTTGACGTTTGTCGTGCATGAGCCGGCGACGGCGTTGCAGGAACAGACGGCGTCGGTGGATGCGGCGGAGTCAGTCATCTTCGATCAGGGTGACGATCAGTTGAGTTACGAGCAGGTCCTCGCTGCGATTTACGAGGAAGAGGACGAGGCAAGATAACCATGGACAAAGTTGCTAAGAACAGATGGCAGGTTCGCATTGCGGCAATGATCATCTTCGTGCTTGGCTTCGCCGCGGGGATTGCGGCGCTCAACGTCTATCGCGGAGTGGTGCGCGGCGGCGGTGGTCCACGCGATCGATTCGAGCAAATGGCTGAGCGGCTTAATCTGAACGCCGATCAGAAAACGAAGGTCCAACAGATACTGGGCGACACGAGAGAGCAATTGCGAGCACTGCATCGCGAGTCGGAACCGAGAGTGAACGAGATTCGTGGTCAGGCTGATGCGCGTTTGCAGGAAGTGTTGACGCCGGAGCAGTGGCAGAAGTTTCAGACTATGCGAAGCGAGATGCGCGGGCGCAGAGGCGGTCGTGGTCCACGTATCGATGGTGGTCCACGCGACGAAAGACCTTAGCCACAAAGAAGCACAAAAAGCACAAGAGGCACAAAACTCATTAGATTATTTTCGTGTCTCTTGTGCTTTTTTGTGGCTGAATGATCGCCTTCAGAACACGACCTTCCGCAACAGCCGCCAGCGCTTCGTTAGCGGCTTCTAATTCATAAAAATCCAATTTTATATCCGACCAAAGCCGGGGTTTCTCGGCGGCGAGCTGTGCGCTGCGATAGAAGTGAGAAAAGTCGGAGCCCCAGCAGCCGCGCACGTCGAGATGTTTCTTATTCAGATCGAGATGCGGATTAAATGACGTTTCGCCGTGGTCGGTGTATTGGCCGACGATCACGACCGTGCCGGCGTCGCGGGTGAAGCGCATCGATTGGACCACTGCTTCCGGAACGCCGGTCGCTTCGATCGTCACGTCAGCGCCGCGCCCGCTTGTGTTCTCCAACACCCAGTTCAATCCTTCGTTTTCGTTATGCGTTTCGATGTTCAGCGTGGCGTTCGCGCCGGCTTGCTTCGCTGCGTCAAGACGGATTTGCGGCGCTCCGATGCACAGCACACGCGATGCGCCACGCAGTTGCGCGAGTACAACCGCGTTCACACCCACCGGTCCGGAACCAAGCACGAGAACAGTGTCGCCGATCTTTATGTCGCCGCGTTCGACAGCGTGCAGTGACGTCGGCAACGCGCAGCCGCCGGCCATAAACGTCTCGGGTTCAGCGTCGAGCCTGATGCAGCGCGTACCCGGTTTCAGGTAGATGTGCGTGGCCCATCCGCCGCTGAGACCGTCGTCGAGGCCGTAACTGATTCCGTAAACCTTTCGTTGCGGACAGCGTGTCGAAGCCTTTGCGACGAGACAGTACCAGCAGGCGTTACACGTGCGATGCACATCGAGAAACGTAATGCGATCGCCTTCGCGAAACGGTTTGCCTTCGATGTCGACCAATCGTCCGCGAATCTTTTGCAGCCGGCCGGCGGAAACGTGGCCCGGAACAAGTGGGTACGGAACGCCTGCGAGTCGCCCGTGTTGCAGATGCACGTCGGTGCCGCAGACTTCAGACAGCTCCACTTCGAGCAGCGCCGAATCGTTTTCGAGATCCGGCTCCGCGACTTCGCGCAGTTCGACCGGACAGTTTGGTTTTGGAATTACAGCAACGAGAGGCATCGGTGTCTCACTTGAACAGGAGCCATAATATCTGTATAAGAAGCTGCGTGCCAGAGAGTCGACACCGAAAAATCAACAAGGCTCGAAAGAGACCACGTAATCCAAACGCCCCATCGTCGAATCCGCGAGCGGAGACCGTGCAGAGCAAGTACGTCAAGATCGGCGCGATCGCTTTGGTCCTGGTGATTGCGGGCGCGGCGGTCCTTTATGTCGTGATGCGACAGACGAATCCCGCTGCCGCTCAAGTCACAACCCCTTCCGGTTTGAAATACACCGACATCAAAGTTGGTGATGGGCCAAGTCCGAAAGTCGGGCAAACCGTGACGGTCCATTACGTCGGTACGTTGGAAAACGGGACCGAGTTTGACAGCACCACCGGCAAACCGCCGGCAAACTTTCTCATCGGCGTGGGCCGTGTCATCAAAGGCTGGGACGAAGGGCTGATGACGATGAAAGTCGGCGGCAAGCGAAAGTTCGTGATTCCGGGAAACCTCGCGTATGGACCGATGGGCCGGCCGCCACGGATCCCACCCAATGCCACACTGCTGTTTGACGTCGAGCTGGTTGACGTTAAGTAGACAATTATTACAGTCAGCTTGCGTTTTGACTTTTTCGTCGCCTGCATTCCCGCGAATGTAGTAGATTGATACTGCTCTCTCCTCTCTTGTCCCTCGGAAGTGCAAACCAATTAAGGAGCGGTGCCAATGAATAGATTCATTCAAAAAGGGATTTACGCAGCATTCCTGTGTTTGTTGGTGATGGTCCTCGCGACCGGGGCTTTTGCGCAGGGCAAGGGCAAAGGAGGAGGCGGCGGCAGCGGCAGCGGCCGCGGCAGTGGTAACGGTGGCGGACCACCTTCGGGAGTCGGTGTCGACCGCGGTCTCGGCAACGCGTCGGAGAAGTCAAAAGGACGTTCGGACGAGGGCTTGAGCAACGCGTCGACCAAGTCCAAAGGCCGTTCAGATGCGGGGCACGAACGCGCACGTTCGAACCTGCGCCGTGCCGACGACGATCTTCGTAACTACCCGGGAATTCCCAGGACGTTGAAGACGAACGCGAACGATCTTCGCGCCGGTTATCAGTCGGCGCTGGCGACAAATCCGGACCTGTCATTCGGCAACTACGTTTCCGCCACACGTCTCTCGCAGAACCTCGGCAGCAGAAATCCGAACATCACGCGCGGTGCGATTCTGAACGGATTGGCGTCAGGCCGTAGCCTCGGTCAGACGCTACAAGATCTCGGCTTGAACGAGCACGATTCGAAAGAAGCTCGCAAGCAAGTCGAGCGCGAACTTAAAGAGGCGCGAAAGATGAAGTAACCGGCGTTCGATCCGTGTTCCTCACACACGGATTTGATTACCAGTTCGTCCGGCGTTAATCTCCTCACATGAGTCAGAACACTTTAACAATCACTGACAATCGCACGGGTAAGCAGTACGAATTACCGATCGAGTACGGGACGATCAGGGCGATGGATCTGCGCCAGATCAAAGTCTCGGACGACGACTTCGGTATGATGACTTACGATCCCGCGTTCATGAATACCGCGTCCTGCAAGAGCCGCATCGCGTTTATCGACGGCGACAAGGGCATCCTCGAGTATCGCGGCTATCCGATCGATCAGCTTGCGGAGAAGAGCACGTATCTCGAAGTTGCTTACCTGCTGTTGCACGGTGAATTGCCGAACGAATCTCAGCTCACGCAGTGGACCAAAAACATCACCTATCACACGTTCCTCAACGAGAACATCAAGAAGGTGATCGACGGTTTTCACTACAACGCGCATCCGATGGGGATGTTTGAGGCGACGCTCGGCGCGCTTTCGACTTTCTACCCGGACGCGAAAGACATCTTCAACGACGAATGCCGCTGGAAACAGATCTATCGCCTCATCGCGAAAGTGCCGACGATTGCGGCCTTTGCGTTTCGTCATCGGATCGGGATGCAGTATTCGTATCCGGATAACGATCTGAGTTACGAAGGCAACTTCCTCAACATGATGTTCAAAACGACGGAGCTCAAGTACCAGCCGAACCCGGTGCTGGAGAAAGCGCTGACCGTTCTTTACATCCTGCACGCGGATCACGAACAGAATTGCAGCACGAACGCGATGCGCAGTATTGGCAGCGCGCATACGGATCCGTTTTCGGCGCTCGCCGGCGCGGCGGCCGCGCTTTATGGGCCATTACACGGCGGCGCGAACGAGATGGTGTTGCGAACGTTGAAGGAGATCGGATCGGTTGCGAACGTTCCGGATTACATCAAGCGCGTGAAGGCGGGAGAGTTTCGCTTGATGGGCTTCGGGCATCGTGTTTACAAGAACTACGATCCGCGCGCGCGCATCATCAAGCAGGTTGCTTACGAGGTGTTTGAAGTTACCGGCAAGGATCCGCTGCTCGACATCGCGCTCGAACTCGAACGGATCGCGCTCGAAGACGAGTACTTCGTGAAGCGACGGCTTTATCCGAACGTCGATTTCTACTCGGGGATTATTTACCAGGCGATGCGCTTTCCGGTCGACATGTTTCCGGTGATGTTCGCGATACCGCGCACGTCAGGATGGCTGGCGCAGTGGGTCGAGATGCTGACCGACCCCGACCAGAAGATCGCGCGTCCACGGCAAATCTATCTCGGGCATCAAACGCGCGATTATGTGCCGATCTCGGAGCGGAAAGACTAATACCTAATCCGGTTTGGGCCACAAAGAGGCACAAAAACGCAAAGGTAAATTGTCGTGGTGGAAACCTTTTGTGCCTTTTGTGCCTTTTTGTGGCTGCTACTCAATAATCCGCGCAGCGATCTCTTTCAACAGCTTCGCGCAAACAGTGCCGGTGATGTGCAGCGGATCCATGCGTGGATTGAATTCGACGATGTCCGCGCCGACAACGCGCCCCTTAATCCGTTGAATGAGATCGATCGCCTGGCGAGTCGACATTCCCCCGGGCTCGCGATGCGAAACTCCCGGCGCGAACGCGGGATCCAACGCGTCGATGTCAAAAGAAATGTAAACTGGACCGTCGAACACCAGTTGCAGGTTATCGCGCAACTGGTGCATCTCGATCGCTTCGACGCCAAACTTCTTCGCCTGTTCGCGCTGGTGCGCGTTGAACGTGCGGATACCCACCTGCACCAACCGCTTCGCCAACCGATGTTCCATGATGCGCGCAAACGGACTGGCGTGCGAGTTTCGATTTCCCTGAAAGTTTTCGTAGAGATCGGGATGCGCGTCGAAGTGCAGGATGTTGAGGTCTTTGTGCTTGCGCGCAAATGCGCGAACGATCGGATACGTGATCGAATGATCGCCGCCGAGCGAGATCGGCGACAGCCCGTCGGCGATCAATGTGTTCAGCGAATTTTCGATCAGCGTGAACATGTCGCTGCCGGTGACGGGTTCGATGTCGCCGGCGTCGAAAAAGACTGAATCGTCGGACAGATCGGTTCCGTTTTCGCTCGTCAGGTTCCAGGCATCGGAACGGAGCGCGGCGCGAATCTGTGGCGGCGCATCGGCCGCGCCTTTAGTAAACGAAGAGTTTTCGTCGTAACGAATTCCGATCAGGGCAAGTTTGTTTGGCATTTATCCGTGGCTTGTGTACTCAGGGGGGGCGATTTTGAACTGGTACACGCGGCAGGGCTCGAACCTGCGACCTTCTGATTCGAAGTCAGACGCTCTATCCAACTGAGCTACGCGTGCACAGCCACGGATTATACGTGTCCGGGTAAGTTGTGGCTAGTTCCTCTTCTGAAACTCTGTCCGTACGAAGTGTACGAGGTGCGAGATCTCGTCTTGTGACAGTTTATCTTTGAAAGCGGGCATCTCTTCTTCGCCGCCCGTGATGATCTTCGTCAATTCATCGTCGGTGTGCTTGATGGCGTGGTTGGCTTTCAGGGATGGAACTTTAATCTGCTTGTTGTCGACTTTCACTGGTCCACCCTCACCTGCCGGACCGTGACATGCTTCACAATGCTTGGCGAAGTTTGCGCGCGCGGTCGCGAGCGGATCTACGGACGCGGCAGGCGATGGCGCCGCGGGCGCAGGCGGCGTCGCGGTCCTGGGTGCTGATGACGGCGCGTTTGTTGTTGTAGTTGTTTCGGTGCAGGCGATGCTGAGCAGCGCGATGGCGGCACACGTTAAGACCAGCGAGAATAGTTTCATCAGACGTTTCTCCGATTTGAGATTTTGAACGCAAAGATTAAAGCTTCACGACCCACTCTGCAATCTCTTTCATTTTCGCCTCCGTCAGCTTTTCCGAAAATGAGCGCATCGGAGGTTGCAGACCGTAAGCCTCGGGCGTCTTCAATAGACCAACGATGTCGTCGACGCTGCGGCGTGGTTTTGCGCCGACGCCGGTCAGCGGCGGGAAGCGCAACGGTCCTTGTTGCGCCCCTTCGCCGTTTCGTCCGTGACAGTTGGCGCACATCTTGATGTAGGGTTCGGGCGGCTCATTCGTCGCACTTGTCTTGGAGAGATTCATCGACGTTGGCGTAAATGGCGCTGCACGCAACGCTGCCTCCTGCGCGGCTTGTTCGTGTAAACGTGGATTCCCGCGATCGCTCAAATACGAAACCGTCGTCATGCCTGCTATCAAGATCGCGCCTGCGCCAAGGATCACGCCGCCGATTAATCTTCCCTGACGTAACCATCGCAACAGGATCAAAATCGTTAGCGCGATTCCGGGTAACACCAGGCCGGCGATCGATCCGAGTCCGCCGGGCAAATACTTCAACGATTCATACAACCAAAGAAACTGCGCACCGGGACGCGGCAGATAAGCGGCCGTCATCTCCGTCGTCGATGGTCCAAGCGGAGCATGAAACTTCCACGACCACACCGCTAACGCTAGGAAGATCACGCCGGCGGCGATCGCGTTGCGTTGCAGGCTGGACCACTGCATTCGCTTCCAAACGATCACGCCCGCGATCAACGCCGGAACCACCAACACGTGCAACGCAAAGAATCGCGACAACGTGAGAGTCGAGATGTCGCTGCCGCCAAGCAGCCAAAGCCGTGCGTTTCCACCAACCAACGGTAGTCCGCCAACCAGGCCTTCGGCGACGCGCGTGCTGAAGAACGCTCGGGCGTCCCACGGCAGCGAATATCCCGTTCCACCCGCCGCCATCACGAGGCCAAGCAGCACCACAGACGCGATCCACTGCGCATTCCGTTCCGCGTAAGCTCTTGTCAAAAACAGTCGCACGACGTGCAGGAACAGAAACAACGTAAGCCATTGCGATCCATAGTGATGCAGCGATCGAAGCCACGATCCGGACGACACGACTTTCTCGATAAACGAAACACTCGTGTACGCATGATCGACCGAAGGCACGTAGTAAAAAGCGAGCAGGACGCCGGTTAGAAACTGCACGGCCAGCAGCATCGCAACGATACCGGTCGTTACCTCCAGCCAGGCGCGGTTTTGAAAGCGTGAAGTCATGCGCGGTTTGCCTCGTCGTGAGGCAAGCCATACTGCACTTGCAGTTTTCCATCCTGCACACGCGCCGGCAGCTGGTCCAACCCGCGCGGTGATGGTCCACTGATGCGCGCGCCGTCCGCCGTAAAGTAACTCTCATGACACGGACACGAGAACCGGTTGCGCTGTTGTTCCCACAACACCTCACAACCTTCATGCGGGCAAATAGCGGAAACAACCTCGTTGCCGCGGCCGGGCAGGACAAACACGTTGTGTTCTTCCGTCGTGATGGCCCAACCCGCGATGTGCTCGGCAACGACTTTCCGGCTCACAGGCTGCGATCCCGTAATCTCGTTCACGGCTGCGACGTCGAGCCAGCGATCGGTGGCAACGGAAATCCGCGGGCGGAGAAAGCGAAAAGCAGCGCCGGCGATAGTCGCGAAAATCCCCAGTGGAACTACCAGTAAAAATGAGCGACGCGTTGGTTTATTGGAATCTTTCATTTTTATTCACCGATAATAGACGCACAAGCCACGAGCTTTCTTCCCCGGGTTGCAATCAGAGGGGAGACTCGGCAGAATAACTGCGCATCGCCGAATCTTCCAGGGTCAGTCTTTATGTCCGAGGTAAATACCGATGAGTAGCGAAAAGGACTCAGCCAATGCCGCCCGCGGCTCCCTTCGTCTCGCCCCCACTCACGCGGAAGTAGAAGTAGAAAAAGCAAAGCTTCCCCGACAGTTTGTTAACTTCACCTTCTACCACGCGCGACCCGAGTGGCGGTTGCTTTCACAAGCGGATAAACAGCGTTGCCGCGAGGAGTTCGTCAAGACCGTTGACGAGTTTCGGCGCTCGCTGCTGATTCATTCTTATTCGACAATTGGATTGCGGTCCAATGTCGATTTCATGATCTGGCGCATCGGCTACGAACTCGACCCGATCCAGGAGATGACGTCGCGCCTGAACGCCACGGAAATGGCGAAATACATCGAACCGTCGCAGTCGTTTCTCTCGATGACGAAGCGTTCGATGTACATCGACAAAGACAATCCCGAACACGTCGAAGATCGGCTGCACATCATTCCCGGCAAGTCGCAGTATCTGTTTGTTTATCCGTTCGTCAAAACGCGCGAATGGTACTCGCGAACCGCCGAGCAGCGGCAGGAGATGATGGACGAACACATTCGCATCGGTTCGAAGTATCGTTCAGTAAAACTTCACACCACGTATTCTTTCGGTCTCGACGATCAGGAGTTTGTGGTGGCGTTTGAAACGGATTATCCGTCCGACTTTCTCGACCTGGTCCAGGAGCTTCGGGAAACAAAAGCCAGCTCCTACACGCTTCGCGACACTCCGATGTTTACTTGCCGTCAACGCACGCTCAGTGAATGTCTGGAAGCCCTCGGATAAACGATCTCAGGTCCACAGGTTTCGCACATCTCGTGCGAAATCTGTGGCTTACTGTGGTTGTCCTTCTCTTTTTGTCCTCCGTTTATTCCCAATCTTCGACTGCTGAGTATCTCTGGTACGAAGCCGAGAACATGCGCGGGTTCACCACGGGCACGCTCGGCGCTCCTGTGCTCAATCCTTCGTATCTGAATTATTCGCGAGATAAAGCGCCGGGCTGGGGAATGAACGGTCCAGGCGTGTCGGCCGAGTGGTCGCAGGGTGGCGAGAGTGAGTGGAACTCCGCGGCCGCCAGTGCGGATGAAACGACGGCGACGATCTACCAGGATCTTGAAGTCCCGCGCGCCGGACAATACGCGGTTTGGATACGTTACGCCGATTGGGCCAACAAAGCGGAAAACTTCACGATCTCGATCGCGCAGAATGGCAGCGAGGTCTTTCGTCACGAGTTTGGTGCGAAAGACGTCGTCGATCCGCACGATGAGGTAAGTTTGTACTGGGGCTGGGCCTTCACCTGGGATTCCGCATCGACGACGTTGAAAAAAGGTCCGGCGCGATTATCGATTCAGATCGAAAAGGCGGCGGCGGCGCGCCGTCACGTGGACTGTTTTCTGCTCACCAACGACGCGGCGTACAAACCTGCCGCACGATTAAAACCTGACTTCGCCGCGCAACGTTACCTGCGAGGGTGGTCCAACTCGAACAAGCCGCTCGCCTCATGGTTGACGGGCGAACCATCGCGGAGTGTTCCCGAGCAATGGTTGCGTCCGAAAGTCGCAGGCCGCGACTTCCTCATGCCCTGGAACATCGCGAAAGAGTTCTGGCCGATGTTGGACAAACCGGCTGAAGAGCGTCCGCTTTATCCGTTCAATGCCGAACCGATCGAGGAGTTTGTCGCGAAGTACAAGGGCGCGCGCGACGTGCCGGTGTTTCAATCGAAACTCGTCGTTCCTGTCATCTACTTCAACAACGCGCCGGAGTATTTGAAGGAAGGCAGCCAGTTTCTTCGTTACCTGCGCGAGACGAAAGTCCCGTTCGCGATCCTGATCAATTACGCCAGCGCCACGATGAAGGAAGACGAGGCGAAAGCCGCGTGGCAACTCCTGAATGGCGAGTTCAAGGACCAGTTTCTCGGTTGGATTTCAGGCGAAAGCGTCGGTTACGTTTGGGACTCCGCGCCGAAGGAGTTGAAGGTCTCGCCATCGATGACGCGCCGGCAATTGCTCGACGCGCACAAGGACTTTTACTCGCAGGCACTCGCGCGCAAATGGCGCGAGACGTTTCACACCGAAACTGGTCCGATGTGGGACAAGCTGATTCCCGCGCAGTCGACGTCGAGCATTTCTTTCGCGCACGCGTTGACGGATTGGGGCGTGAAGTTGCTCGGCATGGAAACGGCGGCGGTGATGCCGATCACGGGGATGCGCATCGCTTTTACGCGTGGCGCGGCGCGGCAGTTTGGCGGCGCTTTTGTTTATTATCACGCGCCTAATTTCGGCGACACTGCCACCACGTTCACGCGTGCGCAGAACTTCGCTGGTCCGGATCACTTCTATCACTCGCGCTACGGCGCGACGATGGGGCCATCGCTGTCGTGGTATCGCAAGAATTATTTCCTCTACTACATGTCGGGCGCATCCGCCATCTATCTCGAGCAGGGGCACGATCAGTTTTTCAAACCTGGTCCGGGCAATCATCCGTTTCAACTGAATCCGCTGGGACGAATCACCGACGAGTTTGTGCGCTTTGCCGAGAAGCATCCCGATCGCGGCACGCCGTACACGCCGATCGCGTTTTTGCTCGATCCGGCGCATGGTTTCGAGATGACGGATTATCCGCAGTGGCCGTTTGAAGTCTCGCAGATCGATCGTGGGGATCGTGCGCTGCGTGAGTTGTTTGGTGTCGCGTATTTTCCGGGGCTCGTGGTCGAAGGCGAACCGGCGATTGCGGATCGTCAGCCGTTTATATCGAGTGTGTTTGGCGACATTTTCGACGTGTTGACGGCGACGGATGGTTCGAAGTTTCCGCTTAGTGCGTATCGCGCGGTGGTAGTTGGCGGAAGAATCGAGTGGTCGCCTGAGTGGATCCGGAAGATCACGGATTACGTGCGCAACGGCGGAACTGTGGTGCTCAATACCGCGCAGATCAAAGGTTTTCCGGAACAACTGTCAGGCGTTCGCTTGACCAACGCGATGGCCGAAGCAGACACCGCCCGGTGTGCAGACACGCAGGAGTTGAGTGGTCAGATGTTTCGTTACGAGAAGGTTGAAGCGAAAGGCGCGACGACTCTGATCTCCGCGCCGAATGGCGATCCGCTGGTCACGGTGAACAAAGTCGGGAAGGGAACTGTGATCGTTTCCGCGTTACCCGATCTGCTAGGGGCGGATGAACGAATGACGCCGTTTGCAGCGCACATGCTGGCGCACGTTTTCAACGATGCGACGCCGGTGAAGGTCACTGGTGATGTTGAATACTTGATCAACCGCACGGCGAATGGGTGGGTTGTGACGCTGATCAATAACAACGGCGTGTTCAAGCAGCAGCAGGGGTTGGCCCAGGTCGATCGCACTGCTTATGTGAACGTGACGATCGCGTTGCGCGATGGAAAAGTTCAAAGCGCGACCGATTGGATCACCGATCGCGCTTTGAATCCTGGCAACGTCACCGTTTCGATTGCTCCCGGTGCAGTTGCTGTTGTTGAGTTAAGAACGGAACACGGATCCAACTGATTTACAGATTCGTGTTCAGCTAACGTTACGGTTTCTTACCTTTACCCTTACCCTGAGCCTGTCCACCTTTCGGTTTCTCAGCTTTAGGCTGGGCAGCTTTAGGTTGCGCAACGCGCTCAGCCTTTGGTTGCTGTTGCGCTTGTCGCGCCGGACGTTCAGCCTGCGGCTGTCGCACTACTCGCGGTTGCGGGGCAGCTTGTTGTTTCTTTTCCTGCCCGCGATTTACTTGCGGCTGTCGCACAGTCTGTGGCTGCGACGCGGCTTGTTGTTTCTTTTCCTGACCACGATTTACTTGCGGCTGTCGGACCGCCTGCTGTTGCACGGGAACAGACTCGGATCTCACGGATTTTCCTTTCGATCGTTCATCTTTGACTTTGAACTTCTGTTCCTTGCCACGATCAGACACCGTCTCAACGCGCATCGATCGCCGCAAATCAGGCCGGAACGACGGCGCAACAGGCGTTGTACTCGTCACCACGACCGTGTCGTCCAGCTTCTTCGCGATGCCTGGCGGAATGTCCTTCTTGCCACGGCCCCACGCCGATTTGACGACCGCATTTCGCAGCGGCGTATACAACAGCGGATCGAGCACCGGATTCACGTTCGCCAACATATTCCGATCAGCTCTGCGCGCGTGACGCCAATCACTTCCGCGCAGGAAATCGTCAACCGGAACAACAGTCACCGCACCCGGCACGCCGAGATTCACCACACGCTGATACTGGCTGTCGTTGTTCAAGTAATACGGCTCCCATCCCGTGTTGTAATAACGCGGCACGTAAGTGTCGCCTGGTCCAAGCGGAACCCAGCCAATCTCGTTCTGCCCAAACGGCACGTACGCCACTAACGCCGGTGAATACGTCGGCACTGTGTTTCCCGTGTCCGGCACCCAGTACCAGCGATCGCCGACGAAGGCCCAGCGACCGTAGTGATACGGCGCGTAGCCCCACGGTTCAGACGACACCCACGTTGGACCATACGGATAGTCATTCATCCAGTAGCCCGTCTGATACGGCATCCACCCGGAGTCCACGCGTGGCGCCCAGGCGTAGCCATAACCATCGATGTTGCGCCAGTCGCCGTAGTAGTCGAGGTCATCCACGCCGGGAATATTCGAGTTCACATACTGATAACTGACGTTGCGTCGATACGGATCGAAGTAATAAGGATCGTTCAAGTAGGTGTTGTAGTCACGATAACGGCCGTCGTAGTGCTGCGGATACTGATAGCCGTAATAGTCGTCGACCAAATATCCCGCGTCGCGCCCGTCGATCTGCGAGAGCACGACGTCCGCCGCGGTCTGTCCGATCAACGTGAGCATTTCGCCTTTGCTGATCTGCCCGCTGCCGCCGAGACCGACAACCTGCGCAAGCCCGCTCAGCACTGAAACGAGCACCTGGCCGTTATCGATGCCGACGTTGTAAAGACCCGGCTGCTCGAAATCGACCGCGCCATACGGCGTCGCCACTTCAAACATATCGTCCTGGCCCAGGTAGCCGACGTCAAACACGGCCGAACCGTCTCGCAAAGCGAGCTGCGTGCGACGATCGTTAAGCGTCAGAACGTCGAGCGAAGTATTCGGATTGAGCCGGGCAAAGTTGCGTCCGCTGAACGCGACACTCGCACGTGAGTTGTCGCGCGTGTAGATGCGATCGCCGACTGAAAACGGCTGGTTTTCGGCTGCCGCGATCCACTGCTCACTGCCTGTGCCTGCGTTTGCGGTGTTCGTATCCTGCGTGTTGCTCAATGCGACGTCGCCTTCGACGCGCTGGATACGAGCTGCGTTTGGTATTTCGTTGGCCGACGCTGTCGGCTCGCCGCGTTTCATCCACCACGCGACGCCGAGCCCCGCCGCAATAGCGACGACGATCGCGATGATAGCGAGATGCGGCCACACTTTCAGATTGTTCATAACTGCCCCCTCACAGTTTTGTTTGGTTTGAATATGGGCAAGCACCATGCCAGCCGGGAAATGGCGGTTTTTGGGCCGAATCGTTAACCCATATCGTCACTACACTGAATCATATCGTTTCGCACCATTACACAAACGCTGCGGATTTCCTTGCATTTTGATGATGGAACGGCTGTTGCTAAGTATGCAGAGTCGACCTCTCTCCGCTTGTCAGATCGAAAGGAACTAAGGAAGTGAAGCAGATCAAACAGATTGGATTGTCGCTTGCGATCGGCGCTTTGTTGCTTGGCGCAAGTGGAATCGCGAATGCACAAGGCAGACGCGGCCGTGGTGATGAGCGGAGTCAGGAAAACCAGACCAACCGCGATCAGCGGCGCCAGGAACGAGAAACACAACGCGAAACGCAACGGCAGCAACAGCAGGTGCAGCAACAACAGCGTTGGGAACAACGCCGCCAGGAACAACAACAAAACAGTGCCGAACGCCAGCAACGTTGGGAGCAACAACGCCAACAGCAGATCCAGCGTTCGCAGGAACAGCAACAACGCTGGGAGCAGCAACGAAATCGCAGTCAGGAACAGGTAGATCGCTCTCGCGAGCGGCAGGAACGTTTTGAGAACCAGCGACGCGAACAAATCCAGCGCTCGCAGGAACGTGAACAACGTTGGCAGCAGCAGCGTCAGGAGCAGATTCAGCGTCAACAGCAGCAACAGCGAACGTGGGATCGAGATCGAGATCGTGATCGTGACGGAAGGTTCGATAGAGATCGCGACCGCAATAACAACTGGCGCAACGACAATAACCGCAATCGCAACTGGCAATTCGAACAGCAACAACGCGCCTCGCGCTATCGCGAAGAGTGGCAGCGACGTCAAAACTTCATCTCGCAACGCCAACGCATTCTCGAGCAGCAGCGACGCATAGCCCAGTTAAGCTACCAGCAACGCTACCTCGATCAACTGCGACGCGATCAACTGCGCTTGCAGCAATGGCGCTATAACGATTACGGACCGTACAACTATCGTTATCAACGCGGCAGCAACTACTACTACGCCAATCAATACGGCGCGCAGATGTTGCAACGTGCAATTAACGACGGTTACCGCGAAGGTTTCCAGGCCGGTCAGGCTGACAGGCAGGACGGTTGGGGCTTCAATCCGCAGGACGCTTACGGTTATCAGGACGCGAGCTACGGTTACGACGGTTACTACGTCGACCTGAACGAGTATCAGTACTACTTCCGTGAAGGCTTCCGTCGTGGTTACGAAGACGGTTACTACAGCCGCTCACGTTACGGCAGCTACTCGAACGGCGGCTACAGCATCCTCGGAACGATTCTCGAGGGAATTCTGCGGTTCGCCGTTAATTAATTAGGACAGCGCGCGTTACAACTTCAACGCGAACGGTCTACGACGAATGGTCTTGATGCAACTAGTGTCAAGACCATTTGTGCTTCCAGTCTCAATAAACTTAGCAGTCAAACGATCGAGACAATCGGTGCCTTCGAGTCCACCGAGACCGTGACCGCCTTGCGGCACGATGATTTGAAGACTGTTCTTCAACGTGCGCGCGAGCGTTTCGCCATACGCCGGAGGCGTCACCGGATCCCACTCGCCGGTTACGATCAGCACCGGAACGTCGGAAGTGATCGGTTTCGTGTAATCGGCGTCGATCTTCGCGCGCGGCCAGAGAGCACAAGCTTCGCGCTGTTGGCGCAAACGATAGTCGCCGAGAAAAGTGTTTTCCGCGATACGTTCGCCTTCGCCTGGCTTAATCCACGGCACGTCTTCAGCGCACGTCACCGAAAGAAACAGTCCGTTACTTCCTGTGCTAACGAGGGTCCTGCGAAAGTAGAGCGCACCCTGCGCGAGCGGAGCGAAATTACCCTGCGCGGCGGCGTGAAGATACAAAGGAATGCGAAGCGCGAACTGCGCGTTATACAACATGTAGCGAACCGTTTCCGCAACCAGGTCGCGCGATAGTGAGACTTTGACAGGCGCGTTTGAACCGCGCTCTTGTACCTCCACCTCGACCGGTCCTTTGATCAGACGATCGAGCACTGCCTTCGCGTCATTCTTCACGTCGGGAAACGCTTTATTACAAGCTTCATCCGCCACACACTCGGAAAGGATGCCCTGCAACGCGCGTTCAGTGTCGCGCGGATAATCGCGCGGCAGATACTGGCTCGTCAGCGAAATACCCTGAAGCCACAGGGCGCGCACCTGCTTCGGATGACGCCGTAGATAGACCATCGACGCGCGTGTTCCGTACGAGCCGCCGAAGAGATTGATCTTGTCGTAGCCGAGCGCCGCCCTGACGTCGTCGATGTCGTCGACGGCGATCGTTGTGGTGTAAAGCGTGAGATCGGCCTTCGGTTCTAGTTGCTCGCGGCACTTGCGCACGGCTTCGGGTGGTAAAAAATGACCGAGGTGGCTCTGCGGATCGTTCGGATCGAACAACGGACAATCGAGACCGTTTGAGCCGCCGGTTCCGCGTTGGTCTACAAAAACGAGATCGCGATGCTCGCGTATCTTTGCGAGACCGCGCGCGACGCCGGGCGCGTCTTCGACTGCGCCGCTTCCTGGTCCGCCCGCGAAGTAAAAGACCGGATCGGGCTCTCGTGGTTCACCGGTGGCGGGCAGGACGAGGACGTTGATGTTGATCTTGCGTCCTTTGCGCGCCGCGCGATTCTCGTAGACTTCGAGCGTGCCGCACTTCGCAGGTCCGGGAATGTTTTTGATCTCACATGGCTTTAACGCGAGCGGCGCTATTCCGTTTTGCGGCGCAGCACTGCTGGTTTGCAGCGTGGCAAACAGTCCGAGGAGGATGAGGGACGCGTATCTGAGTGTTCGAGTGATCATGATTTACCGTGATGCCCAACGCCAGAGTGGAATATCAAGTCGGTCAGCGCCGACAATCTTAGTCTCGCCGAACTCTTTTTCCAAGGTTATCGCCGATTTTCCTGGATCGTTTGGAGGGCGGTCGGTACTGTCCTAATTTGAAATTCGCTTTAATCCGTGTTCCCTATGAGCGCTGCGTTAGCTGATGTTACGCACATAGGAAGAACACGGATTAAAAAAGATTGCAGTGTGAGACCAGGAAAGCCCAGCTAGAACTCGCGGACGCCGGAGACGTTTGTCGCGGAGCCGATGGCGCTGCCGATCCACTGTGAATCGTATTGGATGGTTGAGTTGCCGCCGCCGTTCGTGGTGAATGTCGGGGCGAGGAAGTTGCCGGAGGTGCGATCGAATCTCGCGATCGTGATGCCGCCAAGGATGTCGCCGTTACCACCGCCGTTGCGTTCCAACACGCCTTCGCCTAACACGAGAATGATGCCGCGAAAATCGGTGTTGCCTCGCATCGTCAGCTTGCCAGTGACGACGAGAAAGCCGCAGCCACCGGTCAGCGCCGCATCGCCGTCGATGAATGTGAACTGAGGCGTGTTCAGTGAATCGTTGATGGTTGTCGCGGAACCCGACGACGGTTTGAAATAACGTCCGATACTTTGCGCTTTGCTCTGAAGTCCGTTGAGATAAGCGCGCGCCTTGTCAGCGGTATCGAGGAACGACGGCTGTTCGATTGCGTCTGCTGAGTCAGCATCGTCGGTCAACAGCCCGATCTCGGGATCTGCAACCGTATCGTGCTTGACGATGCCGGCGTTGGCGTCTGCCTGGTCGCATGGAGAGACGGCAAACGTCGGTCGCTGCGGATCCTTGCCCGACTTGTCAGCGCCGGAATAAAACTTCGCTCCACTGCTGCCGGTGTCGAGAGTCAACGGCGAGCAATCGTCAGCGCCGCGAATCGTGACACCCGCCGGCGATTCAAACTCGAGATGCTCGCGATTGATCATCAACTCCAAACGCTTCTCGGCGCCTTGTGGTCCAAAGCCATAAGACTTGAGCAGCAAACGCTTCGGATCGGGTGACGTCACGCGCGCCAGAATCGAAGTAGTCGCCGGCGAAGCTGCATAGGTCAGATCGAGAACCTGCGCACCACCCGCGAGATTCAGCGCGTAAGTGGTCCCATCGCCTTTGACGTAAGCTTTATCAAACGTGACTTTGAGCGTTGTGCCGACAACGTCGACTTCGCCTTCGAACGATCCTTCGAGCGTCGTAGTCGCCGCCCACGGACGCGTCTGCGTGATAGTCAGTTCAAAATTCGTTTCCGGAATCACAACGTCGTTCTGCGTGCTGCCGGCTGGTCTCTCGATCACGAAACTGCCGAGCGTTGTATCGAGCGTCAAAGGAAACGCGTTCGGATCCGGCGACAGCGTTGTCGCAGCTTGCGCGGCGTAGCGAATCGTCACTTCAGTTGCGCCGCTGCCGAAAGTACGTTGATACGGCGTCGCGGAGTCGCTGCCCGTGATCGAACCTGAAGTCTCAAACTCGACGATGTGACTTTCGGGATCGAGATTCTCGATCGTTACACGATAACCGCCCGTGACCGCGCCGAGAGTTACCGGCACGAGACTGTTTGGATCGAGGCGATTGTTGTAGGGAAGCCAACCGGCGAGACGAAGGTTGCCGTTGTTGTCTGGTCCATTCGAGATCTCGGGAATCACCGCGGTGCGAAAGCTCATCCTGTCGGTCGCGGTCACGAGCGGCTTCGTGTTTCCACGCAGCACATTCAGCGCTGACTGCATTCCGGACTCGGCGACGTAGAACGCCTGCATTTCGGCGGTCGAACCGATCGAGTTATTGGCTGACATCGCGGTCGTCATGATCAATGCGCCACCTGCGCCGAGCAGGAGCACAGTCACGAGCAGCATCGTCACGAGTGCTGCGCCTCGTTCACCTTTTTTATCCGAGCGGCGGCTGTTTGCTTTCAATGTCGAAACGGGTTTCATGACTGGTTATCAGCTCCTTAGTAAACGATTGAGTTGCGCAGAACTACGTCGGACGTGAGTTGGACCTGGGAGGGGGGCTGATAACCGTCTGAGCCTGGCTTGCCGACTGCCGGCAGCGTCACGCCCACGGCGATCACGATAAACTTCGCGGCACCTGGCGAGACTTCCGCTTCCATCGTGCCGCTGGCATTCACTACATTCGTAATGTCACACACGCCGCTCGAATTGACGGTCGTGTTGTACGTCACTTTTTCGTCGTAGTAACGAAAGATCAGCGAATCGATGCGGTTCGCGAGCACTGTCGTTTGGTTCGTTCCATTCTTCTCGTAACGAACGATGTAACGCTGGCCCAAAGCGGCATCGACGTACATCAAAAACTTTACGTCTTCGTCTGTGTCCGTAACGTCCGTGTCTTCGAAGTAGCCGTTGGCTGAGTCAGGCGCGCCGTTCAGGTTCGAAACGAGGCGGATCGATTCGAAGTCGCTGTCGTTGGTGACGATTCCGTTGTTGGCGATCGCGGGCAGTCCCGACGGGAGTTTGAAACCGGAGTTACTGATCTCGCGCGTCATGATGTTGAGCGCGCGCTGCACGTCGGCGACTGCGTCTGACTTGCGATCTTCACGCGAACGCATTTTGAATCCGCTGGCGAGGAGGCTGCTGGAAAGCCCCATGACGACCAGCACGATGCTCATCGCGATGATCAACTCGAGCAGCGAAAAGCCGGCTTCGTTTTGTGAACGTCTGGTTTGCATTGACTTGGCCTTATCTATTGAACGGCGAAACTGCCGGAAGCTAGGGTCGAACGGAAGGATACGAGGACGACTGACGAACGCGTCCAGGTTAACGCGCCTTGTGTCGGCGAAACGGTAATGGTGATGCGTTTGAGTTGTTTCGAGCTGAGGTCGTCGTTGGTTTCGGCGGCGATCGTCTTCACAACGGAATAGTTGCGGCCACCGGTGTTGACGGTCGAAGTCGTGGTGCCTACGGCCAGCGTGGCGTCTTCGTAACTGACGCTTCGCAGTTGCTCCAACTGTTGTTGGGCCACCCCCATTGCCAGCGCGCGATCGGCGCCGCCGACGTTGTTCTGTAACGAGAAGACGAACAGCGAAGAGATCGCGAGTCCCGCCACCATCATCACCACCATCGAGATGCTGGTTTCGACTAAGGTGAAGCCGCGCTCGCCTTTCGCCTTCTTGTTCGCGCGTGTGGTCTGTTTCTTAGAGTTGATTTTCATGACGATTTGTTCTTCGCGTGTTTACAGAATGACGACAACCGGAACCGTTGTTGAACCACAGCCCGCACTAAAGGTGATGCTGTAGACGCCCATCGACTTCTTCGACTTGACCGTGAAGGTCGCGAATCCGCCGGCGCTCACGCTTTGGGCTCCGCCTGTTACCTGAAGCTCCGACGGCTTGTTCGACGAGCCACTGATGTTGATGGCGCTCGTGCCGCTGTG
Source organism: Pyrinomonadaceae bacterium (assembly GCA_035760365.1). GTDB lineage: Bacteria > Acidobacteriota > Blastocatellia > Pyrinomonadales > Pyrinomonadaceae > PSRF01. The sequence continues at coordinate 188,530 of DASTTB010000002.1, forward strand.
TTTGACCTTGATCGATGTGGTGCCTTCCATGTTCAGAATCAAACTGAGCGGATCCGTTGTAATCGTGCAGGTGGAAGGTGTCGGCGTTGGGTTCGGCGTTGGCGTTGCTACCGGCGTAGGCGTCGGAGTTGCGGCTGGACTCGGAGTCGGCGTTGGGGTTCCACCGCCGAGATCGACAGCCGGTGTAGGTTGCGGGACTACGCCGCCGTTGTCCGGAGTCGGAATTGGGATAACGTCAGGGTTCGGGGTCGCTGATGGCGACGGTGTTGCAACTGAGACCGGAGTCGGAGTCGGCGTTGCGCCTGAGGCGAGATCGCCGACTTTCAACGTGACGTTCGGCACTGAGTCGTCGAAGACTCCGCTATCGATCGTGATGTCGCCGGAACCGGTTACGTCAACCGAAACGGTGTCATTACTATTTTTCAACCTGATTGAGACCTGCGCGTTGGCAGTGGTGACGCCATCGACCGTGCTCCACGTGCGGCCGCGCCAGTCAAACGAGATGTCTTCAACGGTCTCGAAGCTAACGCCTGCGGGCAGCGCGATGGTCCGTGTATCGATCGAGCCGTCGCCGTCGAGGTCCACTGTCACGTCGTAGCTGAGTTTGCTTTCGTTGATGGCGACGCCGGCGCGTTCGCTGGCGTCATCGGCGTGACTGCGAATCGAGTGCATACGAGCTTTCTCGATGTAGGTCGCATACTCACGAGCGGCGGAGGATAGTCTGACGGAAGCGCGAGCGCGAGTGATTCCCATGAGTCCGAATGCGGTAACGATCGCGATGATCGCCGTCATGATCGTGATCTCGATCATCGAGAATCCAAATTGATTGCGCTTCGTCGGGGCTGTTGTCTTTTTCATTCCTGTCGTTGGTCCAATCAGAAAGTTCGAGGTGGTCCAGAGCGGCTGGCCTCGCCGCCCTTTGAGCAAGAGTGGTGCCACGAAAGTTCTCTAATAGAAACTTACGTTACTTTGACGTAGCGAATTGCCGTTGTTGACCGAAGTTCAATCAGATTGGTCCAACTTGAATTAACGGCAAGTCAAATTGCGTGATGCGGGCATTGTGGGAGTGAGGCGACGATTGATCTCTTCAGATTGCGAGGGTTTGTCGCGGGTGTTATCAGGCTGACCGGACAGTTGACCGAACGTGTCAGGAGCCGGATTCAGGGCGAAATTGCGTAACAGACGGAGGCACAAGGAGTTTCGCGAAAGTGTTCGATTGAGGCGGATGGCGGCATGTTCCTTGCTGTGCATAGGTCAGGCGCAAGCTCTATCGAAGCGCCGCCAAGACTCACAGTACCTGCCCCGAAGGTTACGACGTTGATGAAGAAACACGACTTGTCGGAAGCAGCTTCAAATGTGCTGATCATGTTTTCGGTTTCGGTGGCGCTGATGCCATTCGTGCTGGGCGACCAGTTGATCCCGGTTCTCTCAGGCTTCATGAAAGAAGGCGGAGTGATGGTCGATCAGGTCTGCGCGTACGTACTTTGGCTGGTGTCTTGACGTAAATCGCACCTGTTCTACAAGCATTCGCCGCTTCCCTCATAAATCAGCAAAAATCACGGTTTTTCGAATGGCATTTCGCTTGCGAATTCTCGTGGCATTATGAATCGCAAGACTCGAAATGCCGTCAGGCTGGGCGTCGTGTGCTTCGTGTTGAGCATCGCCGCGGGTGTCGCTGTGGCACAGGTTTCTGAGGCCGAGAAGCAAACGATAGCGACGTTTGAGAAACGCATTAAAGAGTATGTGAAGCTTCGCAACCAGGTGAAGGAAAAGCTCCCGACGAAGCTTTCGAAAGACAGCACTCCGGAACAGATTCACGCTTACATGAACTCGTTTGAAGACGGTGTGCGCGCGGCGCGAGCCGGTGCTCAGCGCGGCGAACTGTTTGTTCCGGAAGTCGCGACGTACATACGCAACACACTGCGCGAGGATTTCAAAGGCCGCGACAAAGCGGAACTGCGGAAGACGATTCTGCAAGCCGAGACTCAGGGCGTCGCGGTCCGGGTCAACTATCCGTATCCCGAAGCAAAAGAGTTTACCGAGATGCCGCCGACGCTTCTGCTGAAGCTGCCGCAGTTGCCGCAGGAGATGAGGTATCGCTTTGTCGGCACGAGCCTGCTGCTTGTCGATCGTGAGAACAACGTGATTGTCGATTACATGCCGAACGCGTTGCCGTAACGGGGGGATTTGTCATGCAACGAACATTGTCTTCATTTCTCTTATCCGTAGCGCTGCTCCTGAACGTTTCTGCCTTTGTGATGGGCCAGGACCGGGCGCATGGTCCAAAACCGCCATCAGCGACGGCTGCGCCGGTCACGCTGGCGCTACCAATGAAAGACGGATCGGTGAAGTTCGCCGCTATCGGCGACACCGGTACCGGCGGCAAGGGCCAGCGGGAAGTGGCCGACACGATGCTCCGTTACTGGCACGCATACCCGTTCGAGTTTGTGCTGATGATGGGCGACAACATGTACGGCGGCGAGAGTCCGAGAGATTTCGAGGAGAAGTTTTCCAACGTTTACAAGCCGCTGCTCGACGGCAAGGTGAAATTCTACGCGTCGCTTGGCAATCACGACCTGTCGCTACAGGCGAATTACGAGAACTTCAACATGAACGGCAAGGAGTACTACCGTTTCAAGAAAGGTAACGTTGCCTTCTACGCGCTGAACAGCACGTACGTGGACCAGAAGCAGGTCAAGTGGTTGCCGGAGCAATTAGCCCTCGACACGTCTGAATGGAAGGTCTGTTTCTTTCATCATTCGCCCTATTCGTCGGCGAAGAGTCACGGCTCGGACGATGGACTGCGGAAGATACTGGAACCGCTTTTTGTTCAGTATGGAGTGAACATGGTGATCACCGGCCACGATCACGTTTATGAACGGATCAAGCCGCAGCGGGGGATCTACTATTTCGTTTCCGGCGCGGGCGCGAAGCTGCGCAAGGGCGACATCAACAAGTCGTCGCCGTTGACGGACAAAGCATTCGACGTCGATCTGAGCTTTATGTTGTTTGAAGTTGTGGACGATCAGATGTACTTCCAGGCGATCTCCCGCACCGGTGAAACGATCGATACGGGAGTCCTGGCGCGACAAAAGAAGAAATAGATCCGTGTTTACTTCGTAACGACGTTGCCCTCGGCGTCGTACATCGTGACCTCGCCGAAAGGCGTCACTTGTTCTTTCACTTTCTCCCAGTCGCCGACGATCACGATCGCGGCGCGATAAGTGTCGAAATACTTCGCCGCGGCTCGTTGAATGTCAGCCGGCGTCAACGCTTCGATCTTGGGCCGGAAGTCGTTGATGAAACTCTTGTCGAGATTATAGGTGTAGATCGTGTTGATGCGGCCGGCGAGTCCAAACTGGCTCGCGAGTTCGACCGAGAAATTCCCGGTGCTGTACTCCTTCGCCGCGCTCAACTCTTCATCACTGACCGGCAGCACGCGCATCCGATCGAGCTCGTAAAAGATCTCGAGCAACGTTGGACCAGTCACTTCATTACGCACAAAAGCTCCGGCGAAAAACGCGCCGGTCTTCGCGCGCGTGTCTGACGAACTGAACGGCGCGTAAGTGTAACCCTTGCTCTCGCGAATATTGCGCGTCAGCCGCGAGTAGAACGATCCGCCGTAGATCGTGTCGGCAGTGCGAATCGCGAAGTAGTCTTTGTCTTTGCGCGGAATACTCACGTTGCCGATATAGATGGCCGACTGGATCGATCCGGGACGATTGACGAAGTAGATCTGCCGTTTATCACGTTTCGGCACCGGCGGATTCTCGTCAGGCGCGACAGTTCCACTTTTCCAGCTTCCAAACGCTTTCTCGATCTCCGCGAACGTCTTATCGACGTCGAGATCGCCGACGACAACGAGGTGCGAAGCATTCGGGATGTAATACTTCCCAACAAACGCTTTCAAATCCGCGGGCGTCAGCGAGCTGATCGACTTCTCATCCGGAACGACAAAACTGTACGGATGATTTCCGAAGACGGCTTTCTGAAAACGCTCGTTGACGAGAAACCCCGGATCGGCGCGGCCGGCGCGAATCTGCTGAATCGTGTTCTCCTGGGCCAACTTTACTTCCGTTTCCGGAAACGACGGATGTTGGGCCACGTCGCTCATCAGTTCAAATAACTTCGCCGAGAACTCGGAGAGCGCAGAGGCTGACATCGTCGTCGAATCAGCGTCGCTGCCGAGCGCGAGAGTGCCGCCGATCGAACGAAGCTCTTCTTTAAGTTGTATGCTCGTGCGTGTGTCCGTGCCTTCGTTGGCGACGGCGGCGACGATCTGCGCGATGCCCGGATGCGCGTCGCGATCGCCGGCTGTTGTCGCGGAGCGAAACGTGAGAATCGTCGAGATCTTCGGAACGTTTTTCAGCGGTGCGATGACGACTGTCAGTCCGTTCGAGAGCTTCTTCTCGGCGATCGTGGGCAGGTTCAACGGGCGCGCTGCTCCCGGCGGTGGCGGCATCTTTTGTTGCGCGAGCGCAGGCGTCAACAAGAGCGTCAGGGCGATGATGGCGAGTATGAGTTTCATCTATTTTGTACCTTCTTTCTTCTCGGGAACGCGATCGATCACCGTGCGGTTCGTCGCTACCAGATATTTCGCCGCCGCGGATTTGATCTGCGGCGCGGTCACGTTCTCAAACGGCGTCAACAATGAGTTGATCTGTTGCGGATCGTCGCGGAAGAGAGCGAGTGCTGAGAGCAGGTGCGCCTTACCCATGCTGCCTTCGAGCTGGCTATAGAAGTTTGAGCGATAACGAACTTTGGCGTTCGCGAGCTCTTTGTCAGTGATTCCTTTGGTCGCGATCTCGGCGACTACGGCGTCCATCTCGCGCAGGACTTCGTCGGCTGTGTGGCCGGGTTTGTAAGTCGTACGCGTCGTCATGATCATTGGACCAGTGTAGTCAAACTCATTGCCGAAGTAGTTGAGACCGCCGGAGAGATCGAGCGTCAACTCTTTCTCTTTGACGAGTCGTTGATACCAGCGTGAGCCTTCGCCGCCCTGAAGTATTTGGACCAGAAGGGCCATCGCAGGGAAGTCAGGGGAGTTTTGCGGCGGCAGGTGATAACCGGTTGCGAGTGCCGGAAGGTTCGCGAGTTTGTCGGTTTGGTTGATGCGCTTCTCTTTGGTTTGCGGCGGCTCGGTGAGATCGGCGCGCTTGGGCGCGGGTTGCGCGGGGATGTTGGCGAAGTGTTTGTCGACCATCTTCTTCACTTCGTTCACGTCGACGTCGCCGGCGATGGTCAGCACCGCGTTGTTTGGCGCGTAGTAAGTCTTGAAGAAACTGCGCACGTCTTCGATCGTCGCGGCGTTGATCTCGGCGAGTTCGCCGTAGCCGTTGTGCGAGTTGTTCCAGTTCGTGAACGCGTTTTCCCAGAGACTGATCCATTCGAACAACTGGTACGGCTGGTTGAGCACGTTGACGCGAACTTCCTCACTCACGACCGACTGCTGGTTCTTCAAATTCTCTTCGCTGATGTCCAGCGAGCGCATTCGATCTGACTCGAGCCACAGGCCCAACTCGACGCGATTGCTCGGCAGCGTCTGGTAGTAATTCGTGTAATCGAAGTCAGTGTGGCCGTTGAGGCTGCCGCCGTTCGCCTCTACGAACTTTGCGTGTTCAAACTTCTTCACGTTGGCCGACCCTTGAAACATCATGTGCTCGAAGAGATGCGCGAAGCCGGTGCGGCCCTTCGGTTCGAGGCGGAAGCCGACGTTGTAATAAACGGCGACCGTGACGACCGGTGCGATGTGGTCCTCGGAGATGACGACTTTCAGTCCGTTCGGGAGTTTGTAATAGACCACCGGGATGTCAAGTGGTTTGGCGTGTGCGCCTTGCTGGGCCATGATCGTCAGCAAGACGATGGCGATGAAGATCGATACGAATCGTCGCATGTGTGGGCGTGTCCTCGCTTTGAACTGTTGAGATGGGAGCCGCGCAGAATTGAACTTACTACGGGCAGAGTGTAAACAAAGTTTCGAGTTAAGCTACAATGCGAGCGATGTATTTATTAAAGAGTATCCGCGTTCTCGTTGGGATCTTCATGATTTCGTGTGTGAGTGCGACCAGTATGCAGAACATTCCGGCCGGGGTTTGGGGAGGCGAGCATATTAGGATCGAAGTCGGCGCGAAGTCGGCGACGGTTGAGTACGACTGCGCGCACGGTGTGATCGAAGGTCCGCTGGTCGTTGATTCCGCCGGGCGTTTTAATCTGCGTGGGACGCACACGCCGGAACGTGGCGGGCCGGTGCGATCGGACGAGACACCGCGAGCGTTGCCGGCGAAGTTTGTCGGATCTGTTAACGGCGACAAGATGACGTTGACGTTGAAACTCGCCGATGCCGAGGATGAGACGTTTACGCTTCAGAAGGGTAAGGAAGCAAATCTTTTCAAGTGCAAGTAGCATGGGGGTGATCCGGTGATGCCGGCGGGGGTAGCGCGCAAGTTTTTGATTAGAGGGGAAGTGCAGGGCGTTGGGTATCGTTTCTTCGCGCAGCGTGCCGCGGCGCGACATCAGATTGTCGGTTATGTGCGCAACTGTGCGGACGGATCGGTAGAAGCGCTGGCTGAAGGACCAGCAGGAAGCGTCGAAGCGTTCAAACAGGATCTGGCAGCTGGGCCGCAATGGGCGGTAGTGGACCAAATGGAGGAGATCAACCTCGATCCTTCGGGCGCGTTTTCATCATTTCGAATCGAACGATAGTTTTAAAATCCGTGTTCTGTTTTTAAATCCGTGTTTCGTGTGAGTAACGAATGGACCATCTCAAATCATTGATTCGCGAAGTGCCGGACTTTCCCAAGCCCGGCATCAATTTTTATGACATCACCACGCTGCTCAAACATCCGGAAGGCTTGCGCAACACTGTCGACGCGCTGGCGGCGGAGTTTGACGGCGAAAAGATCGACTCGGTGATCGGCGTTGAAGCGCGTGGGTTTATCTTCGCGCCGGCGCTTGCGTATCACCTTGGGGCCGGTTTTGTGCCGGTGCGCAAACCGCGCAAACTCCCGGCGGAGTGCGCGTCGATTTCTTATGATCTGGAATACGGGCAGGACACGTTGCAGATCCATCGCGACGCCGTTGGCGACGGGCATCGCGTGCTGATCGCCGATGACTTGCTCGCGACCGGCGGCACCGCTCGTGCGGTTGTCGACTTGGTTGAGCAACTTGGTGGGACTGTTGTTGGGTTGGTGTTTGTAGTCGAGCTGGAGTTCCTGCCTGGAAGAGAGAAGTTGGCGGGATACGATGTGCGTTCGTTGATTAAGTATCAGTCGTGATTAAGTATCGGTCGTAGGGCAAGCAGCAGTCATCAGATCTGTCTGATCCGTGTTACCTTATTCGCCTCATTGTGCTCCCGTAGCTCAGCTGCATAGAGCGTCCGCCTCCTAAGCGGAAGGTCGCGCGTTGGAATCGCGCCGGGGGCACCAGTTTTCCTAAATAGACCTCGCCTCCCTCAAATACGGTGCAGCCGTGAATAAAATTCGCGATTATTTAGAATCGCGTCCCAAACCCATTGCGCCCAGGTACAAAGCACAACCCACCGCCGTGAAGAAGATAACAGCGAGAAACCAGAAGCAGCCCCACAACAATGGGCGAAGTGATTTGGGGTTAAATCCCGCGTTTTCCCAACGAATCGCCACAGGCATTTGGGCCACGCCCAGAGATCTTTATGTACTCTGCGCGAGATCCGAACTGCTGCAATGACTCGGCAACTTCGAAGGGTAGCTTGCGTTGATTCGCTCCTACGAAGACGATCACCTTGAAGTGCTCCTGAGTCAATAGTTCAAGCGACCTGGTTTGAACGCTTTCGAAGTCGATAAGGACGTAATTTGTTCTCACGGTTACCTCAGTTACGCCAATTTCCAGTGGATATGAGACGGTCGAGTGTTAGGCGGTCGTGTAATACAACACTTGTACAATATAACGCTTAAGGTAAGTGAAACGGCGAGGAAAGTTGCGTGCACACATTATCAAGACATTCCGGGCCAGAACTTCGAAACGATAAAACAACATCGCTCCTTCGAAGGTAGCTAAAGGAATAGAAAGAGTTGCTCAGGCTCGAAAGGCCAACACAATAATATTATTGGGTTGATTCTTGATGACCGTAAGCCAGGAGAGCTGTCGCGTTTACTTGGACGGCAGTGACGGTTAAAGAGTCACCAAACGACGTTGATGTCTGTTGGGTCGTCGATGGCGTGGATCCGATGTCGCTCGACTCTGTGTTCTTCGACTTTGATAACGGCCGAGCAGCTCAAAAAGCAAAATTCGGAGCAGAATTCTTTCCGGCGCAAGCGCCCCAACGTCTCAAGACCTTCTTAGATTTTTTCCAGATTGATAAGGAAACTGGCGAGCCGAAAGGAATTATTGAGCTTCTATTGGATGATGGGTGATGATTAAGAATGAACGTCAATATCGTATTGCGAAAGCACAGGCGGCTAAGTTTGAAGAAGCGCTAAGCGCGTTCTTCGCTGAATCGCCCAAAGATCGCACAACGCACCCGCGCCTAATTAAGGCGCAGCAGGATGCGATGCAAAGTCAGCTTGAGTCTCTACGTCGCGAGTTGACCGAATATGAAGATCTGGAGAGTGGTAACATGCCACCTCCAGATCTCGAATACATTTCCGGTGGAATTTGCTATAGACCCATCTGACGCCCAGGATTTTTTCTTAACCTAAAAACCCTCAATCTAAAAAACTCTTGGCCTAATTGCGATACGGTACAGATCGGCTTGCCAATTTCTGTCGTAACCATATTAGCGACGTCGCAGCCGTCTCGGAATGGACCAGACGTCACTTGGGTTGCTATGCGACGACTTAAGACTGAAGAACCCACTGTGGTTAATCCGTGTCTTATGCGAAAGACAGACTTCTTCTCACCAGGTAAAGTCTATAGTCTTTGATGAGAACGCTAACTTGGTCTTACATTTCCTGGGAAATCAAACTCGCCTTTCCAGTTTGTCCCGCAATTTTCTAGAGTCATTCCCATTTCAGTTCACACGATTTGACGAGCACGTTCTCTTGTTCGTATGCTTATATGCACGAATATGCAGATGTGCAGGTCTGCGTATTTTTGACCGGATTCCGGCACGGCCGAGTAATTGTCGATAAAAGGAGTTTGAATGAGGCAGCAATTGAGCGATTTCAAAGCAGAGTTTTTTAAGGCGCTGGCTCATCCGTTGAGAATATCTATTCTCGATGCCCTTCGCGATGGCGAGTTGACCGTCAACGAGATCAGTCAACGCTTCGATGTTGAGCAGGCCAACGCCTCGCAACAACTCGCGGTCCTGCGGAACAGAAATATTGTCATAGCACGGAAGGAGGGTGCGAACGTCTACTATTCAGTAAGTGACAAGACGATCTTCACGTTACTCGATGCGGCTAAAGAGATCTTTAACAACCATCTCATTGGCGTCCGCAACATGCTTGAGGAGATTCAGGACGTGCCTGTAAAAACTGCCCGCAAACAATCTGCCCAACGAAGTCGTTAAATCATGCTCCAGCTCGTGCAAACCGCGCGTCGAAGACATCGTCGGCTGGTCAAACCGCCGCTGACGCGTGGCTTATTAGTCATGAAGTCCGATCTTGGCGGACTCGGTTGTTTCGCGACAGCCCACTTTCTGAAAGACAGTCCGATAGCGGAGTACGCGGGGGAAAGTATCACTCGCGGCGAAGCCATGTGGAGGATGACACGAGCGAGTGGCCAGCGCATCTCTCAATTGGATACGGGCCATTACATCGACGGCAGTGTCGGCGGCAATGAAACGCAATATATCAACCATTCCTGTGAGCCTAACGCGGATGTCGTGGTTATTAATAGATTCATAATCGTCTTTGCGGTGCGAGAGATCTTTCCCGGAGAAGAGGTCACAGTGGACTACCTAAACTCTTTCGATCACGATCTGACTCTTTGTCAGTGTCGCAGCGCATCATGCCGACAAAATCAAAGAACCGCATGAACAAGATCTGCTAAAGCAGATCAATCCAGAACATTCTAAATATCCGCTTTCAACTGAATGAGCTGATGGAAAAATGGCTTCCCAAGTCAATCTTCTGTTTGCGCGCTAACTACACGCGGCGAGACCTTCTCGCGGATCTGATCGCCGGTGTGACAGTGGGGTTGGTAGCGCTCCCACTGGCCATGGCGTTTGGGATCGCCTCTGGGGTAACGCCACAAGCAGGTTTTTACACGGCGGTCGTCGCGGGCTTTCTCATTTCTGCTCTGGGAGGTTCGCGTCTTCAGATCGGTGGTCCTACCGGCGCATTCGTGGTCATTGTTGCGGGGATAGTCGCGGCGCATGGAGTCTCCGGCTTGTTGATGGTCACCTTCATGGCTGGGTTGATTCTCATTCTCATGGCCGTAACTGGCTTAGGCCTTGCAGTGAAATATATTCCCCGACCAGTGACGATTGGCTTTACTAATGGCATTGCCGTCCTTATCGCTTCGACGCAGGTTAAGGACTTTTTGGGTCTCGACATCACGGCCGTGCCAAGCGAGTTCGTCTTGCGCATGGCTATTCTGATGAACAGCCTGAGGTCCTTTCACTGGTCCGCACTTCTGCTGGGCATTGGTTCGCTTCTGCTCATCCTGCTGTTGCCCAGGTTCTCTAAGCGTGTTCCGGGGTCGATCGTAGCACTCGTGTTGGCGACGATTGTCGTGCCGCTCTTTGGAATTCCGGTAGAGACAATTGGCAGTAAGTTCGGAGGCATCCCAACCGGTTTGCCGTACATTTCATTACCCCAGGTGCGACCTGAATTGATTATGCCTCTCTTACCTGCAGCCGTAACGGTAGCAATGCTGGCCGCTATTGAAAGTCTTCTATCTGCGGTGGTCGCGGACAGCATGAGCGGCGACAAGCACAACTCCAACGTCGAACTGCTCGCTCAAGGCGTTGCCAACCTCGCAGTTCCATTCGTGGGTGGGATACCTGCTACCGGCGCCATAGCGCGCACCGCCACAAACATCAGAACAGGTGCGCGCACGCCAGTTTCCGGGATGGTCCATGCATTGACTTTGCTTGTGATTCTACTGGTCGCGGCTCCACTCGCCCGTTTCATCCCACTGGCAACGCTGGCGGCAATTCTTTTCGTGGTTGCCTACAACATGAGCGAGTGGCGCGAAGTAAGGACCATACTCAGATTATCGAAAGCAGACATCGTGGTGTGGATGATGACGTTCGGTCTTACTGTGCTGGCCGATCTCACTGTCGCAGTTGAAATCGGAATACTTCTCGCCGCTTTACTGTACATCTACCGCGTCTCCCAAACCACGACAGTGGCGCCGGTGACAGAGGAGTACATAGAGGATGGTCGTCCGCATATTCTCCAGGACAAATTGTTGCCCTCGTACGTTCTGGTCCTGCGTATACATGGTCCGTTCCTGTTCGGGGCTACTGAGAAGCTGTCCGAGGCGACGGTCGATATCGATTCGCTTCCGCCCGTCGTGATCCTGCGGCTTAGAAACATGACCGCCATAGACGCCACCGGACTACATGAGTTGGAAAAGTTAGCTCAACGCTTGCGTGACACTCAACGAACTTTGCTGTTGTGCGGAGCTCGGAGTCAGCCTGCACAGTTGTTGAGACAGTCTCCTTTTCTTCAGTATCTCGGTGCGGAGAATATGCTGCCCCACGTCGAATCTGCTCTTTCGCGTGCACGCGAAGTTTACGAGGGACGAGTTCAGCCAGCATTAGCCCCGCTCGAACCGGCAGCTCGCGGTTAAACCTGAGTTTTTCGAGACTGTGCCGACTACTCTCGATACTTTTTCATAGGTTTGTGCGCGTTATTTGGTAGTAGCGAGATTCGGTCCGCTGCTCGAGTAATTTGACGGGAGAAACTTATGAAGAAGATTCTACTTGGTTTTATCCTGGTGTTCGGATTCGTGGTATCGCAGGCGGTGACGGCAAACGCGCAGGAATCGGTTGTTGGTAACTGGAAAACGGGCGGAGTGGGAATGATCAACGAGGTAAACACCGTCACCGGCCAGACGAAGAACAATCGCGGCCAGATGTTTTCCTACACGTTTGCCGCCGACGGCACCTACACATTCGTAGGCTACATGGAATCCACCATGTTCGGCTGCACGACGAACCTCTTTAACGAGATCAACGGCCGCTACCTGGTTGACGGCACCACGATCTTTCTGAACCCCTCGCGGGACTTCTGGAAAAACACGTACTCGTGCTTCCCGAATTCGAACCGGTCACAGACGAAGACCCCGACGAAAAAGTCGCTCGAATTCAGTTTCAAGAAGGATGAATACGGCAAGGATTTCATCTGCCTGAACGACGGAGGCGTCGAGACCTGCTACCGGCGCGAGAACGAATAAGAAGTATTTCGTTTCTCAAAAATAAAATCGCGCCCCTTAGCGGTGGCGCGATTTTTTTTGCACCAACTACGACTGCGACACTAGCGGCTGCGGCGAGTCCAGGTTCGACGATCCGTGTCCCGATCGCGATCACGCCAGTCGCCGTTCCGGTCAGATCTCCAGTCGCGGCGATGCCTTCGACGGCGTTGATGATCGTCATATCTGTCACCGTCCCGACGATTACGGAAGCGTCTCCAGTTCCAATTGTCATCATCGGTGTCCCTGCGTGGTCCACGTCCATCCACACGACCTTCGCTGGCGTCGTGGCAGTTCACAAACTTCGCGCATTTCTTGTCCCGCTTGGCATCGCCCCGGCCACGCCCCTTTGCCTGAGCCTCGTACGAAGCGCCTATGACGACCAAAAGTGCCAGGCTCCCGATCACAAAGAACTTCCTCAAGGTTACGAGCTTCATAAGCTTACCCTCCACTATCTGACTGGGATGTTTGTTCAAGGTGAGGCCCTTCAGGGCACCCAACCAGCATCAATCGCCGTGCCGGGCTGTTTGTGGAGAGTTACCGTTAGCGGTTGAGAAACATCCGCACTATTTGCGATCCTGAACACTCGTATTCGTGCGTCGCATTGCAGGCCCGGATATTGTTCTCGTTTAGGAGGTTCGCGTGTCCAGCGCAGTATTCATAAATGCCGTTGGGAAGTTCCTTCCCGGGAACCGATAACGAATCGTCGAGCCGGATCAGACCGTCCACTCCGAGCGAGTTAGCCCAACGCCGATTCAACACCGATCATTTGTTACTATGACGGTGAGCCGAAAAACAAACGCCCAGGATGCAGGAAAAAATCTCGAAGATGCTTCAGGTTAACGTCGTCACTACCGGTGGCACAATTGAAAAAGTCTACTCTGAGCAAACCAGCACGGTAGAAAACCTCGACAATCAAATCAATCGATATCTCATTCGGTTGCGACATCCGGATTGCGACGTCCGCGTCGTGCCGGTCATGAACAAAGACAGTCTGGAGATGACTGACGCTGACCGCAGTACGATTCTCGAGGTCATCAAGCCGATGCTAAGCGAGTCCTCGGCCGTCGTGATCACGCACGGCACGGACACGATGGTTATGACCGGTCTTTATTTGAAGCAAGCACTTCCTGAACTAAAGGTTCCGATCGTGCTAACAGGAGCAATGACGCCGCTGGGCTTTGAAGGAAGTGACGGTTTGCAGAATCTCACCGAGAGTCTTTTTGCCGTGAGGATACTTCCGCCGGGTATTTACGTCGTGATGCACAATCAAGCCTTCCCGATCGATCGAGTGCGCAAGGATCGCGAAACATCCCGCTTTGTCTGGATCGACCCTGACCCGCATCTTTTGTAAACTGAAACGGATCTCATCAAGCAGAGCTTTAGTGACGGAGAAATCAGAAACGTGTCTTTTGAAACAGAATCGACTGAGACTTCAACAGAATCCCGCCCAAAAGCTGAAGGGCCTTCGAATTTTATTCGCGACATCATTATCGAGGACATCAAGAGTGGCAAACATGGCGGCGCTGTCCAAACGCGATTTCCTCCGGAACCGAACGGCTACTTGCACATCGGCCACGCCAAAGCCATCTGCCTCGATTTCGGTTTAGCGGCCGAGTTTGGCGGTAAGTGCAATCTGCGTTTCGACGATACGAATCCGTCGAAGGAAGAGACGGAGTACGTTCACGCGATCATGGAAGACGTGCAGTGGTTGGGCTTCCAGTGGGACGGACTCTTTTACGCCTCGGATTACTTTCAGCAACTGTACGAATGGGCGATTCAGTTAATTAAGGCAGGAAAAGCCTTTGTATGCGATCTCAGCGCGGACGAGATTCGCGCCTTTCGCGGGACGTTAACCGAGCCCGGTGTCGAAAGCCCGTTTCGGAACCGCTCGATTGAAGAGAACCTCGATCTGTTTGAGCGCATGAAAAAGGGAGAGTTTCCGGATGGCTCACGAACCCTGCGCGCGAAGATCGACATGAGCTCTCCGAATCTAAACCTCCGTGACCCGGTCATGTATCGAATCCTGCACATGGCCCATCATCGTACGGGGACTGAGTGGTGTATCTACCCGATGTACGATTACGCGCACGGGCAGTCGGATTCCATCGAACGCGTAACGCACTCGATGTGTACGTTAGAGTTCGACAACAACCGTCCTTTATACAATTGGTTCATCGAACAGCTCGGCATCTTTCGTTCGCGGCAATACGAGTTTGATCGACTGGCCCTCACCCATACGCTGCTCAGCAAACGCAAGCTATTGAAGTTGGTTGAAGAAGGACATGTCGAGGGTTGGGATGATCCGCGAATGCCAACGTTGTCGGGAATGCGCCGGCGCGGTTACACCGCCACCGCTATCCGTAACTTTTCCGGCAGTCTTGGCGTCTCGAAGACGAATGGCATTACTCAGTTACAGCAGCTCGAGTACTTCCTGCGCCAGGATTTGAATCAGATCGTTCCGCGGGTGATGTGTGTGCAGAAGCCGTTACGCGTGGTGATCGAAAACTATCCCGATGACGTCGTGGAAGAGATGGACGCTATCAACAACCCGGAAGATAGTTCCGCGGGCACGAGAAAGATTCCTTTTTCAAAGACGATTTTCATCGAAGAAGACGATTTTCGTGAAGATCCGCCGCCGAAGTTTTACCGGCTCTCTCCCGGTCGCGAGGTGCGCCTTCGTTATGCTTACTTGATTACGTGCAAAGAAGTTATCAAAGACAGCAGCGGCAACATTGTAGAACTGCGTTGTACTTACGATCCGGCGACACGCGGCGGTAACACGCCTGACGGACGAAAAGTAAAGTCGACTATTCACTGGGTCTCAGCGGCTCACTCGCTACCCGCGGAGATTCGTCTGTACGACAACCTTTTCGTCAGAGAAGATCCGAACGACGTCGAAGAAGGACACGACTTTACCGAAAACCTGAATCCTGATTCGTTACAGGTATTGTCCGATTGCCGAATCGAACCGAGTGTCCGCGACGCCGAACCCGGAACTAAATATCAGTTTGAGCGGCTTGGGTATTACTGCGTCGATCGTGACTCGGGAGCCAAAATGGTGTTCAACCGTACGATTGGTTTGCGTGACACCTGGGCGAAGATCGAAAAACGCGGAACGAAGTGATCAAACATCACACTATGTAAGCAACAGCACCGACATAGTTGAGTTAGAGGAGTATACCTTCAGCACGCTCTCTGTCGCTCACATCAAGAGATGTCCCCCGATAGTCAGCCAACGACAGTCATGAAACGTGGGTGAGGCTGAGCTTCACCTACAACTTGGAGTGACTTTATAGCCACTGACTATAAGCCCTCCAAGAAAACTGATGAGCACGGAAATGAGTTTCGTTATCGAGCGAAAGTTGGTTCAGTGAAGAACCCGGAAACGGGTCGCTGGGCCTTGAATTGTTCCTGCGCGTACAGTAGGTGTACACGAGTCTTGAAGACAAAACACCCGCAGGCTCAGGTGAGCTTGCGGGTGTTTTTGATGTGTGTGTCAGCAGTGACTCACGGCGCGTCGCCGTAAATAATGCCGCGACCGTTGGTGCCGACATAAACGCGACCGAAGATGCGCGGGTCGCCGGTGAGGGCTGTTTCGCCGGCGCGGCCCCACTGATGTTGGTCGTCAACGATACGTACCCAGGTTTGACCGGCGTCGGTTGAACGGAAGATTCCACGCACACCCGCGACCTTTGCTGCCGCGTCCGGATCCTGCACGTAGTTGCCGGCGTTGGGGAAGCTTGTGACTTTGGACCATGATTGTTCGGCGGTGGCGAAAGTGACGGTGAGCAGCAAAATGCAGCGAGCGGGCTTTTGAGCTTTTCTCCACATATCTCCTCCTGTTCGTGTGTGAGTTGAGTAGAGGGCACTAGATCAGGGGGACCCACGATATTTTGTTACTTTGTTTGAAGTCGAGGTAAAAGTGAGGACGCATTTTACCTGAGTTATGGTGGTCCAACAATCAATTAATTAAATGTCGCTGAGCTTCTTAACCAATTCGTTCACGAGCGATGCTTGCACGGTACCGGCGACCTGAAATCCGGCGCGTGCCGCGCGTCCGACATGGAATTCGCGGATCGTCGTCTCGCGGCCGATCTTCAGGAGCGCCTCGCGATCTACACCGCCGCCCGCGAGGATCGTTAGTTCCGGTGACGCAGCGTTTGCGTATTGGCCCAGTCGCTGCACTCGCAGATCGTCCGCACCTCCGCTACTAAGAACGCGATCGATCTGCGGCAACGTCTTGATTACAGCTAATGCCGTTAACTTGTCTCGCGCAGCTTCGAACGCATGGTGAAACGTTGCGTGCACCCGCGGAGCACACGCGAGGACGCTTTGCGTTTGTTCCACATCCACCTCGCCGTGTTTCAAGAAACCGAGCACAAAACCATCGACGCCCAGCGACGCAAACTGCACCGCCGCCGCACACAGACGATCGAGCTCGTCCGCGCTGCTCGTCTCGAAGCTCTCACTTTCACGCAGCATCACGCGCAGCGGCAAATTGACGGCGCGTTTAATCTGTGCGACGAGTTCGAGCGGCGGCGTCAGTCCGCCTCGATCGAGATCTCTCACGATCTCGAGCCGCCGCGCTCCGCCCGTTTCAGCTTCGACAGCGTCCGCGACCGAACACGCGATCACTTCCAACAACGGCGTCATAGATGCCTACGGCTCCGTTTCATGTTCGGCGACTGTTATCGCCCACCATGGACCGTCGCTTGTTTCCTGCAACGCGGCCCAATACCAGGAAGATACGTCGCTCCAACTCTCGCCGGTGTCGGTGTAAATCCGCTCGCGAACACGCAGCCGCTCGTTGCCGCGAGTGGCGATGAAGCTGGACCAACGCGCGCCATCCGCATCGACGTGCAACGGCAGCGGCCGTACGCTGAAGCCGACGCCTTCGAAGCAGTCGGAGGCTGGGTGCAATTTGCGCGTCGCTTCGTAGACCCAGCGAATGATGACCTCGCGGCGACCGTCAGTGAAGCGCCCGATGTGGCCGGGGAAGTCTTTTCCGAAACGTAGCTCGCGTTCTGTTAACTGTAGCGGCGTCAACGCGTGGCCTTCGAATTGCGCCGGCCACTCGCTGAACGCAACGCGCGGACTTGCAACCGACTGCGTTGCTCGCAGTGGCAATATCGGAATCAACGCCGCGAGGGCGCAGATGCTTAAGTAGACAACAGTTCGCCGCATAGTTTTTCTCTGCGAATGAAATGAACAGCCGCGACAATGCCAGTCCCGACGAGGGCGAAAGTAACGATGCCGGTGTAGTCGTGCGCCCATGCAGGCATCGGGAAGACGCCGGATTCGAGATAGAACAACGCTATCGCTCGAAACACGTTTCCGGCGATGATAGTCAGGAGCGCGGCTAGCAACAGTACGAGCGTCTTAAATAGACGAAGCTCATAGAAGCAAACGAGAGTAAAGGTCAGATATAGACCAACCCACAGCATACGCACCCCGCTGCACGGCGCGTCGATCCAGATCAACTGCCCCGCCCAGTTGAGACAAGTCCCTTCCTGAATGACCGCAAACCCGCCGAGCCTGAGAATCGGCGCCGCAAGACCCGCGACGAGCAGTCTCAGCGGATAGCCGAGATAAAACTGAAGCGAAGGCACGAGCGGAAGCGACAGCCACAACAGACCAAGCACACCGGGATGAAACGGTTTCCCAAAACGCACGACGCTTACAGTCACCGCGATCGCCGTGAACGCAACGGCAGCTCGCGCGAGCGGCGGGAACACAGGATAAGTGACAACATAAAGGACCACTATGAGTGTCGGTATCGTGAGTGAACGCACATGAACTGAAGCTCTCTTACTGAGCACAAACAACAAAGCCGTCAGCAAAGCAAGCAGCCCCCACTTCTGGTCCGCAGAGTCGCCCACACGCACGGCATACCATCGCCACACGGGCCAGAAAGCGATTAGTTGCGCTCCGATCATGAAGAGTGTTCGGTTCATAACGCACTGCGACGCCGCACGAAATACCGGCGGTAAAGTAGCCACAAGAGAAACGCCGCGACCATCGCGATCAGCACTACCATCTCCGGTTCAGGAATCGTCGGGACGGTTCCCGGATCCACCGGCCGCAGACCAGCCGCGTCGTATTGTTGCTTTGTTTCCAACACGACGGCGCCGCTCACCGGCGTCACGAGTTGATAAGCGACGGCGAGTTCAGTTGCCGCTGCAAGCGACTTATCGTCGCGCAAAGTTATCAAACGCCTGACCTCATCGTGTGCCCAGATCCTCGCGAGGTGCGCGGAAGTTTCCTTTGCGTTCGAAGAGCTGGGGAGTTGTTGCACCTTCTCATTCGACCTGACGAACTCGAATGTTTTCGCGCGGCCGCTTAGTTGCGCGAACAGTTTCTCCAGGTCAGATTGGAGATGGCTCATGCGAGGCACTGACTCGACTGCGAAAACTCCGTCGAGTTTCTCTTCGACTCGATCCGGACCGTTCTGAGTCTGCACTGCATAAAGAACAGGACCATCCGGACGGCGGTCCCAGCGTTGCCTTAGTTCCGTAACAGGTCGAAGCTGGAGTAGTTGTGGACCATGGATCCAAACGATAGCGCTATTATCCGGACTCTGAGCCGCCAGATCCCACGCTTTGGCCAGGGCGGGAACGTTGTCGGCGCCGCCGGTGAAGGTCGCGCGATCGAGTTCACCCGCGAGATCCGACGGACTTGCCGTGATGACTTTCTGGCTCCCTCCGTCTTCATATGCGCCGTTACCGTCAGCCAGCAGCATCATGATCTCGCCGTCGTTTGGCAACGCTCGCAAAGCAGCGCTGATCTCTCTTGCGGATCCCTGCATCGCTCGCGACGTGTCTACAACTAAAACGACTCGCGACCGCGCCGGACTCTGCTTCTCGCGAATCAACTGCTGAACGATCTCGCCGGCGTTCTTAGTCGCATTGCGCGTCCACGATTGTGTGACGCCGTTCGTCCTGAACATTCGAACTGAAGATTCCGGATTCAAAAGCTCACGGTCTTGTAGCGCGCCGCGAACAGCGTGAAGATCCGCTGAGGGTTGCTCTGTCTGTAGGATCTTGCTGTCTGACTGCAATGCGGTCTTCGACTCGATCCAAACGGCATGTGTGAGATTGTCGGGGATGCGAAAGTTACGATCGCGGAAGTGAGGCAGAAGCAGTCGCTCATGTCCTTCGGCTTCGAGCACCAGCGGCGCCGTAATGCCGATGCGCACCTTCATCTCGCCACCGTCAGCAGGAACCGGGAAACACTGTACGAGAACGCGATCGCGACCTGCGGTTGTAACCAGCACCGGATCGCGTCGCTGATTGACGATCTGTTGATAAGCCTCACGAGCATGAGTTCTGCCGGCGAAAGCGGCTTCACGTTCTTCGCCATTGACCCAAAGCGTCAGACGCGACACGAAGCCGCCGGGAGGAAGTTGAATCTCCGAACGAGCTTCGCGCTGCATCACGGAGTCGTTTTTGAAGTTGAGCGTCCATTCGAGATAACTGAGTCCTGCGTCAGCATCGGTTGAACCGTCGATGCGCGAACTGGATAGTGACAGGCCTTTCAGTTTGCCGGCGATCGTTGTGCCTCCCTGGTCCGTGTCGAAGTCGAAGACGTCTTGCGGCACCCAGCGGCCGGCGATCCTCATCGGCGGCATGATGGTGTTGAAAGTCTCGCCGGTCAGACGGTAATAGACTTCGCGCGCCTCGTCAGGCGTAACCGGATCTCGGAGTGAAAAGAGATAGCCGAAGAGATCCGTGGGTCGCCCGCGTCCATAACACGCGCGCAGCAGGTAGTTCTTGTCGCCGATGGTCCGTAACCAGCGTAGTCCTTTCGCTCGCTCTTCGGGAGACGGGGAGGCCGCCATCTGCAAGCCGATGCGTGTCAACGATACGGGAAGTTCGATCATCGTGATCGCGACGGCGGTAAGAGCAAGACCCGCCAGCAGGCCGCCGGTTTTTAGCGGAAAGCTTTGTTCCGTCACGACTCGGCGTAGTTGTCTACGGAGAATGAGACCGGAGATCAGCGCGAACATAGGCGCCATCGGCAAGAGACCGAGCCCGGCAAATATGACGGCGAAAAATGCGAGCGGAAGAAGCGGGAGATAGACGATCGTGTAGAAGATGGCGATCCCGATTGCGACGGCGTTGGTTAAGCCGAGCAGTGTGCCGCGGTCGGTTTGGCGTTTGGCCACCGCCCACCAGACTTGCAGATTAGCGAGCGGCACGAAGATGACGAGCAAAAGGTGCCACAGCGTGGGTATCGGGTCGAAGAACTCTTCGGCGCAGATGTGAGTTGTCGCTTCAACTCCGATGGAAATGGCGGGCAGTATGATCCCGCCAAAAAGCGCGAAAGCGTGCCAACGCGTGCTGATTCGCTTGTTCGAAGGCTCAGTCATCTCAGTCTCCTTTAAGACTTCTCCGATCAACCTCTCGATGCGGTACTTTACAGTGCAGAGTACTTTTTGGCAATGCTTATCTTGCGCCGCGAGAGGGCGAGATTGTCACGCGTTGAGAGGCTGACAGTTCCGCTAGTGTGGGCTAGGAGAAGGACTTGGCGACGCGCTAACCGTTGCCGGTGGGTTTGGCTGCACAGTCGGGGCAGGGGAATAAAGCGCGAGGATGCCGAACAGGAAAGTTACCAAAACGGCGACCGCGAAAAATATCTGTTGCGCCCCCATGAACAACGTGGCTCCGCCTCCCCAAATCGAAGGCTTCGCTGTTTCTTCTCCACCAGGTTCCAACTGTCCCGCCAGCGCATACATCGTCAGCACGCCGGAAACGATCGAAAGAAAATAAAAGAACCACGCCACAGCCGCGATCCATTTATGCCCTGAAGCAACGTTCCCCAAAAAGTCTTTAGCGAATGTAACGGTGAACGCGATGATGGCGGACGCGATCGTAATCAGTTGCTTTGTTGCTTCGGCAGCAAAATCAAACGCTTTTTGTCGTCTTTCGTCCATTCCTATTGAGGGCAAGGTGCTTTAAGCCAGGGCGGCAGAGGACATAGCGCCTTCTTGATTCTAGCGACGATACTCTCCTGTATTTCCGGAGTGCCGGAACGTTGAGCCTCTTCAACCAATTCGTAGACGAAGCGAACGAGGTCCCTCTGAGCCTCGTACACGTCGTTCGGATCGGGCAGGCCGTTGGCGCGTAGCTCAGTCACGCCCTGACGAATCATTTCATTTACCAGGTGTTGAGAATTAGGGCTAAAGCCGTAGCCGTAGCTCATCGCGGTATTGACTGCGAGAAGTCTGAAGCCTTGTTCCAAATTATCCATTTAGAACTCCTTTGTCGTGGGAGTTGACGATGAACGCCGACTGAGCGAGTACAGGATTCGGAGGCTTGGGTCCAACCTTCGACGAAAGCGGCGGGAGCTTATTCCTGTTTGCAGTTCGTGTCAAATATTTCACCGCGTTAGATCGGAGCTTTGTGCGTGTTTGTGGCGATGTGTTAATAATCCTTTATGCCGGCAACCGACGGATCTAACGCAACACATACCCAACGTGCTCGATCACGAAAATGGCTCAGACCCAGACTCGACTGGCTGCTCATATTTGTGCCGATCGCTATCGCGTTGCGTTTTGTGCCCGCGTTCGAGAATCCGACTGCGCTATTTATCGTGTCGTGCCTCGCGATCATTCCGTTGGCGGGTTGGATGGGACGCGCGACGGAACATCTCGCCGAGTATCTCGGACAAGGCGTCGGTGGACTATTAAACGCCACTTTCGGAAACGCCGCTGAGTTGATCATCGCGCTTTTCGCGCTTTCAAAAGGACTGACGGGCGTCGTCAAGGCTTCGATCACCGGCTCGATCATCGGAAACGTTCTGCTCGTGCTCGGGCTTTCGTTCCTGACCGGCGGACTGAAGTATTCGAAGCAACAGTTCAATCGCACCGCGGCGAGTATCTCGGCAACGGCCCTCACGCTTGGGGCCATCGCTCTCATCATCCCGACTGTGTTTCACCAGGCGGCGGCGCAAGTCCCGGTTGAGTTGGGCGGGTGGACGCCGACGAAGGAACAGGCACTATCGCTTCCGATCGCCGTCGTTTTGTTTCTGACGTACGCGTTGATGATGATCTTCACCCTCGTCACACATCGCGAATTGTTTGGTGGTCCTGATTCGCATGGCACGGCGTGCGACGCCGGCGTAGAGCTCACGCTCATGGAAACGGAAGAAGGACATGGAAGCTGGTCCATTCGTAAGTCGCTGACGATCCTGCTGGTGGCGACTGCCTTCGTCGCGTTGATCTCCGAGTTCCTCGTTGGCGCGATCGAACAAGCACGGCAAACTCTTGGACTGACGGAAGTGTTTGTCGGCGTCATCGTCGTCGCGATTGTGGGTAACGCCGCCGAGCACTCGTCTGCGGTTCTGATGGCGTATCGAAACAAGATGGATATCAGCATCGGTATCGCGATCGGCTCGAGTTTGCAGATCGCGCTCTTCGTCGCGCCGCTACTGTTGTTTGCGTCTTATCTTTTTGGCCACCCGATGGATTTCGAGTTCACCGTGCCGGAAGTGGTGGCAGTGGTGGCGGCGATCATCATCGTGGAGCAGATCAGCGGCGATGGCGAGAGCAATTGGGTCGAGGGAATCCAGTTACTTTCCGTCTATGCTATTCTCGCGATACTTTTTTACTTCCTGCCCGACGTTCACCACTAAGAGGATGTGTTCATGATTTTAAATAGGTGTGTCGTTACAGCATTCATCGTAATCGTCGTCGCTTGCTCCGCCGCGGTGGGCCAACAAAGGCGGCTCGAAGGACAGGTGGTGTGTTGTGAGGAGTGTTGGGCCGAAGCTGATCGGACCAAGGTTCCATACGGAACTGCCGAAAACCTGTTGAAAGCGCAGTCGTGTATCGCCGGCGGTGATCCGACTCTGATCGCGGTACGTGAAGACGACAAGTTCACGTTGTATCGATTGGAGCAGGGAAAGTTTCGCTTGCCCGGGAAGAACTGGCTCGAGTTTGTCGGCCGAAAGGTGGCGGTCACCGGCATGGTCGATAAGAAGAAGATCCGCGTCGACTCGCTCGAGGTGCTCGCGCCGAGCATCGCCGAGCAGGAAGCGGCGACTGTCGTCGGCAAAGAAGTCGAACTCGCCCTGAAAGATCTATTTGGCGCCGAGCAACGGTTGAGCGCGCTGAAAGGCCGCATCGTCATCCTGAACTTCTGGGCCACGTACTGCATTCCGTGTCGAAAAGAAATGCCCGATCTCGCTGCGATTCAAAACGACTACGCCGCGCTGGGCCTGCAAGTCATTGGCGCGTCGACCGACGACCCGGAAGAGCGCGCGGCGGTGATGCAGTTCGTTAAAGAGACGAAGGTCAACTTTCCGATCTGGATGGGCGCAACCACAAACGACATGGTGCGGTTCGGACTCGGCGCCGCGTTGCCGGGCACCGTGATCATCGGTCGTGACGGGCGCGTCGTGAAAGTGATCTCGGGCATCGTCAACCAGGCTGACTTGAAGAAGCAGGTCGAGACGATGCTGGCCGCGGCTGAAAAAGTCGCGGTGAAGGAGCGAACGCAGAAACGAACGGAGGTCTCTTCAGTTCCGAGTTGACCTCTTTGACCCGGCGAGGGCCGCGCCGTGAGCGGGGCAGGAGAAAACGACTTCAAATGGACTTACGGAATTCGGTTGATCGCCAACCAGATCGATCGAGCGAGGTGGCGAAACACACTCACGTATCGCTTTCATCCGAGATTCACTGCCGGCGTTGAATACAACCCGCTGGCAGGTAAAGTAAGTCCGATTGCGAACGTCGTTGCCCTGACGGAGACGCACAAACGGCCGGCGTTGATTCTCGGCACCAGTTCCGATCGCATCGGAACACCGTTTGGTCAATCGTTCTATGCGACTTTCAGCAAGAGTCTGAAACACCAGACTGGTCTGCCGGTCGCTCCTTACATCGGTGTTGCGTATGGAACGTTTGAAGATCGCGCGCGCGTGATCGGCGGATTGAATATCAGTTTTGGCGAGCGCTGGAGTTCGACGATTCTTTTCGATGGAGTGCGTGTTCATCCCCTCGTGAACTACACGGAAGGGCGTCACCAGTTCGGCGTCATCTTCGAACGAGGCCGCAATCCGGGAATCAGTTACAGCATTTCTTTTTGAAGCTCGTGATGCATGTTGGGAGTCTAAAGAATGAGTAGAGGTCTGTTTGTTCGCACAGTCCTTGTGTTACTTCTTTTCACCGTGGCCGCCGGCACAGCGATGGCCCAGGTGAAGCGTGTGCAGATGCACATTGCGGGTTATCTCTGCGGCAATTGAGTGTACAACATACAGAAGGCCGTGAGCCGTCTGGACTACGCACCAAAGCTGAAAGAGATCGAAGTAACAGATTTTCAAAAAGGGCTGGGCGCTTTCACTCCAAAGCCTGACAAGCCGGTTTCGTTCGCGGCGTTGAAAGAGACGCTGAAGAAAGCCGGTTATACGTTGAGCTCTGCCGACATCACCGTCGCGGGGACGCTGGGCAAGGATGGTGAACGTTGGACCATCCTCGTGAACACGTCTGGACAACGCCTGGTCCTTGAAGGCGACAACGTTGTCGATGCGCTTGCGGGCGCGGAAGCAGGCGCGACGATCGAGATCACCGGCGACTGGAAAACAAAAGGCGCCGGACGCGATGCGTATGAAGTAATCGTTCCGAGTGGTCCTAAGCGCGGCGCGCAATCGCGTCATCATTCATATCGATTAGAACCACTGGTGGAACGCGCCGCAGCAGCTCCAATCCGCGTAACCTCACCCGGCCTGACTGTCTACAAAGGAGGCGCAATCACCCCGCGCCTGTATTTGATCAAACAACATCTCGGCGATCTCGAAGTCCACCGACAGTTGTTTGACGTCAGCGTCTCTTACACACCTTCTCCGCGGCTGCAACTCGAAGTCGAAATCCCGTTCGCGCGAACTGCCTACGACGACAAACTCACGTCCGGATCAGGATTCGGGTTAGCAAACATCACGGGTTGGGCCAAGTATCGCTTCTACAGAAGCGTTAAGAGATACGGCGACAGGCAAGCGGCTTTTCGCATCGGTCTCGAGACACCCACCGGAAAGAAAACGGCGCCTACGCAGGCCCAGATCAACGCCCCTGCTTTCGTACGACAACAGTTGACGCCGATCAACGGCGGCCTCGCTCCGCACTTCGACATCGCGTTCTCTCAAGCAGGAGGCCGCGTGATCTTCGGCGGAAACGCCGAAGTGATTTTTCGTACCGAGCGCGACGGCTTTCGGATGGGCCATGAGCAGCGCGTGAATACAGATCTCGAATACGTGATCCCGAAAGATCCTCACAAACCCGGTGGCGAGTTGTTTCTGATACTCGAAACGACGTTCGTTCATCGTGGAACGGGCCGGCTGGATGGCGCGCCTGTTTCAGGTAGTCGAGCGACTGAGTTTTATCTTGCGCCGGGACTTCAGTACGCAGCACGCCCACGGTTCGTCATCGAAGGCAGCTACCAGTTTCCGGTGGTGCGCAACACCGGCGACGTCGTCTTGCGAACTGACAGAAACATCCTGATTGGCGTGAAATATCTCTTTTAGGGCGTGTAATGCTTTTGGCCTTTCCTCATAACGAATAGAAGCGCCGTTAATGGTGAGGCACAACGCCACGACACCGAAATGTGAGACCTTGCGCTCAAGAAACTGTTGACACCGTAGAACGTAGCAAAATAAGATTCGCAAGCCTCCTTCACAGGCGCCCAGCGTTAATTAGATCTTCGATCCTCGCTTCTCAAGAGCGTTGAAACTAAGCCGGAGCAGGCCCATGTTTAGGCTCTGTTGCGTACTCTCAGTTAAGCATAGCAGGACGTCACTTCACGTGCTCATGTGGCTTTTCGCCATCGTCCTTTACAGTCTTTCGCTGGCCCAGGCGCAGGCGAACAACTTCGAAAAACAACTCAAGTCGCAAGCGCAGCTCTTCGGTTCTCAAGTCCCGCTCTCATTTGCCGAGAAAGTGGTGGTGACGGCTTCCGGCCAGACGTTCCTGCTGGACACAGATCTCTCCAGTCTTTTCACTCTCCAGAATAAAGACAGCGGGCTTCAGCGATTATGCGGATCTTTAGCAGCGCCGTCGGATCTCAGCGTCGACGGCAGAGGTAACGTTTGGGTGTTGAGTGGTCTGCATTCGAAGATCGTGAAGCTCACGCCGAAGTGTCAGGCTCAAGTGGAGATCGGCTCGCGGCACATGCCGCTCCGAGTCGCCGCTACATCATCAGGTGAACTCGTCGTCTTAAACGGCACGGGCCAACATCTGTTTGATCTTTATGGACCAGACGGCAAGTTGTTGAGAAGTTTTGGACAGCGACTCGATTACAAAGACGAAACAGCAAACAGTGAACTGAGTGCTGGACGCATCGCGCCTGACACTTCAGGCGGTTTCTTTTTCAGCTTCAACTACCCGCCACTCATTCGCCATTACGGCCGCGGCGGAAATCTGATCGCGGAGTTCAAACCCGAATCAGACGTCACGATCGAACCGCCCAACGTTTCATCGCGCACACAAGGCAACTCGACCGTCGTTCGAGCGCGATATCAGATTCTTGTTCTGGACATGGCCGCGGACACTCGCGGCCGTTTGTATTTACTTCTGTCCGGTAAGCACAAAGTGCCCGCGCTTACCGAAGGCACGCAAAAGCTGATGGTCCTGGCCCCCAATGGGCGCGTTCTGAGCAGAGCGCTGTTGGAGAACAACTATCATCGTCTCGCCACTGCGAATGGCAAGCTGTATCTCCTCCGAAACAGAATGCCGTTTCGGCTCGATGAATACCCGATGCTCTGAGCGACGTCAGAGTGAAATGATCTCTATTTTCGCTTTCTTCACGGTTATCGCCCGCTGCGAAGAAAGTCTCACGTCAACCTTATTCTCACGGAGGTGTACCGGAAATGCTCAAACAACTCTTACTCTCATGTCTCGCCGGAGTCGTACTCACAGCGATCGTGATGGCGAGCCCAAACGCAAATGCCGCCTGCCAGGGCTATTGTGCCGATAAGCACTTGAAGAACGGATGTGAACTCGGCTACGCGGGCTGCACAATCTATTACGACGCGAATGATCGGCCAACCGACGTCGACTGCTTTTACACGGGCGCGTGCGAAGGCTTAATGCAGTAAACGAGGGGGGCGAAAGGGGCGACGCGCGAGAAGTCTAACCTCGCATTAGCGCGCGTCGCCCACCTGGCCCACGGTTGGACCAATGAAACGCTTACTCAGAATCGGAACGTTAGCTGCCGCTTTCATCCTGGCATCGGGTGCCACTTACGTCGCCGTCGATCGCTGGAACGCAGTCAGGAACAAACCCGTAAACGCCGCCGCCACTCACGGCGACACACTCGAAGGTGTTAGTGGACTCAACGAAGGCGAGGTCGTCACTCTCCCGCAGCTAACAAATCTCACCGGCGAAACCGTTAACCTCGCCCAACTCGGCAAAGATCGACTGCTCTGTGTCTTTGTCAGCAATCGATGCCCGGGCTGTACTCGCGATGCGGATCTCTGGCGCGAACTTCACACAGAGGCCGCGAACCGTGGCGCCGCTTTCTACGTGGTCAACATTGGCGACGAACGCCCCCAGATCGAACAATTCGTGGCGAGTTATAACCTGCAACAACTTTCCATCCTTTTCGATCCGAGTCACAAGATTGGACCACAACTGAAGGTTGGATTCCTGCCTCAGTACGTTCTGTTCGACCAGAACGGGCGCGTGATCAGGCGGTGGGATGGAGTACGCAATTACGAGAAGAACGGTGGTACTGAACAACTGGCTGAATTTTTCAGCCGACACTAAGCAGTTTCAAAAAACGCTTGTGAAAGAAGGTGCCGATTATGGATCCCCGTTGTTCCCTTCAGAAATTCTTGTCGGTGTTTGTTGGTTTATTACTCATTTCGTCGGTCACGTTCGCCCAAAAAAATCCCCGCCTCGCAGAAGTAAATCCGTTATCTGTAAATCAACAAGACGCGCTCGAGTTGCTGAAGACGCTGGCCCGAAGTCTCAAGAGTGAGCCTGACAAACTGACGGCCGCGGTGTTGCAAGCGCAGATAGCGGATGTCCTCTGGTCCTTCGATAAAGGTTTTGCGCGCGACGCGTTCTCCTGGTCGTTTGAAGCTGCGCGTTGTCCGGCGCCGGAGAATTTGAGCGAGCCCGCGCGCGTCGCTTATGTGACGCGCCAGGCATCGAGTATCAGGCAAGTCTTAACGCGCATCGGTACGCACGACAGTACTCAAGCCGAGTCTTTGTTGAAGACACTGCAAAAAGAAAACTCATCGCCGCCGGAATCGGCGGCAGTCAATAACGCGCAGTCGGAGTTGCTGTTACAAATCGCGCTCGAACTGACGCCGGCGAATCCCGAGTCTGCGATGCAACTCGGCCTCGTTTCTTTATCCGGAACGCGCGTCTCACCGGATTTCGGTCGCTTGCTGTTTGCGATGAGTAATGTGAACCGCAGTTATGCCGACAAACTATTTCGCGCCGCGCTAACAACCTTGCGCCGCAACGATTTTGTTTACGACAGCGCGATGATTTCTCTCGTGAACTATCTTTTTACTGCGACTGGCGCTCCTTATCCCGACACGACCATCGCCGATGGGCAACTGCTGGCTAACTATTTCGTCGACGCAGCGTGGCGCCAGGCGCGTGGTAACGCAACCGCCGGATTGCCGGAGTCGAGTGCGATGTTTTATAGCCTGGTCCAGGTGCGCGGCGTGTCGATCGTTTCCAGATACGCGCCGGACAGGCTTCCGGAATTGCAGGGACAACTGCGCGAGCTTGCCTCCGGATTGACGACGACGCAGGTACAGCACACGACGTTGCTGCAAGCTAATCAACAACAGCAGGCGACCATCGCCAACCGAAACACCTACGACATCGACGAACAGATCGAGCGCGCCGCGAAAGAGAAGGATCCCGACGTGCGTGATTCTTTATTGAACAGCGTGGCCCATAACCTCATGAGGGAAGATAGTGAGCGCGCGCTGAAAGTAGCGGGGATGATTGAGTCGGCGGCAGTGCGCAGCGAAGCAGAAGACGACATCTATCTCGCGCTGGTTCAGAAGTTGATGCGCGCCGGTTCATTCGACGAAGCACGAAAGGCAGCGCGAAAGTTCAGCCGTGCTGAACTTCAGGCGCGAGTTTTGGTTGAACTGGGGAACAAAGCAGTTTCGAGTCGCGACACAAACCTCGCTGTCGAACTGTTATCGGAGGCTTCTGAGATCACGTCGAAATCTGAACCGACGCCTGACAAAGCGACGTTGCTGTTGAACATTGCTCACCAGTTCAGCAGGCTCGACACGATACGTGGTTTCGAGACGCTGGGCTACGCGATCAAGATCATCAATCAACTCAAGCCCGAAGAAGCGCCGGTCCGCTCCGCGTTAACCAAACCGCGACCGCTCCGAATAAAAACGTACACGGTCCTGAACGGCAATGAACTATCCACCAGCGATCGCGCGACTGTCGAATCGATCAATTTCAGCCAGCTCAACGCCTTCGTCGCCGAGGACTACACACAAACCAGACTGCTCGCTAACAAACTCGAGCAGCCCTTGTGGCGCGCGAAGTTTTTAACCGCCGTCGGCAGCGCGGCGCTACGCACTCCCCCGCGCCCCGAAGCCGGATTCACTTCAGCAAACGCACCGTGAGCCGTCGCCAATCAACCGCGTCTGTCATTCTTCTACTGAGCATCGCTTGCTGTGTTCAGGCGCAAACGACTACGCAAAAAATCGCGACCGCAAGTATCAGTGGCAAAGTGACGATCAAGGGCAAGCCGGCGGTTGGTGTCGTGATTATGGCGACACCGGCTGACGACTATCGGAGGCCGAGTGTTCAGAAGCCACATCGCGCCCGCACCGATCAAACAGGTCGCTATCGCATCACAGACTTACCCGCCGGCAGCTACACGATCATTCCAGTCGCGCCCGCGTTAGTGCTGGTCCAACAGTCTGAGTCTGTCGTTCTGTCGGAAGGAGAGGAGGTTGAAGACATCAATCTTCAACTAGCGCCCGGCGGTGTTATCACGGGCAGAGTCACGGATGCTGAAGGCGAACCGTTGCTGGGCGTGCGGGTGAAGCTCACCCCGCTCTCTGAAAAGATCGTCCGGTCGGATCAAACACTCGCGCGACTCCTTGCCGGCAACGAAACTGACGATCGAGGTATTTACAGGGCCTTCGGTTTGCCCGCCGGAAAGTACAAGGTATCTGTCGGTGAGTCCAGGAGCGGAAGAGCATGGTCGCGGCCGTACTACAAAGAAACATTCTTTCCTTCCGTTACTGACGCTGCTAAAGCTACTGTCATAGAAGTAACCGAAGGAAGTGAGACGACGAACGTCGATATCGTGATGGGTCGTCCGGTTCGAACGTTCAAGGTCGCAGGACGAGCGATCGACGGCGACACCGGAAAGCCGATTCCTGGTCTCAACTATAGTGTGGGACACAGAACAGTCGATGAAAACGGCGGCAGCTTTTCCACGAGCAGTAGTAGCGGCGACCGGACCAGCGCGAATGGTGAGTTCCACGTGGAAAACTTAACGCCGGGAAAATATACGATCTTCACCGGAGTGCCTGCCGGGAGCGAATTGTCCAGTGGTTCCGTGACGGTTGATGTTGTCGATCGCGACGTTACGAATCTGGTCATTACGATGACAAAAGGCGGAAGTTTGTCGGGCGTCGTCGCGCTCGACGGCGATCAATCCGCTCGCGCGAAGCTCGGTAGCGTATCGATTTGCGCGACTGTTCAAAGGAAGAATTCGGAATTTTCGAACACCGCGCAAAGTTCGATTGCTCAGGACGGGAGTTTCAGAATCAACGGCGTGCGTAGCGGGCTCGCAATGTTTTGGCTTTGTTCGGGCCACGATCAGCGTGAGCAGTTTCAAATCGTGCGGGTCGAACGCAATGGCGTTGCGCAACCTGAGAATTTCCAAGTTGGCGAAGGCGAACAGGTCACTGGGTTTCGCGTGTTACTGAAGCATCTGAAATTGACCGGTGCGATTCGAGGCCAGGTGAAAGTCGAGAGTGGAGAACTGCCGCCGATCTCGCGTCTCTGGCTCAACCTGTGGCCGCTCGACGAAAATCTTCAACCGCAGCCACAGTCCTCGTTTCCGTCCCCCAAACTGGACGCGCGCGGTCACTTTCTTGCGGAAGGCTTGCCCGCGGGAACGTATCGGCTGACTATCGCCGTATTTTCAACCGCTTCAAATCGCGCGACGCAGACGACTCAACAAGTGATCGTCAACGACGATGCGGTTACCGAAGTGACCGTGATCATCAAGCCGGATCCGAAATGATCAAAATCGAAACCCGATGCCCGCGCTGAACTGAAATTGATGTCGTGCTTCTTCCGGTATGTGTTCGACCGGAAAACTCTGGATAAAGGTGGGGACGTCAGTGTCGCCGTAGCGGATGATCGTGTCGCCGCCGTCAAACCGCACGACGATTCGCGGTGATGGATAGAACTCGAGCACGCCGCCGAGGTCCATTGAAAAGTAAGTCCTTCGCTTCGAATCGAATCTCGGATTGCGAACTCGGTCAAAGTCGATCGTCTTGCTGAAACTGACGACGCCTGGCCGGATCTTTCCAAACACACCAAAACTATTGAAGCGTTTTCCGATCTTTGGTCCAGCCAGAACCTGCAACATGTAGCCGCCGCCCCGCCCGTTCGCGAAACTGTCCAACTCATCCGGATAGAAGTCGCTTTGAACTTCCGCGGCGATGTGCGAGTTGAAGTTGTAGGTCAGCCGTCCGCCGACACCTGATTGAACATCGACACCGTTAAATCCCAACGTGGATGCTTGAAACCGTGAAAAGAACTTGAGACGTATCGACGAAAACTGTGCGCCCGCTTCAAACTTTCGCTCACTGGGCGAGCCCGAAGCCTCACTCACTTGCGCGGGCTCGGGATTCAGGAAGCGAAACGCGACGCCCGCGCTGAACTGAAAATTGTGAGTTATTTGTTGCTGCGGGGGCGTAGTCGGCGGCAGAAAAACGTCAACTGTGCGCACATCGCCGGTATTGATCATCGTGTCGCCCGCGTCGAATCGCACGAGTATCCGGCGCGACGGATAAAACTCCAGCACGCCGCCGACATCCATCGTGAAGAAGTTTTGGCGGCGAGTGTCGAGAGTCGGAACGACCGTAGGCTGACCGTTGATGTTGATCGTGGTGGTGGTTGCAAACAGAATGTCGCCGGCGCTGATAAAACCCGGTCGCGCCTTCGCGAACACGCCAAACTTCTCGAATCGCTTGCCCGCTTTCACTCCAAACTGACTCTGCACGATCGTATCGTCGCCACCGAAATCGTCGAACTCCGGTTTAGTGAAAATATTAGTTTCCGCCTCGAGAGCGACGTGTCTGTTCAGGTTGTAAGTGAATCGCCCACCGATTCCTGCTTCCGACTTTGTTCTGGACGGAGTGAAGAATGGCTGGATGTCCGCGCCTATCATCGACGTGAAGTGGACGCCGACCTCAACTTTCGCGGGTTCGTTCGGCTGTTGCGCACGGACCTGCGTGTTGAAACAGGCGAGGAAAAGCAAAGCGCCAATGAGGAGAGAGGTTTGTCGCATTGAGATTGTTCCTTAGTTAAGTAATCAGTCGCGAAATCTTACGATCGTTGCGCCTAAGCCGCCAGCGCCGGGTGGCGCGTCGGTCCAGTCGAAGACGAACGGAGTGCGGGCGAGGATCGAACGAACCATTTCGCGTTGCACGCCGATGCCTTTGCCATGAATTATGCGCACGCTTCTGAAGCCTTTCTCGTGCGCCAGCATTAAATACTCCTCGACGACGGCTTTCACGTCGCGTGGCGGAATCGTGTGCAGATCGAAGACGTCGGTAATCTCGACCTCGACTGGTTCGGGAAATGGATCGTCCATTTGACACTCTTACTTAGCGACTTGTATAAATCCTAGGCAAATCCTACATCTTATTTCAAAGGAATAAAGCGAAATGGGCGCGCGAAAGAAGATTACTGTGGTCGGCGCAGGCAATGTCGGCGCGACAGCGGCACACTGGCTTGCTGCTAAAGAACTCGGCGACGTGGTGCTCGTCGATATCGTTGAAGGAGTACCGCAAGGCAAGGCGTTGGACCTTGCGCAGGCCGCTCCGATCGAAGGTTTTGACGTGCGGATGGTGGGCGCGAACGGTTACGACGGGACGGAGAACTCGGACATCGTAATCATCACCGCCGGACTCGCGCGTAAGCCGGGAATGAGCCGCGACGATCTGTTGAAGACGAATGCGGGCATCGTTTCGCAGGTCGTGGATGAATGTGTCAAACGTTCGCCGGAATCGATCCTGATCATCGTTTCGAATCCGCTCGACGCGATGTGCCAGGTGGCGCTGCGGCGCTCCGGTTTTCCGAAGCATCGCGTGATTGGAATGGCGGGTGTGCTCGACTCGGCGCGTATGCGCTGTTTCCTCGCGGAGGCGCTCGACGTTTCGGTTGAGAACGTGACGGCGTTTGTGCTCGGTGGACATGGCGACACGATGGTTCCATTGCCGCGCTATTCGACGTGCGCCGGTATTCCAATCACCGAGTTGTTGCCGAAGGATCAGATCGACGCGATTGTTAAGAGAACAGCAGGTGGTGGCGCTGAGATCGTCAGTTTGTTGAAGACTGGGTCGGCGTATTACGCGCCGTCAGCGGCGGCGGTCGAGATGGCGGAGGCGATTCTGAAAGACAAGAAGAAGATCCTGCCGTGTGCTGCGTATCTCGAAGGTGAGTATGGCGTCAATGGGCTCTACGTCGGCGTGCCGTGCAAACTCGGCGCCCGCGGGTTGGAACAGATCGTCGAGATCAACCTGACTGCGGAAGAGCGGATCGCGTTGCACAAGAGTGCGTCGGCGGTGCAGGAACTGGTTGACGTGCTCGGTATTTAGAGTCCTTTAGCCACAAAGAGGCACAAAAGGCACAAAAGGCACAAGAAAGCAGGAGAGAGGTTGACTGCCACTTACCTCTTAACACTATTTTCTTGTGCCTCTTGTGCCTCTCGTGCCTCTTGTGCCTTTTGCGCCTCTCGTGCCTCTCGTGCCTCTCGTGCCTCTCGTGCCTATTGTGCTTCTTTGCGGCTAAAGGACTTGCGCTCTTCTGGCTACCCTTTCAACCAACCAAGCAATCCGTGTAGCACCGTTTCACGGTTTTCCTCGTAGATCGCACGCGTCAAGGGTATGCCCATCGGACATGCCTTGACGCAGTTCTGCGCATTACCGCAGTTGGTGATCCCGTCCTCGCCCATGATTCCTTCAAGACGCTCGTCGCGGTCCATCTTGCCCGTCGGATGCATGTTGAAAAGTCGCACCTGCGCGATGGCC
This sequence comes from Pyrinomonadaceae bacterium, assembly GCA_035760365.1. Lineage (GTDB taxonomy): Bacteria > Acidobacteriota > Blastocatellia > Pyrinomonadales > Pyrinomonadaceae > PSRF01. Next base: position 223,129 of record DASTTB010000002.1, read on the forward strand.
TGTGGTCCAATGTATTGGTCACCCTCGTACTGCGGACACGCCTCGAGACAACACCCACACGTCATGCAACGCGAGTAAGCGTAACGCTCCTGCACGTCGTCCTGGTCCATACGCGGCCCAGGCCCAAGATCGTGCGTTCCATCCAACTCGATCCACGCATGAACGCGCCGCAAATGATCAAACATCTGCGCACGATCGACAACCAGATCCCTGACATTCGGAAACTTCGCCATCGGCTCGAGCTTGATCGGCTGCTCCAAATTGTCGATCAAAGCGGAGCACGACTGCCGCGCACGCCCATTGATAACCATCGTGCAGATGCCACACACCTGTTCGAGACAGTTCATCTGCCAAACGGGCGGCGTCGTCTTCTCCCCGGCCTTGTTTACCGGGTTTTTCTGAATCTCCATCAAGCACGAGATCACGTTGAGATTCGGCCGGTACGGGATCTCAAACTGCTCCCAATACGGCGTGGCATCAGGATTCGCGCGACGCCGAATGTGAATCTCGACTGTAGCTGGACGCGGGCGTGACGATTGTGGATGTGCTGACATCGGTTAACTAAGCCTTCGCGGTTTCTTTCTTGCCTTTGCTGTAATCGCGTTTGCGCGGTTGAATCAACGAAATGTCCACGGGGTCGTAGGAGAACACCGGTCCTTCGCCCGAATACTCGGCAATCGTCGTCTTCAAAAAGTTTTCGTCGTCGCGATCGGGAAAATCCGGTTTGTAGTGCGCGCCACGCGACTCGTTGCGATTGAGAGCGCCGAGCGTGATCACACGCGCGAGTTCCAGCATGTTCGCGAGATGCCGCGCGTGCGGCAGCGCCATCGTGGCCCACAAGTTGGAGTCGTTGATCGAGATGCGTTTGTAACGGTCCATCAACTCCAGCAGTTTATTATCCGTCTCTTTCAGCTTGTCGTTGTAACGGACGACGGTGACGTTGTCAGTCATCCATTTACCCATTTCCTGGTGCAGCACGTATTGATTCTCGGTACCGCTTTGTTTGACAAGCCGATCGTTGATCTCCTGCTGAAGCTTGAGTTCCTGATCGTAGATACGCGAACCGTCCGCGCCGTTTCGTTCGACGTTCTTCGCGTACTCAATCGCCGCAGGCGCCGCGATGAATCCTCCGAACACACAACTGACAAGCGAATTCGCGCCGAGACGATTCGCGCCGTGAATCGAATAATCGCATTCGCCGGCCGCGAGTAGTCCGGGAACGTTCGTGCGCTGGTTGTAATCGACCCAGAGTCCGCCCATCGAGTAGTGAACACCGGGGAAGATGCGCATCGGCACGTGACGCGGATCGTCGCCGACGAACATCTCGTAGATCTCGAGAATCGCGCCGAGTTTTCGATCGAGAACATCGGCTGGGATGTGCGTCAGATCGAGATAGACCTGGTTGTCGCCGCCGACGCCCATGCCGCTGATACACACCTGGAAGATCTCGCGGGTCGCGATGTCGCGCGGAACGAGATTGCCGTAAGCGGGATACTTCTCTTCAAGGAAATACCAGCGCTCTTTTTCCGGAATCGACGACGGCGGTCGCACGTCGCCTTTGTTCTTCGGAACCCAAACGCGTCCGCCTTCGCCGCGCGCTGATTCCGACATCAAACGCAACTTGTCTTCACCGGGTATCGACGTCGGGTGGACTTGTATGAACTCGCCGTTCGCGTACTTCGCGCCCTGCTGATAAGCCGCCGAGACTGCGCTGCCGGTGCAGACCATCGAGTTCGTCGACTTGCCGAAGATCAAACCCGGACCACCAGTAGCCACAATCACCGCGTCGGCGGGAAACGCTTTGAGCTCGAGTGTCTGCAAGTTCATCGCGATCAGTCCGCGACAGACCTGGTGATCGTCGAGCACGAGCGAGAGCATTTCCCAATGCTCAAACTTTCGCACTGTTCCCGCGACTTCGTAACGTCGCACCTGTTCGTCCAGCGCGTAGAGCAACTGTTGGCCCGTCGACGCGCCTGCGAAAGCGGTGCGATGGTGCTTCGTGCCGCCGAAGCGCCGGAAGTCGAGTAGTCCTTCAGGCGTGCGTGAGAACGGAACGCCCATGCGATCGAACAAGTAGATGATCGACGGCGCCATTTCGCACATCTGCTTCGCCGGCGGTTGGTTTGCGAGGAAGTCGCCGCCGTAAACCGTGTCGTCAAAGTGTTCCCACGTCGAATCGCCTTCGCCTTTGGTGTTGACTGCGCCGTTGATGCCGCCCTGGGCGCAAACCGAATGCGAACGCTTGACTGGCACTACCGAAAAGAGATCGACGGCGTGGCCGCCTTCCGCGATCTTCATGGCGGCGGCCAGACCCGCGAGTCCGCCACCGACAATCGCGATCTTCATGCCGTTACTCGCCATTAGTGAATGATTCCTCCTAACAATCCGCCCGGCCGTATAAAAGCGACCGCCGCGTTGATGCCGACGAACAGCAGCACCAGGCCAAATGCGATGCACGCGTATCCGGTCAAACGTTGCGCGCGTTCGCCAATCGTGATGCCCCAGTCAACGAGAAACAGCCAGATGCCGTTGGCGAGGTGCCAAACAGTGGCCGTGATACCGATCAGGTAGATGATGAATACCCACCAGATGCGAAACTCGCCGGAGACGATATCGAACGACATGGTCGGATTCTCCGCGACGGAAATGCGGTTTAAACCCGGCATCAGCCCGAACCTGAAGTTCAGCACGTGGAAGAGTATGAAGAAAAACAGGATCACGCCGGTGATTCGTTGCACCAGGTAGAACCAGTTGCGCGGATACGGATACGCGAGATTGTTGGGTCGCGCTTCGACCGTGATCACCAGGCCGTAGACGGCGTGGTACAGGAGCGGTATAAAGATGCCGCCAATCTCGATGAGCAGAATGTACGGTATCGCCTGAAGATCGACGACCGCGTCATTGAAGTGGCTCGCGCCGGCCAGGGCCTTCGAGTTTGTGTAGAAATGCTCTAAGAGAAAAATTCCGAGTGGAAAAATACCGGACAGTTGGTGGAGCTTGCGCAGGATGAAGGTCCTGCTCAAACGGATAGCCAAGAATGCGCTCCTTTGGTAAGAGGGTTGAACATCGCGCCAGTGGATTCAGTATATTGGGAACTGAACGAAAAACAAAATCCGTGTCATGAATGAACTTGCTGGAACATCGCTGATTACGCTGTGCAAACTGGTCCGGGAACGAAAGATTTCGCCGGTGATGGTCGCGCAAGCTCACCTGCAACAACTCGCGAAACTGAATCCCGCGTTGAACGCAGTTATTACCATCGCGCCCGACGTGGTCGAACGCGCGAAGGCGGCTGAAGCCGCGGTGATGCGCGGCGATCCGATAGGTGCTTTGCACGGTGTTCCTTTAACTATTAAAGACACGATCGAGACGGCGGGTCTGCGCACGACGAGTGGCTCGACGATTCGCGCCGCTTACGTTCCGACGCGTGACGCGCCTGCCGTGGCGCGCCTTAAAAGGGCGGGCGCGATCATTCTCGGCAAAACCAATGCGGCAGAAATGGCCATGGATTACAACGCGGACAATCCCGTTTTTGGCCGTACTAACCATCCGCACGATCCGAAACTGACGCCGGGCGGATCGAGTGGCGGTGAAGCTGTGGCAATCGCAACCGGCATGTCGCCGGGAGGTTTGGGCAGCGATCTTGCCGGATCGGTTCGGATTCCCGCGCACTTTTGCGGCATCGCGGGAATGAAACCGACGACGGGCCGCGTGCCTGGTGAAGGACAGTTTCCGCCGAGCAATGGTCCGTACTCGCTCGGCGCCGTTATCGGACCGATGGCGCGCGATGTTGCCGACTTGCGTCTGTTGTTTAGCGTGCTTGCCGGCGAGGTCACGTCGAACACGGATTTAAAAGGATTTCGGTTTGCCTGGTATCGCGATGATGGAGTCGTGCCGGTTACGGATGAGACTGCGAATGCGGTCGCGGCGGCGGCATCAGCGTTAACACAGGCCGGATTGATCGGCGAAGAACGTTTGCCGCCGCACGTTGATCGCGGGAACGAGTTGTGGCTGAAACTGTTTTCGCGCGCTTCGGTGGTCCAACTGCGCCAAATCTACGCTGGACGCGAAAGTGAAGGCGGCGGTTTCGTACGCTGGCGACTCGCCACCGCCGACCAGGAGCCACCGCCGACGTTGGACCAGTACATCGCCTCGTGGCTGGAACGCGATCGTTTGCGTGAAGAACTATTGCACTGGATGGCAACTACTCCGATCATCATCGCGCCGGTCGGCGCCACGCCCGCTTACGAACACGACACGCTGAAAGTCATAGTCCGGGGAACAACATTGGGAACGTTTCGGGCTTTTAGTTATGCGCAAACCTTCAACGTCTTCGATCTGCCGGTCGTGACTGTCCCGGCCGGACGTTCGAGCGAAGGCTTGCCGATCGGAGTTCAGATCGTGGGCCGTCCGAAGGCGGAAGCGACGGTTTTAGCGGCTGCCGAGATTGTCGAACAAGCAGTTTCCGCGTAATCTTTCCGATATGGAACCCATTACCTCCGCCCTTGCCTTTTTGTTTTTTGGTTTCATCGCGCTCGTGCTCCTGGTGATCGCGGTGAAGACGATTCGCATCGTGCCGCAAGCTACGGTGATGCTGGTCGAGCGACTCGGAAAATTCGATAAGGTCGCGTCGAGTGGTCTGAATATCCTGGTGCCGTTTCTCGACAAGCCGCGCGCCGTTTATTGGACCAACGTTCGTCCCGGCCTGACGTCGATTGACCTGCGCGAACAGTACATCGACCTGCCGCCGCAGCCGGTGATCACGCGCGACAACGTGACGATCCACGTCGACTCAGTGGTCTACTGGCAGATCACGGATCCGATCAAGGCTGTTTACGAGATCAACGATCTGGTCGGCGGTATCGTGCAGTTGACGATCACGGGTATGCGCGCGGTGATGGGCGAGATGGATTTGGATCACACGCTCTCGCAACGTGATCAGATCAACGCAAAATTGAGAGTGATTCTCGATGAAGCGACGGACAAATGGGGCGTGAAGGTGACGCGCGTCGACGTGAAGAACATCAACCCGCCGGAAGACGTGCGTATCACGATGGAAAAACAGATGACGGCCGAACGAAATCGCCGCGCACTCGTGTTGCAGGCTGAAGGCGATCGGCAGGCGGCGATCACGCGTGCGGAAGGTGAAAAGCAGGCGCAGGTCACACGTGCTGAAGGTGAAAAGCAGTCGGCGATTCTGGCCGCTGAGGGCGCGGCGCAGGCCCGCTTGAAAAATGCGGAAGCGGAATCGGAAGCCATCCATCGAATTGCGCAGGCGATACCCGGCGGCGATCCGGGTCAATACCTGATCACGGTGCGCTACATCGACAGCTTGCGCGATATGACGCGCACGAATAACGCGAAAGTGATCTTTATGCCGATTGAAACTTCGGCGATGCTGTCGAGTATCGGAGCGATCAAGGAAGTGTTGTCGCAGACCGGCGAGTCAGGAAGTGACAAAGACAGTCTGCCACCAGCGCCGGGGCGTCCACGCGAGCTGCCGAGATAATCAGGCAAATCCGTGTTTTGAAATAGCCGTGTAAGTAGAGCCTTTTGGGCTTAACTGGCTACGAAAGACTACGAACTCAGTCACAGGTACGTTAATCACACTGAACTTCGTTTGCAGGTGTGTCTCGGCGAGTTTGCGCGCGCCGTCCGGATGGCGCAGACGAGCTAACGTGAGGTGCGGTTTGTAAGCGCGGTCTTCTTTTGCGAAACCTTCCTTCGCACATTCCTCTTCAACGCGACGTTGCAATTCGGTTAACCGGCCTGATGGATCTTCAACGCCGATCCACAGCACCTGCGGGCGACTCGGCTTCGGAAAAACGCCAACTCCGCCAATCCCGATCTCAAATGAAGCAAACTGCTTACTGACGCGCACTGCCGCATCCGAAATCCGTGTTAGCTTTTGCTTCGGCACGTTCCCGAAAAACTTCAGCGTGAGATGAACGTTCTCCGGCTTGCTCCAACTCGCCGCAGCTTCCGGAACGGCTTCACGCAACCGCCTGACGTGGTCGTGCAACTGCGCGCGCACCTCGGCCGATAACTCGATAGCACAGAAAGTGCGCCACTCCTCACTCATTTTGCAGCACGACCGTCACCTTCGTTGCTTTCGCAACCGCCGCTGCCGTAAACGGAAACTCACGCGGCGTCACGGCTTGCCAGTCGGCGAGTTGGTCGGACCAGTGCGGGTTCTTCGGCGAACCCGATTCGCCAAGCGCGATCTGTTGTTGCGTCTTGTCCCAATCACTCGGGTCGGCGATCAGTCTCATCGAAACAGCAGCGCCGACGTTGACGGTCGCGCCGAGCAAACCTCCGGTCCCGTTTTGCGGAACGGCCGGAACCGTGAACATCGCTCCGATCAACGGCGCTGACGAAAGCGGATGCGGAAAGCGTGCTTTTGCAAACTCGCCCCACGTCCATTTCGACTGGTCCGCACCTACCGTTCGCGTGAGATTTCTGACCGCTTCGTCGTAAGACGCGCGCATCAGATCGGCGTAACTCGCAAACTCTTTCGGCAGCCAGTCGGCAGGTTGGTCCTTGATGATGCGATCGAGTGTCGTGTCGAAGTTGCTCCACTGGTAATTTCTGACGAGATCCGGACCGAGCGCGCCGGCCAGGATCTTCGATCTGAACGCCAGACGCATCTGCGAGACGATCGGCGCCACCGGCGACTCGGCGTTCACTCTTCCGTCCCACTTTTCAAACGCATCGAGCGTCGCGCGCAGTTTTTCATCTTCCGGCGTGAGCTTCGGCCGCAACAGTTTGACTGCTTCTTTCGCGAAGAGGACGCCGGCGATCGAGTAGACGTCGCCGAGGATGCGGCGAAAGTCTTCGGCTGAGTGTTTCGGTTTCTCACTCAGCAGATCGAAGATGCGGCGTGCGCGATACGGCTGGGCCCACGAATGCGTCAGGTGATAGGGATAGTCAGTGCCGACGATGCGTTGATTCGCCGTGACGATCATTCCCGAAGGCGGATCGTAGACGTTCGGCAGTTTGGCGATCGGAATGTAATCGACCCAATCGCCGGCATTTGTCGCGCCGTCATAAGGCAAACTGCCGTCGCCGGAACGTCGCATGGGAACATTGCCCGCCGCGTGATAGCCGATGTGACCGTTGACGTCGGCGTAGACGATGTTCTGCGTCGGCGCGCTGAAAGCCTGCAACGCCGTCTTGAACTCATTCCAGTTGCGTGCGCGATTGAGGTTGTAATTCACGTCCGCCGAGATCTTGCTGGAGTCGAAAGCCGTCCAGCGTAGCGCGTAGCGTTTGCCGTCGCCTTCGAAAATTATCGGACCATGACGCGTGACTGTGACGTTGTGTGTCACAGTGTCAAATTCGGCGCCCGCCAAACCTTTTCTGACTTTGATCTGCTCGGCGCGTATGACGGCATCCTGCCATCCCGAAGGCGTTTGATATTTCGTCGGGTTGTTTGGATCAAACTTCTCGACGTACAGATCCTGCACGTCTGGTCCAACATTCGTGAATCCCCACGCGATGTGTTCGTTGTGACCGAGAACGACGCCGGGCAGTCCAACCGCGGTTACGCCGGCCACGCGATAACCAGGCGCGGTGAGATGGACCATGTGCCAGATCGAAGGCGCTGCTGGACGCAGGTGCGGATCGTTGGCGAGCAGTGGTTTGCCCGAAACGGTGCGGCTGCCGCTGATGACCCAGTTGTTACTGGCGGCAAGTTCGTCGGCGTAAAGACCGATGCGAGCCAAAGCATCGGCGGCGATTGACGCGTTGTGCGCGAGCGCTTTCATCGACTCAGACGAAAGCGGATCTTTGATCATCGCTCCCGTCGATCGCGCGGGCGACGCTTTTGCCGGAGTGTCTTTGCCAAATACCAGGACATCGATCGGCGACGTCACCGGCATCAACGCCGCTTGCTTTTCAGCGGGCAGAGAAGCGAGAGCCTGACGCATGAGATCGAGTCGCCACGTATCCGAGAGCGCTTCGAAGAAGATCTTGATGATGGCGAACGAGTCCGCCGGAGTCCATGGGCGGAAATCGTAACTCAGCACCTGAAACTCAGGCGGCCGCGACTTGGCGTCGAGCGAAGTTGCGTAAGCATTGACGCCGCGAGCGTACGCTTCGAGCAAGGCTTTGGTTTTTGGCGACGCGTTAGCGTATTCGGCTTCAGTCGCCTGGATGAATCCGTAGGTGCGATGAAGTTTGTCCTGGTCCAACACGACGTTGTTCGGACCCGCGCCAAGAACTTCGGCGAGTTCACCGCGCGCAGTGCGACGAAACAGATCGAGTTGCCAGAGTCGATCCTCGGCGGTGGCGTAACCTTGTCCGAAGTAGAGATCCTCGTCGTTTTGCGCCTCGACGTAAGGAATCCCGCGTTCGTCGCGACGGATCGTGACCTTATCTTTGGTTCCTTTTATTTGGACAATCCGTGGCTCTGATGTGGACTGCGCACGCGCGCGCTCGCGCTGGCCCACCGGCAGGGAAGTTAAAAGACAGGCAATGATCAGGAGAATGAATGCAAGGCGTCGCATAGTAGCGCGAATACTACCACATTGACGCTTTGCGACGCCGCGACTTAGAATCGCTTACCGATGAGCCGTTTCGCCCTTATCCTCGTCTTTCTCGCGTCGTCCGCAGTGGCGCAGGCGCAGCAACGGCCGCTGATCACAGAAGACGTCGATATCATTCCGCCGGGCACAATCCGCATCGAAGCCGGCATCGACTTCATGCAGGGCGCGAAGTATCCCGTGTCGGGTATCAACGGCGATCTGACGCGCGTCGGCGTGATTGGAATCAGCTTCGGAATGGGGCCGAACGTCGAGTTTCAGATCGAGGGCGTGGCGCAGAATTATCTCAGCATAAACTCGCGCGGGCCGTCGGCGATTCCACTCAACCTCGCGCCCGGAGCTAATTCAACAAACGACACCGGTGATTTCACACTCGCCGCGAAGTTCAAACTACGCAACGAAACGCGTCGTGGTCCATCGCTCGGATTTCGCTTCGGCGTGCAACTCCCGAACTCGAGCCAGGGCACCGGGATCGGACTCAACCAGACCAACGCTTTCGGATCGATCCTGATCGGAAAGAAGTTTGGCGCCGACGGACGTTTCAACACCTTCGGCAATCTCGGCATGGCGATACTGACCGCGCCGACCGAACTGTTCTCGCAAAACGACGTGATCACTTACGGTATCGCCGGCATCTTTCGCATCAACAAACAATTCAGCGTCGCGGGCGAGGTCAACGGCCGCGCCAACACACGTCCCGGCAACGGACCACTCGGCACCGAGTCGATGGCCGAAGCGCGGCTGGGTATGCAGATTAGGGCTTCAGGACTCAGGTTCGACTTCGCGGGCATCAAAGGACTCACCAGCTTCAGTCCCAATTCAGGATTTACAGTGGGAGTTACTTACGACACACCAGCAGTCTTCGCGCCGGTCAAATAATCACGGATTACAAGATGGTTGACTGGTTATGGCGGATTGCGCAGTGGTTGGAAGTGAACGTCATCAGTATGCCTTTGTACATCGCCGCCCCGGCGATGATCGTTATCGGCGCGCTCGATTCCTCGCTCCTGTCATTGCCTGAGATCAACGACTACCTCGTCGTCGGACGTTGTTACAAATATCCCAGCGCCGCGTTTTACTTTCCCTTGTTCGCCGCCGCAGGATCGGTGATCGGTTGCAATCTGCTTTACTCGATCGTGCGACGCGGCGGGCAAGCAGTGCTGCGCAAGCGCTTCAAGATGCACCAGATCCAGCGCGTCGAGAGAGCGTACGAACGATTCGGGTTTCTCGCGATCGGTATCCCCGCGATCCTTCCGCCGCCGTTGCCGTTCAAAATATTTGTCGCGACAGCGGGCGCGCTCGAGTATCCGCGTTGGAAGTTTTTGTTGACGGTGATGATCGCGCGCTCGTTTCGTTACTACGTCGAGGGCATACTCGCCGTGTTCTACGGCCGCCGCGTGTTGCTCTTTCTGAAAGACAACGGCCTGATGATCGTCAGCATTGTCGGGTCGCTCGCAATTGTCGGCGCGATCGTGTATCTGATAGTTAATCGTCGTAACCGGAAACCCGCGCGCGCTGTCGAGGTGCCGGGCGCCCACGAGGCCGCCCACGAGGGCGCCCACGAGGGCGCCCACGAGGGGGACGTTAAAGAATCCGGTGACTCTGAAAGGGCCGCTGATTGATAGCTCTCTTATTTAAAAATCCCATAACAAAATGGCTCACGCGCGTTTCCGAATACCTGATTACATTCGGAGCGTTTGGCCTGTTTGCCGTCGCTTTGCTCGACTCGGCTTTCGTTCCCCTGCCGAGCAGCGCCGACGCGTTGATGCTCTTGCTCTCGACCGCGCACCCGCGCTGGATGTTGCTTTACGCGTTCATGGCAACGGCGGGATCCGCGCTTGGTTGCTGGATTCTTTATGCGGTTTCACGCCGCGCGGGCGGCCGCGCATTGCGCAAGTTTTCCGAAGCGAAACAGAAACGCGTGAAGGACCTGATCGACCGTTACGACATGGCGTCGGTGCTAGTCGCAACGCTTTTGCCGCCACCGTTTCCGTTCAAACTGTTCGTCGTTACCGCCGGCGTGTTTCGCTTCAGCTTCACGCGATTCATGATCGCCATCGTCGTTGGACGCGCGTTTCGTTTCTTGTTGGAAGGCGTTTTCGCGGTGAAGTACGGCGAGGAAGCGAAGGCGATACTGGCAATGTATTACCCGTGGATCGGATTGGGTCTCGTCTTAATTATTTTGGTGTCCGTGTCCTCGGCGTCATTAAGGAAACACAGATCGGCCAGATCTTTAGCTCCGTGATCCTCTTCGAGTTTTACGAGTAAGTGAAGAAAGATCTCCGCGGTGGCGAGTGCGTCGCAACCGGCTCGATGACGGCTGGCAATCGGAATCGAGAAGTGACTGGCGATCGTGTCGAGCCGGTGATTGAGTAGTTCCGGTAGGACGCGTCGCGAGAGTTTGACGGTACACAGGTGCGGGTTCACCATTCGGTGTCCGGGATAAACTCGCGAGATCTCGTGATTGATAAAGTTTGCGTCGAAGTTTGAATTGTGCGCGATCAGGACTGAGTCGGCGACGAAGTCGAGCCACTGCGGCGCGACATCCGCAAAGACCGGCGCCTGTTTCACCATCTCGTTCGAGATTCCCGTGAGCGACGCCACGAAGCGCGGGATCGGAATCTCGGGATTGCAGAGTGACTGAAACTTATCGACGATGCGGCCGTTGTGAATTCGATAAGCGCCGAGCTCGATGAGTCGATTAGGCGGTGTTTTCGCGCCTGTCGCTTCGACGTCGACAACGACGAAATCGAGATCTTTCAGGAGGCGCGACTGGCGATCGTCACGCAGCAGTTCGACGGTGTGGTTCTCGATTTTGAAACGGCGATCGTTTCTGATCAGGTCCGCGACGAGTAGACCGGCGAGTTCGTCGTCGACGTGGGAGAGTTTGAAGACGGCGTCAACAATCTCGGTGGCGGCGGCGCGTCCGCCGGAGCCGTTTAGAAGGTCGATTGTGTCCTGAACGAGCGTCGAGTTCGAAACTAAATTGGGATACGGCGGCATTCGGGCCGGATTGTAGCACGCCGCCTTCGTTTATCGAGGTGCAATTTGAACGCTGAGCAGGTAATCAACGAGTTCAAGCAGACGGAAGCGCTGCTGGAGGGCCACTTCCAACTTACGAGCGGATTGCACAGTACGGTCTATCTGCAATGCGCACGAGTGCTCCAGTTTCCGGACAAGGCGGCGGCGTTTGGCGACGCGATCGCGCGGCAGTTTGCGGGACAGGGAATCGAGCTGGTGGCGTCGCCGGCCATCGGTGGGATCGTGATCGGGCATGAAGTGGCGCGGGCATTGGGCGCGCGCTTTATCTGGACCGAACGCGAGGCTGGGAAGATGACGTTGCGTCGCGGGTTCAGTGTTTCGCCTGGTGAGAAGACGCTGGTTGTGGAAGACGTGATCACCACTGGCGGATCGACACGTGAAACGATCGACGCGCTGCGCGAAGCGGGCGCGAATGTTGTCGGCGCAGCTTCGATCATCGATCGCTCCGCCGGTGCGGTGGACGTTGGTGTTCCACGCACGGCCTTGGTATCGCTAAAAGTCGTTGCCGTCGACCCTGCGGACTGCGATGCCTGCAAACTCGGCGACCCAGTCATAAAACCCGGAAGCCGCAAGACTGCTTGAGGTCTCCGGTTTCGCCGCCGCACATCGAGCGGCCAAGCCGCGTCAACGTTGCAATGAACTACAAACTGCTACTCCAGTATGACGGCACGGATTTTCACGGGTGGCAGATTCAGGATGGGTTTCGGACGGTCCAGGGTGAACTGACGAATGCACTGTCGCTGATCGACGGGCGAAGCGTCAACGTGCATGGTTCGGGCAGGACGGATGCCGGCGTTCATGCTGAAGGCCAGGTGGCGAGTGTTGAGATTCAGCGAGAGATCACGCCGGAGAAGTTACGCGCGGCGATCAACGGAAATATCGGGAAAGACGTGCGCGTGTTAGCGGCGGAAGTAGTCGATCCGGAGTTTCATGCGCGTTATTCGGCGATCGAGAAGTGTTACGTTTACCGCATCGTCAACGGCCCGGTCATCTCGCCATTCTGGTCGCGCTACGCACACCAGGATGCTCGCAAACTCGATCTCGATCGGATGCGTTCCGCAGCCGAATTATTTTTAGGCCGCCACGACTGGACCGCGTTTTCAGCGACACAGTCAGACGTCGAAGATCGCGTGCGAACGATAACGCACCTCGAGATCACCAGTCGCTTCGACGAACGCGCACACGATTCGATTCTGGAAATCCGTGTTACCGCCGAAGGCTTTCTTCGCTACATGGTACGCACAATCGCCGGAACATTAATGGCGGCCGGCCGAAATGAACTCGACGACGAGACGATTAAAGCCGCCATCGCCACCGGCCAACGTCCACTCGCCGCAACGACAGCCCCGGCATGTGGATTAACGTTGGTCTCAGTTCGTTATTCGTAAGGTAGAATGCACTCATGCTTGCTGATTTCGCAGCAGTAATACAAAAAGGGACGCGCGAAGAGGCTCTGATCAACGCCGTCGCGTGGGACCGTTTACCGCGACACATCGCCATAATCATGGACGGCAACGGCCGTTGGGCCGCGCAACGCGGACAGCCACGAGTCGCTGGTCATAAAGCAGGCGTCGAAGCCGTACGCGCCGCCGTCGATACTTGCGCGCGGCTCGGTATCGGCGCACTCACGCTTTACGCTTTCTCGACCGAAAACTGGAAACGTCCTCGTTACGAAGTCGACGCCCTCATGCGTATGTTGCGCCGTTACCTGCGCATCGAGCTCGACGAGATCGATCGCCAGAACATCAGGTTTCAAACTATCGGACGCATCGGCGCGCTCAACGACAACGTTCGCAAAGAAATTCAACGCGCCACCGAACGCACCGCACGCAACAAAGGCATGATCCTGTCAGTTGCGTTGAACTACGGCGGGCGCGCGGAGATCGTCGATGCCACACGAGCCGCTGTCCGGCGTTTACTCGACGAAGGCATTCGCCCCGACGAGATCACCGAAGAACGTATCGCCAGTGAACTCTACACGAGGAACCTGCCGGAGTTGGACCTTCTGGTCCGGACCAGCGGCGAGTTGCGCATTTCAAACTTCCTGCTCTGGCAGAGCGCGTATGCGGAGATTTACGTGACTGACACGCTCTGGCCCGATTTCCGTCGCGTGCATCTCCTCGAAGCCGTAGTCGATTATCAAGGAAGAGACAGACGATTTGGGGGATTAAAACTGGTGGTGAATAGGGACCACGGATGAAACGACTCTTAACGGCAGTCATCGTTCTTCCTTTTCTGATCGCATCTATTCTCATTTCGTGGTTATGGTGGTTATTCATCCTGCTCGCAGCCGCGTCGATGGTTTTGGCGCTCTGGGAGTTTTACCTGCTTGCGAAGCGGTTGCAGTTGAAACCCGATCCGGTCCCGGGATTCGTCGCGGGCGCCGCGCTGATCACGATCTCGCTGCAAAACGAGCCGTGGCTCAACTTCCTGCTTTTTCTCCTCGTCATCATCGTTCTCGTCATCGCGACGTTGATCAGCGCCATGTTGCGCGGCGCTCCGTTCGACAAGATGATCGCTTCGAGTGGCGCGACGATTCTCGGCGTGCTTTACGTGGCGTTACTCGGCACGCACCTTGTCCTGATTCGCACGGGATTCGAGCAGACGTTATCGGCGCATCTTCTGTCATTCTTTTTCCTTGTCTTGATGGGATCGGATACGGGTGCTTACTACGTCGGACGCGCTCTCGGTAAACACAAACTCGCGCCGAAGATCAGTCCCGGGAAAACGTGGGAAGGCGCGATCGGCGGCGTCGTGGCCGCACTTGCGATGGGGACGCTGGCGCATTTCTGGTTCTTTCGCGAACTGCCGCTGAAGTGGACTTTGCCGCTGGCGTTCGTGATGTGCGTGATCGGAATTCTCGGCGATCTGGTCGAAAGCGCTCTGAAACGCAGCGCGTCGGCGAAAGACGCTGCGAATATACTGCCCGGACACGGCGGATTACTCGATCGATTGGATAGCTTGCTCTTCAACGCGCCGCTCATCTACTATTTCGCCGTCATTTACTTCAAGATCTGAGCGGCTACAACCCCCAAGTCGCTGTGGCTTTAACAACAGCTTATGACCACGAAAAAGATCCTTTTGATAATTGGCGCAGTGGTCTTGGTTCTTGGTTTAGTGGTTGTTGTGTTTGTGGGTGGTATCGTTGGCGTGGTGCTTTACCAGGTTTCGAACAGTCAGGCCGCGAATACCTCAAGGGAGTTCTTGCGCAACAGCGAGAAGCTGAAACAGGACATCGGCGAAGTAACTGACTTCGGCAGCATCGTTACCGGCAACGTCAACGTAACCGACGGCAACGGACAAGCGACGCTCCATCTGAAAGTCATCGGCGAGAACAAGACGGTTAACGCGTCGGTGGCGCTCGTTTATGTGAATGGCGGCGACTGGCGCGTCAGCGCGGCCTCCTACGTCAACGATCAAGGTCAAACTATCGACCTTCTCGACCCCTACGATTCAAAGGTGCTCGTCCCCCTCCTGATTGCTTAACGACTGCATGTCCAACACAGGCGTCGCCATCCTTGGCTCAACCGGTTCCATCGGGTGCAACACTCTCCGCGTTGTCGAATCATTAGCGGCGAAACGTATGCGCGTGGTCGCGCTCGGCGCAGGCAGCAATGTCGAACGACTCGCGGATCAGGTCGCCACGTTTTTGCCCGAGGTCGTCTCGGTTGACAGTGAAACAGCCGCGCACGATCTTCGCGCACGGCTCTTTGAACGCGACGTCGATCTGCCGCGCATCGTCACGGGCGAAGCGGGGCTCATCGAAGTCGCGACACATCCACAGGCGGATTGTGTCGTTTCGGCGACTGTCGGCGCTGTCGGTTTTGTGCCGACTTTGCGTGCGCTCGAAGCAGGGAAGCGCGTCGCGCTCGCGAATAAAGAGACGCTGGTGATGGCGGGCGAGTTGATGACGCGCGCGGCGAAACAATCGGGCGCGGAGTTGTTGCCGATCGACTCTGAGCACAACGCTTTGCACCAGTGTTTGCGGGGTGAACGTGCGGACGAGGTGCGGCGGATCGTGTTGACTGCTTCCGGCGGACCGTTTCGCACGAAGAACAAAGCGGAGATGAAGCAGGCGAGTGTGGCTGAGGCGATGCGTCACCCGACGTGGAACATGGGTGCGAAGATCACGATCGATTCAGCGACGTTGATGAATAAAGGATTGGAAGTGATCGAGGCGCACTGGTTGTTCGGTTTCGGACCGGACCGGATTGATATTCTCGTTCATCCTGAGTCTGTCGTTCACTCGATGATCGAGATGATCGACGGGTCGGTGATCGCGCAGATGGGTGTCACCGATATGCGACACGCGATTCAGTACGCGCTGACGTTTCCGGAGCGACACTCGTGCCAGCTGCCGCCGCTCGATTTGACGGCGATCTCGGGTCTGCACTTTGAACCGCCCGATCTCGAGCGTTTTCCGTGTATCGCGCTCGCGTATCGAGCGTTGCGAGAAGGCGGAACGTTGGCGGCGGCGATGAACGCCGCGAATGAGGAAGCGGTCAGCGCATTTCTCGACGAGCGAATCTGTTTGACTGAGATTCCGCACATCATCGAGTCAGTCATGGATGCGCACACAAAACAAGCAGCCCTCGACATCGAAACTATCCTCGAGACCGATCGCACGGCCCGGCTCGTAGCCCTCTCGGAAATCGACAAACGCGCGAAAGCGACGGTTTAATTGCGACAAACGAATTGTTTGACGACTACTTACGCGGCGCGTAAACTCGCATTGCAACCCGACTCGCAGTCGTCGAGTCTAACTGTGGTTGTTTTGGCGGTAAATCTTCAAGGAAAAGGTCTTTAATGGATTTTCTAATCTATCCGGCAGCTTTCATCTTCATACTCGGATCCGCTGTCGTCCTGCACGAATTTGGCCACTTCATCGTCGCCAAACTCTTCAAGATCCGCGTTGAGACCTTCTCAGTGGGATTTGGTCCGCGTTTGTTTGGAAAAAAGTGGGGACACACTGATTATCGCGTTTCAGCAATTCCCCTCGGCGGCTACGTCAAACTCGGCGGCGACGAGTCAAACGCACCACTCGAAGGCGCGAGCGCGTCCGATATTCCCGCCGAAGAGATGTTCAACCTGCGCCCCCGTTGGCAACGCGTGCTCGTCGCACTCGCCGGACCCGTGATGAACATCATCACCGCTCTCGCGATCCCGTTTGCCGCCGCGATGATGTACGGCGTGCCCGCAACGCCATCGCCGGTCGTTTATTACGTCCAGCCCGGCGGCGCTGCTGAAAAAGCCGGTTTTCAACCCGGCGATCGAATCGTTTCGTTCAACAACACCGCACACCCAACGTGGGACATGATCAACGGCGACGGACTGCTCTCGCCGGGCAAACCGCTGCCGGTCGTCGTCAACCGAAACGGTTCCGACATTTCGTTGACCATCACGCCAACAGCTCGCACTGAAAACGGCGAAACCGCGGGATTTCTCGATTTCCTACCTGATTACGGCGGTCTGCCCGTCGTCGTCGGCGACGTTTTCTCAGGCTCTCCGGCCGAAGAAGCCGGACTAAAGAGCGGCGATCGCCTCGTAAAAATCGGCGGCGAAAGCGTGAAGAGCGCCGCGCAGGTTACCGAGTACATTCGCAGTCACGACGCCCAAAAGATCGCGATCACAGTCGAGCGAAACGGACAGACGACCGAAATCACGACTCCGGAACGCCGTATCGAAGGCGGCCGGTTGGGATTCGGACTCGGCGAACAGTTTCCACTGCACGACGCGACGGTCGCGTCCGCGGCCGTATACGCTTACGACACAAACATTCAGATTCTTCGTCTGACCGCGAAAGCGCTCGGCCAGGTTTTCACCGGCCAGCGCTCGGTGCGCAACACGCTCTCAGGCCCGATCGGCATCTACCAGGCGGCGCAAAAGTCAGTCGAACGACTTGGCTGGGACGGTGTCTTCGGGATGCTCGGTTTTCTGAGCCTGAACCTCGGTATCTTCAACCTGCTACCGATTCCGGTGCTCGACGGCGGCGCGATCTTCCTGCTGCTGCTCGAAGGACTGCTGGGTCTGATAGGTTTATCGATCTCAGCCGTCGTTCGCGATCGTATACAGCAAGTAGGCTTCGTGATGGTGTTGTTGCTGATGGTTTTCGTGATTAGCAACGACCTGATCAAGACCTTTGGAGGAAGTTCCGAGCAGCCCCGTGCTCCGGCGTCGTCATCGGCGCCCGCGAAGTAATGCGCAAGTCTCGTCCAGTTCAAGTCAAGCACGTTCAAATCGGCGGTGGCGCACCGGTCTCGATTCAATCGATGACCAAGACCGACACTGCCGACGTTGGCGCCACTGTCGCGCAAATCGAAGAGATGGTGCGCGCCGGCTGCGAGATCGTCCGCCTCGCGGTGCCGGATAACGATGCCGCCGTCGCGCTAAAAGAGATCCGCAAGCGCGTCCCCGAAGTTCCGCTCGTCGCGGATATTCACTTCCATTACAAGCTCGCGTTGATCGCACTCGAAGCCGGCATCGACAAGCTGCGGCTCAATCCGGGAAACATCGGTTCGCACGATCGTGTTCGGGAAGTAGTGCGCGCGGCGCAGACGCAGAAAGTTCCGATTCGCATCGGCGTCAACGGCGGGTCACTCGAAAAGGATCTGTTGAAGCAGTACGGAACCGCGACGCCCGAGGCGATGGTCGAATCCGCGTTGCGTCACATTCGGATTCTCGAAGATCTCGACTTCACTGACATCATCATCTCGTTGAAAGCTTCCGACGTGCATCGCACGGTCGCGGCGTATCGCTTGTTGGCCGAGAAGGTCGATTATCCGTTTCATCTCGGCGTGACCGAAGCGGGCACTTCATTCAGCGGCACCGTGAAGTCGTCCATCGGTCTCGGCATCTTGCTTCACGAGGGAATCGGCGACACGATTCGCGTCTCTTTAGCTGCTGAGCCACAGGAAGAGGTGCGCGTTGCGTGGGAGATCGTGAAGTCACTCGGATTGAGAACACGCGGCGTGACCGTGGTTGCGTGTCCGACTTGCGGCCGTTTGGACGTCGATAACTTTGTCGGCATCGTGACCGAGATCGAACGCCGGTTGGCCCATATCGAAGAGCCGCTGCACCTGTCGATCATGGGATGTGCGGTGAATGGACCAGGCGAGGCCCACGATTCTCAACTCGGAATCACGTTCGGCCGCGGCGTGGGAATGATCTTCAAAGACGGCGTGCCGATGCGCAAAGTCGCGGGTGAAAACATCGTCGATGCGTTCGTGATGGAAACCGAGAAGTTGCTTGCCGAAGGCGCGGCTGCCAAGCCGGTCAATGCCGAACCGGAACTCGTGACAATTAGTAAGTAAGTCAGTTCCATTTGTCATTTGTCATTTTCCATTTTCATCCGGCTGCGGAACTTCCAAAGCGCGGAGCGTCCGAGAAATGACAAATGGAAAATGACAAATGGAATCACCTAACCTTTGGACGTTTCTGCGCGGCGACGTCACCCGCCATCGTCAGAAACAGCGCGTCAGTCGTGACTTTCCGATTGATGTTGACGATCAACTGTTCCCGCAAGTCTTCGATCTGCAAGATCCAGTTTGCCGCGCGGCTGGAATCCAGTTTCTCAGCGATCGGTTGAAGCTCAGACAATAAATCCTCGTTTACCAACTTAGAAGACTCTACACCGAGCGACAACATCCACGTGTCGCGAATCAACGTCTCGAGCACGTCCAATCGTTCTTCAAACTCGTCTTTGTACTGCGCTTCGTTGAGTTGTTCGGCGGAGCGAATCAGATCCGCGCGGTTGTTGCTGACGACGAGTGCGTTGAGCACTTTGAGCATCGCTTTTCGTTGCGACGTGAAGGTGACGAGATCGCCCGACAGCGCGCGGCCCATGCTGCCGCCGGCGGCGCGTGCTCGCAGCCGTGCTGTTTTGACGTCGAGCTGTTTGCTCTTCGTGAGATGCGTTTCGATTTCGGCGGGCGTCAGCGGCGCGAAGCGGATGACCTGGCAGCGCGAGAGTATCGTCGGTAACAGCATCGCGGGACGCGCTGTGATCAGGATCAGGTGCGACGTGCGCGGTGGTTCTTCGAGAACTTTCAGCAATGCGTTCGCGGAAGCGTCGTTGAGTTTGTCGGCTTCGTCGATCAGGAAGACGCGCGCTTTGCCTTCGAACGGGCGAAAGTTTGCTTCCTTTTCAATCTGCCGCATCTGTTCGACACGCAACACGCGTCGCGGCGCGATGACGAGACCGACGTCAGGATGATCGGTCCAGAGAATCTGGTTCCATTCGTCGACGTCGTCGCGTTCCGGATAGTTGACACGCGCGATGCGCTGGCACGAGCCGCACTCGCCACACGCCTCGTTATTTCGCGGCGTGCGGCAGTTCAACGCCCGCGCGACTTCGAGTGCGAACAGTTTCTTGCCGACGCCTTCTTCCCCCGTGAACAGCAGCGCGCCGGGAAGCCTGCCCGCGTCGAGCATTCGTTTCAATACTTCTTTGACTCGTTTGTTTCCGGCGATTTGATCGAACATCAGTGTCCTCGGCTTTCCAAAAAAGGAATGATGATCGCTTTGACGCGTTCGTGCGTGACTTCTACTGGACCACTGGTGTCGATTACTTTCACTCGATCCGGTTCGGCGCGGGCGATCTGGAGATATGCGTCGCGCACGCGTTCATGAAAATCCGAATGCTCGATGTCCAGGCGATCGCGTCCGGCTTTGCTCGATGATTTGCCTGTCGAGCGTCGCGTGGTGCGAGTGGTTGATTCATCGATCCCGACGTCGAACAACACGGTTAAGTCCGGTTTCAGACCTTCGGTAGCGAGTTGGACGATCTCTTTGATCAACTCGGGCGGAAATCCACGTCCGGCGCCTTGATAAGCGACCGTGGCATCGGCGTAACGATCGGAGATCACGACCTCGCCTGCTTCGAGCGCGGGCAGAATGACCCGGCGTACGTGTTGCGCGCGATCGGCGGCGAAAACCAGGAGTTCCGTGAGCGGATCGACCTCTTCGGACGCGTCGAGCAATGCGGCACGAAGCCGCAGTCCGACGGGAGTACCGCCGGGTTCGCGCGTCACGAGCGGAAAGCGGCCGTTAGCTCGCAGAAAGTTGTTCAGCAGGCGCAGTTGCGTCGATTTCCCACTGCCGTCAATACCTTCAAAGGTAATGAAAGTTCCAGGCACAAAAATCCTCAGTCGGGTACTAAAAAAATGAATTTACGGAAAGAGCCGAGAGAGTTTAAACGAATGTCACGCCTCAGGCGAGTTGGCGTCGCGAACCTCTCGCGCATGGGCTTCGGCACCCGTCTGCGAGTGCAGATCGCCGGTGGCGCGCCGCGATTGAGAGATCGTGGAAATGGCGTGTTTGAAGATTAGTTGCTCTTGCGAGCCTGACTCGAGCAGCACCGAAAACTTGTCAAAACTCCGGATGCGGCCAGTTAGTTTGGCGCCATTCAACAGATAAACGACGACGGAAGTCTTCTCCCGCCGGACCGTGTTGAGAAAGGCGTCCTGAATGTTCTGCGGTGCCTGTTTGCCGTCCGACATGATTGCAACCCGGTATGCATTGCGCGGTTGCAATGAGATTACAACACCGATCAGTGACTGACAAGAGTTAGGTTGCGATGTGACGGAAAGATGACTATTTGGACCGCGCACCCTGCCGTATGGCCCCTAAAACCGATTCTAAAATGTCTTTTTCTTCACCAAAACCGTCGAACCACTCCACATCCACTTCATGGCGAAACCATGTCAATTGCCGTTTGGCGTAATGGCGCACGTCCAGCTTGGTCTGTTCAACGGCGCTCGGAAGGTCGCGTTGGCCCTGTAGATACTCGACCACACGGCGGTATCCGTGGGCGCCGAGGGCGTTGGAGTTGGGAGAAAAGCCACGCTTTAACAGCTCCTGGACCTCCGCGACGAGCCCGGCCGCGAAATGCTCTTCGGTCCGTTGGTTGATGCGGTTGTAGAGTTCCGCTCGCGGCGGATTCAGGGCCAGAATGCGCAAACGGCGGGCGCTTTCGTGTGGATCGGGGCGTTCGCTCTTCTGGTCCATGATCGAACGGCGGGTTTGCAGGTAGACCTCGATGGCGCGCTGTACGCGTGGCCAGTCACGGGGAAACAGGTGGGCCGCCGCTTTCGGATCGATTCTTCGCAACAGGCGATGAAGATGTTCGGGGCCGTGTCGTTCGCGGATCGTGTTTAGGCGGCGGCGTAGTGACTCGTCAGTTTGCGGACTGACGAAGAAAGGTTGTCGCAACGCGCGCAAGTAGAAACCTGTGCCGCCGACGAGCAACGGAATCCGTCCGCGACTCTCGATCTCTTCGATCTTCGCGGCAGCTTCGCGCGCCCATTCGACGGCTGTGTAGTTAACTGAAGGGGAAACGAAATCGATCAGGTGATGCGGAACGCCTTTGCGTTCCTCGAGTGGGACCTTGGCGGTGGCGATCTGTATTTCCTGGTAAACCTGAACGGAGTCGCAGTTGATGATCTCGCCGCCGATCGCGAGAGCGACTTCGATGCCGAGCGTGCTCTTGCCGGACGCAGTTGGTCCAACAATCGCGATCACCGGTGTTTCAGTTTGCTCGACGCTCACGCGCCAGAGGATAACATGCGGAGAATTGCGACTATCCACATCACTGCGAGTAGCAGCAACCCTCCGATGATCTGATTACGTGAGAACCGCAAGCTTACCGTTTACCTATGTCGTGTCCGAATTTCTATCTTTTTTCTAGCTCTGCGTTCCTCTGCGTCTGCGGTTTCTTGTATCCGATCAGTTTCACGCAGAGGCGCAGAGAACGCAGAGAACGCAGAGAACGCAGAGAACGCAGAGAGCGCAGAGAGCGCAGAGAACGCAGAGATTATCTCAGACTGCGGGGTTCAAAAAGCAGAACGATCGATTAGTACATGCGCGTAAGTTCGATACCCGAGTAGTACGCTTTCAGAATCTGCTCGGCTGACCAGCCTTGTTTGGCGAGGCCGTAAGCGCCGACCTGGCACATGCCGACGCCGTGGCCCCAACCGCGGCCGGTGAAAATAAACTCAGTGACTCGCCCGCTGTCGTCATACTCGCGATCGATCACGAAGAGTTGCTCGCGCAGACCGAGAGCGGAACGAATGCGTCCACCGCGCACGTGCGCAGTGCCGTTAGCGCCGACGATCTCGAGATCCGTGACGCGATGTGACGAGCCACGCGAGACGACGCGCAGATCCGTGATCGGTCCGATTCCTCTCGCGGCGCGTGCGAGATGCGCCTGCACCTGGCCCACCGTCATGCCCTTGGTCCAATTTGAAAACGGCGAGAAGCGATCGGCGGCCGCGCCGTTTGGCGCCGGTTTGACTTCGAGAAAGTCGATCTGCCCGTTCGGCGCGAGATGATAAGTCACCGGCTCGCCGCCGACGAGGGTTACTGATGAGACCGCGTAAGCGCGTTCGCCGAGTTGGCGGAACAGAAACGCGTCGGAGTTCACGCGAAGCGGTTGGTCCTTGCCTTTCTGTGAACGAAGAATGACTTGTCCATCGGAAGACGGACGCGCATTTGCTTTCTGAAGCTGCAACAGGTTGCGAGCTTCGAGCAGTTGCGCGATCGCGTGGATCACGCGTGCGCGAGAGAGCGGTTCACGCGGGCGCAGCGTCGCGTCGGGATACAACGCGAGATGGCCCTCGCGCACCAGCATCGCGAGATCGGCGCGACTCTCGGCGGGCACCGACTGCGCGTCGCGTCCGAGAACATAATCAGCGTCGGCGTTGTTCATCAGCGTGCTGGTCCGGCTGTCGCCGAGCACGGCAATGGCAAGCGCGGTCGCGAAAGCCGGTGGACGGTTTACATCTTCGCCGGTTTGCGGCGACGGTTGGCGAGCGATACGCGCCGCGTGCGTCAACCAGTTTCGGACCTCGGCTGTCGAAGCTTCGCCGGCGAGCCACGAGTCGGTGACGCGCGTGTTGAGCGAACCGAAGTTCTGTGTCAGTAACAACGCGATGTCACGCAGCAGTGTGACGTTGCCGTCTTCGCGCAACTCGGCGGGATCGCGAGTTGTTTTCACGACGAATCGTTCGAACGCGGCGAGTCCTTCGGCGGCGCATTCGCGGCCACGTAAATAAGGAACAGCCTGGTTGAAAATGTTCTCCGCGTCTTCAGTGCGCCCGCCGCACGTCGACGTGTAGAGCGCGTTGATCGGTTCGCCCGCGTAGGTCGCGATGATGCCGCGCGTTTCGTCGACCGCGCGCGTCGACAGCGGATTTTCTGAAGTTAGACCACGATAGACTTGCGAGCGTGTGGTTGGCAGGATGTCGAACCCCTGGGCCATAAACTGCCCGCGATTCTTCAACGCGTAAGTGCGAGCGGCGATCGCCTGCGCTTTCAAAGCCTCGATCGCGGGATAACCGCCGGGA
The DNA here is from genome assembly GCA_035760365.1 of Pyrinomonadaceae bacterium. Classification (GTDB taxonomy): domain Bacteria; phylum Acidobacteriota; class Blastocatellia; order Pyrinomonadales; family Pyrinomonadaceae; genus PSRF01. The sequence continues at coordinate 247,055 of DASTTB010000002.1, forward strand.
GAAAGCTCATTCGCAACCACGCCGCGGACGTAGTCTTCGAGACCTAGTTCGTTAACGACGGTCAACGAGCCCCGCAGGTTCGTGAAGACTTCGATGCGTCCGCGATACGGTCGATCGTTGAAACGCACCGGCGACTTCGCTTCATCGTCGGAAGCAAACGCCACGGGCGCGCTGGAACTGAACGTAGTGCCACTCGATGATGACGCGACGACTTCACGCGACGGAGTTCGCGGCGCTGATGTGAGCCGGACGTTTCCTTTGTTGGTTTGCGCGGGCGTCGCGGTTTTCTCCGCGGAAGGTGGACCTTCGATCGTCGCTTCGATACCGGCGGCTTCGAGTCGCGCCAGCAGTTCTTCTGCTTCTTCGCGTGGCTGTTTTGCGTCGACCACGAGTCCCCACGTTTTCGTGGCCGTGTCGTAAACAGTATCGACGTCTTCGCCGCTGAGTTTCTCGATCTCTTTCTTGTTCTCTTCCGCTTCATCGCGTGACGCTGCGCCGGCGATCACGACGCGATACGCAGCGTCGTCGCTGTTTGGGGGCAACGGCGAAAGCAATCGCGCATCGACACGCACGCGCGAGCTATCGAGCGCCGTTAACTTCGAGCCGCCGCCGCTTGCATTCATCAGTTGACCCGCTGTCGAGATCACAGCCGAGCGCGCGTTTGTGGTCAGCGCAACGCGGATCGTCGGTTCAGATCCGGAAAGCGTTGTCAGGTTTGGCTGAGCGATGACGGGCGCGATCACGGGCGCGATGACGGGCGTCGTCGCCGTCGTTGGCGCGGGCCATGCAGGTTGCGCACGGCGAGGTCGCGTTTCTTCGCGGGATTGTTGCTGGCCGGCAGTAATCGACAGGAACAACGACTGCGCAAGCAAAAAAGTGATGACTTTCCGCACGAGGGAACTACGCATTGCCGGAGCATAGTACTACGAAAAAGGTACACGGATGAGACTGATTTATGGTATAGACGGAGCACACCCGGTAGCTGAACAGTTAACGGCAGCGGTTTTTGGGCTGTCACACGAATGAGGAGACCCCGCGCGCGCACGCGCAAAAGCCTCATGAGGAGGACTACATCCCAAAACGTGGCGTTCGTTACTACGGCAGGCGTGTGTCTGATGCTCTTCGCCGCGAGTTGTTTACCCAAACCGCCCGGTGAAAGCGGCGACATTACGATCACGCTCTACGGCTTCTCGATCATGAAAGAGTCGCTTGAGAAGGCGATCTTTCCCGGTTTCACGGCACGCTGGAAACAGCTTCACGGACAGGAGGTGCGATTTCAGTCGTCATTTGCCGGTTCGGAAACAGTCACCAACCAGATTTTGCAAGGCGCGCCGGCTGACGTCGCGATACTTTCGATCGAGCGCGATGCGCAGCGATTGAAGAGCGGCGGGTTCGTCACGTCTGACTGGCGTTCGTATCCGAGTGGAGGAATCGTCAACAAAACTCCGTTCGTGATCATCGTGAGAAAAGGAAATCCGAAAGGCATTCACGACTTTTCGGATCTCGCGAAGCCGGGGATCAAGTTGATTCATCCCGATCCGGTCAGTTCGGGAGGCGCGCAGTGGTCGATTCTTGCGATCTACGGTTCGGAGCTGAAGAAATCCGAGGCGCAGGGTGGGGAGGACAGGCCGAAAGCGCTGCAAACGTTGCGAGCGATCTGGAAGAACGTCATTTCAACGCCCGGCTCAGCACGTGAAGCACGAACGACGTTCGAACTCGGCAACGGCGATGCGCTGGTCACTTATGAGCTCGAAGCGTTGTTGATGAAAGAAGCGAACGCGCCGATCGAGATCATCGTGCCGCGTTCGACGATCTTCAGCGAGCATCCCGCGGTCGTGATCGACAAGAACGTCGGGAGTGACAAGCGACAGGTTGTCGATGCGTTCATGCAGTATCTGTGGAGCGACGAAGCGCAGCAGGCGTTCGTGAAGTTTCACTTCTACTCGTCGACGAACGATGCGTTCAACCAGGCGAACGCAGGATTCGGACACGTCGAGCTGCCTTTGACGATCGAGTACTTCAAAGGTTGGGACAATGCGTATCCCGACGTGATTGAAAAGATCTTTCGCGATCAGGTGCAGAAGAAATGAGCAGCTTAGTACCAACGATGCGTCACGTTCGAGGCTTCGACGTCGTTCGGCCTCTGAGCATCGGCATGCTTGTGTTCATGATGTTGCCGCTCGTGTTTCTCCCACTCGCCTCGATCTTCATCTTCGGCACCAGCAACGGCCTCGACAAATTCTGGGCCGCACTGACCGCGCCCGAAGCGATCTTCGCGCTTAAGTTGTCGATGGCCACGAGTTTTTGGGCTACTGTTTTCAACGTGATCTTCGGTCTGTTCGCCGCTTACGTGTTGTCGCGTTACAACTTCCTCGGGCGCAACGCGCTGATCGTTACCATCTCACTGCCGACAGCGATTCCAACCGCCGTCGCCGGTTTTGCGCTGCTACTGTTGTGGGGACCATACGGCACGCTCGGCCGCTTCCTGAGACCCGACACGCAGATCATGTTTACGGCCGGCGCGATCATCCTGGCCAACATCTTCGTTACTTTTCCACTCGCATTCGGCGTCATCAAACCCGTCTTCGACACGATGAGCCGCTCGCTTGAAGAAGCGTCGGCGACGATCGGCGCGACACGCTGGCAAACGTTCTGGCACGTGACGCTGCCTTCGTTGCGCGGTGCGATCGTGTCCGGTGCGTTGCTGACGTTCGCGCGCGCCGTCGGCGAGTTTGGTTCGACGATCCTGGTTTCCGGAAATCTCGCGGGACGCACACAAACAGCCCCGCTCTACATCTTCGCGAAGTTCAACGAAGGACAGATCGAAGCCGCGAACGCGATCGCGATCGTGCTCGCGTTGTTCTCGTTTCTGATCTTCAGCGTGCTGTTCTTCGCGCGCGACTGGCTGGACGTTGATTGAAAATTCGAATTTCGAAAGTCGAAATTAAACTTTGTGAAAGCCAAAGAAACACTGATCCCTGAGCCCGTAGAGTTGGCGGATCCGCCATCCGTGGCTGCCAGTGTGATCGGGCTCAGCAAACGTTTCGGCAAAACCAGCGTGCTCGAAAACATCAGTTTCGACGTCGCCGAAGGCGAAGTGCTCGTGTTACTCGGCGCGTCGGGCAGCGGCAAGACGACGATCCTGCGGATCATGGCGGGCCTCGAACTGCCGGAGAAGGGCAAAGTGATTCTTCACGGCAAGGACGTAACGGACCTGCCCGCGCGCGAGCGTGGCGTCGGCGTGATCTTTCAGTCGTACGCGTTGTTTCCAAAGATGACGGTCGAGAAAAACATCGGTTACGGACTGCGCATCCGCAAGCGAAAGCGCAAGGAGATTCGCGAGACCGTTAACGATTTGCTGGCGCTGGTCCGACTCGAACAGCATCGCAAAAAGTATCCGTCGCAGCTTTCAGGCGGCCAGCAGCAGCGCGTCGCGATCGCGCGCACGCTCGCTTACAAACCCGCGGCACTGCTGTTTGACGAACCGTTCGGCGCGCTCGACACGCAAACGCGCGTTCACCTGCGGCGCGAGATCAAGGCGCTGTTGCGAAAGGTGAACGTCCCGTCCATCTTCATCACGCACGATCAGGAGGAAGCACTCGAGCTCGGCGATCGCGTTGCCGTTCTGAACGAGGGTCGTCTCGAACAAGTCGGCACGCCTTACGAGATCTACAACCATCCCGCGACTGAATACGTCGCGACGTTTCTCGGCGCGGCGAACATACTCGAAGCGACGGTGCGAAACGATTTTCTTGAAGTCGGCTCGTCGCATCTTTCCGCGCCGCTCGATCAGGAGAAGTTCAAGACCGGCGATCGCGTGAAGATCGTTTTTCGACCCGAGGACGTGGTGTTGAGCAAGAGCGAGTTTATGCGCCCGGGTGTTTCGAAGATCGCGACCGCGCGGATCGAGGAGATCAGCTTTGTCGGCGCGTACGAGCGAGTGCGTTTGCGGTTGGACCGCGGCGGCGAAACGATCATCGCAACGCGACCTAAGCCCGAAACAGTGACTACAAAACTACAGATCGGAGATCCGATTGTGGTCGCGATAACGTCATTCACCGTCCTGCCACCACACCCACGATGATTCGTCTAAAGAGCGTTTGCTTCTGCATCGTTGCTTTTTTCTTGTCTGTAAACGCGCAGGTCCTCGATCGAAGCGACAACCAGTTTTGGTCGGACGTGCAACTCGCCGTGCCCGTCAGCAAACAATTCGATTTCAATTTACTCGGCACGCTGCGAGTCGGCCGCGATATAACTCATCTGTTTGACGGGCGTGTCGGCGCTGGTTTCACCTACCGCGCTGGGAAGTACGTCACCATTGCGCCCAGTTATCTACACATTGGAACGCAGCCGTTTGCAGGCAGACGCGTTTGGGAGAACCGGCTGACGCTTCCGGTTACCTTTCAATTCAAACTCGGAAAACTCACGATTCGCGATCGCAACCAATTCGAGCGGCGCTATCGAAACTCCGGTGTTAAATCGAATCGTTATCGCAACCGGCTGTTGTTGGAGTATCCGATTGGACCAGACAAGCTCGGATTGTCAGCGTCGATCGGCGATGAGGTTTTTTACGATTGGACGGTGGATCGTTGGGTGCGCAACCGGTTCGCGGTCGGCATCACGAAAGTCTTCAATAAACACTTCGCTCAGGACGTTTTCTATCTGCGACAGAACGACGGCGTCAGTGTTCCCGGCGACCTCAACGTCATCGGCACAGCGCTAAGATTTCGACTTTAGCCACAAAGAGGCACAAGAGGCACAAGAGGCACAAAAAGGAATAAAGGAATAAAAGGGAAATTACGGGAGTAGAAGTACAAAGCACCAAGTACAAAGCACCAAGTACAAAGCACCAAGCACTAAGTTCTTTTGTTCTTTACCTCTTGTGTCTTTTTGTGCCTTTTGTGGCTAAATCAGCGAGGCTGTGGAAGCGACGCCGCACGGCGTTGATATTCGCGAAGGGAAGTTGCCGCGCGTGCGTGCGATTCGTCAGCAGGATAAACACGCGAGCGTGTGACGGATCGATCCAGAGTGAAGTTCCGGTGAAGCCGTTGTGACCAAAACTGTCGGGCGGCAGATCGACTCCGGCAGTCGAATCTTTTGTCTCGGCGAGCTGCCAGGCGAGCGATCGCGCCTCTTCGAGTCCCGGCGTCATGTTGGTGCGAAACATCGCGCACGTTGCGGGCGTCAATAACTTGCTCGACTCCGCGAGAAACTGTTGGGCCAATCGAAGCGTGTCGGGCGCGCTCGCGAACAGTCCGGCATGACCCGCGGCGCCGCCGAGAAAATATGCGTTGCCGTCATGAACCTCGCCCCAGATGAGTCGCTGGCGAGAATTCTCATAAACACCCGCGCTGGTTTGCTCGCACATGTCGCGTTCGTACGCGTTTCCCGTTTCACATGCCGCGATGCCGGTTTGCAACGCCTCTTCCGGATTGAAAAACGTCTGCTTTAAATCCAACGGCTCGAAGATCTCACGCCGCGCCATGTCCGCGAGTGAGTGTCCCGTCATGCGCGCCAGCAAAATACCGAGCGCGATGAATCCGAGATCGCTATAGACCACGCGTGTACCCGGTTTGTATTCGAGATCGAGACTCGCAATTGCGCCCGCCGCGCGCTCAGGCTCGTCTTCCGCGAGCAGATAAAGCGGCCGCCACGCGGGCAGTCCCGCGCTGTGCGTCAGCAGCTCGCGGACGGTGATCATCTGTTTGTCGGTGCGATCAAACTCGGGCAGGTAGTGAGAGACGGAACTGTCGAGCGTCAGCTCGCCGAGCTCGATGCGCTTCGCGCACAACATGCCCGTGACGAGCGGCTTCGTTAACGACGCGAGATCGTAAATCGTGTCGAGCTTGTTGGCGATGCTATACGGTTCGACGGCGGAATGACCAAGCGCGTCAGTGAAAAGGACGTCGCCGTTTTGCGCGATCAGATAGACGGCAGAAGGGAAGTCGCCCGCGCCGATGTGTTCCGTAAGCAGGTTCGAGATGTCGGGGTTAGTTTTTGTTTCATTTGTGGACGACATCAAGTTGCTCAGCGTGTGCCTTAATTTGCTCCAGTGTTCGTAACGCGAGGCTCAACGCGTTGCGTCCGTCAGATCCTGAAATCGCGACCGCCGTTCCGTTGTTGACCGAATCGAAAAACGAAACGATCTCCGCACGCAACGGTTCGACGTCGACGATCTCCAGGCGCTTTGCATGGACCACCGGCCACGATCCGGGCGCTTGCGGCGCCGCGAGACTGCTGACTGACGCGTGTTTCGTCGTGTAGTCAATGGCGACGTAGTCGTGTGGTTGAAAGAAACGCATCTTGCGAATCTTTTCAGTTCCGACACGCGATGCGGTGATGTTTGCCACCGCTCCCGATGAAAACTCCAGACGCGCATTCGCCGCGTCAACCTTGTCCGTCAGGATCGGAATTCCGACTGCGTGAATATTCGTCACCTCGACGTCTTCGCCGACGAGCCATTGCACGATATCGAGATCGTGAATCATCAGATCGAGCACGACGTCGATATCGAGTGAACGCGCGGTGAACTCGCCGATGCGATGGATCTCGAAGTAAACGGGATTCCGAACGTGCGGGCGAAGCGCCACCATCGCGGGATTGAAACGTTCGAGATGTCCGATTTGCAGCACGGCGCCGCTGCGCGCGGCGGCGGCGATCATGCGATCGGCTTCTTCGAGTGTGCGTGAGATCGGTTTCTCGACGAGCACGTGAATGCCGGCGTCGAGCAGCCCGCAGGCGATCTCGCAATGCACTTCGGTCGGCACGGCCAGGCTGACGGCGTCGACGCGGCCGATCAACTCGCGCCAGTCGGTGGTCCAATCGCTGTTTCGTTCGGCGCTAACGGCGCGCGCCGTTTCCTCGTTAATATCGCAAACGGTTATAAACTGCGACGCGTGTTCGGACGCAAGCGCGGCGTGAATGCGCGCGTGTTGGCGCCCCAAACTGCCTGCGCCGATGACTGCTGTACGTAACGACATGGGTTTAGGTACTTTAGACCTCGGATTAATCGAATCGGAGCCGAATATACTTGCAACCTTCCGCGCTTGCCAAGCGACTCTACCTGATACTTTTTCTCGCCATCATCGCCTTTTATCTTTACGGTTTAGGTCAACTGCCGTTGCTCGGCCCCGACGAGCCGCGCTACGCGCAAGTCGCGCACGAAATGTTTCTGCGCGGCGATCTCGTGACGCCGACACTCGGAAATCACACGTGGTTTGAAAAGCCTGCGCTGCTGTACTGGATGATGATCGCGGCGGCGAAAGTGTTCGGCGTGAACGAGTTTTCCGCGCGACTCGGACCGGCGATCTGTGGCCTGCTGACGATTGCGGCGGTGTGGACGGTCGGCCGCGAAGTCGGACGCGACGGTTTGTGGAGCGCTCTGTTGGCGGCGAGTTGTTTGGGACTGATCGTGTTCTCGCGCGCGGCGAGTTTCGACATCGTGATAACGATGACGACGACGTGGGCGCTCGCGTTCTTTCTGTTGCACGAACTCGCGCACACGAGATCGCGAAAGACGTGGCTTCTCGCCGGCTTTTACGCGCTTGTCGGACTGTCGCTGATTGCCAAGGGGCTGGTGGGGATCGTAGTGCCGTTCGGCGTCGTCGGTTTTTACTACTTGCTGAGACGCAAGTGGCCGGAGCGGCACGTTTTTGTGAGTCTTGTTTGGGGTGCGCCACTCGCGGTGGCTGTCGCGGCGCTGTGGTACGGCCCGGTGATCGCGAAACACGGTTGGAGTTTTGTCGACGAGTTTTTCGTGCAGCATCATTTCGCGCGTTACGTCTCGAACAAGTATCACCATCCGCAACCGATCTGGTTTTATCCGGCGATCATTTTGATGTTGGCGTTGCCGTGGACGGCGTTTCTGATCGACGCGCTTGCGAAAGTGCGCGGCTGGAACTGGCGCGGCGGCGATAACGTGAGCATCGTGCGTGTGTTTTCGTTGGCGTGGTTGTTGTTGCCGATCGTGTTCTTCTCTTTCTCCGGATCGAAGTTGCCGGGTTACATCCTGCCGGCATTGCCGGCGGTGGCGTTATTGAGTGGCGATCGATTGCTTTCAACGTTGAGATGGCCTTTGCGGGCGACCGGCGTGATCTGTTTTGTGTTGGGTGTGGGCGGGATCGTTTACGCCGCGCAATCGGGTGACTTCTCGATCGCTTGCGGCGTTGCGGCGGCGGTGCCGATGTTTGCGGCCGCCGTTGCGACGTTTGTGTTGTCGAGACGCACGGCGCTGGCGGTCGTTGCCGGCGGGATCTTCGTGCTGGTTGTTATTTTGCTCAACTGCGCCGCGCCGGCGATCGCGCATCGTGAGTCTGTTCGCGATCTGCTGACACTCGCCGACGCTCGCGGTTACGCCGGCGTGCCGGTGCTCGCGCAACGCAGCGACGATCGTTCCGCGCAGTTCTACGCACACGATCGCGTCGTCTATAACAACGAAGGCGAAGTGGTCCAGTTTGACGAAGTTTCGCTGGAACAAGCGCGCGCGCTTGGTCAGAAACTGATTGTTATTGTGTCGGTGGAATATCTCGACGCATACCGGAAAGCGCCGGGCGTCGAAGTGATTGGGGATAACGGGCGGATCGCCGTGCTTGGTTGGAAGGTTCGTTAGCCTTTGGCCACAAGAGGCACAAAAAACACAGGAACAAGAGATCTTAGTGCTTTGTACTTCGTTATTTCCCTAATTCCTTCTTGTGTTTTTTGTGCCTCTTTGTGGCTAGACTTGGCTAGGCTAACGAAGATTGCGGTCGAGGTATTCAATGACGACGCGATCGTAAGCCTCGCCCTGTTCCCCGGTCGCGGAGGGCAAACTGAAACCACTCAACGGCAGATCGGTTCGCGCTTCGACGTTTGCGGGATTTGGGAAACAGCTTTGCAGCGCGGCGGTTGCGTCTTTGAGCGATCCAGCTTCGTTTCCGGAGAGCAGCAGCACGCGCTGGTCGCGAACGGAGCGCGCGAGATCGCAAGCAGTAGTGCTGTCGTAACGGCCCAGCAGGTAAACCCTCATGGCGGTGCGCGAGAGAGATTGGACCAGTCCGTTGTCGATCCCGAGACAGTTCGAAACAGAGCTCTTCAGCAGATCATCGGGCGACGCCATGATCGAATCGAGCACCAGCACCTTGATGCGACTGTCCGTCGAAGCTGCTTTCAACACGCCGTACGCGCCGAGTTCCACACCGTAAACACCGAGGTTCTCGCCGACCAGTTTCTTCTGTCCTTCAGTTCTTAGTGTTTGCAGAAACTCCAACGCGCCTATTAGATCCTCGCCTTCGCGTGCGCCGAGTGAGGTCCAGTTCACGAGTGGCGTCTCGCCGTGACCACGCAGGTCGGGCCAGAGAATCGTGAAGTTCGCCGTCTCGTTTATCTTCACGCCGAGATTGAACAGCCACGAACGATCGCCGCCGTAACGATGCAGCAACACGACCGCCGGCGCTCCCTCCGCGCCTTTCAGCAGCCAGCCTCGCGCCTTACGACCGTCAGGCGTGGTCCATGTTTCGTCCGTGACCTTGATCGCGCGGCCACTGATACGCGCAAACGATTCGGGCGTGACGACGTACGGCCGTCGCATCGGACGCGAAACGCAGTAGACGATGAAGCCGAGTGAGCCGACGAGCGCCAGCGCGATTACCAGCGCTATTGGCAGGAAAGACTTGACTAGCCTTTTACCGATTCTTCGTCGAGGTGGCATGAGAGTACGTTATCGAGGGTCCTTGTTCAGCTCTCCCGGAGAACTCGGATGTGGTCATCATAGTCATCCGGCGTGTTGATGTTAACAAAAAACCTTTCCGCTTGATCGAGATTCGCTAATTCCGCGAAGTTGATCCAGCGTGTATTGACACTGTCGAGGAGGTCCAACGGGCGACGCCGGCCTGCTTCGATGAGTTCAGTGGCCCGTCGCGCGCACGTCTCCGCGCGATAAACTGCGCACAGCGGTTGCGGCCTCCCGTCCTGTTGAATAGGCACTACGGCATCGTAATTCTCGCGTAACGATGCGAGACGCCGGAAGAGATCTGAAGTGACAAACGGCAGATCGCAGGCGACGACGATGGCCCAATCTCGACGGCACGCGGAGACTGCGGCGTGCAGTCCGCCGAGCGCGCCCCATTGCGGATAAATATCCGGCACGGTGGGAAGTTGTGAATTATCTCGCACGCCGACCAACCTAACCGAGTCTGTGATCGTCAGAAGTGTCGTTGTTATCCGTTCCACGAAGGTTTGGTTTTCGATCAGCAGTTGAGACTTGTCAGTCCCCATTCTGCTCGACGCTCCGCCCGCGAGGATAAAGGCTTCAACCTGTGACATTTTGGTTTGCAAACCGCGAACTATCTTATCTTGACCGGCTTCTCCAGCGAAGTTTATAGTCCTTAGACGATGAAACGATTTGCCTCCATTCTCAGCGCAATACTATTGATCGCAACGGCGACCGCGACCCAGGCCGCGGCTCAACAGTCCGTTGTGACGCCAAAGGTGAACGCTCCCCAGTTGTTTCCTTTGGAGGACCTTCGTCCCGGTATGAAAGGGACGGCGAGAACAGTTTTTAACGGGGTGGACACGCAGGAGTTCGGCGTCGAGATTCTCGGCGTGCTGCCTGGGTTTCCCGGCCCGCGTCAATCGGCCATCATCGGCCGGTTGACTGGGCCAAACGTCGAAAAGACGGGCGTCTTCGCCGGAATGTCCGGCTCGCCGGTCTACGTCGACGGGAAGATTATCGGCGCGATTGCTTTCAGTTTTCCGTTTTCCAAAGAGCCGATCGCCGGCATCACGCCGATCAAACAGATGATCGATCTCTTTGACAGAGGCGCCGAGAACCAGAAAGCCAAACCCAGGGAGCCGCGCTCCGTCTCGTTTGCGCAACTGGCGGGAACTGACTGGAAACCCAACCTGCCGAAACCCGCTGTTTCGCCCGTTTCGCTTCTGGCGCCGGTAGCCACCGGTTCGCCGTTGTTGCCATTGCTCGGCCAACAGATGGCGCCGATTGCGACGCCGCTGGTTTTCAGTGGCATCAGCCAGGAATCGCTCTCGATGTTTGCGCCGCAGCTCGTGGCAAGTGGACTGTTGCCGGTGTCCGGCGCGGGTGGATCGGCGGCGATCACGCCGTTGGCGGAAGTCAATGGCAACACGTTTCCGCCGGGCAGCTCGATCAGCGTTCAACTCGTGCGCGGTGATTATTCGCTCGCGGCCGCCGGCACAGTGACGATGCGCGACGGCGATCGGATTTATGCGTTTGGTCATCCGTTTCTGAGTCTCGGCGCGTCGGACATGCCGATGAGCGAATCGTCCGTCGTCACCGTCATTCCGAACGTAAACAACTCGTTCAAACTGGCTGTGCCGGGACAAATGGTCGGATCGATCTCGCAGGATCGTGCGTCGGGAATCTTTGGTTTGCTCGGTCGCGCTCCGAAAATGATCCCGGTGAAAGTGAACCTGCACACCAGCCGCGATCGCACCGAAACGTTTACTTATGAAGTCGTCAGCGACACGTTCCTGACGCCGTTGCTGCTGAACATCACCGTCTTCAACACGATCACCTCGAGTGAACGGGTGCTCGGCGAATCGACGATCAGCATCAAGGGCGAGATCAAAGTCAAAGGCCAGGACACGATCCAGATCGATCGACGTTTCTCCGCAAACAACTCGCCGATCCAGGCTGCGAGCGCGATTGCCGCGCCGGTCGGATCGTTGTTGACCAGCGGTTTCGACGACGTCCAACTCGACGGCATCACGCTCGATATTTCGTCTTCGGAAACGCGATACGCCGGAACACTCGAACGGATCACGCTCGATCGGACCGAAGTCCGCCGCGGCGAAAACGTCGAGGTTCAGGCTTATGTCAGGACTGAATCCGGTAAACAGTTTGTGCAGCGTATTCCGGTGCAGATTCCCGAAGATGCGGCGCTCGGACAGTTGCTCGTGTTTGTTGGCGACGGTGGCGCGCTACAGGAAGGATCGCCGGCGAAGTCGTTTGTGCCGCAGGATCTGAGCCAGTTGGTGCGAGCGATCAATACGGTGAAGAAGAGCGATCGCTTGTACGTGAAGCTGTTTCGGATCACGAACGGCGCGGTGATTGGAACGAGTGAATTACCCAGTTTGCCGCCGTCGATGGTTGCGACGCTGAACAGCGATCGCACGTCGGGTGGTTACACGCCGACGGTTTTGTCGCCTGTTTACGAAACAGAATTGCCGCCGGCGGAGTTTGTGATCTCCGGGCAGCAACTCATCGCTATCGATATCGTGAAATAAAAGAAACCACGGATAAGACGAATTTTGATTCGCTTATCCGTGGTTGTTGTTTACTTGTTGGCTACGGCACTCGCCGGGTTAGACAGCACCGCAATACGTGCTTTGAGCGCCGCCGTCAGAGTCTCAACTTCCTCAGGCGTATAATTCGCCGCCCGGAAAGCATCCTTCAACTGTTCGTCACTCAGGCCCTTGAACCGGTCGGCCAGCCATTGAGCGTCGGCTACCGTCAGGTTCGTGAACAGCTTTTGATTCTTACCGCCGTAATTGAAATCGATCACGTCGCCTTTAACGGACTTGATGAAGTCGGCCTTGACGTAATCCTTTGCTTCATTGCGGCTGCGTGAAAAGAAGCCGCCAGTCTTGCCGAAAGTCGCACCGAGATCGCTGATGATGTAGCGCAACTCTGCCTCCCCGGTGGTCGGGTTTCGCATGGCGAGGATTTCGTTGTTGTCGTCTTTCATGTCCCAGTTGTTGAGCATCACCATCAGGACTTTTAGACCACGAAACTCGGGCGTGTTTTGGAACGGGTTGTTTTCCCACATCCAATTGCCGGCGCGGTCCACGCCTTTCGGACGCGCTTCGAGACGTACGTTCTCGAATTCGCCCTTGCCTTCGATTGTCGCTTTAGGAACGAGGTAAGCGATTTCGGTCGGGTAACCGAGGGCCCAAAGCAGGCGATTCGCGGCAGTGTCGGTTTGAGCTTCCTTGCCGATCTTCGCGATCCACTTGTTGCCCTTGGAGTCGCGCACCTCATATTTGGTCGAATAGCCGCCAGTTTTCTGCTCGACGAATGTCAGCTTGCTGATGTCGGGCTTCATTTCTTCCCCACCCGCACCGAGTAGCAGGTTCATTGATGCAACGTCGGCGGGTGCCGTCCAAAAAACGGGTGTGCCGGTCGGCGTTTTCTTTTCTTTCTTGTCCTTTTTATCTTGAGCCGAAGCGGCGACGGGCAGGGCCAGCATGAGGGCCAGCACCAAGACTCGCCAATATTCGAATCTAGTACGCAACATGATTTTCTCCACGTGTAAGTTTCTGGTACAAAGACCGTCACGGTCCCGTCTTGTTAACGCGCACAAAACAGGCGAAACGTGTCAGTCTCTTTGGTATAAGGCAACAAAGATACCGAGAATGGCTAAAGTATTGGCGACGTGTCGCGGCTTCAGGATGGGCGACGTGTCACGGCTTCAGGATTGGGGACTTGTCGCGGCTTCAGGATGGGGGACTTGTCGCGGCTTCAGGATTGGGGACTTGTCGCGGCTTCGCCGCCGGATGTGAGGCGAGGCTATGCCTCGCCGTACGGATGCAACAGACCTGGGCTACGCCCTTCCGGACCGGGGGCAAAGCCCCCAAGAACTCCTAAAGCGGACGGCGAGGCATAGCCTCGCCTCACATCGGGCGGCGCAGCCGAAACATCAGGCGGCGCAGCTGAAAAACACTCATGCGGATGGTGAGTAGCCAGCTTGCGGATCGCGAATTACGGATTCGGCGGTGTTGCGCCCTGCGGAGTGATCCACAGTTCGACAAACAGCTCCTCGCGTGGGCTGCCCACAAGCGTGACGACGCGATGCTCGTCGAGTCCGCGTGAATGCACGAGATACTCGACAATACGCGACGCGTGATGCTGCACGTCGCCGCGCTTGCCGCCGCGTCCCGGATAGACGACGACGTAAGCTGTCGCTGTCGGATCGTTCTGCAACTCGATCACGAGATTATCGAGCCGGGCCTTTTCGTCGTTGCGCGCGATGTCGGGAAACTCGTCGAACTTGCGCGAGACGATCTTCGGCACGGGAATCGAGATCCCACAGTCAGCCGAACAGACCAGCGAACCGTATCCCGGCATCGACAGCGACGCCCGCACGGTTTGGCCCGCGAGGCCCGTCGTGTTGACCTTGATCGTGTTCGTTCCCTGTCCCTCGATGATGGTTCCCGCCGAGACGGTCCAGTTGTAGACAGGCGCGATCGACGGGGTACCGCCGGTGGCGCGAGACGTAAACGTGAGTGGCTGATCGATGCCGATGTTGGTCGGACAGACGATCTCGATGTTCGGACAAACCGGTTGCACGACCGGACATGGCGTGACGAGCACAGTCACGGAAGAGAACGCCTGGCATTCGCCGTCGCTGCCGTTTGTCAGGATATCGAGTGAGGCTTTGTGATATCCGGGCTTCAAACCGGTCATGTCCCAGGTAACGGACGCGCCGTCGCCGATGATCTTGCCGTCAGGCGCCGTCCAGCGATACCGGATTGGATTTCCGCCGGGCGAAACGGCGCGTGCGGTAAGTTGAACTTTCGGGGCGCCGTTATCGGCGCACGCAGTCACGGAAGTGGCGCTTGTAGTCAGGCTGAGCGTCAGCGGAGCATTCACGGAGTTGACGACCGTCGGCTTTTGCGCAAGCGTGTGCTGCGTAAGAAACATAGCGGCCAGGGCAAGTGGCGCCATGTAGATGAAAAAGCGGGGGCGTTGTTTTCTGGACATCTGCACTCCTTAAACTAACAACAGGTCGTTGCTTCCAATTCGGCTTGTTGGGTGGTGTCCTAATCTGCTTGCAATCTTTTTAATCCGTGTTCTCCCTGTGTGCGTAACATCAGCTAAGACAGTGCTTATAGGGAACACGGATAAAACGAATTTCAAAATCAGGACACTGCCCGTGGCTTGAGGTCGTTTGACTACGGATCGAATTTGGCGTTAGATAACTGCGCTTCTTTCCCCAACCTAAGGGCAAATAAAATAGCGGCTGAGTTTCCTGCGAAATGAGACTGATTCTCTTATTCTGCTCCGTGTGTTTACTGATGTTTGCCTCTGGTTGCAAGCGGAGCGGTCAGCAGTCGACGAATAATAATTCCGGATCGACGGACGTGTCCAACGGTTTGTCCGGAGGTCAGGCCGAGGCTAAGTCACTGCTCGAAAAGGGCAAGCAACTGTATCGCGACGATCAGGACGCGGACGCCGTCGCCGCGCTCGAGCAGGCCGTGAAACTCGATCCGAACCTTGCCGAAGCGCATTTTCGGCTCGGGTTGGGTTACGAAGCTCTCCAGAAAAGTGAGGAAGCGGAGGCGCAGTACAAAAAGGCAGTCGAGGCTTACAAGAAGCATCTCGACGCTAACCCGGACGACTCCGAAGCGCACTATAATCTCGGACAAACTTACGCGAACCTGGCTCAGTATAGTGACGCGATTCGTGAGTATCGCCAGGCGACGCGTTTGAAAACGGACGATCCGGATATTTATTACGATCTCGGCGTCGCGCATACGAAACTGGCGCAGTACGACGCCGCGGCGGCTGCGTTTTCGAAGTCGCTGGAGATCGATCCTGAGTATTACCGCGCGCAGGATGCGCTCGACGAGGCTCGCGAAGGGGTGAAACGGATTCGCGCCGGCAAGAAGCATCAGGAAGATTTGTTGAAGAAACAGAAGGCAGATGAGTTGAAAAAGGCGGGGCTGCCAGTGCCCACGCCGACTCCGAAGGGTTGAGTTCGTTATGGCTACTTACACGCCGCCACCATATTTTCCGCAGAGTTCGCTTGCTCCGCCTGACAAGAATCGCTATCGGAAGTTCAAGCTCGTGATGGTTTTGTTGAGCCTGGTTGTGATCGTGCTGCTGGGCGCGGCCGGTTTTGGCATCTGGTATTTGGTTAAGTGGCTTGTTTAGAACTCAGATTAGGAAACCACCGTTCCCGATGAGCGCTGCGTTAGCTGATGTTACGCAAACAGGCAGAACACGGATTAAAGAGACGGATACCACCGTTGGCGCAGCTGGTGTCCTAATCTGAAAGAATTTTCTCTGCGTCCCTCTGCGTCTCTGCGGTGATTCCGCGGTGAAGTAAGCATAACCGCGGAGACGCAGAGTAGCGCAGAGTTAAATAAGGACACGATCGTTGGCGCACCTGCGCTTGACACAAACCCCTCGCGCCCGTATAGTCTGCCGTTTCGGACATGGGGGTCTGAAGAAAAATAAGCAACGTCCAGTTGGTTCTGTCGGTGTGGAGGCGTTGCTCGGCCAGTGCGGTACCGGCCGTTGACAATTATTGTGGCGTAAATGGTACGCGGCGCGACTAACTCCGGTCGGTCGTCCCCTCGCGTGCTCGCGCGAAGTCCTTAAAACTTCTCGTCTAATCAAAGCGACGCCACAGAAAAGTTTCGGCTTAAGGGAAGCCACGATCCACGCCCACCGCTAACAAGCGAAAGTCAGAACGTCCCTAAAAACTAGATCAACAGGGCAGCCGCCTGCGCTGACTGCCGGACGAAATCAGGGTCCGACTGAGATCCTGCCGTGGTTAACCGCCGCTAGTTCCGGAAAGAGGCAGGCAAGCGCCCTTTTGCGCTCTCAACGCAACCAGTACTAAGAGGGAAACAGTGCCGACGATAAATCAACTCGTTCGCAAAGGCCGCCAACAGGTCAAGTACAAGACGGCCAGCCCCGCGCTCCAGAGCTCGCCTCAGAAGCGCGGCGTTTGTACACGCGTTTACACCCAAACACCGAAGAAACCCAACTCGGCGCTCAGAAAAGTGGCGCGCGTCAGACTCACCAACGGGATCGAGGTCACAACCTACATTCCCGGTGTGGGCCACAATCTCCAGGAGCACTCAATTGTTCTGATTCGTGGCGGTCGTGTGAAAGACCTGCCCGGTGTTCGCTATCACGTGATTCGCGGCACGCTCGACTCCGTCGGCGTCGCCGATCGCAAACAGGGACGTTCCAAGTACGGAGCGAAGCGGCCCAAAGCGAGTGCTAAATAGCTGACGAGATAAAGAGATATGCCAAGACGAAGAGTAGCTGAACGACGCGAAGTGCTTCCGGATCCGGTTTACAACAGCCCGCTGGTGACGAAGTTCATCAGTGGCGTCATGTGGCAGGGAAAGAAGTCGTTAGCCGAGGGCATTTTTTACGATGCCATGCGCCAGATCGGCGACAAGACGGGCGAAGAGCCGTTGAAAGTCTTCAAGCGCGCTATCGACAACGTGAAGCCAACGGTCGAAGTGAAGTCCCGCCGCGTCGGCGGTTCGACTTATCAGGTTCCCATTGAAGTTCACCAGGAGCGGCGCGGTGCCCTGGCTATTCGTTGGATAGTCTCCTATGCGCGCGGACGCGGCGAAAAGACGATGACCGATCGTCTGGCGTCGGAGATTCTGGATGCCGCCAACAATCGCGGCAACGCCGTGAAGAAGAAGGAAGACACGCATCGCATGGCCGATGCGAACAAAGCGTTCGCGCATTACAAGTGGTAGGAAGGTCTTTGGTCTTTGGACTTGGGTCTTTGTTCAAAGGCCTGAGACCTAAGGCCCAAGACCTAAAAAAGCAATGGTTAAGCACGATTTAAGCAAGTTCAGGAACATCGGCATCATGGCCCACATCGATGCCGGTAAGACCACCACCACGGAACGTATCCTTTATTACACGGGCATCACGCACAAAATCGGCGAGGTGCACGAGGGTACGGCGACCATGGACTGGATGGAACAGGAGCAGGAGCGCGGTATCACGATTACCAGCGCGGCAACCACCTGTTTCTGGGAAAGAAAAGGCGTCGATCACCGCATCAACATCATCGACACGCCGGGCCACGTCGACTTCACAATGGAAGTCGAGCGTTCGCTGCGCGTGCTCGACGGCGCAGTCGCCGTGTTTGACGGCGTCGCCGGTGTCGAACCGCAGTCAGAGACTGTTTGGCGTCAGGCTGACAAGTACGGCGTTCCCCGTATCTGCTTCATCAACAAACTCGATCGCGCCGGTGCGTCGTTTGATCGTTCATTCGAATCGATCATCGCGCGACTGGGCGCCAATCCCGTTGCAGTGCAGATTCCCATCGGCCTTGAAGATCAACTCAAAGGCGTCGTCGATCTGGTCCAGATGAAGGGTTTGATCTGGAAAGACGAGAGCAAGGGCTCGGAATACGAAGTCGTCGAAATTCCCGAGGATCTGAAGGAAGCGGCTGCCGCTGCTCGCGAGAAGCTGATCGAAGCTGTTGCGAGCATCGACGACGATCTGATGCACAAGTATCTCGAAGGGGAAGAGATCAGCGAAACCGAGATCCGCAACGCACTGCGTGCCGGCACGATCTCGCTGAAGCTCGTTCCCGTTGTCACCGGTTCGGCGTTCAAGAACAAAGGCGTGCAGACATTGCTCGACGCAGTCGTCGACTACCTGCCGTCGCCGCTGGATATTCCGCCGGTTGAAGGTATTAATCCGAAAAACGGCGACGTCGAAGCACGTCCGCCGGATGCAAGCGCTCCGTTTTCCGGCCTGGTCTTCAAGATCATGGCCGACAAGCACCTGGGCCAGCTTTCGTTCGTCCGCATTTACAGCGGATCGATCAAGGCGGGTTCCTACGCTTACAACCCGATCAAGGATTCGAAAGAGCGCGTCGGCCGCTTGATGCGTATGCACGCGAACAAGCGTGAGGACATCGAGGCCGCGAGCGCCGGCGAGATCATCGCGATCGGCGGCATGAAGCAGGTTACGACCGGCGACACGATCTGTGACGAGACGAAGCCCGTCGTGCTCGAAGCGATGGAGTTTCCCGCGCCCGTTATCCGCGTGGCTGTCGAGCCGAAGACGCGTCAGGATCAGGACAAACTGGGCGTGGCGTTGAATCGCCTGGCACAGGAAGATCCGTCGTTCAACGTCTCGACCGATCAGGAAACGGGACAGACGATCATCGCCGGTATGGGCGAGTTGCACCTCGAGATCATCGTCGATCGCATGAAGCGCGAGTTTGGTGTCGAGGCGAACGTCGGTAAGCCGCAGGTCGCGTATCGCGAGACGATCACGCGCACGGCGCCGGGTAAAGAGGTTTACAAGAAGCAGACCGGCGGCCGTGGTCAATACGGTCACGTCGAGATCGAGATCGAGCCCGCTCCCGGCGAAGGTTTCGTGTTCGAGAACGAGATCACCGGCGGCGCGATTCCGAGGGAATACATCAAGCCGGTCGAGCAGGGAATTCGCGACGCGATGGAGCGCGGTTTCCTCGCCGGTTATGAAATGGTTGATATCAAGGTCCGCCTCGTGTTCGGAAGCTATCACGAAGTGGACTCGGATGAGCGTTCGTTCCATATCGCCGGTTCGCTGGCGTTTCAGGACGCCGTCCGCAAGGCCGGACCCGTTCTGCTCGAACCGATCATGCGCGTCGAAGTGGTCACTCCGAATGACTACACCGGCGCCGTCAACGGCGACTTGAATTCACGTCGCGGACGGATCGAGAGCATGGAGCCGCGCGTCGGTGGCGCGCAGGTGATCACGGCGTTCGTTCCGTTATCGGAAATGTTTGGTTATACGACTGACTTGCGCTCGGCCACACAGGGCCGCGCCACTTCAACGATGCACTTTGAGAGGTACGAACAAGCCCCAAAGAACATCGCGGAAGAGGTGATCGCCAAGGTCCAGGGAGTAGCTAGGTAAGTAGGACATTTCGAAATTCGAAATTCGAAATTCGAATTTAAGGAGGGCAGATGTCGAAGGAAAAATTTGACCGTTCCAAACCGCACGTGAACATCGGGACGATCGGACACGTGGACCACGGGAAAACGACGCTGACGGCGGCGATCACGAAAGTGTTGGCGAAGCACAATCCGAAAGTGCAGTTTGTGG
>DASTTB010000003.1:0-300564 GCA_035760365.1 Pyrinomonadaceae bacterium
GGCGGCACCGGAGGGCCGCCCCGACAGTCTAACTACCCCTGTCCCTAAACGACGTTCGCAAACAGCTCGTGCTCAACTGTTGCAACCTGCGCCTCGACCATGCCGTAGAGGTTCAGCTCACCGCAGCGCGCGAACGCCACGTCTTTTGCTGTGTTCGCGAGTGATTTCGGATACGCGGAGTCTTCGATCGAAGACATCAGCACGAGCAGTGCGGCGGCTTTTGTTTCAGGCTCATTCCCATCCCGACAGATCATCTCTGCGAGTGCTCGAACTCTTTTGTCGCTCAAATCTTGTTCAAGCGTGTCGGGTGTTTGCGAGAAGTCGATTGTCTCTAACTCGGTTTCCCCCTCATCGGCGCGGCGGACGAGTTTAGCCAGCCACGGATCATTGATCTCCATTGCGTAACGGATAATCGCGCGGCTTTGCGGATCGATCGAGGTGTCGTTTACGACTGCCTGCGCTCTTTGTTTTAGAGCATTCAGGATCGTCGCGGTTTTGGTTATTCGGTTTGCGTGAGGTGTTTCGTGGCGCATGGTTGCGCTAGTATCAGTAACCATGATCGTCATCCTTTCGTGTGAAGGTTGATGGTCTAGGGTCGATCTTGTGTTCGTAGCACAAGGTCGGCCCGCTTCTTTTTTGAGGGGATGACGCGACCATAGCACAAAGATTTTCGCTTTGGGAGTCTTATCTATTATTAGCCGCTCCACAGACACGTCTGTTAAGCCGCCATAAGTTGCCATTTTCAACATCTTGCTAGAATTTTGATGAGAACTAAGGCAATATGTGCACGCCGCAGAACGGCGCCGTCCCCGGTGCGCTCCCACACGTAGCCACCTCTGCAAGAACTCCCGGTTTGCCATCCTGCGTGAAGTAATCAGATTAAATCTAATGTTCCTAACCGTTCTCAGGGCGAAAGAATGGCACCGATAAAAATTCACGCAGTTCCACTCAAAGACTTAAAACAATTCAAAAGAAAAGGGTCGAGGAAGGTAGCTAAGCTGAAGGGAGCCTCGAGTAAACAGACGACTGACAATCAAGAGGCGTTGAAGTCAGACCAGTCCGCGAAGAGAAATGGCAGAACGCGAACGCCAAAACCTGAAAAAGACAAATCACTTGAACAGTGGATCTGGGATGCGGCGTGCAGTATTCGCGGAGCGAAGGATGCGCCGAAGTACAAGGAATACATTCTGCCGCTCATCTTCACCAAGCGCCTTTGTGATGTTTTCGATGACGAAGTGAATCGCATCGCGGAAGAAGTTGGTAGCCGCGAGAAGGCTTTCAAGTTGATCGAATCGGATTGGCGGAAAGCGACCGCCAGTAAGTCAAAGCCGATCGTTCGCTTTTATCTTCCACTCAAGCCGGAGAACACGATTGATTCGGTTTGGACAGTCATCAGAAAACTATCGGACAAGATTGGCGAACAACTGACGACGCATTTGCGCGCCATTGCTAAAGAGAATCCCAGGCTCTCGGGAATTATTGACCGGGTGGATTTCAACGCCACGACTCACGGCGTGCGTGACCTCGACGACGATCGTTTGTCGAATCTTATCGAAGCCATCAGTTCGAAACGCCTGGGCTTGGGCGACGTTGAGCCTGACATTATTGGCCGCAGTTACGAATATCTAATTCGCAAGTTCGCCGAAGGAAGCGTATCTAGCGCAGGGGAGTTCTACACGCCGACAGAAGTAGGCATGGTGATGGCGCGCATCATGGATCCTGAGCCGGGCATGGAAATCTACGATCCCTGCTGCGGCTCGGCGGGACTTCTCGTGAAGTGCGAAATCGTGCTCGACGAGAAGATGTCGCTGCGATCGAAATCAAAGTTCGCTCCTCTCAAGTTGTTTGGTCAGGAATACATCGCCGATACGTGGGCCATGGCGAATATGAACATGATCATTCACGACATGGAGGGCGAGATCGAACTCGGCGACACGTTCAAGAATCCTAAATTCCGCCATGCCAACCGGCTTCAAACATTCGACCGCGTCGTTGCCAATCCAATGTGGAACCAGGACTGGTGGAAGGAGGCGGACTACGATGCTGACGAATTTGATCGCTTTCCAAAAGGGGCGGGCTATCCAGGTGGAAAAGCTGATTGGGGTTGGGTGCAAATCATTCTAGCGAGCTTGAACGATAAAGGGCGCGCCGCCGTTGTGCTCGACACCGGTGCAGCCTCACGCGGATCAGGCAACGCGAACACAAACAAGGAAAAAGAAGTACGCCGCTGGTTTGTCGAGCAGGACCTCATTGAAGGTGTGATCTACCTTCCAGAGAATCTCTTCTACAACACAACAGCGCCCGGAATCATTCTTGTGCTCGACAAAGCAAAGCCCAGGGAAAAAAAGGGGAAATTGTTTCTGATAAACGCAGCAAACGAATTCACTAAAGGGGATCCCAAAAATTACCTTGCGACAGTCGCCATTGCACGGATTGCGGATACGTTCAATGGTTGGAAAGAATTGGACAAATACTCGAAGATTGTGAGCAGCGACGTAGTTGCCATTAACGATTTCAACATTTCACCTAGCCGCTACGTTCATAGAGAAGAAGCGAATGTATATCGACCGGTTCTTGAAATTATGGCCGAGTTGGAGACTATACAACAAGAGGAAAAGAGGATGCTTTCCAAACTAGATAAAATGCTCAAACAGATTGTCGGATGACCGAAAAACAGCTTCCAAACTTCTGGAAAAGAACTACGCTTGGAGAAATTGCCAGATCTTTTTCGAGTGGTGGTACGCCATCTACCAAGAATGAGAGTTTTTGGAAAGGATCCATTCCTTGGATAACTAGCAAATGGATTGACGCGCGGCTATATCTCGATTCGGGAGAAAAGTTCATTTCATACGAGGCTCTCAGACAAAGCGCAACCGCAGTTGTTCCTAAAGGAAACTTAATATTCGCTACACGCGTTGGCGTTGGTAAGGTTGCTATTAACAACCTAGACCTTGCGATCAATCAAGATCTTACTGGGATTCTATTGGACGGCGAAAATGAGACGGAGTTTATTGCGTACCAGCTACGTTCAAGGGAAATACAATCAAAGATCGACTCGCAGAAACGCGGTGCGACGATCCAAGGTATAACTCGCGACAATCTCAAATCGCTGGAGCTAACGATCCCACCTCGGCAGGAGCAACGGAAGATCGCGTTCCTGTTAAGATCTGTGCACTATGCAATTGAGCAGCAAGAGAAGATGACAATTTTAACATCTGAATTGAGAAAGGCGCTGATTCATCAATTATTGACCCGCGGCCTCCGAAATGAATCTCAAAAACAAGCCGAATTTGGTCCAGTTCCCCAAAGTTGGGAAATTGCCGAGCTAGCTACCGCCGTGGAACAGATTGAGTACGGCATCTCTGCTCCAATCCCCAAAAGCCAACCTAAGAATGGTGTGAAAATTGTTAGTACGGCGGACATCACAAAGGATGGCCGGATCCTTTATGACCAAATTCGGCGAATCATCGCGCCAGAGAAAACAGTCAAACGTCTAGTTCTTCATGCCGGCGATGTGTTGTTCAATTGGCGCAACTCGGCAGAACTCATTGGTAAAAGCGCAGTCTTCCAGGAACAAATTGAGCCGCACATTTTTGCCTCTTTTATATTGCGTATCCGATGTGGAGAGAAAAAGTCACACAATTATTTCATCGCTCACTTGATGAATTACTTCCGAGAAAGAGGGGTTTTCTTCAAGCTGGCACGCCGCGCGGTCAACCAAGCTAACTACAATCGCAACGAAATCTCTGTGCTCAATATTCCACTGCCGAGCTACGACGAGCAGCGAGAGATTGCGGACGCGATTGCGGCAATCGATGTACAGTTAAATTTGCACCACCGCAAGCATGCGGCATTGAGTGCGCTCTTTCGCACGCTGCTGCACCAATTGATGACAGCCCAAGTTCGCCTCAATGACCTCGACCTCAGAGAGCTTGAAATGTAAAGGTTGATTTATGGAAGCCCGAAATCGAAAA
The DNA here is from genome assembly GCA_035760365.1 of Pyrinomonadaceae bacterium. Classification (GTDB taxonomy): domain Bacteria; phylum Acidobacteriota; class Blastocatellia; order Pyrinomonadales; family Pyrinomonadaceae; genus PSRF01. The sequence continues at coordinate 3,975 of DASTTB010000003.1, forward strand.
CTCACCGATTGGTACGGCAAGATTCAGCGCGCGGAAATCAAGCTGCCCCGCTTTCAACGATTCGAAGCCTGGGACCGGGGGCGTATCTGTAGCCTTCTCGAAATGGTGATCCAAAACCTACCTCTCGGGATCACCTTAATTCTTGAAGTTGGCGACGAAGAAAAGTTTGTGTCTCGATTTTTGGAAACCGCGCCAGAGCCCGATGGTCGAGTATATGAACACCTGTTGGATGGACAGCAACGACTGACCGCCCTTTGGCGGGCGTTCCATAACAGTTATGAGCGTGAGACTTACTTTGTCTATCTCAACGAGTTCGACTCCTTCGACAAGGATGGCGACCTCGAAGACATGAGTGCTTACTGGCGCGGTCGTTACTTCAAGAAGACGGGCGAGAGATATCCGCTTTGGTGCGATGAGCCGGAAAACAGTTTACGCCGGGGAATGATCCCCACTCATCTTCTCAAGCCTGTAGACATCCAAAACGAGATTGACGATTGGATTGAACGCGCAACAAAACCTTTGGAACCGGAAGGTGACCGGGAGGAGCTTCGGAAGTTCTTTGATTATCAAAAGCGCGTGAGTGATCGAATCAAAGACTTAAGATCGATCGTGGCAAACTACAACCTCCCATATCTCTCGTTGCCGGCCCAGACCGAGAAGTCAGTCGCACTTACGGTGTTTATTAACATGAACACCAACAGCAAACCGCTTTCGACATACGACATCATAGTCGCCGAAGTTGAAGAAGTTACCGGCGAATCTTTGCATGACCTGGAAGACGCGCTAGCCGAGCAACACCCCGAAGTAGAACGTTACACTGATCTCTCTGACCTGATCCTGACTACCTCCTCACTGCTGCAAGGGCAACTACCCAGTCAACGTGGGATCTGGAATATGAGCACTGAAGAAATGATTAAGAACTGGTCTGTGATGGAGGCTGGTCTAAAGCGGATGGCCGGTTTTTTGAACAGCGAAGGTATCCATGACGACAGGAGATTACCTACCAACGCAGTCTTAGCGGTCATAGCCGCTCTGTATGCAGACATACCCAAGTCCGGTGACAAGAGAGGTCAGGATGAACTGCTGCTAAAGAAATATCTGTGGCACTCCTTCTTTACAAACAGGTATGAGAATTCTGCAGCGACCCACGCTTTTTCAGATTTTAATGTGTTGAAGAAGATTATTTGCGGCGAAGCGAAGGAAAATCAATCTAAATACTCAATCGATGACGTTCCGATCTTTGCAGATCATCAAATCGTCGATCCCGAGGAACTGGTTGTCGCGGAATGGCCAAAGCGAGCGACGATTCGTGGCCGCGGTATTCTGGCAGTGGCCTCGCGGTTGGGCGCGTTGGATTTCGCTACCGGCGAACGACTCGACGCTAACAATATTGAAAACCGTCATTACCATCACGTTTTTCCTGATGCTCTACTTAAAGAAGCAGGTATCGATGGCACCACCGCACTCAATTGTGCGCTGATTACCGATAAGACCAATATTTCAATAGGGCGCAAGGAACCTTTGCAATATCTGAAGGACCGCTACAAATGGGCATCCGAGGTTATCGTGCGCGAACGCCTGCAATCACACGCTATTCCGATCGATGAATTGGCAAATGGTGGTTACGAAGGGCTTTCAAAGGCGGATAAGATCGCAAAGATTGAAAAAGACTTTGATGCATTCCTTTCTAAGCGCGCCGAACTGATCGTCAAGGCGGTGAAGTTGCTCGCCGACGGCCATCAACTGAGCCCTTCTGAAATCTACACGTAGTCATAATGCCAAAGCCAGGCGAACACAAAACGGTCCAGTCTCGCGTGCTTCAATACGCGGAAGACATTGGCTGGGCCTACGTGTCACGAGAGGAAGCCGAGAGCAGGCGTGGCTTTGATTCGGAGGGTGACACGCCTGAGGAACGTGCGCGCAACGCTTCACTTTTCTTCACCGACCTGCTTCATGGGAAGGTTCGTGAGTTCAATCGAAAATACTCGGAGGCTAAGGGTGCCTTGATCGACGATTTTCAGCGACTTCATTCAGATATCTACGGTAATCGCGACTTCCTGAGTTATCTCCGAAACCAGGGAAAGTTCTTTTATTCAGACGAAAGTCGCGAACTCGATCTGGAGTTAATCGACTATGCAGACATAAGCGGACCAGCTTCTAAGCGAAAAAATGTTTATGAGGTTACCGAAGAGTTCTACTGGAACAATGGACGTTACGGCACGCGGGAAGACGTCGTCTTTCTAATCAACGGCATCCCTGTGTTTGTGGTCGAATGCAAGAACGCCACTGCTGATGAAGCAATCGCACTCGGTGTCGATCAGATTCGACGCTATCACACTGAGACGCCGGAACTGTTTGTTCCTGAAATGGTCTTTACTTCGACCGAAGCAATTGGCTTCGCCTACGGCGTTAGCTGGAACACGGTGCGCCGAAATATCTTCAACTGGAAACACGAAGAGATTGGCAACTTCGAAGCGAAGGTGAAGAGTTTCTTCGATATTCCTCACGTCCTTAGCTTCCTGAAAGACTTCATCATCTTCGCCGAGAAAGACGAGGAGCTCAACAAGTACATTCTGGCGCAGCACCAAACAACCGCCGTTGCCAAAGTCATTGAACGCTCGCACGATCCAAAGCTCCGACGCGGTTTAGTTTGGCACACGCAGGGTAGCGGTAAGACGTTCACGATGATCAAAGCTGCCGAGATGTTGTTCAAAGCACCCGAATCAGAGAAGCCGACGATCCTGATGATGATCGATCGCAACGAGCTTGAAGATCAGATGCTGAAGAATCTGGCTGCACTGGGTCTCAATAACGTCGAACACGCGCACACAATTGCGCGTCTGAATAAGTTACTCAAGGACGATTATCGGGGAATCATCGTCTCGACGATCCAGAAGTTCCGCGACATGCCTGCGAAGATTAATGAAAGAAAGAATATCTACATCCTCATCGACGAAGCCCACCGGACCACTGGAGGTGACCTCGGAAATTACTTGATGGCCGGATTACCGAATGCCACCTACATCGGTTTCACTGGAACGCCAATCGATAAGACGGCATACGGCAAGGGCACATTTAAGACTTTTGGCGCTGACGATCCCCAAGGCTACCTTCACAAGTACTCGATCAAGGAAAGCATTGAGGATGGAACTACGCTCCCGCTTTACTACAACCTTGCGCCGAGCGAGTTGCTTGTTCCGCATGATGTGATGGAGCAGGAATTCTTTGCGATGGCCGAAACGGACGGCATCGCGGACATCGAAGAGCTCAATAAGATTCTGGATCGCGCAGTTAACCTGAAGAACTTTCTCAAAGGCAAAGAGCGCATTCGCAAAGTGGCGAAGTACGTGGTTGAACACTATACAAAGAATGTTGAGCCGCTGGGTTACAAGGCATTTCTGGTAGGAGTCGACCGTGAGGCGTGCGCGTTCTACAAGAAGGCACTTGACGAGTTGTTGCCACCGGAATACTCGGAAGTTGTTTACACCGGAAGCAACAACGACCCACCGCACCTGAAGGAATTCCACATCGACGAAAAGAAGGAAAAGCAAATCCGGAAGAACTTCACGAAGTTTTCTGAGCTACCGAAGATTTTGATCGTCACAGAAAAATTGCTGACGGGCTTCGACGCGCCAATTCTGTACGCAATGTATCTCGATAAGCCGATGCGCGATCACACGCTCCTCCAGGCAATCGCGCGCGTGAATCGCCCTTATGAGAACGAGCGCGAGGAGATGATAAAGCCCCACGGTTTTGTGCTCGATTTCGTCGGCATTTTTGACAAGCTGGAGAAAGCATTGCGTTTTGACAGTGATGAAGTCAGCGCCGTAGTTAAAGACTTACAGCTTTTGAAAGCGCTGTTTCAGACGAAGATGGAAACAAAGGCGCCTGAGTATCTGGTCCTAATTCAGCGCACATTTGATGACAAGGACGTTGATAACCTGATTGAGCACTTCCGGGATAAGGACCGGCGGAAAGAGTTCTTCAAGGAGTACAAGGAAATCGAGATGCTTTACGAAATCATCTCTCCCGACGCATTCCTGAGGCCCTTTATCGATGATTACTCAACTCTGTCGGCGATTTATGCTGTCGTACGAAAGGCATATACAAAAACTGTCTACGTTGATCGTGCATTTCAAAAGAAGACAAACGAACTGGTTCAGAGATACGTCGATACGACGAACATTGAGGATATCACTGAGTTTGTTGAGATAAATTCTGAAACACTAGAACTGATTCGGAAAAGCAAAGCCGGAGATGGCACGAAGATAATTAACCTGGTTAAGAGTATTGAGAAAAAGGCGGAGGAAGAAAGTGGCGATCCATTCTTGATAGCCATGAGCGAGAGAGCCAAAGCCGTCTTGGAGAATTTTGAGGATCGACAGGTCGAAACGGCTGAGGCGTTGGAAGATCTGTTCAAAGAAATCGAAGAAAACGAGAAACGGAAGAAAGAGCAGGCTGCGAAGGGGTTCGATGATTTAACGTATTTTGTCTATCGAACTCTGACACTGGCCGCAGTCAAAGATCCGGAAGGCGTCAGTAAGAAGATCAAAGCCGCTTTCATTAGGCACGCAAACTGGTTGCGCAGTGATAACGAGATGCGCGAACTTCGCAAGCAGATCACTTTGGCAATTTATGCTCATGAAGATGATCTCGACAAGGTCACAGAGATCGTTGATAGACTGCTGGCATTAATCCAACAAGCGCAAAAGAAACCAAAATGAGTACGGCCGCTGCTAAGCGAAAACAACGGAAACGAGCCCCGCTTCCGAAAGAAGAATTCAAATCACGCGTTCGTGAATGGGCTTTGAAACTCGATGTCAGAGTCCGATCGATCACAGTTCGTCCGATGAGCAATAAATGGGCGTCGTGTTCGACGGCTGGGACGTTGAACTTTAACTCGGAGTTGCTGAGTTTCGATTCGGATGTAGCGGACTACGTGATCGTCCACGAGTTGTTGCATTTCTTCGTGCCGAATCATGGGAAGTTGTGGAAGAGCTTGATGCGCGCGCATCTTGGGGACTACGAAAGTTTAGATAATCGGCTTCGGAAAAGCGGCTTATAGAAACTTACGTCGCCTCGAGATCCCCAAGACGGTCGAACGCGTGCGGATTGAGTAGAACAAAAGCATTAAGCGGCGCGAAGTCTGAAAGGATTGGCAATTGTCCGTTCGCCGAAACGCTTAAGTAGCGATACAGCGTCGTCTTCGCGAATGTGTTCGCGTTTGAGAATTTCTTCAACTTCCGCTTGCTGTGGGCTCGGAATGCGCATGACGAAGAACTGCCAGAGTTCTTTGCTTTCGTAGATCTTGTTTAGGTCAGGAAAATCGACCAGGGGCCGCAACTCATCTTGTTTTTTAAATTCGCTCGAGTACTCGAACTTCCATAGTGAGTCCGCAACCGACAGAGTGCCAACCAGCAGATCTTCGAAATAGAGCTTGAACTCGGCGCGCACCTCTGGGGGAGCTTCCACGGCCTTGTGGAACCCGAGCCAGCTAATTATTGCTTTGATAGCCATCGTCGCTATTGCCTTACCGTTTAATTACCTCTACGAGCTTCCGATGTCGAAGTTGTAAGCACTCCTGAATTAATCGCCGGCGTTCGCTGCTCATTAAGTCGCCAAACTCATCATCCACCATCCGAAGAGTATCGTTTAGGGCGGTTTCGTTTAGGAACCTCTCAATATGCGGCTTGTATTTGTCAAAGTGCTCCCAGATTAAGCCCATTAGTCTGAAGAAATCAACATCCGGCTCGTTGTCCCAGGAAAAAGGCGGCGCACACTTGGTGATATAAGTTTCGAGTTGTCGACGATCGCTTAACATTTGCTTCACCCGAGTCTCTGGTACGTTCCAAAAGAGAGCCCGTGCCGTGTCAAAAACAGGTGAAAAACCCGGCGACTGGGCCTTGTAGATCGGAACAATTACTCCCCAATTGTAAGGATGTCTGTCGTTGTGCCCGATTAGACAATCGAAAGCGAGCATTTCTACTAAGCCCTTGACCAGCTTGATTTCGAATTCCGAAAAGGAAGTTCGAATGGCCTCGCAAACCATCTGGAAAGTGAAGTATTCGCTCTCCTTTTTATCGTCTGCTAGTTGGGCATACTCGTCCTTCCCCAGGCTTTGTTCGAATATTTGGGCGCCGTGAATCAGTTGTTCGTTGTGCCTATCCAGGAAGTATCGGCTCAAAAACCGCACCTGTCCGTCAATCAATCTCAGCTTAGAGTCGGCGATTGTGAGGCCAAACAATTGACCAATCCGAGTTAACAGGTGCTCGGTTATTGACTCATTCGGATAGAACTTGGAGCCTACCTTGGCGATGTATCGCTCGACTCTTTGATTGCGGCTCCTGTGACCAGGACGATGTTCGCTATCTCTGATGAAATCCTTGGGCGCATCTCCGGGAATAGAAAGAAAGTCGACACGAGCTAACTGGTAATTCTTCAGTTTTGGTATCAGTGTCTCCCAGTTACGCTGGTAATCCGCGAGATACTTAATTTCCTTCCGTTCGCGTTTGCCAGCTTTGGTTCGAACGATACGCTTCCGTCTGTTCATCTCCGTGTTGGTTAGCACTTACACTTCGCGATTTGAACTCCATGACCGTCGTCATAATATGCGACCAAGTAAAATTGTCTAGGACGTGTTTAGTTTGAGTGGAAAAGGGTTTCTTCATGAGGGTCTGTTTGGAACGCGGCAGCAAGTCTTGATCGTCTCGTCTCTTGTGAGGTGGAAGGGTGGCGCGAGGTGTCTGTTCTTAGAATTCGCGCGGGAGGTTTGTGAGATAGAAAGGCTCAGACGAAACCCGTGGATAATGCGTGCTGTAACGCCAAGCTTTGTGACTTAGTTGTGATAGGCCAAGCGCGATGGCCGGCAAGTCAATTAAATAGAGCAGTTACATTTGCGTCTGGTGCCGAGGGCGGGAGTCGAACCCGCACGTCCTTTTCGGACAACGGATTTTCACGCGTACTTAACTACGCAACCGAGATTCATCCATTGCAATCCCATCTGAAAACGAGCTTGACTGTTAGATCCAGGGACGTTGGAAAAATCGGTACCTTCACACTCTGAGTTGAGAGTCCGTCAAATCGCGAGTCCAACGTCGCCTTCGAGCACCGACGTCTTCAGCTGCGGACGCTGTCCACTCTTCCAAAGGGCAGCAGTATGGATTACCCGATACCTGATTGGTCCCCCGTCCGCTCTTTCGCTGCGCGCAATAGGGCGCGGGATGCAGACAAACTCGGTGCGCATCTCACCGGCCGACAGTTGCACCTTCGCGTAACCGTGTCCGCCAAGGTCGACGAACTCGAGGTGCGGAGCGAGATCCGGATTGGACAGCGACCGTGCGCGCTTCAGGTCAAAGCTCTTTGCATATTCCAGGCACGAACGGACGCCGTGCCTCACCAGCATGTTGTACGTCCAGTCGGGCTTCGCGCCGTCAGGCCGATCGGCGAGGAACAAGGCGCGGATGGGCCAGGGCTTGGATGAGCGATGCTCTAAGGCTTCCATCGTGCCCGGGCTTGCCAGCGACGCGCCGACGAAGCTCAGTCCTACGGGTTCGAATTTCCGCGGCGGAAGTTCGGCGGCGGCATATCCAGCCCAGAAGCTGTGACGGTCTCCAGATACGATGGCGAAGCCGGTGATCTTCGCATCGCGCACGAGGTCGTAGATCTCCTTGCGCTCGGCGTACGCCGATCCGTAGTCGTTACTGCCGAACTGCGCATAAGTGTCCGCGGGCCACGGCTTCTCGACCATTCCGGCGGGGAGGTTTTGTGGGTCCGACCGCCAGTCGAGCGCGCCGAGCGAATTGCCCCAGATCTTCCACGTTGCGGTCGATTTGCGCAGCTGGTCCTTGAACCATGCTTTCTGGTCGACGCCGAGGATGGTCCGCGGGGGTGTGTCCTTGCGCGGATTCGGAATGCGCACATCGCGGAAGTGGAGTTCGGCGGGCGGTCTCCCGCCGTCGAAGGCGCGCCCCGCGTCGAGCGCGATCATCGCCTCCTCGGAAAACATTCCGTTGAAGGCAGGATCATAAATTTTTTCAACTCCTGGAGCGTCAGTTGGGTCGTCGCCGCAGAAGCTGTGCTGGTCGGTAATGAGAAGGTCGAGGTGCTTGCCGTAGCGAAGGGCCCGATAAGCGATCAGGCTGCGGATCGCAGTCAGATTGTTCGACTCGGTGCCGAGCCCGTTTCCATCCCACTGGTCGATCTTGACGTTCTTGACGTCAACTGTTCCAAATTCGGCAAGCGAGCCGCTGGGTGGCGACACACGAGCCGGGATAAATTCGAACCAGGCTTGGTTGGCGGCGACCTTGACGGTCTGGCCGGGCTGCGGCTCGCCGCCCGCCTGGACGATGCTTTGTCTGCCCTGCCACGAGAATTCGTGATTGTCCCAGATGGCGACGAACGGCCAGCGCGCGCGGGCGTCCTGAAGGTCGGGATCAGCGAGATAGCCCTTGTACACGGCGCGATAGCCGTCGACTGTCAGCGGGTAATGAAGCTTGAGCCTCTCGCTCTTTCCACCATCGGGAATACGCGCAACCTCATAGATCGTGCGGTCGTAGCGTGTCTTCACTTCCTCGGGATACTCGACCACTTCGTAGATGAAATCGCCGAGGTGCAGAACGAAACCGAGCTGCTCGCGGGCGGGAGCGCGTTCATCTTCGTAAATCATCCGACGATACGCGTTGAGCTTTCCCTCATTGACGTCCTGGCAGCTTACGAATGTGAAGTTCACCGTGCGCGGATCGTTTGGCAACGGGGCCGTGATCGTGCGACCGATTCGGCTGCCATTTCCGTCGGTATCCGTAAATCGATACCAGTAAGTGCGTGCCGGTTTCAATCCCCCGATCAGAACGCGCGTGGTCCAGTCGGCGGCGCTCGAGACCGGTGCCTGCGCGTGCGCAATAACGCGGCGGAATGCCTGATCCTCGGCTACCTCGACGGTGAGAAGCTGGCGCGTACCGTCAGTGAACGGACGCCTCGTCCAAAGGATCACGCTGTGCGGATCGGGATCGCCCGATGCGACTCCTTGCGGATAGAGGTCACGCCGCTCATGCCAGTTGACACGCGAGCCGCGGGTCGGTCCGACCCATGCGAGCGAAGCACCCATTGCTGTTGCAGCTTTGAGAAAGGATCGGCGGCTAATCTTCATCGTCTCACTCCGTCCAAGACCTTAAAGTTTGGCGTAACTGCGAGGGTGCTAGTGATTGACCAGAAGGTAAATGAACAGCAACAGTACAAACCGCCGCATCGTAAATGGTCCTCCAGAAGTTTGCTGAGCGGAAGTTTGCTGAGCGGATTCCACTCGCACCGGCAGTTGTTACCAGTCCTACGTGTTCAGTCAATACCAAAGACGCGAAACGGCCTAAAGCAGTGGTGAGTATCACTGCTCGAATTGTCACTGTCCATCGCTACTGGAAAGCCTTCGTGTCATCTCATCGAACGCGTTACTTTGCTAAATGGGGATCTCAGGAGGCATCTTTACAAAGTTGGTTTCCCACGACAACCCATTGTTCTGCCTCGTGCTTGCCCCAGATGCGTCGACCCAATCATACGATTCACGCACGTCAGCCTGAGCCGATTCCTCAAAGACAACGACGTAGCGTCTCATTCGTGCTCAACGATGCCCTTCTGAGTAAAGAGCTCCTGAAAGAAGGTCTCTGCAGGCTTGCCTGCGTTTCGCTTCATGCTTTCCCGGCCGCGCTTGATACCTTCAATCGCTTCAATCTTGTCTTTCGCCTCTAGAAGTTTCTGATAGCTCTCAGCATCCTGAACAACCAGTTCGGCCTTGCCGTTTACCGTCAAGACTACTGGTTGGCCAGTCTTTTTTAATTGGCAGACCACCTTAGCGGTTTCGGTTGAAGTATATCCGCACGGACAAAGACCGCGAACCGGATAAGGACGGGAGACTATAACGTCGCTTCTGTTGTTGGGGGTTTTTGCCCACTGTTCCTCGGATTAATCCACAGAAGACAGGTTCATACCTCAGATATTTGTTGCTTTGTGCGGCCGCTACCCTGTCTGTGAGCATTGGCAGGCTCGGGCACATCAATTGCGATTCCTGCCGGAAGGTGGAGGTCGCCGATGTCTGAAAAAATTCAAGCAATCGATTTCATGTACTACGTTGCGACGCCCGAGTTCATGGAGCAGTGGGACCGCGCCAAGGAAGGCGAGTTGGTCTGCCGGATGGAGAAGGCGATCGGCGGGTTGCCGCGATTTGCTTCCATCGAGGAGATGCTGCGGCAGATGGATGACGCCGGCGTTGAAAAGGTCTTCGTTACCCAGTGCAAAATGTGGTCGTACTGGCGGAAATGGATGTACATGGACACCCAACTCGAGGACGTACTCCAGTACACCGAAAGTTATCCCGATCGATTTGTGGGCCTCGCTGGTTACAACCCATTTCGAATCAAAGAAAGTCTTGCCGAAATCGAACTCGCGGTCACCAAACACGGATTCAAGGGTGTCTACGTCCACATCTATGGTTTCGACATCGCGCTGAATGACCCAAAGATGTATCCGCTTTTCGCGAAGTGCGTCGAACTCGATGTTCCGGTGTCGATGCAGGTGGGCCATGTGCTCGAAGCAATGCCCAGCGACGGAGCTCGGCCAATGTTCCTTGACCGCATCGCCTGTGATTTTCCGGATCTGAAAATGATCGGCGCGCACACCGGATGGCCCTGGGTCGATGAACTACTGTCAGTTTGTTACAAGTGGGAGAACATCTGGTTCGGGATCGATGCCTGGTTGCCCAAATACCTCTCGCCGCAAATTGTTCAGTTCATGAATAGCCGGTTGGGTCGCGATCGTTGTCTCTGGGGCACGAATGGGTTGCCCTGGAAGGAAAGCCTGCGACAACTTTGCGATCTCGGTCTCAAGGATGAAGTGCAAAGAAAAATTCTACGTGAGAACGCATTCGAGTTGTTCAAGCTCGCAAGCAAGCAAACACCCGTCGACACTACCGTCAACGTAAGGGCCGGCTCAGGCGCAGAGTCCACGAGGTCTATGCCTGTCGGCTACTGAGGTGAATTATGCAAACCTTTGAGATGAGGGATAAGTCAGTGATCGTTACAGGTGGCGCTCGAGGCATTGGCCGCTCGGTGGTAGAGGCCTTTGCAGGAGCCGGGGCCGACGTCGTCATCGGCGATTTGCGTTTTGAAGATGCTAAGGACGCGGCCCTGAAGATCAGCGAGACCTCTCACCGCCGCGTTGTCGCCGTCCAAACGGACGTAACAAAACGCGAAGACGTCGAGAAGCTCTGCGATGAAACGCTGAGAATGTTCGAGAAGATCGATGTCCTGGTTAATTGCGCCGGCTGGGACCGTTTGCTCCCATTCCTCAAGACCACGCCCGATCTCTGGCAAAAAGTGCTGACAATTAACTTCCTCGGCGTGGTCAATACATGCCACGTAATTCTGCCGCACATGGTCGGGCGCAAGCAGGGCGCGATCGTCAACATCAGTTCAGACACGGGACTCATCGGATCATTTGGCGAAGCGATTTATGCGAGCTCCAAAGCGGCGATCATGGCCTTTTCGAAAACCATCGCTCGCGAACATGCCCGCGACAATATCCGAGTCAACGTTGTCTCGCCCGGGTTATGCGATACGCCTCTGATTGATGAAATGCGGACAGACGATTTCACCGCCAAGATACTTGGTTCGATCGTTAACTTTATCCCGTTGAAGCGTTTGGGCCGGCCTGAAGAAATTGCGCCAATGGTTTTGTTTCTCGCTTCTGACGCAGCCAGCTACATCACGGGCCAGGTTTTCAGCATCAACGGCGGACTCAACATGGTGGGATGAATGACTTGCGCCGGAATTTGAAATTTTCTCCGTGGTCTCTGCGCATCCGCTGCGAACGCAGAGATGGCTCCGGGATACACGCTGTCAATGACCGAACTAATCTTTCACGAATGGCAAAACAGATCGCTTGACAATGCAATCTACGAATGTCGCGAGCTGTTTGAAGACACTACTTTTCCAACCGTCAAACGTTGGCGCGAACGTGGCGGGAAGGTAGTGGGTCACTTTCAGGTCAATTTTCCTGAGGAGATCGTTCATGCCGCTGGCCTCTTGCCGTTCAAAGTTCGTGGCGCTCCCATTGAAGCGGTCCATTCAGACTCGCGCTTTGGATCTTACCTCTGCTCGATTCTCAAGACTTCGCTCGAACTTGCCCTGAGCAACACCGTCCCTCTTGAGATGTTCGTTACACATCCTATTTGCGACGCCGCCCGCAATCTCGCGGCCGTGTGGGGACGTAATGTTTCCTATCCATGTCAGATTCTGTATCTGCCGCAGAACCCGAACTCGCCATATTCCGTCATCTATCTCCGCGGCGAGTATGGCAGGTTGAAAAGATCCATCGAAGAGATCTCCGGTGAGACAATCACCCACGATGCGTTACGGAATTCGATCGCAGTCTTCAACCAGAATCGCCTGCTGATCCGTGAACTGTACGAGATAAAGAAAAACACTCCCTGGCTCATTTCCGCCGATGAGGCTTACGTGCTCGTAGCGCTTGCCGGACTAATTCCGCGGGAAGAACACAACAAACTGCTGCTCACGTTGCTTCCACAGATTCGGGCGCGCGGGATGCAAACGCAAGATAAAGTCCGGGTTGTGTTCGAAGGTGGTTTCTGTGAACAGCCTCCGCTGGACCTGATTCGCGCCATCGCGCGTTCGTGTTACGTCGTCGATGACGACTTGTTGATCGGGTTGCGTTGGTTGCTCGAAGACGTTTCGCCGTACGGCGATCCGCTATTCAACCTGGCCGAAGCCTACCTGGAAAAATCGTCCTACAGCCCGGTCCAACACGATCTGCGCAAACCGAAAGAGAAGATGCTGCTCGAACGGATTCGAAATTCACGAGCCGAGGCCGCCATCATCACCGCCGCGAAGATGTGCGAGCCTGGCCTCGAAGAGCAGGTTGCGTACACACGCGCGCTCGACAAAGCAGGCATTCCGTATTTTGTCGGCGAATTTGAGGAGAGCATGACTAGCTTTGATTCCGTGGAAATTCAGTTGGAGACGTTTGTCGAAAATATCTTGTTTAGCTGATTGTACAAAGGCATGACCCACACACCTGACATCGTCGGCCGCGGCAACCGTGATGGCGCAGCACTATTTCAAAAATGGTTCGCTGAACTGAACCAGACCGCCGAAACGGGCGGTCAGGCAGCGTATGTTTTCGTCATGGGCAGCATGGCCGAACTCCTGCGCGTCTTTGATTTGCCGATCGTGATGCCCGAGATTAACTCGCTGCAAACCGCGGTGCGTCGCGTTGCGCATGAATACCTTAACCAGGCTGAAGACTACGGCTATTCGCCAGATATTTGCGGGTATGTTAAGGCCGACGTTGCCGTCCAACTTAGACACGGTGAACATCCGATGGGTCGCATTCCACAGCCTTTACTCGCAGTGTTGACGAACGCCTGCAACACGTACATCAAGTGGGCGGAAATCTGGGAGCGGATGTATCACATTCCTATCTTCACTCTCGATGTTCCGGGAACCCGTGCGCGCGGTAAACAGACCTGGCCGGGAGAACCTGATTTCGAGAATGATCGCCGGTACGTCCTGGCCCAGGTAAAAGAGCTAATCACTGTTTGTGAACGTCTCACCGGAAAGACGTTCGATATCGATCGCCTGCGTGAGAACTTAGACCATGCGAACGTCATGAGTCGCGGGTGGCGCCGCGTACTCGAACTGAATCAGAGTACGCCGTCTGTTTTCAACGCGCTCACCGACGGAACGATCTACCTTGGCGTGTCGAATGGTTTTCGAGGGACACACGAGGGCGCGAAGTATTTCGAAGATTTGGTCGAAGAGATGGAATTCAAGGCTGCGCAAGGCATCGGTACTATGACCGACGAGAAGTACCGGCTGTTGTTCGTCGGTGTTCCCTGTTATCCGATCTTTCGGCGCTTTAATGAGCTGTTCAGCGAATGGGGCGGCACCTTTGTCAACTCAACCTATCTTTGGTTTGCCGCGGGTGGAGTAAGTCAGGGATACGAATACGACTTGAGGCGGCCGCTGGAGAGTTTCGCCGAAGGGGTTCTGATCTACGTGCGCAATGCGATGGATAGCATGTTTTTTCAGGAGAAGGCGCTGGCCGAGATGATCGAACCATTTCACGTCGACGGTGTGGTGTACCACCCGATTAAGAGTTGTCGCACTGTTTCGACTGGACTAGCTGACAATCGCCGCGCATTGATGGCGTCGCACGACATTGCGAGCCTCTTCATCGAGTCGGACATGATGGATCGCCGCGTGGTTTCAGAGGCCCAGTTGAAAAACCGGACCGACGCCTTTTTTGAAGGTTTGGCATCGCGGCGACTGGCCGCCGCTCGTTGAGAAATAGATGGAGTCTTTATGGCTTACGCAGCCGGCGTTGACGTCGGATCTACCCAAACCAAGGCAGTTATCATCGACGAAGGCGGCGAGATCGCGGGGCGGGCGCTGATCGACACCGGAGCGAATGTTATTGCCGCCGCCGAACATGCTTTCGCGCAGACCCTCGCCTCCGCCGGTCTCGACGAACGCCAGGTCGAGTACGTGATCGGCACAGGCTACGGTCGCTATCGCGTGACGTTCGGTAATGCCCAGGTAACCGAGATCAGTTGTCATGGACGCGGTGCGGTCCATATGTTTCCGCGGACCCGTACAGTGGTCGACATGGGTGGTCAGGACACGAAAGCAATTCGAGTTAACGCGTCGGGCGAGATCGTTGACTTCTGTATGAACGACAAATGTGCTGCCGGCACAGGTAGGTTCCTGGGCGCGGCATCGGCGGCGCTCGACATTCCGCTCGACGAGTTGGGTGAAGTGGCGCTACGCGCCGAGCGGGCCGTTAAGATCAGCACGACCTGTACGGTCTTCGCGGAGTCTGAAGTTCTTTCCTGGCTGGGTAAGGGAAAAAAGATCGAAGACATCCTGCTCGGGGTGCATCAATCGATCGCAGCGCGGTCGATCGGATTGTTGCGGCGCGTGGGCATCGAACCGGAAGTTACATTCACCGGAGGCGTTGCCAGGAACATCGGTATGATCGAGGCGCTCAATAAAGGAATGAACTTGAAGGTTAACGTGAGCCCCGATTCACATTTCATGGGCGCACTCGGCGCAGCGCTGTTCGCACTGGACCAGATCCGCGTAAGCCGCGTTCCCGTGGCGACTCAGTGAATACTTGGTATGAATTACACCGTTGGCATTGACGTCGGCTCGACTTACACAAAGGCCCTTATTCTGTCTGACGACTTTAGTATCGTTGGCAAAGCTGTGGCCAACACCGGCTTCAAACTCGCGGAAGTCTCGCGCAAACTTTTCGACCTGTCGCTTCAACAAGCAGGCCTGGAAGACAGTGATGTTGCTTACGTGGTTGCGACCGGTTTTGGCCGTCACATGGTTCCGTTCAGCAATGTTGCGGTGACGGATCTAACCTCAAGCGCGCGAGGCACAGCGTTTCTGTTTCCCAAGACACGCACGGTTCTCGACGTCGGCGGGCAAACGATGAAGGCAAGCCGTCTTGATGAGACTGCGAAAGTAAGGTCGTTCCGGCTCAACGACAAGTGTGCCGCGGGCACCGGCGCATTCATCGAGAAAACCGCACGCTACATGGGGTACTCGACAGAAGAAATTGGGCCGCTCGTCGCCACCTCGAAAACGGCGGTTCCGATTTCAGGCGTTTGCGCGGTGTTTGCCGAATCCGAGGTGATCAATCAACTATCCATGGGAGCACCACCGGCGGACATTATGCATGGTGCCATCTCATCGCTTGTCGATCGTTCTATGCAATTGATGAGGCGGGTGAAGATGGAACCCGAATACACACTCATCGGAGGCATCCTGCGCTTCGGCCTGATGGAACGCGTAGTACGCGAGAAGTTGAACTCGGAGGTGAACGTGCCCGAGGGCGATATGGTCCAGTTTACGACCGCTCTCGGGGCGGCGATCCTGGGCCACCAGCGATTGCGAAAACTGAAAGAAGCTGGTGTTGAGGTTTCGCGTGTAGCGAAAACGGTGGCGTAAGGTGGTGCCTCAGTTTGAATTCTCCGATCTCTGTGTCCTCTGTGGTCTCTGCGTAAACGGTATTCTTGGAGCATATTCAACGCAGAGAACAGAGTAGTACGCAGAGATCACATCAGAGAAAACTTCAAACTGAGGCACTACCTAAACCCCGCGTTTCTTGACAGCCAGACTCTCACCATGTTACACCCTCGGTCTTCTGACAAGTGACAGCAGAGACGACCGAGCTAAGTTTGCCCAGCCGCATTGACACGGTTGCCACCGCGGCTGCCGCGGTAGCTGAGTTCTTAAACCGTTCAGGCATTTCTGAGGAGGCCGCGTTTGGAATAGACATGGCCGTGCGCGAGGCCGTGACCAACGCCGTGCTTCACGGCAATCGGCAGGATGAATCCAAAACTGTTGATGTCACTTTGAAAAGCTCGCCTGACGCTGTCGAGATCAGCGTGCACGACCAGGGCGCCGGATTCAATCCGGACGAAGTCCCAGATCCTACTGCGGCAGAGAACATCTTAAAAAGCTCCGGGCGTGGCATCTTTTTCATGCGCACTTTTATGGATGAAGTGGACTGGTCGATCCGACCCGGAGGTGGTACAACAGTCCGCATGGTCAAGCGACGTTAGTCCGCAATTTATCAAAGGAGATTCCCGAAAATGGCTGAGTTGAATATCAACGAGCGTCAAGCCGGAGATGTGACCGTCCTTGACATGTCCGGAAAGATTACCATCGGCGAAGGAAGCGTGGCCCTGCGCACTGCCGTGCGGCGCCTGCTTGAAGAAGGCAAAAAGCGAATTCTTTTGAACCTCGCGGGCGTCGGTTACATCGATTCGAGCGGCATCGGCGAACTCGTCTCCAGTTACACCGCAATCGGTAAAGACGGCGGACAACTGAAACTTCTCAACCTGACTCAGAAACTTCAGGACCTGCTGACGATTACCAAGCTCCTGACCGTTTTTGACGTTTACGAGAGCGAAGCAGAGGCCCTCAACAGCTTTAAGTGAGCGCAGCAACACTGGAAGCCTTAACCCGAACGGAGAACAACAATGGCTGAGCTCGATGTCAAAGAACGACAAGCCGGCGACGTCACGATCCTCGACATGAGTGGCGAGGTGCGGATCGGCGATAGCAGTGTTGCCTTTCGCGATGTGGTCAGGAAACTGACCGCTGACGGCAAGAATAAGATCCTGCTCAATCTCGCCGGCGTCAATTATGTCGACTCGAGCGGTATCGGCGAGTTGATTGCGAATTACACGACAGTCAGCCGTCAGGGTGGGCAACTCAAGTTGTTGAATCTGACGGACCGAATTCAGAACCTGCTGGTTATTACAAAGCTGCTTACGGTTTTTGACTCATACGAGGACGAAGGCGAAGCACTTAAAAGCTTTCAATAAAGGGTCTTAGGTCTTTGGTTTTAGGTCTTTGTGCCTTTTCTTTGTATGCAGTCCTCAAAGCACTAAGCACTAAATACAAAGCACAAAGACCTAAAACCAAAGACCCACGTAAGAATGTTTCGCGCCGCATTTCGCCGTCTGCTTGCGATCGACGATCCTCCCGAGCGGACGGCGTTAGCTTTTTCAATCGGCATCTTCATCGCCTTCTCACCGTTTCTCGGCCTGCACACGATCATGGCGACCGTCGTCGCCTTCGCCTTTCGCTTCAATAAAGTCGCCATCTACACGGGCACGTTTATCAACAACCCGTTTCTGACGCTCGTCCCGATCATCATCCTCTCGTACGCCGTCGGCGCGTTTATTCTCGGACGGTCCATCGATATTCCGGACGAAGGCATAGAATTACTAAAGGATCCGCATCTATTTTCGAGCGATTACTACCGGCGCCTGCTTGAGCAGGGTTGGAGCATCGTTTGGCCCTTCGCCATCGGAGGCACGGTCCTTTCGGTGGTTTGTTCACTACTTGCTTATCCGCTAACATTGTGGGCCCTTAGGAAGCGCGGATTAAGACGGAAAAAAATAGTCTCATGAAGCAGTATTTACTCGTCGTTTTCACCCTAATTCTGGTTTGCGGTGTTGCCGTGTCGCAGACTGTGCCGCAACGACAGGGAGCGTCGTTCGAAGTCTCGGAATACGGTGTCGATATTCAGGCCGACCAGCGTTTGATCGTGGTGATGGCCGCACTCGACGCCGCCGGGTTTGAGCCCGGACCGGCAGGACGCGAGCCTTCCGGGTTTCGCGCCAAGTTGCGCAAGGACACGGCTGCGCTTGACCCCGATCTGCGCGCTCGTTTGAAGAATTTCTACGACCGCAACCGTATGCCTACGCCTGCGACACCTGCCGAGCAGGCGGCGCGCTACGTTTCACTCGCGCTCGCGTTAGGTCCGGCGCCGGCGTTTGAAGCGCCCCCGCGTGATAACGACATGCCTGCGGGACTTCTCGAAGTTCTCGACTTCGCGCCGTTGGTCCAGGAGTATTACCGTCGATCCGGAATTGACGAACATATCGTCGAGTATGTTCGTGCTTACCAGGCCGAAGGCGATCGACTTCGCACGCCCGCGACGGAGATGGTCCGTGGCCTGTTGACTTACCTGCACACGCGTCCGATCACGACGTCGACGGAACGAGTCGAGGTCAAAGCGCCGTCGTCGAAGAAAGACAACAAAGGCGGGAAGACCTACAGTTTTCGCGCGAAAGATCGCCGGTTTTTGATTCTGCCCGATCTGCTCGCGCCTCGTGGTGCTGTCAATTTCCGCATCATCGGCGACGATTACTACGCGATCGTTCCGGAAGGAACTGATCCGGCTGCGTCCGAGTTGCGGCGCGCGTATTTGCAATACGTCATCGACGGGATGGTGCTGCGTTTCAATAAAGACGTTGCGCAGCGACGCGATGCGGTCAAACAGCTTCTGGCTGAGCGTCAAAAGGCCGGAGCGCAGGTGAGTCCCGACGTGTTTCTCAGCGTCGGCCGGTCACTTGTTACGGCAGCCGATGCGCGTTACGACGAGATGCGCAGGCTTCAGGCGCTCGCGTTGTCCAATCGCAATCAACTGCAAGCCGCGAAGACCGATGCCGATCGCGCGGCGATTGCGAAGAATTCGCAGGCTGAGTTGAAGGTGATTCAGGATGAGACTGTGGCGCGTTTGGCTGAAGAGTATGAAAAAGGCGCGGTGCTTTCGTTCTACTTCGCGGACCAGTTGAAGGGTATCGAGAGTGCGGGGTTCGATCTCGCGAACTTCTTTCCGGACATGATTGCGTCGTTTGATCCGTTGCGCGAGGCTCGGCGTCCGTCGGAGTATGCGGAAGCTGTGCAGCGTGCGAACGTCGCGCGTGAGGCGCGGGCTGCGGCGCGAAAGGCCGCGGAGAATACGAACGTTGAAACGCCGAGCGGTCGCGATGCTGCATTGGTTAAAGATCTCGCGACGATTGAAGAGACGCTGCGGCGGAAAGACTATAACGATGCGGAGAATCGTTTGAAGGAGATGCTGGCGAATTATCCGGGCGAGCCGCGCATCTTTTTCGCGTTGGGCCAGGCGGCGAGTCTTGCTGCGATGGATGCGACGGATGAAGAGATTCAGGCGCAGCGGCTGAATCGCGCATTGGGCCAGTATCGTTTGGCGATCGCGGCGGCGTCGCCTGAGACTGACAAAGCGATCCTCTCGCGAGCGCACGAGTCGATGGGGCGCATCAATGCGTTCCTGGATAATCCCGCGGAGGCGGCGAAGTCGTTTGACGAAGCGATCAAATTGGGCGACGTGCGCGGCGGCGCCTATCGCGAGGCCCTCGAAGGTAAGAAAAAGCTGGCGCAGCCGTAAGAGACGAGTCTCCCGCTGGTCGGAATCACATGTAAAACGGGTCTCTCACATGCGGGACGGGCGAACTACTCAAGCGCTTTCGCTGCGTTAACCCGTCCGCCCGAACCTACTTTCCCTTTCAACGCAACAATCGGATCGCTGGCGGCGACGAGTCGCTTGCGAAGGTCGTCAACAGAGATGCCCGGGTTTTGCGCGACGATCAGCGCCGCGACGCCAGACACAAAAGGCGTCGCCATCGACGTCCCCGACTTCTCCTCATAAGCATTCCCGAGCCACGTGCTGAGTATGTCTTTGCCCGGCGCGGCGACGGCGACACTCTTCACGCCGTAATTCGAAAACGAAGCCAACTGATCATTCCGATCCAGCGCCGCAACGCTGACCACGTTCGGCACGTTGTAACTCGACGGATAGTGCGGCGATCGATCGTTATTCACACTCGAATTCCCAGCCGCGGCGACGAACAAAATATCGTTCTCGTAAGCCTTGCGAATCACATCTTCAAGCGCGCGTGATTTTGAAGTCGAACCCCAACTCGCGCTGATGACGCGCACATTCACGCCCGCTTTCTTTCGATCAATCACGTAATTGATCGCTTCGATCGCATCCTTGGTCGAGCCGAAACCACTGGCGTTCATAAACTTCAACGGCATGATGCGAACCTTCCAGTTCACGCCGGCGATACCGATATCGTTCCCGCCTTCCGCGCCGACGATGCCGGCGCAATGCGTGCCGTGCCCGTTCTGGTCCATCGGATCGGAAGCGTTATCGACGGCGTTGAAACCGTGAACATCGTCAATCGTGCCGAGTTCGCTGTCCTGATACGGATCCATGTTCGCGGGCCGCATCCACATGTTCGCCGCGAGATCGATGTGCGTGTAATCAACACCGCTGTCGAGCACGGCGACGACAACATCCTCGCTGCCGGTGGTGGTGGCCCATGCGAGCGTCGCGCTGATGTCCGCGCCTTGTTTCCCGCCGCGCTGTCCGACATTCGCGAGCGCCCACTGTTCGCCAAACTGCGGATCCTGCGGAAGAATCGGCTCGAGCGGCGACCCCTCAGTCTCGCCCGTCTCGACGGAATCAATCGGGGCGATTTCGTAATTCTCTTCGGCGTACTCGACTTCCGGAAGCGCGCGGTACTGCGCCACGGTTTGCGCGGCGTCCGCGTTATCGAGATCGTCGATCGCTGCCCAGCCTGGCGCGTTCTCGATTCGGTCTTCGATGCGATCGTTGAGTCGCTCGCTCAGCGTCTGGAGTGCGTCGTTGCTGACGCCGCTTTTGAACTTGACCAGTATTTCCGGTCTGCCAAAACCGTTCGTCTCCCTGAGCGCGATGTCTTCGGGTGTCTTGACGCGTTTATCTTCGACGTGAACGATCCGCATCTCTTTCGGCCACTGCTTGCGCCACCGGTTGAGTTGACCGGCGAAAGCAGCCACGAGAATGAGGACGATTGCGAGAGCCAGGTGGAGCAGGAAATTATTGCGGTTCATGGCGGTACCTCTTTGGACAGGGCCTTTGGGCTTTGGACTTAGGTCTTAAAGACCTAAAACCCAAGACCTAAAGCCTATAGTTCTTCCCCTTATACCCATAAAGTCGAACCTGGTTCTTGTCGGCGCGATATTCGTGGGATTGGCCGCCGGCGTTGAGCTTGATGCGCCAGCCGCTGCTGATCATCTGGCCGCTCATCTCGCCGTCTTCGCCGGCGCCGAGCGCCATATCGGGAAAATCGGCGTCTTCGACGGATTCTTTGATGTTCGACGGGTCGACGTTCAGGCGTTGCGCCAAATCCTTGCGAGCTTTTTCGACTGCTTCTTCTTTAGTCATGGTTTGCGAACTCAAACGAGCGCCAAACAGCGATAGTTCCCGACCATTTTGAGCTACTTTAGATCGCCGTACAAGTGCTGCAAGAGCACTGCGGCGGTTATGGCGGCGGTTTCGGCGCGTAGGACGCGGCCGCCGAGCGTCACGATCGCCACGTTTGCAGCGCGCGCCTGAGCCAATTCATCGTCGGACCACCCACCTTCGGAACCGACAATCGCAGTCACAGATTCGGTTTTCAAATCCGTGTTTAAGGCTTGACCGTCGCGTTCAGAAAACATCAAACACGGATTCTGACGGATTGTTAATTCGAAAGTTGTTGGACTCGCAACTTCCGGAACGATGGATCGTCCGCACTGTTTCGCGGCTTCGAGTGCGATCCGCTGCCAGCGTGCGACGCGCTTTGCCGCGTCCGATTCGTCGCGCAGCTTGATGTCGGCGTAGCGCGTCGTTAACGGAATGAAGCGATTGACGCCAAGCTCCGTTCCTTTTTGAACTACAAGATCAAACTTCTCGCCTTTCAATAAAGCAACGGCGAGCGTCAGTCGCAACGGCGACTCAGGCCGCGACGATTCGATCGGATCGTGAATCTCGAGTTCCGCAAACTCACGTCGCGCTTGTGAAACAACGGCGCGAAACTCTTTTCCCGCTCCGTCAAACACCTGCACTTCGTCGCCCGGTTTCAACCGCAACACTTCACGCAGGTGACGCGCTTCATCGGAAGTCAGCGTAACTAGACGCTTGCTAAAGTTGAACGCGCTCGGTGGCGCGTAGAACCTGCGACGACTCATTCTTCAAACCACGATCGCGACCCACTCTCCGTCTTGATCGATCTCGACTTCGGAGATTCCGTGCTCGCGCAACGCCTCCAATACTCCTTCAACCTGTGTATCGAGAATGCCTGACAGTATTAACCTGCCGCAGGTAGCACGGATCAATGCCGGAAGTAGTTGCACGATCACATCGGCAGTCAAATTTGCACAGACCAGATCGGCGGAAGTTGTGGTGTCGTCAACTGAGCCAACACGGAACTGAATGTTTTCTGTTTTCGCATTCTCGCGGGCAATGGCAATCGCGTCCGCGTCCGTGTCGCAGGCTTCGATCCGCGCATCGGGAAACATTCTCGCGGCGGCGATGGCGAGTATGCCCGTACCTGTGCCGACGTCGAGAAAACTGCCGCCACGGAAATTCTTCTCGATCGCGTGGAGACAAAGACGCGTTGTTTCGTGTGTTCCGGTGCCGAACGCCATTCCGGGCTCGATACGAATCACGATGCGATCAGGTGTGTTGTTGAGTTTGGTCCAGGGCGGCGCGATGATGAAACGTCCGACTTCGACCGGCTGCCAGCTTTTCTTCCACTCTTCGAGCCAGTCGCGATTTTCAACCTCGCGCAGGTTCATGTCGCGCACTGACGATGACGGAAGATCGTAGATGCGGAGCGCTTCAAGTAACTCGGATCTAACGGATTCTCGGTTGGGTGCCTCGGAAAAGTACCCAGTAACCCTGGTTAACTGATCCGTGGTCCCGGTTTCAGTGCCGAGCGCACCCGCTTCCATCAACGCATACTCGACTGCTTCACGCGCTGAAGGTTCGATGTCGATGTCGAGCGCCTGCCAGTTCATGGCTTAACCCCCGAGGCCGTACTCATCAAGCAGCCGCGCATCGTTGCGCCAGTCTTCTTCCACCTTCACGAACAGTTCGAGATGAACGCGATGGCCCAATAGCGCTTCGATGTCGCGTCGCGCCGCGATACCGATTTCTTTCAAACGACTCGCGCCTTTCCCGATCACGATCTTCTTCTGCGACGTTCGCTCGACGACGATCACGCAATTGATGCGCGCGAAATCCTCACGCACTTCTTCAAAGCGCTCAGTAACGACAGCCGTCACGTAAGGAATCTCGTCGCCGGTAGATCGCAACACCTTTTCACGCACGATCTCCGCGACGAGGCTTCGCAAGGACTGGTCCGTCAATTCGTCTTCCGAAAAGATCGGATCGCCTTCCGGCAGATGACGCAGACAGCTTTCGAGCAACACGTCAGTCATCTCGTCTTTCAACGCCGAGATCGGAATGATCTCACGCCATTCGTACTCGTTGCGGTACCAGTCCATCAGCGGCAACAGCGCAGACTTGTCTTCGAGTTTGTCGATCTTGTTGAGCAACAGCAGCGCGGGTTTTTCAGAACGTTTGATGAGTTCGAGAACGAAGCGATCGCCGTTGCCGGTTGAGACTGACGCGTCGCGAATCAGCGCGACGAGATCGACGCCGAGCAATGCTTCCTGAACGGCAACCATCATGCGGCGATTGAGTTCGTAGCCCGGTTGGTGGACGCCGGGCGTGTCGACAAAAACGACCTGCCCTTCAGGCTTCGTGATGATGCCCTGAATGCGAAAGCGAGTCGTTTGTGGTTTATCGGAGACGGCGGCGATCTTCTGCCCGACCAACCGATTCAGCAGAGTTGACTTACCAGCATTTGGCCGCCCAATCAGAGCGACGTATCCGCTATTCAACTTTTCTCCGCGAAGATCTGAACTAAGTTGATCAGAGTCTCAGTCGATTTTTCCAAACCGCGACGTGAGTTGAATTCTAACTTGCCGTGAAAATTACTGCCTCCGGTAAATAAATTCGGCGTCGGCAAGCCACGAAACGTCAGTCGCGCGCCGTCCGTGCCACCGCGAATGGGTTTCATAAACGGCTTCAACCCTGCGCGCCTGGCGGCTTCCATCGCGTTGTTAACCAAATCCGGATGGTTCTTCAGCACTTCCCGCATGTTCTGGTAATTCTCTTTGACGTCGATCGTGATCTTCACCTCCGGAAACTTCGCCGCGGTCTGCGTCATCATGTCGCGCAGCATTTTCTCTTTCGCCTCGAGGCCGCTGAGATCGAAGTCACGCAGCAGAATCTTCACGCTCGACTGTTCGACGTCGGCAACGCCCGTGTACGGATGAACAAACCCGACGCGCTTTTCAGTCGTTTCGGGAAGCATATCTTTCGGGAACCGGCTGAGGTAATCGCCGAGCGCATACATCGCGTTGACCATGATTCCCTTCGCCGATCCCGGATGCGTGCTTTTGCCCTGGAACGTGACTGTCGCGGTGCGAGCGCTCCACGTTTCGTCGCTGATCTCACCGAGTTCGCCGCCATCAACCGTGTAAGCCACCTTCGCTCCAAACCCGTTCACGTCAAACTTCTCGATTCCGGAGCCGACTTCTTCATCGGGCGTAAACGCGATCGCGATGTTGCCGTGTTTGATTTGAGGATTCTGACGCAGCGTATCGATCATCGTCATGATCTCGGAAATGCCGGCCTTGTCGTCGGAACCGAGTAACGTCGAGCCGTCGGCGGTGATGATGTCGTCGCCGATTAACGTTTTGAGCTCGGGATTCTTCTCGGGCGAGATCACCTGCGTCGTATCTTTAGGCAACACGATGTTTCCGCCCTGGTAATTCTTGTGAATGATCGCGTTAACGTTTTCGCCTGAGACGGCGGGCGACGTGTCCATGTGCGCGATGAAGCCGACGACCGGCACTTTCGAGTTGTCGGGCAGATTGCCCGGAACCATCGCGTAGACGATTCCAAACTCACTCACGCGCACGTTCTGCGCGCCGAGTGCCGTCAACTCTTTCGCGAGCAGGTTCGCGAGGTTTAGTTGTTTGCGAGTGCTGGGCGTGGTCGTCTGATCTTCCGCCGACTGCGTGTCGATCTTCACGTAACGAAGAAAGCGGTCCATCGCCGATTCCGTCGGAGGTTTGAGTGCGGCCTGCCCCTGGGCGACGGCGAGTAAAAACAGACACAGAACAGAAGCGACAAATGATCTCATTCGATACCTTTCATAAAACGCGGATTCACACGGGGAGCTTGTTCAAGTCGTCGAGGGCTTGCTGTAGTTCGTTGCGTTTGGCGGCGAGCAGGTTGTCGTCGGCGTCGGGCGGCACGTAGATGGGCGGCGCGACGTAAACTCGCGCGCGCGTAAATGGTTTGGGAATTTGAAACAGATCCCAACTCGGCGTTGTCCAGTAACGATCGACGGCCATGGTAACCGGCAGTATCGGATGACCCGACTTCTTCGCCAGCAGCACAGCGCCCATTTTCGCGACGTAGCGTGGACCTTTCGGGCCGTCGATCGTAAATGCGGTCGTGCAACCCGCGCGCATGAGCCGCGCCATTTCGATAATCGCGCCGACACCGCCGCGCGTGCTCGATCCGCGCACCGCTCCGTAACCAAAACGCTGAATGAATCGCGCGATGTACTCGCCGTCGAAACTCCGCGACGTCATGACCACGATGCGGCGTTTGCGCCACCAGTAAGTCGTTAGAAAGATCCGATCGTGCCAGAAAGTGTAGATCGGGAGTCCGCCGTTCGCGGCTGCTTTCTCGTGGTTTTCCCAGCCGATCACTTCGAAACGTGCGGTCAGTCCGATCAGATTGATCAGCGTATAAAAAACAAGGTCAGCCACGCGGATCTTGAGACGATCCGTGAACGAGTAGCTGGAAAGATCGGCAAACTTGTAAGCGCGGCTGACATCCATCACGGGGCGGCAGTATTTAACCACATTAGTAAATCGGAGGCTCGCCAGCCGGGCGTGTTTTCCAGCGTTTGTGGATCCACAGCCACTGGCCCGGCCACTTTCGAATCTGATCCTCGATCAATAAGGACAGCCGCGTTGTCAGTGTTCGGACGTCCGCTTCTTCGTTGCCGGTCGGCTCAGGCATCACAGGCGGCCCGACAATCAACAAGTACTTTTTCTTCTCTTCACTCCACGGCGCAAACACCGGAATGAGCGGCGCATTCGTGCGCAACGCTAATTTAGCGACGATGAAAGTCGTCGCCGCCGGAACGCCGAAGAAGTCGACGAAGATCGCTTCGTCGTCCAACGTATTCAGGTCGGGGAGCAGGCCGAGTGGTCGTTCGCCGGAGCGCAATAGTTTAAGCATCGAGCGGGCGGCCGACAGTTTGTCGAGCGTTTGGTTTCCAAACCTGACGCGCACGCGATCGACGAACTCTTCGAGCTTAGGATTGTCGAGCCTGCGCACGAGGAAACTGAACGGATGTCCGAAAAGCGCGAGGCCGAAGCTGGTTAACTCCCACGCGCCGAGGTGCGCGGTGAAGAGAATCAGTCGATTGCCGTGGTCGCGTTTCGCTGCTTCGAGATTTTCGAGACCGTGGGGCTCGATCAGTCCACGCAGTTCTTCGAGCGATCGCGTGGAAAACTGGCTGAACAGACCGAGTTCGCGGCCCAAACTCTCGAAACACTGGCGCAGCAGTTCGTCTCGTTCCTGTTCAGACTTTTCGGGAAACGCGAGGCGAAGATTGGTTGCGCCTGTTCGTCTGAGGTCCCCGGCCGCGGCGTACGCGAGCTTTCCGACCGAACGTCCGAAGGCGTAAGCGACCGGCGCCGGCAGTAATCCCAGGGTCGTGAGGACGGACTTAGCCGCCGCGAATTCTAAGAACGTTTGCAGCTTTCCCGGCTTTGCCATGCGATAGGAACAGGAGGCGTAGTGTAACAGGATCTGATATATTTCGAACGCGTGGCGGCAGGTTTTCGTACAGCCGTTCGTAGTTGCGCTCGCGGCTAGATCTCTCCTCGCACAACTAGGTTGGAATAGGAGCTGGATGGAAAAACGCCGGATTCTCATCGTCGACAATAACGATGAGTTGCGTGTTCTACTCGAAGGCGCTCTCGGAGGGCTCGGCCACGAAGTGGTCGCGGCCAGCGCACGGCACAAGGCACTCCGCCGCGACGACCTCGAGAGTTTCGATCTCATCATCAGCGATCTCTCCGACAACGAAGTCACAGACGAAGTAAAAGCTTTCAAAATGGGTGCGGCAAACTACCTTCGCCTGCCGTACAACCGCGACGAATTACGCGAAATCGTCGAAAAGACCCTCGCTTGCAAACTGCGCTACATCGACAATCTCCCGGACGTTCACGAGAAGATCGAGTTTGAACTCCCCAGCGATCTGGGGTTGATGAACGGCGTGCTCGAGTATTTGCAGGACCGAGTCGCGAAACTGGGCCTGATCAAGGTCGATCGTTCGAATTTATTTGTCGCTCTGGACGAAGCGTTTGTGAACGCGGTCAAGCACGGCAACAAGAACGATCCGAGTAAACTTCTCAGGATCACCGCGGAATTGTCGTCGAAAGAGGCGTGTTTCACGGTTGAAGACGAAGGCGAGGGTTTCAACGTACGCGAGATCCCGGACCCCTGCGACCCTGCAAATCTGTTCAGAACTTCCGGGCGCGGCGTGTTGCTGATCTACAACATCATGGACGAAGTTGAGTACAACGAGCAGGGCAATCGCGTAAAGATGGTCAAACGACCCGAACCCGCGCCGCAACTTGCCGAGCCAATCCCTGAAAAAAATCTTTCGAACAAGTAGAATCCGTCTTCGCTCGTCCGACAGCTAACGGCCCGGAGAACATTTGCGAACACGGATCGAATCAAGCGCCTCGTTCTGGCGCACATGGCGGTGGTGGTTACCACCCGCGGTTATCACACTCGCACTCGTTCTGTATTTCGTCGATCCGTTTATCGGAGACTGGGACGGCCTCGACTACACGATGCTTTCGCTGTCCGGTTATCCGTCGTCGATGGCCCTCGGCCGTAATCTCTTCATCTTCAGCAATCACGCGCTTTTCGTCGTCGCCCGCGGACTGTTTCAGTTACAACCCGAAAACGCATATTTGCTCTTTAAATACGCAGTGGTTGCGCAGGCGCCGCTTGCGGTGATCGCCGTCTGGGTGCTCGCGCGCGATCTGAGTGGCTCGCTTTACACGGCGACGACGGCGGCGTTGTTAATTACTTTTTCGCCTGTGTTTGTGCTTTACGGTGGACAAGTGATGACTGACGTTCCGTCGGTGCTGATCCTGTCAGTGGCTTTGATCGTTCACCTGCGCGGGATTCAGCAAAACAGACCGTGGATGATCGTCGTTGGCGCGGCCTTGATGGGACTCGGCGTGAATCTGCGGGAGACGATCGGATTCTTTGTGCCGTGGCTGGTGCTGGCGCCGTTTGTTTTGGGATGGAAGTTTCAGAAGCGCGAAGTTTCGTGGGTCGCGCTATCGTGCTTTGTGTTTGGACTGTTGGCGTTCGGCTGGTTTGGTTACTGGTTCATCACCGATCCTCATTATCGAATGGCGTGGGACGGGTGGCGTGAATCGATGCGTGAGGAGTCGGCGCGACATCCGGTCGCGCTCGCGAATCTGAAACCGTACTTGCTTTACTACTTCATCAGCGCGCCGCTCGTCTTCATCACGCTTCCGTTCGCGGCGCGGCGCGAGTGGTTGAGGCATCGAATGTCGCCGATGCTGCTGCTGTGGCTCGTCGCGTTTTGCGCAAACCTGCTTCTCTTTTTTAACTACAGCACGACGATCAACTGGCGTTACTTCCTGGCCGGTTTGCCGGGACTCGTGCCACTCGGCGCGACTTGGTTGTTGAGGATGGGCGAGAAGCGATTCGGAACAACGCAACGTGCTTTCGTCGCATGTTCCGTGGCGATCGTTGTTCTCGCGGTGATCTTTTTCATTTACGCGCGACCGATCAGTTTTGAGTTTGTTCAGCGCCGCGCGATGAGCAAGGAATACAAGCATCGACTCGAGTTCGTCCCCGCGGACGCGATCATGATTTCCGGTTCGCAAACAGTCGCGGTCCATTACTGGGCCACGATTGACGAACGAAAGTGGAAAACGATCGGCACGGGCGGCGGCTGGCCGGGCGATAAACTCAACGCGACGATCGATCAGCATCTCGCGGAAGGACGTCGCGTCTTTATCGACGCCGATCCGCGCTGGTGGTTGCCGTGCAGTTGGCAACGCGACGAGATACCGTTGATCGTCGGACTCGAAGATCATTTTAGTTTTCGTCACGTTCAGGACACGATTTACGAGCTGCGTCCACTCGGCGATCCGACGGCGCGCGATCATCCGGATCTGAAGCGACTGTTGCCGGAGAATCGTCCGCAAGACACGAAGAAGTGTCCACCGGGACGGGTCTAGGACCACGAATTGAACGGTGTGAATTGCAGATGCCGTATGAAGTCTTCTTAGCGTTTCGTTATCTTCGCTCGCGTCACAAACGCCGGCTCGCGCGTGTGACCGCGGTGGCGGCGATCCTCGGCATCATGATGGGCGTCGCTGCGTTGATCGTGACGTTCGCGTTGTCGAACGGTTTTCGCGACGAGATGCGTGAGAAGATCTTGCAGGGGACGGCGCACCTCAGCGTGATGCGCGCCGACGGACTTCCTATCGACGACTATTCAAATCTCACTACGCGACTGCAACAGATCGACGGCGTCGCAAGTGCTTCGGCGACTACGTACGACGGCGGTCTGGCTCGCGGATCGAACGGTTCGGCTTACGCGGTGATACGCGGAATCGAAGGCCACGCGGGTCAAACATCGCAGGCGAAACACTGGTTGATCGAAGGTTCGTTCGATCCTTTGTTCGAGAAGTCTGCGTTGAACGAAGGAAGCACGCCGCCTGCTGTTGTCGGCGCTGAACTCGCGAGCCGGATCGGCATTTCCGTTGGCGACATTTTTCAGATCATTCCCGCAAACGAAGCGGGTGGCGAAACGATGCGGCGGTTGCGCGTGGCGGGTATCTTTCGTTCCGGTTTGTTTGAATACGACTCGACATGGATCTACGTCGATTTCGATCTGGCGGCGACGTTTGCCGGCGGCGATCATTCAGCGTCGGTGATGAGTGTTCAGGTGAACGACGCCGATCGCGTTAAAGACGTTGCGGCGAGAGTTAACGCAGCGTTGGGTCCGGGATATTCGACTGTCGACTGGCAGCAAGCTAATCAACCGCTCTTCACCGCGCTCGCGCTGGAACGTCGCATGGGCCTGTTCATCATTGGTCTGATCATCGCCGTTGCCGCGTTGAACATCACGACGATGCTGATACTCGTCGTCGTCGAGCGACGTCGGGACATCGCAGTGTTGAGCACACTCGGCGCGACACGCATGGGCGTGATGTTGTTGTTCGTTATCGAGGGCGCTGTGGTTGGTGCGATTGGGGCAGTTGCCGGAATGGGCTTGGGTGTCGTCGCTTGTTTAGTCGGAAATTATTTCAAGCTCGTCAGTTTGCCACCCGACGTTTACTCGATCAGCAACGTTCCGTTGAACGTCAGTTTTGTTGAGACTTTGATCGCGGCATTGGTCGCGTTCGTATTGAGTGTGTTGGCGACGATCTATCCAGCTCGCGCGGCCGCGAGGCTGCGTCCGGTTGAGGCGCTGCGCGATGGATGATCCCGGTCTCGACGTTGTCGATCTGCGAAAGGCTTTTCTGGCGCCGAACGGAGATCGGATCGAGGTCTTGCGAGGCGTCACGTTCAATGTGAAGCACGGCGAGATCGTTGCGGTCACTGGAGCGTCGGGCTCCGGTAAGTCGACTTTGCTGCATCTGCTCGGCGGATTGGAAACAGCGGATCACGGCGGCGTGACATTTGACGGGCTCGAGCTTTCGCATCTAAATCCGCGAAAATTGGCCGCACTCAGGCGCCAGCAGATCGGATTCGTATTCCAGTTTCACTATCTGCTGCCGGATCTTTCAGCGCTCGAGAACGTTGCGTTGCCTTTACTGATCGCGCGCGAAACTCGCGAGTATGCTTACGCGCGCGCCGCGAGTCTCTTACAGGACGCGCACCTGGTTGGCAGGGAGGACCATCCGATCTCGCATCTTTCGGGCGGCGAGCAGCAGCGCGTGGCACTGGCGCGCGCGCTGGTTACGCATCCGAGGTTGCTTTTAGCAGATGAGCCGACGGGAAATGTCGATGCTGAGATCGGTGAAGAACTCGGCAAAGCGCTCGTCAGTTATGTTCGCAACAACAACGCGATCGCAGTCATGGCGACCCACAGCGCCGAGCTCGCGAACCTGTGTGATCGATCGTTGATCCTGGAAAGTGGACGCATCAGATCGACCGCCGAACACCCTCAAGTCAAACTTTCTTCGTCAAATTAGCAATCTGGAAGAAAAACAGCCCATCTTTTTAACAAAAACAGAAATTCAAAGCTTCGTGGGTTTACGGTCATAGGTTATAATGCCCGCCAAGTTGCCGGGCAGCGGTTTTGCCCGGCATGGTAATCATAAGACGTTTTTCCAAGACTAAGATGTTCGAACGCTACACAGAAAAAGCGCGACGGGTTATTTTCTTCGCACGTTACGAGGCTTCGCAGTTCGGCGCTCCGGCTATCGAGCCTGAACACTTGCTGCTGGGATTGATGCGCGAGGACAAGACGCTGACCGGACGGTTTTTCCCCCGCGCGCAAGTTTCGATTGAGTCGATTCGTAAGGAGATCGAAGGACGCACGCTGTTGCGTGAGAAGATCTCGACGTCCGTCGAACTGCCGCTCGCGCCGGAGACCAAGCACGTTCTCGCTTATGCTCACGAGGAAAGCGATCGACTTCAGCATCGCCACATCGGCACCGAACATCTTCTTTTAGGACTTCTGCGCGAAGAGCGCTCGATGGCTGCCGAGATTCTTTACGAACGCGGCCTCCGCTTGAACGCCGTTCGCGACGAGATCGCTCGCCAGTCCGGCGCTGACGCGCGAACGACGCAGAAAAAAGACACTCCGCATCTCGTCGAGTTTTCACGAGACCTGACCGACGACGCCGCCAACGACAAACTCGATCCGCTAATCGGACGTGAAGCCGAGATCGAACGCGTGGTCCAGATTCTTTGCCGCCGCACCAAGAACAATCCGGTGCTGATCGGTGAACCGGGCGTTGGTAAAACCGCGATCGTCGAGGGACTCGCGCAACGCATCGTTCGCGGCGACGTTCCGTCGTTCCTCGAAAACAAGCGGATTCTTTCACTCGATCTTTCGCTGATCGTCGCCGGCACCAAGTATCGCGGCCAGTTTGAAGAGCGCTTGAAGCAAATCATGCGCGAACTGGTCGAGAACCCGCAGTACATCGTTTTCATCGACGAGTTGCACACGCTCGTCGGCGCAGGCTCCGCGGAAGGTTCACTCGATGCCGCGAACATTCTGAAGCCGGCACTCTCGCGTGGCGAGATTCAGTGCATCGGCGCGACGACGCCGGCGGAGTTTCGCAAGTCGATCGAGAAGGATCGATCGTTGGAACGTCGCTTCCAGGCAGTAAAAGTTCCGCCGCCATCGGAAGCAGAAGCCGTCAGCATTCTCGACGGCGTACGCGAGCGCTACGAGAGTTTTCACCAGGTTCGTTACACCGACGACGCGCTCGAAGCCGCTGTTTATCAGTCGCACCGCTACATTCCCGATCGCTTTTTGCCTGACAAGGCCATCGACGTGATCGACGAAGCCGGCGCGCGCGTGAAGCTGCGCGTCCGCCGCGAGCAGGGAAATCTCGCGGATTGGAACGAGTTGAACGATTGGTCGCGTTCGTACGACAGCGCGAGTTTGCGTGCGACGCAGGAAGACGCGCTCGTCTCCGCCGAAGTCACGCGTGACGACGTTGAAGACGTGATCGCTCGCTGGACCGGTATTCCCGTCAACTCTTTGAAAGAAGAAGAGACGAAGAAACTGCTTCGTATCGAAGTCGAGTTGCACAAGCGTGTGATTTCGCAGCGTTCCGCGATTTCGGCGCTCGCTCGCGCGATTCGACGTTCGCGTGCCGGATTGAAGAACCCGCTGCGTCCTGTCGGTTCGTTCCTGTTTCTCGGCCCGACCGGCGTGGGCAAGACGGAAGTTGCGCGATCACTGGCGCAGTTTTTATTCAGCAGTGAGCGCGCGTTGATCCGGTTCGACATGTCGGAGTTCATGGAGAAACACTCCGTCTCGAAGCTGATCGGATCGCCTCCAGGATACGTCGGTCACGAAGAAGGCGGCCAATTAACCGAGCGGATCAAGCGTTCGCCTTATTCTGTGCTGCTGTTCGACGAGATTGAAAAAGCGCATCCGGACATCTTCAATATCCTGCTTCAGGTGTTTGAAGACGGAATCCTGACGGACGCGCTCGGCAACACCGTCGATTTCAAGAATGCCATCATCATCATGACTTCCAACATCGGCGCCCGCTTCATTCAGAAGAAGGGCACGCTCGGGTTCCAGGCGAACACCGACGCCAGCCGCGAAAAGATGGAAGAGATGGTCATGTCGTCAGTTCGCCAGACGTTCAATCCTGAGTTCATCAATCGTCTCGACGAGATCATTATTTTCGACCAGCTTTCCGACATTGACCTGCTCGACGTCGTGCAGTTACAGGTCGACCAGATCAACCGGACCATGAGCCGTCACGGTTTTGAAGTCCGGCTGACGGACGAAGCGAAGCGTTGGATCGTCGAGAAAACCTGCGCCGATCGGCTTTATGGCGCACGCCCGATCCGCCGCGCCTTGCAGAAGTATGTGGAAGATCCCCTCTCGGAAGCGTTGATTCAGGGTCAGCTCGAGGGTGCTTCGACGATCGAAGGATTCCTCAAGGGTGACAAACTCGACTTTCAACCCGTTGGCGTCGAGGCTCCTGACGACGCCCTGCTGATTCATTGACGCAAGTTCGCCAACCCTTAGCGCTCCTTTTGGGTCTATTGTTCTCCGAAGGTTGAACACGGATCGAACGGATCGTCACGCCTTTGGAGTTTCCCCTTTTTTCGCTTATAATGCGCCACTTTGCTGCTGAAAATGCTGGCAACTGGCGCTTTTACGACAGAATCAAAGCTGCTGTCCAAGACCCAGATCAGCAAGCAGGATTTTTACCTTTATTCAGTCTCTGAATTAGTATTTCACTCATAAGCTCCCCGAAGTTTCTGAGGCCCGGCAAGAACTACTGAGGGAATTTGGTGCCTATGCACTCATATCGCGCGCTTTGGCTCTTCTTTTTGGGCGTACTAGCTGGACTTACAACGATCTTTGCCGCAGCCGGACAAGTTAAGGCCCAGCAAAACCCGCCTCAACGTCTCGTAGAAAACGTAGAAGTCATTGGTCATCGTCGTCTCAGACGGGACGACATCCTTTACTACATCCAGACCCGGCCCGGTGATCCCTACAACGAAGCCCAGATCCAGCGGGATTACCAAACACTGTTGTCACTCAACTTCTTCGATAAAACCGCGACCCGCGTCTTTACCGAGAACGGGCCACGCGGTGGCGTCAACGTCATTTTCGAAGTCAAAGAACTTCCGATCATTCGCGACATGACGTTCGAAGGGTTGAAGAGCGTCCAGGAATCCGACGTGCTCAAGGCATTTCGCGAGCGGCGCGTGGGTGTGGCTAAAGAGAACGTTTACGATCCGGTCAAGGTCCGCAACGCGATGCGCGTCATCAAGGAGATGCTCGCCGCCAGCGGACATCCGAACGCCACCGTCACGGAGGAGACTGAGGAAGTTTCCGCAACTTCGCTGGCGATCACCTTCAAGATCGACGAAGGCGATCGCGTACGCGTCGTCGAGATCCAGTTCGAGGGAAACACGGTCTTCAGCGACGGCTCGCTCCGCGGCGCGATGAAGTTCGTCAAGGAAGCCGGACTGATCAGCCGCTTCAAGAGCACCGACATTCTCGACCGCGAGAAACTCGAATACGATCTTCGTCTCGTCGACAACTACATGCGCTCGAAGGGTTACCTTCAGGCCCGCCACGGCGAGCCGCGCATCGAGAGCGTCGGCCGGCGTCGTACCGGTTTTCCGATTCTGCCGTTGCCGCTGATCTCGTCGGTCGATGAAGGACTTCGCATTACGGTCCCAATCATCGAAGGCAAGGTTTATCGTCTCGGCGAGTTCAAGGTCGAAGGAAACTCGATCTTCTCCGAAGCGCAGATCCGAGCCGTCATCGGCCTGAACAAAGGCGACATCGCCGACGGCGAAAAGGTCACGAAAGGTCTTTTCGAGAACCTGAAGAAGTTTTACGGACAGCAGGGCTTCATCGAGTACACGGCGGAGCCGGTCCCGACCTTCCAGGACAATCCGCAGAACCCGAACGAAGGCATCGTCGATTTCACCGTCACGATCGAGGAAGGCAAGCAGTTCATGCTGCGCCGACTCGAGTTCGTCGGCAACACGTTCACTCGTGATAACGTGCTGCGCCGCGAAGTGCTCATCAACGAAGGCGACATCTACAACGACGCTTATTGGGAATACTCAGTCGTCAAACTGAACCAACTCGGTTACTTCAATCCGATCGACAAAGACAAAGACGTCGATCGACGCACGAACGATGAAGAAGCGACCGTGGACCTGTCGCTGAAAGTGAGCGAACGCGGCCGCCAGCAGATCTCGTTCAACGGCGGTATCTCAGGCATCGGCGGTTCGTTCTTCGGTCTGGAATACTCGACCAACAACCTGCTCGGACGCGGTGAGGTGCTTTCGTTCAACATCGCGGCCGGTAACCGGCAGCGGTCGTTCCAGTTTTCATTTACCGAACCGTACATCAAGGATCGCCCGATCAGCGCCGGCTTCTCGCTCTTCGCGTTTTCGCAAAAGTTCTTCGGCGAGGGCACGTTCCTTTCGCAGAACTTCGCGGCACAACAGGACCTGATCAACCAGCAGTTCAACTTCCAGGACGTCGACGAGCAGAACCTGTTCACGCGCGACTCGTACGGCGGCTCGATCTTCCTGAGCGCGCCCTTATCCGAGTTCTATCGCAAGCGCCGGTTCACGCAGTTTTCGCGCGTCGGTGCGTCGTACCAGTTGTCGCTTTCGAGCGTGAAGGATCCGGAAGTAAACGCGGATCCAAACAACCAGGCGTTTATCCCGATTATCTACAAGCAGCCAAACATTCTGACGAGCCGCGTCACGACGACGTTCACGTACGACACACGCAACGCCAGTATCGACCCGACGCGTGGTCGCGAAATTTCCGCGGCGATCGCAGTCGCGGGACTTTTCGGCGACGTTCGTACGTACCAGCCGACGATCTCCTACACGCAGTTCATCCCGGTGCGCCGGAAGAAATCGGAGCGTCCGGAAGTTTTCGGTTTTCGCATCATCGCGGGTACGGTCGGAAGTTTCGCGATCACCGAGAAAGTAAGAAATGCGAACTCGCTCGCGTTCGTCGACGGTATCCCGATCTTCGAGCGTTACTTCCTCGGCGACGAGTTTACGATTCGCGGTTACAACGTCCGTTCGATCAGCCCGATCGCGCCGGTGGATTCGTTCATCACATCGCGCAACGTAGTTTTTGCGTCGAACGCAGCCGGCGAGGCCCAGGTCATTCCCGAACTTCCGCAGTCGGCGGCGACCGCACTGGGCACGTTTACCGGTCCGACCGGCAGTAACCCGGCCGCGTTGCCGCGCTCGTTTACGTCCATCGGCGGCGACACACAGATACTCGGAAACTTCGAATATCGAATCCCGATCATCAGCGACGCTGTCAGTCTGGCGGCGTTTGTCGATATCGGCACGGCTTTCAACATCAGGACGAAGAACGACCAGACGTTCTCGAGCGAGTTCATCGGGGACCAGCCGTTTCTCTCGACTGTCGGCGTGCTGCCATGCACGAGGTTCAACACGAACGTGCCGATCAGCTTGAGCTCGTTGGCGCTTTGTAACAATCCAAATCTGGCGTCGTCGGCGTTTCTGAGTCTTGTTGCCCGTGACAATCGCATCGTGAGCCAGGCGGAACTCGAAGCGGCGCAAACGGGCGACATCAACCCGATCACGCTGCTGCCCAGAGGTTTTCAGCCGGTGTTCCTGCGCGGCGAGGCGCAGACGAACAGTATCGTCAGATTGTCGCAGAGTTTGTTTGACAGTATCGGCGACTACAGGTCGAGTTTAGGCATGGAAGTGAGAGTCCAGGTTCCCGTCATCAATGTACCGTTTCGCTTGATCTTTGCGTATAATCCAAACGCGCGGCCGAACCAGTTTATCGACGGGTTTCCGTTCTTCTTTAACGAAAAAAAGAAAGTCGTTCGCTTCAGTGTCGGGCGCACCTTTTAATTCACTTGAGCCAACCTGCGGTGGCTGGGCAGATACTAAGAAATTTATCTAAATGGGGTTCGGCCCCTCCACCCTCAACGTAAGGAGTAGTATTAGAAAGTCATGAAATTAGCTCGCTTTTTTGCTGCGGTCGGACTGCTGACGACTGTTGCAGTTTTCGCGTCAGCACAACAGAAACCAGCGGGTGGCGGGGCGCCGGCAGCCCAGCCTCAAGCCGCTGCCTCGGTGGCCGTACCGGATAGCAAAATGGCCATGATCTATTCGGACGCCTTCCTGGATCCGAAGACGGGGATCGCAAAATTCAACAGTCTGCTGAGCACGCTGAACCGCGAATTTCAGCCGCGACAGACCGAGTTGACCAACTTGCAGACCCGCATCAACACGCTTACGAAAGAGATTCAGGACACGCAGAGCGTTGCCGATCCCAATGCCATTCGTATCAAACGAGAGCAACTGGATTCGGCGAACCTCGAGTTCAAGCGCAAGGGCGAAGACGCTGAAGCCGCTTACAACAAGCGCCGCCAGGAGATCTTCCTTCCTTTGCAACAGGACATCGGCAAAGCACTCGAAGCCTTCGCCAAAGCGCGCGGCATCACTGTGATCGTCGACGGCAGCCAGGTTCCGGTTGTCTACGCCGCCGACAGCATCGACATCACTCGTGCTTTCATCAACGAGTTCAACTCCAAGAACCCGGCGACGGCTGTCGTAACTTCGCCGTCAGGTTCGCCGGCCCGACCATAACGTTGGACCATTTCGCACGCGGGGCCTCGCTCGAGAGGCCCTGACGGCAATAAAGTCATGATTAGTAGAAAATATCTTTTCCCCCTCAGCGCTCTGATCGTCGTGGCCTTTGCCACTGCCATCGCAGCTCAACAACCGCCCGCGGGTCCAAAGCCGACGCCTCCGGCAACCAACACTCCAGCTACGACACCGCCGGCCAACCAGGCCGTCGTGGTGCCGATGAGCAAGATGGCGATCATCTACACGGATATGTTTCTCGATCCGAAGACGGGTATCGCCAAGTTCAGTAGCGTGCTTACCAAGCTGAACGCGGAGTTTCAGAAGGTCAAAGATGAGCTCACGCAAATGCAGACGCGCGCTCAGGCACTCGAGACCGAAGTCACAAAGCTGCGCGATGCGCCGGCGGGAACGCCAATCGACAACACCGCGCTACAGGTCAAGATCGATCAGCTCGAACAACTGAAGAAAGACATTCAGCGCAAGGCTGAAGATGCGCAGGCCGCATACAACCGCCGCCGCCAGGAACTGTTCGCTCCGCTCCAAACCGAGGTCGGTCGAGCGCTCGATGCGTTTGCCAAAGCGCGCGGCATCAACGTGATTATCGACGGCGCTACAGTGCCCCTGCTTTATGCCGCGGAGAGCACCGACATCACGCGCGCGTTCATTACCGAGTTCAACACTAAGAATCCTGTAACCGCAGCCACCACGCCTCAGTAATGGATTGTCGATGGCCAATTGCCAATTGCCGATTTGACAAGCGCCACTGTCGAGGTTAAACCAATCGTCAATTGGCAATCGCCAATCGGCAATCTTCTTATGGAAACAGTCCTCGACTCGCTCGCAATTCAAAAACTTCTTCCGCATCGTTATCCGTTTCTGCTGGTTGATCGGATCGTCGAGTTGGTTCCCAAGATCCGAATCGTTGGTATCAAGCAAGTCAGTATTAACGAGTCGTTTTTTCAGGGACACTTTCCGGGCGCACCCGTGATGCCTGGCGTGCTGGTTGTCGAAGCACTGGCCCAGGTCGGCGCGGTGCTCGCCCTGCGCGAAATCGAAGATCGCGATTCGAAACTCGTCCTTTTCACCGGCATCAAGGAAGCGCGGTTTCGGCGACCTGTCGTTCCCGGCGACACGCTCGTGCTCGAAGTAACGGCGCTGCGCATCGGTTCGCGCGTGCAACGAATGCGCGGCGAAGCAAAGGTTGACGGACAGTTAGCGGCTGACGCTGAGATCATGAGCATCGTCGCGCCACGCGAGGCCGCGGAACAGACAAACGATTAGATTTATCCATGTCTGCTGCCACCCACCCAACGAGTATTCATCCCACAGCCATCGTCAGTTCGAGTGCCCGTATCGGTTACGACTGCTACATCGGGCCTTACTGCATCGTCGGCGATGAGGTTGAACTCGGCGACAGTGTGCGGCTCGAATCCCATTGCGTTGTCGAGGGGCGTACATTCATCGGCGCTGAGACGCAGGTTTTTCCTTTCGTATCGATTGGGCTCGCTTCGCAGGACCTGAAATACAAAGGCGAACCTTCGGAGACGCGCATCGGAGCGCGCAATAAGATTCGCGAGTTCGTGACGATTCATCGCGGCACCGCGGGCGGCGGAATGTTGACGAAGATCGGCGACGACTGTTTGATCATGGCCCAGGCGCACGTCGCGCATGACTGTTTGATCGGCGACGGCGTCATCATGGCGAATGCCGCGACGCTCGCGGGTCACGTCGTGATCGAAGATCGCGCGAACATCGGCGCTTATTCAGGTGTTCATCAATTTTGTCGCGTCGGCAAAGAGGCGTACATCGGCGGCTATTCCGTAGTTGTGAAAGACGCGCTTCCGTTTGCCTTGACCGTCGGCAATCACGCCAAGTGTTACGGGCTCAACATCACGGGCATGAAGCGGCGTGGCTATCCACGCTCTGCGATCGATGCGCTTCATCACGCTTTTCATCTGCTCTTATCTTCCAAACTCAACACCAGCCAGGCCGTCGAACGCATTCGCGAAGAGATTAGTGGCTCGCCTGAAGTAACCGACTTGGTGCGCTTTATTGAAGCGTCGAGTCGCGGCGTCACCAAATGACATTCGGATTGATTGCAGGTAACGGGAAGTTTCCTTTCATGGTTGTGGAAGGGGCTCGACGGCAAGGTGCGCGCATGGTCGTCGCGGCGATTCGTGAGGAGACGGATCCGAGTATCGAGCAGCTTGCGGACCGCGTTGAGTGGGTTGGGATCGGGCAGCTCGGGCGCATGATTCGGTTCTTCAAAGACGAAGGTGTCGAGAAGGCGATCATGGCCGGGCAGGTGAAGCACGTGCAGATCTTTAGTCGTGCGATTCCGGATGCGCGGATGTTGAAAGTGCTGTTGAAGCTGCCGCGCCGGAATACTGATTCGCTGATTGGCGCGATTGCGGCTGAGTTGCAGAGTGAAGGTATTGAGCTGATCAATTCGACTTATTTTCTACAGCATAATCTGCCGCAGAGTGGAACGTTAACGCGACGGCAGCCGGACAAGCACGAGCGCGAGGATGTTGAGTACGGGCTGGAGATCGGGCGCGAGATTGCGCGGCTCGATTTAGGCCAGACGATTGTTGTGCGGGCGAAGGCGTGTGTGGCGATCGAGGCGATGGAAGGGACGGATGAGACGATCCGGCGTGCGGGTCGTTTGGTTGATGGACGGCTCACGGTGGTGAAGCTTGCGAAGCCGAATCAGGATATGCGATTCGATGTGCCGGTGGTTGGCGTGCCGACGATTGAGACGATGATCGAAGCCGGCGCGACGTGTCTCTGTCTCACGGCCGGCAAAACGCTGATGTTCGATCCGGAAGGGATGATCCGCCTGGCGAACGATCGCAAGATCGCGATTGTTGCCGTTTGAGATTTCGAAATTCGAACTTCGAAATTTTATAGTTCCGGCGTCACAGCTTCGGCGGTTTGCGTGGCCTTCGGATCGTACGGCGTCGCAAGATACTTCTTCGCGGTGGCTTGCGCGTTGTCGTAGTCGATACCTGACTGCACCGCCTTGTTATACTCCGCCACAGCTCGATTGCGTTCACCGCGCGCATCGTACGCGTTACCGCGTTTGATGTGCGCCCAAACCTCGATCCACGACGGCTTCAGATTTCCGATCAGCGACGCTTCAAGATTGTCGAGCGCCTGCTGCCAGTTGCGCTGTTCGAGGAAGAGCAACCCGAGATTGTAGTAAACCCACGAGTTCGACCGATCAAGCTTGAGCGCCGCTTCAAACTGCTGCTGCGCCTCCGCGTAAATCCCTTCCTTCATCTGCTCGATCCCGCGTCGCGCAATGATCGAAACGCGCAACTCGTCAGACATCCGCAGGATCTTATTGTTCGGATCAACGACGACTTCGATCGGCTGTCCATTCGACTCAAAATCGAAATCTTCACTGCGGCCTTCAATGCGAATCGTCTTCTGCTGATTATCGCCTTCGGCTCGCAGCATAACTTCAACCGGCATCCGCAACGCTTCGAGATTCTGCTTCACCGTGCCCCGCGCGCGAAACTTCCCTGCACGCGTGCGAATGATCTGATACTCGACAGTAAACTCCGGAACGCCCGTACCTTCGACCCACTGCGCGAAGAAGTAGCGCAGATTGTCCTGCGACATGTTCGTCGCCATTTTCTCAAAGTCGTCTATCGACGCATTCTTACCCCGAAACTGCATGAGAAAACTCTGCAACAGGCGATCGAAAGTCTCGCGTCCGATCGTCTCGCGCAACATGCGAAACACCATCGAACCTTTGTAGAAAACGATCGACTGATACGCTGCTGATTGATCGTCGAGCGAACCCGGCGCACGCGCGATCGACGCCGTTTGTTCAAACGTCAACGCGCGTTCCTGTTGTTCGCGCTGAGCGGCGTCGAGTCCACCGGCGGTCAGGTGCGCTTCGCGAAACGCAAACGCACTCCACTCGGCGAGACCCTGCGACAGCCACGCGTCGTCAAACGATTTGAGCCCGACTGTTTGACCCCACCACTGATAAGCAATCTCGCGCTGGAGTTTCTCTTCCGGCAGCGGACGCGTCGTATCAAACATCTTCGCCGACAGGAAGACGATTCCGGGACCGGAATACGTGTCGAGACTTTCGTCGTCGATCTGGACGACGACGAGGCGCTTTCCGAAAAGCGGCGCGCCGTATTTGTTTGTATAGAATTCGAGAACGCGGCCGGTCAGTTCCGCATACGCTTCAAGCCGTTTCTCATTGCCCGGCATCGCGTACAACTGAAGGTCATAAGCGCTGTAGCGAAGATTGCGGTTGATGTACTGGCCCGCGGCGAAGTTTCCGATCAACACCGGGTTGCGATGTACGAAGCGATAACGAATCGCGCCTTCTTTCGGCGACG
This sequence comes from Pyrinomonadaceae bacterium, assembly GCA_035760365.1. Taxonomy (GTDB): domain Bacteria; phylum Acidobacteriota; class Blastocatellia; order Pyrinomonadales; family Pyrinomonadaceae; genus PSRF01. The sequence goes on from DASTTB010000003.1 coordinate 46,529, forward strand.
GCTGGGCCACGACGGCGTCGTCGCTCGTGCCTGCAACCTGCAAACCCGCGGGAACGATGAAAGTGATATCGGAAGTCGCGCGATCGGCGGCGTAGTCATGAAACGGAAACCAGCGCGACGCATACATAAGGTACGAACCTTCGTTGCCGACGTAAGCCAGTCGCTTGGTTGCGAGCGGTCCGCCTTCCGGCGACACGAGTGCGCCACTCCAGCGGATGCGCAACGTCACCGGCTGATTCGCCGGAAGAACCTGGCCGAGGTCGACGCGGACGTTCGGTCCCAGCGCGCCGACACCGACTGCATCCTGAACAAATCCCGTTAACGGCTTCCCATCCTTCTCGATACTCTCAACACGCAGCGATCCGTTCAATTCAAAGACCACGGAACGGGTTGCATCCAACGGTACAAACGTGACGTCAGCGCCGGCTCGGAGCATGTGTTGGTCGGGAATAATCTGGGCTTCAATGCGGTAGTGCGTGACGTCGAAACGACCGGCGGCCTGCTGCGGCGCCGGTTGTTGCGACTTTGCCGGCACCCCTAGTGCCAACAGGGCAAAAGCCGCCAATAAGCGAGGAAAAGTAGGTTTAACTCTGATCATGACTTCCGTGGTGGTCGATTATACTGCTGTTTGCGACTGTTTAGGATGGCAAGAATGCCGACGCGGTTGGCTGAGATCCGTGTTCTTCCCTGTGTGCGTAACATCCGCTAAGGCGAGCGCCCATAGGGAACACGGATAAACGGATTTCAATGTAGGACACTACCCCTCACTTGTGCTCGCTTGACACTGTCTTAACCAGCGAATACAGTCCGTTCCACGCTGCAAGCCGTGCGGCCGGTCCCGGATCCTGCTCGTCTGAGACACCATCCACATCCAAAGGAGTTTGATTGTATGAGACGCGTCTCCAAGTTCTTGCTTCCCGTATTAATCTGCGCGCTCGCCGTGCTCTCCGGCCAAGCCCAGACCGCCCGCAACGTGCGGGTTGACTTCAAGGAAACTACGTTGAAAAACGGCCTCCGCGTGATCACAGTTGAAGATCACTCGGCGCCCGTCATCGCGATTTCCGTTACTTACAACGTCGGCTCGCGTGACGAGCGCCAGGGCCGGACCGGTTTTGCCCATTTGTTCGAGCACATGATGTTCAAAGGATCCGAGAACGTCGGATCAGGCGAACACTTCCTGCTCGTTTTCAACAACGGTGGCACCATGAACGGCACCACCAACGAAGACAGGACCAACTACTTCGAAGCACTCCCGTCGAACCAGCTCGACCTCGCCCTGTTTCTCGAAGCTGATCGCATGAAGAGTCTCGCGATCACCAAAGACAATCTGGACAACCAGCGCAACGCCGTTCAGGAAGAGCGCCGTCTCGGTGTCGACAATCAGGCGTACGGCAAGAGTGGTGAACGACAGCAGGAGTTGATGTACGACAACTTCGCATACAAGCACTCCGTGATCGGTTCGATGGACGATCTCAATGCGGCGACAGTCGAAGACGTTGCCGCGTTCTTCAAGATGTACTACGCGCCGAACAACGCGGTGCTCACGCTCGTCGGCGACTTCAACACAAACGAAGCGCTGGCCAAGATTCGCTCCTCGTTCGAGAGCATTCCGCGCCAGCCAACTCCGCCGGCGGTCGACATGGCTGAGCCGCAACAGAAAGCCGAGCGACGCGACACGATCGAGGACCAGTTGGCCCGCGCCGTCCGCATCGACCTCGCTTACAAAGCCGTGCAGGGCAACACTCCCGACTTCTACGCGCTTCAGGTTTTGGCGGCGGTGTTGCAAGGCGGCCAGAGCTCACGTCTCTACCAGAAGCTCGTGAAAGAGAAAGAGATGGTAACGGGCGTCGGCGGTTTCATGGATGAGAAACGCGGCGTCGGCGGTTTCTACACCAATGCCACTCTTCGTCCCGGCGCCAAAGCTGAAGACGTCGAAGCCATCATCTACGCCGAAATCGATCGCCTGAAGAAAGAACCGATTGCCGACTGGGAACTTCAGAAAGCGAAGAACACCACTCGCCGCAACTTCATCAACGGACTACAGAGCTCGCTCAATCGCGCCGTGACGATGGGCCAGTACACGGTCTATTACAACGAACCGGGCCTCATCAATTCGAGACCCGACAAAGTTGCCGCCGTCACGAAGGAAGACGTGCAGCGCGTAGCGAACAAGTATCTGGTCGACACCAATCGCACGGTCGTCGTCACCATACCCAAAGCTAAGGCCAAGACAGCAACCAGCTCGTCGGACCGGTAAGAAGGAGTAAAAGATAAGCAATGAGAATGACAAACAAGATAAGCAAATTCTTCGTCGCGCTGGCGCTGGTTGCACTCGGTTCGTCCATGGCTTTCGGGCAGCCGGCGGTGCAGTCCGGCCCGGCTGGACAGACAGCCAAAGGTGCTGAGGTCAAAGGCAAAGCGCCGGTCAACAAGAACGTTCTGAAAGTTAAACTTCCGCGCGCCGAAGAGGCGACGTTGCCCAACGGTTTGCGCGTGGTCCTGCTCAAGAGCGACAAAGTTCCGACCTTTAACATGCAGATGGTCGTGCTAAGTGGCGGACTTTCCGACAAAGCCGACTATCGCGGCCTGGCGAGTTCCACCGCCACGTTGTTGCGTGAAGGCACGGCGAAACGGTCCAGCAAAGACATCGCGGAACAAGTGGACGCACTCGGCGCGACGCTGATTGCGGGTTCGGGATTGTCGGCGATGACCAGCACGGTCAGCGCTTCCGGCCTGGTAGAGAACTTCGATCAAACACTCGATCTCTTTGCCGACGTCGTTCGTAACCCCAGCTTCCCGCAAGCCGAAGTCGACAAATACAAAACGCGCACGCTGGCCCAACTCCAGTTTCAGCGTTCGATACCACAGTTTCTGGCGGCGGAACAGTTCCAACGCGCGATCTACGGGACGGCCCATCCGGCGTCTCTCGTGGCCACGCCCGCCGAGTCAATCCAGAAGCTCTCGACAAAAGATCTCGCCGAGTTTCACTCGACCTACTACCGTCCCAACAATGCGATTCTCGCGATCGTCGGCGACGTGACGTTGAAAGACGTGATGCCGAAGATCGAGAAGGCGTTTGGCGATTGGCAGAAGGCCGACGTTCCCGCGGCGACGATCCCGGCCGCGCCGGAGCAATCCGCGTCGCGCATACTGCTGATCGATCGTCCCGGCTCCGTGCAGACCGTGTTGCAACTCGGCACGCTCGGCATCGAGCGCACCAGCCCCGACTACTTCGCGGTGTTGATGGCGGATCGCGTGCTTGGCGGTGGTCCATCAGGACGGCTCTTCCTGAACCTGCGCGAAGCCAAGGGCTACACCTACGGCGCGTACAGCAACTTCGGCGGATCACGTTTCCGGGGAACGTGGACGTCGAGCTCGGAAGTTCGCACGGACGTCACCGAAGGCGCGATGAAGGAGTTCATGTACGAGCTCAACCGGCTGCGTGACGAGAAGGTTCCAGCCGAAGAGCTCGAGAACGCGAAGCGAGCGATCGTCGGAAGTTTTGCGTTGTCACTCGAACAACCGGGATCGTTGCTGCAAAACATCATCACCCAGAAGCTCTACAATCTGCCGGCTGACTACTGGGATACGTACCCTCAGAAAGTAGCTGCCATTACGGCTGACGACGTGCAGCGCGTGGCGCAGAAGTACATCGACCTGGGCCACTTGCAAGTGGTTGCGGTTGGCGACGCTGCGAAGGCGCGCGACGTGTTGGCGAAGTACGGAAAGGTTGAAGTGTTCGACGCCGAAGGCAAGCCCGTCGCGGGTCCAACGCAGAACGAAAAGTAAGTCGTTAACTCACACCCGAAACACGGATGGCGTCGATCGAATCGATGTCATCCGTGTTTTACTGTTTGATTCCGACAAAATCTATATCGCCCAGATCGTCGACGAGTCGTGATAACGCTTTGTCGACCGGCGAGAACGTGTAGCCGTCTTTCGACGGAATGATGCGATAGGTTTTCGTCGCGGATGGAGCGGCGACTGTGAAGGTGTAACTACCGTCGTTATCGCTCGTCGCGGATAGCACCATTCCCGTAGGACTGATCAAGACGAGTGTAACGTTCGCGATTCCGACTTTGTTGGCGTCGAGAATGCGCCCGGTGATTTTTACCGTCGAGCGAGTACGCGACGCGGCGAGTTTCATCGCCTCTTCTTCGGACATGGGCTGAGCCGCCGCGGGCGTTGGCGACTCGACTGGCGCGGCAGTTGGCTCGGCGGTTGTCGTGACTGGGGTTGTGGACGTCTCGGGCGAAGGCGACGCTTCCGGAGTCGGCGTTGGCGCCGGCGCGACTTCGGTTGTTGTCGCAGCAGTTTGCGCCGAGGTGCTGAAACCGCCCGCGGAGATTCGCTGATCAAGTCCGTCGAGCGAGCCGTTGATCTTTCGATACAGTTGCTCGATCACGGAGCGACGAACCGGATCCGAATCGCCCGCGGTGTAACTCTTGATGTAGTAATCGAGTGCTTCCTGTTTTTGGTCCGTCTGCTCGAGCACGGCGCCGAGATGCCACAACGCGGAGCGCCACGACGGCGTTCCGGCCGGCAGTGTGTCCGCTGCTTTTTTCAGATAAGTCGTGGCGTCGGAGTATTTTTGCTGGTTGAAAAGCGCCCAACCGGCGAGATCGTCGATACGCCCGTTGAGAATGTTCTTGAGTATGCTGTGTGGCGCTTCCGCGACGTCCGGAACGTTGCCGGATGAAATCGCGCGTGAACGCAACTCGCGAAACTCGTCAGCTTGCACCGCCATGGTCAGGTTCGAAGAAGCCAGAGCGTCGTCGGTAGCTTTGCGCGCTTGTTCCGTCAACTCGATCACTGCATCGAGGCCGACGCCGTATCGCAGCAGCCTGCTGGCCGCGTAAAGTTGACGAAACGCGCGCATGTTGTCGCTGCCCGATGCAAACTCACGCGACGCCGCAACCGCGGCGCTTTCGTCGATCTTCTCAGCCGTCACCGCAGTATTGAACGCCAACAGCGCCTTTAGAAGCTTCGCGTTGGCGGCGGTGTCAGCGGCGGTTTTTTGATAGATACTGGCGCGACGCTCGGGCGCGATCAGTTCGAGAAAACCGGCGTCACTCGCCGCGATGTGGCCCGCGAGATATGTGCTGATCTGATCGTCTTTTATCGAGAACGACTCGCGCAGCACTTCCACCGCTTCTTCGTATAAACCCATCGACGACAACACGCTCGCGAGTTCGTAATTCAACGTCGGAAACTTTCCGTACTGCCGGCCATAACGCATGGCGCGTTCGGCGTCGAGCGGATGATTCGTCGCCAACAGCGAACGGCCCAACGCGATCTGCGCCCACGTGTAACGCGGCTCGATCGCGACAGCCTTGCGCGCGAGTTCGACCGCTTTGTCGTTGTTGTCATGGGCCGCAAGCCAGTATGCGGTGCCGGCGAGTAACGGAAGATTGCGTGGTTCTTCGGCGAGTGCGGCCTCGAGTTCGCGATTGGCTTCTTCGGCTCGGTTCAACTCGAAAAGCGAGATGACTTTTCCGGCGCGTGCGGCGCGGTCCTTTGGATCGGCCGTGAGTTGCTCGTTGTAAAGCGCGAGTGCTTCGTCCGCTTTGCCTGAGGCGCGATAGAGATCCGCGAGGCTTCCGCGTGAGACTTTCGAAGTCGGATCGAGTTCGAGTGTTCGTTTGTACTCGGCCGCTGCTTCGTCGAGACGCAGCGAGATGTGCAGACCGAGCGCGAGCATGCGATGCGCCTCAGCCATGTCGGGCGCGAGTTTCACCGCGCTCTCGGCGATGCGCACGACTTCAGCCCCGCGCTCGACGTTCAGGTAAAAACCGGCCAGCGACAGCAATCGTTTCGCGTCGGTGCCGTACTTGGTTTCGATGTTTTGCGCTGCTTCAAATGCCGCTTTGTGCTCGCCGCGCATGTAAAGGTTAACGGGGATTTGCGCGATGACGCCGGAGAAGAGTTGGTCCGTGACGGTGGGATCGGCTTCGTCGATGGCTTTCAAAAGTTGTTGGACGCCGCCGGCCGTGTCGCCGTCTTTCAGCGCCTGATCGCCAAGCGCCGCGTGCGTGCTGATCAGCAACTCCGTTGCTCTTGCGCGCGACTTCGAATTCGGATGCGTGTCGAGCCACTCTTTCAACGCAACTGCGCGTTTTGCGAGCGGCAGCGTCAGTGTTAGTTCAACTTCTTCTGACTCGTCCGCGTCGAGCTCGGCTTGTTGCTCGGGCGTCAATGGTTTCGGCGTTGGTGTTGCTTTGGCCGGCGTCTTGCGCGCCGGTTTTGTGGTTTTAGGTTTAGGAGACTCCGTCTTAGGAGCTTCAGTCTTAGGAGCCTCAGTCTTAGGAGCTTCCGTTGTTACTTCACTTTTAGTAGTTTCATTTGTCGTTGGTTCTGCCGTCGGAGTTTCGCTCGGACTCGGTTCGGCGCGCGGTGTCTCGGCCGGCGGAGTTGCGACTGGTTCGGCGGTAGTTTTTGACGCTTCGTTTACGATCCGGGGCCGGCTCTTGGGCAGCTCGGTCGCGTTAATCAAAACCGGTTGCGCTGCTACGTCGCGGACCTGTGTCGTTCCATTTGCCGCGATGACTGACGCTTCGAGCTCGACCGGATCGAAACCCTTCTTCGCGGCCACCGCATTTATGAAAGCATAAACGCCGACTTCCACAGCTTCTGTAAAGCGTCCTTCGCCGAGTGGTCCACTCATGCGGTAACTCACTTCGCCGAGCACACCGTCAGGCAGGTCGTTTTGGACCATCCGTGTGAACTGAGTGAAAGACGACTTCGACGCCGCGGAGATTACGAGCAGCAGGCTTTTGCCGCGAGTCGTTTTCGCGCCGATGTTCCATTCACGCGCGAGACGTTGTGAATAATCAGAAACGTCGATGCCGTCGGTCGTGTCGACGACGGCTACGTACAACTCGATGTTGCTCTTTTCTTTGAAACGCCCGAGCACGCCGTCGAGTCGTGCGCGCGTTGGAGCGTCGATGATTCCGGCGAGATCGCTTACGTAGCCTTTGGGAGCGGGGAGTTTGTTCGACTGGGCAAGCGGGTTCGCGTGAATCAGCAGAAAGAGACAGCCGGCGATTAGTGCGGTTAGTAAGTATCTTGAAGCTCGATAAATTCGGGTCATCTGATCGGTTTCCGCATCGGGTGCGCGTGTTGATTGTGGGGGACGATTCGGGGCTCATGATACCATCACAAAGACAAAACAGACATGAGCGAACTCGACGAAGTCTGGGCAGCAGCACTATCGGAGGCGGAGCAGAAGGCGCGGCTTGCGGGCCGTGCGGATGTTGCCGCGTATCTGTCGTTAAAAAACTCGAACGACCTGTTGCGGAAGGCTGGCGTTCAGTGGTTGATGGAGACTTTTACGACTGCCGCCGGTGAAGCTAATCGGGCGGGTGGGAGTATCCAAATCGCGCGGAACGACGATCATCGGTTTCATATCAAGACTTCGACGATGGTTGGGCAACTACTGACGTTGAGCTTTGGCGTTCGCACGTTGTTTGTGGAAGCCGGCTGGCCGCGAGTGCCGCGTGATGGGATTGTTCATGGTGGCGGATTGGCTTGCGCCAACATCCGGCATCTTGGGCTGCGGAACGCTAACGAAGAGCTCTTGCTGGCGAGGTCCAACTCCGGCGCCCCCGGCTGGAAGTCACTCACCAAAAACCGCCCTCAACTTCACCAATCCGACGTCCACCGCCACATCTCGATCCTCCTCAACAAAGCCTGAGCCTTTACCTTTTCCGTTGGTCACTGCACGTTTTGGCGCTGTGAACTGACAGGTCGCATTCGTTTGGCTTGTAGATCGCGGATTTTGCGGATAGGCACGGCGCTTGCCAAAGCCCCATCAGGCCGTAAGCCAGGCCGTAAGCGCTACCGAGGAGAAACACAACCGATGACGAACCGACACACCCTGAAATTTTCAATTTTCGCCGCAGCCATCTTAGCCCTGGCCCTGCCGGCTGCAGCGTCCGCCCAGTGGGGCGGCCGCTACCCACAAGATCGCGACCGCGGCGACTACGGACGTTACGACGAACGCGCCCTGCGCGACTCCGTCCATCGCCTGGACCGCCTCGCGAAAGATTTCGAGCGCAACATGGACCGCGCTCTCGATCGCAGCCGCGCCAACGGCTCACAACGTGAAGATCGAATCAACGACCAAGTCCACCAGTTTCGCGACGCCGTCGGCGATCTGAAATCTCGCGTCGGCAATGGCCGCGACCTGAATCGCAGCGCCGACGAAGCGCGACGCGTGTTGCAAGAAGGACAGCAACTCGATCGCGTTGCGCGTCCTCGCTGGTATGACAACCGCCTGTCGTCAGACTGGTCGCAGATCCAGCGCGAACTGCGCTTCATCAGCGACGTCTACGGTTTTCGCTACAGCAACAGCCGCGACGATGACTGGCGCCGCCGCGACGATGACTGGCGCCGCCGCGACGACAGAAACAATCGCAACAACAACGACGATTGGTGGCGACGAATTCCCTTCCCACAGTAATCCGCACGTTCGGCCAGACCGCTAAGCAACTTCCGCTCGCTTTACCCTTCTTAAAGGCCTCGGTTTTCCGGGGCCTTTGTCATTTTCCATTTGTCATCTCCCATTTTTCATTTTCCACTGGGAAGGAGAGGAGGGTTCTGTTTGCTTCTGAAATGGCAAATGACCGATGGAAAACGACAAACGGAAAATGCTAAATACTTACATGGCCGGAACTCTTTATCTCGTCGCGACGCCGATCGGAAATCTCGCGGACATCACGCATCGTGCGCTCGACGTTCTCAAAAACGTCGCGCTGATCGCGTGCGAAGACACACGCCACACGCGAAAACTGCTTCAGCACTACGGCATCACGACCAGGACCGTCAGTTATCACGAACACAACGAACAACAACGCGCGCAAGAATTGATGGAGTTACTGAAACGCGGCGACGATGTGGCGGTCGTTTCTGACGCCGGGACGCCGGCGATCAGCGATCCCGGTTTCAGGTTGGTCCGTGCGGCGATCGAAAACGACGCGCCGGTTGTTCCCGTGCCTGGTCCAAGCGCGCTGATCTCAGCGTTGGTCGCGGCAGGCTTGCCGACGGACGAGTTTTTCTTCGGAGGTTTTCTACCAGCGCGATCGAATGCGCGTCGCACGCGACTGAGCGAACTGCGCGCCGTTCCAGGCACGCTGGTTTTCTACGAAGCGCCTCATCGTCTCGTCGAAACACTCAACGACGCACGTGAAATGCTCGGCGAGCGCGATGCCGTCGTCGCTCGTGAATTAACGAAGCTGCATGAAGAGATCAGACGCGGGCGTTTGAGTGAACTGGCCCAGCATTACGCGACTGAAGAACCGCGCGGCGAGATAGTGCTCTTAATCGATCGAACCGTGATCGATGAAGTAACAAACGATCAATCGGTCGCTGCTCTTGTCGATCAATTTGAACGCGACGGTCTCGATCATCGCGCGGCGCTAAAAAAAGCGGCGCGTGAGTTGAAACTCTCACGCGCCGAAGCTTATCGCCGTCTTCAGGTCGAACGCGGCAAAACCTAACTGCCGCTGATCTGCACCGGCAGCGGCTTGTCCACTTTCAACCGCGCCGGACGGTTCGCGATCTCCCACGCCGTCATGTAAACGGTACGCGCCACTTTCTCCATCTTCTGGTAATCGATCTTGTCCGCCGTGTCGGCGACGCCGTGATAATCAACGTGCTCGCCGTCGAAGAAGAAGATGATCGGAATTCCTTTTCGCGCGTAGTTGATGTGGTCGCTGCGGTAGAAGAACCGGTTCGGATCTTTCGGATCGTCATACTTCGTATCGAACGTCAGGTTCAGAAACGACTTATTCACCGCGTTCACAATCTCGCCCAACTCCGTACTCATCATCGTCGAACCGATCAGGTAGATGGCATCCGGACCCGTCAACTCGCGGTTACGCGACTGTGTGTCGCCAGCGGGCTTGCTGCGCCCGATCATGTCCATATTGAGCTGGACCACGACTGAAGTCAGGGGCACGGTCGGAAACTGCGTGAAGTAACGCGATCCCCACAGTCCTTTCTCTTCGCCGCAATGCCATACGAAAAGGAAAGATCGTTTCGGACGTGTCGGCGCTTTCGCTAAAGCTTCCGCCATCGCGAGCATCGCCGTTGTTCCCGATCCGTCGTCGTCCGCGCCATTGCAGATCGTGTCGGCGCCCGCCGGCCGGCAACCAGATCCGATGTGATCGTAATGCGCTCCAAGTGCGACGTATTCCGACTTCAACACCGGATCGCTGCCTTCCCAAACAGCAACGACGTTCTGCGTAGTAACGATTTCGGTGTTGCTCGCGACGTTCAAACTGACGGTCTTCGTGTCGTTCATCAAAAACGGCGCGGGCAGATTTTCAGCCGGAGCCGCGAAGATGCCCGACGCCTTTGGTTCGCCGACGAACAACGTATTAGCTGTTTCAGGTGTGACGACGATCGATGGAAGTGCGGGCGCGAGCGTGGTCGCCGGATTTTGAAACTTCACAACTCCGATCGCGCCGCGTTCGACACGCTGGCGGTTGCGTTGCCAGTTCGCCACATACTGAAGATCGGCAACGTAGATCAACCCGACAACGCCTTTGCGGCGTGCGTAATCGGTGGCGTTCATGTAGTCCTCGCCCTGCTTGCCGTAGTCCGCGCGCGTCACGCCGCGTGGTTGCGTGTTGGGCGTTCCGAAGATCACTGCGATGCGTCCCTTCGGATCGATGTCTTTGTAAGCGTCAATGTTTTTCGACTTGACGAACCATCCGTTTCCGGCGAAGACCAGCGACCCGCTGACGTTTCCCGATCCTGGACCGGGAATGTAATCAGTTCCGGCGGTCAACGTGCGTCCGGCGTACTCGACTTTCGTTTGTCCGCCGTCGCCACGTTCGCGCCGCAACTCGATCCGCTGAAAGAACGTGTTGTCGTCGCCCGCGGGTTTGAATCCCCAGCGCGCGAGATGCACGGCGAGAAACTTGGCGGCAGTGTCGAGACCACGTGACGGAGTATCGCGTCCTTCGAGTTCATCGGAAGCGATAAACGTCAGGTAGTCGCGCATCTGGGCGGCGGAAATCGTGTCGACGCCGCGCTGCGCGGTTACTGACGCGGCGGTTTTCCTGGACTTGTCCGCTGCGCGCTGCGCGAAAGTTGCCCGACTTGATGGAAAGGTAGCGACGAGCACGCCCGCCATTACCAGGGAGGTTAGGAATCTTCGCATCTGTTCTCCAGAAAAATTTGTTCTTAGTATTTTGTTCTTTGTACTTCGTCAAAGTACAAAGAGCGAAGTACAAAGGCCCACTTTTAGTTATGCGTGTTGCACGGCTTGCACGAGGCGCGTCAGCGTATCTTTCGCGTCGCCGTACAACATTCCGGTTACGGGTTTGAAAAACAAGGGATTCTCGAGGCCCGAGAAGCCTTTTCCCTGTCCTCGCTTCAGGACCACGACCGATTTCGATCGATCGACTTCGAGAATCGGCATTCCTGCGATTGGGCTGGAGGGATTGTCGCGCGCATCGGGATTGACGACGTCGTTGGCGCCGATAACGACGGAGACGTCAGTAGTCGGAAATTCAGGATTGATTTGTTCGAGTTCGTAAAGCGACGAGTAGGGGACGTTCGCTTCGGCGAGCAGCACGTTCATGTGACCGGGCATTCGGCCGGCGACGGGATGGATTCCGTACTTCACCGTGACGCCGCGTTTTTCGAGCACGTCGGCAAGCTCGCGGACCGCGTGTTGTGCCTGGGCTGTCGCGAGTCCGTAGCCGGGAACGAAGACGACCTTGTTTGCGTAGGCCAACTGCGTCGCGATGTCGTCCAGACCGACTTCACGCATCGAGCCCTGCTGTTCGCCGCCTGCTTCCGCGGTGGCCGCGCTGCCGAACGCGCCGAACAAAACGTTCGTGATCGAACGATTCATCGCGCGGCACATCAGGATCGAGAGTATGAAACCGGAGAAACCGTCGAGCGTGCCGGCGATGATCAGGACTTTGTTGTTCAGTACGAAACCGGTTGCGGCGGAGGCGAGGCCGGCGTAGGAGTTCAGCAACGACATCACCACCGGCATGTCCGCGGAACCGATCGGCATCACTAGCAACAGGCCGAAGACAAACGCGAGTCCGGCCATGACGAAAAACAGCGTCATCGATCCGGGGTTGACGACCAGGTAAATAAAGATGCCGATCGTCGCGGCGAGCAGGACCATGTTGAAGACGTTCTGGCCCTTGTACGTCATCGGCGTGCCGCGGACCATGCCCTGAAGTTTCGCGAACGCGAGCAAGCTGCCTGTCGTTGTCAGCGAGCCGAGCATCACTTCGAACCCGAGCGCGCTCATTGTGATCGTGTCGAGATGTCCCGAGCCTTTGAGATATTCGGCGACGCCGACGAGTGCGGCTGCGAGTGCGCCGAACGCGTGCGATAGCGCGGTCCGTTGCGGCATCGCCGTCATCGGTACCCAGAAACCCATTGCGAGTCCGACGAGTGAGCCGATTGCGAGACCCGCGAGTATCCACGTGTACGTGACGATCTCATGGTGCATCAGCGTGCCGATGATGGCCATCAACATGCCAAACTCGGCGAGATGCATTCCGCGTTTCGCGGTTTCGGGATGGCTCAGTCCCTTCAATCCGAGGATGAAGAGGATTGAAGCGAGCAGGTAGCTTAGTTCGATGAAGTAGATTTGCACTAATTCTTTGAGTCCGTGTTTGTTTTCCTCTTAAACATCTTCAACATGCGATCGGTAATTACAAAACCACCGACCACGTTAGTGCTGGCACAAACAACGGCAACAAATCCGAGTATCGTGCTCGTCGTGCTGTGTCCGGCGCCAGCGGTGACGATCGATCCGACGAGCGAAATGCCCGAGATCGCATTTGTCGCCGACATCAGCGGCGTGTGCAACAACGGCGGCACACGCGAGATCACCTGGTAACCCAGGAACGCCGCCAGCGCGAAAACGTAAAGCGCGGAGATCAGATTTTCATGCGTCATGCGCCTCTTACTCCCGATTGATCAACGGCGCGTTCAGTGCCGCCGCCACACGTTGATTCACAACTTCACCGCCATGAGTGACGCACGATGGTCCAACCACGTCGTCGTTCATATCGATCTGCAACTGTCCGTCTTTGATTATGGGCGAAAGAAACGAAGTGATGTTGCGCGAGTAAAGCTGGCTCGCGTGTACAGGCACAGTCGCGGGAAGATTCGTCGGCGCGAGGATCGTGACGCCGTCGCGTTCGACAGTCATGTCTGCCTGGCTTAACTCGCAGTTGCCGCCGGTCGAACCGGCGAGATCGATGATGATCGAACCGCGCTTCATGCCGTTGACGGCGGCTTCAGTTAACAACAGCGGCGCACGACGTCCGGGCACTTGAGCCGTGGTGACGACAACGTCGGCGGTCTTCGCGTGTTCGGCAATCAGTGCGCGCCCGCGGTCCATCGCTTCGTCTGAGAGTTCGACTGCGTAGCCGCCTGCGTCTTCAGTCTTGATCCCGCCGAGATCGACTTCGAGAAACGTTGCGCCCAGCGATTTCACCTGTTCACCCGCGGCGGCGCGCACGTCGTAAGCCTCGACAACCGCTCCCAAACGTCGCGCTGTGGCGATAGCTTGAAGTCCGGCGACTCCGGCGCCGAGCACGAGCACTCTCGCCGGCGGAACTGTGCCTGCGGCCGTCATCAGCAGCGGAAACATCCGCGGAATGTGTACAGCGCCGATCAATACAGCTTTGTAACCCGCGACAGTCGCCATTGACGAAAGCGCATCCATCGCTTGTGCGCGCGTGATGCGTGGGATCAGTTCGACTGAGAACGTCGTGATGCCGCGATCGATCGCGGGTAACAACGCGGCAGGCTCGTCGAGTGGACGCAGAAAACCGATGACGACAGCGCCGCGTTTGAGCCGCGCGAAGTCTTCAGCTTGCGGGCGATTGACGACGGCTAGGACGTCGGCGTTGTTTAGTAAAGCTTCGCGATCGGATGAGACTTCCGCGCCGGCTTCCTGGTAGTCGGCGTCAGTGCGAGCGGCATTGAGACCAGCGTCACGTTCGATGTGGACGACGGCTTTCAGCGCGACAAGTTTCTTTACGGACTCGGGCATGAGCGCCACGCGCGCCTCGCCCGCCTGCGTTTCACGCAATACGACGACGTTCATGGCACGCTCCGTTGGAAATGGAAAGAAAAGGTTGGTGTTTTCGCGCTATCTGATTGCCAACAGGTCCGGACTTCGGCATAGAGCGATTAAGTTAAGTCGAGCGACGATCAAATCGAGCGACGAGTAGATCGAGCAACGAGTAGATCGAGCGACGAGTAGGAAGTTCAATTCCGAGCCTGAGCAGTATAGCAAATTCCGTGCTTCTACGCGGTCTCGGCAGCTTGCGCGGCCCGTTCGCGGCCCCTATAATCCGAAACCGCTGCGGCGCATTGGTGTAGTTGGTTAACACGCTGCCCTCTCAAGGCAGAGATCACGGGTTCGAGTCCCGTATGCGCTACCACTTCCTTTCAACAACTTACAGGCGCTCCTTTTGTGAGTAGGTTTTGAGCGGTAACGTCTTGGTAACGAACCGTCCCCAAAACTGAGTCCAACTTGTCTACTCTTGCCTCAAAAACCAACCGCAACCACGAGTGCGACGAATCAGGTTGTGTTTGAAGTAGAATGAAGTGGTGTCCAAGGCGAATTAGGCTGTCGTTCACCTGGCTGCCTTGAATATGCGACTTGGCTATGTTGTTAGCAAATTAAAATGTCCGGTTTTTTTAGCAAGTGAAATGTCCGGTTTTTGATTCTTTGTTTTCAACTATTTCCACAGCTTCTTCGTTGTAACGGCCCACCACATGGGGACCAAGCGTGATTGATAAAGTGCCGTCCAAATGTTCATGCACCGTGACGTGACAGTTAGCCAGAGTGCCGCGTAACTTGGTGCGTTCGATTTGCCAACTGCGATTGGCAAAGTTGACCGTGTTATCACGCCCCACAACCCGCTCATGCTGCAGTGAGAAAACCAGGTCCAGATCTTTTGCGGCGCAATGGTCCAAAAGCAGTGCCACGCTCCGCAGCCTTCACATTGAAGCGCTGATTGAACTCACTGATGTACTGCTCTCGGAGAAACTGATTGGCGGCTGCGATCGTGGTCAAGCCACGCGAGCGCAGCTCTTGTGGCAACCGTCCTTGCCAGGTGCCGAAGCCGCGATCACTACGACCGCGTGCCTGTGGTGAGTAAGCTGGAATGAGTCGGATGCCGAGCTCGCGCAGGGCTCGTCCCACTTGCGTCAAACGGTGGTGGTCCACCGGCTCACCAGTCTTCGGCGTAACAAAGAAATGGCTCGCGCGATCGCTATAAAGCGCGCAAAATAAGCCTTTCTGCTCGATCATCGCACGCAATCCGATCATCACCGTGCGGGTTGATTCTTCTTCCACTAATTGCGCGTAATAGATCTCGCTGGTGGCATCATCCATGATCACCAACAAGTCGTACCAACGATCATCACAACGATGCTGGCTGGCGTCGATGTGCAGCAACATGCCCGGCAGTGGGCGCCGCGGCCGCCGCTTCCGATGTTTGCCGCGCTTGCGCCTGGTCTTTACCAGACCGGTGCCCTGCAGCGCTTGCTTCACCCAGCTGTAACTCAAATGGATGTCGTGTGCGCTGCTCAGCTTCTCGTGAAAGTGCCGCACGTTAAAGTCGAAGTATTGCTCCTGATACAAGCGCAGCACTATCTCAACTGTCTCGAGGGGCACGCGCTTTGGTGAAGGAAGGCCGCGCCGCCGATCAAACAATCCTTCATAGCCTTCGTGCTCAAAGCGTGTCTTCCAACGCTGCATCTGCCGGCAACTGATGCCCAGGATCTCCGCTGCCTGAAACCAGGTGATCCGCTTGGCCATCGCCCGCAACATGACGTCCTGTAGTTTCATCGCCCGCTCCACTGCGACTGCGCTCAGTTGCTTCATGACCGCATCGTGTCATGCTGCTTCTAGCTGCGCCGCTCAGACCGGACACTTCATTTGCTAATTTCACCGGACACATCATGTGCTAACGACAATATGCGACTTGGCTATTGATTCCAAGTTGCCGATGATATATAAAGAGCCGCCCTTGGTATCTAAAGAGCCGCTCTCAACACCGCGGCTCGTGAATCGCCTGTAAATCCTCGTTTTGCGGGTGAACCACATAGTCCCAGGCCAAAGTGGTTTGAGGGAGTTTCTCACTCATCACTAGCTCAACGTCTATCGCTTTCAAGAAGTTGAAACCCGGATTTTCACTCTGAACTCGCACGGGTTATTGCTCGCGATCGTGCCTTGCTCACATTCGAAGGACAGCCATTACCATGGATACCAATACCGTTTCCTCAGAAACTAACCTCCCAGATAACAACGAAGACTCGACACCAAGACCGATCACGGAGCTCGCGACACCAATCTCAGTTGAACCCGAACCCGCCGCTGAGACTTCCGGCGAACACGTGTCGCTTACAGTGTTGAACGAGCGGATCGAAACTCTTGCCGCGCTCCTGGAGGAAACAAATCGTCTATCAAACGAACGCGAGCGCATCATCGATCGCTTGCACCAGGAAAATCAGTCCCTGAAACAGGGTGAATTGCAACAGGCGTTGTTGCCGGTCCTGCGAGACTCGATTCGTCTCTTCGACGACTTAAATAAGACCGCAAAGAATTACGCCACACGCGAGAACCTCGTTCCCGCAAACGTCGCACACGATTTCCAGTGTTTCGCCGATACGGTCTCAGACATCCTTTACAGACACGGAGTCGATCGCTACACCGCTGGTGAAGGTGATGCTTTCAACTCTAAAGAGCATCGCGTTCTGGGAGTGGTCCAAACGTCGGAAAAGGAGAAGGACCGCACCATCGCACGGACTATTCACGAAGGCTTTCGCAGTAACCTCGCAATAGTCAGACTGCTGGAAGCGGAAGTTTATAAATACGTTTCGGATGCCGCTAGGGAAAACAACCCTCCCGTGTCCGCTAGCCAATAGCTAATCTCAGACTCATAACCGGAGGCAATATGGCCGCTAACCAAATCTTCGGAATCGATCTCGGCACGACTTATTCCTGTATCTCCTACGTGGATGAAAGTGGACGCCCGGTCGTGGTCCCCAATGCGGACTCGCAAATAACGACTCCATCAGTGGTGTTCTTCGAGAACGCCAACAATTTTGTCGTGGGCATCGAAGCCAAGAACACGAGCAAGCTGGAGCCCGATAGAGTCGTGGAATGTGTGAAACGCGACATGGGGAATCCAAGCTATTTCTTTGAAGTCGACGGTAAGCAATACAAACCGGAGGAGATTTCCTCGATAATCCTGCGAAAGCTCGTGAATGATGCGGCCCAGACTGTCGGCCACGAAATAAAGGACGTCGTTATTACTTGTCCTGCCTACTTCGGTATCAACGAGCGAGAGGCCACGAAGAACGCCGGGGAATTGGCCGGGCTAACAGTCCATCACATTCTCAACGAACCCACTGCCGCGGCAATCTGCTATGGGATCGATCGAGCAAAAGACGATCAGACTGTGCTGGTTTACGATCTCGGTGGCGGAACCTTCGACGTTACCGTCATCGCACTCAAGAATTCGGACATCCACGTCGTCGTGACTGGTGGCAACAAGACGCTTGGCGGTAAAGACTGGGACGATCGGTTAACGGAGTATCTGGCGTCCGAGTTTTCCAAAGCACATCCGGAAAAGGGCAGTCCTCTCGATGACAGGTATTCATACCAGGATCTTCTAAAGTCAGCCGAAGATCTCAAGAAAGCCCTGACGGCAAAGGAAAAAACGGGGGTGGCGGTTTCTCACGCCGGCGAACGAGTCACCGTTCAAATGACAAGAGAGGAGTTTGAAAACCTCACTGCCGATCTCGTTTCTCAAACGATCGATCTCACCAGAGATTTGCTGCGAAAGGCGAGCGAACGTGGGCAATCAAAGATCGATCGTGTCTTGCTTGTCGGCGGTTCCAGCAAGATGCCTGTCATTGCACGACGCATGAAAGAAGAGTTCGGCTTTGAAACGGAGCTCTTTGAACCAGACTTGTCAGTAGCGAAAGGCGCCGCGCTGATGGGTGTCAAGATCCTCGCAGGCGAACTGATCAAAGAAGTAATTGCCGGAGAGCAAGGAGTCGACAAAGCGCAGATCGATCTTGAGAAAGTCGACGATGGAACACTCGAAAGGGCGGCGGTAGAAGCCTCCAAAGCGGGACACCTTCGTCTCGGCAGCAAAGAGATGGCAGATCTTGCGCGCAGCAAGATCATTAATGTCTCTTCCAAGAGCCTCGGAATTGCCGCAACGGACCACGAGAGTCGAGAAGAATTCGTTGCTTTTCTGATTCACAGCAACACGCCGGTGCCCGCGGAGCTTACCCAAACTGATTTTGGAACGCTCGAGCCTAATCAACAGGCCGTTACGATCCGGGTGATGGAACAAGGAGGCCACGGTGAGTCGCCTCAACTTAGTGACAACGTCGAGATCGGCGAGGGCGAGATCACTGGTCTCCCGCCTAACCTGCCCGCCGGCACACCGATACACGTAACCTTCCGGTTGGAGGAAGACGGAACTCTGAGAGTAAGAGCAGTCGAACCGTCGTCGATGAAAGAGCTAAAGCTCGAAGTTCGGGTTGAGGGATTCATGAGTCGCGAAGAAGTGCTCGAAAAGAAAGGCTTGTTGCTTACAAAGACCGTTTCATAACGCGGGAGTTGGGATCTAAATGCGGGACTTCGATCCGGATCGTTACATGAAGCAAGTGTTGATGCCTGCCGCAGAGATTTTCTCCTCGGATAGCAGTTTGCCGGACGTTTTCGCGCGTTATGAGTTGCCGTTGGATTGCTCAAACACCAAAGACATCGAGCAGGCCGTACAAAAAGTGACGGCCTACTGGGTCAAACAAAAGAACAACATCAAATATAAAAGGCTCGTCGAAGTGTTGCTACAAGCTGCCGGACCTCAAGGCAGTTTGGATCTGCGTACTCTCAAAGATCCTGTTGCGCGAGCCGAACAGCGAAACGTAGTCGAACAGAATCGCAAACAGCAGCAACAAGCACGTCTCGAGAAGCTCAAGGTTTCGATTAGCGGCTTTGCGGCGAAGGGCTACATCACCCCCACCGAAAAACGCGATCTGATCGCGAGATATGTGCAAGAAGGTTTCACGGAGAGCGAGATTGTTTCACTCATCCGTGTTCCCGAACGTGAAGATAGAAAGAAACTGCCGACCGATCAGGTCGGAGCGGTCGTCAGCAATCAGATCCGGACCAACCTCGCAACTCTCAAGAAGCGTGATCTCTACGAGTTCCTTGGGCTTGAACTGAATGCCGCCCCCAAAGAGATCCAACGCCGCCACGCCGAGCTCCTGAACGAATGGGATCGAAGACTGAACGGCTTCGACAAAAGCGCCGCCAAAGTATTGCTCGGCATCATTCAAACTCACTTTTTCTCTGGCCTGGAAAAGTATGAACAGTCTCGGGTCGCCGCGATTCTCGATCGTTTGCGGCCAGAGATACGGATGATGGCTGCCGATAAGCGCATCGCACGCGAAGAGTTCAATCACCTACTTGAGTTGGCGGCGAAGATGGGTCTCGAGAAGAGTGTGGCGACTGAATACATATTGTCGCTGACTGAAGAGGCCGGAGCGTCACTCGAATGGTCCGCGGGGGAAGAGACGATAGCGTGTGCCGCCTGTTCGACGATGTGTCCAAAGAGCGCGGACAAGTGCAAGACCTGCGGCTCCGACTTGAGAACCGATTGCCCCAAGTGCAAAACGCGAGTGATAACCAGTCAGCGGGCCTGTACTCAATGCGGTTTTGTCGTCGCCAATCTACCAAAAGTGAAATTGCTTGTTCGCCAGGCACAACTCGCTCTCGACGATCGAGACATCGGTAGCGCGTTGGTCTACGCCCGCGAGGCCGAAGAACTTTGGGGACGTAGTGACGACGTAGCAACGATACTGAAACGGATCGAAACAGTTCGCCGATCGATCGATGAAGTCAGGGAACGCGCCGGCAAAGCACTCGCTGAGAAACGCCTGTACGCAGCCAAACAAGTTGTCGCTGAGTTGGCCCAACTCGCGCCTCATTACACCTGGCCTAATAACCAGACAACGAAGCAACTCAGCGATGAGATTCAAGCTCAACTCGCTAGCGTCGATGACGCGTTGCGCCGCGCCGCTGTTCACGAAAGGAATCGTCGTTCGGACGAGACGGTTTTTGCGCTGCTTGACGCACTCGCAATTGCGAGCGATGCAGAAGAGGCTCGCAATGGTTTGAAACGACACCCGCCGCAACCCGTTACTAACGTACGGGCCTCGGTTAGTAACGATCACGTTCTTATTCAATGGTCCCCGACAACCTCGCTGGGCGACCTCGAATACGTCGTCGTCAGAAGAGAATTGCGCGCGCCGTCGCATCCTCAGGATGGAGACGTTGTGACGCGCACCACCGCGACATCATGCAGCGATCGTGTCGCAGGTGCGGGTAGTACGGTCTTTTATTCGGTTTTTGCGGAACGTGGCGGCGTTGTTTCCAATCCTGCAGCTTCACCCGGCTTGTTGATCACACTCGAAGTTTCCGACTTTCGTCTCGACGCTGGCGACGGATTCATACGAGGAAGCTGGGTCTTTGATCTGCCTGAAGGCCGGGTGCGTGTTTTTCGGCGCGAAGCTCAACCACCGGAGACCGGAACCGGTCACGAGATCAGTATCAGCGGCCACAGTTTCAAAGATTCGCATCTGCAAAACGGCCGTATCTACTATTACCGGGTTCAGGTCGAATACCGTGACGCGCGCGGCAGTGCAGTGCTCACAACCGGCGTCGTCGAAAGTGCCAAACCCGATAAACCTCCGAAGGCGATAGATCACATCCTCGTCAACTACGAGGAAGGATTAATAAATCTCACCTGGACACCACCGCCGCGTGGAACGGTGAGCATCTATCGAAGTACGACAGAACCCGACTGGAAAAGTGGAACTCAACTTCAATTGGCAAACGTCGGCCGGCTCGGCGCTCGTGTGCAAAGCACATCAGAGAGTCAGGCAGTGGATCAGAATCTTCCGGAAGGCGCGGTCTACTACACACCACTCACCGTTTTTGGCGACGTGGCGATAATCGGTACGCCGCGCCGGTTTGTTGCCCTCCCGGATATTCAGAACCTCGTCGCGGAGGACTTTGGCCGTTATCTTCAATTGCGTTGGGAATGGCCCAAAGACTGTAGCTCAGCAATGGTTGCATGGCGGCTGGACGCCTTTCCCGAAGACGCCCACGATCCTCTAGCCACGAAACACAAGATCTCACTGGGCCAATATGAACGCGAGGGCGCCTTTCGCTTCGAGAATCCCACTGAGTCTGGTTACAAGTTCGTCGTCTTCGCTGCTTTGGAGATGGGCGGTGAAACCGTTTATAGCGCTGGCGTGCGCAGAGGCTCGCGCGCGGAGTTGCGCAAAGTCGCGCCGGTCTCTGTTTCTTACACGTTATCTCGCGGGACCATCCGACGAAGTCGCTTCACTATCGAGCTGAGCACCGAAAAAGACATATCTCAGCTGCCCGTTTTGGTGGTTGTGGCTAAGCCCGGCGGATTGCAGCCTCTGCAAAATAACGATGGGAACGTGGTCACCACATTCGGCGGCACGAGTATGCGCGCCGGCGAAAAGCTGCGTGTGGAGTTCAAAGTCGACGAGCTGCAACGTCCGACATATTTCCGTGCATTCTTCCGTGAGAAGTCGTCGTACCAACGTTTTCGATTGATCGATCCACCCTCGAATCAACTTCTGGTTAGGTGAATAATGAGGCGACTTGTTTGCCCTTATTGCTTTGAGAGAATCAACCGCTCGGGACTAGTCTTCCGTTGTTTAAATCCAGATCCGGCTAAATGTAACTCGGAGCCTGACACTCTCCTGGCGAACTATCAGCGACTCAACACGCCGCCGAAACTCGGGCGCGTTTTCTCTGCATCAGGCAGCTTCTGGCGTAGACCACGCGTCGTCGTGTGTACCTGTGGCGTCAAGACTTCGAAACTCCTCTGTCCGTTCTGTCACAACGATCTGCCACGACAGTTTGGGTCAACTGACGTTCACACGATCGCTCTTATTGGCGCTAAAGAGGCTGGCAAAAGTCACTATATCGCCGTGCTCGTTAACGAACTGACGAACAGGATCGGTATGGCGTTCAACGCCTCGCTCAATGCTCTCGACGAAGAAACTATCCGGCGTTACCGGCAGGACTTTCGCCGCTGGATCTACATCGACAAGACGACGATCCCGGCCACCGTAACCGCCAGACAGGTGGGAAGCACCGTTCGTTATCCGCTGAACTATCGTTTTAGCATCAAGCGGCGTAGTTGGTTCCCCTTCAACGGTCTACGCGTTTCGTCTCTCGCGTTTTTTGACACCGCCGGCGAAGACCTCGACAACATCGATCGCATGTCGACAGAGACAAAATATCTCGCGAATTCCGAGGGCATCATCTTTCTGCTCGATCCGCTGCAAATTCCATCGGTTCGACATCTGCTAACGAACAAGACAGCTTTGCCTCAGGAGAATACCGACCCGATGGACATCGTAGGCCGGGCGGCTACGCTGATTCGCGACCTCCGTGGGTTGGGTCCGACGGACAAAATCGACA
Organism: Pyrinomonadaceae bacterium; assembly: GCA_035760365.1. Lineage (GTDB taxonomy): Bacteria > Acidobacteriota > Blastocatellia > Pyrinomonadales > Pyrinomonadaceae > PSRF01. The sequence goes on from DASTTB010000003.1 coordinate 69,081, forward strand.
CTCCAGTTGCCCTGGCATTTTCAAAGATCGACGTCGTAAGGTCGCTCTTCGATCCGGGTTCGCCGGTCCATCACGCATCCTCGCACAACGGTGAATTCGATCGCGCGGACGGAGACCAGATGAACGAAAACATCCGCGCTCATCTCTCTCAGTGGATTGGTGGCGGCTTCGATCTCTTCATGCAACATAACTTTGAGAACTACTCCTACTTCGGAGTTTCTTCTCTTGGCTCGCAGCCGGATCAGCAGGGCCGTTTGTCGTCAGGAGTTGCACCTTTTCGCGTGGAAGATCCGCTGCTTTGGATCCTCTACAAACTCGGCGTTGTGCAGGGAAAGGCGAGGCGGTAACGATGCCATTCAAACAAACCTACTACACGTCTTGTCAAAACGGTTTACGCGGCGCAAAGGGGTTTCAGATAAATGCTGCGTCCGAAGGAATCGACGCTCCGGCGTTACAAGAGATCGAGCGCCTTGGCCTTTATGTGCCGCCCGTGTCAGCTCCGAGTCGTCCCACTCCCGAGGAGATCCAGAATTTCCCGATCTCGCTTCTTTTTCAACGTCTCAACGACGGCGCCGCGATTTTGGCCCAGGCACGTTATATCGGTTTCGACTATTCCGGTCGTTATGGCAACTATTTCACTCACTCGTTGATATCCTCCGATCCGGAACGTGAACTGAAAGCACAGGGAGTGTTACCGATCGAATTATGGGGCGCACATAGTTGGACCACGACCGAGAGTGCAACTACATCGCTGCCGACCCTTAATCAACTCGAAACCGCAGGCATCGTTCACCAGGAGTCCGTCATTGAGTTTTTAATTCAGAACGGGCGAATGGAGATCGTGCCGGCGTTTCTGACTGCCGTGGAGCAGGCGCTTTTGACAGGTCGTCGCATCGTACTGGTCGAGAACAGCGAGTCAGTGGCGATGTGGATTTCCGCGGCGTCATACGTGCTGCCTCGCCATCTCACTCTGAAGTTAACTTTCAATACATACGTCAAGAATCCTTACGTGAACGACTTTCTGATCGTTGGTACAACGACGGATTCGGATTTCGGTTTTGCTTCACACGAAGTCAATCACCAATTCTTTGTATTCGATTTCGAAAGCAAGCGGTTTACACCGATAACGGATTTCACTTCGTTTGCGCAGTTAATGACGGCAGTCATCAAACTGGGCCGCGCGCGGATGGTCCATCAGTTTAGCGGGTTTGTGGAACACGTGGCGCCCGATTTGAAAGTCGAAGAACTGGCTCCCGCATTGGCGTGTTATTTGTTTTCCAGTCAACAACCGATCGTTCGACAACCGGGTTCGGATCTGGATCGATTACTAAACGTAGTTGTCTGCGACACGATGGCGTGGTGCGCAGGCAGGCTTGCCACTCTCGGTGTGAATACACTCAAAGCAACAATCGATTCAGTAGTTGAACGTTGTCCTAATAGTGCAAAACTGCTCGAACCGTATACCGATCTTTATAACTCCTCGCTTTTGGGCACCGTACCCGCGGATATTCGCACCGCGATCGAGTCGCCCTATTTGGAATACCTGATTCGTCAGGCCTCGCTCGATGTTCCGGTGTCGAATCTTAATGGCGTTGCTGATCGTTTACGCGTAGATCTTCCACTGAGAAACGGATCGAATGCGTTGATGTTGTCGTGGGTGAACCGTCTCAGGCAGTGCGACGAGATCGAACGTATTCCCGCACTGTTCAAGATGGGCGACAAGCTGGGATTTCTCGACACGCCAGACGATGTGCTCCTTGTCCTGGGGGAGGAACTTATTGGACCACGGCTCGCCCACCCAGCGGTAACGGGTGTTGTCGTCGCTTATGTTTCGAGGCCGGGAATGAAGTCGATCATCACCGGTGTGGCGTCCCATCTCGAAACGATGATTGGCAATCCGGAGGTTTTTCGGTTCTATGCCCCGGCGTTGTCGAACGACGAAATCTACAAAGCTCTCGCACGCCATGCTTTCGCACAGCAATCGTTGGCGTTGTTTTTCAGATTGGTTGGCGCTCGTGTGTCTGATCGTGCAATTGCGCCGCAGCCGCGACTCGATGCATTTGAAGAATGCATTGAGGCCATCAAAGCGCTTCTAAAAACGATCCCGGACGATCTCGTCGATAACGCTTTTGACGCGATCTGGCAAACACTACCCATCGCCTCTGAAGCGACACAGATACTCGATCTCCTCGAACGGTACCAACTGAAGAATAGCGGTATTCCGAGGCGACTGGCCGATTCGATTCAAATGTGGCCGTTGACTGATCTTCAGCCAGCCCAGCAACAACTTCTCGAACGTCTCGGTGCGCGCGGAATGTTCTATCAACAACTCGGCGATAAGCAGGCCCTTGTCAATATTTATAGGATACCCGCCGAGTTGGAGATTAGTGGCGAGTTTCTCGCTGACGAGATACGCGCCTCCATTCAGTATTTGGCCCAGCAACGCATTTTGGGAACAGCTTTGATTGCGCAGGCCAGTTCGGTAATCGGCAAGTATCTGACCCAAATTAAGGAAAAGGAGGTTCATGCCGAACTGTTGCTGTACGGATACCGACACCTGGATGACCAGGCACTTCTCGGAAGCTATCTCGCCGCACTTAAATCAGCTATCAGCGACCATTCTTCAACGCGTGCGAAGGTTGCGGCGCGCTTCATTCGCGTTGCAAATACGCTCTCGAAACAAAGCGGAAACATGATCTCGGCCAGGATCTTCCAGACGCTTTTGTACGACGCCGGAAAGGCGTGGCGCTCTAAGGAACTGGAGCAGATTTCAAAAGAGCTCTTTGATACTCCCTCGATCGAGCGCGACTGGCTGATACGGGTCAATGAAGCAAGGGCTAAAGCCAGTTCGTCGGGCGTTCTTAGCAAGATCACCGGCTTTTTCGGCAAACGCGATTAGTAAAGCAAATGAAGAACGAAGCAATCGTTGGCATCGACCTCGGCACGACAAATTCGGCGGTGGCTTGTGTGGATGAATTTGGTCGTCCGCAAGTTTTACCAAACGCCGACGGAAAAAAGATCACACCCTCAGTGGTCCAAATCCGCGAAGACGGCAGCATGCTTGTAGGCGAGTCAGCAAAACTCGAGATGGCGCTTGAGGCGGAGAATACGGCGCACTTCTTCAAGCGCGATATGGGAACGTCGACCGTCTACCACTATCGCGGCCGCAACTACACACCGGTAAATCTGTCATCAGCGGTCCTTCGCCAGTTAAAGGCTGACGGGGAAAGCGCCCTGAACCGCGAAGTCCGCAAGGCCGTAATTACCGTTCCCGCCTACTTCCACGACGGGCCTCGCGTCGCCACGAAGCAAGCTGCCGAAGATGCCGGCCTTAACGTCGTTCAGATCATCAATGAGCCTACTGCTGCGGCGGTAGCTTACGGTCTAAGACAAGGCGACCATGAGGAAACAGTACTGGTCTATGACCTCGGTGGCGGCACTTTCGACATCACCCTTGTACGTATTTCTCCAGAGACGCTTGAGGTGATCGGCACCGACGGCAATCACACGCTCGGCGGCAAGGATTGGGACGACCGTTTGCTCGATTTCCTCTGCTCTGAATTTCAACAACGACAGGGCGTAAACCCGCTCGACGATCCATTCACATTTCAGGAATTGTTAATCCGGGCCGAACAAGCGAAGAAGACGCTTTCCGAACGATTGACTACGACCGTGCCGATCAATTGTCAGGGCAGGATGGATCGCATCGAAGTCACCCGCGCCCAGTTTGAAAGCTTAACGGTTGATTTGTTGGCGCAAACCGAGATGTTGATCGCAAAGGTCCTTGAAGAGACTGGCTACGATTACTCGCGGGTCAATAGTGTTCTCATGGTTGGTGGTTCGACACGAATGTCGGCGTGCCAGGAGTTGGTGCGGCGTTTGACTGGAAAAGCACCAAACATATCGGTCAATCCGGATGAATGCGTAGCGCTGGGTGCCGCCATTCAGGCAACTCAATACGAGGCCGTCGGCGGTGGTTTGCAGTACCGGCCTAACAAAGCGAAATCAGGTGGTCTCGGGTTTCGACCGGTCCAGGACGTAATGAGCCACAGTATGGGAATGGTTGCCGTGAGTGCTGACGGCGATCGTTACCTGAACAGTATTCTGATCTCTAAGAACCAGAACATCCCGAGCAGTGAAGTCCGCCCTTACAAAGTACAGACACGTAAGGGCGCTAAAAACACGACCTCGGTTTATGTCACCCAAGGCGAGAACGACGACCTCGGTAATTGTTCGTTTGTTGGCAAATACGTAATCGACGAGATACCGCACGACGATGCATCGGTCGTGAACATCTGCTTCGAATACGATCGAAGTGGAGTGGTAACCGTATCGGCAACCGACAGAAAATCGAGTCAAAACCTTTCGGTGAGAAAAGAGGCGGTTCCTGAGGATATGTCCTGGATCTACCGATCGCCGAAAGAGATGGCCCAGGTTGCGCATAAGATCGTCTATCTCACCATCGATGTATCCGGCAGCATGTCCGGAAATCCGCTGGAAGAAGCAAAGAAAGCTGTCCAGAAATTTGTTACCGGTAGCGACCTAACGCACACATCTGTGGGGCTCATCTCCTTCAGCGACAGTGCACATGTAGTAGTCGAAGCTACTCAGGACGGGAATAAGTTGAACCGAGGAGCTGAGAAGCTTTCGATAGACGGAGGTACATCTGAGCCACTCACCTTCGTCCACAGTCAATTGAAGAACCAAAAAAACCCTCGTTATTGCGTGGTTCTTACCGATGGTCAGTGGAGTGGGCAGGAACGGGCCATCAAAACTGCGAAGGCGATGCAGGAAGAGGGCATTGAGATCATTGCTGTCGGGTTTGGCAGTGCGAATGTCGAGTTTCTTCGACGTATCGCAACCTCTGATGAATCAGCATTCTTGATTTCAAGTACGGAAATCGGTTCGGCGTTTGAAAATATCGCGCAGGAGCTAGTCGAAAGTAGCGGCGAGCCACTCAAGCTCGGCGGCGGCCTTAGTTTCTTCCTCAGGAGGTGAGGCATGCATTGGATCATCATTGGAATAATAGTTATAGCTCTCTATGTTGCCTATATCTATTTTCTGTTTATCGTTTCCGCTTATCTTTTCCCAGTAGGTTGTGTGGTCCTGATTGGGGCGGTTCTTTTCAACTACCTGTCGACCATGTGGCGAGAAATGATCGTCGGCGCAGGGTGGACTGATTCGCCTGTCGGTAATGAACCTGCTTTTCGCCAGTACTATTTTCGCAAGGCATACCACGACTACATTCAGGTCGTGGATCGAAGTTGGGCCTTGAATAAGAAGGTAGGAGAGTGGGTCCTCAATGCCGGGAAGAGATTATTTACGAATGGGGGCGTTCTTTTTACCTGGCCGCTCGGCGTTACTTTCTTTGCTCTAGCGGCTGCGGGCGCACTGGCAGGAGGCATCGCGTACGCGCTCTTCGGATTGGTCCACCTGCTTTTGGTCCTACTATGCGCAGCGATTGCCATGTGTTTGGCTGGACTCTCCAGACTCGCGGAATACGCCTCGATGACCTGGCGGCGGATTTTTCTGGTCTGTCCCAAGTGTTACCGGCGAATCTCATTGCCGATTTATGTGTGTCCGAATTGTGGGGTTACTCACTCACGTCTGGTGCCGGGTTCATATGGGATTTTCCGGAGAGTTTGCAAATGCACAGCACGACTTCCCACGTTGTTCATGTTCGGCCGGAACAAGCTTCCCAGCTTTTGTCCTCACAGTGAGGATTGTGGACAACCGCTTAACAGCCGTTCGGGCGTTATTAGAAATCTCCACGTCCCGGTGGTTGGTGGTCCAGCGTCGGGCAAGACCAGCTTTTTGATGGCCAGCATGTGTGAGTTGTACGAGCTTGCGAAATCCAACGTGCTACGTCTGGGATTTCCTGAAAAGAAAGACGAGACGTTGTTTGAACGTTGTCGCAAAGACTTTCTCCACGGAACCATCGTGGGCAAGACGGCCGAGCAATCACCCAGTGCCTTTCTGATTGATCTGGAAACCAGTGGCAGCAAGAGTTTGCTTTATATCTATGATGCTGCCGGCGAGCTCTATCAGCATACGGACGAGCTTGCAAGACACGAGTATTACAGTTACACGCATGGAATCGTCTTTCTTCTCGATCCGTTTTCTCTACCCCAAGTGCAAATAGACTACGCGTCTTCGTTGAAGAACTCGACAGACCAGGTGAAGCCCTGCGCGGAGATGCCGCAGGATGTTTACGACAGAATGATTGGAACGTTGCGGGCGTTCTCGAACAACGATCGTTCTTTCAGATCTATTCCGTTTGCCGTGGTGATCACGAAAGGCGATGCTTTTGGAATTGCGAAGACGATCGATGTGACCACGGCGACAAGTACCGCTGATTCATCGAAGGAAGACCCGGAATCTGCGGCGGTGCGTCAATGGCTAATTAACAATAACGAGAGCAATCTAGTGCGGTCCATGGAGAACGATTTCAAGAAGGTGCGTTACTTCCACTGTAGCTCGCTTGGCCGACTTCCCGACAACAGTTCGTCGCCTTTCAATCCTCGTGGAGTTCTGGATCCGCTTGGTTGGGTGTTGAAACCTTACAATGTCCGCTTGGATGGTCAGATATCGAGCACTACCAACACTTCGTCAAGCTCGCAGCCCGCTTATGCACCTTCAATCGGTCGGAGGGTTTACAGTGGCGCTGTGATCTCGATGTTGTGGATGATTTCTATTCTCGGTCTATTTGGCATAGCCGGGGTGTGGGCGACTAGTGGCACAACGTTGGGATACAGGTCCCCTTCGCCTGCGCCAGTTCAGTATCAGGCGCCTGCGCCTATTGTAGGCCGCCTTGCCGCGACAACCACGGACGTGAACTTGAGGGCCCAACCGGATAAGTCTTCACGCAAGGTGGGGCTTGCAGAATACGGATCGAGAGTTCGGATCCTGAATATCGCTGCCGATGGCATCTGGTATGAGGTCCAGGTTATTCAGCACGGGCGACCGAAAGAAGCGATGAGCTCCGATCGGGGATGGTTGAACAGCACGTATCTAACGATTGACTAGATTCCACCTTCGGATTAAGCGACTTCCTGCAACTGCCGGAGAATCGAAGCATTTCTGTGGTCGGTTTGAAGAACGGTAGCGAAGATTGTTTACTGTGCGCCGCGAATTCCTGTCAACAACTAACGGAGTCTCCCTTGGTGAGTAGGTTTTGAGCGGTAACGTCTTGATAGCGAACGGTCCCAAAAACTGAGTCCAACTTGCCTACTGCTTCCGTCAAAAACGAAGAACTAAGATGCTGGTATCTCACCGCCATACGGAGATCCTTGTGACCTAATAGTTGGGCCACCGTGTGAATGTCGGCACCACTCATACGAAGCCACGAAGCGGCCGTATGACGAAGATCGTGAAAGCGGAAGTTAGCAATTCCTAGACGACGAACAGTTCGTCGGAAGGCGATACTTACGCGCTCTGCTGTAATACCCGGAAAGATTAGATTGGTAGGTTTTGTGTTTTGGTCAAACGCCAGAGATTCGAGAGCTGATTGCGCGAAGCGATTGAGGTAAACAACTCGCCCTTCGCCATTCTTTGTTTGTGGAAGAATTATCCGATCGTGGATTAGATCCAAATCCATCCAACGGAGTCCAACGATCTCCGACCTTCGCATTCCTGTACTAGCGGCGAGCGCAACTATTGGTCGCAGCCATTCCAAACTCCCCTCAATCAAAACTTTCAGTTCGGTCGGCTGAAGATATCTGACTCGACCCGCAGGTACTTTGGGTGCCCTTACTTTATAGGCTGGGTTGAATGGAATGATCTCCCATTCCACTGCGAGACCGAGCAGGTGCTTGAGCGTATTTAACTCCTTTTGAACCGTGTGAGCGGAAACCTGACTACTTCGCTTAGTAACATATCGCTGAACATCTAATCGCCGGATCCCCGCTAGTTTTCCAGGAAAGAAGGGTGACAGATGTTTGTCTATGCTTACCCTTTCTCGTAAATACGACGCCTTCGATAGCCGAACTTTTTGATGGACCAAGTATCGTCGAGCGACCGTTTCAAAGTTCTCTTCGCCAGGAGGACTGAACCCCAAAACTTTGGCCTGCTCTACACGTAGTAGTTCTGCCGCTCTGATCTGACGGGCTTGTGTGATGTTTTGAGCGTCCGTTTTTCGAAAACGACGCCGGCCCTGTGCGTCGGTCCAGCTAATCCAAAATCCGCCGCGGTCGTTGCGTTGGTAGATGCCGTCTCGAGTTTGTGCCACTTTTCGCGACATGATTATTTTCCTCTCCCCTTTCTCACCATTCGTTTAGAAGTGGTTTTGCCTTTTGCTTTTGTATTCCGTTTTCGCCAATCAGATCCGTGCTCGGTCCACCATTTTCGCTTGGATTCTTTCTGTCCCCCTTGGGCACATTTCTCGCAGCAATAGCGTTGGGTGTGTCTCTTTGCGAAAAAGAAAGGCGCTGGACAAACGGGATTCTGACAATAGCGCGCGCGATTGTGGTGGGCGAGGAGGTAATCAAACGCGCTTTCACACGGCACTGGTTCGGGTGGTTCCGGTAGGCTTACTGTTGGTATGTCCTCACCTAACCACGTGACGTTCTTATTCCAAAGAGACAAATAGTTATTGCCGCCTGGTGCCCAACATCTAGCCAGTTCGAATCGGAAGATCATCCACGCCCATTCCCTCGTTCTGCGTTGCCGTTCGATCCAAGTCGCTCGAAAGAGTGTTCGCATATATGGAATTACAACTTTGTGGACCGGATCTTCATCTTCTTCAATGTAAACAAGCGGATAAATTGGTGATGCCAGCAATCCCGTTTCAACTGGCTTCACAAACAACGCCGAGAACAATTCTTCGTTCAACAGATCGAAATCTGCAAAACGTCTGAGGAATCGACTGACGGCCGGCTCACTCATAGTCAGATTGGTCAGTTCGACCAGGAATTCTTCAAACCGTGCCGACGTGAATCTTGCTAGATTCTTAATCTCGCTCATTCTGCTAGAGCTGTGCTAGATATCCAAAAGTCGTTGACTTCCTGCGTGGGGGCGCAGCATATACCACTATCTGGAAGAGAGTCAATTTGATTGTTTCGTAGGAACGAACATGGAAAACTTACTAAGTGTTGTCAAGACTGCGGAGGTATTAAGTATTTCACCTTGGACCGTCCGTGCTTGGATAGCCAAAGGCAAGCTGGGCTCAACAAAGCTAGGTTCGAGGCGTTTAATACCCCAGTCAGAGATTGAGAAACTCATTGCAAACGGGACAGCAGTCGCGACCAGCGGCAATTCTCATAGGAACGAGTGCAAGAAAGTAGCGGAATGATTCTTCGTTGTAGCACCCTAGAGCCATAACGTGTGTGCAGGCTCCTTTAGTCTCGTGACATGGGCCGAGGGTCAAACTCAGGTGAGTGCATTATTCGCATCCTAAGCCTGCTGTTTTGCTAATCATCAACAACTCCTGGACCTATCTTATAGTGGCGGAATTGCATTGTTCACTGTGCGACGCGGGGTTTCGTTACGCGAGGAATTTCCACAACCACCTGTGAACCAAGTATCAGCATGAGCAAAAGGGAGAGTCGAACGCTTTGGTGTAACGTATGACGTTTCGGCAAGCGCGTATCCCAGAGGATCAATCTTGCGCTTTCATAAATCCTCGTCCGCCTTTCCTTTGATGTCCTGATCTGTCCCTATTTCCCACACGGACTTTTCCACTTAGTACAGGCGTTCCACTTACGACATCTAACCGGCCGTCCAGCCGCTTAGAAGAACACCTTCGCCAGCGCGGAAAGCCAAAACCGAATATCTCCCACAGAAGTTGAAACTAGCTTTTTAACAATCGGAGGCAATAGCAGCGGCCATTCTTGTTACCCACAGACTGATGTCCATCGCGTCAATGTACATACCAACAGATTGCTCGGCGCAGAGGCGCAGCCGAGCGCTGGCACGAAGCTCAAACGACGGCGGCAGGCGCAAAGAGATAGGTGATCGCCGCGTCGCAGTCCAGACGTCTGGAGAAACAAGTAGGAGCAACAGCCCGTCACGCTTCAAGGACGATCAGGGGGCACTTGCAGCCGAATCCAAAGGTAAGCGTGTATGGTGTAGCCAGGCCGAACCGTTCAAGCGCAGCCGTATCACAGGTGCAGCCGGTAGGCACGCTCGAACTGGAGGATGTAATGCAACCGCTAGGCGGCGTCGCGGTGACGAGCAAGGTCCGTGAAGACACAATCCGAGCGTGAGTCGGGAGTAGTGTGAGCCGGTATGGGCGGAGGTTGATAACTCAGGGGAAGAGCTGCTACCAGCCGGCCACCGGGAGCCAAGGGAGAGGAGAAAAGCCGGTCAGAGAGACGCCAGAAGCGCCAAAAACAGGCTCCAATGGAGGCGCAAGAGACACAAATCAGGTCCAAGCGACAGAAAAAGGGGAGAAGTTAGGCGAGTTTACAGCAGACTAACTTCTCTCATGGTTAGCGAAGCTCCGGTCGTTAAGTCCTTCTGTTTGGTAAGGATAGCGGGTGAAATGACGTAACGAAAGACGCCAAATCTCCCGCTCACTGGTTAGTTCAGGTTAGTTTGTCGCCCGTTGCGGCGACTTCTCCCGAGAGAAAAACTTATGAAAACCCAATTGCTGTTATGATTTACACGTTATTTCTCTCTTCTTACAGTCAGGCGAGAGAACAAAGCCTCATAAATGCAATCGCTCAGATATGAGGCGCGGAGGGCGCTACTGAGTGGGGGATCGGTAGCGCCCTTCCTATGTTCGCTCGAACAAGATTGGACCAGAAGCTTTGTCGAGTTCAATCGGGACTATTGCATCTAAGTAGGAAAGAGTTGATCAGGAAATTGGGCGGGAAGAAATGACTTGGCTAGAGATCACGGGCCTGCACTGGCGATTATCAATGATGTATTGACCACTGCTTTCGTTACGCACTCACGAAACCTCAAGACCCTTGCTCCAGCCGAAGAGGTTCTCGATGAGTGTGTTGAAGTTTCTGACCACGTAGTCGAAGTCAAACAGACTCCGTACGGGAACCAATAATGCCCGCGTGAAGTCGCAAGCGGCTGAGAAAATACAATCAAATCCTCAGGCCCTTGAGCCGAGGAGCGCAAGGTCAAATAACCATATAGTCCTGGTGGATCGTGTATTGAGGATTAAGCCTGGTGAAACAGCAAAACGAACACTTCATCGCCGCGAAGTAAATTCGATAACAGCAGAATTCTCACCGCGAGTTCGGCTTGATGAGGCTCACTTAACGAGGACCAACCTCGCGCCGCTGATTGCGTTCAACGGAGTGCAAAAAGGTTCGGATGACCGGAATACTGCTTTTCGACTCTGAACACTCCCTGGGCCATCACTTAGTACGACGTAACAATTGGGAGCGTCGTTTCTGCGTCGCCAACGTCAGGTGCGCCGTTTCCGACCGAAACAAACACTCTCTTGCGGTGATGACCGAAATCGATCTGCGCAAACTGGCGGAGCAGTTTCGGCTCCAGCGGATTGTCTTCGAGGTTGCCCGCGATGTTTCCGAACAGATGAAGCCAACGTGGAAGGGAAACAAGGAAAATCTTCTGGCTCAAGTTATTCGGCTGGTAGAGAGATTTATTTCATCAGCGAAGCTTGAAATCAATCCGCCCCTGTTTTATCAAGACGAATTGAAGCGGCGCCTAATGCTAACTCTAAATATGCAACGAATCGTTCAACACCTATTCGAGCAAATCAGGTTTGCCAACACGGAGACGCTTGAAGCAATCTTTTGATGGCAACAAGCCGATCCGATCAACTGGAGACATGTTGCCATGGTTTTCGGGAAAGCCTGTAGTGGCGGCGCACCGTTCTCACATTAACTTTTGCGTTGTGGATTCGACATGGGAAGCGCAAGCAGCATATGAACTCGATCGCAACGAGAATGTAGCGGCATGGGTGAAAAACGACCACTTGGGATTTGCTCTCACATATATCTTTGAAGGAGCCTTTCGCAAATACTACCCGGACTACCTGATTCGCCTAGCAAATGAAACAATGCTCGTTGCTGAAATCAAAGGCCAAGACACGACCAAGGATGAGACTAAACGGAAGTACCTAGATGAGTGGACAACAGCGGTTAATTCGCAAGGAGGGTTTGGGCAATGGGAGTGGCGCGCTTGCCTCGATCCGTCCGAACTGCCTTCGATTATTCATACCGCGAGCGCAAGAGACAATTCGTCCGCAAAATGAACAGTGACCACGAGAAGTTATTGCTTGATGCGGAAGCATGCTGGAACACAAACCCACCCGTGATTTAGGCTCGATACGGCAGAGCTGGCACCAAGGACACGAGTGCAGAAGGAAATCGGCAGTTACGGCGCGGTTGAATGTTTTTGTGTTGGTTTGCTGAACCCTGGTGGGGACTTGTAGCTATCTTTCCCATAGGGGCTTGCCCCAGGAGCGTGTAAGACTTTTCCACTGAGGTCTTTATCGAGTGCCGTTCAGAAGATTTCGACCATAAGATTACAATTCGATATCGCTAAAGTTTTTCTTCGTCTGTACCGGACCAAGGGTTTAGACTGCAAACTAGAGACGTGACAATGAATGACGGGCAAGTATCCGACATCGTTGATTCCCTTTTCGGATTTCACACCGTGCAGCCTGCACAGTGCTTGTTGCAGCGATCGATGATGCAGGGGAAGTTCTTGGGAAGTGCGACCTGCCGACCTAAACGAGCTGGTTATCTCAACCACCAAACGATAGCGCACACGGCAATTGCAATAGCCAGCAGGATGATAAAGACATGAACACTGAGCGGTTGAGAGAGGGCAGGAAAATGCGTTTGACCGGGAAACTTGTTAGGGCTACCTCTCTTCTCGTTACGGTTATTTTCTAACGTGTCTTTTTTTTTCATCTTGCAAAACCTTCAATATGGGCCGAAATATACACAATGGACTTGGATTTAGAAAGGGGTTCGCGATCAACTCAACGGATCTGAAGGTGAATTCAGTCACAGCACAGATAAAATGAAGTTCCGAACAGGGGTTTATGATCGATTAAAGGGTTTCGTCCTATCTCTTGCAAGCCAGATTGGCTGGTTCGTTTCTATTAGAAACAACCATTTTCTCTTAAAGTTTATCTAAGCCTCAACTCGCTCAACTGAACGATTCGAGTTGAGTTAGTTTGTTAGATTGGAAGTTCTTTTCACCGTTTCGTCATTCTGTTCGTAAAAAGAGAAATGGCGAAAAACCTGAAGCCGCGAGATAAAGACTCATTAGCTTCAGCTCTGACCACGCCTAGCGAACCATCGGCCAGGCGTTAAACGGAACCGGATGATCGGTTCCTGTAACAGTAACAATCGCTGATTAGTGGATGCTTGTGTCCACTCTTACCTGGTCTTCCAGCCAGCGGGGAAGACAGGAGTTGTTCGAGCGATAGTTGCGAAGGGTCAGAGGAGTGAAGAGAATGCCCGAAGCCGTTATCAACCCTCGACGCCGTGGCGCTCAGCCAGGCAATCAAAACTCAAAAAACAACAGAGGCAATTTGCGCCCGCGGCGAAACTGCGGTAACCGCGGCGGGAAGGGTGCGCCGAGAGGAAACCACTATGCTTGCAAACCAAGACGTTCCTCCTCCGCAATTCTGATCGACGACTACAGAAACAACGAGGAAGCCATGAATTGGATCACGCAGCATCTCGAAATGATCGACTCCGTCGAGCTTGGCGATGAGAAGCGAGTCGATCGCGCAACCCGGGATGGGCATATGGGCTTGACACCTGAACGAGTCGCTCAGAGGGGTAAAGAGTTGCGCTTAGGCATCTGGGTTGGACCATTCGAAGATTCGAATGAAGATCTTGCCGCCTGAGGCAAATTGAGTTGAGTCAGTGTTGATTCGTGGAGGAGAACTGAAATGAACTACAGAAACGACGCGCGCACAGTTGAAGCTGAGGGTTTTCGAGATGGCACTCAAGGCGTGGATCCGACTATCACCCTTAAGGAAATTGAGGCTCAGTTTAGCCAACGGCAGGAACTCGAGAAGCAAGCCGCGGCTGAACTCATTAAGTCTCTTGAAGCCAAAGCCACTACGCTGGCGCGTCGTAGAGATGATTCGGAGCGACATTGGGCCGACCTCGAATTCAGCACCGAGGGAATGCCGCCACAGATCATTCTGCCGTTTGTAGCAATCGTGTGTGCGGTTGCAGCGGTGATCGGCGAAGCGGTCTTTCTTGCTCCGGTGATGGACGGATTCGGCATCGCCGAGGCCACTCTTCAACTGGTTTTTGCAGGTGTGATTGTGGTCACCACGAGTGGATTATTTGAAATAACGAAAAAAAACTACACGGCAAGTGCAGCGGACCGACCCTCGGAGGCAAAGACTTCGAACGCGAGACGTTCACGGTTGGGTGGTCTGATTTTTCTAATCCTTGTAACCGGGCTCGCCCTGACTCTGGTATTCATTCTTGGTTGGTGGCGTGCTGAAGAAATGATTCACGCGGCGACTGTTCAATCAGGAGCCTGGAAGGAATTCCTCGCCAGCAACGTGGCGCTGACGCGGCTGGTCGTCGTGCTGCTCACAACCGCCTTGCCGGCATTCGTAGCTCTCGCCTTCGAGTGGGGGCTAAATGGTTTGCATCTGGCGTGGGAATGGAGGCGGGCTCGAAGCTCCTATATTCGTATCGGGAGGAAACTGGATTCAACTAACAAGGCCCTTGAGAAGCAGCTCGAAGCTCGGGAGAGTCGAATCAGGCAGATAGAACAGATGCGTGAGGAATGGAAACAAGGCTACCTCCAAAATCATGAGCTCGGTCAGAAAACAAGTGCGTGGCAAACCCCGTTGTGGCGAGTCGTATTAAAGATGGGCGCAGTCGTGCTGCTAGTGCTCGCGCTGTGTGTCGTTGCGGACACGATTGCCGGTGATTTGATCGGCTCAATTGGGATTCGCGCTCTACTTTACGGCTGCTTGACGCTGGGTGTTGGCGTGCTGTACGCGAGTTACGCAATCAAAGCCTGGGATCGACCGACGGCGCGCCAGTTGTATGATTCCAAAGCTACCATCTTTGCTTCACGAATACCTGAGCAACACAGCTCCTTCACCAATTCGCGTTCAACTGAGCGATCGAACAATGGCACGCACCCCCTCGGAGAGATGGCCCAGAGCCGAGCTCAGGCCGCGTCCGTCAGGTAACCAACAAGTCTTTATCGTTACTCTGAGAACTTGAGAGCGGAGACAGGAGAGTATGCAGATGAAACCGAAATCAAACGTAGGTGCGGTGCTGGTAATCGTCATACTCGTTTCTATCTGTATCAGTTGTGGTCCTGAGAGGCAGCGCCTGGCCGTAGCATTTGTAATAGACCTCACTGGAAGCATTGATCAGGAAGCCACACAGGAAGCACTGGCAAGTCTGAACCCGCTTTTTGAGAAGAAAAGACTTCAGCGCGGAGATTCTCTTTACGTTATACCGATCACTGGCGACACGCTGACGGAAAGCCAGGGGCACATCCTTAGGTTTCATCTCAGCGAAAAGCGTGAGGTCTACGATTCCGATCTGCAGGAGCTTGCGAAAGAAGTTAAGGATAGAGTGGCAGAGATGCGCACCGCTGCAATGGCAAATCCTTACAAACACTCTGACATTCTAGGAGCCGCGGGGTTGGCTGCTGAAGAACTTTCCCTGGAGAAAGGCAATGTCAGCAAGAAGATCGTAATCCTGAGTGATTTTATTCAAGACGATTCCAGATACAACTTCAATACTCACGCGGATCTGGCAAGCGAGAGTTCTGCCGCAGAGCTGGCAAAAAGACTTACGGAGAAAAGTAAGAAGCCTTTTGAGAATACCGAGCTCTTCCTCGGTATATTACGCAGCAAAGATCTAAGAAAGATGAACTACGGGAAACGAGTTGGACTCCAGTCATTTTGGCAACACTACTTTGAGTTATCAGGTGCCAGGTCACTTTCGTGGGCAACAGACGGACCTGGACAGATTGCGGCCGTCTTGCAGCGCGTAGAGTAAGCAGCAGTCGAATGCTTGAAGTATTTTGCTCTTATAGTCCGGTCCCAATTGATTGCCTCTCATAGAATCACGACCTCGGCGACGTACTTCCGTAAGTCTTAAATCCCAACGAGCACACGCTTTCGACGACCTCACGAATTACATTGACGCTCTTACAGGCAGTGCAGTACCGTTACGTTCACTTTAGGCATCACGCTTCTCTCAATCAGGTCTGTGGTCTTCTTACTACCTAAACTTGGCCGCTTAAAACGTGCCTCTGAAGTAAACCCAGTTTTCCGGTGACCTTGGAAATCCATGAAGCCAATAAACCTCATCGAGATCGAAACCTCCTGGGGATTTCGATCTTTCGAACTTCATGAGGGAGATATCACGCAGCTTGACTTCACCGTGGATGTACTAGCCATCTCTGCTTTCAAGGGAGATTACGAGCCAGTTCCCGGAACCGTCATTGAGGCTTTGCTCAAGAACGTTCAGATCGACATGAAGGAACTATCCAAACGTCGCGAGTTTGATTTGGTGGAGGCTTTCGGTTGCTGGATCGCAAAAGTAGCTCCCGGGAAAAACTTCGAGCGAATACTTTGCGCCGAGATAGTCGGGGGTAAGTTCGAAACAAAGGAAGTAATCGAGAACGTCTTCGCAGTGCTATCCATGTTAGAGATGAAGAAAATAAGGCCTGAGATATTAGCACTTCCTATTCTGGGTGCTGGTCAACAGCAACAAAGCGCGAGCGAAGTTATAAAAGAACTGTTGGACTGTTCCTTGAGATACATGCAGCAGTCAGCAAGCATCAAGAAAGTTGTTTTCGTAGCGCGGCGAAAAACTCGAGCACAGGAACTAGACAAAGCCATGAATGAGTTGCTGGGAAGGGTTAAAGTTGTCGTACCTCGTGGGGACTGGCACGAAAACACGCGAAGGCGGATCTTGACTAGCATCGAGGCGGCGGGCCATTTGGCCGGCACCGGTACTTCGATTTTTCTCGACGCTCGACGCGTGTTCAGTTCAAATCAAATCCGATCTTTCGAAATGGGGATAACGGCTCGACGACTGGTTGAATTCATCGTCAACAGTCTCCTGCAAAAGCGCGTAGCTCCGGATCTCTGCGGCAGGATTGATGCTCTTGCAGACATTGGAGTAGCCGAATGGCTAAGGAGTTATATGCACACCCTGCGAATCTTTGGAAATGAGTCGGCGCATGAGAAACAGAAGGTTAACCGCAGGCCCGCAGTCATATCAGAAGCAGACATAGGTGTATGTCTTTTGTGCCTTGAACAAGTCCTGGGATTTTGGCTCCACCAAAAAAAGAACGAGTCGCAGACACGTAATTAAATGGACATTTGGTCGGGTCTTGAACCTTGACAATACTTTCATGCTGCAAATAGAGTAATTGCCGCAGTTTCTCTAAAGGTCAGATCAGAAGCAAATCACCTGAACGCGGTTCCTGTGAATGGCTTCCTACTAGCTTCTTCTTCCTCGCTCGATCATGCAAGAGTTTACTTCAGCTTCCACCTTACCGCCTATGAGGTCTACCAATTTAAATCCGCTCGGATCGGGGTCAAAAATGCTTAGAAAAGCAATTATCGTTGCCATCGGTTGTGCCTTGCTAATTGCATGTCAGCCTGGGGGACCGGGAGTAAAGAAACCATTAAAAATCGGTCTTGTTACATGGTTAGGATACGGTCCGTTTTATATCGCACAAGAGAAGGGCTTTTTGAAAGAGAACAACGTCGAAGTGCAGCTTGAGAAGATCGAGGGCGATGTTGAGCGCAGAGCCGCGATCGCCTCGGGCAATCTCGACGCAATTGCCCTGACTCTTGATTCAATGATCGTCTTGAGATCGAACGGGATTCCTCTCAAAGCAGTGATGGCAATTGACACTTCAAACGGCGGCGACGGCATTGTCGCCGTTCAAAGCATCGGTAAGATCCAGGATCTTAAGGGCCATGAAATCGCCTTTCCGACTGGTTTACCGAGTCATTTTTTTCTCTACTCCGTTTTGAAAGAGAATGGAATGAAGATGTCAGACATCAAGCCCGTTGTGATGGATGCTGATCAGGCTGGAGCGGCCTTTGCCTCTGGCAAGATCGACGCAGCAGTCACCTGGGAACCGTGGTTATCCAAGGCCAAGGAGGTAGGACGCGGGCAGGTGTTGGCCGATTCGCGAACTCATCCGGGCTTAATAGCGGATGTGCTTTTCATGCGCGAAGACGCTATCGCAAGTCGCTCTCAGGAAATCGAAGGACTCATCAAGGCCTGGTATAAGGCGGTTGATTTTGTTTCGACTAACCCAGACGAAGCCAAAGCGATCATGTCGAAGGCGTTTGGTCTTTCCAGCGATAAAGTTACGGCCTTACTGCCCGGTATTCGATATGAGGGTAAGCAAGGTAATCAGATGGCATTTGGCTCCCCAGACAAACCCGGCTTTCTCTTTCCGCTTTATGATCGGATCAGCGATGCCTGGTTGTCAGAAAGCGTTATCAAGCAGCGTGACACGCCGCAGGAAGGTTTAGCCCCAGATTTTGTAAGACGAATTCCCTAAAAACCAACTCACATGATCGAAGCTCCCCCAAAGCTTGAGTTAATTGACCTCCTACTTCGCTATCCAGTCTCACGAACCCTCGCGACAGATAGAGACGTCGATCCAGGTCTGGCAGTTGATCTGCGCGGAACTCACAATGCGCCTCCGATTCACATCTCCGCGGGCGAGTTCACTATTCTTCTAGGCCCTTCCGGGTGCGGTAAATCATCGCTGCTACAAATGATCGCCGGCGTAGTAAAGCCGACTGAGGGCGTCGTTCTTAAAGACGGGGTGGCGGTAGCAAATGCCGGCCGCGATCGAGGTATGGTCTTTCAATCCTATACGTCTTTCCCGTGGTTGACAGTTGAAGAAAACGTCCTTTTTGGTTTGAAACTTCGCAAATCCGAGCTGGGAAAAAACGAGAAGCGCGCAAAGGTCCATGAGATCGTCAACCTGGTCGGACTTTCTGATTCGCTTCACAAGTATCCGAAGGAGCTTTCCGGGGGTATGAAGCAACGAGTGGCAATCGCCAGGGCACTCGCAAACGATCCTGACGTGCTTCTTATGGACGAGCCATTCGGCGCCCTCGATCCTCATATTCGGATCAAGATGCAGGAGTTGATGCTTGAAGTTGAGCGGAGACTAAGCACCACGATCGTTTTCGTGACGCATGACGCGCGCGAAGCTGTGTTCCTTGGTGACACGATTTATATCTCAACGATTCGGCCTTGTTTTCTGAAGTACCGTTATACCCACCCTTTCGAGAAGGAGAACATACCCCGCGAGCTTGCTCGCGAACGGTATTCTAAGGACTTTCTGAGTTTTCAGCGTGAAGTCGAAGACCGAATGCAATACCTCATTGAACAACCGGAAACGCCAAGGGTTGTGGAGCAAGGAGATTATCTAACGCTGAAACGATCGATGCTGGGATTTCTGGAGGAACTTACCGAGGGAATATAAAAAGACATTGAGGGCTGCGCCATGCAAATAGAGCCAAATCAAATATTGAATCGCTGGAACACGATCAGAAGTAAAGAGGAGTGCGATCTGTCTCTTTCACCTGAATCGGTCGCCGACTACCTCAGTATTCCTGAGTCTGAACTTGTTCGGGCTCGCATTCTCGAAAGTCTGATTCAACTCGCCAACTATAGAAATGACTCCCCTGGCTTCATTAGCACCAAGCCTGAAAAAGTTGGCGACATGGCCACTTGCGAGGGTCTGGAAGCGTTTCTCACTCCTGCGGTTGAAGGAGCACTATCGTTTAGTAAGTTTCTCGACTACTACGAGGAGAAGGGCGGCGATGTAACATCCTTTGTCAAAGCCATCAAGAAGGACATTGCGGGGTTACTCGACAATTGGCAGGCTGACATCTTCTCCGGTGAGCCTTATGCCAACGTTAAGAAAATCCAGGCCAATGTTGAGCCTCTCTTCAAAGAAGACTTCAAGCAAATCAATATCACCGAAGCGGCCGCACTTGCTTGTCGTGTGCTGATCCATCTGTTGACTCTGAAATTAAATCGTACCGATGAGGATCGGTTTCAAAGGGAAATCGGCGACGATCTGGTAGAAGACCGTCTATTTGACTCTCTCAATAAAGCCATCGACTTCTTAATCCGAGCATTTCAGAAAGGTGATGGACCGACGGAAGAACAACAGATCGTCAATGCCAAGGTTGGAACGCACGTTGGGTCTGGTTGGAGTTGGACAGATCGTCCAAACTTGCCGCCTATGTTGTTTTTTACGGCTGCGGCAGTTGATGCTTTTGCTGAGCTTGACCTTTACCTAATCAGAACCGTACTCAAGAGAGAGTGGGTTGCTGATGGATTAAAGCTGGCCGTCTTCCATAAACAGAACGCCGAAAAACTGCTTCACTTTCAATTGTGCGTTGACATGGCGCGTCGCTGGGTTCAAAAAGCCGTGCTGCTTAACCTGATTGACGGCTATGGACAGTATGCCGAGCGGTTACCACAAGGAAATGATCCAATCGGAGAAGAACTCTATTTTGAGAAGAGTCCGGAGGGCTACGAGCAATATCAGGAAGACCTTGAGCGCTGGAAGGCGTTACGTCACCCTCCGATGGTCTTCTACAACAGTCTTTATGCACTCCTTATCTTATTGTGGTCGTGGGGAGATCGAACGGACGACGGCGAATTCGTAGACGATGACGCGAAGAACAAGATCAATCGCGCAATTTCTCAATTGGTTTATAACTACAGCAGCATTCCACTAGTCAAAGAAATCCTGAATCGTTTCGAGTATGTCTTCGCCCTGCCTGGTAAAGGCATCTTCAAACCTGGCAGTGAGAAGGACCGCGGTTATCTTGATTCCGCGTTTCTGCCCCTTTTAACTCGGCTACTCGTTTTGTTCGTGGTTTATGGTGTCGGCGACAGGAACATGCTGGAGCCTGTTATCCGAAATCTCTACGTTGAACTGCTGCAAAGCAGGCATCGCGACAAGATTGAGTACAGTGCGCTATGGTCAACAAAAGAGATCGAGGTTTTCTCGACCCAACGGGCTATTCAGGCACTGACCTTTTATTACGCATACGCAGGCGGCAAAGAGATCGTGGAGGAGAAGAGCGGAGGTGGTGGGATAATACTCCGGAATAAGACCGGATTGCCGCTTGTCCTGGAGGCTCTTTTCGAACGTCCGGTTGAAATGCCTGAGGTAGTGCCAACACCCGCGGCGGGAGCCAGCCTCGAAACTCCACCACAGGTAGAAACCATCACGGACGATAAGTTCTCAGATTACTGCAAGAACATTGACGGATGGCGTCCGTCAAGAGTGCTTCCAAGTGGAGTGGCTGAAGTGTTACAGGGCAAAGCGAAGGCGCTGGGCGAAACCGTAATAGCGGACTACAAAGCAGGCAAGGTGCGTGATGTTGTTGCCGCCAAGCTGATTCTGAATTCACTTGCGAGCATCTTCGCAGCACCAGAGTCTGATGATGGTACGGCTCGGGAATCCGAACTCTCATTGTTGTCAACCCAGTATCGCGATCTTTCGGCCCGATCCGCCTCCGATAGCGCCGGGAGTACGCATGAATGAAATATCTGGAACAGACTTATCCAGGTACGATTCGTTTCGGCGGATATTAGCGCAGAGGGGGGCCAAGGTTCACGCCTTCGAAAGTAATTTAGAGGCCATGGAAGCGGTTAACCTAATGGACACCGCGATTACTTTGGGCGACGAGGTGTTGTCTCTAGCTCGCGACAGTAGACTTTCCGTCGAACGCGCCGAAGCATTGCTTCTGGACCTTATTGAGTGTTTTGTCGATCCCATTGCACACAGCAGGCAACTGATCGAGATCGGAAAGGAATTGAGGGAGCTTAAAGCATGAAGACGTTAATGTTCTATTCCTACAAAGGCGGCAGCGGCCGCACTGTTGCCGCTGCTAATGTATCGGCCGCTTTGACAAAGTTGGGCCAGCGCGTCGCGATTATCGATTTGGATTTTGAAGCGCCGGGTTTACAGCACGTGTTCAGTGCGGAGGGCACGCAGCAGTTCAAGAACGGTACCGGCGTACAACACTATCTCAAGTCGGAGATCGATGTTCACGAATTGATGAGTGATGTGGCCATCGACGTCTTCGCCGAAGGCGGTCCATTGTTTAAGTACGACGTGCCTAAGGGAGCTTTATTGCGCTACATCATGGCGTCAACCAAGGTCACTCGCGTTGATGCACAGGATCCCAGGGTACCGCAACTCATGAAACAGCTCGTGGCAAAGCTCAGAGAAACCTACGATCTCGACTATCTCATCATTGATGCGGCCAGTGGCATCAGGGAAACCTATTCGCTTGCCGCGGACGTCAGCAACGAGATGCTTGTGTTTTTCAGATGGTCGACTCAACACGTCGAAGGCACGCTTAGATTAGTCCGTTACATGAGCCGCTTGAAGGAGTTTGAGCAGTCATGGGTTCCCTTTAGATTAGTTGCTTCAGCATCGCCGGGCTCGGAAGAGATTGAACGTCTTTCCGATCACGAACTTCGCGAGGATCTTTTGAAAATCAAAAATAACACTCAAGCAAGAATTGAGAAGACCCTGGAAGAGTGTCAAGCGACACCCGCAACTATCTTTCATGAGATCCCGGAGATGCTTGAATTGAAGTGGCGAGAAACCATTACTGTCTTCGCCAACGACGACACTCCCTACGAACGGTTGGCGCAGATGATCTTGGATCCGCCGAAGTAATCTTCACGTTGTAAGGAACAGCGCAGCTTTACAAAGACTGCTGCTCCGTCCATCGCAGGTATCGCTATTGCATAGTCATAAGCTGAGAAAAATCCTAATCGGTTCGGTTCCCTTCTTGGTTGTGGGCCTGGTTTGGTATGTGCTTGCTAACAGCGGCTGGATAGACCCAACTTTTCTTCCCTCTATGTCGAGCGTTGGGCGAGCGATCGTGCTTGGCTTCACGGAGGAATCCTATCTGGCGGATGTTTGGGTTAGCGTCTACAGGGTGTTGGCGGCGTTCTTTATATCAGCCGTCATAGCCATCCCTATCGGGTTGTTGGCCGGCCACAAAAAAAGAATCGCTGATTTAATGGAGCCCTTTGTCGGCTTTGTTCGATACTTGCCCGTGCCCGCGTTTGTTCCGCTCTGCATTCTCTGGTTCGGCTTGGCCGACACCGCAAAAATTGCAGTCATTTTTCTAGGGACTTTTTTCCAGTTGATTATTCTGGTGTCAGATGTGGGACGAAGAATCGAGCGTGATTACTTTCTCGCCGCCCAAACGTTAGGGGCAAACCGGCGGCAAATGCTCTTTCGAGTGTTATGGCCTGCGTCTTTGCCCGGAGTAGTCAGTGCGTGCCGCACGGCCGTTGGGTGGGCCTGGACATACTTGGTAGTGGCGGAGATCGCGGGAGCCACTGCGGGGATTGGCTTCCGCATAATGCAGGCGCAGAGATACGTAGAAACACCAAAAGTCTTTGCAGGGATCGTAGTCATCGGCTTACTCGGTATGACTACAGATCTTCTTTTCCAAGTCATTCACAAAGTCAGTTTCCGCTGGCTTTAGCTCGGAGGATAAGAAATATGCCAATAGACCTCACCAGAATTCCCAACCATCTCAAGGAGGCTGTCGCCTCAGGAAACCTGGTACCTTTCATTGGAGCCGGCATCTCGCGCCAGGCCAAAACGAAGGGACCTAAACCACTCCCAACCTGGGGCGAATTCATGGTCGAACTTACGAACATAGCTCGAGATGAGGGTCTGGATCCGGATATTGAGAAGCAGATTGTGCAGCTCATCAAAGACGGCAAGTACCTTATGGCTGCCCAGGAGCTTAAGGGACGAATTGAAGCGGCTAAGAGAGACCATTACGTCCGTACGCGCTTCACCTCAATTGGAGCGGAACCTGGGCCGATACACTATGCCCTTTTTAAACTAAAGCCCCAGATAATAATGACCACCAATTACGACCTTCTGTTAGAGCACGCGTATATCAAGAAGATAGGAAAAGACGTGCAGCCAATCACGCCTGAAAACTCTCACATCGTGCAACAGGTATTGAAGGGCTACCAGGCATGGGATAAACCTTTGATTTTCAAGATACACGGTAGCGCCACGGAACCCGAAAAGGTCGTGTTTGCCGAGCAAGATTACCGTAATCTCATTTATGGCAGGCCGGGTTACCGCGCGGTGCTCTCGGCGGTCTTTGTTACGAAGGTGGTATTGATGCTGGGTTTCTCCAACTCAGATCCGGAGATCACGATGGTCCTGCAGACCTTAAGAGAGGGTTTCAGAGAAAGGTCGAGTCCGGACTATATCGTTTTGAGAAAGGGCATAAAGGGTAGCGTAGAAAGGCGGCGGCTGAGTCAGGATTTTGGTCTTGAAGTGATCGAGTACGAGGCCTCCGAGGGACATAACGAACTGCTCGAGCTGGTTGACTATCTTGCGAAATTTGTTCCCCGTAAAAACAAATCGCGATTGGTTGAGCCTTCGCCACGAAAGTCGGCAGGCGCGCGCCAGCCGCAATAAACTCAAATTCACTTTTCGAAATTCCTCGGTATCGAAAGCTACCATTCGGGCTGAACCGCCGTCTGAAAAAAACCCGTCAAACATTAGTTGGAGGTGGGGACGTGGCTAACTTTTATCGACCATTCGGAGAAAAGTGGCATCCAGAATAGAATGGTCGAGATGAAAATCTGGTCCGATACGGAATACGTCTATCGTTGTCTTGCCGACGAACAAAGAACGCTCGCTTTCAAAGCAGCCATTGAAGCTGTCGTGAAGCCAGGATCTGTAGTCCTTGATCTCGGAACTGGCTCCGGGATCATGTCGGTCTTTGCAGCACGGTGCGGCGCCCGCAAGGTTTATGCGATTGAAGTAGGAAAATATCTATCCAGAGTTTCAAAAAAGATCTTCTCCGAAAGTGAATTTGCGGACCGAATCGTTCCCTTACAACTCGAAGCCAGCAATCTCAACCTCACGCTCGTGGAAAAACCTGACGTCGTAATCTGTGAACAGATCACGACTGGCCTGATCGGCGAACCTCAGGGGCCGGTAATAAATGCTTTGAAACTTTCCGGTATCGTCGATGCCAATACCACACTAATTCCTGCGCAGTTTTCTACCACCGTCGCGTTGGTTCATGCTGACTTCACTTTCTATGGAGCTGAACTGAAGTTTCCTATTTTCGTTGATTACTTCACCAAGAGTTTTGAGTCGCGTTATGAATCTCTTTCGGAACAAAAGGCCGCGCACACTGTTGACTTTGCCAAACCATATGACGAGAGAGTGGTTATTAAAGAATTGGTCCACAGCTCCGAAGCCGGAATCGTAAATGGAATTTTACTTACTTCGTTCACTCGTTTTGCTGGTGATGGCGAACTTGGCGCGTGCATTTCTTACGCTCAACCAGTGATCCTGCCTGTTGACGAATTAGAGATCACAAAGGGAGCTACAGTTGCAGTAGCTCTAAACTACGAAATGGGCCAGGGATTCGATAGTTTGGATTACCACGTTGGGCCGGCCAGCGAAACCGCTCATCAGATCTAACCCGGCCATTGAATGCATCAATGAGCACTCACGAGACGCAGAAGAGAATTATCAGCGCGTACTGACTGTGAAGTTACAGATCGAATCTCCTCGCGCCAGCTATCCAACGCGGTTGAGATTCTCCTGAAGTCCGGACCAATCCTGCGCGCTGCCAGATCAATCAAGTCAGGCAGAGATTTCAACCTTGACGGTGCCTCCCCTAGCAAAAGCCGTGCTTCCTCACCTGAGGTTGATAGCAGCGCAACCTCCATTTGAGCCGCTAACAGTATCAAAGCAAGCGGAAATTGATCCTTTCCGATGGGATCGAGCTGGTGTAAATGTTCCAAGGCAGCCATCGCCTCAGCCGATCTCCCACGCGCGGCTTGAATGGCTGCGACAAACCGCAGGATGCTGTGCGCCGGATAATCACTTAACCCGCCCTGACATGCTTCAGAGTCAAGTTGGCCGGAACTGTTGAGAGCCGAAAGAAAGGCGTCGCGTTCCGACTCCACAATCGGCGCTGTCGTGCTGTCCAACATTTTTGCCTTATGAATACTCAGGCAGGCATAGGCACCTATGCGCAGCCAATGAACCAACGTGAACTCCGCTTTCCACTCAGGGTTGACGCCTAACTCCAAAACCAACTGACTGATCCTGTTGTGTGAAAAATCGAGTGGTGTCTGATCCGTGCCCTCGAGGCTTTGAACCAAAAAGCGGCGCGCAGTTTCAAAGTCACCGGCAATCGTCTCCAGATGGCAACGATACTGATACTGACGCGCGCGATCTCCGAAGCTTGTGAATTCTGCGATGGCATCATTGCTCGCTTGCCGTGCGTTTTCCAACCGCTTCGGGTCGCTTGCTCCGGCCAGAATTTCACTTTGCAGGAACGTCCCGAGCGAACGCGCCCGCAAATCGAAACTCAGCTCCTCCGGAAACTCGTCGGGTAAGACTTCATGGAAACGATTCGATTGACTCTTCAACGACTCTGCCACAAACTTCATCAGCCTCGATGCTTCGTCAAACTCAAGGCAGTCCGTAGCATGCACCGCCTGGGTTATAAGCCCATCCATCACGAGCGGAATACGTTCCCATTGCCTCGCAACCGACGGTTGAAGCGCCTTCATGGCGTCGACCTCCGCCTGTCCTTTGATAACCACGCCCTTGTGATTGCATGCTGTCAGCGCCCACCGATGAACGGCGTAAGTAAACCAGCCAACCGTTTCCGCTTCTCGCGGCGGTAATAACGCTCTCAAGGGACGATCGACGTTATCGAGCACCCAGTGCGCAAGTTCGTAACCTTTGTCGACAAGTCTTTGATGTCCGATGAGTTGATCCAGCCAACTAACCAGCAAGGCAAGTTGAGGATCCCGCCCGCGCAAATTCATTCGCGACAATCGTTCGAGGATGTGATTCAACCGGGTCTGCATTTTCGCCAGAAAGTCGACGTCTTCCTTTGAATCGGACAGCGTATCAACCAGAGCTTCCGCGAGGACTATTAGTGCCATTCCGAACGAAGACTCTTTAACGAGATCATCCACTCGATCGAATAATTCGCGTATGGTAAGTGTGAAATCATACTCGCCCAGCAGGTTACCGAGTACCGCGATGAGATCTTTCTGAGTTCTGATTCGTTCAAATTTGTCAGCACTGGCGTGACTGAGAATGTCGCAGATTTGAAGTGCTGCACTCTCGCGGTACGCTCTTTGGATCACTCCGTCAAACCGCCAGTTCCTGCTTTCCCTGGTTAAGCCATAACGAACTTCGGCAAAGCCCAGATACTCTGGGATTCTCTTCGCATACTCCTGCGGACTGAGCGGCCGGTGCGTTTTGGATAGCTTATATTTCGGATCTATCAGGCGGATGCAAATTTTGGAGTCGGGGGAGTCTTTCAGTTTTTGCTGAAACGTCCGTAGCGTTAACTCCGCGACGAGGTTGGGATAATTTGTAGGACGGTCAAAATAGGAGATCCTTTCCACATTAACCAATCGCACGCATTGCCACTCCCGGCGATCCTTCAGAGCCATTAAGATTGTCCGGACAATCTTGAGATAGGCGCCGTAGGAACGTCCAATTATTTCGTATCCATGAATGACGTGTGCGGGAGGAAAGTGAGCGCTGAGGTTGGCGGTCCGTGTAATCTGAGAAGCGACTTCATTCAGGGTGTCACGCGGAACGAGAATTCCAACTAGCTGACTTAACCCTTTATGACGACTTGTTTTACTTTCCCCACTAGCTTGCGTGTCTGAGCCCTCGTCAAATAAACCCGTCTCATCCAAATAGAGATCGTACTTTTCGAGCCTGGAGCTCATTAAAATTTTCTCGGTAGGTTAATGGTCCACAACTTAATCGGCACGTGGACCAAACTCCTTGGTCCACCATCTCCAGATCCCCAAGGAAACCACCAGGATAATTGCTGTAACGAGGAGGAAAGCTCTCCAGGACCCTTCGTCAAAAAAAGTCATGCCAAAGATACCGATCGCTGCACTCAGCGGCAGAAAAACAAAGGTGACGATATTGAGTAAAACATCGATCCGGCGCTGTCGTCGCTCCTCATAGTGCTCCTTCAGATCTTTCACTTGCAGGCTTACGAGATCGAAAAGAGTCGTGCTCTCCAGACCTTGTTGGAACTTGGAGTAGAGTTCTCCACCCAGAGGTTTTCGAGTCACTTCGTTGAACCAGTACTTGGTGCGGAACTCCATGAACTGATCCATTAAGGACCGCACTGCGTCAAGGTGCTTTGCGACATAAGCGCCTTTGCGCATTAGTTGATCGGCAAAAATAAACAGTCGATATTTTTGATAGAGACTATAGACGTAGAGTGGCAAGTAGTCGTTCTCGACATTCGCTGGGAGTACTTCTCTATTAAAAGAAGTGTCCCCGGTGCCTAAAAACACCACGCTTTCTTTTAGCGCCATGCCGGTCCATGTTTCCCACACGGAAAACTGATGGTTTGCTTTTAGCCGCTGCACGTGTTCCACGGAAGGAATCCACATTGAGTTGCTAACCGAGTCGCCGATCGCTATCGAAGACGCATACTCGAATACCAGGCGATCCTTGAGTGATCCAAAAACTCCCGTCGACAATTTGTCGCTTCCATTTTCTTTAGCGTTCACGCACGCATAAGAAAAGACGTGGCAACGTTCGCCGTAGACCTGTCCGGCTTCGCTTTCGGACAATCTTTTTTGCCTTGAGGCGGCGACATGTTGTTTCCACCCTGTGAGGTCATTAATCTGCTGATCGTCACCAGCCATCCCTTGCGTTAAAAAGTCCATGAGATCACGAACCGTAAAAGTATTTGCCTGGTGGTTGAAACTCAGCTCGGGAAGTCTCCAGTCAATATTGGGCGCGTGTACGAGCCGCAGAAAGTAATTGAGAGCAACAAGTTGATTCAACTGGGCGCGATCATTACGCAGGGTCACTTTCAGCAAAAGGAAGCCCACGCCCGAAGGAAACAGGAGCGCATCGATCCAGTCAATCTCGGCGGTAAGACCGGTGCTCACCGCCTGATCGTGCTGTTCAAAAACTTCGAATCTCTTAATCTGTTCCAGGCGCTCTTGCTTGTAAGCAATCCGCATTACGGCAGGCGGGAGTCTCTGACAGAAAGAACTCAGCCCCCTCCGGTTCCACTGGTCTATTTCGTTTACCCAGTTTTCATATCGCGGTCCAGCAGGCTGGTCCTTGAAAACAATCGTCTCCGGGAATAGGACCTCTCGAATGTAAGGAAGGAAAAAGTATGTGTTATCTAATGCCGAGCCGATCTCGTTCCCCAATCGAGCCCACCAAGGATCCCAGTTTTCTTCGAGAGACTGAGCCCGGCTGCTTCTATTGTGATCTTCAATATCGTGTAGAAACGGATAGATAAAGACGGTGTAATGGTTCAATAGCCCAAAGTCTGGGGGAATCGTTGACATCTTCCTAAACGCCTTAGCTAGTTGAGTTCCTATTACTTCCCTATGCCGAGCAATTGTCGGATAGAGTCAATACTTTAAATGCGAGAGAGGAAAGTAGAATCTCTCGGTTGTGGTAACGAAGGTGAGTTCGGCATGGGAGCCTCAGCTACATGAAACCATGCCTTCAGTTTGTTGGTTCAATCCTCTATTTGCGCCTGATTGCGAGTGACATCAGTGATCGTCTATTTCAACTGCTAGAATAAAGCTCAGTTGTTTCGCTTCTGTTCGTTCTACCGTGGCGGTTTGGCCTCGATGCCCGTAACTTTATTATTCGCGATTAACGGTAGTCAAC
Organism: Pyrinomonadaceae bacterium; assembly: GCA_035760365.1. Taxonomy (GTDB): domain Bacteria; phylum Acidobacteriota; class Blastocatellia; order Pyrinomonadales; family Pyrinomonadaceae; genus PSRF01. Next base: position 98,745 of record DASTTB010000003.1, read on the forward strand.
ATTTTTGCGGCTAACTCGCCAAGTTCATAACCGATAGAAATCATTGTGCGGTCAATCCACCATCTACAACCACTGACGAACCTGTCATAAACGACGATTCGTCAGAAGCTAAGAAGAGAATGACATTGGCAATCTCGTCAGGCTCTCCTAGACGTTTCAGTAACGTCTTTTCTACAGTAATTTGCCTCTCGGTACCAGAGTTAGCGGAATTGGCAATGATTCGATCAAGCAGTGGTGTATTGATTGGGCCCGGGCAGATGCAGTTTATCCGGATACCCTCAACGGCGTGATCGATCGCCATCGCCTTGGTCAACTGGATGACGCCGCCTTTCGATGCGCAATACGCAGCGATCTCGGCTCCTCCAACTAGTCCCAACTCAGAAGCAACATTCACGATTGAACCACCGCCGGTACGGCGCATCTCATTGACTGCCGCTTTCGAACACAAGAAAACAGCTTTCAAATTTACGCCCATCAAACGATCCCACTCCTGTTCGGTAGTGTCCGTTACCTTCTTGGCTAGTTCTATGCCGGCGTTGTTGACCAAGACGTCGATGCGGCCAAATTTGTCAACTGTCAGTCTGATCAATTCGAGGACCGCACTCTCACGACTAACATCCGTTTGCACAAAGAGTGCATTACTGCCGTTTGCAGCTTCCGCAAGACCTTGCCAGGCATCCTTCAGGTCAGCCATGACTACTTTGGCACCTTCCTTCAAAAAGCGGAGCGCAGTAGAGAGACCAATTCCTGAACTTGCGCCTGTAATTATTGTAACCTTGTCTTGTAGGCTCTTCGCGCTCATCCCGAAAGTGACAATGTCTAACGCCCCCGTATGACGACCCTTCCTGAGAATTCTCGCCGCGCGATTCTCGCACAGGGTGCCTCTCGTGACCAACAAGATCGCTTTAGAGGAAGGACCCTGGCTTGCAAAGATTAACCGCGCGTTTTCAAGCTAAGGCTCTGCGGAGTTTTCAATTCCTATTAGTCTCGTATTGAAAGTCCGGTGGTCGAATTTGAGCGCAACTCTTGTAGCGAGGGTTCCGACTGCTGACCGGCCAAACATTAAAAGCAAAAGATATCGTATTGATAAACCGTTTCAGCGATTGTTGAGAATGCCTAGGTGCGAACCGAAACTTGAGTCATTCGGGTTCCTGTGGTGGTCAATGTGCAAGTCCGTTTTGTCGAGGTTTTGTCGAGGATCATAACGATCTTGATTTCTTGATACAGCGCATGAGCGCTTCTTTTTGACCGCGACCTAGTCATTTTATTAGGGTTTCTCGTGTGATGAGTTTGGTGCAAGAGCTAGGATCAGATTCAGTTTTTGTATATCCCGCAAGGCCAACTAACTTGCGGCCATGCGCCGCAGCATCGGAACGGCTGAACATAAGCGTTTGTTGGCTCTTCTCCGGCAAATCCGTCTGGATGCGGGGCTTCGCCAAGTGGACGTCGCCAAGCGCTTAAAGCAGCCTCAAGCGTATGTAAGTCGATATGAAACTGGTGAGAGGAGACTAGATCTTTTAGAACTCCGCGCCGTCTGCGCGGCCATTGGAATTAAGCTCAAGGACTTCGTGATCGAGTTCGAGAAACGGTGAACGAATAGTTCAATCGTGTGGGGCGGTCGCGATCCAGTTTTCTTAAGTCCGCTTTACGTTCCAAATGAGGACCTGTTTTCTTATTTACGCGCGCTAGCGACTCGGCGGCGCACTCCGCTATCTGCCCGAAATCTGGTAACGCTATGGTAACGATTTGCGCTACTAATCGGTGCTACTAGGTGCGAGCCTATACAGTCTTCAGTGCGGTTAAATCATTTGTAGAATGAGACTTGTGCTAACCGGTGCAACTTGCACCAACTCTATACAAAGAGTAAGATTCGCCCTCTCAAGGCAGAGATCACGGGTTCGAGTCCCGTATGCGCTACCAAAGATTTTGTCGAAGGCCGCTGTGAAAAAATCCGGCGGCCTTCGCTTTTCCACAATAACAACCCTACTGACTACAATTCTCGATGATCCGGCCGCTCGGGTTACGCTCCGGCGGCCTTTGTTTTTTGCGCAGCAGTGGAAACGGCATCGTCGTCACAAACTATGCCCAGGACCTTTTCTCTGGGTGTGACGATATCGAAATCCGCTGGAAACGTATCCAGCAGATCGAATATAGCCGTCACTCGGCTGGAATCACCCTCCACCTTGATTTTGCCTTCGGCGACCGCAAGATTGAATGCCTCAGTCATCGTCATGTCAGCGGTAGTCGAAATTTCATCGAGAACAGTACGGTCCATGGTTAGCGTGACGTCCGCTGGAGGCAACTGACCACTCTCGTCATAGCTGGTGTAGGGTAGCGTGTAGTCCACTGACTCCAGCGTGTAATACTCGGTCGTCAGATCAGTATTGTTAACGATCCAGTTGATTGTAGTCTGCGGTATGAACGTTTTACTCACCATGGCTTCCGGGGCATTGAACCGCAAACCCATGTAATCAAAGTACTGATCAAGCCTCATTGCACTCATGATGTCGATGCTGAGCGGTTTCGGCTTGAGAACTGACGACGGCACCCCGTGTCGCAGTTCGTGGGCTCCCATCAGATAACAATTGCGCCAAGGGCCAGATTCGGCCTGGTAACCCATCTGCTCCAGCGCATCCGCCTGTAGAAGTTTCGCATTGAGCGTAACAGGGTCAGGTGGGTTCGGATCGTAACTGTCATCGGCGGCAAAGATCACGTGGTTCACCACTTCGGCCACCCAACGATACTCACCAGCGTCAAACGCCTGCTGAGCCCGGTCGAGCACAGCCTGCGCCCCGCCCATGTACTCTACATATCTCTTGGATGCTTCCACTGGCGACAACGAATGGAGCGTGGCTGGGTTGGCGTCGTACCATCCCATGTACCGCTGATAAACCGCCTTCGCGTCGTGATTGACGGTGCCGTAATAGCCACGGTTGTACCATTCAACGGAGAGGCTCTTAGGGAGGACGAGCATCGACGCCAACTCGATCATCGTCCGCCCGTGGTTCAGCAAGCGTAGCGACTGGTCATGAATGTATTTGTAGAGGTCGCGTTGCTTTTTGAGGAAGTTCAGTATTTCCCCCGGATTGTCAGGATCATTCCAGATGGGCCAGTGATGCTGGGCAAACAGGACATCAGTTTGGTTGGCGAAACGTTTGATGGCGTCATTGATGACTTTCCACCACGCGACTGCATTACGGACCTGCGCGCCGCGCAACGAATACAGGTTGTGCAGGTTGTGCGTCATGTCTTCCGCGGCGCACAGCGCCTTGAACTGCGGAAAATGAAACAGCATTTCCGCAGGCGCTTCCGTGTCCTCCGCTAACATGAAATCAATATCAACTCCGTCGATGTTACACGCACCGCTTTCATTGATTACTACCGTAGGTGGAATGAGGCTGCTCTCGCCGAGCGAATTCGTTTTTCCTAAACCACTATCCACCTGCCCTTTAACGTCCTTGCGTAGTAGCGCCCCGTACATGTAAAGAGAGCGGCGGTGCATCGCACTGCCGGCGTATACGTTCTCGCTGACCGCGTGATCGAGGAATCCGTCTGGCGCGTAGATTTTGACGGTCCCTGCCTGGAGAGCTTCGTCAGTTATTACGCCCCTGACGCCGCCGTAGTGATCGGCGTGGCTGTGGGTATAGATAACCGCAACGACTGGCGGTCGATCTGGTCTGGCAGCCTGGTAATAGAGATTCAATGCCGCTTCAGCCGTCTCTGTCGAGATAAGCGGGTCAATGACGATAATGCCCTTATTCGTTTCAACAATCGTCATGTTCGACAGATCGAAGGCGCGCACTTGATATATGCTTCTCTTTACAGGTGTATCGTTCAGTACATAGGTGCGAGTCGTGACCAGGAACAACCCGTTGCGCAGATTCAGTTGCGCTTGACGCCATAAACTCGGGTTGACTGAGTACGGTGCCGGATCACTGTTTAGAAACGCATACGCTCCCAAGTTCCAGATTGGCACTGGAATGTCGGATTTCTCGATCTTCGCCTGGTCTACGGGCAGTTTAATTACCTCGCCATCAGCAGCCAGGGTGGCGATAAACCCGCGCCGCGCGTCAATGTAGTCTCGTTTGTCTAAGAAGTTCAGCTCTTGCCATTGCTTTTTGTACGCCGCAATCGTTTGCAGGCTGGGTTCTTTGGGGGTTTTGTCATACGAGGCAGTCGGTGTCTGAGTCTGTGTTTGAGGATTATTATTCATAGGTGTGCTCCTGAGCGAATTACGACGCCGTGCAGATTGGAAGTATGAAAATGGCGTCGCGTAAGGAACAACAAGCAAGAGAGATGCCGAGCGATATGTGAGAAAAAACAGCAAAACAAAAGGTGCGGCAGGATTAGTTGTGAGCGGACTTCCGCAGGGTTTGGGCCAATTTACGCAGATTGATCTGCATTCGACAATCCGTCGTTCGCGTCAAAAGGAGGTTTTTGGTTCACGTATACATGGACCAGCAAGACAACCCCTGTCGCGCCAAACTTCAGTTAATCTTCATAGCTCATTTGACATACACTCCGCCTGGGGCAATCATCTCGGCGAGACCAACTTACCAGGGAACCTCCTATGGCTAGACCAAACTTCATCGAGTTGCCCGCACGCGACCTTGCGGCGAGCCAGGCGTTTTTCGAAACGGTGTTTGGCATGACGATGACGGGCTTCGGGCCGACGTATGCCTGCACACTCACCGGCGATGTGGATATTGGACTTCAGGCGGACCAGGAAGAGGCGACCAAAGCGCCCCTCCCCGTGATTGAGGTGAAGGATTTGGAGGCTACGCTCGCCGCGGTCACTGCGGCCGGCGCGCCCGTCACCAAACCGATCTTCAGCTTTCCCGGCGGCCGCCGTTTCCACTTCCTCGACCCGGGCGGCAATGAACTGGCGGCTATGCAGGTCGATGCACAGTGATTCTGTCCTTGTCCGTTCTGGTTTGAGATTCGAAATCAACTCTTTCGCCGACCTTGAAGTCGCAAAGCGGAATTGCAGGACACCAGCGCGTCGATGTGGAGATTGTGGTTCGCATGCTTACCACTCTTCGTCCTCCTCATCTTCATCACCAAACCGATCTCAGCGGAAATCCACTCATGATGATGAGTAAAGTTGCACACTAAAGCGGTTCCCACAGGCGGGACTTAATCCCAATCCTCGCGGCAATTTGGTAACGAAGAGTCGGTACGATTGTTGCGTCCTGTTCATTCTGGATCTGTGGAAGAATGAGAATGCTCTGCATGAGTGGCTGAAGCGGCTCAAATTAGACCTCCGAAACACGGAGGAAGCTGTGAGTTGGTGAATACACTCCACAGATTCGCCAACCTTGCCCGAGTTCTTTCAGCCCTCCTAAAGGGGCTGCACGACACGATGCCTGCGGTTCCTCAGAAGAAACGGAGACAAAAATGAGCCAGCAAGCTTACTACGGCATATCAGCCGTGCATTACAGTGACGATCACACCCATATCGAGCGCTTCAGGGTGCATGACGTTACCATCGGAAAGAATGGAATTATCGCTGGTCCCATCAAACGTGGGCGGGTGCTGACGAGAAATGAGGTCGTTGACGAAATCGAAAGAGGGAGGAAGTTCATGACCCTTTTGAAAAAGGACGGTAATTGGGTGAGGGGCAAGGAGGTTGGCAAGTACACGCTGACCTTCCTTAGATCGTATCCGAGCCGTACCAAGCTAAAACCCGAAGACGATCTCGAAGATCTTGCGTAACTTCCGGTGGTCTAACAGGCAGAAGGTGCAAACCCAGACGTCACGCCCTCGCTCAGCGTAATGGCGACCGTTCCCGAAGCTTCTATGGTTCCGTCGGTTACGAGGTTGGTCCATTGGGGATTATTGCCGTTGATATCGTAGTAGACGGCATAGGCCCAAACACCTTTTTGTGCGAGTTCGGTTTGCAGTGTCTGGCTGAGGCTTACGTTTAACGTAGTCGTCATGAATCTCCTGTATGACGATCTGCTGGGCCATGTCCTTGAAGAGCTCGCCTGGATCGTAAAGCGGAACTGCGGTTCCCGGGTACGACTTTCCGGTCTTGCCGTCTGTAGTCGTAGACTGATTCATCACCGCAATCGGGTCGCCGCCCTTTTCGGGCGACGGATTTGTCTCGTTGCCGGTCAAGCCATTCAAGTTAGCTTGTCCCGCCGGCGCCTGGTTATATGGCGGTTGGTTGCTCGGGTTGTAGAGCCAGCCGAGGATGTTGTCGTACGAACGATTCTCGAGCATGACTACGATGATGTTTGTGATCGTTGGACCAGTAAGAGAGGACATGTGCACATCTTTCCTTTCGGTGGAGAAATCTGAAGATGTTGCTGTGCGAGGCCAATGAAATAAAAAACTTTCAAACACTACTTCCGCGCCAGCACAACAGGCGCATTCTCGGCGGCGCGGATGTTTTCGAAAAACTTTCTCACAACCTCGTAATCAGCCGCGGCGATCGTGGTCGCCTGCTGCGACAACTGCCGCTTGAACACGAGTTGATTGTCCTTAACTTCGTAGCTCGTCACGTACGATCCAAACGAAGTCTGGATCTTCACCGGGTCCGGCATCTCATCCACGGTGAATCCGGAAGGCAACTGAAATCTCACTGTTTCCGAATACTCGGCCGCTCGCAGGATCACGGGGTGTTTGCGTGTCGCCGCCGTCAGCGCAAGACCTTCCCGACGCGACACGACCGCCGGCTTAAAAACTAACAGACGACCCTGCATCAACTGACCGTACGTCGGCGCGCTGAATTCCACGTTTAGACTAAACCGACCGTCGGCACTGTGATCGATAGGTTCCATCTTATTGAGGCGCGCGGACGTTGCGCCCGTCGTTAGCCAGCGTTCGATCATGCGCGTGTATTCCGGTTTCGACAACTCGCGAAACTGTGAACGAAAAGCTACCGCAGTTTGCCCGTTCGCCAGTTCATCGATTTTTCCCGCAATGCCTCCATCGGCCTGCAATTCAAACGTCGCCGTACGCTCGAGCTGATTCATCTCCGGAGGAGTGACCGGCATTTTCACCAGGTCCGTCTCAGTTTTCGAACTGATCAATGCCAGGCTGCCCTGGAGGTAATAAGGTAAGTCGCCAAGCGGAGTTTGTTCATCCGTTGCGTCGAACATCAACAGCCGTCCCAGGGTCGGATGCTGAATGATTGTGTTGGCCTGCGTTTGGGCGCTCACCTTTACTGCGATGATGCAGTGATTGAACTGTTGTGGCGAAGGCCAGGAGGCGCGAACATAATTCGGATCGCCCGAGTAAATGCTGACTGGGTAAGCTTCAATGCCTACGACCTTGAGCATCGCGCGCATGAGGTTCGCTTTGTCCTTACAGTCGCCATACGACTTCGCAAAAACATCGTTGGAAGCGTGTGGACGATAGCCGCCGCCGCGACCTAATCCTGTTTGAATAGAAATGTATTGAATGTTTTGTACGTATTTCGCGATAGCGCGAATCTTCTCGAATTCGGTCTTAGCGAGCGCCGTGAGCTCGTAGGCCTTTCTCGCCATGACGTCATTGACGACGACTTGCGGATCGCTCAACTCCGTCAGCCAACTGGCGACCTCACCCCAGCTTGTAAACGTTTTGATCAGCAACGGCTGTGTAGCCGTCGCTGGGAAATAGCTTACGGCCAGTCGCGGAACGAGGTGACTAAGGCTCGGACTCAACGGCTCATCGGGAATCGGCGCGAGGTTCGAAAGTTCCCACAAGTAACTTTTCCCGGTGATTTTGGGTTCGATCTTTGGGTGATTAAAAGTTATGCCTTCAGCACGCCAGCCTTCGGGAACGGTAAGGTTGTAACGCGAGTTGATAACCGGAAGAGAACCCTGAAAAAACCACTCCGCCTGACTGAAGACGGATCGATCTTCCCGCGTGTAGGTATATCCGAAAACGGCGCCCGTGTCGGCCTCGGCGGAACCCGAAATCTTCTTGACTCGATATTCGTTATAAACGTCGTTGAGATCGCCCGCGACGTCCATCGTCTCGTCTTTGCCATAACGCTTTATCGCGCCGTCCGGTCGAATCAACCACGCGCGAAACTCTTTCACTTTGGAGATATCGGGGATATAGCTTGCTGAGCCTACGGCATAATCGCGTCCTTCACGGCGCAGAATGCGAACAGCGTAGTTATAGCTCTCATTCTGTTTACCGTCGGTTCCGATAATCGTTTGTGAATCATCGACGAGCACCACCGCCGGCACGTCTTTATCGTATGTAGGGACCTTGATCGCAACAGCCTGCTGCAACCATGAAGGCACTTCGTCACCGGGTGCAGCGACTACGGGTGTTGTAAGAATCAAAAGACCAAGGATACTAATTAGCCATACTCTCATTGCGGATCTCCAGGGCTTCGTCAACGGGCGTTCTGTGTCTAGTTCGTGGCAGTCTGTTTCAGAGCAACGCTGTGGCTGTCCTGCTTGTGTACCAGGTCGAAGTAATTCTTTACGTTCGGATACGCCGTAACGGGATAGTGCAGTGACTCATTGCCGCCGAAGAAGAAGCTCCGCTTGTAAATCAGCACCGAGTCGTTGTCTCGTGTAAAGAGGCTTGGCTTGTATGCGGAGATGTCGCCGCTTCCGAAAGGCGCCGGAGCATCGGCATTGTCTAACTCATATCCTTTTGGCAGCACGAATTCGACTTCGTCGTTTTCGGACCAGGGATAGTGAAAATAGATCGGATACTTTCGAGCGGCGGTCGCGAATACAGGTTTAAGACCGTTCTGGAAAAACGCGGGCTGCAAAAACAGTCGTTTGCCGGTGCGCGTTGCGTAGCCGGGAAAGCGGACGCGATATGAGAAGACCAGTGGCTTCACGTGGTCCGTGACATTCTCGATCGCGATGTTTGAGATCTCCGCTGCACTCATCTGACTTTTGATCTCTTCTTTCAGCGTTTCCTCGCGCTCAGTTTCCGACTGTTCATCCAGTTCCTGCTTACGATCGACCGCGAAATGTCCTGTGAATTCAACACGAACGTCGCCTTCCAGAGTGCCATCGTCAGTCAGTGTAAGTTTGGCGGTTCTTTTAATGAGTGATTTCTCGTGTGACGACATCGGAGTATTCACCCAAACTGGATTCTTCGGATCCGTGATCAGCGACTCCTGGCCTTCTTCCTGCCAGCGAAGCATTCCGAGTTGAATATAGTTGTAACCGGGATTAAAGAATTTCCACGTTCCGCCGACATTCACAGCTATATTCTGCGGCCGGAGGAAATACGCGTTCGGTATCGATTTATTGAAAAAGATGTCGCCACGATCCGACGCCAGCACGATGCGGGCGTCGAAACCGGCAGCCGTTGCGAGCGCCGCGAAGAGCAGATCGATATCGCCACTCGTGCCGATTCCGCGTTTCAACGTGTCGGCGGGAGTTTTGTTCTCCTTGAGCTTGGCACGTTCGTCAGGCGTAAGGCCTTTGGTGGTTTTGATTTTGGTTCGGCAAAAGTCGAACAGGTTCGCGATCTTTTCGTCGTCCGTCTTTGCGCTGCTGGTAAGCGAAGCAGCTAATTGTTTGACTTCATCGTTCGGTTTGAGAAGCGACTTCGTCCGGTCATAGAAATTCTTGCCGAGGTCTGACCAGTACTTTTCAGCGTTGGGCTGTTCAGCGGTAGCTTTTTGGTAATAGACGAGGATCCACGTCTTAATTTGATCCTCGGGTGGCATCCGCGATTCCTCGTAAACGGCCGGCATATTAGTCATCGTGGTTGAGTAGTAACCGCCTTTACCTTTCACCCACTCAGTATTCTGGCCGTGCATAACGATGCTAGCGAAACTGGCGTTTTCGTAAGCCATCGGTTTGATCGAGTACTGGACACGCTGCACGGGGATGTCGCGCTGAAACTGGAGCCGGACATAATTCGCGTCAGTATTGACGCGGACCTCTCGCCAGCGATACTCGATAATGCAACCAGGTTCCACGGCGGGCATCGCGAAAGACTTCGCTTTATATTTCAGCCCGCTGCCTTTGACGATCGTTCGTTCGTAAATGTCTTCCTTTTTCAACTGAACGATCGAACCATCAGGTTTGATGGTTCGGGCGGCGATGTCCTTGATCTTGGTTTCACCGCCATACAGCTTCCCGAATATCAAATCGATCTTGCTCTGCGACTCCCGGCCGCGCTCCGTAAAAACCTTGACGCGGAGGTAGTGATCGAAGATGAGGTCGCCTTCCGGGTTGTCGTCAATCTTGACCTCCCAAAAGAGACCTTCGGCGTCGGCTTCTTTCTCGACGGTGGAAGATTTCAAGGCCAGGTGCGCTGCGTCAATCGGCTTCCACTCATCCGCCGCCGCCTGAATTGAGGCTGCAAACAGGGCGAGAAAACATAGTATTAGACCAACCGGGAGATAACGAGACGTTTTCATCTGGACTGCCTTTCGTTGACTGTTCTAGACCTGCTGGTTCAACTGTTTGATTAGTGCGGACAATTGCGGCGGAGAGGTCCCCGGGCGAACCGGATTCTACTCGAAATTCTAAAAACCGTTCAACTAATTCATTTCAACGTGTACCATTTCGCCAGTGGCCCAGACTACATCCAGAAGAAGCCTCGATATTTGGTTACCGATCGTTGTACTCGTGTTGCTGGTGCCGCTGCTGGCGTTGGCGTTGTGGGCGGAGGGGCGGCTGTCGCTGTGCGCGTGTGGGGAGTTTCAGGTTTGGGTCGGCGATACGTGCAGCTCGCGTAACTCACAACAACTTTTCGATCCGTACAGCTTCACGCACGTGCTTCACGGCGTGCTGCTGTTCTGGTTAGTTGTGCTGATCGCAAAGGACGCTTCGTGGACTTGGCAGCTAACTCTCGCAGCGATACTCGAAGCACTCTGGGAAGTTCTCGAAAACACAAACTTCATCATCGATCGCTACCGTGCGCAAACCGCCGCACTCGGCTACACCGGCGATACAGTCGTCAACTCAGTCGGCGATCTCTTGTGCGCCATCGCCGGTTTTCTGATCGCGCAGCGTCTCGGCTGGTCACGTTCGCTGATATTGTTTTTGCTGTTCGAACTCGTCCTGCTTTTCTGGATCCGCGACAGTCTACTCCTCCAGATCCTCATGCTGATCTATCCAGTCAACGGAATTAAGCTGTGGCAGATGTGTCAATGATTTTTCATCCGTGTTTGAGAGGTGGACGCGGATGTTTCAGCAACGGTCAACACGCGGCTGTTGAGATCGCGCAGCGCGGCGATGTTGTTCTCACGCAAAGAAACGGCGTTGAGTCGCTTCATAGTATTCTCCGCGTATCGGTTGTCGGTTGACAGTGGTGAAGAATTAGGGCAGAACCTGCGGGAAGGCTCTCATGCAACATAGCGAAGCCAAAGCTGGCGTGTCAATAAACTATTTCGTCAGGGTGGGGGCCTAATCTGACTGTGATCTTTTTAATCCGTGTTCTTCCTGTGTGCGTAACATCAGCTAAGGCAGCGCTCGTACCTTTCGTCAGCGGATCTAAACAATGAATGAGATTATCGAACCATTGCGCCAGGCAAACGAAGAGTTTGCCAAACACTATCCGGGTGAAACCGGACGTCGCCAACCCGTACACACCGTCTACGGCGGCGCGCACCTTTTCAAATCCGACACTGCCCACCGGCTCGGCTCGCTCGCGCGACGTTCGCTCGAACAGTTTGCGCCGGATGCCGCGACGTTTGCCGAAGCCATTGGCCTGACGGCCCAGGCCGGTTCACTTGGGCGGACCATTTATGGACGCGTCAATGAAAAATTGCAGCGCGAGCCGGTCGAAGATTTTCGCATCGACTTTGAAGACGGTTACGGCAACCGTCCTGACGCCGAAGAAGACGGACACGCCGCTGCCGCAGCCGCCGAAGTTGCCGAAGGACGCAAGAACGGCACTTTGCCGCCGTACATTGGCATTCGTATCAAGCCGTTCAACGAAGAGTTGCGCGCGCGGAGTTTCCGCACACTCGAGATCTTCGTCACCCGGGTCGTCGAACAAAACGGCGGGCAGTTGCCGGACAACTTCGTCGTTACCCTGCCGAAGATCACGATTCCGGAGCAAGTCGTCGCTCTCGTTACGCTCCTTTCAGGTTTGGAAAAGTGGAATGGTCTCGCGGAGGGTAGTCTCAAATTCGAAATGATGATCGAAACGACGCAGTCGATCATCGATCATCGCGGACGCCTCAGTCTCCCGACTTTACTTGCCGCCGGCGAAGGCCGCTGCGTCGCCGCGCACTTCGGCACTTACGATTACACCGCAGGCTGCAACATCACCGCCGCGCACCAGCACATGCTGCACGCCGCGTGCGACTTCGCCAAACACATGATGCAGGTCTCGTTCGCCGGCACGGGCGTTTGGCTGTCTGACGGCGCGACAAACATCATGCCCGTCGCGCCGCATCGCGCGCCCGAAGGCGGCACGCTGACGCAACAGCAGATCGACGAGAATCGTGAAACGGTTCATCGCGCGTGGAAGTTGCACTACGACCAAGTTCAGCATTCGTTAGTCAACGCGTTCTACCAGGGTTGGGACCTGCACCCGGCCCAACTCCCGACACGTTACGCCGCGGTTTATGCGTTCTTCCTCGAAAGTCTCGACGCCGCTTCCGAACGTTTGAAAAACTTTGTCGAGAAAGCGGCGAAAGCCACGCTCGTCGGCGACGTCTTTGACGACGCAGCGACAGGCCAGGGACTGCTCAACTACTTTCTGCGCGCGATCAATTGCGGCGCGATTACGGAAGACGAGGCCGTCGAACGTTCGGGTTTGACGTTGCCGGAGTTGCGTTCGGCGTCGTTTGTGAAGATATTGAAGAACCGGCAAGCGCTTTAGCCACAAAAAGGTACAAGAGGAAATTGACATGTTGTTAAGAATATCGGTTTGCTTGTTAGTTACCATGAGTCTAATCACCAGCATCCCCGCACAACAGAACGGCGATCCGGATCTCGCACGCAAAATCGCGCGGTTTACGCCGACCACGTTGACTGCCGACGTTTCAATGCTCTCGCCGAAAGATCGACAGGCGCTGGACAAGATCATCGCTGCTGCGAAACTGCTCGATCCGTTGTTTCTGCGGCAAGTTTGGAGCGGAAATGAAGCACTCGAAAAGAAGCTGCAAGCCGACAAGTCACCGGCCGGACAACAGCGGTTGCACTATTTCTACATCAACGATGGGCCATGGTCGCGGCTCGACGATAAAGAGCCGTTCATCGAAGGCGTCCCGCGCGAGAAGCCGCCCTACGCGAACTACTATCCTGACGACATGACGAAGGAAGAGTTCAACACGTGGCTCGCCACGCTTCCGGAAGCCGAAAAGCAGAAGGCCACGGGTTTCTTTCATTTGATTCGCCGCGGTCCTGACAAGAAGTTGACGATCGTGCCTTACAGCCAGGCTTACAAAGACATCCTCGAGCCTGCGGCGAAACTCTTGCGCGAAGCGGCGGCGCTCACGTCCAACGCGACGTTGCGAAATTTTCTGATCAAGCGAGCCGAGGCGTTTGCGTCCGACGACTATTACGCCAGCGACGTCGCTTGGATGGATCTTGACTCGCCGATCGACGTCACGATCGGTCCTTATGAAACTTACGAAGACGAGCTATTCAGTTATAAAGCTGCGTTTGAAGCTTATGTAACGCTTCGCGACGATGCGGAAACTGCGAAGCTCGCGAAGTTCAGCAGCCATTTGCAGGAGTTGGAAAACAATCTGCCGATCGATGCGAAGTATCGCAATCCGAAGCTTGGCGCCGCGTCGCCGATTCGCGTCGTCAATGTTGTTTACAGTTCGGGTGAAGGGAATAGCGGCGTGCAGACGGCGGCGTTCAATCTGCCGAATGACGAGCGTGTCATCAAGGAAAAGGGATCGAAGCGCGTCATGTTGAAGAACACGCAGGACGCGAAGTTCAACAAGACGTTGATTCCGATCTCGCAGGTTGTGCTTGACGCCGCGGATCAGCAGGCGCTGGCGTTTGATTCGTTCTTCACGCACATCTTGTGTCACGAGTTGATGCACGGGCTTGGGCCACACAACATCAAGATTGGCGGCCAGGAGACGACGGTGCGCAAGCAGTTGAAGGAGCTTTACTCGGCGATTGAAGAGGCGAAGGCTGACGTGACCGGGCTGTGGGCGCTTCAGTACATGATCGACCGCGGGATCATCGAGAAGAGCATGGAACGCACGCTGTACACGACGTATCTTGCGAGTATGTTTCGGTCAGTGCGGTTTGGGATCACCGAGGCGCATGGGCGCGGCGTCGCGTTGCAGTTCAACTACTTAACTGACGAGGGCGCGATCAAGTTCAACGATGCGAAGGGGACGTTCAGTGTCGATCATTCGAAGATCAAGGACGGCGTACGCAAGCTGACGCACGATTTGTTGATGATCGAAGCGGAGGGTTCTTACGACAAAGCGAAATCGATCCTCGACAAGTTCGCCGTGATCAGGCCGCCGATGCAGCAGGCGTTAGATAAACTAAAAGCCGTTCCAGTCGATATCGAACCAGTGTTTCCGTTAGCGAAGTAGAGCCACAAAGAGGAACAACATTCTCTTTTGCCGCAAAGAGGCACAAAAGGCACAAAAGGCACAAGAAGGAACAACAGGCACAAGAAGGAACAGGGAGCTCAGGTCCACTCTCTCTGAAAAACTCTTGTGCCTTTTGTGCCTCTTCGTGGCAAAAGACTTTGGTGCCTCTTTGCGGCAAAGAATCAGTTAGTTTCGGAATTGTTTGCGGAAGAAGGTGGCGATCTTCCAGGCGTCGATGGCTTTCCACGGCATCTCACCCGTCGTGTAGTGACCACACGGTAGCCAGACGATGTCGAGCGGCAAACGATGACGCCGCGCCTCGGCGATCGCGTCATACGAAAGCTCGAGCGGGAACGTCAGATCGTAACGCGCGATGATGAACCGAATCGGTCGGTGCCCCATCCGCGCAATCCGTGGCATGAACGGAAACGGACTGATCGGCCTCCAAAACTCACGCAACTCCTCGAGCGTCAACTGATCCCCAAAACCCGCCCGGACGTGCGCCGTCGAGAGCCCGTGCCAAACTACGTCCGCGACGAAACCGGAAACGTGATTGAAAGCACCGGCGTCCAGATGCGGCTCATGCGCAAACGCCAAAAACGAGATACACGATCCGACACTCGTGCCGAGTATTCCAACACGCTCGTACCCTTCATTCTTCAACCAACGGACAGCAGCGCGCGTGTCGAGCACCGCCTGGCGCATCGACTGGATCGTCCGCCCGATATTCGTACTGACAAGATGATCCGCGCGTTCAATCTCCGGCGGCTTGCGTTGCAAGTGATACGGAAGCGTCAAACGCAGCGCCGACATCCCCATAAAGTTGAAAATGCGGCAAGCCTCAACGTGACTCTCAGGCTGCGCGTTCCACTGCGGCAACACGACGACAGCATTCCGCGGACGTTTCCCATTCTTCGGCTTCGCGGGGAAGAAACGCCCGTGCGCGGTGTTGTTTTCAACTGACGGCGTTTCGATCGCGCTTGTCCACGTCAGTTGATCGCCGTCGAGGCGATAGTCGTTGATCTCAGGCAGCGCATAAAAATCGTCGCTGGCCTTCATCACGCGTTCGGTGTGCTGGCGGAACAGGGCGCGCGGATCGTCGCCGTTGACGTGATCGACGATGTACGAAAGGCCCCAATCGAAGGGACGGACGAGCCGATTATTGTCGCGTTGGTGGTACCAGCGTTCGCGCCGGTACATGTAATTCTTCCAGAGAGGCATGAAAAATCCGTGTTTCCCTGAGTACTGGACCGCCAGGGAAACACGGATTGTACAGAAAGAACTGCTTAGTTACACGTGCTCAGCTTGAAGCTGTGAATGAACGTGCTCCAGTTGAAGTTTCCATTGGCCGGCTGGAACTGCGTTGTAAACACCATCGTGCAGCCGTCAACCGGGTCTACTGAGATGGTGCTGTAGTCGCCCCAGCGAGCCAGACTTGCGGTCTGGATTCCGAGGCCGACTAAAGCGCTTGTTTCGTTGCCCATCGTGCCCACCGGATCCGCCGGACCGCGGAAGGCATAACGAATGCTCGGCACGATCGTGCTGGCATTCGAGATGTTGTAGCCGACTGCGATGCCGCCGGTCTTATCCATCGCGGCGCTTCCCATCCAACGAAAATCATTCGTCGGCGCGAAAGTGCCTTGCTGGAAGACGACGGGAGCCGCACTCGCGAAGGTCTGTCCCGCTGCGTTTCGCAGTTCATACCAACGGATGCCGGTGCCGGTGCCGCTGGTAACAGCATGGTTGATGACGAGCGCTTCGTGTGTTGCGAAGCGGCGATAGCTCAAACGATAGTTCAAACGGTCGCCAAGCGAGTCGAGCCGTTGAGACGTTCCAGGTTGCGGAATACACGCGCCTCCGCCACATGCACGACTGAACGCCGCGACGCCTGGAACCGCGATCGGCCCGGTTAAGCTGCCGGTCCCCGCGCCCCAGTTGACCGTAAACCGCCAGAAGTTGAGCGTCGTTGTTGTGATACTCAACAACAGGTTCGGTGTACCCGCAGGCAATGTCGTGCCTTCGAGATCCGCCGGAACGAGACTGTGGTGCGAGTTGCCGGTGCTGACGCACGCCTGACGCGCCGGTCCGCCTACCAGCATCTGCGCGCGTTCAAGAGCGCACACGCTGTTGCCGACGAACCTGCTGCCGTTTCTGAACATGTTGTAAGTGATGTAGTAGGCATCCGGCCAGACACCCATCTTCGGAAAGTCGTTGAAGTCACGAGTGTAAGAAAACGCATATCGGAAGTAAGTGCCGGTCGGGTCCGGGCTGGTTGAAACGGCGACGCACTGCGTGAACGGCTGTGCGGAAACGGCAAACTGAGTCAGGATCCAGCGGTCGGCAAGCTGATCGTACTGGACGATCGGGTCGCCGTCGTTGTCTGACTGGCAGCGTCCGCCGAAGCCTTGCCATACGACGTTGCCTTGTTTCGGGAAGCCGGGGACGAGATTGAACGCCGTAATCTGGTTACTGGCGTCTCTGCTCAATGTGTAGATCGAGTAGCGCAGGTTAACCCACTGCACGTAGTGATTTGGACCAACGTCGCCCGTGGTGTCTGGTGGCGCTACGCGCAGTAACGGATCGATTGGCGTGCCAACGATCGAAGCTTTCGGATCGACGAGGGTCGAGATCGCGCCGACGCTTTTGGCGGCCAGTGGATCTTCGAAAGGTTTGTTTACGTTGTCGACCGGTTGCGGCCGGCCGGGTTCGAAATCTTTGCCACCGCGAGCGGGCTTCTGCGGAGCACCGGTGTCGAACATCTCGCGTAGTGGTTTGGTGGTTTTATCGAAATGGATTGGGTGGGTAATCTCTGCGCGTCGTTGTTCTGCTACTTCGCTCTGGGCCTGCACTGCCAGGGGAAGACAGGACACGGCAGAGATGACAAACATCAAAAGTAAGGCATGAATCTTTTTCACGGACATCCTCCAACTCAGGGCTTTGTGAGAACGAACAGCAGTAGTATTCGGGAGTGTAAACTACGCGGTTAAAAATACTTTGAGCACCAAGTGTTACGCAGAACCTCCCGCAGAGAGGCGAATAACGAAAGACGGGAGTGGGGCGGATTATACCACTGAGGGGCGGTTGGGTCTACGAGGTTTGATAGTTAGTTATCGGGGGATCCGTTTTATCCGCGTTCAAATAAACGACGAATAATTTGAGGCAGAAGGACCGAGGATTTAAGAACAGAGCCGGTAGTGAAATATCGCGCAAAACCGCGAAAGAGCTCGGCCGCCTGACTCGTGTAACGGAACCACCAAACATCCGCCACCCACGGCACGCCATTAACATGAACATGCTGCGGCGTGACCAGTTCGAGCAGCCCCGCACGCCCATGCGTCCGCCCGTAACCACTCTGCTTCACACCACCCCACGGCGTTTGCGCCACGGCGTGCGTGTAAACAACCTCATTAACCATCACCGTCCCAGCGTCGATCCGCTCCGCCAGCGCGCGCCCACGCGCGATGTCGCTCGTAAACACAGAAGCAGTCAAACCGTAAATACTGTCATTCGCCAGAGCAACCGCCTCGTCGTCAGTCTTGAACGTCATGATCGGCAACACCGGACCAAACGTCTCTTCAGTCATCAACTCCATCGAGTGGTCCACATTCGTCACCACAGTCGGTTGATGAAACCAACCCGCGCCATCAACACGCTTCCCACCCGTCAAAACGTGCGCACCTTTCGCGACAGCGTCACTAACATGATCCTCGACGATGCGTAACTGCCTCTCACTCGACATCGCCCCAACATCAACGCCGTCCGCCGCCGGCTTGCCCTGCCGCAACGCCAGCGTCTTTTTCACAACGAGATCGACAAACTCCTGCGCCACCGATTCATGCACGTAACAACGTTCGATCGACGCGCACGCCTGTCCCGAGTTGCAATACGCGCCCCAGATCGCCGCCCGCGCCGCATTTTCGAGCTTCGCATCGTCAAGCACGATCATCGGATCCTTGCCGCCGAGCTCGAGCACGACCGGAATCAGTTGCTTCGCCGCCGCTTCAGCCACACGCCGGCCGGTCGCCACACTGCCCGTGAACATGATCTTGTCAACACCGGCTTCGACGAGCGCCGCGCCTGTCGATCCATCACCAGTGACGATCTCAAACAAACCCGAAGGCAACTGCGCTTCTTTAAGAATCGCGCCGATCTTCAACGCGGTGAGCGACGTCAACTCACTCGGCTTCAGCACGACCGCATTGCCGGCCATCAGCGCCATCACGACTTCGTCGAGCGGCGTGGCCCACGGGAAGTTCCACGGCGAAATGATCCCGACGACGCCGAGTGGTTTGTAGTAGATGTAGGACGAGCGGCCCATCAGGTTGTACTGCCCGAGCCCGACGCGTTCGCGTTTCAACAACGCCGCCGTGTGGCGCGCGAAGTAGTTCATCAGATCGAGCGTCGGCACTACTTCCATCGAGATCGCTTCAACCGGCGGCTTGCCGGTTTCCCGTGAGACGAGGTTCGCAATCTCTTCGAGTTGGGCCAGGACCAGTTCGCGTGCGCGCAGGATGAAGCGCGCGCGTTCGCGATACGAAAACGCCGCCCACGCAGGTTGCGCCGCGCGCGCACGACGCACGGCGGCGGCGACGTCCGCTGCGTTCATCAACGGCGCGCGTCCGATCTCATCGCCGTTCGACGGATCGATCGAAACAACTTCGCGTGTGAGTTCTGTTGTCAGAGTCTGCGTGCTCATCTGGTCCTGATTATCTATTAAATCTGTGGTTCAGGTACAATGCCGGGCATGATCAAACCGCAGCTTGAAGAGTTTATGCGGCGCATGGCGCCGAATTCGGTGGCCATTATTCCCGGCGCTCGCGAAACGACACGTTCGAACGACACGCACTATCGTTTTCGTCAGGATTCCGATTTCTTTTACCTGACGGGATTCGAAGAGCCGGACGCGATCGGCGTCGTCAAACCGTCGAAGGATCCGAAGTTTACGATGTTTGTGCGTCCGCGCGATCCGGAAAGAGAGATCTGGGATGGACGGCGTGCGGGTGTCGAAGGCGCGAAGAGCGAATTTGGGGCGCATGAGGCGTTTCCGATTGCCGAGTTCAACAGCAAGTTGCGCGACATACTCGACGGCGCCGACATTCTTTATTACCGGCTTGGTGTGAATCGCGAGCTTGACGACGTGATCATACGCGAACTCACGGCGATGCGTGGTTGGAATCGCAAACCGATCCATCCGCCGCAGACGATCGTCGATCCGGCGTCGATCGTTCACGAGATGCGCGTGTTGAAGAGTCCGGAAGAGCTGGAGATCATGCAAACGGCGGCTGACATCGCCGCGGAGGCGCACGTCGAGGCGATGAAAGCTGTGCGTGCGGGAATGCAGGAGTACCAGATCGAAGCGTTGATCGAGCAGATCTTTCGGCGTCGTGGCGCTGCCGGGCCGGCGTACACGTCGATCGTTGGCGCTGGTGCAAACGCGACTGTGTTGCATTACATCAACAACGATGGCGAGCTTCGTGACGGTGATCTGTTGCTGGTCGACGCTGGTGCTGAGTACAAGGGTTACGCTTCCGACATCACGCGGACGTTTCCGATCAATGGACGTTACACGCCGGCACAGCGGGAGATTTACGATCTTGTGTTGAAGGCGCAGATGTCGTGTGTCGAGATGGTCCGCCCCGGAGTGACGCACGAGCAGTTGAAGCAGCATTCGATCGAAGTGTTGACCGAGGGGATGGTTGAGCTTGGGTTGTTGAAGGGTGAGCCGGCGGAGTTGATCAAAGATAAGAAGCACGAGCAGTTTTACATGCACGGGCTTGGGCACATGCTCGGGATCGACGTTCACGACGTCGGGCGGTATTACTTTGACGACCAGTCGCGTGCGCTCGAGCCTGGTGTGGTGATGACAGTCGAGCCGGGGATTTACATCGCGCCTGACACGAAGGACATACCTGAAAAATATTTGGGGATCGGCGTGCGCATCGAAGACGACGTCCTATGCACCGCCAATGGCCCCCGCGTTTTGACCGATAAAGTTCCGAAACACGCTGAAGAGATCGAAGCGCTAATGGCGAGGTAAACGTTAGCCACAAAGAGGCACAAAAGGCACAAGAGGCACAAGAAGATTAGTCAGAAGCTGAGAGGCACAAGAAGATCAATCAGAAGCTGAGAGGCACAAGAAGATTAGTCAGAGGGTGAGAGGCACAAGAAGATCAATCAGAAGCTGAGAGGCACAAGAAGATTAGTCAGAAGCTGAGAGACACAAGAAGATTAGTCAGAGGGTGAGAGGCACAAGAAGATTAGTCAGAAGTTGAGAGCAACATCCCTTTTCATGATTTTCTTTATGTGCCTCTTGTGCCTTTTGTGCCTCTTTGTGGCTAACAGGTGTTTCACGATGAGAGTTCCGCAACGATCTCGCGTACCGCGGCGCGGGCTTCTTCGACTTCCTCCGGCTTGAAAGAGACTGCGCCGACGACGGCGTGTCCACCACCACCATACCGCTCACAAATCTTCGCGATATTGTGCGTACGCGGCTTCGGCGCCCACGGGTTCGATCCGACCGAGATCTTCGTACGCTGCGGCGCACGCGTCAGCGCGACTGAGTAAGTCGTCTCCGGATACAAGTAATACGGAATGAATTTGTTAAATCCTTCGTAGCCTTCGTCGATCAGATCAAACTGCACCACAGCATTCGCACACGTCGCTTTGCGTCGAATGGCCTCCAGCGTCTCCAGATGCTGCTGAAGTATCGGCTGAAAACGACGTTGCACTTCCGCACTCGTCGCGACAGCCTCAAGCGATCCAGTAGTGAGTTCGCGAATGATCTGCTCGATGAAAAGGTCGTCAGGATCCGCCTCGATCACCTGCATCAATTGCAACGCCGGCTCTTTCAACTCAACACACTGCGCCGGCGACTCGTAAAGCGCGCCATCAATCACATGCGCCCAATGGACCAGCGACTCGATCGGCGTCGTATCAAACCCAAACCGCTCCCGCGCGACATCCGCTATAAACTCCGTACACGACTTCCGCGCCGGATCCAAAAACTTCCTCCCCGACGTATCAGCACGAAAATGCGCCTCATCCTCCGGCGTCAAAAACGCCGACTCATGATGATCGAACCACCACGTCAATCTCTCTGACGCGGCATATTTGAAGTCGACGATGGCATTCTCGTCGGCGTCAAACATGTTCAGATCAAACAGATTGCCGGGCCGGTGCAGCAAACCGGTGTAGTTAACGTCGGCTTCGGGGTGGATGCGTTCTTTGTAGAAGCGCGTGAACGTTGCCGCTGATGCGACGCCGTCGAAGCAGTGACCGTGATACAGGACGCGAAGTTTCATGCAGGTCAATTTGATCTACAGACTACTTCGGATCGGTCTTTGCCGCGGCTGAAGGTAGCAGTTTGGACGCTATAAACTTGTCCACTTCGTCTTCGATCAATTCGCCGTTTACGACCCATGCTTTTTCCGTAAGTATCTCGCCTTTCTTATTCACTTTCGCCGGTTCGAGAAAGATATTCCACGGCGAGCCCCAATTGCGAGTGTCGCCCGTTGACTGGCGGTAAGAGTAATGAAGTGTTTTGTCCTTGTCCTCGCGTGACTCCGATTCGGAAACGATCGGAAACGGTGGACCAGCAGCGCCGAAATGACTGTAAACCTCGGTGCGTGGCGCATACTCACTGACGCCGATTACTTGAAATCCTTTGTCTTTGTACTTCTCGTACAACCTCGTCGCGACCGGCATTTCAAAACGCCAATTTTTACACCACGGGGCGAAATACACGACCATCACGAGCTTCTTCCCCGCCATCAGCGAACGCAGATCCTGCGGATCGTCATTCGTCAGGTGTGGCAGCGTCCAGTTTTTGTAATTCACGGTCTTTTCCGTAAGCGACGAAAACTCGTGACCGGCCAGGTTGGCTGTCGGTTCGTTGCTTGCGGGTGGCGTCGCCGCGGGTTTCGCCGGTTGCCCAGTCGGCGTCGTCTGCGTCGTCTGCGAGTAGGCGGCGACCGGTGCGAGAGTGAGAACGATGGCGATCAGTAGCTTCTTCATGTTGGTACTCCTGAAGACTGTTATTTCGCGGCAGTCGCAGTGGCCGGCGCTTCATCCAGCAGCGGCTTTACAACCGCTTCCCACCCGGCTTTGT
The DNA here is from genome assembly GCA_035760365.1 of Pyrinomonadaceae bacterium. Taxonomy (GTDB): domain Bacteria; phylum Acidobacteriota; class Blastocatellia; order Pyrinomonadales; family Pyrinomonadaceae; genus PSRF01. The sequence continues at coordinate 121,295 of DASTTB010000003.1, forward strand.
TGCGAGCGCCGATAATTTTGTCACGAATACGTCCCTGCCGATCGATCAGGTACGTGGTCGGAAGCTGCGGATGCGCGAGTTTGGCCTTCGCATCGCTTCCACCCAGCAATACCTCATATTCAAACTTCGCCACTTCCGCCTGATACGCGGTCACGCCTTCGGCGCTGTCTTCAGTCGACGCGCCGATCACTTTCAACCCCTGCGCCTGCATCTCGTGTTGCAGTTGATTCAGTTCCGGTATCTCTTCACGACACGGTATGCACCACGTGGCCCAGAAGTTCAGCAGGACAACCTGACCCTGGAGATCTTGCAGCCGAAACGGCTGACCGGCAAGTGTTTGAAACTCGACTTCGGGGATCGGATCGCCCTGCGGCTTCGCGGTGGGCGACTTCGCTTGCGGCTGTGTTCCGAGATCCAGTTTACCTTCCCAGTTCGGAAGGTATTTGGCGATTGTCGGACTGGTCAATATGGTCGACTGTCCACTCATCACGAGCACGCCAACGAAAATCAAAATCACACCGGAAACGACTTCGACCTTGTGCAGGTGCTGGCGGAAGTTTTTATAGAAACTGAGAAACTGATTGATGCCCAGGCCGGTCAACAAGAACGGCACCGCCAAACCTGCCGAATAAAACGCCGAAAGCACGAGCCCGCTGCGCCAGCCGCCACTCGTCGCGGCCAGACCGATGATGCCGCCGAGAATCGGTCCGATACACGGCGTCCAACCGGCGGCAAACGCGATTCCCAGCACCGCGGATCCAAACATGCCGCGCGGCTTGTTCTCGGAAAACTTGCGCGTGTCTTTGTAAAGCGCGCCGATTTTGAGCAGCCCGATCAGTTGCAATCCGAACGCGATGATGATGAGGCCGCCGATCACGCGAACCCACACATTGTTTGTGAGTGCGGCGCCGACGAGTCCCGCGGTCGTGCCGAGAAGTAGAAACACGACTGACAATCCCGCATTGAACGCGAGCGAGTTGAGAATCACCGCACGCCGGCTGCTCGCTCCTTCTTTCAGCGAGTCGATACTGACGCCAGAGATTAGCGAGATGTAACCCGGCACGAGGGGCAGCACGCATGGCGAGAGAAACGAGAGTATGCCCGCCGCAAACGAGATTGCGATGCGAAATAGAGTAATTCCCTGATCTTCCATAATTCTTAACGCTCGTTCACGAGCTTTTTGATCATGTGTTCGAGCTCTTCGAGCTCGTCTTCTTCAGCGCCGTTGGAAATGAACCGCACGTTTCCTTTGCGATCGAGTAGAAACGACGTCGGGATCGAAAACACGCCGTAGTTCAAATCATTCACGCTCGAATCGCCGACGACGAAACCGTAAGGCAGGCGATTGCGCTTTTTGAACTCGCGCAGGTAAACCAGTTCCTCGCTTTTGTTCACCGGACGCTGATCGGCGTGACCGTAATACTTCGTGATACCCAGCACGACCAGTCCCTTGTCCTTGTAAGCGTCGTGCCAGCTCGAAAACTTCGGCAACGTGAAGCGGCATGGTCCACACCAGGGCGCCCAGAAGTCGAGCAACACGACCTTGCCTCGCAGTTCGGAGAGCTTCACCGGCGCCTGCTCGATCCATTGCGTGGCGACGATCTCAGGTGGTGCTGTCGCCGGCATCGTGGCCAGGTGTTCGAAGATCTTAAGCGGTTCCAGCCCCGGCTGTATAACCAGCAAACGGTTCGTCATCCGTTTATACAGATTTGCCGACGGCAGGGAAAGGGACAGGCGACGCAGTTCCTCGAGCATCGCGACAGCCTTGTCCTTTTGATTGCTCTTGACATACGCGTCCGAGAGCAGCAGGCCGGACTTCACGAGCATGTCGTCGCGTTTGAAAATCTCGGATTTGTTTGTTTCCGCGAAACTCTTCGACGCCGTTAGCATCTCGTTCGCGTGTTTCGCCACTGACAGGAAATCTTTGGCGCGCAGGTAAGCGTCCGCAATCAGAAACTCCATTCGATAACGATCGTCGGAGTTCTGCGGTTGGTGTTTCGCGTAGTCGGAAACGGCCGCGACTGCTTCCGAAGTCAAATCTTTCTTGATCGAGTAGAGCACGACGACGTTGCGGGCGGCCTGAGCCTGTTGGCCGTCGGGAGTGTCCTTTAATAGTAGCTTCATCGTCGACAACGCGTTATCGGCGTCGGCGGCGAGGTGGTAGAGCATTCCGAGGTAGTAAAGATCTTCGCTCGACAAGGGCGTCCGCGCGCGAAGTATGGCGGCGTTTCGCAGCGCGATGTCGTGTTGTTCTTTCTTCGTTTTGGCTTCGAGTGCCGGATCGTAGGGGAGGTTTTTCTTGTTGAATTCCTGGTAACGGCGACCGAGATAACCGTTTGCGTCTTCGAACAAACCCTGCGCTGGAAGAAGATCTAAGGGTGTGCCCGGCACATCGCCGATATCAGACGTTTGCGCGAAGGCACACGCCGTCAACAAGAGTAATAGAACAAGAACGGCTGGAAGCCTGAAAATCATCTGTTATCCGTATTGTTTTCGCTTAGACGCGCGCCAGATCGAAGCGAGTTGGACTAAATGGACCCAGCAAAGGCGAAACGGCGCCGCCGGTAATCGCCTCGGCAATCAACTCTCCAGTGACAGGCGCGAGTAGGATTCCGTTTCGATAGTGCCCCGTTGCATAAAACAGCCCGCCAATTTCATCACAAGGGCCGAGCACAGGCAAATTGTCAGGGGAGCGTGGGCGCAGTCCCGCCCACGTATCGACGATGGGGAGATCGCAAATCGCGGCCGAGATTTCCTGCGCGTTCGCGAGGATGGTGCTGATTCCGCCGGCGGTGACGTGTTTCGCGAAACCGGCGTGTTCGCTTGTCGATCCGGCGAGCAATCGCCCGTCTTTGCGCGGAACGATGTAGCCACGCGGGCTGTAAATCACGTGATGCGTCAGTTGCGGACGGGCGTCGAGACTGATCATCTGCCCGCGAATGGGTTCGATCGTCAACGCGGGCTTACTATGCGTGATCGGAATCAAGCTTGACCACGTTCCGGCGGCGACGACCACTGTCGCGCAGCGTATAAAACCGCGCGACGTCTGCACTCCCTGGATTCGATCTCGTTCGATTTTGACTGACTCGGCGGTCGTTTCAGTGACGATGTCGACGCCGAGCTTCGCGAGGCTGTTTGTCAACGCGCTCAACAGTCGACGATTTTCGACTTGCACGTCGAGTGGAAAACGAAGCGCGCCCAGTACGTTTTGATTGATGCACGGTTCCAGTTTCCGCACTTCGTTTGGGCTGAGTTTTTCTACTATGAGACCCGCGGCAGTTTGCCATGCAAAACGTTTCTCGATTTCGACGAGATCGTGGTAAGTGAATGCGAGATAAAGCGTGCCGGTCGTGTCGAGTTCGACGTCGATGCCGGTTTCTTCGCGTAGTGATTCGGCGAAGTCTGGGTAAAGATCGCGGCTTTGACACGCGAGGTTGAAGAAGTCGTCCGCGGCGTTCGCTTCTGCTTGCGGCGCCAACATGCCTCCGGCTGCGAACGAAGCTTCATGTCCGAGGCCGTCGCGCTCGACGAGACAGATCTCGCCCGCACCGCGTAACGCGAGGGCGCGAGCGATCGACAAACCAATCACGCCGCCGCCGATTATCACGACATCCGTGAATTGCCTGTTGAAATTCACCGCGTTTTGTGACATTGATTGAACATGCATCCTATCACACTGATTCCGGGCGACGGCATCGGCCCCGAAGTGGCTTCAAACGTCGTGCGAATTATCGAAGCCTCGGGCGTCGATATCCAATGGGAAACTCATTACGCGGGCGCGCAGGCGCTCGAAAAGTTTGGCGAGACGCTGCCGCAGGAACTGCTCGACTCCATTCTCCGTAACAAGGTCGCACTCAAAGGTCCGATCACGACGCCGATCGGCAAGGGATTCACGTCGGTCAACGTCGGGCTGCGAAAGACGCTCGATCTTTATGCGAACCTGCGGCCGGTACGAGCGTTGCCGAACGTGCCGTGCCGTTATCCTGAGCTCGATCTGGTCGTCGTGCGTGAGAACACGGAGAGTTTGTATGCGGGTTTGGAACACGTTGTCGTGCCGGGTGTGGTTGAGAGTTTGAAGATCATTACGGAGAAGGCGTCGACGCGTATCGCTCGGTTTGCGTTTGAATATGCAAAGCGGGAGTCGCGAAAGAAAGTCACGGCGGTACACAAGGCCAATATCATGAAGCTTTCCGACGGCCTGTTTCTCGACTGTTTTCGCCGTGTGAGTCAGGACTATCCGGACATCATTGCCGACGACAAGATCGTCGACAACGCGTGTATGCAACTCGTGATGCGGCCGGAGCAGTTTGACATCATGTTGCTCGAGAATCTTTACGGCGACATCGTTTCAGATCTTTGTGCGGGGCTTGTCGGTGGATTGGGGCTCGTCCCGGGAGCAAACATCGGCGAGAAAGGTGCGGTGTTTGAGGCCGTCCACGGCTCCGCGCCAGACATCGCCGGACAAGGCATCGCGAATCCGACGGCGTTGTTGCAGTCGGGAATCCTGATGCTGCGTTACATCAACGAGCGTGAAGCGGCTGACAAGATCGAGAGTTCCATGCTCGCCGTCTTCAAAGAAGGTAAAGTCAGAACCCGCGACATCGGCGGCACGGCTCGCACCGCCGAGTTCGCCGACGCGATCATCCAGAAAATGAATGCATAAAAAACTTCTAATCATCTGTGTTCTTCTGTTGTGCGGAACGTACGCGCAGGCCCAGATAAACGACGAAGAGAGTCGCAAGTGGAACGAGCCGGTGAAGCCGTTCAAGATCATCGGCAACGTTTATTACGTTGGGGCGGCGGAGGTTTCGTCGTATCTGATCACGACCTCGGATGGTCACATACTGCTCGATAGCGGCTTTGCCGAAACAGTGCCGCAGATCAAGCAGAACGTCGAGCAGCTTGGGTTTCGTTTTGAAGATGTCAAGATTCTGATCACCAGCCACTCTCATGCCGATCACGTTGGCGGGGTGGCGATGTTGAAGCAGATGACAGGCGCTCAGTTGGCGGTCAGCATAGCTGATGCGGACATGCTCGCGCGCGGTGGTAAGAACGATCCGAACTTCGGCGACCGATTTTTGTTTCAGGCAGTCATTGCCGATCGAAAGCTGCGCGACGGAGATACGGTCAAGCTTGGCGACGTTACGATGACGGCGCGTCTCACGCCCGGTCACACTAAGGGTTGCACTACCTGGACCATGAAAGTGAGTGAAGGCGGGAAACAATACAGCGTCGTGATCATCGGCAGCACGACCGTTCCGGGTTATAAGTTGATCGGCAACGCCGGTTATCCAAACATCGTCGAGGATTACGAGTCGTCATTCCGTCTGCTGAAGACTTTGCCGTGCGACGTCTTCCTCGCGCCGCACGGATCGTTCTTCGACCTGCTCGGGAAGATCAAACGCCTGGGCGAACCGCAGAATCCGTTCATCGACAAACAGGAGCTCGCGCGTTACGTCGAACGCAGCGAGAGTAATTTCCGGGCTGAGTTGAAACGCCAACAGCAGGAACGAACGACAAACAAGTAAGATGGCGGCAGTTGGCCGGCCCTGCTGCGGAAAAAACTGCCACCTCAATTGACCCCACCTTTAATGTAGGGGTATTACTTCGGCGTTCTTCACACTAAGTCGCCGACCTAAACGGCTCACAACTCCCAGGAGGGCTCCTCGTGTAGTGTAATAACGTATCCCGTCGATCGCACAACCTGGCCCGAATTTGTTTCGCTGACTCGCCAACTAGCAAACCACATCGAATTTTTACACGGATCGCCGGAGTATCGAAAGAAAGGAAAAGAAGCAGCCAAAGCATTAAGAAAATGGGCCGATAGACTTGAGGGTCAGCTCGAAAAACAGATGAAGAAGAAACCGGCGTCTTTGAAATCAAGCACAAAGGCCCGAAGAAGACGAGCGACTCGTACACGGCCAAGCCAGCAACTCACCAAACGGAGACGCAAAGCATGACTGAATCAAAAATCTCACCAGCCTTCGAACAGTACCTCGCGGACGGCCGCCCAAATGACAAGCGCGACGCCATAGTCATCTACCGCACTCCCAGCGTGGGCGAAGAGCCTCGTGTGCGTGGCCGTTGGCGCGCGTTGAAAGAGAGACTGGACGAAGTCCAAATGCGCGCTGCCGCGCATGGCCCAATCCAGGAGAAACTAGCTGATAGTTATAAGCGTGCCGGCGCTAAACACCTCGCGGGCGACAAGCAATTACAGGTGGCGCCCATAGCTTCCAATACTCTGCCTGTAGTGACCGCACAAGTAACCAAGCGGACCCTGCCAGAACTCGCCGCTCGACCCGAAGTCGTCGCCATCCTGCCGAACCAAAAGATCCATCTGATCAAACCAAAAGAAGTCAATTATGAAAGACTAGGTAACGCTGAAAACAAAGACAAAATGACGTGGGGCCTAAAACACCTGGGCATTCCGGAAATGTGGTCTAAGGCAAAGACAAAAGGGAAGGGTATTAACGTAGCCGTTCTCGATACAGGCGTCTATGGCGATCATCCGGCGCTTGCCAATCAACTCAAAGATTTTATCGTCATGGATCCCGTAGGGCGACGGATCAAATCAACGCCAGCTTTCGACTGTGGTACGCACGGTACCCACGTCTGCGGCACTATCGCCGGGGGAAAAGCTTCAGGTGGCATTTCAATTGGCGTCGCTCCCGAAGCAAATCTGTTCGTAGCAGCTGTGCTTGTGGGTGACGGCGTCACCGTCAAAACTCTCCTGGATGGAATCGCTTGGGCGATTGAAAGCGGTGCAGACATCATTAATATGTCTCTCGGCTTTACTTACTACGAACCACTCTTTGTTGAAGTCTTTAAGATGCTCATTGAGGAGTACGGTGTATTGCCTGTAGTTGCTATTGGTAATGAAAACCATGGGAACACCAGCTCACCCGGAAACGCACACAACGCCTTTTCAATAGGGGCAATAGAAAAGATGCCTAAGAGCAAAGTCGATGTTCCCTTCTTCAGCAGTGGAGCAAGCCTCGTATTTCCAGGCTCGCCAATCGCGCTTGTTACCAAGCCCGATGTTGTAGCCCCCGGCGTTCAAGTCTATTCGTGCATACCTCCTGAACAAACGTCTGATGGAACGTTCGAATACTCATACATGGATGGTACCTCTATGGCTACGCCGCACGCTGCCGGCGTCGCGGCACTGCTCATGTCGGCAAAGCCACACGCTCCCGTGACCGAGGTGATCGAGGCGATGAAAAAGACTGCCAAGCACCCGTTCGGCGTTGATGCTCGTCCTGATAACCGCTGGGGCTATGGTATGATTCAACCACTCGAAGCGTTCCACGCGCTTTAAGATTTGCTGATGGTACGCGAAGCAGAAAACAAGAGTGCAGAAGCGAAAATAAGCCCAGGATTTGCGGCCCGCTTAGAGCAACTTGGTCCTGAAGATGAGGTGCGCGCAATCGTGATGGTACGGACCGAGGCCGCGAAATCAGCGGTAAAAACACGCCCGACAAAGAAAGCGCGCCGGGCAACGGTAAAAAGCAAACGCGATGCGGTTACTGTCGCTCTGCCGGTGATTGATCGCATTCTGAAGCGCCATCATGGTAAGCGCTTGAAGAGCGGAATTGACGCGTTAGGTGCTGTACCCGTCATCACTACTCCCACTGGAATCGATGCCCTCACGGGCTCAAAGCACGTCAAAGCAATTATCGAAGATCAGGCGCTTTACGGGATCGTATAAGTAGGCTTCCCGCGCTAATCTTCAGTACCCTGGTTCGTTAGCGCTACACGTCCCGTAAAAGCATTTCTTCGCGGAGGATACTATGCAAAAGAAGTCCTTCTGGACCTTCGTCTTTGCTCTGCTCGCCTTCTGTCTTTTCGTTCTGTTCGCCGGCGACCAAAGCGTTCATTCGCAACGTCGCGAAGCCACGCCAGAGAGCCTGGCGCAGCGACGCGCGATCGAGGCGGAACTACAGTCCATCGCCATCGTCGAACGCAAACTGATGATTCCGATGCGCGACGGCACGCGGATCGCCACCGACGTCTACCGGCCGAAAGACACGTCGAAAAAGTATCCGGCGATCTTCTCCCGCACGCCTTACAACTTCAACTTCTGGGACGTTCGCAACGGTGCGCCGCGCGATCTCTCGACCGAGCTTGAAGCCGTGAAGCGCGGTTACGCCTACGTCAACATGAACGAGCGCGGACGCTTTTTCTCCGAAGGCAACTACGACATCCTTGGGCCACCGCTCACCGACGGCGTCGACGAACTCGCCTGGATCTCGAAACAGTCATGGTCCAACGGCAAGGTCGGCACGATCGGGTGCTCGTCGACTGCCGAGTGGCAGTTGGCAGTCGCGGCGCAGGGACATCCCGCGTTCACGACGATGATCGCGCAGGGTTTCGGCGCGGGCGTCGGGCGCGTCGATGGTTTCTACGAACAGGGAAACTGGTATCGCGGCGGCGCGGTGCAGATGTTGTTCATCGCGTGGCTCTACGGGCAGCAAAACCAGGTGCGTCCGATGTTTGCTCCAAACACGACGCAGGAAGAGTTGATTCGCGCGTCGCGGGCGTTCGATCTGGCGCCGCAGTTACCGCAGGTCGACTGGTCCAAGGCGCTGCGGCATCTGCCGGTGAAAGACATCATGAAAGCCGCGGGTGGTCCAAACGGCATCTTCGCCGATCGCATGCCTGTTCCAACCGGCGGCGCGATGATCGAGCGAGAGCCGAACGATCCCGCGTGGTACAAGGGCGGGTTGTGGCACGACAACATGAAGATCAACATCCCGGGGTTCTGGTTTATGTCGTGGTACGACGTGTCGATTGGTCCAAACCTCGCTGCGTTCAATCACGTGCGCAAGACTGCTTCGCCTGAGATCGCGAATCAACAGTACGCCATCATCGCGCCGACGCTTCATTGTGGTTTTCGTCGTGCGACTGAGAACACGATCGTCGGCGAGCGCAGTGTTGGCGACGCGCGTTTGAATTACGACGAGCTCACGTATGGGTGGTTCGATCACTTTCTCAAAGGCGAGAACAACGGGATTCTCGAGAAGATGCCGCGCGTGCGTTATTACACGATGGGCATCAACAAGTGGCAAACGTCTGACACGTGGCCGCCGCGTGGCGCCGAGCAGATGACGTTCTTCTTATCGAGTGCGGGCAAGGCGAATACGGCGAGTGGCGACGGGGCGTTGGTCGAGGCTGCGCCGGCGGCGGATAGCGCGGATCGGTTTGAGTACGATCCGATGAATCCCGTGCCGTCGCGTGGCGGGAATGTTTGTTGCACCGGCAATGCGATCACGGCGGGAGCCTTCGATCAGCGCGAGAACGAGTCGCGGCCTGATGTGCTTGTTTACAGTACTGAGCCGCTCAAGGAAGGCGTCGAAGTGAGTGGTCCGATCGAGGTGACGCTCTATGTTTCTTCTGACGCGAGAGATACGGATTTCACGGTGAAGCTGCTCGATGTGTATCCCGATGGCCGCGCGTACAACCTTGATGAGACGATTCAGCGGATGCGTTATCGCGATGGGTACGACAAGCCTGTTGCGTGGATGCAGGCGGGGAAGGTTTATAAGGTGACATTGTCGCCGCTGACGACGAGCAACTTTTTCGCCGCCGGGCATCGGATACGGATTGAAGTGTCGAGCAGTAATTTCCCGCGGTTCGATCGGAATCTTAATACTGGCGGGCGGAATTTTGATGAGTCGAAGGGGGTTGTTGCGCGGAATGCTGTGCATCATTCGAAGCAGTATCCGTCGGCGGTGAAGATCACGGTTGTGCGCAAGCAGGCTATGTCAACGGATCGCTAGCGCGAGACAAGGAATTCCTTGACTCAGCAATTCGAAACAGGATAGAAAGCGCCCGCTGGACCAATTAAACCTATGAGACCTAAAGAACTCACCATACGCGGCCTGATTCTCGGCGCGCTGATCACTACCGTCTTCACTGCCGCTAACGTTTATCTCGGACTCAAAGTCGGACTGACGTTCGCCTCGTCGATCCCCGCCGCGGTGATCTCGATGGCGATCCTGAGCGTCGTCAAAGACTCGTCGATACTCGAAAACAACATCGTCCAGACTGTCGCCTCCGCGGCCGGGACGCTCTCCGCGATCATCTTCGTGTTACCGGGACTGGTGATCGTCGGTTGGTGGACCGGTTTTCCGTTCTGGCAATCGTTTCTAATCTGTCTGACGGGCGGTGTGCTCGGCGTGTTGTTTACGATTCCGCTCAGGCGCGCGTTAGTGACCAACTCCGACCTGCCGTATCCGGAAGGCGTCGCGGCGGCGGAAGTACTGAAGGTCGGATCCGGAACGCGTGGTGAGACGAAAGACGAGACTGGCGAAGCGAGAGAAGGACTCACCGCCGTGGTCTACGGCGCCGCCGCTTCCGCCGGACTCGCTGTCGTGACGGCGACGCGTCTCGCCGCCGGATCGTTCAGTGGGTTCTTTCGCGTCGGAACGCTCGCCTCGACTGGTTACGACTTCGGATGGTCGCTTGCTTTGCTCGGCGCGGGTCATCTGGTCGGATTATCAGTCGGTATGGCGATGTTGACGGGCCTGATCATCGCGTGGGCCGTCGCCGTTCCGATTCTGACGTCGCAGCAACCAGCCGCGGAAGGAGTTTCACTCGCCGCGCACACGCTCGGCATCTGGCGTACTCAAGTGCGATTCATCGGCGCGGGGGCGATTGCGGTCGCCGCCATTTACACCTTGGCGCGACTGGCGAAACCCGTCATTGGCGGACTCGTAAGCACGCTCGCTGCTTCGCGTTCAGGCGGTGAGCGAGACGAACGCGATCGAGACATCCCGCCGCAGTGGATCCTCGTGCTGACGGTGGCGTGTCTGCTGGTTAGCGGTTGGCTCGCGTTTTCGTTCGCACGATCGTCCGTGCTTGCTCCGAATGCGCTGACGATTACGCTGATCGCGATTCCGTTCGTACTGATCGGCGGTTTTCTCATCGCCGGAATTTGCGGTTACATGGCCGGACTCATCGGCGCTTCGAACAGTCCGATCTCAGGCGTCGGCATTTTGTCGATCGTGATGTTTGCGTCGGCGCTGGTGTTCGCGGTCACAGTGACGGACGTCAACAGTGGCGCGCTCGTGGCGTTCGCGCTGTTCGTGACGGCGATAGTTTTTGCCTGCGCGACGATCTCGAACGATAACTTGCAGGATCTGAAGACAGGCCAACTGGTCGGCGCGTCGCCGATGAAACAGCAGATCGCGCTCATCGTCGGCGTTGCTGCCGGCGCGGCTGTGATTCCGTTTGTACTGAACCTGCTCGCGAAAGCTTACGGCTTCGCCGGCGCCGCGAACATCGGCGTCGTCTCGGATACTCCACTGGCCGCGCCACAAGCGACGCTCATCTCGGCGCTCGCGCAAGGCGTGATCGGAGGCAACCTGCAATGGAAGATGATCGGCATCGGCGCGATCGTCGGCGTTGGTTTGATTATTCTCGACACGGCGCTCGGTGCGCTGAAACTGATCCGCATCCCGCCTCTTGCAGTCGGCATCGGCATCTACTTGCCGATGTCCGCGACGTTCGCCGTCGTCATCGGCGCGGTGTTGTCTTACTGGTACGAGAAGCGAACCAAGAACTTGCGTAACCCGGAACGCGCCGAACGACTCGGAACCCTCGTCGCTTCTGGACTGATCGTCGGCGAAAGTTTGTGGGGTGTTCTCAACGCGGGACTGATCGTTGGTCTGTCAAACGACGCTCCGCTCGCGCTCGTCCCCGAAGACTTCGCGCCTGGTCCATGGTTGGGCATACTCGGTTTCGTTGCCTTGATCGTGGTTCTTTACGGCTGGATGCTCCGCCGCGCCCAGGCCATGCCGCCGGAGAGAAAATAAGTTCGTGTCTTAGTTTGTTCAGCATTCTCCGCGTGCCTCTCCGCCGTCTCTGCGACTCTGCGGTAAAAGAACCGCAAAAACATATAAACCGCAGAGACGCGGAGGGCCGCAGAAGGAAACTAAGACAGTGCCGAAAATAAGGAGCACAAATGTGCGCAGATAAGCGTTCACCTCAAGCGCTACCATCTGGAATTCAACTAGAGTACTCACTCACCGGACATAACGGTCACGTTCATCGACTCGCGATTTCACCCAATCGTGAGATCCTGGCGTCGGCCTCGCTGGACAACACCGTTCGGCTCTGGGACCTCGCGACGCGAAAGTTAGTGCGAACTCTCAGCGGCAGCGATCAACCCTCGGCGCAGGTTTTTGGCGTCGCATGGTCCAGGAACGGAAAGCGGCTCGCGTTTGGCGGGACTGACAAGAGCGTCAAGATCTGCGATCTCAACGGCAAACTTCTGCAAACGCTCGATTGTGACGACAACGTGATCAGCGTCTGCTGGTCGCCCAGGTTGAACACGATCCTTGCGGGAATCGCAGGCGACGCGGTCCAGGTTTTCAATGCAGACACCGGCGAATCTCTCGAGTCGCTGAAAGGCCACACCAGCACCGTTGTCGCAATCGCACTATCGCCTGACAAACTGACCCTTTCGACAGCTTCCGCCGATAAAACAGTTCGACTCTGGGATCACGACACGGGCGAGACGATCCGCGTCTTGCGCGGACATTCGGATCGCGTCAACGACGTCGCCTGGTCGCCGGATGGAAAAGTGCTTGTTTCAGCTTCGTCTGACAGCACGATCCGGATCTGGAATCCTCAGACCGGACGCATCCGCCGCATTCTCGAAGGCCACACGGACCAGGTCTCGTCGGTTGTCTTCTCGGACGACGGACGCATCCTCATCTCGAAAGCCACTGACGGAACGCTGCGTTTATGGAATTGCGCGAACTGGCAAACAGTCGCCGTCATCGACGACCTCGAGCGCGGCTGTTTAGCGACCGGAATCTGTCTCGGCGACGACAGTTCGACACTCGTCGCTCAGTCGAGCCTTGGCGCGCTCAAAGTTTTCAAGCTCGACGTTGATCTCACCGTCAGGAAAACAGATCTCAACGCGCGTCATTACATCAACGCGAAAGTCGTGCTGCTGGGCGATACGGGTGTTGGAAAATCCGGCCTGAGTCTTGTGCTCAACGGAAAGCCGTTCGCGCCGACAGACTCGACGCCGGGCCGTCGCGTTTGGACGTTGCAGTCGCGAAAGGTGCGGCGCAGGGGCAACGTCGAACAAACTCGCGAGACGCTGCTTTGGGATCTTGCAGGTCAACCAGGTTATCGCGTCATCCATCAACTTCACCTGAACGAAGTCGCCGTCGCTTTAGTCGTGTTCGATGCACGCAGCGAGATCGATCCGCTGGCCGGCGTGCGTCATTGGGAGCGTGCGTTGCGGCTCGCGCAACAGCGTCAGGGCGCGGCGTCGATTCCGATGAAGAAGTTTCTCGTCTCTGCTCGTGCCGATCGTGGAACTGTGTCGGTGAGCAAAGAGCGCATTGATGCTTTGCTGAACGATTTCGGTTTCGATCAGTACTTCGAGACGAGCGCGAAAGAAGGCTGGCAGATTAAAGATCTGCAAACCGCGATCACTCAGGGGATCAGTTGGGACAGTCTGCCGGAGGTTTCGTCGTCGGATTTGTTCTCGGAGATCAAGAACTTCCTGTTGCGAATCAAGAAGAGCGGACGATTGATCGCGCCGAAGGGCGAACTATATGAGGAGTTCGTCGATCTCTATCCGGATCTGGCGATGAAGGAAACTAACCTGCAAGCGCAGTTCGACACCTGTATAGGACGGCTCGAGAATCGCGATCTGATTCGGCGGCTGAGCTTTGGCGGTTATGTTTTGCTGCAACCGGAACTACTCGACGCTTACGCTTCGTCGATGGTCAACGCGGCGAAGGAAGAGCCTGATGGTCTCGGTTCTATAGCCGAAGACGTTTGCCTGGCGGGACAGTTTTTCATTCCGAAGGAACAGAAGATCGACGAGCGCAGCCAGGAGCAGTTGCTGTTGCACGCGACGCTCGAGGAGTTACTGCGGCACGATCTCGCGCTGAAGCAGCGTGCGTCTGACGGCAGTTATCTCGTGTTTCCGTCGCAGTTCAATCGCGATTACGAAGACGCGCCGGAGCCGAAAGGAAAGGCGCTGGCGATGACGTTCGAAGGGCCCGCGCAGAGTCTGTATGCGACGCTGGCGGTGCGGCTTGGTCACAGTGGTTTGTTTAATACTGGTCGGACTGAGATGTGGCGCAACGCGGCTGTGTTTGCGGCAAAGGCAGGTGGCAAATGTGGGCTTTACTTGCAGGAGTTTGCCGAGGCGCGCGGACGGTTGTTGATCTTTTACGATCAGCATCTGGGGAGACTGCCGAGTGACGAGACGCGTTTTCACTTTGAAGAGTTTGTGGTGGACCACGCGAAGTCTCACGCAATCGATGGGACGTTGGACCTCGTTCGGTTTTTTGTTTGTGTGAACTGTGGAGATCCCGTGCCTGACAGTTATGTGAAGCGGCTGAGTGAGCGCGGGTTGAAGAAGTTTGCCTGTCCGTGCGGGAGGAATGTCTCGTTGGAGCAGCCGAAGGATCGGTTGCTTTATGAGTCGAAGGTCAAGGAGATGGCGGATTCGGCGGACAAGCAGCGCAACATTGAGATGTTTGTTGAGTCGGCGCGTGGTGAAACGAAGACGCCGAGCTTTATGGAGTGGGCGGGTGGTGAGCGCGTGACGCTGGCGATTGTGTTTACGGACATTGTCGGTTCGACTGGTCTCGCGGAAGAGTTGAAAGACATGGTGATGAATGAAGTGCGGCGGCAGCATTTCGCGCAGAGCCGCGCGTTGATCCAGAGTTACAAGGGACGCGAGATCAAGACTATTGGCGATAGTTTTATGGCTGCGTTTCGTTCGGTTGAGAATGCGTTGGATTATGCGAGTGCGTTGCAGACTGAGCCGGGGCATGAGCATGTTCGACTTCGGGCGGGGATTCATATTGGGCCGATGCAGGTTGAGGATGATGATGTGTTTGGAGGTGCGGTGAACTTCGCCGCGCGCGTTGTGAGTGTGATCAAGGACGCTGAGATCTGGCTGAGCGATCGCGCGAAGGAGGATTTGGATCGCGGCGGCGCGAAGCATCATCGGCAGCTCTGTTGGCAACGGCATGATGAAGTGCAGATGAAAGGGTTCAGTGGAGATTTTACGTTGTGGGCGCTTGCTCGCGACCAATGAGATAGAAATTAAAATCCGTTTTCTTATGTGATTCCCGCTTGCGCGAGACCAATGAGAAAGAGATTTTTCGGATTTATTACCGTGTGTCTCCCGCTTGGCGAGATGCATGAAACAGAACTCTCAATCAACCGTTGACATTTCTAACCGTGGCGCGTTAGATCATGCGCGCCATTCCAATTTTCCATCCAACCGAGGCTTGTGAATATGACCACCTCTCGTCGTGACTTTCTGAAGACGGCCGGGGTTGCTGCCGGCGCACTCTCGCTACCGGCGCTCCCTTCATGGATTCGCGAGATCGATGCCGCTGAATCCGCCGCCGCAGCCGTGGTCGACAAAAACGCGCTCGCCGACATCGCCCTGAGCACCGCGCGAAAACTCGGCGCCACTTACGCCGACATTCGCATCAATCGCTATCGCACGGAGTCGATCAACACACGCGAAAAGCAGGTGCAAAACGTCTCGCGTTCACAGAATTTCGGCTTCGGCGTGCGCGTACTCTTCAAAGGCACGTGGGGTTTCGCGTCGAGCCGCAGCGTCACGCCGGACGACGTCAAACGCATCACGCAACAAGCTATCGAAATCGCTCGCGCCAACGCGCTCTTTCAACGCAAACGCGTCGCGCTCGTGCCGATCGAGAAAGTCGTCACGACCTGGAAGAACTCCTTCGAGAAAGATCCATTCGAAGTCTCGATCGACGACAAGATCCAGTTTCTGATGTCGCTGAACGAATCGGCGATGAAGACGCAAGGCGTCAGCTTCGTCAGCTCGTCAATGGGATTTGTGAACGAGCAGAAGTTTTACGCATCGACTGACGGTTCACGCATCGATCAATACATCATTCGCGCGAATCCAAACTTCAACGTCACCGCCGTCAATCGCACCAACGGCGACTTCCAATCGCGCAGCGCACTCGGTGGTCCACAGGGCATGGGCTACGAGTACATGGAAAAGCACGATTGGAAAAAAGAAGCGCAACAGGCCGGCGAAGAAGCAGTGATGAAGTTGAAGGCGAAGTCCGTCGATCCCGGAAAGTACGATCTCGTGCTGCATCCGTCGCACCTGTGGCTGACGATTCACGAGTCGGTGGGCCATCCGACCGAACTCGACCGCGCGCTCTGGATGGAAGCCAACTACGCCGGCACGAGTTTTCTGACGCCGGACAAGATCGGCAAACTGCAATTCGCTTCGAAGATGGTCAACTTCGTCGCCGACAGAAATCAACCGAAAGCACTCGCGACCGTCGGTTACGACGACGAAGGCGTTCCGAGTCAGCGTTGGCACCTGATCAAAGACGGACTGTTTGTCGACTGGCAAACGACGCGCGACCTCGCACCGATGATCGGTCAGAAGAAGTCGTACGGCTGTAATCACAGCGACAGTTGGGGCAGCATTTCGTTCCCGCGTATGCCGAACGTCTCGCTTCAGCCCGGCGCGGGCAACACTTCGCTCGACGATCTGATCGCCGGAGTCGAGAAAGGAATCCTGATCTACGGCGACGGCAGCTACTCGATCGATCAGCAGCGCTACAACTTCCAGTTTGGCGGGCAGGTGTTCTGGGAGATCAAGAACGGAAAACGCGGCGAGATGCTGCGCGACGTCGCATATCAGTCGCGCACGACGGACTTCTGGAACTCGCTCGACGGTCTCGGTGGTCCATCGACTTACGAACTAGGCGGCAGCTTCAGCGACGGCAAGGGCGAACCCGGCCAGTCGAACGCCGTCAGTCACGGCTGTCCACCGGCTCGCTTCCGCCAGGTCAACGTACTCAACACGGCTGCAAAAGCCACGTCTTAATCAAGGAGATCAAAATGCTGCTCACTGAAACAGAGGCGCGCGCGATTTGTGAGAAGTTGTTGAGTTACGTGAAAGCTGACGACGCTGTTGTAAACGTCAGCAGTGAAAACTACGGCCATCTTCGTTTCGCCGCGAATGCGTTTACGACCGCCGGCGCGCGCGAGAACACGAGCGTGTCAGTCACGGCGTGGATTGGCGGCAAACGCGGCTCCGCGACGACAAACGAGATCGACGACGAGTCGCTCAAAGCCACTGTCGCGCTCGCCGAGCAACTGGCGCAGATCTCGCCGGTCGATCGCGAGTACATGCCGACGTTGGGCAAGCAAACTTACAAGCCCGTCAATGGCTACGCGGAAGCGACGTCGAACATCTCGGTCGGCGCGCGCGCGCGCACGATCAACGACGTGATTGGTTATTGCGAGCGAGCAAAAGTGATCGGCGCCGGTTTTCACCAGGCGCGCGGTCAGGTAGGTGCCTCGGCGACGAAGAACGGCAACTTCATTTACGACCGTGGGAGTTTGGTCAGTCTCGGCATGACTGCGCGCACGCCCGACGGATCGAGTTCGGGATACTTCCTGCGCAACCATTTCGACGTTGCAAAACTCGACACCACGCGTGTCGCGAATGAAGCGGTTCGCAAAGCGGTTGAGTCGCGTAATCCACGCGTGCTCGAACCGGGTGTTTATCCGGCGATACTCGAGCCGCAGGCAGTCGTCGATCTGGTCGGCCAGATTGCTTTCGCGTTCGACGCCCGCAGTGCTGAAGAAGGGCGCAGTCCGTTTTCCGCACCCGGCGGCAAGACAAAACTCGGCCAGAAGATCTTCGACGAGCGGATCAATATTTACAGCGATCCGTGGCATCCGGAGCTGCCCGGTTCGAAGTCGGCGCAAGGTGGACTGCCCGCGGAGAAGATCTATCTCGTGCGCAACGGTGTACTCGAAAACCTCGTCTACTCGCGTTACTGGGCGAAGCAAAGAGACAAAGCGCCGACGCCTGGACCAGTCAATAGCATCATCGAGAGTTCCGCTGCGCCGGTTTCGGTTGAAGACATGATCAAATCGATGGACCGCGGGATCCTGCTCGGCCGTTTCTGGTACATCCGCGGCGTCGATGCGCGCACCGTCTTGCAAACCGGCCTGACGCGCGACGGCATCTGGTTTATCGAGAACGGCAAGATTCAGTATCCGGTCAAGAACTTCCGCTTCAACCAGAGCGTGATCCAACTGCTCGCACCGGGCAACATCGAGGCCATCGGCAAACCCGAGCGCGTCGGCAGTTCCGAAGGCCAGGGCGGCAACTCCGCACTCCTGCCCGCGTTGAAAGTGAAAGAATTCAATTTCTCGTCGCAGTCAGAAGCTGTTTAGACATTTTTCAGCCCGTCGCGCAGGTAACGCGAGTTCTCTTCAAGGGCTCCGGGTATCTCCGCGGCCTCTGCGTTTGAACTATTTAGTTAACGCAGAGAACGCCGAGCTACGCAGAGGGCGCGATCCCAGAGTGCGCGATCCCAGAGTTCAGCCACAAACCCGATGATCTATAAGAAGTTTATCCGGCGCTAATCAAGTATAGACATGATGGAAGTAATAGACATGATGCGTCTCCCCGAAGTGAAGACGAAGCCCTGGTTGATCAAGCGTTACGACAGATGTCCTATCGTCTTTTCATATTCTCTGTTGGTCTCTTGCTTTGCGTTCGTGTGGGAGCCTTTGCTCAATCCGCTCCAACGTTGAGCGGAACTGTCAGAGATCAAAATGGCGCAGTCATCATTAAAGCAAGAGTAGACCTGGTAGACGTTGCAAGCGAGCGAATCGTCACAACGGAAACAGCTCTTTCCGGTAAGTATGAATTTGCGGCAGTGCCCCCCGGCACTTACCTTGTTTCGATCACCCGCGAAGGCTTTGCGATAGCTACCGCCCGAGTCATTGTGCAGGGAAACGGTTCTTATAGTGAAGACTTCGCCCTGCTGCCGAGGCTGATCGAAAGCAAAATAGTCGTCACCGCAAGCAAAGGCGCTGCTCGCTCCACAGCCGAGACGCCACAGATCGTTGCGGCAACAGACGCGTCAAAGATCGAACAGCGCCGCCCGTGGTCGACGTTGCGAGCCATCGAGAAAACGCCAAACCTCACGCCCGTAATCGCGAATCCAATGCTCGAACGCCCCCGTTTGCGCGGTCTCGCGTCAAATAGACTCTTGTTGGTGCTCGATGGCGAACGGCTCAACAACGTTCGAAGCGACCCGACTTCCGGAGTTTCTCCAAGCACGGTGGACGTCACTCAATTGGCGACGGCTGAAGTCGTGAGTGGCGCGGGCTCAAGCCTTTACGGCTCCGACGCGATGGCCGGTGTAATCAACCTGATAACTGCCGCGCCCCCGGAATCTGACGACGAGTTGACTCGTCTGGGCGTTTGTTTCAACGGCGAGGTTCGCAGCAACGGACCTTTTAGGCGCGCGGCCTCGACTATCAATTGGAGTCGCTCCAACTTTGCGCTGCGAATGAGCGGTTCTTTGTTTCGCCAGTCCAACTACACCGCCGGTAACCAATCCATCTCGCTCGACGAAGTCCTGCGCTTTGGCAATTTGGCGACCGAGATGGGGAACGCCATCGGCAACAATGTCGCGCGCACTTACGCCGTCTGGAGCATGGAAGCCGGTGCGGAGATTCCCAATGCTCAAGCCCACGGGTTCAGTGATCGGCTTGATTTGTGGTTTTTTCCGGGCACAAACCAGAATCTTCGCTATCGCCAGTTAAATAGCCAACACGCAAACCTTGGCTTTTCATTCATCACGCCGCCATTCGATCCACGCACGCAATTCAACAGTTTTCGCAGATTGGACAAATACGGCGTACGCTACGAAAGACGCGAGTTGACACCCTGGTTACACCAGCTTTCGGCCGGAGGCTACTATCAAAAATATTCCTTTCCTGACGATACGATTACTTCGTCAATTCCCCTGGGCAGCAGTTGGATACTGGAACCCAATCCCAATGACCCGCAGAACCTCCCGGCAGTTCTCACTGGTCAGCGATCGACGTTTATTCCGGCCAATCTCTCTCAGAACAAAAACTCCATCAGGACTGTGTTCGCTGATGCACAAGCTACTCTCGCTCCTTTCGCTGGAACCCTGCTTACCGCTGGACTCGGGTATTTGCGTGAGTCTTCAGTCGATCAGTTTTCGCGGACTGATCTTAGTCCTCCCTTCAGGACGATAAGCAACCGAGCGAGTAATCCCGATTCTGTGTATCAAAACTGGAGCTCGTTCAGTTTGATCGAACATGAGCCATCGCGGTGGCTCAAGCTAACCGGCGGGTTGCGACTCGACAATTGGCGCACGAGAGCGCGTGTAACTTCGCGTTTCCCACTCGGCTCTGAAGCAACACTGCTCGAATTGACGCTGCCGGATTTATTCGCCAATCCCGGCGCCATTGATCCGGATGGCGCAGCCGGGATTCTCGACTTAGTCAAAGGCCGTAAGGATGTAACAACGAAGCGCACTGTCGTTACAGGAAACATCGGCGCGGTGTTTCGTCTACCGGCCGGCATCAATTCTTATTTTCGTTGGGGACACAGCTATCGCGAACCCGGTATCACGGAGCGCTACCTGTTACGCGACTTCGGGGATCCGGCGTTCAGCGTCCTGGTGATTCCCAACGTCGCGATTAAGCCCGAACGCGGTCGTGAGATTGACGTTGGAGTCAAACTTCAGCGTGGCGCGTGGAGCGCGTCGGCGGGTTACTTTGTCAATGACCTGAAAGACTTTATCGGCTCATCGTTTGGCCCACTATTGTTTGTGACGCCGGATCCAGCCCGCGGACTGGATCCGATTTCACCCTTTTTCCCTTTTCACGGCGTCCTTTACGTGCAGCGCACGAATACCGCCCGCGCTCGGATCAGCGGCTTCGAGGGCACGTACGAAGCGAGTCTGCAACTCGGCCGCGCCGGCGTCCTTAGATCATTTGGGATGTTGGGTTTGCTTAAGGGATCAAATCTGAGCCCGGATCAAAATACGCTTACGCTCATCGACCATTTCTACAACCGCCCTGACACGCCGATACCCTTGCGGGGATCAGCGACTGACGCGCCGCTATCGAGCATCACGCCGTGGCGTACGATCAATGGGGTTCGTTTTGACAGCCTGGGACAGCGATGGTTTGCGGAATACGAATTACGGCAGCAAGGCCGGGTGACGCGCGCCGAGCCCCTGGATCTTTCAGCCGCCATCTCGACGGAGTACGGCACAATCGCCAGCCTTAACTCCTTTTCTGTTCAAACCTTGCGGTCCGGCTACATTATTCGTCGTGAAAATTACCGAATTATGTTTACAATGGGGCTGGAGAACCTGACGAATCGTCTGTACTTCGAACACTTTCAAACCGCACCGGCACCGGGACGCTCGTTAGTGTTTGGAACGACTCTGGAGATCTTTAATCTACTGGAGAGAAACCGATGAAACGTTACCTGCTCGTTGGACCACAGGGCGCGAAGGATAGTACCGCCCGCAGGCGCCGCAAGAAGCAAGCGGCAGTGCTGCACACCACATGTAACTCCGATACCAGATTCCGATAGCTCTTCAGTGTACAACCAGACTGCCCTCCTATCAGTCATTGGCCCAGATGACAAGCTGGAACCCGTTAACCCAGGCGGAGTTCGACACCAATGCAAATTTTCCTTCTACAACTGTCAGTTAGGTATGTACTGAACTTAATAAAACGGTCCGGTACGCAATCACTCAGAAGCCAATCTCGTCTGTCAACCAGTGGGGGTTGACCATGGCTGCTTTGCTGCTCTTGGGCAAATCGATCTGGGCCACTCAAAGACAACGTGGCACAAACACCGGGTGCAATTTGCATTTCTCCGGTCACTAATGATTGGAACGATTCGTCCCGTGACGTGATGAGTGCGTCGCACGACGTTGTGTAAGAGGCAGTGTCGCCTCAACACAGCAAGTGGACCTGCATTAACCGATCCTGACTTCGGTCGCGCAAGTGGCTGTCGATCTTTTCTCTGGTCCAGGTATGAACAGTTTTTCAACGAACCTCGTTCGCACAACAATCGCGGAAGCCTACGATGCCGGTCGCGCGGCACATGGCGGGCTCCTGCTACAACCCGAATATTTCGAGGCGCATGTGATCTGGGTCACTGAAAAGACCATGGGATCCGGTGTCTCCAGCGCGGCGGCAACCGATTTCATCAAAGCGCTGCATACGAACGATCTCTACCTGGCGCTGGCTTGCGCGCAAAAAGCTGATAAAGCCTGGGATCGGTTCAATACGCTCTATCGAAAGTACATCGACGACCTCGCCAACTTCGCGACCGTCAACAGCAGGGCCGCTGATCTCGCCGACAGCGTGCTCGCCGACTTGTTCCTTCCTGATCAATCAGGACACAGCCGCATCGCTTCTTACCAGGGTCGCAGTTCGCTCGCGACCTGGTTGCGCGCGATAATCTGCCATCGCGCCACCAATGAGCGCGAACGCCTCGTCAACAATACGGAAGATCTCGACACCATTCACGAGGTGGCGGACGACACCGCGCTATCCAAAATGGACGCGCTGCTCCGGTCCAGTCGCTACGGACACGTTATTCGAGAGTCTCTGCGATGTTCCTGCCAGTGCCTGAGTGAACGGGAGCGTCTGATCCTGTTACTGCGCTACGATGATGGCCTGCAACTGGGCCAAATCGGCCGGCTGCTCGGGGTTCACCAGTCGACCATTACCCGTCAGATCGAAGGCGCGTGCAAGAAATTGCGAGAAGCCGTAGTGACCAACCTGATCACCGAGTACAAACTCGATCGGGCCGCCATTGACGAGTGCAAGGCCGACATCCTAGAAAACCCTTGCTATTCGATACTATCGCTCATTGAGCGACGCCCTCTCTTAAGATAACCTCCATCCATTTGTCCTTCGGATTTAATCGATTCCTGGAAGTTCGTTGCCATTAGAGATTCTTACGGAGCAGGGTCGCAGATATTGATAGATCTGTGCAGTGACTGTCATCCGGTTGGCAAGGGACCGCCGAGGCATAGGAACGGTGCAAAACCAACGAAAAACGAACAAGTAAGCAATTAAAGCAAACTCAGGTGTCTATCTAATTAGTTGTCGGCTCTTGAGGGCCGTCCAGACGTTAAGCGCCCGGAAGATAAAAAGCGGATGCTAAGCTCGTGCCCCGATCCGGAATTCCTCGCCATTTATCTCGACGGAGAACTCTCACCAGCCGAAAAAAAGTTGGTCGAGAGCCATCTTACGGACTGCCGTACATGTCGCGCGGTTATTTCGACCGCAGTCAAATCCGAAGAACCGGTTACTCTCCCCGACGACACTGAAGGATCTTAACCCGCGTGCCCCACCCACTCTCGCACGCAAAAAATTTCTTCTCGTCTGTCTAATTCATTGCCAGCAACAGAACTGATTCGGCATTGCCACACCGAACGTTGAAGGCGCGTCGCGGTCTTCATGGCCCCACACTGTCTTCAAGATGGATGCGGAACGCTGGTCCAACAGGTTTCTCTGACAATCGATTTAAACATCAGCTCATTATTTTCTCGACGAATGTATTCGCTTACCTCAAACATCGATAAGGTTCGCCGTCATTGGACCACCGTTCCCGGGCTTCCTTCGTTGGGCCGCTTGCGCAAACAAGTGCTAGGCATCGACGCCGCTGAAGCCAGTCTTGTACGCCGGCGTTTTCACTGGAAAGACGATCAGACGCGCACGCGACTGGAAAAGATCGGCTCGACGTTCCTGCTTGGTTACAACGCGGCGCTCGAAGAAAACGATCTGCCCGTACTGGCGAAACAACTGAACTCTTGCGATCGCGAACTCCGGGGATTTGCGTTTGAGGGAGCAGCGATGGGATTGACATTGCTCGACTCTCTGACGCCCTGGAACAACGAGCGACTGCTTCAATTCATCGCGGGTCCGGGCGCGCGCCACGTTTACATGGTCCACGTCGGAAGTGGCTGGGCAATCGCCAGGCTGCCATGGCTGCGTCTCAACTTGAAACAACACCTGCGGCGATTGCATCCGTTGTTTTCCTGGTTGGCGTTAGACGGATACGGGTTTCATGAAGGCTACTTCAACTGGCCGCGTTACGTTGTTGAGCAACAGCTTCCCAACAGACTCTCCGCTTATGGACTCAGAGCGTTTGACCAGGGACTGGGTCGAAGCCTCTGGTTTATCGAAGGCGGCGACGTCGATCGCATTCCGATAACGATCGGGAGATTTCCATATCACCGCCGGGCTGACCTTTGGAGCGGGATCGGTCTGGCCTGCGCGTACGCGGGCGGAGTCAGCGCCGGCTCAATCGAGGCCATCCATCAGGCGACCGCTGTTTTTTCGCCGCACCTGGCCCAGGGCGCCGCGTTTGCCGCAAAAGCTCGCCAACTCGCCGGCAATGAAACAGAGCACACGGATCTGGCGTGCCGCTTTCTCACGGGCCTGCCGGCAACTCGGGCCGCGGCCATCACTGATGAGGCGTTGAGAGATCTGCCCGCAAGTGGTAAAGAGCCGCCGTACGAGGTTTGGCGTGAGCGGATTCGAATAATGCTCGCTGCAAAAAGCGCGTCATGACTCAAACAAGTTTCCTTCGTCACTACTTTTCACGCCTGGTCGCAGTCGTCCTGATGATTGTGACTTACGGTCTTGCCCGGCAGCCGGTCTTGTCCAGTGGTGAGCGGGCCGCCCTTGCGCAGCGCTTTCAGTTTACACGGCACGCACTGCCTGAGATCGCTCCTGAGTGGCCCGGACATGCCCCGCGACGGATCCGAGAGGTCCATCCGAAACTCAGGAGTATTCATGCCTGGATCTCTTCCGTCGGAGCGGCCGCGGCGCTTGGCGACCTTGACGGTAATGGACGGCCAGATGACGTCTGCTACGTCGACACCAGAAAAGACATGGTGATTGTTGGACCAGTACCCGGTACGGTTGCCCGCTACAGTGCGCGCAGTTTGAATCCCAGTCCACTGCCTTACGAGCCCGCGACGATGGCGCCGATGGGTTGTTTGCCCGGCGATCTAAACGAAGACGGCAAACTCGATCTGCTCGTGTACTACTGGGGACGCACGCCCGTTGCGTTTCTGCGCCGTGGATCAGAGTACGTTCCTCGTGAAGTTGTTTCTGGCGCGAAGCGCTGGTTCACGAATGCCGCGACGCTGGCCGATCTGGACGGCGACGGCCATCTCGATATCGTGATCGGTAACTACTTTCCCGATGGCGCGAGGATTCTCGACGCCAACGCGACTGAGGACGAGGGAATGCACGCGTCGATGTCCCATGCGCTGAACGGCGGCAGCAAGCACCTGCTGCTCTGGCAGGGCGCTACGACCGGCGACGATCCCGCGGTTCAGTTCGCTCACTTCGAAAACGTTTTTACCGACGACGTCAACCACGGCTGGACACTCGCCCTCGGCGCCGCTGATCTCGACGGAGACCTGTTGCCCGAACTGTATCTCGCCAACGACTTTGGACCAGATCGCCTGCTTCACAATCGATCGATAACGGGAAAGCCGCGCTTCGAGCTGCTGCAAGGCAAGCGAACTCTCGGTACGCCACACTCCAGCGTCGTGGGTCGTGATTCATTCAAAGGCATGGGCGTTGATTTTGGCGACCTCAACGGCGATGCCTTGCCGGACATTTTCGTGAGCAACATCACCACCGAATATGGACTGCTGGAAAGCAACTTTCTCTTCCTCAGCACCGGCCAGGTCGAGCTCATGAAGAACAACGTCGCGCCTTACGTCAATCGAAGCGAGCAACTCGGTCTATCTCGAAGCGGTTGGGGCTGGGACGCCAAGCTCGCCGATTTTGACAACGACGGAGTACTCGAAGCCATCCAGGCAATCGGTTTTATGAAAGGCGACGTCAATCGCTGGCCGGAGCTTCAGGAGTTGGCGACTACCAACGATCGACTCGTTCCTGATCCGCGCAGTTGGCCGCGGTTTGAACTCGGCGATGACCTGAGCGGTCAGCAGCACAACACGTTCTTCGTTCGCGCGAGTAACGGACGCTACCACG
This sequence comes from Pyrinomonadaceae bacterium, assembly GCA_035760365.1. Lineage (GTDB taxonomy): Bacteria > Acidobacteriota > Blastocatellia > Pyrinomonadales > Pyrinomonadaceae > PSRF01. The sequence continues at coordinate 147,176 of DASTTB010000003.1, forward strand.
ATCTGGCGGCCGATGTCGGGCTCGGCGAACCTCAAGTCAGCCGCGGCATCGCCATCGCTGACGTGGATGATGATGGCGGCCTGGATCTTGTTTTCGCTAACCAGTGGGGACCGTCCTACTTCTATCGCAACACCGCCTCGGCTCGCGGAGCCTTCCTGAATCTCAATCTGTTGTTGCCGCTCACGGCAGACAACCCCGCGCAAACCTGGACGAGGCTTGGGCCACCCGACGGGCTCATCGCCGCCCGCGCCGCCATAGGCGCTGCTGTGACTGTTGTTCTTCCGGACGGCCGCCGCCTGGTCTCCCAGGTCGATGGCGGAAACGGTCATTCCGGCAAACGCAGTCCGCAACTCCATTTCGGCCTTGGCGCGATCAGCGAACCAGTACGAGTCGAGATCTACTGGCGCGATCCCGACGGAAAACCAAATCGCGAAACGCTCGCGTTAAAGCCGGGCTCGCACACGGTTGTTTTGGGATGGAAATCAAAAGGAGGAGGCTCTCGGTGATCCAGGACTTGCGTCTGGCGGCATTGCGGCGCTTCGCTATCGCCATCTCGGTGCTCAACATCTTCGGGCACGCGCTGCTCGGATTCGAGCAATCGCTGGCCCAGTTATTCGCCTCGCTGGCGACTGCATACAGTGTCGAACTCCTGCTTGAAGTCATCGAAGCGCGCGTTAATGGACGACGGCCGAGGTTTGCGGGTGGTCTGAAGACATTCATCGACTTCCTCTTGCCGAGTCATATTACGGGCCTTGCTGTGGCGATGCTGCTTTACGCCAACGATCAGATTCTGCCCATCGTCTTTGCAGCCACGGTGGCTATTGGATCCAAGTCGATCTTCCGCGCGCAGACAGGAAGAGGTGAACGACATTTCTTCAACCCTTCAAACTTCGGCATCGCCGTCACGCTGATTGTGTTTCCCTGGATCGGCATCGCGCCGCCTTATCAGTTCACTGAGAACCTTACGGGCGTTGCTTACGTGATCCTTCCCTGCATTTTCATTTTTACCGGCACGTTACTAAACGCGAAATTCACCCGGCGGGTGCCGCTCATCATCGCCTGGGTCGGTGGGTTTGCTTTGCAGGCTGTGATCCGAAACCTGATCTTCGAAACGTCGTTGACTGGCGGTCTGGCGCCAATGACCGGTGTCGCGTTTCTACTATTCACTTTCTACATGGTTACCGATCCGGGAACCACGCCAACGAAGCTTTTGAACCAGGTCCTGTTCGGACTCGGAGTCGCTTTTTCCTATTCAGCCTTGATGATCCTGCACGTGTCGTATGGGTTGTTCTTTGCGCTCGTCATCGTGTGCGCGGTGCGAGGCAGCGGGCTGCTGTTCGCCACGCGCAGAGTGCGTCCGGCAACCAAACTGCCAGTAACAGAACCGGCGCCGGTCGCGCTGAGGGAAGCAGAAATATGACCGCGAGCATTTCGATTGTGGGAATCGCGTGCTGTTATCCCGACGCTCGCAACACGACGGAACTCTGGGAGAACGTGGTGGCCCAACGCCGCGCGTTTCGGCGCCTGCCGGACCGGCGGTTGCGGCTCGCGGATTACTGGTCCAACAATCGCGAAACCCGGGACTCCTTCTATTCGAGCAATGCAGCTCTCATCAAGGGATATGAATTCAATCGCACTCGGTTTCGCGTAGCGGGAAGCACTTTCCGCTCGGCGGACATGGCCCACTGGCTGGCGCTGGATGTGGCCGCGCAGGTCTTGGAGGACGGCGGCTTCCCGGAAGCGAAAGGTTTGCCGCGCGACAGCACCGGCGTCTTCGTTGGAAACACTTTAACGGGCGAGTTTTCACGAGCGAATGCCCTCCGGCTGCGCTGGCCGTACGTCCGGCGAACGTTATCGGCTGCTTTGCAGGCTGAGGACTGGTCCAGGGAGCATCGCGAGAGTTTTTTAAGCGCGTTTGAAGAAGCATTCAAGAAACCATTCGCTCCCGTCGGTGAAGAAACACTGGCGGGCGGCCTCTCGAACACGATCGCCGGTCGCATCTGCAACCATTTCGATCTTCGCGGTGGTGGCTACACAGTCGATGGCGCGTGCGCCTCTTCGTTGCTGGCAGTGGCGAATGCCTGCACGGCTCTGGCCGCGGGAGATCTGGACGCGGCTTTAGTCGGTGGTGTCGATCTAAGTCTGGATCCGTTCGAGCTCGTAGGCTTCGCCAAAACCGGAGCATTGGCTGCCGATGAGATGCGCGTGTACGACGAGGGCTCGAACGGTTTTTGGCCGGGCGAAGGTTGTGGCTTCGTGCTGCTGCTGAGAACCGCGGACGCATTGGCCCAGGGTCTGCGCGTCTGCGCGCAAATCAAAGGCTGGGCCATCTCATCCGACGGGCACGGCGGCATCACGCGTCCGGAGATCGAGGGCCAACGCCTCGTTCTCAAACGCGCATACGCCAAAGCCGGCTTTGACATCGGGACCGTCGCTTATTTCGAAGGACATGGCACGGGCACCAGTGTTGGCGATGCGGTCGAGCTCAAAGCTCTGTCAAGCATGATCGGAAAGACTGACTATGAAGCTCCCGCGGCCATCGGCTCGATCAAAGCCAACATCGGACACACCAAAGCAGCAGCCGGCATCGCCGGTCTGATCAAGTCGGCTATGGCCCTCCATCACAGGGTCATACCGCCAACCACCGGATGTATCAACCCCCATTCGATTTTGCGTGGGAAGTCCGCCTCGCTGCGTCCAGTCAGGAAGGCAGAATCGTGGCCCGTTGATCGCGCGTTGCGCGCCGGGGTTAGCGCAATGGGATTCGGCGGTGTCAACGCGCACGTTGTGCTTGAAGCCGACAAAACGCAGACTGGCGCGCCTGGTATGGACCAACTGGGCCAGTCGCCGGCTTGCACGGCCCAGGATGCCGAACTCTTTCTCTGGAGTGCTCGAGACGTTAGCGACCTGCGCAGTGACATAGATCGTGTATTGAGTTTCGCCCCGGAGTTGTCACTGGCGGAACTTTCAGATCTGGCGGCACATTTGCAGAGCAGCCTCAATGATGGTCGTGTGCGCGCAGCCGTTGTCGCTTCGACACCTGTCGAGTTCGCTGAACGTCTTGCGGAGTTGCGTTCGGCGATCAGCACAGACGTAACCTTCGCAAAGCGTGGCGTGTTCTTCAGCTCTGACACAAGACAGCCACGCATCGGGTTTCTTTTTCCCGGTCAGGGCTCGCCGTCTTATCCGGGTGGAGGCGGCTTGCGCCGTCGCTTTGATTTTGTCGATCAGCTTTACTCGCAGGCACGACTCGATCCGCACGCCGTCGATCTTGCGGCAACCGTCGCTGCTCAACCCGCAATCGTGACTGCCTCACTCGCGGCGCTCCGAGTCCTGAACGAACTGGATATCACCGCGCGGATCGCCGTCGGCCACAGTCTTGGCGAACTAACAGCGTTGCACTGGGGCGGGGCGATGGACCAGGAGTCGCTCCTGCGCATCGCGAGAGCTCGCGGAAACGCGATGACTGGACCACATATCGTACCGGGCGCGATGGCGAGTTTGAGCGCGACCGCCGACATGGCCCAATCGTTATTGAATGGCGACAGCGCCTGTATAGCGGCAATGAATTCACCGGTCCAGACAGTGATCTCCGGGCCGGTTAATTCAATCGAGAAAGTCCTGGCGCTGGCGCGGGGGAATGGAGTGAAGGGCACTAAACTCAACGTGCCGCTTGCTTTTCATTCTCAACTCCTTGCGCCCGCGGCGCCGGTGCTCGCGTCTCACCTGGCAAACGAACGCTTTAACCGGTTGGAGCGAAAAGTCGTTTCAACCGTAACCGGCGCGGAACTCGCGGCGACGGCCGATCTCCCTGAGTTGCTTTACCAACAGATAACCGCGCCGGTGCGTTTTCTGGAAGCAGTGACTCGCGCCGATGCTGAGGTTGATCTGTGGTTGGAAGTAGGCCCGGGCCAGGTGCTGACCGGCATCGTCGCGGACATTACGACGACTCCATGTTTTTCGATCGATGCCGGAAACGACTCGCTGCGAGGTTTATTGACGGTAGCTGCCGCTGCGTTTGTCATGGGCCAACTTATCAATCACCGGGCCCTCTTCAGCGGGAGGTTTACCAGGCCGTTCGACCTCGACTGGAAACCACAGTTTCTTGTTAACCCGTGCGAACTTGCACCGATTCCCGATGAGAACGTAGAGCTAACTACTCGAAATCTCACAATCGCCGGTGACGAGCACGAAGCCGCATCCACCCCCGCCACTCATACGCCGGTGCTCGAGATACTCCGCCAACTCGTCGCTGAGCGAGCGGAACTTCCCGCCTCCACTATCGACGCCGAGAATCGTTTCCTGAGTGATTTGCACCTGAACTCAATCACGGTGAGTCAACTCATTGGCGAGACGGCGCGGCGTGTGAATCTGCCGGTCCCAATCACACCCACGGAGTTTGCCGACGCGAAGATCAGCGAAGTTGCGGAACTGTTCGATGAACAATTGAAGAACGGTCTCGCCGCCCAACAGAGTGACGCGGGCGCACTGCCCGCCGGTCTCGACTCCTGGGTGCGGGCTTTCAAAGTCGAGCTGATTCAAGTTGGACCAGCGCACCGGCCCAACATTCAAGAGCCGGGAAGCTGGGTGGTGTTCAGCGCCACGAGGGACGAATTTGTGGAATCGCTGCAAGCTGAACTCGCCGGCAAAGAGTTCGGCGATGCAGTGGCTGTCTGCCTGTCGCCTGACCCTGACGAGACGGTCATCGATCTATTGCTGGAAGCAGCGCGACTGGCGTTGGCGGCCAAAAAGAAGTCGCGCTTCGTTCTCATTCAACAGGGCAAGAGCGCCGCTTCATTCGCGCGAACGCTTTATGCGGAAGCGCCACGAATCGATACCTGCGTGATCACGATCCCGCCGGCTCATCCGCAGGCGGTGGATTGGGTGATCACGGAAGGCTTAGCCGCGAAGGGATACGTTGAGGTTCAGTACGACGAGGCTGGACGCCGCTGGTCGCCCGTCGTTCGCTCGCTCGAATTGCCCCATCCTTCCGGCACTTTACCTCTTTCCCGCAAGGATCTCCTCATCGTCACCGGCGGCGGAAAAGGAATCACCGCCGAATGTGCCCTGGCGCTCGCGAAGGAAAGCGGCGCGCGCATGGTGTTGATTGGACAAGCCCAACCTGAATCCGATCAAGAGCTATCGACAAACCTGAGCCGCTTCGCCGCCGCTCATATCGACTTCCGATACTTCGCAACCGATATCACCGATGCTGCTCGCGTTCGTCAATTGATCACGAACGTCGAGAAAGAACTCGGACCGGTCACGGGCATCATCCACGGCGCCGCCAGGAATGTCCCACGACTATTGAGCAAGCTCGATGCGGAGGGCTTTCGCCAAACGCTGGCCGTGAAGGTGCAAGGCGCTCGCAACCTGCTCGCCGCCATCGATCCCGGGCAATTGCGTCTGCTGGTCACGTTCGGCTCCATCATTGCTCGCAGTGGCCTTCCCGGCGAAGCCGATTACGGGCTGGCGAATGAGTGGTTGGCCCAACTGACTGAAGAGTGGGGCCGCGCCCATCCATCATGTCGTTGCCTCAGCGTTGAGTGGTCAGTGTGGTCCGGTCAAGGCATGGGCGCCCGTCTTGGTAGAACGAGATTATTGCAGCAAGGCGTCACGCCCATTTCACCGGAGCAGGGAGTGGAAGCTCTTCGAGCTTTACTGGTCCAACCGTTGCCGATCGTCCCGGTAGTGGTGATGAGCCGCTTTCGCGATCTGCCCACCTTCAGGATCGAGCGCCCCGAACTTCCGTTCCTCCGCTTCCTGGAGGAAGCGGTAGTTTACTTTCCAGGGGTCGAGTTGATCGCGGAGTTCAATCTGGCAACGGATTCAGACCCCTATCTCAAGGATCATCAGTTTCAAGGAGAACGACTCTTTCCGGCTGTGATGGGACTCGAGGCGATGGTCCAGGTCGCAACTGCGCTGGCCGGTTCCAACGATCTCCCGGTGCTGGAGGACGTCCGCTTTGATCAACCAGTAATCGCTCCTGCTACAGGATCGTTGAGAGTTCGCATCGCGGCGCTCAGGCAGGAACCAAACGACGTCGTCGCTGTTGCCTTGCGCTCCGCGGCGACGGGGTTTCAGGTAAACCATTTTCAAGCACGCTGCAGTTTCAAGAAGGCCCAACAAAACGGCAACTACTCACTTCTTCTTGATGATTCCGCGAACAGCAGTCGCATTGACGTCGATCCCCACAGCGATCTGTACGGCGATCTGCTCTTTCATACCGGATGCTTTCGCCGGCTGGCCAGTTATCGCCGGCTGAAAGCCAGGGAATGCATCGCCGAGATAACGCCCTCCGGCGGCGAGTCATGGTTCATTCAGTATCTCCCGCCCACGCTCCTACTCGGTGATCCCGGCTCACGCGACGCCGCTATCCATGCAATTCAAGCCTGTATTCCGCATTTAACGCTTCTGCCGACAGGGGTCCGGCGGCTGACGATAGATCGGGCGGCGAGTGATGGACCACGCGTAGTTCGGGCTCGAGAACGTTTCGCGGACGGCAATACCTTTGTTTACGACCTGGTTGTGACTGAAAGCGACGGAACCCCATGCGAGCGCTGGGAGGGACTGAGTCTCAAGGCCGTCAGCCGGAGATCAACTAACGCTGCCTGGATCAGTTCTCTCCTGACTCCCTACCTCGAACGCCGCGTACGCGAGCTGATGCCTGCGTCGGAAATGTCCGTCGCCCTGCTGCAAGACGCAGCAATGGACCTGCCGAAACGCAGCGCCGCGGCCTTTAGTGCTTTGCTCGATCCGAGCGCTGTGATCCTCAGACGACCCGATGGCAAACCCGAGGTAACTGACGGCAGCAGTGTGTCGGCTGCGCATCGCGACGACCTGACATTTGCTGTCGCCAGTCCGGGACGCATCGGTTGTGACCTCGAGCAAGTTATGCGTCGCTCGCCGAGCGCGTGGCGGATGCTGATCGGTGACGACGGAATGTCGTTGGTCCAACTAATACAACGCCAGGTTGGCGAGAACAGCGAGACGGCGGCAACCAGAGTGTGGTCGGCGAAAGAGTGTCTGAAGAAAGTCGGGGCGATGGCAAACGCTCCGCTGGTCTTTGTCTCCGCCAGCGAAGACGGGTGGGTCACGCTGTCGTCAGGTCTTTTTACCATCGTCACTTACAGGACGCAGATCCGAGACCACGGCGGTGGTTTCGTGTTTGCCATGCTCGCGAGCGCCGGCCACGCGGATGCGCCGCGCAGCGAACTAACAACCGCGGAGGTGAACCGTGCGAGCGTTTGAGCTGCGGCACATCGTGGGATTTGAAGATACGAACCTGGTTGGCAACGTCTACTACGCCAATCACGTGCGCTGGCAAGGCCGGTGTCGCGAGATGTTTCTTCGCGATCATGCGCCGTCGGTGCTCAACGGACTGAACAACGATCTGGCCCTGTTAACGATAAGTGTTTCCTGCGAGTACCTCGCGGAACTTTCCGCCTTCGACGAGTTGATCATTCGGATGACGTTGGGAGGATTGAAACAGAACCAGATCAAACTGCTCTTCGAATACTGGAAATGCGCTTCGGATGGTGAGGTGCTCGTAGCACGTGGTGAACAACAAGTCGCCTGCATGAAGAGGATCGACGATCGGTTGCAACCGGTGCCGATTCCAAAGGCACTCGAGGAAGCACTGCGGCCTTACGCCGACGCGTGAGCCACCGGCTAGTCAAAAGGAGCTTTCGCTTGCAGAGCTGGGAGGACCGCTTGAAATTAGAAACTGCTAAACAACCTGAATTGAAGGACTGGCGAAATCGCCGAATCAACGATCGGACGAGAGCCATGGAACGAGTGATTCTGGCAATGCGGCAGCAACCGGGCCACCCCTTCTCGCTCCAGGAACTGGCTGACATCGCCATCATGAGTTCGTCCTACTTTGATCGCGTCTTTCGTGACATCGTCGGCGTTCCACCACGATTGTTTCTCAGCGCTCTTCGTCTTGAGGCGGCCAAGCGACTGCTGCTGACGACACGGCTTAGCGTGCTGGACGTTTGTTACGAGGTCGGCTACGGCAGTCTCGGAACGTTCACTACGCGCTTTACTGATTTTGTCGGCGTTCCACCGTCGCGGTTACGCCAGGTGCGCAAGTCAGGCGCCCTCTCGGCGGTCGCCGCGCGGTATCGAAGATCAGCGCCGGACCATAAGCCGGTTCTCAGGAAAACTGAGATAACAGGTCTTATCAAAGCGCCAAATGATTTCTCCGGAATCATCTTTGCCGCCCTTTTTGAATCGCCGATCCCGTTAAACCAACCGGTCGCGTGCGATCTCCGGACCGTTCCCGGCGAGTATCGCATTGGACCAGTGCCCGACGGCCAGTACTACGTGATGGCCGTCGCCTTCGACAAGGTCGACGACCCGCTCTCAACGCTGTTGGCGACCAAACCCCTGCGGGGAAGAGCCGGACCGGTGCGAGTAGAGAACGGCGTCATTAGTGGGCCGACTGATGTGACTTTGAGAGAGGCGCGTCTGACCGACCCCCCGATTGTTATCGCTCTCCCCGTGCTGTTGGCCCAACGCCAGCGCGCCACGGAAACAGATCCGATCAAGTTAAACCTGGACCATTCACCGAAAGGACAACTTATGAGCAGCCGCACAGTACTGGAACCTTCGCAGGCGACACTCGATCCCCTGGTGTTAGCGCCTGAAAACTACAAGCTGGTAATGGAAAACGATCTGGTGCGAGTCTTCGACGTTCGCATCCAGCCCGGCGAAACGCTGCGCCTGCATGCAAACGGCCCATCGGTGATTTACGTCTTCAACGACGGAAAACTGCAGCACACCTATCCGGATGGCACGAAAGTAGTGAAGACAGCAGTCTCAGGCGCTCTCGTTTGGGATGACGCGGAAGCACACGAAACAACAAACATTGGCGGTACGGAAATTCACTCTCTCAAGATCGAGTTGAAAGCAGACCTAAACAAACATACAGCAGGTTGAATTTGAGCCTGACGGATGAGGAAACCTTGAGCGCGACCAAACCACATCAAGTGCAGAACGCGGACCGTCTGTCGCTGGCGATGACCTTGCGACGGATGTTCACCGGATACTGGATCTCCCAATCGATCTATGCCATCGCCAAACTCGGTGTGGCTGATCTGCTCAGCGCTGGTCCACAAAGCGTCGATCAACTTGCGCGATCGTTACGGGTCGACCAGGGCGCGCTTTACCGAATGATGCGCACCCTCTCGAGCTATGGACTGTTCACCGAGGACGAGCAAGGTCTTTTCCAGCTTACAGCGCTCGGAAGTCTCTTGCGGACGGATGTTCCCGGCTCAATGCGCGCAATGGCCATCTGGAACGGTGAACTGCCATACAAAGCCTGGGGCGCGGTGCTGCATACGCTGGAGACCGGCCAACCTGCGCTCAGTCATGCGTTGGGAATGAAGTTGTTCGAATACCTCTCACAGGATCTCGAGTCGCGTCGGATCTTCGACGAAGCGATGACCGGATTGTCGATACAAGTGTCGCAGGCGGTGGTTCAAGCTTACGACTTCTCCGGCATCAAGCAAATCGTTGATGTAGGCGGCGGCCAGGGAACACTCGTCGCCGCGATTTTAGAGGCGCACGCCGAGTTGAGAGGGATTCTTTTCGATTTGCCGGCGGCGGTGGAAAACGCGCGCAAGCAAGTGGCGCTTGAGAGGCTTGCGTCGCGATGCGAAGTAGTCGCCGGCAACTTTTTTGAACACGTGCCGCCGGGCGCTGACTGCTACCTGCTCGCTTCGGTGATCCACGATTGGGACGACGAGCGCGGTTTGCGGATCCTGACGCATTGCCGCAAAGCGATGGACCAGGGCGGCAAGCTCCTGCTTGTCGAGTGTGTGGTTGCGGATTCTTCCGACCAGCCGTTTTCAACGTTACTCGACTTGCAGATGTTGGTAGTCACCGGCGGGCGTGAGCGGACCGAGACGCAATTCGCGGAACTCCTGGCTGCCGCAGGGTTTCGCCTCACAAGAGTTATTCAAACTGAAGTTCCCGAATGCATTATCGAAGCCGTGGCCATTTGAATGGTCGCGGCGGAGTCAAATCGAGATGAGCACAACATCGTTCGCAAAAAAATCTTCGACGCCGCCTCCGGCGAGCATGGGGCTACCGCCGCAACTGGTGTTGGCCAGGATGATGTCCGGCTATGCCGTTTCACAACTGATCTACGTGGTAGTGAAACTGGGCATTCCCGACCTCCTCGCAGATGGACCACTTACGCTCGAGGAACTGACCGCCGGCACTAAAGCACACCCGCAATCGCTGCTTCGACTGATGCGCGGAGTTGCCGCCGTGGGCTTGTTCGAGGAAGTCAACGAAAGACAGTTCGCACTGACTGCTCTGGGCCAATATCTGCGCGCCGACGTCCCCGACTCGCTCGCTCCGATGGCCCTGTTCAGTCAGGATTCGTACCAGGCGTGGGGTCATTTACTTCACGCTGTCGAAACCGGCGAGACTGCCTTCCCTCACGTCTTCGGAGTACATCGTTATCAGTATCTCGAACAACATCCCGACGCAGCGGTGAGGTTCAACGCCGCGATGAGCGTGTTGTCTTCGCAGCTCAGGCGCGCTGTCGTCGCTGCCTACGACTTCTCGCGTTTTAAAACGGCGGTCGATGTTGGCGGGGGGCAGGGTGGATTGCTGTTGGATATCCTGCAAGCAAATTCCACCCTGCGCGGCATCCTTTTTGATACCGCCTCCGTGGTCCAAACCATCACTCAAAATCGCGTGACGGCGGGAGTTGCTGAACGATGCAAAACCATTGCCGGCGACTTCTTCAAAGCAGTGCCGGGCGGCGGCGATGTTTACCTTCTTGCTCACGTTATCCACAACTGGGATGACGACCAATCGAGCAGCATCCTCGAGAACTGCGCGCAGGGGATGGATCCGCAAGGCACTCTCCTGATCATCGAGATGATTATGCCGGAACAATGTGGGCCTTCGCCGGCGACCTATCCTTTAGTGATGACTGATTTACAGATGCTCGTGATGACGGGGGGCCGTGAGCGGACGGAAGCGGAGTTTCGCGCGCTGCTGGAGCGAGCGGGTTTCGAGCTGAAGCGAATCATTCCGACTCAGGCTTTGGAGAGCATTATCGAATGCGTCAGGAGCACATGATGAGTGAAGACAAAAACAACAGCGCGTTACGAAGATGGGCCAGGAGGTTGCCGCGGATTGCCAGTTTCAGCCTGCTCGGTTTGATCGGACTGCTCGCGATCGCGATCACGGCGACTATCGGCTGGCGCCCCTTGATCGGTCCAAAAGTGCGGCCCCTGACTGATCGTAAGTTCGAAGCATCCAGTGCTCGTCTGGAACGCGGCCGCTATCTCGTTGAGGGACCTCTTCATTGTTTCGAGTGTCACTCTCAGCCTGACTACAAAACTCCGGGCGCGCCGCCATTGCCAGGCACCAAGGGCAGCGGGCGTAACTGGAGTGAACGAGGATTTCCCTGGTTATTCTCGCCAAACATCACTCCAGACCAGGAAACCGGCGCCGGCAAATGGACCGACGATATGTTGGCGCGCGCGATTCGTGAAGGTATCGGTCATGATGGGCGCGCTTTGTTCCCCTTGATGCCTTATCGATCTTTCAGTGGCTTGTCCGACGAGGATCTCGCATCCGTTATCGTTTACCTTCGCAGCATCGAGCCCATTTCCGAGAGGCTTCTGCAAACAAAGACACCATTCCCGCTGTCAGTAATTCTCAATGTTATGCCTGAGCCACTCACCGCACCGGTGCCGGAGCCAAACATATCGACGGCTGTCTCCCGCGGTCGATACCTGGCGCAAATCAGCGATTGCCAAGGCTGCCACACACCCAGAGGACGAATGAGCCCGACGATCCCCGGACTCGAATTCGCCGGCGGCAATGTCATGGGCCAGGGCGAAACCGCCGTAGCCGCGACAAACATCACTCCGGATGTGAGCGGGATCTCTTATTACGACGAAGGGCTCTTTCTGAAAGTCATGCGTACGGGCCACGTGGGCGCGCGCCAACTGAGCCCGATCATGCCGTGGGTGTACCTGCGCAACATGAGCGACGACGACCTGAAAGATCTCTTCGCTTATTTGAAAACAATTCCCGCGGTTCACCACGCGGTCGATAATACCGAGCCGGCTACCGAGTGCCCGAAGTGCGGTCAATCGCATGGCTTTGGAGAACGTAATCGCGATTGATATCGCCACGATCAGGAACTGTCATGAAGCCACCACTGTTTGACTATTACGATCCGACCGAGCTGGACGAAGCGCTTTCGCTGCTGGCCGATCACGATCTCGGCGCGAAGGTTCTCGCCGGCGGACAGAGTCTCATGGCGCTCCTCAAATCTCGCCGGATGCGACCTGGCGCACTGGTAGACATCAATCGCATCGCTGAGCTCCATTGCATGAACTGCGACCACGAAGGATTGCGGGTGGGAGCAACTGTGCGGCAAAGAGAGTTGTCAGGATACGAAGGTCTGGCCGAGGTCAATCCCTTGCTCGCCGAGGCGCTGCCGCTCATCGGTCACGCTCAAACACGCTCACGCGGAACTGTTTGCGGCAGCCTGGCCCATGCGGATCCGGCAGCCGAACTTCCAGCAGTCGCGATTACTCAGGGAGCGAGCTTCACAGTCCAAAGCAAGCGCGGGCAACGCATCGTTTCAGCGCGGAAGTTTTTCCAGGGACCGCACACGACGATCATGGACCATGACGAAATGCTCACGCACGTGATGTTTCCGTCCTGGAACTACGACGACGGCTGGGCCATCGAAGAAGTGGGACGCCGGCCGGGAGATTTCGCGCTTGCCGGCATGGCCGTATTGCTCACGCCGGACAAGGGCATCTGCGCGCGCGCGCGCATCACCGTTTTCGGCGCTGATGCGCCACGCCGCAGTAACGCCGCGGAAACGATGCTTGCCGGCAACGCTTTAACTTCATCGCTGCTCGAGGCAATTGTCACCCAGTTACAGACTGAGACCCGGCCACAGACCGACATCCACGCAACAGCGGGTTACCGGAAACACTTAATCGGCGTGTTGGCAAGACGTACCTTGCGCCGCGCCGCGAAGACTGCAGGTTTACTTAAGGATTGAGTCAATGGAAAACCGAGAAATCAGCGTGGCAGTCAACGGCCGGCACTGGCGGAAAACCGTCTCTCCGCGACTGACATTGGCGGACTTTCTGCGAGACGAGCTCAGCCTGACCGGCACGCACATCAGTTGCGAACACGGGGCCTGCGGCGCCTGCACGGTACTCTTCGACGGCGAACCCATCTGTTCATGTTTGATGTTGGCGGTCCAGGCAAACGAGCATCAGATCGAAACCATCGAGGGCCTGGCCCAAAATGGCCAACCGTGCAGACTACAACAAGCCTTTCACCGCCAACATGCTCTGCAATGCGGTTTCTGTACGCCGGGATTCCTGATGAACGCGACAGCCTTGCTGCGCGGTAATCCTGATCCAACCGAGCAGCAAGTGAGAGAAGCTTTGCGAGGAAATCTCTGTCGTTGCACCGGCTACAAAGGCATCGTTCAGGCAGTGCTCGAAGCAGCACAAGAAGAGGCGACGCCATCAGCGCCTCTTCCGGCTAAGAAGCTGATTGGCGTTTCGATTGGTCGTCATGAGGATCGAAGACTGTTGCGCGGTGAAGGTCTCTACACCACCGACGTTAAGCTCCCAAACCTCGCGCACGCGGCGATGCTTCGCAGTCCGCATGCGAGTGCTCGCATAAAACAGATCGATGCCGGCGCGGCGAGAGCAGCGCCGGGCGTGCTGGCGGTTCTGACTTTTACTGACATTGCAGACATCGCGAAACCATTTCCGCAGGTCCAGCCTCATCCGGATCTGGTCTCGCGAATGCCTTACCCGCTCGCCAGGGACGTCGTGCGTTATGCGGGCGAGCCAGTGGCCATCGTCGTTGCCGAGAATGTCTACCAAGCTGAGGATGCATTGGAGTTGATTCAGGTTGAATATGAACTGTCACCTGCGGCTGTAGATCCTGTGGCGGCGTTGCGTGAATCCGCGCCGCTCGTGCACGACGATGTTCCCGACAACCGAGCGGGTGGCTTCAGCCAGGAAGTCGGCGACGTTCAGCAGGCGCTGAAGCAGGCTTTCGTAGTCATCAATGAACGATTCACGATTGGCCGCGTCAGTGCGCAATCAATTGAGACACGGGCGATCACGGCCTCGTATGAGTCAGGCAAACTTACCTGCTGGGTGACGACGCAATCGCCGCTCATGCAGCGCCGCGTGATTGCCGAGCAACTCGATTTACCGCCAGCGAATGTGCATGTGATTGCGCCGGACATCGGAGGCGGCTTCGGACCGAAGAATCGTCACTATTCGGAATACACGCTCGTCCCGATGCTGGCGATGCAACTGGGCCGGCCAGTCGCCTGGCGGGAGGACCGGAGCGAAAGTTTTACAGCCAGCTACCAGGCACGAGAACAAGTCCACGAAGCCACACTGGCGCTGACGAAGGACGGAATGATCCTCGCGCTTGCCGACAGGTTCGTTTATGACCAGGGCGCCTACACTCCGATCGGCATCGTGGTTCCTTTTGTGACTTCGGTCAGCGTGCCTGGTCCATATCGCGTTCCCAACTATCGCATCGAATGCTCGATGGCCTTCACCAACAAGACGCCTACAGCGCCTTATCGCGGCGCCGGGAAACCACAAGCGGCGTATGTCATGGAACGCCTGATGGACATCGCCGCTCAGCGCCTCAACCTCGATCCGGTCGAGCTTCGTCGCCGCAATCTAATCAAGCCCGAAGAGTTTCCTTATCACACCGGACTGACGGATCTCGACGAGACAAAGGTGGTGTACGACAGTGGAAATTACGCCGCCTGCCTCGATCGGGCGCTCGAACTTATCGGCCATAAAGACTTTCCCGGCGAACAAGCGCGGGCTCGACGAGAGGGCGTTCACATCGGGATTGGAGTGGCTTGCTACACGACGATGACCGGCCGCGGGCCTTTTGAAGGCGCTCGTATTCGCGTTGCGTCTGACGGAAAGGTCTTCCTTTATTCAGGAGTGTCGTCACAAGGTCAGAGTCATCAAACAACGTTGGCCCAAATCTGCGCGGAACATCTGGGGGTTCGCTTCGACGACGTCGTTGTCAGGATTGGCGACAGCGACGTGATCGAGAAGAGTATCGGCACCTATGCGGCGCGCGTGTTAGTGATGGCCGGCAATGCCGTGGCGCAGGCGACGAAGACGGTACGCGAGAAAGCGCTGCAGCACGCTGCTTCCATCATGGGAGTGCCCGAGGATGAACTGACCATCAATGAAGGGACAATTCATTCGGCAAAAGATCCCGAGCGACGCATCGCTCTCGGCGTCGTGGCGCAATCCCTCAGCGAGTCGTCCGCGGACGAGCGGATGGAACTCGAGGCAACTTGTTTTTACCACAACACCCGTCCCGCTTACGCCAATGGCACATACGCCGTTGTTGTCGAGGTATGCCGGGAGACGGGCGTAGTCAAGATCCTTCGCCACGCCCTGGTTCACGACTGCGGATTGAGAGTGAATCCGCAGGTAGTCGATGGCCAGATCTACGGCGGCGTGGCCCAGGGTATCGGCGAGATTCTTTATGAAGAAGTTCGTTACGACGAAAGCGGCAGACTGTTGACGAGTTCGTTAAGAGATTACTTGTTGCCGACAACCGCCGTTGTTCCGCCGCTGGTGCTCGAACACCTGGAGACGCCGAGTCCGTTCAATCCACTCGGTGTTAAAGGTTCGGGAGAAGGCGGAGTTGTGCCGGTAGCGCCGGCAATCAGTGAGGCTATTGAGAATGCTTTGGATCGGATGGTCCAACTGAGGCATAAACCGATCCGGCCTGAGGATCTAATGAACAGGTTGGTTGGTCTTTGTGAGAGCTGAGATCTGAGATCTCAGAGTCTTTACGGCACGGGCGTGCTGAGCTATATTGACGCTACTCTAGAGACGTGTCTCACGAACCCTCGTTATGAAGTCCATACCATCCGCAAGGAGATCCAAACATGGCCGAAAGTAACTCCGTTTTTCGAAAAATGAGCACCGATGCAGTCAAGGCCCGAACCGGCAAGGATTGGAAAGTCTGGTTTACGATACTTGATAAGTATGATTTGACGAAAAAGGGACATACCGCCAGCGCGAAGTTTCTCCGCGAGAAGCATGGACTGAGCAACTGGTGGTCCCAGGCCGTTGTCATTCGCTACGAATGGGAACGCGGTTTACGTCAGTAACAAACCAGTAAACAAAACCCGGATTTCATAACTGGAGGCATCGAGATGAAACCACGTATGGCTCTTGCAGGTAGTAGTGTGTTCGTGGTCATGTTGTTCCTGACCCTGGTCCAAATTTCTTCCGCCAACGCCGGCAAAGGGCCCACGCTGCAACTTCCCTATTCAGAACTCACGAAGCTGGTGTCCAGCACGACCTGCGCAAACCGCAAGTCGTGGGGCGGAAAGTGCGCGCCTGAAGCCGTTAAGATTCAGAGTTCTGGTCAGGAACTCACCGTGATGTGTCCCGGCTGTCTTGCGGATATAAAGATTCGGGCCGGCTCAGTCAGCGGCAAACTGCGGATCACCGAAGCGAACGTAACGCGATCCGCGGACTTTCAAACAGTCGCGCCTGCCGGCGATCTCGAAGCTCTCGCAAAAAAACTCAACGACTACTACTCGTACCATTTCTTCATGAAAGCCGCGCGCCCTCGCGGTCTTGCCACCGACGGCAAAGGCAATCTCCTGGTGACGGACTTCGGTACCGGACAGAATGATGGGACCGTCTGGAAGATCCCGGTCAGGAACTTTGACAAACAGGATCAGTTGTTTGAGCCCGTGGACGGGGCGCCTCTTGTCAGTGGTTTGCCTTCCGTCAAGATCGACACCACGTTTCAGGGTCAGCCAATCAAGTCGATCGTTGGCTTGTCGTCGGTGCGGATGCATGGCCGAACATTGATCGGACTGACAAACCGGATCGTTGCTCACGAAGACGAGGATCCGCTGGCGAAAGTAAAGGGGGTTCCTATCGCGAGTGTGTTGCGCATCAATCCTGGACCAGGTGGCGTCAACGCGCCGGCGGCGCACAGCGCGCGGGAATCCGCCAGGCCTTCGTTCACACTGCTTGGCTCTCTCGGCGATTTTGAAGAACGTCACAATCCCGATCGGCGAGACAAGGACTGCGATCCGTTTGACATTGTGGTGCGCGGCGGCTACGCGTTCGCGACCGATGCCGGCGCAAACGATTTGCTGCGAATAAATCTGGCGACCGGTGAGCTGACTTTGTACGCCTCGTTTCCACAACTGCCGAACCCACTCTACAACTCGCAACAACCCACCGGTTTTCAGAACCGGCCTGAAAGAGATCCGGTACCGTCGGGAATCGCGGTTGGGCCAGACGGCGCGATATATGTCGCCTTGATGACCGGTTTCCCTTTTCCGCGGGGACATTCCGGTATTTGGCGGCTGGAGGATCGAAACAACAATGGGAACGTCCTCGACGCCGGCGAAGTGAAGCTGGTTGTGGACGGCCTCAACAGCGCGATTGACGTCACGTTCGACAGTCAGGGCAATATTTACACTAGTGAGTACTCGCTCGACTTTCAGAAGAATGCGCCCGGACGGCTCTGCAAGATTCGCGACGGCAAGTGCGCCGTCACGATCTCCGATCGAGTCATCTCGCCCACGGGTATCGTGGTCATCGGGGATTACATCTATTTCTCACAGGAGTTCACCGGGCTGGTCGGACGGCTGCCTTTGCCGAAGGCTTCGTGAGGCTTTGCATGAAAGTCCTCTGTGCAATCTCTGTGTGCTCTGTGTCTCCGTGGTTGATGAATTCCGTGTAAAACCGCATCACAGAGACACAGCGACACAGAGGACACAGAGGACACAGAGGACACAGAGGACACAGAGACACAGAGACACAGAGGACACAGAGGACACAGAGGACACAGAGGACACAGAGGACACAGAGGACACAGAGATTGCACAGAGATAAGCAGCGATGGCGAACATCTCGAAGAGAAATCGCAGGCAGGAAGAGGAGCAAGCCACCGCGGCGAAGAATCGGCGCGAACTGATCGCCGCCGGACTTACCCGTCGGGATCTGCTGAAAATGGGTTTGCTGACAGCGGCCGGAATGCTCATCCCCAAAAAGGGTTTGAGCGCTTATCCAAGATCGAGATCCGGTCTCGTGCTTGGCGATGATCGTCCAATTAGTCCTCAGACTACCCCATTCGTCGAAGACATGCCTCGGTTGCCGGTGCTTAAGCCGGTTGCTTCGTTAACTCCGAGACCGTCCATCGCGCCGAACAGCGCTGCCGGCGAAGCGCGAACAGTTCCACACCAGGCTTTCAAACAGTTTTCCCCTTTGCGGTTTTACGAATTGTCGCAGTGTGCGGGGTTGGTCCAAATGGCCCCTCGCAACGAGCTCCCCCGTCAGCCCATCTGGGGCTTCAACGGAATCACACCCGGTCCTCTGATTGTCGAGCGATACGGTCCGCTGGAAGATCCGCATAAGGGTTCGATACTCGTCAGGCAACGAAACAATTTACCGTCTGACAACGGCGGCTTCGGTCTGCCGTCGGTCACAACTCATCTGCACAACGGTCATACGCCTCTCGAAAGCGACGGCTTTCCCTGCGCGTTTATGGAACGCGGTCAGTTCTATGATTACCACTACCCCAACGTATATGCCGGAATAAATTCAACTCATCCGGGTATTGGTGACGTCCGTGAGGCGCTGGCTACACTTTGGTATCACGACCATCGCATCGATCACACTGCCGAGAATGTTTACAAAGGTCTGGTTGGCCCATACATCCTTTTCAATGAGTTTGACACTGGCGACGAGAACACAGGCTTTCGTTTGCCGAGTATCGGCGACGGACAAGACCCTCTCACCAGCTTCGATATTTACATGGTGTTCAGCGACAAAGTTTTCGACAGTAAGACGGGACTACTCGCATTCGATCTATTCAATGACGCAGGAATACTCGGCGACAAGTTTCTCGTCAACGGCAAGATCCAACCGGTACTGCACGTCAGCCCGCGACGATATCGCTTCCGCTGGTTGAACAGTGGTCCATCGCGTTTCTACCAGATTTCCTTGCTTGGCCCCGACAACTCCACAAAACCGTTCTGGCAGATCTCGACCGACGGCAATCTCATGGAGAAACCTGTTGCAGTCACTGCTTCACGTTTCGCGCCGGCGGAACGCGTTGACGTTGTCGTCGACTTCACTGGCCAGGCGGGCAAGACTTACTACCTCGAGAACCGATTGCTACAGCGGGACGGAAACGGCCCGCTGGGTAATGTCGTGTCGGCGGCGGGCCAGGGACAGAAGATATTGAAGATTGTCGTTGATGGTCCGGCAGTAAGGGATAACAGCATCGATCCGGCGTTGATCAAGCGGTTCTATGGCTTCCCCAACTCCACGGATCCGCCGGTGATCACTCGCACTTTCAAGTTTGAGAGAAGCAACGGTCAGTGGCGGATTAACGGCAAGCTTGCCGGCGGTTGTGGCGATCCCAACTCGATACGATTTGCTATCAAACGCAACACAGTTGAGAAGTGGGTGTTTCAAAATATCCGTCCTGGCTGGCAGCATCCGGTTCACATGCATCTCGAGTCGTTCCAAACCCTCACGATAAATGGCCGCCCACCGGTAAATGACGGAATCATCGAGCGGGGCCGGAAGGATGTACTGCGCCTTGAAGATAACGTCGAGGCCGCGGTTCACTTTCGTTTTCGCGATTTCGTCGGCAAGTTTCCACTGCACTGCCACAACCTGATCCATGAAGATCATTCGATGATGTTGCTGGGCGAGATCAACGACACCGGCGACAACCGTACCCATCCTTGAGATCTCTCAGAGTAAAACTCGTCATTCCATAAGAAGACACAACCTCACGTTTGGGCTCAGAATGTGCGCGCTTCAACTTCAACCATGAGTTAGCAAACTCTTTGCCCTTCGCTTTGCAAAAAAGGAGAGGTTATGAAAATCGCTCGTTCTTCTGTTCAGAATGCTCTCGCGTCTGGGCTCATTCCAGTGTTACTGCTCTTGACCGTTGCCTCTCAGGCCGTTGCGCAAAAAGCCGTCACGGCGGCGGCAGCCGAAGGTCCGGTCGCAACAACGGTGACGTTGTCGGGAACCGACAGGGATGTGGTCGCTACCACCACCTCAGGATCTCTCGCAGTCGTCACCGGAACGTTCACTGAGTTCTCGATGCCCAAAGGCACGATTCCGCAACTGCTGGCCCGCGCTTCCGATGGAACCATCTATCAAGCGCTGGGCGGCGCCAACAAGATTGCCCAGGTTAGCTCCTCGGGATTCGACAACACGCTAACCTTAAAACAGTTTCCCATTCCCACACCCAACAGTTTTCCGGTGGGGATTGCGGTAGCGGCTGACGGTGGGGTCTGGTTCACCGAACAACACGGTCATCAGATCGGACGGCTCGATCCGAAGACCGGGAAAATCGTTGAGTACAAGACTCCGACGCCCAATAGTGGACCAGTCGGAATCACGGTCGGATCAGATGGAGCTATCTGGTTCACTGAAGCCTTCGCCAACAAGATCGGCAGGCTGGATCCCGCCAATCCTGAAGACATCGCTGAGTTTACGATTCCCTCACCGGTGTCGGCTCCCATCTACATCACGAACGGTCCTGATGGAGGTCTCTGGTATGTCGGAGTGCGAAGCCACAAGCTCGGCCGCATCGATCCGAACACTCGTGCCTTTGTCGAGTATTCCACCCCAACCGATAAAGCCGGTCCGACGTCAGTTATCACTGGACCAGACGGCGCCATGTGGGTCAGTCAAATGAATGCTGACAAGATCGCCCGGTTCGACGTCAGCAGCAGGAAATTCACTGACGACATTCCCGTTAGTTCACAAAAGAATGGGCCAAGATCCGGACCCGGCATCCTGGTGAACGGTCCGGACGGCAACATCTGGTTCACGCAAATGTTGGGCAATCAGATCGCCCGGCTCAACCCTACAACAAGAGAGATCCATGAATTCTCGGTGCCTACCGCAATCGAAGCGCAACGAGTTGGAGTGGCGGACACGGCCGCAGAAGCTCTGGCCGAAGCACAAGTGGCCCTTGGGGCCGACAAGCAACTCGGTCCCACCGCAGGCCCCGGTGGTATTGCTTTCGGCTCTGATGGAAGCATCTGGTATTCCGCGATATTCGCCGACCTCGTCTCGCGACTGAGAGTCAAGTAACGCCTGAGGAAGCCGGTAATGACTTCGGCAGGTACCAACAATGAAACCCAATAAAGAAAAGGAAGAAGATCATGGCTATCGACCTTTGTAAGACAATGGAACAGGTACAGGTTGCCGGCGATCAGGCGATACTGGCGCCCCAGTTTGGCGACACCCTGGAAAACATTTCCGTTTCCCTGGATGCGCTTTCACCGCAACAACGAGAAGTGGTGGAACTGGCTTATCGCTCGGCCCTGACCCATCCCAATCCGCTGGCCCACGTCGTCGGCGACCCGGCGGCCTGGGAGAGCAACTTCTCTCACGTGCTGGATCGCGTTGCCGTGCGCCTTGACCCGCGTCCCAGTTCCGAATTGCGCCATCAAGCGCTCAATCACCCCGACCCCGTGATGCGCGAGCAGGCTCTCTTCGAGTATGCCGACCGCAATGAAAAAGATGCCCTCGAGCTGCTCTCCCAGGTTGTGCGCCAGGACCGCGACCCGCAGGTCCGCTGGGACACTCTCTGGGCTATCGAAAAACTCGGCGGCATTGAAGCCATTCAGTCCCTGCGCCAGTTTCAGCAAGATGCCGATCCCGAGATTGCCGAATGGGCCAGTCTCTTCATCAGCGAATTGCAAACCGGCCAACCCGTTTTCGATTCACGCGCCTGCCGTTCCACTCCGGGCCGCACTTTCGATGAAACCATTTTTCTCCTCATCCACTGCGACCTCTACATTCGCCTCGACGACACCAACCAGCGCTGGGGCAAACTCTCGCTCGCCCCGCAAGGTTTGGCGCGAGTCTATGGTCAGGCTCATGCCTGTCCGAATGTCGCTACCAGAGAACGGCAACTGGTTATCGCAAAGACCATCTCAGGTCTGCATCCGGACGGCAGTCCTCACATCGACAACTATCTCTTCCGCGGCTTCACCGAACGCACTCGCGACGACCGCGGCGCCTTCTACTTCGAGTCTCATGTCAAGCGTCCTTTCTATGTTGCCGGCCGCGCCGACGATCCATCGAAAGGCGTGCAGGATGCCTTTATCGGCTTCATGCGCGAAGGTTGCTGGTATCTCGACAACCGCTTCAAGATTGGCAACGGCGACGCCATACGGTATGTCCGCGGCCGTTTCCAGGGTTGGGGCTACATCGACCTGCAGCAGATGTTTGGCAAGTCACTCGACCAGATTCTCCAGCCCGGCAACGCCGTGCTCTCCACCCTGCACCACGAGGTGGCTGGACCACTCACCAACACGTTCATCGCCGGCACCTTCAAGGGCAAGCTCAACGACTGGGACGGCGACGGTTATATCGACCTCAACTCCCGCAATGTCTACTCCACCACTGAAGGTGAACTCGACACCAACATGGACGGCATTGCCGATCACGAGGGAGTCTCCTGCTGCACTTGGCAGGGTAACTTCCCCATTTAACACGCGTACGCTACGGGCTTCGCTTGATCCAACAACAGCGAAGCCCGTGCTCAACCACGCAAACGAAAGGCAAAGTCTGTGAAAACTTCTACTCCAAGGGTCCTCAACGCGGGATTGATTTTGGCGGTGGTGCTCTTCTCGGGTTGCCGTCGAACAACCGAGCCGACAATCAATACGCCGACCCCTGCTCCCACAACGTCAGCAAAGTTTCAGGAGATCACGCTTGAAGGTGTCGAGAAAGAAGAGGTGGCGACGAGTCCGAGAGTGGCCGGAGTAGCTGCACCGGAGCGGCTTGTCGGACGATTCTCGGAATTTTCATTACCACAGGACGCGTTTCCTCAGCTCATGACGAGCGCGCCCGACGGCTCGATCTTTTACGCCCAGGGCAAGAGCAACAAGATTGGACAAGTGCCGGCGCCGTCTGTTGAAGGCGGCAGATTGAAGGTTCGCGACTTTCCTGTGCCCACGGCCAATAGTTTTCCGCAAGCCGTGGTTGTTGGACCGGATGGCCACGTCTGGTTCACCGAAAAGACCGGTCATCAAATTGGACGCCTCGATCCGAAGACGGGAGAGATTACGGAATACAAAACTCCAACCGCTCGAAGTGGACCAGTGGGAATCACTGTGGGGCCCGACAACAACATCTGGTTTACCGAGGCTGACGCCAACAAGATCGGCAAACTCGATCCCAACAACCCGGAAAAGATCGAAGAGTTCAGTATTAAGACACCCGGGTCCGCTCCGCTCTACATCGTGAGTGGTCCGGATCGGGCGCTCTGGTTTGTTGGAGTGCTGGGCCATCAGCTCGGCCGCATCGATCCGAGCACTGGTGAGATTACTGAATTTCCCACGAAGACTCCCCGCTCTGGTCCAACTTCACTCGTCGTCGGCTCAGATGGCGCGATCTGGATTAGTGAACACAACGTCGACAAGCTCGCGCGGTTCGACGTCAACACAAGAAGCTTCACGGATGAGATTCCCGTTAACACGCGCAAGAACGGTCCGAGATCCGGCCCCGGCATTCTGGTGAATGGTCCTGACGGCAACATCTGGTTCACGGAGATGTATGGCAACCAGATTGGCAGGCTCAATCCGAAGACCAAACAGATTCATGAGTTTTCAGCGCCAAGCGCGGTCAAGATCTCGGCGGCAGGTCCTGCCGTGGGTGACTCTGCTTCAGCAGCCTGGCGGGATGCCGAGCTGGCCAACGTTGAATCCCTGGCCCCGACCGGCGGACCCGGTGGCATTGTGTTTGGCCGGGATGGAACCGTCTGGTACACGGCGATGTTTTCAAACAAGCTCGCGCGGCTTCAGACAAGAACCGGATAATAAGGAGAATACAAAGTGTCCAAACAACTGCTCTACCCGTCCGAAGTCGACCAGCAAACGCGCCCGACCAGCGCGCTGGACGTATTCGAAAGACGACTACCGCTGGAGCTCCCGCGCATGGAAGACGAGCTTCCGCGTCTCTACGCTCAAGGGGCGCGCACGATCGCGCGTGACCGTTGGGAACGCATCGTCTCCAGCACTGTAATCCCGGCTCGGCCCGAAGAAATCTGGCGAGCCTTGACGGATCCACGCGCGTTGAAGCAGTGGCTTATTTCCTGCCACGGCTCGCTCGAGGACGTGGGCCGGGATTGCATTCTGGATTTTGAGGACGGAGATTTTTTCCTGACCCGTCCACAGATCGTGAATCCGCCTTACCAGCTTGAATGGATCTGGCGCTGGCTCGGCATTGGCCCGGCCTGGGCGGTGAAGTGGGAGCTGGAACCGGTTGATGGCGGCACTCGCGTCACGGTTATCGATGAGGCTTTCAATCCGCCGGCGCGTACCGGCCACTATCGCGGTGAAGGCTGGCCCGAGATTCTCGATATTCTCACTGCCTTTCTCAGGACCGAGACGGATTATCGCTGGCCCTGCCGCAGTCAATCGTACGTTCTGGCAAATGTTCCCGTGACGATTTACGGAGCATGGGATCGCCTCTTCAGTCCGGCGGCTCTCAAATGGTGGTTGCACATTTTTGAAGGACAGATCGCGAAGGGCCAAACCGTCACCATTCACATGGGCGACGCCACCGGCACTTTCGAGATGACGATTCACGAAGTGATGCCGCCTGCTTACAACACGTATCCGTTTATTGCCTTTTCCTGCAACCGTCCGTTCTGGCCCAAGGAAGTGCCTGGCAGGATCTTCCTGGAACCGGCGGGATGGGGAGAATCGATCCTGCAAATGTATCAAACAGGTTGGGAGAATCTGGGTCCTGCTTTGCAGCTACATGAGCGCAGCGTGATCGTCGGTTTTTGGGCCGAAGCATTCCGGCGTGCAACCCAGTTGTGTACTGGCGCGGGTATGCCGACTAAGGCTTCGCCCTGGGTGCTCAGTGAACACGAAGCCGCGAAACCGCCCCAGTCGCTCTGAGTAAGTGGAAAGAGGAGGGTCAAATGCAAGCCATTCAAGTAACGAACAACCAGACGACGAAAAACAAGGAAATCGTTCGCCGGTTCGTCGAGGAGATGTGGAACGAAGGAAAACTGGACGTGGCCGATGAGGTGTTGGCCG
This sequence comes from Pyrinomonadaceae bacterium, assembly GCA_035760365.1. Taxonomy (GTDB): domain Bacteria; phylum Acidobacteriota; class Blastocatellia; order Pyrinomonadales; family Pyrinomonadaceae; genus PSRF01. Next base: position 172,320 of record DASTTB010000003.1, read on the forward strand.
CAAACTACATCGAGCATCCTTCAACACCTGATGATTCAAAGAAAGAAGAGCCTACGGGTCCCGACGGAATGAAGCGTTTTGTGCAGATGTTTCGCAATGCCTTCCCCGACATGGTTTTCAACATCGAGCACATGGTGGCTGAAGACGATAGAGTTGCGATTCACCTGGTAGGGCGAGGCACGCATCAAGGCGAACTGCACGGACTACCGCCAACCGGCAAGAGTGTCACGATCGGCGGCGCGGCTATCCATCGTCTTCAAAATAACAAGATCGTCGAGACCTACCAGGTAGTTGACCGGCTGAGTTTGCGTGAGCAACTCGGCGTGCCTCAGATGGGTGACATAGACGTGGAGTAAAGAACATGATCAGTGAAGAGAAACTTACCCTTGGTCCTGAAGCAGCCACGAAGGGCGCTGTTGTTGTGACCGTCCAGGTTAGCGCCTCGCCTGACAAGGTCTGGCAATCGCTCACGAGCGCGAATGGTATCGCACAGTGGTTCGGGGAGTTGAATTGCGATCTCAAATCCGGTGGCCGCGCTCGCGTGGATTTCGGTGACGGCGACTTCTTTGACCTCGATTCGATCGTGCTTTCACCCCCTAATCTGATCAATTACGACTGGAGATTTCTCGGCATTGGGCCACGCGATTCAATCACCTGGAAGATAGAACCCAATGCCAGCGGCTGTCTGGTGACGGTCGAAGATGTGCAGCCTGAGCGCACTGCCGAAGCCGCCCTGTCGTTGCGTGAAGGTTGGCTCGACTTTACCCATCGCCTGGTGGAGTTCCACCTAACCGGACAGAACATGAGATACGACTGGCGGCGCGATTTGGACGTCGGCTTACCGATAAGCGGTTCCGCGGAGCAAGTGTGGATCGCACTGTTCACGCCCGAGGCGCAGAAGAAGTGGCTGCCGTTCAAGTCGCCAATCGAACCCGACACTTGCGCCTCGGTTGCCGACAACGCAACCCCTGAAAAGATCTCTTTCGCCAAGGTTAACTGGCAACCGCTTCGACAAGTTGAGTTCCAGGTATCCAGCGACACGTGGAAAAAACCAACAACGTGCCGCATAGAACTGACCGCTCGCAACGACGACACGTTGGTCTACGTCAGTCATAACGGCTGGGAAGGCATCAGCGACGACCCGCGCGAACAACTGGAGCAACGCAAACGCTTCTGCGCACTGTGGATCGAATCGCTGAAGCAAGCAGCCAGGCTTGGCGAAGCCGGCGTGATGCGTCAAGCGCTTTGAGACAGTCGTGCGGCGATTGTAGATGACTTAAGCGCATTAATACTTCGCGACCTCTGCGTAGTCGGCGGTTAGATCAAGCGCCGAGCAAGGCGCGCTGAGATGAGCAGTGAGCGCGAAGTAAAACCTTAGTTTTAGTTAGTGGGAGTAAAACACCCAAAGAACCATCCGGGAAACAAGGGCCTCGGCATTTTTCCTCTGTCGAGTGCTTCACACAATTTAACTTTCTAAACCGGTTGTACCGAGACTCTCCGAGTCGAGTCAGCTAAAAAGGGAAGGACCGTATGAAAGAATACTGCCTCCGGCGAACCGTCGGTTCGCTGTTAATACTACTCTGCCTTGCGTGCGCTGAATCTGTTTCAGCGCAAACCACAACCGCCACGATTTCCGGCACGGTCAACGACGAAAAAAGAGCGCTGTTAGCCGGCGTCAACATCAGCGTCACGAACCTCAGTACCGGAATCACTCGAGATGCAACCACAGATTCCGAAGGGCGCTATCGCGTCGCGTTGTTAACCCCGGGCACGTACGAAGTGCAGGCAACCGCCACTGGATTTCAGACCGCGGTGCGAACAGGGATCGACTTGACCGTTGGTCGCGACGCGCAGCTCGATTTCACGTTAAGCGTCGGCGAGGTGTCTGCCAAAGTACTGGTCGCGGGAGAAGCGTCGTTGGTAGATACCACGTCCAGCATCGGCGCTCTGGTCGACGATAAGAAGATACGTGACTTGCCGCTGAATGGACGCAGTTACGACCAACTCGTCCTGTTGCAACCGGGGATCTCTTTTTATCCCAACGCGGCCAACGATCTCCAGTTTGGTTCGGGCGTCAAATTCACTGCCTTCGGCGCTCGTCCCCAGGCGAATCTTTTCCTGATCGACGGCACCGACATCAACGATCAAGCAGACTTTACTCCCGGCAGCGCGGCGGGCCTCACGCTTGGGGTCGAAACGCTGCGGGAATTCAAAGTGCTAAGCAGCTCTTACGGCGCTGAGTACGGAAGAAAGTCGGGCGCGATCGTAGTGGCCGTCACTCAATCAGGCGCAAATGAAATTCACGGTAATGTGTTTCACTTCCTGCGCAACGACAATCTCGACGCGCGTAATTTCTTCGACCGGGAAAAACCAGAATTCAAGCGCAATCAGTTTGGGGGCACATTTGGAGCGCCGCTCATCAGGAACAAAGCGTTTGTCTTCACCGGCTACGAAGGCCTGCGTGAAGTGCTTGGTTTATCAAACGTCACGGTAGTTCCCAGCGCCGATGTTCATCGCGGGTGTTTGCCCAGCTCCTCATCGCCTGACGGTTTGCGCTGTATTGGCATCGACCCGCGGATCAAACCGTATCTCGATCTCTACCCGCTTCCGAATGGTCCCGATCACGGCGATGGCACTGCCGATTTCTTCAGCTCTCCGGCGAAGACTACGAAGGAAGACAATTTCACGGTGCGTTTTGATTACGAATTCAACAAGCGAGATTCGTTTTTCGCGCGCTACACCTATGACGATGCGGAGGTGGTGCTGCCGGACGCGGTCCCGATCTTCGCCCAGAATTTCAACAGCCGTTACCAGTACCTGACGCTCTCCGAGCAACGAGTCATCTCGTCGAAGATGTTGAATGTCTTTCGCTTCGGTTTCAATCGCTCTTACTCCGACAGCGAGGCCGTTCAAACGATCGGAGAGACTCCTGAACTGGCTTTCATGCCCGGGCAGACGATCATCGGCAACCTCGTGATCGACTCGACTGCCACCTCAGTTTTTGACGGCGGCTTTGGTCCAGTCTCAGCGTTGCCGCGCACATTCGCCTACAACCTTTTCCAGTTCAGCGACGATCTTTCTTACACGCGTGGCCGGCACTTCCTGAAGTTTGGCGGCAGCTTCTCGCGCAATCAACTCAACGCCAAAGACCTCGCGTTCATACCGCGCGGCACCTTCAGCTTCCGCACAATGGAGACTTTTCTCCGCGCGCAACCGTATCTGTTTCGCGCCGAGGCGCCCGGATCGGACACGCAAAGGGCGTGGCGGCAAAACATCTTCGGTTTCTACATCCAGGACGATTGGAGCGTCAGCAGCCGTTTGCGGTTGAATCTCGGTCTTCGTTATGAGTTCGTCACCATCCCACATGAGATTCACGGAAAATCAAGCACGCTGATCAACCTGACTGACAAAGACCCGACGATTGGACCACTCTGGCAACGTAATCCGAGTTTGAAAGACTTCGCGCCGCGGCTCGGTTTCGCGTGGGACATCTTCGGCGATGGCAAGACTTCGCTCCGGGGCGGTTTCGGCATGTATTACGACCTGCCGATGTCCTACTTCTATAGCATCCAGGGCAGCAGGACTTTTCCGTTCCACTTCACCGGAACGGTCTCGAATCCGCCGTTCCCCAACGCGCTCAATGGACTGTTCACGCCAAGCGCTCGAAGTTTGGTGACGTTCGACAAGAACCTGAGCACACCTACAAAGCTTCAATACAACGCCACGATTCAGCGAGAGATTCAAGCCGGAACAGTTGTTAGTCTGGGATACGTTGGTTCGCGCGGTTATCACTTGCTGAGACACCGTGAGGCGAACCATTTCATTCCCACGATTCTGCCCGATGGCCGGAGGTTCTATCCGGCCGGAGCGCCACGGGTGAATCCGAATTTCAACACGATTCGAATGGCGACGACCGACGTCAACTCAAACTACAACGGTATGTATGCCGGCATCCTGCGACGCTTTCAAAGAGGGCTCCAGTTCCAGGTGTCCTATACTTTGTCAGAAAGCCGCGATACAAACTCCGGCGCGTGGGGCACGGACATTCGGAACCAGGAATCGTTTGTTGAAGATCCCCTGGACATGCAAGCCGACTACGCGCTCTCGGGTTTCAACCCCCGGCACGTGCTGACTTTTAACTTCACCTACGACATTCCCGTCGCGTCTCAATTTACCGGCCTGGCGAAGACCATCTTCAAAGACTGGCAAATCAATGGCATCACTACTCTCTCCTCGGGCCAACCGTTCACTGTAGTTTGGAGCGGTAACCGAGCACGAACATATCCCGGTTCGACTCGCAGCCGTCCCAATCTTCGTCCCGGCGCAAATCCAAATCCCGTTCTCGGTGGACCGGATCTGTATTTCGATCCGATGGCGTTCGAACCGCAGCCGGCCGGCTTTCCGGGTAACGCAGAGCGTAACTCAATTATCGGTCCCGGTCTGGCCAATACTGATTTCTCGTTGGTCAGGACGGTTAATTTTGGCGAGGGACGGGTACTCCAGTTTCGCTCTGAAGTATTCAACCTCTTCAATCGCGCTAACTTCGGCACACCGCTTCGAGTCCTCTTCGATACGCAGGGAAATCGAATCGCCAGTGCCGGACAGATCAAGAACACAGTGACGCCTGCTCGTCAATTGCAGTTTGGATTGAAGTTCGCGTTCTGAGCTCACTTCATCACCTGAACCCGGAGGAGCATCATGGAAAAGCCGCCGTTAACCAAACGTCAAATCGCAAACCTAAGCATCGGGTTGCTTGGCATTCAGTTCGGTTGGGGTCTGCAGAACGCCAACATGAGCGCGATCTATGAGAAGTTAGGAGCGTCGCCGAGTTTGATTCCACTGCTCTGGCTAGCGGGACCTGTGTCGGCGCTGTTGGCCCATCCGATCATCGGTTTTATGAGTGACCGGACGTGGTCGCGTTTGGGAAGACGCCGGCCGTTTCTGCTGGGCGGAGCAATCTGCTCGAGCATCGCTCTGTTCTTCATGCCGACCTCACCGGTGCTTTGGATTGCCGCGACGCTCCTCTGGGTTCAGGACTTAAGCATCAACTCGACGATGGAGCCGTTTCGCCCCTTCATCGCCGACAAACTCGGCGACTCACAGCGGACGCTCGGGTTCGCCATCCAGAGTTTCTTCATCGGCATCGGCGCTGCGTTTGCCAACGTGACGCCTTATATCCTGCGTTATCTTGGCGTCAGTGGGGTGACTGAGACGGGAATTCCTCACACCGTCAAGTATGCGTTTCAGTTTGGGGCCTTCTTCTTTCTCGGGACAGTGCTCTGGACTGTTATCACGACCAAAGAAGATCCGCCTGAAGATCTCCAGGCGCTGCGCGAGCGACAGCGAGCGAGCCGTGGGTTGCAATGGGTCAAGGAATTCTTCTCAAACGTCGGCAGGATGCCGGCGACGATGAAGCAGTTTGCCGTAGTGCAGGTGTTCACCTGGTTCGGCATGTTTTGTATTTTCATGTTCTTTGCGCCGGCAGTTGCGCGGCATGTTTTTGGCGCCACTGAACCGCGGTCATTACTCTACAACAAGGGAATCGAATGGGCTGGTGTCGCACTGGGCGTTTACGCCGTTGTGAGTATTGGCGCTTCGCTTGTTTTACCGCGGCTCGTCGCATTGACGAATCGCCGGGTCACTCACGCGCTGTGTCTTACCTGCGGCGGGCTTGGTCTGCTTTCACTATACCTGATTCACAATCAATACCTGGTCCTGCTAATCATGGTCCCTGTCGGTTTTGCCTGGGCTTCGATTCACGCCATGCCCTACGCAATTCTTTCGAGTGCCTTGCCACCGGATCGAATGGGAGCATTCATGGGCATGTTCAGTTTCTTCATTGCCGTTCCCGGCATAACTGCGTCCCTCACTTTCAGACCGCTTGTTAAATTCGTCTTCGACAACAATCCGCTTTACGTGGTGATGATGGGCGGCGTTTGTTTTCTGATTGCCGCGACCCTGATGTCGCGCGTGCGAGATCCCTTGGAACAGAAACAAACGATCAAAGTGAAAGGCAGCACAGCCGAAAGCGCCGCAACTCTGGTTCGAGAACGGGTCTGAGATCGTGTAGTACTTCGCCGTCACGAGAGAGGGAGAGAAGACTTATGAGTGAGGGAATCCTGATAACGGGAGCCACTGGCTCTATTGGTAGTTTTCTGGTAGACCTGCTGATCGCGGAAGACAGAGAAGTCCAACTGATGACGCGGTCGCACGATAAGGCGCGGGAGTTCAGAGCGCGCGGCATCAAGTGCTTCATCGGCGACTTAGCCGCCCCTGAAACATTGCTTGTGGCGCTCGCGGGAGCGGAGAAACTGTTTCTGCTTTCCGGCGCTGACCCGCGACAAGTGGAACTCCAGGGCAACATGATCGAGGCGGCGCGAAAGGCAGGCATTCGCCATCTCGTCAAGCTGTCAGCGAGCTGCGCCGGACCGGATCTGCCTACACCCATCAAGCGGTGGCACTACGAAACGGAGCAACAGATCATTCGTTCCGGAATTCCGTACACTTTTCTGCGACCGAATTGTTTCATGCAGAACACGCTCAAGTGGGCGCGCACAATCAGAGAGAAAGGCATTTTCTACATGCCGATCGAGGACGCCGTTGTCAGCCAGATAGACGTGCGTGATATTGCGGCAGTAGCGGCGGTGGTGCTGACGAGTAATGGACATGAGGGTCAAACTTACGAGCTCACTGGCCGTGAAGCGCTTTCTTTCGAACAGGTCGCTGATCATCTGTCGATTGTGCTCAAAAAACCGGTGCGTTATGTGGGCGTCTCTTTCGAGGAATCCTGTCAGCACATGATCGAATCAGGCATGGAAGAGTGGCTGGCGGCCGCCGTGACGCAGACTTACCGGTTCATGAAGGATGGAGGCGCGGCGCATGTGACTGACGTCGTCGCTCGTTTGACAGGCAGCGCGCCGATTTCCTTTGGCGAGTTTGCTCGCGATTACGCGGTTGCTTTTCAAAGCTCGCCCGCTGTCGTCGCGGCGCTTTAGATTCAGATCGCTGATGTATTATCCGCGTTTGCGTATCTTGATGTTATAATTTGAATCCGATTTCCGGCCGAACTCAGCGAGGTCTTAAACCTCATATCTAATTTATAAAGGAGCAGAAAATGATCACTCAGACAAAAATGATCAGTGTGTGGGTTAGTGATCAAGACAGGGCCTACGACTTCTACGTCAACAAGTTAGGGTTCAAGGTGGAAACCGATCAAACGATGCCGAACGGATTTCGCTGGTTAGAGGTGGCTCCTCCCGGCGGCCAAACTCACCTCGCCCTGGCAAAGCCCGCTCCTGGGCAAGATGCAACCATCGGCGGATTCTCGGGAATTGGTTTCGACGCCGATGACCTCCAAGCCACGTATGACGACCTGGTGGCGAAAGGCGTGAACTTCACCGTGCCGCTCGCGAAACAACCATGGGGCGCCATGATGGCTCAGTTTGCCGATCCGGATGGCAACGTTTTCATGTTGGGTGGCTGATTTTCCTCGACACAGTTATCTTCCTCGGACAAGCTCCTAAGCCGGAACAATGGCTGAGGCAGCCCTTGGTGTCTTCTGATTTCTCTGTATCCTCTGCGTCTCAGCCGTTGACGATTGCTTAGGAAAACAACTACAGAGAATTCAATTTCTCGTCGCGGTCGGAAGTTGTTTGAACCGCGGTTTTACTACGAAATTCAAATCACGCTTAGAGACGAGGAGCTAACCTCAGATCCGAACGTCTCAATGCCTCACTCTGTAAATCCAAATTCATAAATCGTCACTTGGGACGAAGCGGGACAGGCGCGTGACGAACGGGCCTCACGTTCCCGTCGCCGTGTGGGCACGTCTCTTGCGCCTTCATTGCTCGTCTTAATGTGGTTGCTCTCGCGCGTGCTACGAAAGTTTGGAGCGGCACGTGACGGGATGTGAACCCGAAAATTCATTCGCACCCCAGGCGAGCAAACAGTCTCCGAGAAATCGGAGAGGTAGCAAAAGGAGTTTCGTTGTATGAAGAGGTTCGAACTGAAATTTATCCTTGTCGTCACTCTCGTGCTGAGCGCGATCGGATCGGCATCAGCACAGACGAGCAAGGGCTTCGTCACCGGCGTCGTGGAGGATCAAAACGGCGCCGCGATCCCTAACGCCTCCATCAAGATCACAAACCTTACAACCGGCGTGTCTCGCGACACCGTCGCCGACAGTTCCGGCAGTTTTCGTCTCGACGCAGTCGATCCCGGAAATTACATGCTCGAAGTGTCAGCACAGGGATTCAAGACTGCCAAGCTCGATAAGATCGAAGTCAACGCGGCACAAACTCTCAACGTCCCGCTGCGACTCGAAATCGGAAGTCCGACTGAACAAGTCGTCGTCAGCGCGGCAAACGAAGTCGTGATTCAAAGCGCCGACGGCACGCGCGTCAACACGCTTGGCGAACGTGAGATCAGAGATCTTCCCGTCGTCGGACTCAACCCCGTGAACCTCGTGTTCACGCTTCCCGGCGTCGCCGACGTCGGCGGTTCAAACGGTCTCGCCGCGGGCTTCGTGCAGGGCACCGAATTTTCAATCAACGGATTGAGACCGCGCGGCAACAACCAACTCATCGACGGCTTAGACAATAACGACAACTCGATCACCGGCCAGGTGTATCAACCAACCGTTCGCGACGCTTACTCGCAAGTGACCGTGCTCGGCGGCGATTATTCCGCTGAGTTCGGACGCGCGGGCGGCGCGGTCGTCAACGTGATCACTCGCAGCGGTTCAAACGAGTTTCACGGTTCAGCCTACGACATCATTCAGAACTCGGCGTTCGACGCTTTGACTCCGGGACAGAAGTCTCAGTCAGGACTGACGGAAGTGCCGCAGTTCAGCCAAAACACTTTTGGTTTTTCGTTGGGTGGACCAGTAATCAAGAACAAGTTGTTCTTTTTCGGAACTTACCAGGCCGATCTGGTCCGCGCCGGCGGTGTGACCGGTCTCGCAGTCGTGCCGACACAAGCGGGCATCAATCAGTTGCGGAGCTTGTTTCCGGTGGGCGCGAGCCCGAACCTCGATCGCTATCTCGGGATCGTCGGCGATCTGCGTGGCCAAACTAACATCATTAACGTTCCAATCGGCGGCGGACGCGATCCGATCGAGTTCGGCACCGCGACCAGGTTCAGCGCACAGCCCGTAAACACTTACGACTATCTCGCGCGTGTCGACTGGTCCATTACTGATAAGAACAGTTTTTCAGTTCGTTATCTGGCGAACAGTCAGTTGTTCAGCAACCAGTTTCCGGATCCCTCGACGGGCATCGCCGGAAGCCAGTTTGCAGGTTTCGAAATCGACGTACCGTCGTTGACGCAGAACATCTTCCTCAGCGACACGCACGTTTTCTCTCCCCGCACCGTTAACGAAGCTCGCTTCGGTTACGGGCGGTTCAATCTCTTCTTTGGCCCACGCGACGCCGATCTGGTTAGCAGTGGACCACAGTTCATCTTCTCCGGCACGACGATCTCGACGGTCGGACTGTCGCAGAGTTTTCCGCAAGGCCGCATCTTCAACAACTTCCAGTTCCAGGATACGTTGACGCACACGGTCGGCAATCACACGCTGCGCGTCGGCACTGACATTCTCATGCAACGCGCGAAACAGTTCGTGCCCATCAACACTCGCGGAACGTTGACGTTTGCCGCCGGCGGCGGATTTCCGGCGTTCGGCAACTTCGTCGATTCGTTTTCGGGCGTCGGTACGGGCGCGGCTGCGAAGGTGTTTGGCGCTGGTCTCGACTATCCAAACGTGACCTCGCAGGCTTATTTCATCAACGACAGTTGGAAGGTCAGGCCGAACCTGACACTCAATTTCGGTCTGCGCTATGAAAACTTCGGCGCAGTTGCGAACAACGCGGAGTTTCCGGCGTTCACCGGTTTCGACGCTCCGCTGCAAACTCGCGTCGAGCAGGAAGGCGACAAGAACAACTTTGGACCACGTGTCAGTTTTGCTTATTCGCCTAATTTCAATTCCGGTTGGGCGGGACGCATCGTCGGCGAAAACAAGACCGTCATTCGCGGTGGATTCGCCGTCAACTACGACGTGTTCTTCAACAACATCCTGAGCAACATCATGGCCACTTCGCCGAATGCGTTAGGCACGACGGTGCTCGGCGCGACCGTCGGCGGACGCGGCATTCCGAACTTCACCGAAGCGGCGCTGCCCTCGACGCTCGTGGCGAATCCGCTGGCCGGTCAGAACGTGATTCCGGCGGATCTCAAGAACCCGCAAACCTACGTCTGGAACATCGGTGTCCAACGTGAGCTGCCGGGTCACAACGTCCTCGACGTTGCGTACGTCGGCACGCGCGGAACGCGACTGTTCATCAACGAACAGTTGAATCCGGGAGTACCGGGCAGCACGAATGCCAACGGTCGCGCGTTTGCGACGCGTGGTTCAGTTATCGCACGCACGAACGGCGGCGATTCGCAGTATCACGGTCTGCAAATGCGCCTCGAGCGTAGTTTCAGAAACAACTTCCTGTATCGTGCGACTTACACTTATCAGAAGACAGTCGACAACACGAACAGCGAGATCTTCGCGACGACGGCCGGCAACAGCGTCGGTTCGGATCCTGCGAACCGCGCGGTGGACCGCGGCGTGGCGGACTTCGACGTCCCGCACATCTTTACGTTGTCGGGTTTGTGGGAGATTCCGGGTGTCGGATCGGGTTTCTGGAAAGAGCTGACTGGCGGATTTCAATTCGCGAGTATCTGGCGTTATCAGTCGGGTAACGTGTCGTCTCCGTTCGTCACTGGCATCGACCTGAATGGCGATCTCAGTGGTACGAACGATCGGCCGTCGATCTCGAATCCGTTAGCGCCCGCGACGTCGGTTGGGTTCGCCAACTCACTCGCGGCCGGACAGGGATGCGGCGCTTCGGCGACCGGGTTCTTCGACATCAACTGCAATCCGGTGACGCTGCAAGACGTCCGTTATTTGGTCGATCCTTCGATCAGGACGGGCATCGCCGGACGCAACACGTTGCGCGCTCCTGGCTACAACACGTTCGACATGAGCCTGCAACGCTCATTCAAACTCCCGTTCACGCCATGGGAGCAGGATCGATTTGAGATCCGGTTTGATTACTTCAACGTCTTCAATACGCCGATCTTCCGTTTTGAAGCCGGTGGATTGTCTGACGGCGACGTGACCAATCCGAACTTCAATCGTCCCGACCTGAACTCAGGCGTGTCGGTAGGTGCGAGCGGCGCACGTTCGGGCCGTTTGCAGTTGCGGTATGTTTTCTAAGCGAGCGGTGTAACTTAATTCGCTTCCCATACGGGGTAAAGAGGGCGTCCCGGCCGCCCTCTTTTTTTGTTTGTCGTGATCTGGAGAATCGGTATTATCCGTCTGAGTTAACGATGACGATTTCGATTTCAGAAGTGAACGCGGATTCAACGGACGCGGTCACGCTAATCGGTGAGCTCGATGAGCACTTGATGGCCCATCCGTATCCGCCGCAGAGCCGGCACGCTTTTAGTGTCGAGAAGTTGCTACGCGAGCAGGTCGTTTTCTTTCTTACGCGTTACGAGGGACAGCTCGCGGGGTGTGGCGGGATAAAGATCTTCGACGGCGATTACGGCGAGGTGAAACGGATGTACGTGCGGCCGGAGTTTCGCGGCAAGGGACTTGGGAAAGCGATGCTTCGTCGTTTGAGTGAGTGCGCGCAGGCGCGAGGGTTGGGTATTTTGCGACTTGAAACGGGTATTTATGAAGTCGAGGCGATTGGGCTTTACATGGGTTTTGGGTTCGAGCGACGCGCGCCGTTCGGCGAGTACGTCGAGGATCCGTTGAGTGTTTATCTTGAGAAGAGAATTTGAGGGTGAAAGATGAAGCGAGCCGTGGCAAAGGACATCGATGAGTACATCGAAGGTTTTCCCGACGATGTGCAGAAGATACTGCAAAAGATTCGGAAGACGATTCGGAAAGCAGCGCCCGCAGCGGAAGAAGCGATCAGTTACGCGATACCGACGTTCAAGTTGGACGGCTATTTGATCTACTTTGCGGGTTTCCAGCGACATGTGAGTGTTTATCCGGCGCCGCGTGGTGTGAAGGAGTTTGCGGCGGACATGGAGCGTTACCAGGCTGGGAAGGGTACGGTTAGGTTTTCGTTGGATGAACCTGTGGATTACGACCTCATTACACGGATTGTGAAATACAGGATCGCTGAAAATCGCGAACGCGCGAGTGCGAAGAAAAGCAAGAAGCGCGCTTCCGCGTCGAAGAAGAGGTGAGCTGTGGCGGTTGAAGGATTACAGATACGACGAGCTGAACCGGACGATTGCGATGCGATCTACGAGATGTTTACTTCGCCGCAAGTGTATGAAGGCACGCTTCAATTGCCTTATCCGTCGCGCGAGTATTGGCGCAAGCGCATTGCGGAAGGTGAGGGCTGTTACAACCTCGTCGCGGTTAGTGGTGAACATGTGATCGGAATGCTGGGTGTCGAAACGTTTCCGAACGTTCCGCGGCGACGTCATGTTGGACACATTGGGATCAGTGTGTCGGAGACTTGGCAGGGGAAAGGTGTTGGAAACGCGTTGATGCAGGCGGGAATCGATTTGGCGGACAACTGGCTTAATCTGACGCGTATCGAGTTGGAAGTTTATGCGGATAATGAGGGGGCGATCCGGTTGTATGAGCGATTCGGGTTTGAACGTGAGGGAGTGTTGAGGCGACATGCGTTTCGCGATGGGCAGTACGTCGATGCGATCATGATGGCGCGTTTGCGTTGAAAGCTGGTATCGAACAACATCGACGGACGAGGCGATGAAAGTCGGGCTTGCCCCCGAGAGATCCTTGTTCAGTGTACTTAAGAAAGCCTGCGAAGCTTCCTTTTTTTCATGGGCCTTCCGCTGCCGGGAGACACATGTTTAAAAGAAATATCGATGAGTCGTCTGGACGCCGCCAGGACCACTGGCGAACCGTACATGTTGGTTACGCCGGCGGCGTCCAATACCACTCCCAATCTTTCGAATCTTTATTCACCACCTGACTGTGCAGATCCTGTTTCAGGCTGACGCCCCACACCTGGGCCAGGCCATTGTTCTGTCCCGCCGCCGTTATCTCATAACCAAACAACGACTCCTTATAATCACCCGGCGACCACGCCCACCATTCGTTCCCACCCGGCGCTGACTGCGTGCTCTGATAAAACTTGTACTCGTTAGTAATGATCCAAACGCAACCACCCTTTTGTCCACCGAGTTCGACCGCCGCGACATTGCGCACCTTCGGAGCCTTATTCCAGTTCGGCCCCTGCCACGTTCCCCATTCACCGCCTTTGACTTTCTGAAACATGCACCAGAGCTGTTGTTTCTCATCGATGCCCCAAAGCGCGCCGAGGCCGTTGCCTTGTTTACACGCACTGACTTCGAGCCACCGCGAGTCTTCCGGCGTCGTTGCCCAGTTTTGCCAGGGACTGAACGCGCCTGACGGAACGATCTGGTAACAACCGACAAGCGTGCCGTCCTCTGCGATGCCCCAGAGTTGCGCGCCGTGAGCGCCGGCGAGTTGCGTGGCGGAGATCTTTTTAAGCCGCAGATGACTCGGCATGTTGTTCCAACCAGGACCTTGCCACTGGTGCCAGTCGCCGCCTGGTCCGTTTTGCCATGTCGTCCAGATCTGGCGCTTCATATCGAGCACCCACAGTTGAACGCCGCCGTCATAACGTTGTGCGGCGGCGAGTTCGTAGACCTGTTTGGGGTAGTTTTTCTCAGTCCAACCGGAGCTCATCCAGTCGCTCCAAACGCCGCCCGGAGTTTTTTGATAAGTGGTGAAGAGAGTGCCTTTGATATCGACGCCCCAGAGTTGCGCCCCGTGACTACCGCCTTGCTGGCAGGCTGTCAGTTTTCTCAATACGGGTGCGTCATGCCATGACATACACTGGTTCTCCTTTCGCACGTAAGGTACGAGGTATGTTTCCGACAAAGGTTATAGTCAGCAAGACTTAACTTGCTTGAACGGCAACCAGCTTGATTGTGGACTAAAAGAATTCAGGAGGTCGCATGGTGCGAACGACACGGAATGGTTGTGGCGACCGGCGCGCATAATACCTTGCGCCTTCTCAGCCGGTCAAACTAAATTCTCCCCGAGAACAAGCCCCTAACTCCGTGTTAGACTGAGCTGGAAACCGACATTCCAGCGATTCAGCGACGCACCGGAGTGACTTAACGGAGAAGCCTTATGAGCACTTACGAAGAGATTATCAGCGCCGCACTTGCCCTTCCGCCGGGCGCAAGGGCAATGCTTGCAGAACACTTGATGGAAAGTTTGGATGCTGAAGACCAGGAAAGAATTGACGCGCGTTGGGCTCAGGAAGCTGAGCGTCGCGATAAGGAAATAGATGACGGAACTGTTACGCCAATACCGGGCGAGGAGGTTATGAACAGGTTACGCTCTCGGCTTAAAAGATGAACTATTCTTTTCACCCTGACGCCGAGAAAGAACTTGAAGATATTGAAGCGCATTACGACGGAATGCGTGAAGCTCTCGGAGATCGGTTTCGGATCGAAGTTGAAGCGACTATCGCCCGGATTCTTAAGTTTCCAACTGGCTGGCAGCCGCTATCGGAAGTCGTTAGACGTTGCAGATTACTTAGTTTTCCATACAGCATCATTTACCGCGTCAAGACTGACGAAATTCGGATACTTGCCATTATGCATCACCGTCGTGAACCGAATTACTGGACGTACCGAGCCTGAGATATTTATCTGCCAAAGCTTAATTGATGACTAACGATAAGAAGAGCCGGGGGGTGAGGGAGGACGGGCTCGCAGGGGAGACCTTCTATCCCGGGCCAAGCCGGATTCATCTCGCGGCATTTCCACCTAAAGAACGTTGGGACGATTGGACGGAGCTCGACTCGCGTGCGTGGCCGAAACGAGTCGAGCGGCGCTATTCGCTCGTGCCGACCACTTGCTTCAACTGCGAATCAGCCTGCGGACTGCTCGCCTACATCGACAAAGTCTCAGGCGAGGTGCAGAAATTTGAGGGAAACCCCGAGCATCCGGGTTCGCGTGGAAGAAACTGCGCCAAAGGTCCGGCGACCCTCAACCAGGTAACAGATCCCGATCGCATTCTTTATCCACTGAAGCGCACGGGCAGACGCGGCGCGGGACAGTGGGAACGCACGACGTGGGACGAAGCCCTCGACACCATCGCCGCACGCATTCACAAAGCCATCGTCGAGAATCGCCGGCAGGAGATCATGTATCACGTCGGTCGTCCCGGCGAAGACGGTTTCACCGAACGCATTCTCGCCGCATGGGGAATCGACGGTCACAACTCACACACAAACATCTGCTCGTCAGGCAGTCGTGAAGGTTATCAACTCTGGATGGGCCTCGATCGGCCGAGTCCGGATCACGCAAACGCGAAAGTCATTCTGCTGATCAGCGCGCACCTGGAGTCGGGCCACTATTTCAACCCACATGCGCAGCGCGTGATCGACGGAAAGGCGAACGGCGCGAAATTGATCGTCTTCGACACGCGACTTTCACACACCGCGACGCACGCTGATTACTGGGTGTCGCCGTATCCCGGTTCGGAAGCGGCAATTCTGCTCGCGATTGCCAATTACCTGATTCAGAACGATCTGTACAACCGCGAGTATGTTGAGCAGTGGTGGAACTGGAAAGAGTTTCTGCTCGCCGAAGGAACCGCGATCGATTTTCAGACTTTCGAAACACGACTCAAGGAAATCTACAAAGAGTACACATTCGAGTTTGCTGCGACAGAATCCGGCGTGGATGCGAAGGTGATTGAAGAGATCGCGAAGTTAGTCTCAACGGCAGGCACGCGTTTCTCGAGTCACAACTGGCGCAGCGTCGCTTCGGGCGTGAGCGGCGGCTGGTCCGTTGCCCGCTGCCTTTTCATGTTGAACGCGCTGCTCGGCGCGATCGCGACCGAAGGCGGCGTCTATCCAAACGCGTGGAACAAATTCGTTCCGCGCCCGATCTACACACCGCCACATCCGCAGATGTGGAACGAAACGACGTGGCCGCGCGAGTATCCACTTTCGATGAACGAGATGTCGTTCCTGCTGCCGCACCTGCTGAAAGACGGCCGCGCAAAACTCGACACCTATTTCACGCGCGTCTACAACCCGGTATGGACCAATCCCGACGGCTTTTCGTGGATCGAAATGTTGACGGATCCGGATCTCGTCGGGTGTTACGTCGCACTCACGCCAACGTGGAACGAAACGGCTTACTACGCCGATTATGTTTTACCGATGGGCGTCGGATCCGAACGTCACGATCTTCACTCGTACGAAACACACGATTCGCAGTGGCTTGGTTTTCGCCAACCCGTCATGAAAGCGGCGCGACAACGCGACGGCGAAAAGATCAGCGATACACGCGACGTAAATCCCGGTGAAGTGTGGGAAGAGAACGAATTCTGGCTCGAGTTGACGTGGCGCATCGATCCCGACGGCTCGCTCGGCATCAGGCAATACGCCGAGTCGAAAAAATCACCCGGCACGCGTTTGGGCATCGACGAATACTACGAATGGATCTTTGAAAACTCCGTCCCCGGCCTGCCCGAGCGCGCCGCTGAGGAGAACCTGACGCCGCTGGAATTCATGCGCCGCTACGGCGCGTTCGAAGTCAAACAGAAGATCGGTAAGATCTACGATCAGAATGTCGGCCCGGAAGAACTCGACGACGTGCAGGAAGATCAACTCGGACGCGTCTTCACCCGCGCGCCAAAACCTGCTGGTCCAAACATCGTCCCGCTGCCGTTACCTGACGGCGACGCAGACGGACGACGTCTCGTCGGCATCAACGCCAACGGCGAGATCAAACGGGGTTTCCCGACGCCGAGCGGACGTCTCGAATTTTACAGCTCAACACTGAACGCCTGGGGTTGGCCCGAGTACGCCATCCCCACTTACTTCAAGAGCCACGTTCACAAAGACAATCTCGCGCCGGATCAAACGATCCTGATCTCGACGTTTCGACTCGCCGTCCAGATCCACACACGCAGCGCGAACGCAAAGTGGCTCGACGAGATCGCGCACACGAATCCGTTATGGATCCATCCGAGTCACGCAAACAAAGTCGGCGTCCGCACCGGAGACCTCATTCGCGTCGAAACAGAGATCGGTTACTACGTCGTTGCGGCGTGGGTCACGGAAGGAATAAAACCGGGTATCGTCGCGTGCAGTCATCACATGGGCCGTTGGAAACTGACTGAAGAAGGACAGCGACAGTTAATGGCGACCGTGAAGTTGGACCGCAACGGAACGACGTGGGGTCTCAAGCGCGAAAAAGGTATCGCGCCGTACGAGTCAGGCGACCCTGACACGTTGCGGATCTGGTGGAAAGACGCGGGCGTTCATCAGAACATGACTTTCCCCGTCCATCCCGATCCGATCTCGGGAATGCACTGCTGGCACCAGGCCGTCCGCGTGCGCAAGGCCGAGCCGCAGGACCGCCCCGGCGATATTTTTGTGGATACTCAGAAGTCGCGCGACGTATACCGTAAATGGCTGGCGATGACGCGTCCGGCAGACAAACATTCGCCCGACGGCACGCGGCGGCCCTACTGGATGCTGCGCCCGTTGAAACCCGCGCGTGAGTTTTATAAATTGCCGACTTAGCGCTTGGTGCTTTGTACTTAGTTCTTTGTTTGAATGCCGCAAAGTTCAGTTTTAAGCGGAACGGTCGTTAGATAAACAAACTACAAAGCACCAAGCACAAAGGTCTCAGAGGTTGTAATGTACTTCAAACAATTCTACTTAGGATGTTTGGCCCACGCTTCGTATCTCATCGGTTCGGAGGGCGAGGCCGCGGTTGTGGATCCGCAGCGCGATGTTGACGAATACATCGCCGAGGCCGAAGCACAGAATCTCGAAATCAAGTACGTGATCGAAACGCATCTGCACGCCGACTTCGTCAGCGGTCACCAGGAGCTCGCCGCGCGAACCGGCGCGCAGATCGTGTTCGGCGAACGCGCCGGCGCGAGTTTCGAACATCGCGCGGTCCGCGACGGCGAAGAGATCCGCATGGGAAAAGTGCTCATGCGTTTCATGGAAACGCCCGGTCACACGCCTGAAGGAATCTGCGTGCTGATCACCGACACGGAAGTCTCGGATCGACCGCAAAAAGTTCTGACAGGCGATACGCTGTTCATCGGCGACGTCGGCCGTCCGGATCTCGCGGGTGGCAAAGGTTTCACGCCGCAGATGATGGCCGAGATGATGTACGACAGTCTTCATGGAAAACTGCTGAAGCTGCCGGATGACGTCGAGGTCTATCCCGCTCACGGCGCTGGTTCGATGTGCGGCAAAAACATGTCGAAAGAAACGTCGTCGACGATCGGCGAACAGCGCAAGTTCAACTACGCGCTCAAGCCGATGACGAAGGAAGAGTTTGTGCGAATGATGACGGCTGATCTGCCGGACCAGCCGGTATATTTCAAGAAGGACGCCGAGATCAATCGCTTGGGCGCGCGCGAATTGTCTGAGCTTTCTGCTCCAGTCGCTTTATCTCCAAACGAAGTGTTGTCGCTGAAGACGAGCGGACACGTTTTGCTCGACGTGCGTTCAGCCGCCGACTTCGGCGCGGGCCACGTGCCCGGATCGATCAACATCGGTCTCGGCGGACAGTTTGCGATGTGGGCCGGCAGCCTGATCTCTCTAAACGCCGCGATCGTGATCGTCGCCGACACGCACGCGCAGGTTGACGAGTCAGTAGTGCGTCTCGCGCGCGTGGGCATCGAGAATGTGAAGGGCTATCTTGACGGCGGCGTTGAGAGTTGGCGAGAGGCAGGTTTCCCGGTTGAGGCGATCGAACAGGTCAGTGTGGACCAGTTGAAAGACCAGATCGCCGATCGAGATCTGCAAATCGTGGATGTGCGACGGCCGGCGGAGTACGGCGGCGGTCACGTTCCTCGCGCACTGAACGCGCCGCTCGCCGCGCTCGACAGCACGATCGATCAACTCCCCTTGGAAAAAGACAAACCGACGGCAGTGATTTGCGCGGGTGGTTATCGTTCGAGCGCCGCCGCCAGTTTGTTGCAACAGCAAGGCTTCACCAATCTGATCAACGTCTCGGGCGGCACCGGCGCGTGGATCAATGCGGGTTATCCTGTTGAGACTCCTTCCGCGAAGTGAATATCGATCCGTTTACATTCAAGATAATCGTCGGAATCGTCATCATCGTTGTCGCTACCATTCACGGCTTTGGCGCGGCGTGGCTTGCGATCTGGATGCTGTTTCATCCTTATAAACCCGTCAAACTCGGACGTGTAACGATCTGGCCGCAGGGAATGATTCCGCGTCATCGTGAGAAGTTGGCCCAGTCGATCGGCAACGCGGTCGGCAACGAGCTCGTGTCGCAGCAGACGGTTTTCGACGCGATGTTCGAGACCAGTTTCTTTCAACGAAAAGTCGAAGACTTCGTCGGCGGTTACACGAACGAACTGCTGTCGCGCGTGTATCCGTCTTTCATTGACGCGCTGCCGTCGCAGGCGCGCGCGCCGATTCTCGACACGATTTCCGCGCTTCAATATCGACTCGCCGACTACATCGCGGAGATGTTGAAGAGTGAAGAGACTGCTGACGCCATCGAGGGTTTCGTCGGTAAACAGATCGACGATTTGCTCAAGCGAAACTTCGACGATCTGGTTGGTAATCGTTCGATGGACCGCGCGCTCGACTTCGTACAGGAACGGCTCCAGGATTTCATCAGCAACGACTCATTCGAGCAACGCGTCAGCGAATTTATCTCGGGTCGTTTGGACGATCTGTCGCGCAGCGAGGCGACGCTCGCGGAAACCGTCACGCCTGACACCATCGCGTTCATCAAACGTCGCATCGATCAGGAAGTGCCGCCGATCGTTCATCACCTCGCGGAGATCGCGACGAGTCAAACGACACGCAAACAGATCGGCGCGTTGATCAAGCTCGAAGTCGATCAGTATTACGAACAGCTCTCGCTGTTCAAAAAGATCTTCGTCTCGCGCGAGCGCATACATCGTGAGGTTGACGATCTCGTCAACAAGACTTTGCCGAAGCGCATTGAGGAATACTTGCGTGGCGAGGCGTTCGAGCAGGAAGCGGAAACGTTTCTAAACGCGACGATCGATAACGTGATGAACCGGCCGTTGAGCGATCTGATCGGACAGTTTGACTCCGGCAAATACGAAGAGCTCAAAGCGCAGGTCACGTCGCGGCTCGTGGAAATACTGCGCAGCGAAAGTCTTTCGACTTCAGTTTCAACGCATTTCTCGGATGCGATCGATCGTCTTCGTCCGCAAACGTTGGGCGCGGTGTTGCAGCAGTTGGATCCGCGATCGGCGGAACAGATCAAGAAACTGCTGACGACGAGTTTGTTGGGTTTGTTGTCGCGAGACGACACGGCGCGCACGATCAACGCGATTCTGAGCGCGCAAATCGAGCGTTTGTTGATCGCGCCGATCGGACGTTTGGGCGACCATGTTTCGACAAACGCGATGGAACGGGCGAGTTCGGCGCTTGTGGACCGGATCACGCTCGCAGCGCGGGAGCGTTTGCCGGTGGCGATTGCGGAGTTTGACGTCGGCGGTTTGGTGCGGAAAAAAGTTTCTGATTACCCGATCGAAAAACTTGAAGAGCTCGTACTATCTGTAGCCCGCCACCATCTGAAGACAATCGAGTTGTTTGGAGCGATAATCGGATTCATCATCGGTGTTGGGCAGGCGATCTACTACTGGATCACATATTAGTTTGGAGGTAGCCCGATGTACTGCTCAAACTGCGGCACACCGCTCGCGCAGGGCTTGAGTTATTGCAATCGCTGTGGCGCCGATTTGCGTGAGCGCAAAGAGTCGAGCAACACGGCCGCGATCAGCGCGATGCTGACGGCGATTACGTTGATTGGAATCGCCGGGCTCGGAGTTATGCTGTTTGGCGCGTTGGTCCTGCGCCGAATGGACCCGGCGTTGATCGGCGTGTTCATGTTGTTCACGTTTTTGATCGTGACTTTGACGGAGATTATGCTGTTCAGGAATCTGTCGAAGCTTACGTCGGCGAATGAAAGTAAGAAGTACTTTCCGGCGCCGCCGTTGATGAATAATGAGATGCGGTTGCCGGCGGCGGGAAGTCTTGGCGAGCCGGTTCCGAGTGTGACGGAAAACACGACACGCACACTCGAGTACGTGCCATACGATCGATCGTGAGCCACAAAAAGACACAAAAGACGCAAGCGAATAGAGCCGAAAGATTTATCTCTTGAATAACCCGAGTCCCTCTTGTGTTTTCTTGTGCCTCTTTGTGGCTAATCTTTTCTGTTGACATTAGACTCACGACTGAATAACTATTTGCGCGACATCGAAAGGAGCTTATTTCCCCAATGACCTACGTAGTTGTTGAATTATGCGTCGATTGCAAGTACACCGACTGCGCAGCCGTTTGTCCTGTTGAAGCATTTCATGAATTGCCTGATCGTCTTTACATCAACGCCGATACCTGCATCGATTGCGATGCGTGCGTGCCTGAGTGTCCGGTTGAGGCGATTTTCGCCGACACGAACGTCCCGGACAATTACGCGCATTGGACGCAGATCAACATAGACGAAGCTCCTAATTATCCGATCATCAGCCAGAAGATCCCCGCTCTCCACGGGCCAACCTGTACCGGTCCAGAAGAATAGCCGCTGATCGCAACGGTTCATCCGCCTGCGGGAGACACACGTGACACGGATTTTCTGAAGATCCGTTTTACACGAATCTCCCGCTAGTGGGACGTTCGCTAATCGAGTGTCTTGTCAGCTTCGGACGCAAGCACGTATAATCTCCCGTCTCCCGATTCCTCATCGAACCGGACCCAGAGTTATGAAGCGTTTTGTTTTCTCCCTTGCCATAGCCTTTTGCTTTCTGACCCTCGTCTCCCAACACTCAACGGTGTCGGCGAAAGACAACTGGGTCAGTATCCGCACCAAAAACTTCCTGATGGTCGGCAACGCGAACGAAAAAGAAGTTCGCAAAGTCGCCCTCAAACTCGAACAGTTTCGGGAAGTGTTCACCAAACTCTTCCCGCACATGACGTTCAACACGCCCGTCCCGACGACGGTCATCGTCTTCAAAGACGACCACTCCTACGGCCCGTTCAAGTTGAATTCCAACAACGCGGGATACTTTCAGCCCGGTCCTGACGTCAACTACATCGCCGTCCGATCAGGAACCGAACCAAACGATACCTTCGACATCATCTTTCACGAGTACACGCACCTGCTCGTAAACAACACCTTCAAAAAAGCGCCGGTTTGGTTCAACGAAGGCCTCGCCGAGTACTACAGCTCATTCAGCATCACCGACGATCAAAAGTTCGGGCTCGGAATCGCCCTGGCCCACCACGTTCACTTCCTGCGAGAAAACAGGATGCTGCCGTTGCGCACGTTGTTCGAAGTCGATCACAAGTCGCCGTACTACAACGAAGGCAAGAAGATGAGCGTTTTGTACGCGCAGTCGTGGGCGTTGATGCACTACCTGCTCATCGGTACGAAAGGCAACGTCGAAAAGCTCGGAAAGTTTCTGAACCTGATCGCCGCTGACGTGCCGACCGAAAAGGCGTTTACCGAAGCGTTCCAAACGACGTACGACCAGATTGAGAAAGAACTGCGTGAGTACGTCAGGCAGAGTCGCTACAACTACGTCAAAGGCCACTTCGAGCGAAAGTTGGAACTCGACACGACTGCCGAAGCGAAGCCGTTGACGGACGCGGAAGCGCAAGCCTATCTCGGCGATCTGTTGTTGCACAGCAATCGCAAAGACGCGGAACAGTATCTCGAACGCGCGTTGAAGCTGGATCCGAACCTCGGGATTGCCCACGCTTCGATGGGCATGTTGCGTTTTCGCGAAGGCAAAACGGACGAAGCGCGCGCGAGTCTCGAACGAGCCGTCGCCGCGAGTTCGCAAAACTACCTCGCGCATTACTACTACGCTTACACGCTCAGCCGCAGGCGTCCTGAAGAGACAACGACGAGCTACACGCCCGAACAGCTCGCGAAGATACGCGAACATTTGCAACGCGCGATCGCGTTGCGGCCGGATTTCCCCGAGCCGTACAGCCTGCTCGCGTTTGTGAGTCTCGTGTCCGGCAACGGCATCGAGGAAGCGATTGCGTCGATGAAGCGCGTCATTGCGAGTTCTCCCGGCCGCAACGATTTCGTGTTCATGCTGGCCCAGCTCCAGATGCGCAATCGTGATTACAAAACGGCGCGAACGTTGTTGGAGCAGGTGGCAAACTCAAACGCCGATGAGGACGTTCGACAACCCGCGGCGCGGATGTTGGCCCAACTCGATGCCTACGAGAAGCAACTCGAGGCGTTCAAAGATGCTGCGACGAAATCGGGCGCTAAGGTGACCGAGATGGATAATGGGGACGTTGTTGCTGTCGAACAAACGACGCCAACCGCGCCCGCCGATCCATCGACGTACTTGCGCGAAGTGTTAAGAGCACCCGCCGCCGGTGAAACGCAGTTGCAAGCGACGCTCGTGAAGATCGAATGCGACGCAAAGGGAATCGTTTTTGTATTCCAAACTCCGGCCGCACTGTTGCGTCTCTCTAGCACAAGCTTCGACGGTATCGAACTCACAACTTACAGTCCCGACGTCAAAGGCCAGATTGCCTGCGGGCCTCGCAAACCTGAAAACGTCGTTATCATTTGCTACGTGCCCGGCGCTGACAAACGCGCGAAAACCGACGGCGTGCTGAAATCGCTCGAATTCGTGCCCGCCGATTTCAAACTCAAACCTGTAGAGAAGTAACGTCTGTGTGCCCAGCCACAGATCAATGTTCTTCAAAGGAGACTCCTCATGGATCATTTTGACGAAATCCGTCACAGCGAGCTTTATCAAAGCTACAAATCCGGCGCGAACTGGTTTTACTGGATCGCCGGCCTTTCGCTCGTCACTTCGATCATCACCGTCGCCGGCGGCGATTGGCGCTTTCTGATCAGCCTCGGAACGACGCAGGTCATCGACGCTTTCGCCGACGCCATTGCCACCGAGCTTGGAGGCGGCAACGCGCCACGCGTGATCGGCTTTGTGCTCGACATCTTCATCACCGCGCTCTTCGTATTCTTCGCCGTCTTCGCCGGGAAGAAACATCTTTGGGCTTACATGGTGGGAATCATCGTGTTTGGGTTGGACGGTCTGGTGTCGCTCGTCGTTGGAGATTTCATCGGCGTGCTGGCTCATGGAGTCGTGCTGTTCTTCCTGATTCGCGGGTACATGGCCGGACGCGATCTCGTGACGCTCGAGAAAGAAGTGTCGCAGCAACCGCCGCCGCCTCCACCAGCGGTTGAGCCGCAAGTAAGCGCATCCGTGTAAACCAATTCAAAATTCAAAATTCGAAATTCGAATTTGGAAATTCGAAATTAGAATTTGGAAATCCACTCTTCGTGTGCCTTCCGTATATCGACTGAGGTTCAAACAAATCAGTTCGTTACAAGGAAGGTAGATCGATGAAAAAGTTATTCGCTATGGTGCTGCTTGCCGTTGCTTTCACCGTGCTTGCCGGCGGGCATGCTCAGGCACAAATGAATTCGATGGACGACAATCCGATGGTTGGCGGCGCGCCGATGTTCAAGTCGAAAGACATCGTCGACAATGCTGTTAACTCAGCGGATCATACGACGCTTGTGGCTGCCGTGAAGGCCGCGGGGCTGGTCGAAACACTCAAGGGGAAAGGGCCGTTCACCGTTTTCGCGCCGGTGAATGCTGCTTTTGACAAACTGCCGGCGGGCACGGTTGATACGCTGCTGAAGCCGGAGAACAAAGGTGCGCTGACGAACGTGCTCACGTATCACGTGTTGGCCGGACGCTTCGATTCGAACGCAATCGCGAAGAAGATCAAGGCTGGGAATGGCAAGGCGTGGTTCAAGGCGGTCAATGGTGGAACGTTGACGGCGTGGATGGATGGTAACGCTTTGGTTTTGACGGATGAAAAAGGCGGACAGTCGCGCGTGACGATCGCGAATGTTTATCAATCAAACGGCGTGATTCACGTGGTCGATTCGGTGCTCTTACCCAGGTAGAGAAAACGCGGATGATACAGATTGTAAAAAGATCTGTATCATCCGCGGTTTGTTATTTTTGTCCGTCAGTCGTGAGGTTGCGGCGCGCGCCGTTTAACTGTTTCATCAGTTCATCAACTGCTGCTTCCAGTTGCCGATCGCGTCCCGCGAGCGTGTCTTCCGGTTTGTTATCGACGAGCATGTCAGGTTGCACGCCATAGTTCTCCATGTTCGTCCGCTTCGAATCAGCGAGAAACACACCAACACCCGGCGTGCGTACAGTCGAGCCGTCGATCAAACTGTAACTGCCCGTTCCGATAACCGCACCCATCGTCGGCGTGCCAACCACCTTGCCGAGACCCAGCGCACGGAACCCTGCCGGAAACATCTCCGCATTCGAAGCCGAGCGCCAGTTTTGCAACACGATCTTCGGTCCAAAGAATCCGGCAAATGGACGGCCGGAAGCCTCAGTCCCGCGCGGCTGCCAAACCTGGTACTGACGTTGGACCAAAATCGCCAGCAACTCCTGTTCGATGTTGCCGCCGCCGTTCCAACGCTGATCGATCACCATCGCTTCCTTGTTGCGAAACTCGCGTATCTCCTTTTCAAACTTACGAAGCGAAGGCTGATTCATCGCCTGAATGTGAATGTAGCCGATGCGTCCGCCCGAAAGTTCGTCGACCTTCTGTCGTCGTTCTTTCACCCAACGCTCGTAACGCAACTGGCTGTAAGCGCCGCCTGAAATCGCTTCGATTCGCGTGGTCCACGCACCGTCTTCAGCCGGTTTGCTGTTAAACGTGACGACGACCTTGCGATTGAGACGATTATTAAGCGTCGCCCAGTATTCATCGCCGGCTTTCACGGGCTTGCCGTTGATGGCGAGCAGGTAGTCGCCGACTTTCACGCGCACCCAGTCTTTATCGGCTGGTCCATCTTCGTAGATGTAAGTGACGCGATAACGTCCGGCTGCTGCATCAGGTTCGAGCTCGACGCCGAGGTGCGCGGTTGAAACTCCACCGCCGCCTGGTCCACGCGGTGGCGGCGCGGCGCCAGTGTGCGAAGCGTTCAACTCGCCGATCATCTCGTTGAGAATGTTGAGCAACTCCTGACGGTCGCCGACAAAGTCGACGAGAGGACGATACTTCGCGCGCATCGCGTCCCAATCCATGCCGTGCATCTTGGGATCGTAGAAACGATACTTCATCGTTCGCCAACCATCGTCGAACATCTCGGCCCATTCCGCCGATCGATCGACGTTGACGCGAACGTTGAAATTGATGCGACGCCGTCCGCCGCCTGCTGCTGCACCCGCTGCGGCTGCCGCACCGGCTGCCGCCCCTGCCGTTGGCCCAGCGCCAGCGCCCGCCGCAGCACCGCCTCCGAGTGGCACGGAATAAATACCTTCGCGCTCGCGGAAGAACAGCGTGCGTCCGTCACGCGAGATGTTCAGGCCGTTGATGCCGCCGCCGAAACCACCGCCACCGCCTGGACCACCGTCGCCACCTTCAGGCGCCTGGCCCGACACGATTCGCGCGAGCCGCCGTCCGTCTTCCTGAATCGAGTAGATCACCGGAACGGATGCCTGACCTGCGGGCTCAGTCGTAACGAAAACGATCGTGCGGCTATCCGGAGCGATCGTGTAACCGACAACGGGAAACGGCATACGCGTAACCTGGCGTACGCGGCGTTTCATGCCGGCCCAATCCATTTTGATCTCGCGCGGCGGACGATTCGCCGGTGGACGACGCACTGGAGCTTCGCCACCTTCAGCAGCGCCCCCTTCAGGCGTCGCCGGCGGCGTTACACGTTGTTGCGGCTCCGCTTCCGCGCGCTCTTCCGCGTCGTCCGGATCGCGTTCCTGTCGCTCGAGCCAAACTGAATAAAGCTGAACCGAATTCGGCGCGTTTCCGGTCGTTCCTTCGGCGCGCTGGAAGTAAAGTTTCCGTCCGTCGGGCGCAAACTGCGGATTGCCTTCCTGGTTCGAATCAAACGTCACTTTGTGTGGCTGTTTATCGTCACCGGCGACGCCGATCACGTAGATGTCAGACGTGCGCGAAGCGTCAGGCTTCGAATAAGCGATCCATTTTCCGTCCGGCGACCACACGGGACTGCTGAAACCACCGTAGCGCGACGAATCGAGTTCGACGATCTGTTTCGTCGCGACGGTGAGCTTACGCAGTTTGTCGTCGGAAGCGTTGAAGGCGATCTCCTTGGAATCGGGTGACCAGTTGTAGCCTTGTTTCAACGCGTCGAGGTCGGTGAGTTGTTGCGCCGGCGCGGAACCGTCGACCGGAACGACCCAGATTTCCTCGCGTCCACTCTGATCGGAGACATAGGCGACCCACTTGCCGTCAGGTGAATATTGGACCACGCGATCGCGAGCAGCGCCGTCGGTAAGTTGCTTTAGATCGCCCTCTTCGACGGGCGCTGTAAAGATCTCGCCGTGAATCGAAAACGCGACGCGTCGTGACGAAGGCGCGAGATCGTAATCGTCGGCTGTCGAAGCGAACGACATCGCTTCGGTCATGTTCTCCTGAGTCTCGGCGTCGATATTCAACGAGATCTGCGTTGCTCGTTTGGAGTTGACGTCGAGTTTCCAGATGCCGAAATCGTGTTCGAAAACGATCACGCGGCCGTCGGCGCTGATCGCGGGCCAACGGACGTCTCCGGATTTGAACGAGGTCACGCGATCTGCTTTGCCGCCGTTGTCGGAGACGCGCCAGATGTTCGTGAGTCCGTTGCCGTCGCGATCGCTGACGAAGTAGATGAATCCGTCGTGACCCCACATGGGCCATGAATCGAGACCGTCAAAATCGGTGATCTGAGTAAACTTCTTCGCCGCGACGTCCATGATCATGATGTCGCTTTGAAAGGAGCCGCGATAATACTTGCGCCAGTAAACCTGCGACTTCTGGTTGTAAGCGAGTCGTCTTCCGTCGGGCGAATACGAGGCCTGGACGCCCATGTCGGTTCCCGCTTTCGTCGGCATACCGCCTTCTGTGCTGACGAGATAAAGCTGCGGCATGAAGTCTTCGCCGCGATTGCTGCTGAAGACGATCGACTTGGAATCAGCGGACCATCCGAGAACCGTGTCGTCAGCGGAGTGATTGGTGAGTTGTTTGGCGCTGCCGCCGTTGGCAGGCATCAAAAAGACGTCGAGGTTCCCTGCGCGATCGCTCGAGAACGCGATCCACTTTCCGTCAGGCGAGAAGCGTCCGTAAACGTCGCGTGCGCGATTGACGGTCAAGCGTTGAATGTTCTGGCCGTTCTCGTCGGCGGTCCAGATGTCGCCGAGGTAGCTGAAGACGATGCGACCATTGTGGTAGTGCGGGTAGCGAACGAGCCGCGCTTCGCGGCCAAACGCTGAAATTGCTGCGAAGAGAATTATCGCTGTTGCGAATAGGGTGATTGTCTTTTTCATGGCTCCTGCCTGCGCGAATGGGTTGGAAGTTCTTGGGTTTGCGGAGGCTGGATTATATATCCGAAACGGCGAATTGCGAATTGCGAAATGCGAATTTCAAACTGCAATTCCGCAATTCGAAATTCGAATTTCGCAATCCTTATGGCATCATTAGCACGTGCCTATCACCTGTCGAAAGATGCACGCCGCGGATGTGCCCGACGCGTTTCACCTGCTCACTGATTTTCTCAGTGCGGACGAGCACTATCTCGCCAGTAGTCAGGCTTACGGAGATCTCGGATTAAAAGGACTGAACGACGCGCTCGATCTGTTTCTCGAGCGGCCGGAGTTGGGTTTTGTTTGGATGGCTTACGACGAGAACGGCGTCGCCGGTGTTTGCGTGATCTGTTATGCGATCTCGACGTCGATGGGATCGGTCGTGGCGAAACTCGACGACGTTTCCGTGAAGGCGGATCGACGCGGTCTCGGCGTTGGCTCCGAGATGCTGGAGCAGCTAAAAGAGCAACTGCGGAAAGAGTCGGTCACGCGGATCGACGTGGCGGTGCATTTGGAGAATCCTCAGGCGCGCCGGTTTTACGAGAAACTCGGTTTTGTTGCGCTCAACGAAGAGCGTCTCTCGTGTTTGATCTGAGCCGCAAAGAGGCACAAAAATCACAAGGAAGCCCAGGTCCGAAAATCCTGATTGAACCCGGAGCTGTCTTGTTTTCTTTCTCCTTTTTGCGCTTTTTGTGCCTCTTTGTGGCTAACTCTTCCCGAGATTAGCGATCTCTTCGAAGTACTTCGCAAACGCCACCATTCCACCTGAAGCTTGTTGCCAGTCGAAGTTCTCGTTCGGCGCGTGATAGCCATGCTCCGGAAGTGATAGACCAAGGAACAGTACCGGGCACTTCAGAACTTTTTCGATACTCGTCATCGCGCCGATCGTTCCGCCGTCGCGAACGAAGACCGCCTCTTTACCAAACGCGAATTTCACCGCGCGTTTCAACGCCTGCGGCAACGGTCCATCGAGCACGGTGCGAAACGCCGGCGCCGCGTGTTCAAAACGAATCTTCACGTCAGGGTTCTTCTCTTTGATCGCCGCCGCGAGCAGTTTCTGAATCTTCGCCGGATTCTGAACCGGCACGAGCCGGCACGACGCCTTAACTTCCGCGCGCGGTGGAACGATCGATTTCAATCCCGGTCCCTGGTAACCACCGACGACACCGTGAATCTCGAGTGTCGGCATTCCCCAGATTCGTTTCATGACTTCAAGCGGGTCGGAGCTGCGCATCTTTTTGAGGTGATGCGCTTTCTTGAACGCGCTCGTCGTGAAGCCCGAGTTGGCCCAGTCTTGAAGTTCCTGTTTCGACGGCGGAATCACATCGTCGTAGAAGCCTTTGATTTTTACTTTGCCGGTGCGCGGATCGTAGATGTCGCAGACGAGTTGCATCAACTCGGCGATCGGATTTCGCGACGCGCCGCCAGTCTCGCCGGAGTGTGTATCGACTGTGCCGGTTTCAAGCGTAAGTATGAAACCCATGAGACCGCGCAACCCTGCGGAGCTTGCCGGACGGGTGCGTGAAACCCAAACAGTGTCGGAAACGACGACGGAATCAGTGCGCAACGACGGCTCGGCTTTCGTGATGATCGTTTCGAAGTTTGGCGATCCGATCTCTTCTTCAAACTCCCACAGGAAACGAATGTTCACGGGCACGTCGTTTTCGATCGCGGCGCGCGCCCCGAAGAGAGCGCTCAACGCCGGGCCTTTGTCGTCAGTCGTGCCGCGTCCGTAATAAGTGTCGCCTTTTTGAGTAAAAACGAATGGTTCGGTGTCCCACGGTTCAGTGTCTTTCGACGCCGGCTGGACGTCGATGTGGTTGTAAACGGTCACCGTCGGCAACTTCGGGTCATTGCCAAACACGCCGTGAATGACGGGGTTTCCCTTGTCCGCGCGGTAAACTTCGGCTTTTCCTCCGAAGCCTTCGATGGTTTCAACGGTGAGCTCGACGCCCTTTCGAATGTCGTCCAAATGGTTCGGATCTACGGAAACCGTGGGTGTTTCGACAAAGCGACGCAGGAGTCCCTCAAACTCCGAGCGGTGTTCGTTCGCGAACGAAACAAGACTATCCCGTTTCAATGTAGTGGGCATTCAGATCCTCCGTCGAATTGTCGGTGTGAAAAGCTTCGGCGCCAATAATAGCCACAAAGAGGCACAAAAGTCACAAAAGACACTAAACTGTTTATAAGGCCGCTGTCTCTTCCTTCTTTCCTGTGTCTCTTGAGCCTTTTCGCGGCTACAATTCTCACGGCAGGAGCGGGCGACGAAAGCCCCGCAAGACGCATCTACATGCCTGCCGGTGATCTTGAACAAAACTCGGACAATCGTCGCTGCGTACAATTCAAAAGCTGCGGCGCTTCGTGTTATTCTGGCGTCCCCGTTTCCGGTTCCCGCACCGACTCGGATCCGGCCCCTTTAACTGCGATGTTTGTTTTTAGGAGGGTTGCGTGAGAAAAAGCTCTTTTGCCCCGGGAATCGTATTCCTCGTTGTTGCTCTGGCACTTCCAGCCTTGATTATTGCCCAGCAGTCTCGTTCGGCTCGCCGGACGACCACTCCTGAACGGTCCGCCAGCACGAGCGCTACCGGCACCAAGGCGACCGTGACCGCCCCGGCAATTAAGAGCGACCTTTCCGAGGCCCTGGCCGTTATTCAAACGAACCACATCGACGGCCGAAAACTCGATTACAACAATATCTTCAAGTCGTCGATCAGCGGCATGTTGAGCGTTCTCGATCCGCACTCGACCTATTTCGATCCGATCGAGTACGCCTCTTTCCGAACTGAGCAGCGCTCGGAATATTTCGGCATTGGCGCCACGATCGAAGACCTGCGCGAAGGTTCTGACGTCAACACGTTCATTCGCGCGACCTTCCCGGATTCTCCGGCCGCCCGTGCCGGATTGCGCTATGGCGATCGCATTCTCGCGGTCGACGGCAATTCGATGAAGGGCAAGACTTATCCGGAAGTGCGAAAGTTTCTGCTCGGACCGCGTGGAACAACCGTCAAAGTCACGGTCGAGCATCCCGGGACGAAGCAGTCTGAAACAGTGAACATCGTCCGCGATGCGGTGTCGCTGCCGTCAATCGCGCAGGCTTACATGTTGCGGCCGGGCGTCGGTTACGTCGCCATGACCGGCGGGTTCAACCTGACTACGGATGACGAGTTTGGTGAGGCGCTCAAACAGCTTCACAACAAGGGCATGAACATGCTTGTTCTGGATCTCCGCGGCAACCGCGGCGGTTTGCTGATCCAGGCCGTTCGTGTCGCCAACAGGTTCCTGCAACGCGGTCAGACGATCGTTACGCAGAAGGGCCGGTTTAAAGACAGTTCGCAGCAGTACGCCGCAGTGAACGAGAATCCGGACAATGTTCCGGTGGTCGTACTCGTGAACGGCGAAACAGCCTCGGCGGCGGAGATCGTCGCGGGCGCGCTTCAGGATCACGATCGCGCGTTGATCATCGGCGAGACGACATTCGGCAAAGGTCTCGTTCAGTTTCCGTTCCAGTTGGATTACGACTCAGCGTTGTTGTTGACGATCGCTAAGTATTTCACGCCGTCCGGACGGCTCATCCAGCGCGCTTATTCAGACGACGGCAACTACAGCTACTACTTCCCGGGCGGTCTGGCAGGCGAGAAGAACAATCAGCCGGCTGCTCCAACCGGCCCCGAGAGTCACACCGACATGGGCCGCGCGGTTTACGGTGGCGGCGGCATCGCGCCGGACGAAACCGTTAAGCCGGGCTTGATCAGTCCTGCCGAGCGGCACCTGCGCGACGTTCTGTTTGCCTTCTCACTCGAGTTGGTTACGGGCCGGGTTCCGGGATTCGAGTCGTACAAGATTCAACGTGCGATCGAGTTTGACCACGATCTCGTCAACGAGGATTATCCGGTCACTGACACGGTGTTCAGGGAATTGAAGAAGTTTGCGGCGAGCAAACCGATGTTCAAGGTGACGCCGGATCAGTTGGATAAATCGCGCACCTTTGCCGAGCGGCAGTTGCGTTACAACTTGCTGTCGGCCGCTTATGGATATCGCACGGCGACGCAGGTTTTCAACGACGGCGATCCGCAGATCTCTAAGGCCGTGGATGCGATGCCTCGCGCGCGTGAGTTGGCGCAGGCTGCAAGTCGCGCACGTGCTCGCGGCTAGTTCGCGGTTCTTAACAACTTAACTTTTCACGACGGTATCGGTGCGTCACTGGACGGCGGCGCCCGATACCGATTGCGTTTCTGGAGATAATCAACGTCGGCGGTAACTGCCGTCGCTTGAACTCATTCGCCGGCGACTCGACACGGTTGAGGATGTCGCGCACGAAATCCTCCTCGAATCCCGTTGCGACGATCTCACTCGGCGTCGCCTTCTGTTCAAAATATAGTTTGAGTACGCGATCGAGTTGGTCGTAAGGCGGCAGCGATTGATCGTCAAACTGTCCCGGCGCGAGTTCCGCGGATGGACGCTTGTCGATGATCTCGTTTGGGATGATTTCGCGATCGCGATTCATGTATCTCGCGAGTGCGTAGACTTCGGTTTTCAACACGTCGCCGATCACGGCGAGCCCGCCGTTTGTGTCGCCGTACAGCGTGCAGTAGCCGAGTGCGAGTTCTGATTTATTGCCTGTCGAAAGCAGCAGACGGTTTTCCGAATTGGAGATCGTCATCAGGATGTTGCCGCGCAAACGCGATTGCAGGTTTTCAGTGGCGACTGAAGCTGCTGAGCGGCTTCCGACTGACGGCGAGGGAAGTTTCAGTTGTTCGCGCAGCGTTTCAAACGCGTTTGAGATCGGTTGCTCGATCACGGGCATTCCGAGTCGGCGGCCGAGTTCGACTGAATCGTCGATGCTCGATCTCGACGAGAACGGCGACGGCATCATCACGCTCAACACGTTTTCAGCGCCGATCGCTTCGCACGCCAGCGCGGCGACGACGGTGGAGTCGATGCCGCCTGAGAGACCGATGACGACGCGCGTGAATCCGTTTTTACGCGCGTAATCGCGAATGCCGAGCACGAGCGCGTCGTGAATGGTTTCGATGTCGTCGCCGGGAAGACAGAAGCTGTCGGCGACGTCGCTTTGCAGATCGACCGTGCCGATGAACTCCTGGAACGGCGGCGCCTGGAGAATGATCTTGCCCTCGGCGTTGGCGACGATGCTGGCGCCGTCGAAGATGATGCCGTCGTTTCCACCGACGAGATTGACGAAGACGATCGGGATGTTCGCGGTGCGTGCGCGATGCGACACCATCTCGCAACGCTGGCCCATCTTGCCTTTATTGAACGGCGACGCGTTGATAGAGACGAGCACGTCGGCGCCGAGAGCGATTAGTTCGTCGGCGGGATCGTGTGCGTAGAGACGTTCTTTCCAGAACGTTTTGTCGTTCCAGAAGTCTTCGCAAACGGCGACGCCGAGTTCAGTGTCGATAGTATTTGGGTCACTGGTTTTCCTATCCGCGTTATCCGTGGTTAGAGAAAACAGGTGTCGCTGCGGCGACGGTTGGAAGTAACGAGGATCATCAAAAACGTCGTACTCGGGCAACAGACTTTTATCCGCAAACCCGAGCAACTGCTTGTTTTTAATAACCGCCGCGGAATTGTAAAGCCTTCTGCCGGTGCTCAACTCTGACGGCCGCACAGTGCCGACGATCGCCGTGATGCCCTCGGTGGCATCGACGATTCTTGGCAGCGGCTCGAGCGCGCAACGCTGCACGTCGCGGTCGAGGAACCAGTCGAACGACGTATAACCCTGAATACATGTTTCGGGGAGTACGACGAGATCCGAGTTGTCTTTCTTGGCCTGCTCGATCGCGCGGATGATGCTGGCGGTATTGCCTTCGAAATCCCCGTTGATGGTGTTGATCTGTCCGATGGTGACACGCATTTGATCAGATCGTGCACCAACTCACGTCGCGGCGCAATAATGCCTAAACCTTCTGTAATTCTTGATCTGCGGTTTGGCCGCACGCGCGGCGATGCGCTATATTCTCGGAGCCACAATGCGGAGGGGTCGCATAATGGTAGTGCAGCGGTCTTGAAAACCGCCGGCCGAAAGGCTATGCAGGTTCGAGTCCTGTCCCCTCCGCCATTACCTATCAACGACTTACCGTTAGTCATTTCTCTGTTGCTCTCTTCTTCTTCTTCCTACTTCTTGTTCTTCTTCATATTCCGTCTGTACCTGATACGTCTCTGCAGGTATATTTCTGTTGGATTCACGAAATTCCGGCCCGGGAAAAGCGGTGTATTCACAGGTTGTTCAAAATGTGGCGGCGATGGCAACTGTACCGTGTGTCGCGGTAAGGGAAAAACCTAATTGTCTGAACGGCGAAATTCCTCTCTCCATAGGACACGTATAACGAATTAAGAATTAGTGTGGCAACGCACGCTTGGAGAGGAACTCGCCATGAGCGGGGCTTCTTTGTTAAGTTGCGTGTGCGAGCGCTCAAGCGCAACATTAGGCCTTTATTTTTAGCCGTAAAGCTGTAGTAGAGAAAGCAGCATGAAGATTTTCATTAGCTGGTCTGGCGAACGTAGTAAGGCGATAGCAACAGCACTGAAGTTGTTCCTCTCTGATGTCTTTCTCGATGATGTACAAACATGGATGTCCGATCATGATATAGGGGCCGGAGCGCGTTGGAGCACGGACCTTAGCAACGAATTAGAGTCATCAAATTTTGGAGTACTCTGTCTAACCCCGGAAAATCTTAACGCGCCTTGGTTATTATTTGAGGCCGGTTCTTTAGCTAAAGTTGTAAGCGCGGCTTACGTCGTGCCATACCGTTTAAATCTCACGGCTACAGATGTCGGTTACCCTTTAGCACAGTTTCAAGGTGTTGATGCAGACAGACAAGGAACGTATAGGTTACTGAAAAGTATTAATAGTGTACGAGACGACAAATTCCCTGAAAGCAAGCTTGATCGCGTTTTTGAACGGTGGTGGCCTGATCTAGAAGAACAGCTAATTAACCTTGAGACATCAGACATACCCCTTCAAGTTCAAAGGCCAGACAGAGTTTTGCTAGAAGAGATCCTTCAGCTCATGCGTGCGTTTTTTCGCGAAGCGAATTTCCTCCCTAAAGTTACATCTCCAGATAAAAACAATGAAATGGCTATCTATGACGTTAATGAAACGATTATAGCTGCCATGAGTGATGTTGATGTAACCAATTACTTGGGAGAAGTTAGGGACCGCTACTATGAAGCCAGGTTCTCTGACAACGAGAGAGCGCTTATTCAGAAAATGCAAATGGCTGAAGGGGAACTAGAGCGCCGCCGACTAAATAAAGGGGCACAAAAAAGTGTAATCAGCTCTGAAGAGCGGGAGGCAAAGGTATAACGCGTATGTCGGGATTATGTCTTTCTTAAACTCACTCTGTTATTTCCCCAACGAACAAGTGTAATCGCGGGAGGCTTACAGCTGCATCTCGATTCAAAATCGATTACTTTACGTTTACGCATCCCGCGTGATTCACATACACCAAGTACGATCAATTGTTTCTCCATTGTGAGATGCCTCGCAACTGCTGGAAGAAACTGAGCATTTCTGCTGGGGGCGACAGGAAAAAGTTGCGAAGATTGTCCCGTATGCTCCGCCATTCCTTTTCAGCGAGTTACACTCACTCATGTAACTTGAACGAATAATTTGCTGCTCCGGCAACTTAATGGTTCCAATAGCCTCCGGCAATTTAATGGTTCCAATTTTTCGGAAAAAGTACAAACTACCCTAAATTCCTTCGTAAATTGTTACCCGCTTCCTTTAGAAGCTGTTCTCGGCAACTTAATGGTTCCAAAAGTGCCCGGCAATTTAATGGATCCAATTTCCGGAAAAGTACAAGAGGGTTGTGAACTGCTTGCTATGGAAGGGATAACAAAACTATGAAACACACGAAACCTCTCCTTCGTCGTTTTCTTTGCCTTTTGTGTTTCGTGTGTGGCCTCAGCGTCGTCTTCATTGCGATTGAACCCAGGACAATTTCTCATTCGCGAGAAGTGCCTCGACCGATAGACGAAACAATAACGCTCGACTTCGACGCGCCGGACTTCGCCGCTGGAAGCTCGGTCGGGCAAATAGGCGACATCTCCTTCGGACCTGCTGCAACGGTGTTTACCCCGACGCGCGTCGCGACGTTTTCGGGCACGCAGGCGCTGAAAGTGTCTGCGACCTGCGCGACCCCGGAATGCACCAACGGCGCCTACCGCATGGGCATCCGGTTCGGCCAGCCGCTACCCGGCGGCGCGTGGCTGCCGCGTCGTGCCGAAAGCGTGTCGATGCGCATCGGCGCGGATGCGATAGCATCTTTTTGCTTCCCCGAAACCAGTTGCCCTATTTACGCCCGTCTGCGAGGTTTCGACGACCGGAACAATCCCGTCGCTGACTCCTTTGACGTCTTTCTACTTGATGCCTCGTCGCTAGTGAATAACGGCGCATACAGCGCGCCCATCACTCGCGAGATCTCCATTCGCGACCCGCTGGCGAGGATCGTTAGTGTGACACTCGTTTACGGCAAGGACACGTTCAACCACGACTTCCAACCGATGTTTCCGGGCGAGCCGCAGATCGATCACCTCGTAGTGAAGTTTACCGACAGGGTGGCCCAGCCTGTACCAACTCCCGCCGCACCGGTGATTCGCATTCATGAGCCCATCAGTGGAGGGCAGGCTTTTGTGCCATACCGCGTGCGGCTCCGCGGATCCATCACCGCCGCAGGCGGCCTCGCGGCGTTCTGTTACCGCGTGAATGCGCCGGTGCCAATCAGCGACGACTGTCGCAACAACACGGATCTGCGATCCGACAACACTTTCGATATCGATGTTCCCGATAGCTTGCTCGGCAAGGGCGCTAACACCCTGGCCGTGACGGTGTACGACTTCTATGGTCAGCGCAGCACCCAATCCGTAACCATCACGACAGTACCGCCGCCCCCGCCGGTCATCACCATCTACACACCGACCAACAACCAGTGGATCGATCCGGCGAGTAACCTCTCGCTGACCGGAACCGTAGGCACTATAGGCGCGCTTAAGGGATTCTGTGTTCGCATCGATGCGACCACGGTTCCGGCTCCCGGCACCTGCGTGCAGGATCTAGGGGCCATCAAGACCATGAATACCGCCTGGCAGCCGTTATTCTTCACGACACCGCTGATGCCCAGTCGCCTAACGACGGGAGGACATCAAATCTCCGTGTTTGCGGTCGACCGCTGGGATCAGATGAGCCGCAAAGATGTAAACGTGAGCACACCGACAGACTTTCGCATCGTCGGCATGGAAATCAACCAGGGCGTTCAGACGTTCGACATTCCACTAAACATCAGCGGCGTCGCGCCTTATAACGGCGTAAATCTGCGTGCAGGCGTGCCCACTGTCGTGCGCGTCTTCGCGAATACACCGTTTGCCGGCAGCTACAGTGGCACGCGAATGTTGCTGAACGGCTTCGTGCCCGATCCGCGCCTCGGCGAACGCCAGATTGGCGCTCGGCTGCCCGACAGTTCACCCGCGACGCTCACTACGGGCAGCCTGGGTGTTCCCCCATCAATGCGCGCCGATCCGAACGGCGCATTTGTGTTCACGCTGCCTGTTGAATGGACCAGGCAGAATGGCCTCAGACTCCAGGCGAAACTACTGTTGCCCTTCGGGGCCCAGGAATGCCCGACGTGCGCAACGAACAACGAGTTTTCCGTCGTCTCCATCAACTTCGGTCCCGCCATCGCTGTGAAGATAGCCCCCGTGGCTTTGACCTTCACTGATCCTATCGCCGGTACCCTCCAGCCTCCGCCGCCTCCTGAAGATGTGCTTGACTGGGCATTCACCATTTCGCCGATGGCGCGGGCCTCAGCAACGGTGCTGCCTTACGTCGGAACCATCGACGTCAGCGACCTGGTGGGACCGGGCGGTACATGCCGCACCTGGACCACCATTTGTGAAAGCAGAATCTATTCGCGCATGCGTATCTTCCATTCTCAGAATCCGCAGGATGCCTATTGGCTTGGCTTGGGACGAGTAGACGTCGGCTACACCGCGACACCGATTGCCATAGCTGACACACGTCAACCAAAGATTGCGGCAGCGCACGAGTTCTATCACACGCTCGGATACTTTCACGCGAGCCCATGTGGCACCAACGCCAATCTGTACATCATGTGGCCTCCGGATCAGAAGGGGTTCATCCACGGCGTCGGTCTCGACCGGCGCCAGAATCTCCTCGACAGCAGCGGCGCATGGTCCGGTCGTTATACCATCCTCATGCCCGGAACGGCAGGAACGGCAAGCGGGCCGACCGACTACTACGATCTGATGTCCTATTGCGCTACGGAGACCAACGCGTGGATTTCGGTAGAGAATTGGAATTCGTTTGGCGGACCGTTTCCAAATGGCTTGTTCCCGGACGGCTTCCTTTATGGTGATACAACGGCGACCGTTAGGTCGATGTTGACAGCGCAGACTCAAAACCCTGTCGAGACCAGGGAAGACTCGTTACTGGTCCAGGCCACGCTTGATAAGAATGGTCGCGCGCAGATCCTGCGTGTCGCACCGGCCGGCAACGAGGTTCTGCGGAGACCAATAAAGAGTGCATACGAGTTTGTCGTGCGCGATTCGCGGCGTGCGGAAATCGCGCGTGTCCCATCGATCGTGCAGCTCGCCAGCGGTCGCGGCGAACCGGCGGAGAGGTTGGTGCTGTTGACTGCTATCGTGCCCGCGAAGGATGCTGCTTCAATCGAAGTCCAGTATGAAGCCAAAGCCATAGGCGAGATCCATCGCAGTAAGTCACCGCCGTCGCTCACACTGCCATATATGGACCAGGGAGCTTATGCTTCACGAGACAAACCGCTGGATCTGACCTGGGTTGCGAAGGACGGCGACAACGACCCGCTCGAAGTGCGAATCGAGTTCTCGCCCGCGCGTGACAAGCCCTTCAGAACCTTGTTCGTCGGCCCGAACCGCGGATCGTGGAGCGTGCCGGGCAGGCTTCTCTCGGCGACTAAAGAGGGACGACTGCGCATCGTGGCGAACGATGGCTTCAACGAGAGCGAACGGATCATCGAACGGATCACCGTCGCGCCAGCACCGCCCGCGCTCGAGATTCTCGCGCCTGCGGCTGGAATGATCTTTCCCGACACGACGCCGATACGGCTCCGCGCCGCGGCGTTCGGCGATGCGGATGCACCTCTTTCCGGGGACCAGATCCGCTGGTCGCTCGACGGTCGCACGATCGGCACGGGCGTGGAAGTCGAGGTGCTCGACCTCAAGCCCGGTAAACATGTTGCGAGCGTGACGGCCAGCGACGGCAGGCTCACGAGCCGCCGAGAAGTGGCGTTCATCGTGCGCGCGTCCGATCGGAAGTACGACTGAAGCTGTCGAATTAGTCGGAGTAGGACCACATCTTTATTGAGGAGTGGCTTTTGCCGGACGGCGGGCTTGGATAAAGGTCAGTACCACCTGCGGTAGCGGGTGGGTCAACCATCCAAACGCGAAATCAATAGAATACCGCGTGTTCATGATCTACCCACCCGCTACCGTAGGTGGTACTGACAATTGTCCAGGAGACGTCTGACTTCTAACCAGCGAGTTCTGACTGAGCTTCTCCCAATTTCACGTCCAGCCAAGTAGGGAAAATTGGACCATTATAGTGTTGTTGGACCACCTCGTTCGGCGTCAGTGCGTACAGGACAAATCTCCGAGACAGATATTCGTAGAATGGCGACAGAAACGCATTTGCCTTCGTATCCCGAAGCGTCGAGCAATATGGGCTATAGGATTCTCGCTGAGGTTGGCTACAAACCGGCGGTTTTGGTCGGTGGCCTGGAGAGTTGGAAGGCGCACGGGTTCTTAACAGCGACGTCGAATAAACCTATCGAATGGTAATTACCAGATTTCAGGCCCGCACGCATAAGGTCGGATCGTACCCCCCCACTAACCCCAAAAACATGGCCCGTCATCGGCGCGCAGTGTACAATCTCGGTCCCCAAGCTACCTGAACGTAGATCTCAATTAAGCTCGACGAGATCTCTATTAACCCGAAGAGAGCACACTACATGCGCGACCTCCACTATCTGCGCACGCCGTTGAAGTCCCACGATTTTTCAAGCCTGACGATTCAGGAAGTGCCGTTTGCTAACGACTTCGGTCAAGCCGATCCGTGTCCGCAAGCCATCGAGATCACGTTTACGCCGTCGGGTCAGCCGGCGGTGGAAATTACGCTCGTCTGGGATGGTCAGCTTCGCTTTCTTCCAGACTCAACCACGCTGCCCACTTCGCCCACCCAAGTTACTGAAGCAAACTTTCCCAACTGGAACCTGACCGGAACACTGGTCCTGTCGCTAAACGACTCCTCCTCCGCCGCGCGAATCACCCGCGATGTGCCGCTGCTCAAGAACTGGCCCACCACCGCGCGCTATGAAAAAGTAACTCTCACCAGGCCGTTTTTATTTACGACACTTCGTCGCCAGCAGAACCTGAAGTTCAAGCACAATGGCGCAACAGTAGATCAATCAGATCCACGCTGGTTCGAGAAATTCATCGTCGAGTTTGTACACGGAAGAGTTTCGTGTCTCTGTGGTCTTGACTCGGCCGATCCCGCGAACGATTTCACCGCGCAACCAATGCCGATCGTCGCTGCGCCTCGCATTGGTTCTACTTTCAAGCTGCTCTTCTCGTGCGCGAGCAGAGACATAGTCACACTCTTTCCAGACTGGTTCGATCCGCAGCCATACGATGACCCGAAAGTACACGGCGCGGTCCTAGTGCCACTCCCGCTGCGGTCCGCGATCGACCTCGACTACAACACTCGACATCCCGGTCATTCGATCATTCCGCCGCGACTGATTTTCGGATCAGCTCCGGACGATGCGTGGGCTCCCGATCAGCTCGCGCATCCGATCGGAAACTGGGCGCGCACGTCTTTGCCCGCGGGCCAGACATACCGGCGCATCGAGTTGTTGAGAAGTCTGCGTCCGGACCCGCCACCATCACTCGATCTGACACGTCCGTATCCGCTTCATCAACTCGCGTGGCAACGCGATGGCGCTCCGGAGATAGAAGCCTTTCGCATCCCACTCGACGGATACATCTATGCGCCGCTTGCTGATGCCGTTTACGACTTCTGGGCCATACCACGCGCGGCGGACGCGGGCGCAACGACTAGCGGTGATGAATTCCGCCTGGCGGTGCAGGCTTCGCCGGACATGGTGGGCCTTCCTGAACAGCGTTTACAGCACGACGTCTTGCCCGGCGTCGATTCGATCGTGCTTTACGCAGACATACAACCGCATGATGCTTTGCGCGCGTGGACCAGACTGAAAGACTTAGGCGGTCGCGTCAACGCTCTTCAGGATGAAGCGAATGCGCGCTGGGGCATCTGGGACAGAAAGTCGGCGGACACGTGGCACCATCCAAACAACTACTTCATCAATCGAAGCGACACGTTTGCCGATTACGCGCCGATCTACGGCTACATCCTCGCCGCCGCGAACCGGCACGGTCTGGCGCCGGAATTGGTCCATGCGGTCTTTATGGGCGAAGGCGGCATCCGGGCGATTACGACGTTGCAGGATCGTGGCGAGGCGTTTCATCCCGACGCTTTCATGAACACGTTTGGGTTTCTTGGTTTGGATCTCATCATTTACCGGCTGGGGTTGAACACGGCGGCGCCGCCGATAACCACCGCGGAGTATAGCGAGAATCTCGTTACCGAAGGTTACATCCATCCATCGTTCGTCGCTAACGTGACTCGCACCGGCACGCAAACGCGCAACGAAGGCGGTCAAACATTAGTTCTTGAAGTCGGTCGAGTGGATGGTTGGGAAACTGCGGTCGAACTCGTCGCGGCTGAGATCCATTTCCGCATGGACCAGATGATCCGGTTCTGCCAAACCAATGGAATCGCCATCACGACCGAGGAACAGCGCCGTTTCCTGGCTTACATACGCTATCTCTCAGAAGAACCCACAGCACAGACCCACGCTCGCAGGATCAATGCTGAGATGAGAAAGTGGTCGGCCGCCGACGATCCCAAGCCGGCCACGCCTGTACCCAGCACCATCTTCGATCCCAAGTATCGTCGTTACGAAACGCTGCGCCGGCTGGCGATCGCCCAGTGGTACGAAGCCGCCGAAGTCTATCGTTAACCAAGGAACCTCGCATGTCGCAGTCCAACACTTTGATTCCAATCACCGCGCTCTTCAACGCCATCCCACTTCCGCCTGGCTTGATCGACTGGTTGCGCGTTCGGATCGATCAATTCGACTTACTCGACCTCACCGACCTTGTTATTGAAACGTTTTCCAATGGCGTTGACTTCAGCGCGGCGATCGTGCTGCCCGTGGAATTCAAGCTCGAACCGGCTGGACCAACAGGTTTCGCGTTATTGCTCGACGAGTCGGTTGTTGTTCGAGGCAGGACGGCGAGTGATGCTGCTACTGTCTTTATTCAGAACCGGATCGGGCTGCGATTTCCGCCTGAGATACTGCGGCCCGCCGATCAACAGCAGCCGTTTGTCGAATTGAGCGCAACTCCCAGAGTGCGGATTCATTGGACCGACTTCGACGGGATCGATTTCAGTGTTGACGCCGGCGCCCTCACGCTTTCACCAGCGATGATCGGCGCGTCGGGTTTTATTATTTCTGCTGACAATGTATTGCTGAGTCTCGTC
This sequence comes from Pyrinomonadaceae bacterium, assembly GCA_035760365.1. Lineage (GTDB taxonomy): Bacteria > Acidobacteriota > Blastocatellia > Pyrinomonadales > Pyrinomonadaceae > PSRF01. Next base: position 215,435 of record DASTTB010000003.1, read on the forward strand.
CCGGACGCTCCGTTGAGCCAGGTTATCGACGCCGGTTTCGCGGAAGGATTTCAGGGTGTTTACGTCGAACGCGCGAGCGTTCAGTTTCCCGATTGGTTCGCGATCGGCCTCACCGATCAACTCGTGTTTGAGAAGAGCGTCATAGGTACGGGTGGTTTCACCGGACACCTGGAAGCGTTATTCACGCCGGTGTTCAGACCTGGTTCGGCAGGTCAGCCGCAGCGTTTTGAGAGAGCAGGTTCGGGAAGTCTCTTTGGGATTTCAGTTGCACTGCAATCGATCGCGGTCGACATTCGCGCGAACCAGTTCACTAACTCCAGACTCACCGGACAGACACTTCTGCCGCTGATCGATGGACCATTAACGATCGACGCGCAGTTCGGGATGCAAGGCAACGCACTCGCCGTTACGTTAAGCAAGGATTCACCACTGGCGATCGCGTTTCCCGGTGGAAGCTTCGACGGCGGAAAGCTTGCAGCAGCGGGAGAAATCTCCGACAGCGAAGGTCTGCACATAGCTGGTTCGATTAGCGACGGCATTCAACTGACTTTCGGTAACCTCCTCGACTTTTCCGCAACTTCAGCAGCATTCGATTGGCGACTGGCCGGCAACTCAAATTCGGTCTCATTCTCGATCGACCAACTCAACTTTGGACCACTCGGCACGCTCGACAACGCGGAGTTTCGCATCGAAGAGTCGACTTCAGAAACAACCGGCAGTCTTCACGCACGAATGCGGTGGTCCGATCTCGCCGCCAGATTATCAGTGCCCGAGTTTTTACCGCGGCCGGCGGGAGATAGCGTCGTCGAAGTCGACGTTAGATGGAGCACGAATGAAAGCGGTCAACCGGTAGTGGTACTTCGCTGTGCAGCCGAAACGGCGGAGTTTGATTCGGGCTTCATTAACGGATTGCCTGTTGAACTGCGGCCGGAGTTTCGCAACCCGAAGTTGGTGTTTGAAGCGACTTACGGAAGTGAAACTGAATTTAGCAACGCGTCGTCAGGCGGCAGTCTAGCAGGCACGTTCTCCGCTGCGATCGAGATGCGTTTGCCACAGTTCTCGGGAGACTTCGCGGAGATCCTCGAGGTCCAAAGCGGCGATAACGACGGTTGGGTCGCAGCGACTTTCACCGCAACTGTCGATGCAAACCAGCGAGCAAACGTCGGCGGTTCGATCAGCAATCCGATCTCGATCAACGTTCAGATTCCGGGATTCAAACAGCCGGTGGCTCCCGTACATCTCGCCGTCGAATCGTTTGGTTTCGATTTCGGATCCGGCACAAACGGTGCCGGACAGTTCAGCTTGAAAGGGAGATTCCGCTTACGCCCGCTCACACCTCCGGCCGAACTTCCGCTCTCCGAGCATTTGTCGCAACTGCTAAGACAGATCGAAACCGATGACATCGAAGGCACTTTCGACTTCAAGATCGCGTTTGATAATGGACAAGCGGAACTATCGTTGGAGTGTCGTTTTATCGACGCGGAGATCTCGATCAATGTTTTCGAGATGATAGGCAATCTGGCGCGCGGCGTCGCCTCGCCCGCCGGCATGGACCAGGCGATCGAGCTGGATCTCGAAATCGCGTTTGGCCTGCGTGGATTGAAACTCGAGATATCGCCTGCGGGTGTTTCGTTCGAGATGATCACGGGTGTGAGAGTCGGCTCTGTTGCGGTCGAAGGATTTCTGCGTCTTTCCGACAGAGAACTAAGCGTGGGTGTCGTGCAGATGCCGATCCCGTTGCGGACACCTGTGTTTCCGCTGAGCACCGCGGATTTGAACCTGCTGCGACAGGATCCGAACGATCCAAACAGCGTCTGGACCGTCGCGCGTTTTCAACAACGTCTCGCTGAAATACACACCAGGATCACCGCGCTGGCTCACCCGGCGACTCGCGCCGAGCGTGAAGAATTAGCTCTGCTTGCCGGACAGGAGTTTCTGCTTAAAAACATTCTCAACATTTACGAGCGGCTCAGCACGAACCACGTCGTATATCAGCAAGGCGTCGAGTTCTTTATCAGCGTACTGCATTCAGCGAGCGGCGCTTTACGCATCGACAGCAACGTCAAACTCAATCTGACGAACGTGAGGTTCGTCATCCCGTTCTCAGACCCGCGAGGTGTTTCACTCGAGGGTAGTGCTGGATTAAGTGGTTTCGCACCTGACGATCCGCTGCGGCCGCTGAAAGATGCGACCGTCACACTCGGTCTTTCCGCCGATCAGATTTATTTCTCGTTTACGGCATCGGGCGATCCGATCCGCTTGCCGGACCTTGGCCGTTATCCGGGCGGCAAAGTCAGTCTTACGAAGTTCACGATCGGATACGGCTACACAAAGAACTCGCTGGCGATGACGTTCGCGGGTGAACTGATTCTGCCGCCACGACTCGTGCAAGACGCCGACACGTCACGCACTTTGGGCGCGGGCATCCGTTTGCCGCTCGACACGAAACTCGGCTTTCGACTCGACATTATTCCGATACCTGGTCCGATTCCGGCGGTCCCGGTCTTCGATTTCAATCTCGATCTCAGAGCGCCAAACTCGCCGCCGCTCTTGGACAGTCAAACGTGCGCGCCGGCGTGGGATGGTCTGCAATTGATCGTGCCGGGTGTGATACGCGCGGCTGTTAAGCAGCTTGCAGTTTCACCTGCATTGAGTTTTGTGCCGTGCCTGAATTTCACTTTCGACGGCGACCTGATGCTGGGGGACGAAACAACCGGCGCCACGCTGATCGTCGATAACATGCTGGTGATGGCAGGTGTCTCGTATCCGCCGACGCCCATTCCTTTCTTTGCGTCACCACAGGAACCATTTTTCGACAACCTTTGCATCAATATTCGCCTTGCGGGGTTCGCGCTGAATTTCGATCTGCAACGGCCGATGCCGAGTTTCAATCCACTCGCAATACTCGAGGTCCTCGGACTGTTGTCAGACGCGCAGATGGCCATCGATCCAGACGGCGCTTTAGCAAACACGATTCGTATTTCGCTTAAAGACGCATACATCAGCATGCCGCCTGTTGTGCGACAGCTTTTTCCAGACGCTGACGCGATTAATCGCAAAGAGCTCAACATCACTCTCAATCTCGGGACCATCATTTCGATCACGCAATGGGCTATCGCTCTCGCCGGCGAGACATGGACGCGATTGGAGCGAGCAACCACGCGAATCAACGGCTTCGTGAGTGAATTAACCGAGAATCCGCCCGAGATCTCGCCGGCCGCAGTTTTGCGCGTGTTGCCGCCGGAATTGCGCAAGTTGCGCGTCGGCGGCGCCTTCGGAGGTTTCGAAGCGCGCGCTGTGATCCTTCTGATCACTGTCGACGACGCGGCCAGAGAGTTTGAACAACGCGGCCGCCAACCATCATCGCCGAATCATCAACCACGACTGGGCCAGGTTCAGGACGTCGAATCGCTGTCGCGCTTTCGGCCGTCCGTGCGCGGACGCCGCGGCAACGCGCGTGCGTTTTATCCCGATGAGCCGCACAACAATCTCTTCAATGGGATTGAGTTCATTGATTTCAAAGCAGACGATCTCCAGGAGCTTCCAACTCCGCAAACGGCCCGTGCGGGAGTGGTCGTCGGCGCGCACGTAAAGGTGTTTGCCGGACAGCGCTATCGTTTCATGGGCTACCTTCTCGACGACGGTTCGTTCGGCATGATCTCGGCCGTAGACATTAAGCCGCTAAAACTCAGTGTCGCCGGGATTTCTGTAAGACTGCCGCTCGAGATCGAAGGCCGGTTGATTCTCGAGGGACGGGCGCGACGAGACGGCATCAGAGGCTCTATCCGAGCGAGCGTACACGGCACATGGACCATCATTCCCGCTGTTGCGAAGCTCGAAGTCAGTAGCGGAAAGAAACCCGCTCGTCTCGAGCTGTACAGCGATGGCCACTTCGCCATCGCCGGTAGCGCACGCCTGATCCTTTTCAACGGCGCGACAACGATCTCCGGCAGTGTCGATATCAGTCACACACATTGCTTCGTCGATGGTGAACTGAAGTACGCGGCGGCGGGTATTGTCGAATTGATACTTCAGTGCCGCGGACGCGTTGGACCAGCGCGTCACTTCGAACTGAGCGGCAACGGCACACTGAAGTTGCTGGGACGAGATTCACTCGCCGTTCGCGGCGTGGTCACAGAAAACGGATGCGCCGTCGAAGGCACGCTCGACACGCATAAATGGACGGTCGCAGGAAAACCCGTCGATTGCCATCTCGTACTTAATCTTCGTGGCGCTATCCGCCTGAACCGCCGCAGTCTTCCGTCTTTTAGTCTTGAAGGACGAGGATCGCTCGAGATTCTAAATGCAAAGATCACCGGCGCGGGTGGAATCTCATGTCGTTCCAACGCTGTGAATACGTTTATAGAGGGATCGCTGACGTGGCAAGGTCGTGAATGGTTAGGCGGACGAATCGAGCTCGGCACGAACGGCGTTCGTTTGGTTGGACGCACCGATTTCGCGTTGAACCTGTCGCCCAGCAACATAGCGGGCGTGGAGCTCGCAAACCTGTTTTTCAAAGTGAACCTGCAGGCAGATTTCACGCTCGACACGTCGGCCGATTTGGCGAGTTTTGAGATAAAAGGCGACTGGGCGCTCGCGGCCAGATTGCCCGGCGACACCGAACAGATTTTTCCGCTCGCGCTTCAGAAGATCAATTTTTCAGGCAGCACGAGTCTGGCGCTCGAATTGATTCACATCGACGGTTTCGTGCTCGTTCCGTTTCGTGGAATAAAGATCCCGGTTCCTACGATCAAGCCTGTGAGTTCGCCCGGCCCGGTCCGTTTCGGCAAGAAGGGTAAAGACAAAGCAATCTCGTGGTCCGGAACGACGGTGAGGCTTGCAGCTAACGTGTGGCCAGTTATCGAATCCGGCAACTTGTCGAACAACCAGACCAGGAGAAAGATTCACGTCAACTACACGGTTGGTTTCGATTCGAGCGAGACAATCGATCTCGAGTTGCCGATCTCGGGCGACTTCGTAGTCTCACTCGTGTGGGTCAGCAAGCGCCTCGCGATCCGTGTAAGGCGAGGCGGCAACATCAAACACATTTACCTCAGCGGCGGGTAGTTTTATTGGTATACTCACGCCCGGAAAAACAGCAAGCCTCGAGCATCAAAGCCAGATCGCCGGGCCGAGGGTCCGACACAGGAAAGGTGGTGGATTTCCCTTTAGCGGGCCGGTTGAGGAGGGCGCATTCGCCCACTTCCTTACCCGCACATTGAGTACTGGCGAAGCACCTGAAGCAAAGAGTTCTTGCCAATGATTGCCGACGGGTTGAAACTGACTTGCGACGGCGGGGTCGGATTAGCCGGCCTCGTCGTTTCCCGTTTTTACGGAAAATTATCCCTCACGAGTGTAAGAGTGGCGCCGCCGATTCGCGCCAACGATTGAAGGTCGCGACGAGGTTTTCGAAGCGGCAGTTAAATACCTGCAAAAGACGATCAATTAATGCGTTCGACCGAGTGTGGTCCTTCGCAGGATGCATCGTACGCGGCTAAGACGATCCACGCGATGCGCTTCGGATCTTTTGCGTAATACGACAGCCAGTACGGGCGGCTGACGACGACCATGTACGTCGTTTTCTTCCGGCGCCATTCGTACACAAACCTTCCCTGCGCTCGTCGTGTTTGTCGGAGTCGAATCAAACTTCGATCGAGTTGCGTCACTTCAGCGAGTCCTTCGGTAGCTACTCGCCTCGGATCCGTAAACGCCCAATCGCGCGTTCCGGTCTCGGCTTGCACCTGGGACTGGAGCGCACTTTCGTACGGCTCGAGGTCGGTCAACTCAGAATAACCACAGCCGACGCCGTCGATGTCGGGTTGGTCTGCTGAAGATGCGTAGTCGAGTGTTCGCGAGGTTTGAGGTTCAACGCGGAGAATCTGTTCGATGGCGAGCAGGCTGCAACATCCCATGTGACCGTATCCGGCGCGCCATCCGCCCGGGCCTTCACGCCGTTCTCTTCCGGAAAAGAAACGTCCCACGATGGTTGCACGCACGACTGTTTCGGGCGCGCGCTGAATCATTCTGTCGAAGTGTTTGAACTTTTGGTCGACGTGCAGTTCGACGGGAATGTTTTCGACGACGAGTTGTTTCGGACGAGTGCGATCGGTGGTGACGCCGCAACAATATTTCGTGCCGGATTTGGCGGTGCCGCCGTATTCGAGCCAGACGTCGGGATAAGAAGGACACGAAGGGTCGAGCAGTGTGAAGTCTTCAAAGCCGTGCGAGACGAATGCGGTAACTTCGATCAGTTTGTGGTTGTACGCTTTTAGATCTTTTTTCAGTTCGCAATAGGAGACTTTGATTGGTTTCGATTGTTCCGTTTGCGCCGCTGTGGTCACAGCAAACAGGAACACGGATAGACACGCAAGCAAACGAATGTTCATGAGAATTCCTTTCAAATTCTTTTTTCATGTACGTCACGCAAGCGCTTCGTAGTAAACTGACCTTCGCTCGCCCAGTATCGCTCGTAGAACCAGGAGGCTCCTTTGTTAAGCAACTTACGGCCTGTTTGTGTTTACACGTTCGTGCTCGTTCTTTGTTTCGCCGGTTTCGCCACTTTCCCTGGCCCTGCGGCAGCCCAGGATCAGCCAACCATCGCCAAAGACTCCTTACAAATAACTGCTTTTACTTTCAACGTCTACAAAGGAAATTACGACGTGTGGAGTTGGGTCCCAACGATGAAGTTTCGCGTCAATGGACCAATCGCCAGCGGCAGCCAGCTTTACGTGCAATATTCCTTGCCAACTGGCCCATGGGTCAAGTTTGACTGCGATACGGGCAACATCGAAAAAGGCTACTGGTGGAAAACTGAGTGCGGCGGACGTCAGATTCCGGAAGCACAGAGCTCGACTTACACCGGCCCCGTTAGTTTCACCATCAAGATGCGCAACGAGCTTCAGGGAACCGACTCGACGCTGTTCACCGGCAAGATGAAAGTCGGCAAAGTGAAGTCTAACGAACAAGGCCCGAAAGCCGTGAACAAGTTTGTCTATTTCGTGGACCACGACTGGAACCTCCCGATTGGTTACGTCTATTTAGAGGCTGACGACCTAAAAGGGTGGAAGATGCCAAGTTTTCACCTCGCTTTCTGGGTGCGCGGCGATGCTTACAAGTTCGATCCGCATCTCTTTTACCAGGGTAAAGAAGTCGGCAAGAAGTTTCTCGACGGAACGGAAGTCGGCAGGGCGAGTTGCGAGGCTGAAGTAGAAAACAACACGACGCACTTCGTCGACGATTCAGTGCCGCAAAAGGCGAAATGGGCACGTGTGGAATGCAACTTTCCACTCGTTAAAGGTCGCAACGAGACCGGCGAGGCGCCTAGTAGTCTCTTTGGGGAGCTATTTACGCTCGCCGCCAATCCCGGTGAATACGAGTTCAAACTACTGTGGAATAACAAGCTCGCGCGCTCGATCAAGTTCACCGTCGCGCCGGGAGGAAAGTTCGACAACGGCATCGCCACCAGCAATCAACTCGGTTCGGATCGCGTGATCTTTCCGGTCCAGATCATCGGCGATCAGGACGGAGTGTGGAACAAGACGGCGTGGCAGACCGACGCGTTCTACGGCAATCCGCTGAAGGGTTTTACTGCTTTACCATAACAGGTTTGCCGATATCGCTTAACAAACAGAGAAACCAGATGCTTGTCCCCTCGCATTCCGGCGCTGCTTTGGTCGTGGCGCATCCAAGTCATGAACTTCGAATGCACGGTTGGTTGGAACAAACGCAGCCATACGTGTGCGTGTTAACCGACGGCGCCGGCCGCTCGGGTGAGCCGCGGCTGACACAAACAAGCGACGTCTTGTCTCGTGTCGGAGCGAAGCAAGGCGCGATCTATGGACGTCTGACGGATCTCGAAGTCTACTCCGCGATCCTCGACGGAAACTCCGAACTCTTCAGCGGGCTGGTCGAAGAGTTGGCCCAGGCGTTCGTCGAGCAACGGATCGATTACGTCGTCGGCGATGCGGCGGAAGGTTACAACGTCGCACACGATATCACGCGCATCATGATCGGCGCGGCGGTTGAGATGGCTGAGCGTGAGTACGATCATCGCGTCAAAAATTTCGACTTTCTCGTCGTTGGGCTACCGGATGAATGTCCGACTAAACTGCGCGAGGAAGCGATCTGGATTCAACTAACAGACGACGAGTTCAAGCGCAAAATGGACGCCGCGCATGATTACGCGCCGAAGTTGGCGGCCGACGTCGATGCTGCGCGTGCGGGCGCGCCGTTTGGCGGTGTGAAACGCTTTTCGCAACCGCAGTTGGCAGGTACGCTCGACGCGGAGTTGAACGCCGTCGTAGTTGAAGAATTAGAGTCGCGGCCCGTGTTGAAAGAGCAGATGCGAGGGATGATCGACGGCGTGCCGATCGATGCATTCCGGATCGAGTGTTTGCGGCCCGCGAGCAACGAGTCGGGCACGGATTGGCCCACAGACTACATTCCGTTTTACGAACTCTACGGCGAGAAGCTGGTCGCGGCCGGTCATTATCAACGAGTGATTCGTTTCCGGGAACACATACTGCCCGTGGCGCAGGCAATTCGTACGAAAGCGGAAAGAGAAGAACGTTGCGTGGGCTCCGCATTCTGATCACCAACCACTTCCTCCGCGGTCGCACGGGATCGGAGCTTTACGTCTGCGAGTTGGCGACGAGCCTGCTTCGTCGCGGTCACACGCCGATTGTTTACAGTCCGCAGCTTGGTCCAACAGCACGCGAGCTTCGCAAGACAACTGTGCCGGTTGTCGACAACCTCGACGCTGTTGGTGCGCCGCCAGATTTAATTCACGGACAACATCACGTAGAGACGATGTCGGCGTTGCTGGGTTTTCCGAACACGCCGGCAGTCTTCTTTTGTCATGGCTGGCTGCCGTGGGAAGAGACGCCGCCGCAGCATCCGCGCATCCTGCATTACGTCGCCGTGGACGACACGTGTTTCGACCGGCTCGTCAGTGAAAGCGGGATTCCTGTTGATCGCGTGTCGGTGATTCTCAACTCGGTCGATCTCGAACAGTTTCTTCCGCGTCCGCCGTTACCGCCGAAGCCTGCGCGCGCGCTTGTGTTCAGCAACGGAGCGAAAGAGTCGACGCATCTCGGCGCGGTTCGTGAAGCGTGTCGTCGGAGTGGGCTCACGCTCGACGTCATCGGCGCAGACGCGGGCAATGTCTCAACGCGGCCGCAGGAAGTGTTGGGGCAGTACGACATCGTGTTCGCGAAGGCTCGTTGCGCGTTGGAAGCGATGGCGGTCGGCAATGCAGTCGTGTTGTGCGACCTTCTCGGTACTGGTCCAATGGTCAGCACGGGGGAGTTTGACAAGCTTCGACGTTTGAACTTTGGCATTCGCACGTTGAGTCGACAAATTGACGCCGGTGTACTCGAAAAGGAGATCGCGCGTTACGATGCGCGCGACGCTTCGAAAGTCTCGCAGCGTATTCGCGCGACTGCCGGACGCGACGTCGCAATCGATCAGATCCTTGCGCTGTATCAGGAAGTGGTTGATTCGTTTAAGGGTACAGCGCGCGATCAGGAGGCCGAGGGACGTGCGGAGGCTGCTTATCTGCGTGACCTCACGACGTATTTCGAAGCGGAGCGCGCCGCGATTCTCGACTCGCGTACCTTTCGCTGGCGCAAGCGAATGCTCAACTCGCCTTTAGCCGGTTCGCTGCTGCGCTCCATCGCCAGCAAATTCCGACAATAAATTTACAGAACAATTGCCGTCGGTTCGTAGTACACTGCGTGGGCCCGACGAGGTTGTATGCAAGACATTCGTGAAGAGATAGCAAACAGCATAAGCCACGGCCTGGCGCTGCTCATCGCGCTTGCCGCGCTGCCGGTGCTGGTCCTTTCTGCCGCAAACAATGGAAGCCTGCATTTCACAGTCGGCGCCGCTGTGTTCGGCACGTCGATCGTCGTGCTCTATCTCGCTTCAACGCTTTATCACTCGTTGACTCACCCACGCGCCAAGCATTTCTTTCGGCAAGTAGATCACTGCGCCATTTTCATATTGATCGCGGGTTCGTACACTCCGTTCACACTCGGCGCGTTGCGTGGTCCGTGGGGCTGGTCGATGCTCGCGATTATCTGGATTTTGGCAGTGGCGGGCATCGCGATGAAACTGATCGCGGGCACCCGCCACTGGTGGGTTTGTATGTCACTCTACGTCATCATGGGCTGGCTGGCGCTCGTGGCGATCAAGCCGATGTTGACGCTAATCCCGACGCCTGGAATTCTATTGATCTTCGCAGGCGGAATCGCGTACTCCGGCGGACTCGTTTTCTTCGGCGCACACCGCATCCGTTATAACCACTTCATCTGGCACCTGTTCGTCATGGCCGGAACAACGTGCCACTATCTCGCGGTCCTCTGGTACGGCGCTTAAGATCTCGACTTGTACTGAAACGAGATCTTCGTCTCTTCATCCATCACCAGCGCACGAACGAAGCGATAAGACTTACCACTGCGCGGCACTTCGATTCGCACCGGCAAAATCCCCGCCACGCGTTTCTGTAGATTGAACACGTTCTGCGACGGAGTCTGCATCTGTGCCGCGCGGTTCCTGCGTGCCTCTTCATCCCTGCGGGCGACGCCGTCGAGTATGAAGTTGTTGTTGCCGGTTATGGTGACGCTTTCACTAATCGCGCCGACTTGAAGTTCGGTTCCGAGCAGTTCGGCTTTATTACCGGCGAGATTGAGTTCGTGCTGTGTTCGATTGAAACCGGGCGAATCGACGGTGACACTCATCGGTCCAGGCGTCGCGTTCGCGATCGCCCACCGGCCTTCGTTATCGGCTCGCGTTGACCAGCTTGCTCCGGTTTGCTTGTTCGTTACAACCACCGTCGCGCCGGCAACAACCGCACCCTTCGGATCGACGATGATGCCGCCAATCTGTCCCGGCTCTAAATTGCTGAGTTCGACCTCGTTCTGAACAACGATCGATTGTTCGTCGACGGTCTCGTCTCGATCGCCGGTGATGATGTCCTGCGCCGTCGACGGAAAGAGTTCCGCGGAAAGCGCGTTGCCGCCGAACTGTTTCACCTCGATTCGATCGGGCAGTGAAACTTCCCACGTCAACAAATTGATCGGAATGTCGAGTCGCGGCAGACCCATGTCGTAGTTGCCGGTCTTGGCGAAACTCGATCCCGTATTCAGGTAAACAAACGAGACGGTGTACGCGCGCGACGAATCGAGTCCGGGGCGAAGCAACGGCACACGGCTGCCATCCCTGCCTTGCACGATCTTCACGCTCTGTCCTTCAACTTCCGACGAAAGCAATTGCGCACCCTGCGGCAGTTCGACTTTGATGAACTGCTGCGCGTGATTGCGCACTCGAAGTGTGACTTCAGTCAGCGATCGGCCTTCGACGTTCGCCAGCGTCGTCACGACTGCGCGTTCGGCGACTGCCGAAAGCACGTTTGCGTCGGGAAACTGCGTCCATTCGAGTTCCAACTTTGGCGCGTCACTCGCGCGACGGTTGTAACGAAACGCGGCCTGCAACGGGAAATGCGAAAGCGATCGCGTCAGCGGCGCTGCTTCACGCACGTCCATGCGACGCAAGCCGCCAGTCTCGCGCGCGATCAGTTCCATCGCGCCGACACCTTCGACAAGCACCTCACCGGTTTCACGTTGCGCACCCGGGAACGCGAGCAACGGCGGCTCGACTTTCGTGTCGCGATTCGCTCGTTCGATCGCGATCAGGAATTGGTAATTGCGTTTGCCCGGTTCGTAGACTTTCAGCGTCAACGTTCCGTTTTCGAGTTCCGCGGATTCGAGCGCCGTTCCTGACGCCGCAGTCAGTTCGAAGCCGGCTGGGACGGGCATTTTGAACTCAGCGGCTTCGCCCTGAATCACTGTCAGATCGCAATACGCGGTGACTCTGAGTTGCGAATCGCCGACCGACACGACGGTTTTCACATCAGACAAGAAGCGCACTTCTCGCTGTGCCACCGGCGCCGAGACTTCTCGCGTGGTCCACCAAACACGCGCTGGTTTGCCTGCTTCCAGTGCGGCTTCGATGATCGTGTTGCCGTTGAGTGACTGTCGGCTCGTAACCAATCCGGGTTCGACTCGAACGTCCGCGTGATTTCCCGGAAGTTCGAGGGTTAGCAATGAACTGCTCGCGAGGGGAACAGGCAATACGAAAGACGCGCGACCGGCGTCGATCGTCAAGTTCGACGCGATTCCGAGTGACACTGCGAACGGTCCTGGTCCAGAGAGTATTGCGGCGTGACTGGGTCCTTCGAGCAACAACGGCAACGGACTTCCCGCCTGGCGCGCGTCGAGGATCGTCAAGCCGGTCGTGAGCGGCGCTTTGATGTTTCCTTTTTCGAGTAGTGAACCGTCGATGTCGACACTGCCGACGAGCTTCTGGTCCACGAGCTTGAGTTTGAAAGCCGCGCGCGACAAGACGAACGGCAGCGGCGCGGCGTCGGTTGGTTTTGGTTTGCGTGAAGCGAGCTCGATAAGTCGATCGTATTCGCTGAGCGAAATGGTGACTGTTCCGGTACTACCGGGGACGGGAAGCGCCGCGTCGATCGTTGTGTTTCGCTGTTGGCCGCAAACGCTGATCGTCAGAAACAGTATCAGAATCACAGATGCTTTCATTTCTCGCCTCTCTTTCTGTCACGTGAAAAATCGAACTCCACCGATGGCGTTTGGCTCTCGCGTGTCAGCTCCGACACGAGAAAGATCGATGGACCAAAGTGCGGAAACACGACACGCAAAGGAAGATTGCGCGCGGGTCTGGCGCTTTGCTTCGCCGGCGGCAGTTTCGAAACGAGATGTTTCGCGATTTCCGGTTGTTCGTCGTACGCGAGTTGCGGCGCGCTCGCGCTGCCTGTGTTTGAGCGCAACGCATCGGATTCCGGTTCGACGTAAGAAGTGACGCGGAAGCTCCCCGACGTTTCAGCGACGGGCGTCAGACGAAGACGAGGCGGATGATGCACGAGTAATCGTGACTTCGAGATCGGCAGATCGACCGCGACCAGCGACAGTCGCGTGCGTCCTTTGTCGCTCCACGGCGGAGCGTGATCGAGATACGCGACTTCGACGATAAACGCCGGCGCTTCGTCATTCGTCCGGCTTTTTTCGAGTGGCAACAACAGCGATCCGTCAGGCGCGCGTCCCGGTCGAATCGGACGTCCGGCAACCGACGCGCTCCACAAAACCGCACCCGCCGGCAGGTTGAGTTTCAGAAAGTTTCGCTGGTTGTTTCGGACGGCGAAACGCGACTGGACCAACATCTTTCCATCCGACGCCATCAGCGCTTTGTAGTCTGCCTCTTCGATGTTTGCGGTCAACACGGCCTGCGGTGTGTAACGCGCAACCGTGAGGGAAAGACTTCTTTGCGACTGTCCCGCGGCGGGCTGGAGTCGGAACGCGATCAGCGACGGCGACTGCCGGCTCGAGATCAACTGTCCGAGTTCGCCTGCTTCAGCTTCTTCGAGACCGTTCGGCTGTCGCTCTTTGATCTCGCCCGCGCCGAGTACTTCGATTCCAACGCCGCCCGTTTCGCGTTCCGCCAGCGGTAAACGAATCAACGGGATGTCGAGCTTTCCGTCACGCGGGAGTCGCAGTTCGCCGTTCAAAGTGAACTTTGCATTCCCGGCGACGGCTTCGATAAACGACACTTTCAGTTCGCGGTTCTTGATGTCCCAATCGGCGACCATCGCGCCCGCAACCTGGTTGACCGTCAACTGCTCGGGAAGTTGAACGACAACTTCGCGGGCGAGTCCCTGGACCACGTCGATCTGGACTTCGGCGTTTACCTGCGTTGCGTCTTCACCGAGACCGACGAGTTGCGTCACTGCGCCGCGCAACCTGAGTGGTTGATTCGCGCGCGCATCGTCAACACGTCTTCGCCACGCGAACGTGAGTGGCTCGCCGCCTTTGCCGTTTGCTTTCCAGCGGCTGCCCGTCGGCGCTTCCGAATGCTCGAGCAACAGTCCGCCCGTCACGCGTACGTCCACGCCTTGCCGGATCAGTTCGACGTTTGCGTGTGACACTGCCGAGTTGCTGATAGGAAGTTTGAGAATATCTGTTCCCGCAACCGTCGTAACCGGCGCGACGATCTTCAGCGTCAACACGGATCGCCCGGGTTTCGACAACAACAGATCGAGACCACCCGGACCTTGTTCTTTCGGTCGTGTGACGAGATTGACTGGTTTGCCGTCGAGTTGCGCGTCACGGACCATCAGACCGTCGGGCATGGGCACGCGCACCCAACCGTTTTTGATCACGTCAACCGTGAGTCGTGCTTCGCCGGATGCGAGATCGCCGTCGATCTTGAGGTCGTAGTCGATGCGACTCAGCGTCGCCTCGACTGGCGGCGGTGGTGGCTCGGGTTCGGTTGTCGAAGCTGCGCGTTTGAGTGCGGTGTATTCGTTGACTGGCAGCACGACCCAACCGGGAGCAGGGCTCGACGCTGTTTGAGCGTATGTTGCAACGCAACTGAGAGTAACTGTCAGGAATAAACAAAGCGACGAGGGTAAGCGCATGGTGGCTCTCCTTGGCAGATTTCGGTGCGGGCACTGAAAGGCACACTTCGACAGGTACGGCTCACATGAACCGCCGCAAGGCGATTGCGAGCACGGCTGCAATTTCCGCACTTTTAATAATTTCGGTCGGGACCGAGGCAGTGGTCCCTTATCCGAGAAGACGCGCCCTATGATGCGGAGCCGATGCAGAAAGTTGGATAAAGTCCAATCCGTGTTTTGAGGGTACACGGATTGGACTGGGGGAGGTGAGGGTTTTTAGGAGTGGAGCCAGAAGGCGCTTTCCGCGAACTGGTCGCCTTTCCACCAGTTCGTGCCGCCGGTGCCGTATTTGAAATTGTTGCGACCCGCCTGGCTTTGCAGCGGCGCGGTCACTTCGCCCGCTGCGTTTCGTTTTGCAGAGTCGTCGTCAGTCTCGGGAACGACGACCGCGATGTGTCCTGAAAGTCCATCGTTCTTACGCCGCGCGACGATGACTCCGATCGCGCCCTGGTTTACTTCCAACTGCATGCTGGTAAGTGATCCCGTCTGGCGCCAGCCGAAGCGCAGACCAAAGTCACGCAACCAGCGAAACAGATCGTTGGCGCGTTGCTCTTCGATCGTGTTTCCGAGAAGGATGGGAACGTTCTGACCTTGCGCGAGTCGTTCGATCGCTCCGGCGGTCCACCAAACACGCGGCAGATAGACGCCGGCGAGATGGCAGTAGTCGTGAGCGTAGATGTTGCAGAACGTCGCGTTCGTGATCGGTTTGTAGCGTTTGTGAGCGGGTTTATCGACTCCGAGATACTCGATGATCGCCGCGAGTTCCGCGCGCAGTTCATCAGGCGTAGTGCCTTTGCGTCGCGGTTGATCGGGTTCGTTGAGGGAATGAGCCGTGGCGATGCCCACTCGCTTGGTTACAGTGCCCGGCTTGCGCGGCATCGTCACTGCGACGATGCCGCTGGTCGGGGGAGCAGGCGCCGGGTGCAGCACCGGGACTTCGTCAACGTCGCGTGCCGCCTTGAGAAACTGAGCGGAAGCAAAACCACGAAAGTGCGCGCCGAGCAGACTTGTTTCAACTTCGAGAAAGCCGTCGGTCTGTTTATTACTGACGGCCTGCACGATGTGTCCGTCAGGAAGACGTGCGATGACGTTCGCCGTCGGATTGTTCTTGTCGATCTTCGGCTCGCTTCGCAAACGAAGTGGCGTTTCTCTGACGTCAACTCTGAACAGGCGACCGCTCGCTTCAACGGGCGATGGCGGCGGCACGGCTGCGGTTCCGCGCGACGGTGTCGTGACTGCCGGCGGGATGCCGTCGACGGCGACGGTTTTCGAGAGACGGATGAAATCGAAGATCTGTTCGCCGTAAAACTTTCCACCGGGCGGGCGGAAACCCTGTTTGAGTCCTCGGCTGGCGCGGAAGTTTCCGACGCCGATGTTGTAGGCGATCGCGACGAGTGCTTGTTCGCGATCGTCGAGGCTGGTTCTGTTTTTGAAACCGATACCGTTTTTTGCGTGCGTCAGTTCGGCGAGTGCTTTTTGCAAACACTCATCGAAATTCGCGTATCGCTTTTGAAGAAAGTAGTCGGGTTCGGTTTTGAAAAACTGAAGGTCAAACTGAAAGATCCCGAACCCGTGGCAGAACTTTTTCGGACGCGAAGCTGCGGCGCGGTAACTCTGCACAAACTGAGACATGTCGACGAGTGCCTGGCGAGCAAGCGTGAACATTTCCTGGCCTCGCGCGTGTGCTACGAGTTCGTCTTTCGTCTTTGGAAACGCCGAGCGTCCTCTGTCGGAGTCGAGCGTATCGCCAACACACAGTTCGAGAATCTTCGCGAGGTCGAGGGATTGTTGTTTGCGTAAGATGGGCCAAACCTCGCCGGTTTCCTGGCAGGCGAGGGCAGTGAGGAGGTCGAGGGTGAATGGGGTACCTTCGAGCGCCGGTTGAATTTTCGTGTGAAAATTCGTTTTGAACCAGCGCATGTCTTCGGTGGTGGGCATTCGAGTCTCCTTTACTGATAATGTTGGGGGACACGCTAGGGATGTCTCCATTTAAGTATGGTTGCGAAAGGACGAAACGTTTCACTTTTGTATGAAGCCGACTAGTACGCCACGAGTGAAGATTTGTTGTATTGCGAGTGTTGCTGAGGCGCGGATGGCGATTGAGCATGGTGCGTCGGCGGTGGGACTTGTTTCCGCGATGCCGAGCGGGCCGGGGCCGATCGCCGAGGAGTTGATTGCGGAGATTGCGGCGACGATACCGCCGGCGGTTAGTTCGTTTTTACTGACGTGCCGGCAGGATGCGGCGTCGATCATCGATCAGCAGCGACGTTTGCGGGTTAACACGATACAGCTTTGCGATCGCGTGGATCTCGGGGTGTATCGGGAGTTGCGTGAGGCGCTGCCGGGTGTGTCGCTGGTGCAGGTTGTGCATGTGACGGGGCGCGAGGCTGTCGAGGAAGCTGTTGCCGTCGCGCCTTGGGTTGATGCTGTGTTGCTTGATTCGGGGAATCAGTCGTTGGCTGTCAAGGAGCTTGGCGGAACGGGACGGACGCACGATTGGAGTTTGAGTCGCGAGATTCGGGAGGCGATTGACGTTCCGTTGTTTCTTGCGGGTGGATTACGGCCGGAGAATGTTGCTGCTGCTATTCGGGAAGTGCAGCCGTTTGGGATTGATGTTTGCAGCGGCCTGCGCACCGACGGCGCGCTCGACCGCCGCAAACTGTCCGCGTTCTTTGACGTAGCGCATGGGCCACGTACATGAAAACACGGATTAAAAAGTAAATTTAACCGCTAACTGAACCTGCCGCGGATCGCCCACGCCCTGACGCAAAAACCCGTCAAAATTGAACAACCCTGGCGTGACGAGCGGGTTAATGTTGTTCGCGTTATTGAACGTATTGAACATCTCGATAATCGGAATGATCGAGTAACGCTCACTCAACCGGATCGGCCGCTGTATGCGCCAGTCAAACGAGAAATACTCGTTATCCTTCCGCGCCGTGTTGCGATTCGTAGCCGTGCGCGTCCCAGGCGTGATCGGCTGCGCCGTCCGTCCCTGCACGCGGAAGTTTCCATCAAACCCCCAACCCATCTCGATGAACGTAAAGAAGTTGAACTTGTGGCGAATGTCGCGATCCGAATACGCATAGTCGAGTTGCAGGTTGTTGATATCAAACGCGCGATCGGTAAACGGATCGCGTTCATTCGAATCATCGTCCTTGTCTTTCGCGTACGTGTAGTTCCACTCGAGCTGGTAGCGACGACTGAATCGCTTGCGCATACCAACCGTGAAGCCATCATACGCCGACTTACCAACCGAACTCGTCACCATCGTTTCATCAAGGAACGGCCGGAAGAAGTTATTACGATTCACATTCAAGAAGCGCGTCAGGTGAACGCCTTTCGAGTGCGTGAAGTCGAGATAGAGCGACCAGTCTGTCGCCACTTCCTGTTCGAACCCGACGTTGAAAGTGTAAACGCGCGGATTCTGGTAATCGCGACTAAACACGCGCACGCCGCTGAAACACGGAAACGGATTCGTAATTCCGCCCGCCACGCACGGCGTGACTGTCGACGGGGGCGTCACGACGTTCGGCCAAACCGGACCCGGCACGCCTGACGAAATGATCGGCGTGTTTAAGAAGATCGTCTGTTGCTGCACGCCGTTTGTCGTGATCGATCCGACTTGCGACAACATGTTCTGCCGCGCGTAGTAAATGCCGGTGCTCGCGCGCAACACCGTCTTGCCTTCCTTCGAAATGTCCCACGCAAAGCCGACACGCGGTTGCCACTGGCTCTTCTGATCCGGAAGCGTGCCGTCAGACGGGAAGCGCGGATCGTTCAGGAAGATTCCGTACGCAGTGTTCTGCGGCGCCACGACGGGATCGGGAAACATTTGTGCTTCCCAACGCAAACCGTAGTTGAGCTGAAAATTCGGCCGAACTTTCCACGAGTCTTGCGCAAACACGGCGTAGTCTTCGTTTGTGATCTTCGAGAAACCCGCGGCGTCAGTTGCCGGGCCAGTCAATCCCGCGCCCTGCAAATACAGGAGCAATGGACCACCGTTCGGCGTTGATCCTGGCGGACAACTCGCCGGCGCCGTGACATACGTTCCATTCGAACAGCCGACTGTGCTCGGTCCGAAACCGCCCGGCCCGGCCGGCGACGCATAACGCAAAAATCCGGTCACGCTGTCGAAAATGTAACGGCCGGTAAAGAAGCCACGAAACACCTGATCGTTGAGCGTGTGCAGCCACTCGCCACCGAGTTTGATCGTGTGGTTGCCGGTGATAATCGAGAAGTTGTCTTTGACCTGCGTGCGCCACAGCAGTTCGTCGACGGCCGGTTGGAGGAAGAACGGATTGCCGAAGCGGAACGTAGTGGCGAAACCCATCGCTGTGTCAGCCGGAATGTTTGAGTCGATCGCAGAACGCGGACGAAGCTCGCGTGAATAAGAGAAGTGAGCTTCGTTCAACTTCGTCGGCGAGATCGTGCTGAAAAGGTTCGCGCGCACGACGTTGATCTTCGAAGGACCTTCGATACCGTTGGCGGAGTTTCCGTAAGTGGCGACGTCGAAAGTCTGATTCTCGTTCTTCGAATGATCGAAGTTGTACGAGACGTCGAGCTGGTTTGCGTCGTTGAGTTTGAAACTGCCTTTCGAGAAGAACGCCTGGTTGTTGATCTTGTGCTTGATTGGCAGTCCTTCTTCCTGGTTGCGCGTGTTGCGGAAGAAGTTGATGAGCGCGAGACGCTGGCAGTCTTCGCTGCCGTTGATCAGCGCTTCGTTCGCGATGATCGTTGGGGCGCTGATCGGGCACGGCGTGCCGATCGGCTCGCTTAGGTTCGGCCGCGCGAGATTTTCGTTGATGCCTTCGAACGCGAAGAAGTAAAACGCGCGGTCCTTTTTAATCGGTCCGCCGATCGTGAATCCGTACTGTTCGCGATGGAAATCGTCGAGCGGTTTGCCGTCGGACGTATTCGCGGTCAGCGCTTCGAGTCGTTGAAAGTAGAACGCGCTGCCGTGAATCTCGTTCGTGCCTGACTTGGTGATGACGTTGATGATTCCGCTGGCGGTGCGTCCGAATTCCGCGCTGGCGCCGGTCGCTACGACCTGAAACTCTTTCACGGCCTCGAGCGTGATGTCGATCGCCGCGCGCTGGCCGCCGAGTTGCTCGCCGAAGAAGCCGTTGTTGTAGTCGCCGCCGTCGAGACTGACGTTATTGAAGATTCCGCGTTGACCGGAGAAGTTGATCTCGTCGCCGTCCGGGCCTTGCGTGATACTGACGCCGGGCGTGAGTGTCAGCAGGTCTTCAAACTTGCGACCGAGGATCGGCGTGGTGCTGATCGCGGTTTCGTTGATCGTGGTGCTTATCTCGGTTTTCGCGACGTCGACGGTTTGCGTGGCCGTGACGTTAACTGTTTCGCCGACTTCCGAGACTTTCAAATCGAAAGTCAGAACGCGTGTTTGTCCGACGTTCACTTCGACGGCGTTGTCGACTGCGGTTGCGAAGCCTTGTTTCGCGACTTTGACGGTGTAAATACCGGGTTGAAGCTGCGGCGCAAGGAATCTTCCTTCGTCGTTCGTCGTTGCGTCGCGGGTGATGTTGGTGGCGTTGTTTTTGATTTCGACGTTTGCGCCTGGAACTACGGCGCCGTTAGCGTCTTTCACAGTTCCGTCGATAGTGCCGGTCGTGATCTGGCTCTGCGCGCTGGCCGCAGGCGCGAGTAATAAAGCGAGTGCGATGCTTGCGATAACGTACTGGAGCCGGGGAAAACTGAAATTTACGGGGGTCCGCATACTGTTCTCCTATAGTCGGTTCGGTGATGGAGTTACTTAACGAAACGCGTTCATTGAATACCACAGATTAATCGATTTGTCTGCGAAGTTCTGCGCGAATGCGTGATTTATGGTAGCCTAGCGCCTGACTGAGTGAGGGTTCATTCATTTGGCTGTCAGCGACAAACGAGCATTGGCGATGAGCGATAAACGGGCCGCGATTTTGCGCGCCGCTATCAACGTCTTTGCGCGTAACGGCTACTTCAATTCCAAGGTCGCCGACATCGCCCGCGAAGCAGGTGTCGCCGACGGCACCGTCTACCTTTATTTCAAAAGCAAAGAAGAGATTCTTCACTCGATTTTCGACCGCAGCGTCGAAGATGCACTGGGCGCCGCGCGCGAGCGAGTGCAGTCAATCACCGATCCACGCGAAAAACTCCGGCAGATCGCATATTTGCACCTCGAACGTCTCGGCGCCGATCGGGATCTCGCAGTCGTGTTTCAGGTTGAACTACGCGGCTCGACCAAGTTTATGGAAGAGTTTTCCGCCGCCGGTTTCGCCGAATACCTCGCGCTCATTCGATCCACGTTCGAAGAAGGGCAGCGCGCGGGAGTGTTTCGCGCGGAACTGAACGCCCGAGTTGTCGCGAAGATTCTTTTCGGCGCCCTCGACGAGATGGCGACAAACTGGATTCTTTCTAAGCGTCGCTACAAGCTCGCGCCGATGGCCGATCCCGTCCTCGATATTTTTCTCAACGGAGTACAAGCCTAGTGAACCGAGTTTCCGACGACATGGAAGTGCTACGACCGGCTTCCACGCGCCGAACCGTCTCACCGGGCGAGCCGGCAACGCTGATCGATGTGTTCAAGCACGTCGCGCGTGATCACAAACGTCCCGACACGTTGAACTACAAAAGCGACGGTCGTTGGATCTCGATCTCGTCCGACGAAATGATCGAGCGCGCGAAGAACATCGCCGCCGGCCTGCATGCGATCGGAGTGCAGCGCGGCGATCGTGTCGCGTTGCTTTCCGAGAGTCGCGTCGAGTGGACGTTGACTGACGCAGGCTGCATCTTCGGCGGCATGATCGACGTTCCGATTTATCCGACACTGACGCCGCCGCAAGTGCGTTACATCCTGAACGACTCCGGCGCGTCGGTGTTGGTCGTCGAAGGCCGCGAGAAGTACGGCGAACTGAGAGAGGTTTTGGGTGAGTGTCCGGACGTCAAGCACATCGTCTACTTCGATCCGGATGGGATGAACGAGGGCTGGTCTCTCGCGAAACTCGAAGACCTCGGCCGCGAACTGCAACAACAAGACCCGAAACTGCTCGATCGACTCGCGCACGAGATGACCTCCGACGATCTCGCAACGATCATCTACACCTCCGGAACGACCGGCGAGCCGAAAGGCGTGATGCTCACGCATTCAAATCTTGTCACGAACCTGATCGACTCAACGGGCCATCTTTCGTTTGGCGAACAGGACGTTGCACTGTCCGTGCTTCCGCTGTCGCACGTCTTTGAGCGACAGGCGATGTACATGTATTTGCACCTCGGCATGGCCGTTTACTTTGCCGAGTCGTTGCAAACGATTGCACCAAACATGCGCGAGGTGCGGCCGACGATCCTTGTCGGCGTGCCACGGATGTACGAGAAGATCTATCAACGCATTCAGGAGCGCGCGGCGGAAGCAGGAAAGTTTGCCGCGACGATGCTTGCGTGGTCGGTTGACGTCGCGCGCGAACATGCGAAATACACCCTCGCGCATCGTCCGGTGCCTTTCCTGTTGGGACTGAAGCACCGCCTCGCGATGAAAGTGGTTTTTTCGAAATGGCACGAGGCGTTTGGCGGACGGATGCGGCTGTTGCTCTCCGGTGGCGCCGCGCTGCCTGAAGATCTCGCGCACATCTACATCGGCGCGGGGCTTCCGATCATTCAGGGTTATGGACTGACGGAAACGTCGCCCGTAATAACGTCGATGGAGATCGAAAACAATCGCCTCGGCACAGTCGGCCATGCGATTCCGAACGTCGATATCAGGATCGCGGCTGACGGCGAGATCGAAGTGCGTGGTCCAAACGTGATGCGCGGTTATTACAACAAACC
Source organism: Pyrinomonadaceae bacterium (assembly GCA_035760365.1). Classification (GTDB taxonomy): domain Bacteria; phylum Acidobacteriota; class Blastocatellia; order Pyrinomonadales; family Pyrinomonadaceae; genus PSRF01. Next base: position 237,789 of record DASTTB010000003.1, read on the forward strand.
GGAAGAGACGCGCGCCGTTTTCACCGACGATGGCTGGTTCAAGACCGGCGACGTCGGAACGCTCGACCCAGATGGATATTTACGCATCACCGATCGGAAGAAAGAGTTGTTCAAGACTTCCGGTGGGAAGTACATCTCGCCGCAGCCAATCGAACAGGCGATCAAGGGTTCGCGTTTCGTGAACCAGGTTGTGTTGATTGGCGCGGAGCGGAAGTTTCCGGCGGCGTTGATCGTTCCGAACTGGGAGCAGTTGGACTCGTACTGCAAGTTGAAGGGTATCGAAGTTAAAGACCGGCGCGAGTTGTGTGAACATCCGCGAATCGTCGATCTGTTTGAGCGCCAGATCGAACGTTTGACTCCAGACCTCGCACGCTATGAAAAGATCAAGAAGATCGCTTTACTGGAAAACGAGTTCACGATCGAAGGCGGCGAACTCACGCCGACGCTGAAGGTCAAGCGGAGAGTCATCGATCAGAAGTATCGCGACCTGATCGAGAAGCTTTATCTGGAGTGAGCTACATAGTCACAAAGAGGCACAAGAAGCACAAGAGGCACAAGAAAAACCAATAGAGGAACCAGTATAGGTCGTGCTTAGGAGGAACCAGTACAGGTCGTGCTTAGGAGGAACCAGTATTATAGGTCGTGCTTAGTCTGTCTGTGCTTAGTCTGATCTTGGTCCTCGTCAATGTCTTTTGGTTAAAGTTTTTAGTCCTGTCTTGTGCCTCTTGTGCTTCTTGTGCCTCTTTGTGGCTAACTTACTTCCCGGGCAGCGTACTTATATTAACGACTTTGAGAATCCGATCGGCGGCATCTTCACCTGCTCGTCGCAACATCTCCTCGCGAATCATCGGAACGTTAGTACCGCGAGATCGCGGTATGCTTAATGGACCTTTGCGCGCACTGTTTTCGTAAGTTCTGCCGCTTGCCAGCACCTTCGCCGTACTCGGAGCAAACACGACATAGTCGACTTCTAACTGGGGATTGTTCGAGCTACTCGCACTCATCCTGTCTTCAATAAGCGTGATCAGCACGACGTAAGTGAATTTGTCAGCCTTCGCTCTCGTGATCGCCTCACCGCGCGTAATTTCGCGGTCCGCAACGTCAACGGACGCCGACGTTCGCTTGCTGAGCCGGTCGGCGCATCCATTCCTCGCGGCGTCATCAAAACTCAACGGATAGTTCGAGAAAGTGCTTGCGCGATCACCCGATGCAACGAGTATCACCGTTAGGTCGTCGTCCTTTTTGGGCGCGGATGGGATCGGAGTCGGTTCGGGTGTCGGCGTCGGAACGGGCGCAGCCGGCGGCGGTTTCGTTTGTCTTCTCCCGGATTGCGAATATGCGGCCGCGCAGCAGAGCGCGATCAGCAGAGCGACGGATAGGCCGAGTGCAGTTTTGTTTCTCATAAGCTTTGCTCGAGGAGAGACTGACGAGGGATGTTGCTAACGGACGCGCAATTGTATAACACCGATAGTGAGAATCCGAAGCTTGTTTTGCTACACTGCGCGTTCAATGTCTTCGACTATAGATACAGGATTGACGCTCGTCATCAGCCACGTCCGCGATCAAGCGTCCCTGACGCGTTCATTCGATCTTCGTTGTCTTGATGCGGAGCGAGAGTCGCATCTCCTGGAATTTATTCCGGGTCAGGTGGCCCTGCTCGGCGTTTCCGGCGAAGCGCCTGCTTATTTTGCTTTTGCCAGCGCGCCGGACGATCCCGATCTCGAAGTGCTCGTGAAGCAGAAAGCCGGCGCCAGCAAAATCCTCTACGACATGCATGAGGGCGACGAGATCAAGTTGCACGGCATCACCGGACGTGGTTTCCCGCTGGACCAGCAGAAGCAGCGCGATCTTGTTTTCGTCGCAATGGGAACGGGCGTCGCTCCTTTGCGTTCCGCGTTGCGTCATGTGCTAAAGCGTAAAGACGATTACGGTCAACTCGTCGTCCTTTACGGAGCGCGCACTCCTGATGATTTTTGCTATCGCGACGAGATCGAGGCGTGGGGCGATGCCGGCGTCGAACTGCGGCAGGTAATCTCACGGCCGGATGGTCACGACTGGTCTGGTCCAACCGGGTACGTGCAATCGTTGCTGGACCACGTGCTGCCCGACTTGTCGTCCCCCGTGGCGTTGATCTGCGGTTCACGCGAGATGATCGAGCAAACGCGCGAACGGCTCGGCAAGATGGGATTCAAGCCGGAAGAAATCCTGACGAATTACTAAACAGTCATGAATCCACGAAAACTCACCTCTCTAACCTCGCTGTCTCTTTTACTCTTCATCGCGCTTTCCGGATGCAATCGGTCCAGGGACAATGCTCGTCTCGAACTGGCCCAATTGAACGTTCCGTTTCTCGACACAACCTTCATCGACAACGCGCGACAGGGCAATACAGACGTCGTAAGACTGTTTCTCGAAGGCGGAATGGACATTGAAACTAAATCGAGTACGGGCCAAACGGCGTTGATGGTTGCGGCGCTCGCGAACAAGCCAGACGTAGTAAAACTGTTACTGGAGAAAGGCGCGGACGTTAACGCCACAAACAAACATCTCGGCACGGCGTTGATGTCTGCGGCCTGGGCCGGTCATATTGAAGTCACTCAATTACTACTCGCGGAAGATCCCGATCTCGAGTTGAAAGACAATCGCGGCATGACCGCGTTGATGTTTGCTTCATGGGAGAACCACGGCGAGATCGTCAAAAGTATCCTCGCGAAAGGATCTAAACCTGACGCGCGCGACACAAATGGTTGGACCGCGCTGATGCGCGCTGCATTCAAGGGCCACTCCGATCCGGTTCAGTCGCTAATCGACAAAGGCGCCGATGTTAATGCCGTTTCTTCGACCGGAGAAACTGCGTTGATCACTGCCGCTGAAAACGGTCACGCCAACGTCGTCAAGACTCTGTTGGACCGCGGCGCCAACGTCAACGCGCGTGATCAGCAACAGAAAACCGCGTTACTGAAGGCCGTAGAAAAGGGCCACACTGTTGTGGCCCAAACACTTATCGGAAAAGGCGCGGACGTTAAAGCCGCGGACAGCAACGGCAAAACTGCGTTGAACCTCGCTGAGGACCAACGCAATACCGAGCTGGTCCAATTACTAAAAGCCGCGGTCCAATAGGACCAACTACGCTTGCGCAGCAATAAACGGCCATAGATTCTTGTTGACCATACCGTTTGACGATGGTAAATCACAACGACCTCGTAACTCCCAATCTCAGGCAATCTGCGCTTGAGTGCCGAGACCTTCCCAGACACTCGGTCCCGATGTCCAGAAACTGAGAGAGATTTAGATCCTCCTCTCGCTGCGTCTCTCTTGTCCTTTCCTGGCCCGCGTCTCGCGACGAGGTATTGCCGTACGCGGTCAGCGCCTTACGAGCAACAGGGTTTCTGGGTTTCCAAGGGGTTAACAACGCACCACGTCCCGGCCTGTGGCCCGGGTGAAGTGTGGGCGGTGGTCCAAATTATTGGACCAGCGTCGAGGATCAAACTGTACGAATTCCACTAGGAGGGAGTAATGAGAATCAAGATCCTGAAGTTGTTGGTGTTGGGCTCTTTGATAACAGCGTGTGCACTCCCGGTACTGTTTTTAAGCGGCAAAGCGTCTTCGGAGTCCGGCTCAGCCCCTATGAGCACCGGCCTCAGCAGTGTGGAGACGTTCAACGCAAATTACAAAGCCTGGGAAACAGAGTATGAAAAGAATGGCGGCGATCGAAATGTCGTCATGTCGGTCGGCTGGTTCAAAGGTCTTTCAACTGGAGAATCTCGCGCCAGTGGCATAGTTAGATTGAATCTCGTCGACGGCGTGATCTCAGTTGAGATCGACGGACTTGCGAAAGACGAGACATGGGATTTGTGGATGATCGACAGCGCCGCGGGCACGATTCTGCCGGAAGCGAACGACACGATGCGGCGTCTCGGAAGTTTGAATTACGAAGGAAAGAAGGCGAACTTCTACGCCAATCTCGGCAGCGATGCTTTCAAGTCGTTCGACGTGGACCTGATCGTCGTGACGAAGAGTGGAAACACCCCCGTCGTCGATCGCACTTTGGTTGGATCGACGTCGCTCTTCCCGCGGCTGTATCGCAGCAAGCAGCGGGGACAGTTTGGCGCGCTTGCGGATGCGGATCCTGCGCCGCTTAAGTCTGACAATCGCGGCGCCTTCGAACGCGTGATGGATACGATTGTTCCGACTGTGTCGGCGCAGATCGGTCCCGATCCGGATCCGTCGACTCCGCAGGAAGTCTTGATCGCGGCAGGTCGCACGAGTTTCCTGAACGATACGTTTGCTGGTAACGGCAGGACGTGTGCGACGTGTCATCGCGAGGAGAACAACCTCACGGTCGATCCGGAGTTTATTGCGACGTTGCCGCCGAACGATCCGCTGTTTGTCGCGGAGTTTACTCCGGCGCTCGCGAACAATTTCGAGAAGCCGGTGTTGATGCGCAAGCTCGGATTGATTCTGGAGAACGTCGATGGTTTCAGTAACCTTTCGACGAGGTTTGTAATGCGCGGTGTGCCGCACACGCTCGCGTTGTTGCCGAACTCGTTGGCGCCGGTGTCTGGCGGCGCGGATGGCACGACGGTTCCGCCAAACGAAAGAACCGGCTGGAGTGGTGATGGTGCTCCCGGAACGGGAACGCTTCGTGAGTTCATCATCGGTGCGATCACGCAGCACTATCCGAAGACGTTGAACCGGCAAGTCGGAGTTGATTTTATTCTGCCGACGGTGGCTCAGCTCGACGCGCTTGAAGCGTTTCAGAAGTCGACTGGCCGGCGGGAAGATCTGATTCTGCAGGGTTCGGGCGCTTTAAGTCTGAAGAGTGAGATCGCCAGAAAGGGCATGGAAATCTTCAACAACGGCGGCTCCGTTCTTGGTGGTTCGAACGAAGGCGCCGGCAAGTGTTTCTTCTGCCATTTGAACGCGGGCGCGAGCGATTTCTTCTTCCCCGGGCAGAATGCGAACTTTAATACTAACGTCGAACAGCTTCCATCCCAACCGGCGGATCTGGTCCTACCGGCGCAGCTCGTTCCGGCTGACGGAGGTTTTGGACAAGGCGCGCCGCCGCCGGGAGTGTTTGGCTTCGGTAACGGTTCGTTCAATACGCCGCCGTTGGTTGAGGCTGCGGACACGGCGCCGTTCTTCCATAACAACTCGATCCTGACGATCGAGGGCGCTGTCGATTTCTACAACAGCGAGGCTTTCAACAATGCTCCCGGGTTTGGATCTTTAATCGGCGGCATTCGTTTGGAAGCTACTGAGGTGGAAGCAGTGGCTGCATTCCTGCGAGTAATTAACGCGTTGGAGAACATTCGTTCGTCGGTGGAGCTCGAGCAACGAGCGACGACGACAGCGAACTTCGGCACGGCGCAGGAGCTGATCAAACTGTCGATTGCTGATTTACAGGATGGGATTGAGGTTCTGTCGTGCATCGGGCTGCATCCCGACGCGCAGCAACGGCTGAAAGAAGCGCTTGCGATCGACGTCATTGCGTTAGTGACAAGCAACGACGGCGCGCGTAACGCTTTGTTGAATCAGGCAATCTTGAAGAAGAACCAGGCAAAGAACGCGATGGTCAACTAAGAGGTTGATCGGGGCATTAGGGCTGGGGGCGATCTTTTTGGATTGGATCGCTCCTTCCAGCCGGCTGGCTCTGTGCGGTAGTAGTCATAACCCCTCTGCATCAGATCGTTAACTTGTAACGCCGCGCCTTCTCACGCGATTATCATTGCGCCGATACAGGAGGATGTGCGGTCCGGATCATCCGCGTCGTATCAAACCCGCGCGCCTGCATGTTCGCCAGCAATTGCTGATAAAGCGTTTCGTCGATTTGGGGCGTGCGGCTCAGGATCCAGAGATAGTCACGACCCGGTTCGCCGACCACGGCGTACTCGTAGTTCGGACCAAGGTCAAGAATCCAATACTTGCCGTAAAACGGCCAAAAGAAAGAAACTTTCAATTTGGCGTTCGTTTTCTTGTCGACGATCTTCGCTTTTCCTGTAGCAGTCGTGAACTCGCCTGAAGCCTTGCGGCAGCGATTTACCACCTGAATACTTCCATCCGAGCGAAGCGTGTAGTTGGCTGTGACTGAGTCGGCACACTTCTTTTGGAATCGATTTGGCAATCGCGCAATCTCGTACCATTGACCAACATAGCGTGAAAGATCCACCGCCGGAACAACCTCCAGCTCATCTTTCCGGCCGCCCGCAGCGGTTCCAGCTAACAAGGTGGAAGCGATCATGCTTAACACCATAAAATTCATAATCATTTATTTCTAAACTCCTCGATGCAAAGTTCGACTATAGGAATCAATGAGCGTGGGAAAAAAACTGAGAGAAGGGCCGTCGAACTTGCTGCCACATTCCGACCCTTCTCTCCAAGTGCCGTCCGCCGTGCATCGCTACGCTTTTGCTGTGGTCGCAGGCATCAACACGCTATCGATAACGTGAATCATGCCGTTCGTTGCTTCAACGTCCGGCGCAATCACTTTTGCATCGTTGATCTTCACCCCGTCCTGCTTACTAATCTTCACCGTCTGACCCTGAAGAGTGGTAGCTGAATTCAGATTAGCCACGTCGTGCGCGGTCACTCTTCCTGGCACGACGTGATAGGTGAGAATCGCCGTCAGTTTTTCCTTGTTCTCAGGCTGAAGCAGTTCACTCAATGTTTGCGGCGGAATCTTCGCAAACGCATCGTCGGTCGGTGCGAAAACCGTGAATGGACCCTCACTCTTTAGGGCCTCGAGCAAACCCGCGGCTCCGAGCGCCGTAGCCAGCGTCGAAAAGTTTCCCGCCGATAACGCGGTGTCAACTATGTCGAATTGTTTTTCCATAAAGTCTCCCTTTTTGCAGTTGGTTAACCGTTTAGTCCTCGGTCAGATGTTGAGGCAATTGACTCGATTACATTTTTGGAATCAGCACCGTATCGATTACGTGAATGACACCATTGGACGCCATCACGTCGGTTTGAACCACTTTGGCATTGCCCACGCGTACACCGTGTTTTGTTTGCACTTTGATCGCGCTGCCCTGCAGTGTCTTGACCGAACGGCCATCCAGTTTCAAAACTTCGCTTGCTGGGACATTTCCCGACACCACGTGATAAAGCAGAATCGACTTCAGCTTCTCCTTGTTCTCTGGCCTGAGCAAAGACTCGACTGTGCCCGCCGGAAGTTTTGCGAAGGCTTCATCAGTTGGCGCAAAAACGGTGAACGGTCCCGCCCCTTTTAATGCATCGATCAAACCCGCTGCTTCGAGTGCCGCCGCCAGCGTCTTGAACTGTCCGGCGCCGACCGCGGTCTCCACTATGTCTGCTGGCTCCAGCGAATCGTTGACTTCAGCGCGGGTCGAACCCGGCGCCGCCGCGATTGCCAGGACTGCAAACAAAACCGCACCCGCAAAAAATCTCTTTCGTGTCCAATCCTTAAGGTTCATCGGTAAAACTCTTTCCTTTCTGATCAAGGCCTCCGCGAAGAGGCATTTGTTTAGTAACCATCCCTTCGGCGTCTGGACCGCTCGTAACCCAGGGAATCCGAAATCGCCCTGATTAAGCGAATGAGCGATTTGAGCGTTTTAAGCCTACACGGTGAAAGCATGGCTGTCAAGTGCAGGCGAAAATAAAGAATTAATGTGCGATTTAGGCGGTTTAGTGATAAAGTGGTCTGGGTCTGAAGGGGCTAACAGTGTCGTCCACTAACTTAACCACTAAAGAAGTCGCCCGCCTGTTGCGGGTTAGCGAAGCCACCATTAAGCGTTGGGCGGACGATGGTTTGCTGCATTCGAGTAAGACTGCCGGCGGTCATCGCCGTTTTAGCACTCAGAGTATCGCCAATTTGCGCCGTGAGCAGGGCATCGGAACTGCTCCTGCCTCGCCGCGCCCGCCAAAGAAAGGCCGCGCCCTGAGTCGGAGTTCATCGGTGGGGTTTACAGAACTGCTTTTGGCGGGCGAAGAGGAGGCAGCCGCCGCGCTCCTGATTCATGACTACATGGAAGGCGAGTCGCTTGTGACGTTGTTTGATAAGACGATCGCGGAAGCCATGCATCAGGTGGGAGAACGATGGTCTCGCGGAACTATAACGGTTGCCGATGAGCATCTGGCGACGCGGGTCGTACTTACCGCCGTACAGGGGTTGCGCGGCATGATTGTGCCTGGCGAGCCCAGCGGAATGAAGGCTATCTGCTGTGGGATCGAGGGCGACTTGCATGAGCTGCCGGTTCACTTGGCGGAAATTATTCTTGAAAGCGAAGGTTGGAACACCAGAAACCTCGGACCCAACACGCCGCTGTTTTCACTGCGCAAGATGGTCACTCACCAGCGGCCGCAACTTGTCTGCATTTCTGCGCGGAACATTGCCGATTTAGATCGAGCCATTTCTGAGTTCGCGCAACTACGCAGGGTCACTGCGAGACTGGGAGCTGCGGTGGTGCTTGGAGGCGAAGGCTTTCGGGATCCCACGACTCGGCAACGCTTCCCGTGCGACTTTTACGCCGAGAACTTCGCCGGACTCGCAAAGTTTGTGAGGCCCCTGGCGAAGCGCGAAGCCTGAGTAGTTGCTACTTGCAGTTCGTCGAAAACGGATTCCACCTTTGTGGGTTCGGCTGATGTGTTTTCAAAACCTCTACAAAGAAGCAGACACATACTTCATCACTCCTCATTAAGTTCAGGATCCGCAGACGTGTGCGGTCTGCGAGGGCGCGAAAGAACAGGTCCTTATTGAATGTTTTTGGCTTTTGAGTCATCGCGCGAATTATCTTAACATATACGCCTTGACATATGTCTGAATGTGGTAAATACTGCCTTTGCATATTCGCCTCCGCGTATGTGAGGCGAGGCAAGGATGGCTTGGACTTGTTGGTTTGAGCCGTTAGAGGAAACGATTAGGCAGATGGAGGTTGAGGATGTCTGAGAATATTGAACAAGCGGTACGATCGAGGTACGGCTCAGTAGCATTAAGCGATTTATCGTCCAACCAGGACGGTGTCCGCGCTGTCGCGGAAGCATTCGGATATACGCCTGAAGAGCTCGCATCAATTCCCGCTGAGGCAAACATGGGGTTGTCATGCGGCAATCCGACGGCGACGGCAAATCTGAGGGAGGGCGAAACGGTTGTCGACTTAGGTTCCGGTGGTGGGCTCGATGTTTTTCTGGCCGCCGCTAAAGTGGGGCCAACCGGTCGAGCCATCGGTATTGACATGACTCCAGAGATGGTGGAACGCGCGCGGCGCAATGCTGAGCACGGCAACAACGGCGAGCCATTCACGAACGTCGAGTTTCATCTCGCAACGATTGATAAGTTGCCACTACCTGACAACTCAGTTGATTGCGTGATTAGCAATTGCGTAATCAATCTCGCCTCGGACAAAACAGCAGTCTTTCGGGAGATTGCCAGAGTGCTTAAGCCGGGCGGTCGCGTGGCTGTGAGCGATATCGCGCTTAGGAAGGAACTGCCCGCGGAGTTGGCGAACGATATTTCAGCCTATACCGGTTGTATTGCCGGAGCCATTCCAATTGCGGATTATAAGCGAGGCTTACTCGAGGCGGGTTTCTCAAATGTTGAAGTTGTCGATTCTGCGGCAGACCTAAATGCATATGCCAAATTGGAAAACCAATCAGGCTGTTGTTCGCCTCCGGCCGAAAGTGCTCCCACAGTGAAATCAGCAGCCGGGACGACGGGGAGTTGTTGTGCACCTACGCCAGTGTCAAGTTGTTGCTCAACCTCGGAATTGAAGGAAGGACTTTCGGAGTTACTCGGTCGGTACAACGTTAATGACTACGCGGCGAGCGTGAAGGTGTATGCAGTCAAGTGAGGTGGTATGAATTGCTACGAGTGCGCTCAACGAAAGGTAGAGCGGGCGGCAGTCGGGTTATGTCACAACTGCTCCGCTGGTCTTTGTGGTGAACATGTTTTCGAACGACCTCGTGACATCACAACTACTGTTCCGCTAGGTCGGATTGTGACGCTCCCCATCGCCGCCCGGGAGATACTGTGTCACGTCTGCAAGAACGCTTTAGAACAGCCACGCCGAGTGGCTTGTATACTATGAATCAGGCAAGCCATACCAATTGTGCGGCAGAGTGCGTGCCGAGGGATCGCGCTCGGCTGTCATTCCTGGATCGATATCTCACGCTTTGGATATTTGCGGCCATGGCCGTTGGCGTAGTCCTGGGTTACGCCAACAGCGGTGTCGAGACCTTCATAAATCGTTTTCAGGTAGGGACTACCAATATTCCGATAGCAGTGGGATTGATATTGATGATGTACCCACCGCTGGCAAAGGTGCGTTACGAGAATCTCGGCGAAGTCTTCCGTAACTGGAAAATCCTCGGTCTATCCCTTATCCAGAACTGGATCATTGGTCCCATTTTGATGTTTGCGCTCGCGATAATTTTCCTGCGTAGCTATCCCGAGTACATGGTCGGCCTGATCATGATCGGTCTCGCGCGCTGTATTGCAATGGTGATCGTCTGGAACGAGCTAGCTCGGGGTGACACTGAATATGCGGCCGGGTTGGTAGCTTTCAACAGCGTGTTTCAGGTTCTTTTCTATAGCGTTTACGCGTGGATTTTCATCACATTGCTGCCTCCGCTGTTTGGGCTGGCTGGGAGCATGGTCCAAGTCAGCATCGGTCAAATTGGCGAAAGCGTCTTTATTTATCTCGGCATTCCCTTCATAGCCGGAATGCTCACGCGTTTCATTCTGGTGAAGGCAAAAGGCAAAGAGTGGTACCACAGCATCTTCATTCCTAAGATCAGTCCGCTGACGCTCATCGCGCTGCTATTCACGATCGTTGTGATGTTCAGTCTCAAAGGCAATCTCATCGTGCGATTGCCGCTTGATGTGGTTCGCATTGCGATACCGCTCCTCATCTACTTCGTGGTGATGTTTCTAGTCAGCTTCTATATGGGCAAGAAGGCAGGAGCTGACTATTCGAAAACTGCGACTCTCTCATTTACTGCCGCAAGCAATAATTTCGAGTTGGCGATTGCCGTCGCAATTGCGGTTTTCGGAATCAGCTCTGGAGCAGCGTTCGCCGCAGTCATTGGCCCTCTAGTCGAGGTGCCTGCGCTCATAGGACTGGTTAACGTGGCGCTGTGGTTCCAAAAGCGATTCTTTGCTAGCGAACAAGCAGGTTTCCCTATTCAGCCGATTGAAGATGCGCCTTGAAGATATTGTCGGCCATAGATGAATCACCTTCATCTCGATTGTCGCTGAGGATGACTGTTATCTTGCCGTGAGATGGTGAATCAGTCTAATGACAAAGAAGTAGAGTGCCGCGAATCCGCCAGCCATCGGGATTGTTAATACCCATGCCCACACGATACGCCGAGCGACTCCCCATTTAACTGCGGAAAATCGTCTTGTTGCTCCCACGCCCACGATTGCGCCAGTAATCGTGTGAGTAGTGGAAACGGGAATTCCGGCAAGCGTTGCTGGATACGATTGAGTTTAAACCCGGTTCGCCAAATCGGCGAAGCGCTAAAGTCTTTGCAGACGTTCAACTGAGTATGCGCGGCAGTGTAAGGGTGTGCCTCCTCCAGAATCAACAAGGTGTGAAAATGGCTACTGTCATGATCGTTTGATTGGGATCGCAAGTACTTTGTATGAGCGTTCCGCACCGCCCGTCAGTGGGATTCGACTTTGCTGTAAAGTCGAATCCCGCGTGAACGAATCTGGATCGACTGAGTAACAGGCAGGCCCAAGAAATCAACTGCCTGAAGCTCCGTGAACGCGTTCGATCGAAACGGGCACCGGACGGCAAACGCTCTGGCACACCGGAGAGTGCTCTCGCGAGAAGGCCAGCAGTTTGTCCAGCTCCTCGTCAGAACAATCAGCCTTAATGTTGTCAGGGATCCAGATTGATTGCTTATCCTCGGACCGGCGGGCCAACTCTTCGATAAGATAAATGAGCTTACCGCGCGATTCTTGAGTGATGAACTCATTGAAAGAAATGTCGCCGTCAGTAGCGTCCTCACGACCAAAAACCTTTTTTGCAGCGGCGTTGATATTCGTTATGCGAAAGTCGGCATCAAATTCGACAATTGCATCCATCGCTCCGTCGAACAGACGTGATAGTTTTTGCTCACGTTCAACGAGGGCTCGATCTCTCCGCAGACGCCGTAACTCGGCAGCAGCTCGACCCGCAAAGATGTTGAAAACAGCCGTGACTGACTCGTCTTCCGTCATCGGCGCGTCGTCCATGACTGCGAGGTGCCCGCGGTTGAAGGTCGCTTCTCTAGACTGCTGCATGACTTAAAACGCTATTTTGTTGCGGATTGAAGAACCTGTCCACTCCTGATGTCAGATGGCGCACAGTAAGTGGTCCCATTCGTGTTGATCCCTCAACCCAGCATCTGTGATTTCGAGAGGCGCCAGCGAGATTGGTTGGTTACTCGGCTTGTTAATTGTTGATATTTCCACCGTTGCGGGACAGCCCGCGCGATCCCGCACTGATGCGCATGCAGATGGAAGTACCTTCGTCTCTCGAAAAGCCACAATAAGTGGGTTTACCGCAAATCCGACAAGGACGTTTTTTGCTAACGCGCGCAAAGCCGACCGAAATCATAGGTTCATGCGCGCAATTTCATTTAATGCCGGACAAATTTCACTTTATGACCGAACCCACACCCTTCTATTGCCGAGAGAGCAGGCCTCCAGGCCTTGCCTGAATGAGCGCTCATTCAGTATTATGTCAGCCTCTTGCTCGATACAATGGGCGTTCTATCGAAAAGTTAACAGGATTATCTCGAGAGGATTACCGAATGATGCGGATCGAACGGGCGGCGGTGTTGGGGGCGGGGACCATGGGGGCGCAGATTGCCGCGCACCTCGCTAATGCTGGCGTGCCAACGCTACTGCTCGATATTCCGCCTCGTGAACTCACGCCGGATGAACAGGCGAAAGGGCTGACGCTCGAAACCAAAGCTGTCAGGAATCGAATCGCGCAGGCCGGACTCGAAGCCGCAACAAAAGCCAAACCTGCGGCGTTCTTTATACCCGATAACGCATCGCTCGTAAGCGTCGGCAACTTCGACGACGACCTCGCGAGACTCAAAGACTGCGATCTCATCGTCGAAGCAGTCGTCGAAAACCTGAACATCAAACGCTCGCTCTTCGAAAAAGTCGACGCGAATCGCCGCCCTGGCTCCATCGTCGCTTCAAACACGAGCGGCATCCCCATTCACCTGATCGCCGAAGGCCGTTCCGACGACTTCAAACAACACTTCGTCGGCGTACACTTTTTCAATCCGCCACGTTATCTGCATCTCGTCGAGATCATCCGCACCGAATGGACGAAGCCGGAAGTCTCCTGCTTCCTGTTCGGTTTTCTCGATCAGCGACTCGGCAAAGGCGTCGTCCCCGCGAAAGATCGTCCAAACTTCATCGCGAACCGCATCGGCACCTTCGGCGCGCTGCACACGATCAAGACGATGCTCGAAGACGGCTACTCGATCGAAGAAGTCGACAAGATGACGGGCCCAGCAGTCGGCCGTCCAAAGTCGGCGACGTTCAGAACTTTCGATCTCGTCGGCCTCGACGTCTTTCATCACGTCATCAAGAACCTTTACGAAAACCTTCCCGACGACGAAGAGCGCGACATGTTTGTCGTGCCCGACGTGCTCGCGAAGATGGTCGAGCGCGGACTGCTCGGCAACAAAACGAAATCCGGTTTCTACAAGAAACAAAAAGGCGAAGGCGACAAACGCGAGATCTGGGCGCTTGACACCGCAACTCTCGAATACAAACCTTCCGAGAAGGTCAAACTTCCTTCGCTCGACATGGCGAAGAACATCGAGGATCTTCCCGAGCGTCTGAAAACACTGACGTGGGGCAAGGATCGCGCCGGCGCATTCCTCTGGAAAACGCTGACACGCACACTCGCCTACGCCGCGAAGCGTATCCCCGAGATCGCCGACAACGTCGTCGAAGTCGATCGCGCGATGCGTTGGGGCTTTGGTTGGGAACTTGGACCATTCGAGGCTTGGGATGCGATCGGCGTCGAGAAATCCGTCTCGCGGATGAAGGAAGAAGGAATGACTGTGCCGGCGAATGTCGAGCAGATGCTCGCGTCGGGCGCCACGTCGTTCTATAAAAAGGAGAACGCGCAACAGTTCTATTTCGACTTCGCGACCGGCAAATACGTTCCGCTCGCGGATCAGCCGGGCGTGCTGATTCTCAAGTCGATCAAAGATCAAAACGGCGTGATCAAGAAGAACGCCGGGGCGTCGTTGATCGACATCGGCGACGGCGTCGCGTGTCTCGAGTTTCACTCGAAGATGAACGCCATCGGCGGCGACACGCTCCAGATGCTCAAGTTCGCACTCGGCGAAGTCGAGAAGAATTTCGTCGGACTCGTCGTCGGCAATCAGGGTCAGAACTTCTGCGTCGGCGCAAACATCATGCTCATGCTGATGGAGGCGCAGGAGGAAAACTGGGACGAGCTCGACATGATGGTCCGAGTCTTCCAAAACGCGACGATGAGCTTGCGCTATTCGCCGAAGCCCGTAGTTGTCGCGCCCTTTCAGATGGTGTTTGGCGGCGGCTGCGAGATGGTGTTGCACGCGGATCGCGTACGCGCGGCGGCCGAGACGTATATCGGACTCGTCGAAGTCGGCGTCGGCATCATTCCCGCTGGCGGTGGAACGAAGGAGATGCTGGTCCGTGCGATGGATTCGATTCCGAAGGGCGTCGACGATGCGGATCCGTTTCCGTTTGTGAAGCGTGCGTTTGAGACGATCGCCCTCGCGAAGGTCGCGACGTCGGCGGAAGAAGCGAGAGCGTTTGGCTTCCTCTCGGCGGACGATACGCTCTCGATGAACGCCGATCGATTGATCGCGGACGCGAAGAAAGAAGTGCTCGCTTTGTCGGCGACGGGTTATGTTCAGCCGCAACAGCGAACGGACGTTCTCGCGTTAGGCGAGTCGGCGTTGTCGACGTTGAAACTCGGCATTCACCAGATGAAACGCGCCGGTTATATTTCGGATCACGACGCGGAAATCGGCACGCAACTGGCGCGCATCCTGACCGGCGGCGACCTGAATCATCCGACGCGCGTTTCAGAGCAGTATTTATTGGACCTGGAGCGCGAAGCGTTTCTGTCGCTCGTCAGCAAGCGCAAGACGCAGGAGCGAATCGCGCACATGCTGAAGACGGGCAAACCATTGAGGAATTGAGGAGAATTCGAATTTCGAAATTCGAAATTTTTACGGGGTAAATATGAGAGACGCAGTTATCGTATCGGCGGTTCGAACAGCAGTCGGCAAAGCGCCGCGCGGCATGTTGAGAACTACGCGGCCTGACGAAATGGGCGCGGCAGTGATCAAAAACGCCATCGATCGCGTGCCGGGACTCGAAACGTCAGAGATCGAAGACGTGATCATGGGTTGCGCGATGCCCGAAGCCGAACAGGGCATGAACGTCGCGCGTGCGGCGGCGATTCGCGCCGGTCTCCCGGTCGAGACGAGCGCGATGACGATCAATCGCTTTTGCTCGTCGGGATTGCAGTCGATCGCGATGGCGGCGGATCGCATCAAGACCGGCAGCGCTGAAGTCATCGTCGCGGGTGGACTGGAAACGATGTCGATGATCCCGATGGGGGGTCACATCATTCGTCCAAACCCGTATCTCGTCGATCACTATCCTGATTTTTATCTCAGCATGGGACTCGCGACCGAGAACGTCGCGCGCAAGTATGAAGTGACGCGCGAGGAGCAGGACGAGTTTGCGTTGCACTCGCATCAACGCGCGGCAGCAGCGCTCGACGCGGGCAAGTTCAAAGACGAGACAGTGCCGTTGAACGTCGTGCTCGAAGAGTTGGACGAAAAAGGTAAGAAGCAACGACGCGAAGTAGTCTTCGACAAAGACGAAGGCGTGCGTCGCGATACGTCAGCCGAAGGATTGGCGAAACTCAAACCGGCGTTTCATGTGAAAGGAACGATCACGGCCGGCAACTCGTCGCAAATGTCTGACGGCGCGGCGGCGGCGATAGTGATGTCCGACGCGCGCGCGAAGGAATTGGGCGCGAAACCGATGGCGCGTTTCATCGCGTACGCGACTGCCGGTTGTCCGCCGGAAGAGATGGGTATCGGACCTGTTTACGCGATTCCGAAGGTGTTGAAGTTAGCGGGCCTGACGCTTGCCGACATCGATCTGATCGAGTTGAATGAAGCGTTTGCGGCGCAGTCGTTGGCTGTGATCAAAACGCTGGGTCTCGATCCGGAACGAGTGAACGTCAACGGCGGCGCGATCGCGTTGGGCCATCCGCTCGGTTGCACGGGCGCGAAACTGACGGCCGGCATCCTGCGCGAGTTGGAGCGCCGTAACGGCCGCTATGGAATGGTGACGATGTGTGTCGGCGGCGGCATGGGCGCCGCGGGAATTTTGGAGAGACTGTGAGTCTTGGCCACAAAGAGGCACAAGAATCACAAAAAAGTTTGAGGTTTTATTCCTTGTGTCTTTTGCGCCTTTTTGTGGCCAAGACCTAAAACGAAAGGACCAAACTGATGTCAGCCGTAGCCGAACAAAAGCAGCTAATCAAAGGCGGAGCATTTCTGATCGAAGAGCGCGCGCCGGAAGAGATCTTCACGCCGGAAGACTTCACCGAAGAGCATCGGATGATTGCCGACACCACGCGGCAGTTTATCGACAACGAAGTCAATCCTCGCATCGGCGAGCTCGAGAAGCACGACTGGACACTCGCTCGCCAGCTTGTGGCCCAGGCTGCGGATCTCGGACTGATCGGCGCAAATATTCCCGAAGAGTTCGGCGGGCTCGGCCTCGATCAAACGAGCGGCGCGTTGATCGGCGAGAACATCGGGCGGTCAGCGTCGTTCGCGACCACGCTCGGCGCCGAGAGTGGCATCGGCCTGTTGCCCATCGTTTATTTCGCGACGGAAGCGGCGAAGAAGAAGTACTTGCCGAAGATCGCGGCGGGCGAGTTGATCACCGCTTACGCGTTGACTGAAGCCGGCTCCGGATCCGATGCGATGTCAGGCAAAGCGACCGCGCGTTTGAGTGACGACGGCAAGGAATACATCCTCAACGGCGAGAAGATGTGGATCACCAACGGTGGTTTCGCCGACATCTTCATCGTGTTTGCGAAGGTTGACGGCGACAAGTTCAGCGCGTTCATCGTCGAACGCCAGCCGGGACTGACGTCGGGCGCCGAAGAGCACAAGATGGGAATCAAGGGATCGAGCACGACGGCGCTCGTGCTTTCCGACGTTCGCACGCCGGTCGAGAACCTGCTCGGCGAAGTCGGCAAAGGTCACAAGATCGCTTTCAACGTGCTGAACATCGGCCGTTTCAAACTCGGCGCGATGTGCATCGGCGGCATGAAGTTGATGGTCCATGAGTCGGTGCGTTACGCAAACGAACGGCATCAGTTCGGCAAATCGATCTCGTCGTTCGGCGCGATCAAGTCGAAACTGGCTGAGCAGGCGATTCGCACGTGGGTAGGCGAGTCGATGATCTATCGCACGTTGGGAATGATCGAAGATCGGCTGAACACGGTCGATTCGAAAGACATGGACGCGCGGCTGCGGGCGATTGAAGAGTACGCGGCCGAGTGTTCGATCATTAAGGTCGCGCTGTCTGAGTACTGCGATTACGTCGTCGACGAGATGGTTCAAATCTACGGCGGTTACGGTTATTCCGCCGACTATCCCGCCGAGCGCGCGTATCGCGATTCGCGTATCAATCGCATCTTCGAAGGCACCAACGAGATCAACCGGATGCTGATTCCGGGACGATTAATGAAGAGCGCGCTGAGCGGCAATCTCGCGCTCCTGCCCGCGGCGCAGGCATTGATGGACGAAGTGCTGTCGCCTGCGCTCGGTGGTCTCGAAGATGACGATGCGCTATTGGCGGTCGAAGAGAAACTGGCGAAAAACGCGAAGAAAGTCGCGTTGATGACGCTCGGCACGGCCGCGCAGAAGTACATGATGAAACTCGGCGACCAGCAGGAGATTCTGATGGGCATCGCCGACATCATCATGGACACCTACGCGATGGAAACGGCGATTCTCCGCGCGCGCAAGCTCGCGAAAGCGCAGGGCGAAGCGAACGTCGAACGCTATCTCGACATGACGCGCGTGTTCTGCAACGACGCCGTCGGCCGTATTGAAGCAAAGGCGAAGAACACGCTGGCGGGAATGTCCGAAGGCGACGAGCTGCGGACGCTGCTGGCGGCACTCCGGCGCTTCACGAAGTTGCAGCCGATGAACACGATCGCCGCGCGACAACGAATCGCCGACGACATGATCCAGGCGAACCGGTACGTTTATTAGCCACAAAAAGGCACAAAAGACACAAAGAACTAAGGTAGAACCCAAAGACCAAAGACCAAAGACCAAAGACCAAAGACCAAAGACCAAAGACCAAAGACCAAAGACCAAAGACCAAAGACCAAAGACCAAACCGCAACCTCCGCATGCGTGTCATTCCCATCTCGTTGCCGACGCCGTTCTACATCGGTCCGGTCAACGTCTACCTGATCGCCGAAGATCCCATCACGATCATCGACACCGGACCGAAGACCAAAGAGACGATTGAAGCTCTGCGCGCCGGTCTGCGCGAAGCCGGTTTCCGTATCTCCGACATCCGCCGGATAGTTCTCACGCACGCACACGAAGATCATTGCGGGCTCGCCAAGTCAGTGCGCGACGAAGCGAAGAACGCGGAGGTGTTTGTACACGATTGGGAAACCGGCCATCGTCACAGCCGGCTCGAATACGACGAACATCGCGCGCTGCTCAAACGCGCGGGCGTGCCGGAAAAAGAGGTCCGGTTGATGCGCCACATGTATGAAGGTATGCGCGAGTATGCCGACACGCTCGACGACCACGAGTGCGTTTCATTGAGAGACGATGCGGAACTCGAGTTTGAATCGGGCAGTTTGCGCGTGCTTCACACACCCGGACACACGCCCGGTTCGTGTTCGTTTCTGCGCGAGGCGGATCGCACGCTGATCGCCGGCGATTGCGTGTTGAAGCGCATCACGCCGAATCCGGTGCTCTCGCCGGATCCGCTCGATCCATCGCGGCGTTTTCCTTCGTTAGCGGAATATCTTGTCAGTCTCGCTCGATTGCGCGCGTGTTCGCCGACGCTGGTTTACGGCGGTCACGGTGACGTGATTCGCGATTACGAAGAACTCTTTCATCGTTACTTCCGAGCGTTTCAGATGCGCCAGTCGCAAGTGATCGGTCTCGTCAAGAAGGACGGCGTGACGGCGTGGCAAGTCGCGCAGGCGATGTTTCCCGGCGCTGACGACGTTCACCGGTTTCTGGCGGTTTCCGAAGCCGTCGCCCATCTCGACCTCGCTCACAGTGAAGGGAAGATCGGCGTCGAGCTTTCAGGTCCCACCGAAGTCTACAAGTTAGAACGTTCATAAGGAAACGGATCTTCAGAAAAACAAACGGATTTCAGAAAAATCTTTTGGAACCGTTCGCGGGAGGCCGCGTGTAAGGCGGAAACTCTTCCGGAGGAAATCTGTGTATGAAAATGAAATACTCGATAGGCCTTCTGGTTGCTCTTATTCTGACCACCGGTCTGGCACTTGCGCAAAAACCATCGCCGGCGACACCGCCTGAACCGCCCGATGAGCCGCTGGTCAACTCATTCTCACTCTTCACCGACGGCGGTTATCTTGGCGTTTACGCCGAAAACATCAGCCGCGAAAACATGGCGCAGTACCACATGAGCCAGCCGCGCGGTGTCGGCATCACGCAAGTGGTTCAAGGCAGTCCGGCTGAAAAAGCGGGCCTTAAAAAGGACGACGTGATCCTTCGTCTCGACGGCGAGAACATCACGAGCGTGCGAAAGCTTAACCGGCTCATTTCGGAGATCGCGCCCGATCAATCGGTGCGAGTAACCGTGAGCCGTGGCGGCGCTGAACAGGAACTGACGGCCACCGTCGGCAAGCGAAACAACTTCGGCATGGCCCAGGGATTTTTCTCAGGCGATCCGAAGGTGTGGAAATGGGAAACCGATCCCAAAGCGTTCAAATTCGAAAGTCCACTAATCGAGAGATTCGACTTTGACAAAGACGGCGACGGCGACTTTACGTTCGTACTGAGCGCCCGTCGCATCGGCGTCAGCACGATGACACTCAACAAGCAGCTCGCCGATTACTTCGGTGTTAGCGGCGGCAAGGGTGTGCTCGTGACTGCCGTTACCGAAGATGGACCAGCAGCGAAGGCCGGCGTGAAAGCAGGCGACGTCATCACCGCAATCGATGGCGAAGCAGTCGATTCGCCGGGCGACATCTCGCGTGTTGTCGGTCGTCGAAAAGATGGCGCGGTTACGTTGACGGTGATTCGCAACAAGTCGCAACAGACGATTCAGGTCACGCCGACTGAAGGTCGTTTTTCCGGCTCTGACATTCGTCCGCAGATGGGGCGTCGCATAGTGATACCGAGAATCGAGATTCCAACGATTCCCGACATCAACATCGAAATGCCGCAAATTCGGATTCCTTCGATTCCGACGGTCGAGGTTCGAATGCCGCCGGTTCGCGTCCGAACGCCACGAGTGAGGCTTGCGCGTCCTGTTCGCGGTCCGATTTAACGCTAAATTCGCTCTCGCTCCAGCACTCCGCTTGCCACAAACAAGCGGGTTGTGTGATGATCACTGACGATGAAAGCGGTCATTTACAGCCCTGATCTTTTGAGGAGTGCATAAAGAGTGAAAGCGGAATTAGAGAAGTTAATCGCTCTGCAAAATCTGGATACAAGCATACGAAAACTAGAAAAAGACCTCGCAGCGATACCAGACAGGCGCGCCGAAATCGAAGGAGAATTCGATCGGCGCGCTTTTGAAATTAGGGCTCTCGAGAGCCGTCGCGATGACGCCAAACACAATCGCGCCCGCCTGGAAACCGAAGTCGTCGACCAAAAAGGACGCGCCGAACGCGCCGAACGTAACCTGATGTCGTCCAAGAAGCAGGACGAGTACACGGCCGCGATTCGCGAAGCCGATGCCGCGCGCAAACAAATCTCGCAGCTCGAGACGCAAATCCTCGAACAAATGGAGACGCTCGAACAAGCGGAAGCTGCGCTTAGCGAACGCGCCGACGAGATCGCCTCGTTGAATTCCGATCGCGAAGCACGGCTCAAGGCGTTTGACGAAGAAACTAAATCGCAGTCGGAATTGCTCACCAAACAACTCGCCGAGCGTGAACAGGTGTTCGCAAACCTGCCGGCGTCGATGAGTGGCATGTATTCGAGGATTCGCGGGCGCATCCGCGACGGTGTCGCAGTTGCCGAAGCGCGTAATCGCTCGTGTACGGCGTGTTTCATGTCGCTGCGGCCGCAAGTGATGGCGGAAATCCGCCGCGGCGAAGACATCATCACGTGCGACAACTGCGGACGCATTCTCTATTACGTCTCAGATGCCCTACAGGCAGACGCGACAACAAGCCGCCCGAACGTCGCGATTACCTGAACCACGGATTTCAAGAATAAAAGACGGATTTGAGAAACAAGAGCCTTATTGTCCCTTGTGGAGGGTAATTGTGTGCGTGTGCTCGTTACCGGCGGCGCCGGTTACATCGGAAGTGTCGTCACCGAAGAGTTGGTGAACGACGGTCATCAGGTAGTTGTTTACGACAATCTGGTCAAGGGACATCGCGAGGCTGTTGTCAGCGGCGCGCGTTTCGTGCAGGGCGATCTGCTCGACGCGGACACGTTGCGCCGGACGTTAAAAGATAACTCGATCGAAGCCGTGATTCACATGGCGGCGTATTCGCTCGTTGGCGAGTCCGTCGAACAGCCCGCGAAGTATTACGACAACAACTTCGTCGCCGGTCTCGTTTTGCTCGACGCGATGCGCGACTGTGACGTGGCGCGCATCGTGTTTTCTTCGACGGCGGCGACGTACGGCGAGCCTGAGTCGCAGCCGATCTACGAAACGGCGCCAAACAATCCCACGAATCCTTACGGTGAATCAAAACTCGCTTTCGAGAAGGCGATGCACTGGTATGAAAGCGCTTACGGATTGAGGTACGTCTCGTTACGTTATTTCAACGCAGCGGGCGCGAGTGAAAAGTGTGGCGAAGATCACGATCCCGAGAGTCACCTCATTCCGATCACTTTGCAGGCCGCGACTGGCAAACGTTCGCATGTCGAGATTTACGGCGACGATTATCCGACGCCCGATGGCACCTGTTTGCGCGATTACATTCACGTGATCGATCTCGCGCGTGCGCACATACTCGCGCTTGGCGTCATGAATGAAGGCAGCCGTATCTACAATCTTGGTTGTGGAGGAAATGGCTATAGCGTTCGTGAAGTTATTGACACGGCGCGACGGGTTACGCGGAAGGACATTTCCGTTCGAGTTGGACCACGACGCGCGGGCGATCCTGCTGTGTTGATCGCCAGCTCAGACAAGATCAAGCAGGAGTTGGGGTGGTCGCCGAAATATCAGGATCTGGAGTTGATCATCGACTCCGCCTGGCGCTGGATGCAGTCGCATCCCGATGGCTACAGCTCGTGATCACTGGCGTTCATTGACGGTGGCCCACGATGTCGAATTCGAAATCGATATCGTTGCTGACGCGCACCATTCCATGAAACGCCGACGTCGCTTTCACCTTGAAATCGTCGCGGTCGATGTCGAACTTACCCACCGCTCTCAGATCATTTCCGTTTAGTGTGACAACAGTAGGAATCGTGATCGGGCGCGTCACGCCGTGCAGCGTCAAATTTCCACCGATCTTTACTTCGTAGCGATCTGGGCCGGCGGCTTTCGCTGTCACGTTCGTGCTTTGAAACACGATGTCCGGATACTGGTCCGGGTGAAGCACGATCTCGCGCAGTTCCTTGTTGATGATCTGTTTTTGCTGTTCGGTAAAGTCAGCGCCTGTTTCGTGAAGCGATGCTGCTTTGACGACTAACTTTAGCGACGCAGGCGTGATCGTCTGCGGCGTGATGCCGACCTCGCCGGTGAATTCACTCGCCGCCAAATGATGATTCTTTCCTTTGAACCACAACAGACCACTACGGTCAGCATGGGCCATGAACTTGCTTCGACTCGCGTCGAGCGTGTAAGTAACTGTTTGCGGGACCGTCGCGCCGGCCGGCAGGGCGAGGCACGTAAGCACGGTCACGATCAGTGCGATCGTGATTGTTCGTCTATGCATTTCAGATACCTCCGAGACAGAACTGGGGCATATACTTACGCACATGACAGTGAAGAGAACGCGACAAAAGGGTGGAATGATCGTCACGGTCCAGGAGTTTTTGAGCCTGGAACGGCCCAGGGGCGACATGATTCTCAAGGTCGGACGCGAGCAGGTGTCGCTGACGAGCCTGGACCGCGTCTACTGGCCCGACGAAAAGCTCACCAAGTTTGATCTGCTCTGTTTCTATCTGAAGGTTGCGGATTACATCCTGCCGCACCTGAAAGAACGTCCGGCGATCCTTCAGCGTTGGCCGCGCGGCATCAACGCGCCCATGTTTTTTCAGCAGGACCTGGAGAGCGCGCCTGAGTTCATCAAGACCAAGCAGCTCACGAACCAGGAAGGACGGCAACTCGATTACGCTGTGTTTTCGACGATCGGTTCCGTGCTTCACTTCGTCAATCTCGGAAATATCGAACAGCATCCGTGGCATTCGACTGTCAAACATCTCGACAAGCCTGACTGGATCGCGATCGATCTCGATCCGAAGAGCGCGCCGTGGGAGAACGTGTTGCAGGTTGCGTTGAAGGTGAAGGAGGTGGCTGACGAGATCGGGTTGGAAGTGTTTCCGAAGACGTCCGGGTCTTCCGGGATGCACATTTACGTGCCGTTGAAGCCGACGAACGATTACGAGCAGGTGGCGGAGTTTGCGAAACTTCTGGCGGGGGAGGTTGCGCGTCGCGCGCCTCAGATCGCGACGGTTGAACGGACGATCGCAAAGCGCAAGAGCACGCAGGTGTATGTCGATTTTATGCAGAACGCGCGTGGGAAGAGTTTGGCGTCGGTGTTTACTGCGCGGGCAAAACCGAAAGCGACTGTGTCGATGCCGTTGACGTGGAAACAGGTCTCGCAAGGTGTGAAGATTACTGATTTCACGATCACCAACGTCCCCGAGCTCCTGGAGAAGAAAGGCGACTCATGGGCCAACTTCTTCGACTCCCGCCAGACGTTGAAGTTTGATTGAAAAGCGTGTTTCCCGCTTGCGCGAGGTCAGTGGGAGAAATGATTTTTAAAAATCCGTTTTCCCATGTGCCTCCCGTCTGCGCGAGGTCAGTTGAGAAAGGATTTTCATAAAGAAAGCGGATAGCTTGACGACATACTCCGTCAGTGCTTATCCTGTCGCTCGCTGGACGACAGCAACTATGAACCGAAGCCTGTATCGCTATTATTACTATTACGGCCCGCTCTTCACTGGAAGGAGCGGTCGGGCGAGAGGCTGTCGGCGCACGTTAACCACGTAGCAACTTAGACAAGTTTCCTAAAACCGGCCATCAATCCTTCCAGAGGATTGGTGGCCGGTTTTTTATTTACCGAGGAAAACCGATGACTCCAACCGAAACCCAAACCGTTTTACAGGACCACGTCGAGGTCCGTCTCGTTCATCTCGATCCGGACCATCCGGGCTTCCGAGATCCCGAATACCGCGCGCGCCGCAACGCCATCGCCGAGATCGCAATGAACTACAAAACCGGCGCGCCAATCCCCGAGGCGCCCTACACCGAACTCGAACACGGCGTTTGGCAAACGATCTGGAAAGCCCTTGGCCCCGCACATCGCGAACACGCGTGCGCCGAGTATCTCGCCTGTCTCGAACGTCTCGACTTCGGCACGGAGCGCATTCCGCAGTTGAGCGAAGTGAGCGAAAAAGTCGAGGCGATCTCAGGTTTTCGACTCGAACCGGTCCCCGGTCTCGTCGAGCCGCGCATCTTTCTCGAATCGTTGGCGAACGGCGTGTTTCTGTGTACGCAGTACATCCGTCATCACTCCACACCGCTCTACACACCCGAACCCGACGTCGCTCACGAGATCATCGGCCACGCCGTCACACTGGCAAGCACCCGCCTCGCCGAGATCAATCGCCTGTTTGGCGAAGCGGTGCGACGAACCAAGTCCGTCAGCGAAATGGATCGTCTCGCGCGTGTTTACTGGTTCACGATCGAATTCGGCGTTTTGCGTGAAGACGGACGAGTCAAGGCTTACGGAACGGGTCTGCTTTCGTCGGCAGGCGAGTTGGCGGAAATGCACAAAGCGGAACTGCGTCCACTCGATCTCGAAGCCGCGGCGAATCACGTCTACGATCCGACGCACTATCAATCGATCCTCTTCTGCGCCGGCTCGCTCGACCAGATGGAGCAGATGCTGCGCGACTATTTAAGTAACTGGTAGACCTTTAGCCACAAAAAGGCACAAAAGGCACAAAAGGCACAAGAGGCAGAGGAGAGGGAAAAAGAGATTTGGTCCCTCACTTAGTAAATAAAATTTTTGTGCCTCTTGTGCCTCTTGTGCCTCTTGTGCCTTTTGTGCCTTTTTGTGGCTAATCCTTCTTGTAGCTTTCGGATGGGCTTGTTGTTTTTGGATTTTGAATTCAGGAAGAAGCGCAAAACGTGAGGAAATTTAAGCTGATCTGAGTGTTTGCTGCGGCATCAGCGTTGCTTAGGTAGTTTCAAAAGTTCCTCCCCTACATTGAAAACACAACCTGCCCGCGCTACTCCAGGAGGTATTTATGCCAGGCAAAAGGATCGCATTGTTCTTCTCGTTCCTGATGCTAGTAGCCGCTCTCCTAGCGACTCCATCCGCATTGGGCCAGTCAACTGCACTTCTACAAGGTACGGTTTCGGACAGTAAAGGCGCGGTTTTGCCGAACGCCACAGTAACCGCCAAAAACCGCAACACCTCAGCAGAACGAACCACTCAAACCGACACCGACGGCAACTATCAATTCGCGGCGTTGCCGGTCGGTTCCTACACCGTCGAGGTGAAGATCCAGGGCTTTAAAACCCAGGTCGCCGATCAGGTAACGGTCGAAGTCGCGAAAACGGTGGTCCAGAACTTTCAGATGGACGTTGGCGCGATCTCGGAACAGGTCCTCGTCTCGTCAGACGTTCCGGTGATCGAGACCACGACGACGTCGGTCGGCACAGTCATCAATCAGCGCACTGTTCAGGAGATCCCGCTCAACGGCCGTCACTTCGTCGATCTCGGCTTATTGATTCCGGGTTCCGTGACGCCGCCGCAGAACGGCTTCCTGACCGCGCCATTACGCGGACAGGGATCGTTTGCTTTCAACACTGCCGGCGGTCGCGAAGATACGGTTAACTTCATGATTAACGGTATCAACCTCAACGACATGGTCCAGAATCAGATCACGTTTCAGCCGTCCATCAACACCGTTCAGGAGTTCAAAGTCGACAACTCGACCGTCAGCGCCGAGTACGGTCGAAACTCCGGCGCGATCGTAAACATCGCGACGCGTTCGGGAGCGAACCAGTATCACGGCGAACTGTTCGAATTCCTGCGCAACGAAAAGCTCGACGCGCGCAACTTCTTCGACGCGCGAAAACCGCCGTTCAAGCGCAACCAGTTTGGCTTCAACATCGGCGGCCCGTTGAACCTGCCGCACTTCGGCGAAGGCGGTCCGATCTTCGGTTACGAAGGCAAGAATCGCACGTTCTTCTTCTTCAGTTACGAAGGCACGCGGCAACGCCAGGGCCTCACGCTGACCAGCAACGTGTTGACCAATGCGCAACGCGCTTTAGTCACCAATCCAACGGTGCTTCAGTTGTTGCCGTTGATTCCGCTGGCCACGAGTGTCGATATCGTCAACGGCGTTCCGGTCGGGCGGTTCGCCGGTTCGGACACCGCGCCCGTCGACATCGATCAATTCACCGGGGACGTGAATCACACCATCGGCGCGAACGATCGCATTCACGGCTACTACGCTTTTCAGCGCGACAAACGCGGCGAGCCGAACCTTCAGGGCAACACGATGCCCGGCTGGGGCGACACACGCCAGTCGCGGCGACAGATCTTCACGTTGAACGAGACGCACATCTTTGGTCCAAACCTAACGAACGAAGCGCGTCTCGGTTTCAATCGCATCAACATCACGTTCACGCCGAACGCGCAACTCAATCCGGCTGATTTCGGCATCATCAACGGCGTCAACGACGACATCGGCCTGCCGCAGATGAGCATCACCGGTTTCAATTTCAATCTCGGTGGTCCAGCCGGCTTTCCGCAGGGACGCGCCGATATGACCGTCGTTCTCAGCGACACCGTCAGCTATCTGCGCGGGAACCACTCGTTCAAGTTTGGTGGTGAAGCAAGACGTTTCTACAACAACAACTTCACGCTCGACACCGGCACGTTCACGTTCCCGAACGTGAACAGCTTCATTACCGGCAACGGAAACGGCTTCAGCGTCACGCTCGGCGATCGTTCGAGCGCCATCATCCAGAACGCGTTTGGGTTTTACGTTCAGGACAACTACAAACTGCGTCCAAACCTGACGGTCGAGCTCGGCCTGCGTTACGACTGGAACATGACGCCGACCGAACGCTACGACCGTTTCGTCGTGTTCGATCATCTGACTCGCGAGTTCGTGCGCGTCGGTTCGGGTATCGACAAGGTTTACAAGGAGAACAACAAGAACTTCCAACCCCGTCTCGGCATCGCGTGGGATCCGTTCAACGATGGCAAGACTTCGATTCGCGCGGCTTTCGCGGTCCAGACGGACCAGCCGGTGACGAACGTCGTTACGCCGCTCGCCGCAAATCCACCACTCGCGACGCCGCTTACTTTCACCGGTCCCGTGACCTTCACGAATGCATTGTTTGTCGCCGGTGCAGCGGGACTCGCGCCGGCGAACGTCGATCCGAATTTCGACAACGCTTATGTTCAGACCTGGAACCTGAACATCCAGCGTGAAGTCGCAAAGGATCTCGCGGTCAGTATTGGTTACTTCGGCACGAAAGGCACGCACTTGCGCATCTCGCGCAACATCAATCAACCAATCAACGGCGTGCGGCCGTTTACAAATGTCTCGCTTTCCAGTCCGATTCGTCCGGGCGCGCCGCTGAACAACATCGTGCAGATCGAAGGCACGGGCAATTCAAGTTACAACGCGATGTGGCTGACGGCGACGAAACGACTGTCGCGAGGTTTTCAGTTCAACGCGTCGTACACGTTCTCGAAATCGATCGACTACAACTCGCTCAACAGCCAGGGCGTGGTTATTCAGGATAGTTACAACCTGCGCGACAGTCGCGGTCTTTCAGACTTCGACGCGCGTCATCGGTTCGTGATCAGCGGAATTTACGAGTTGCCGTTCCGCGGCAATCTGTTGAAAGAAGGCTGGCAGCTTTCGACGATCGTGCAGTCGCAAACCGGCAATCCCGTAAACATCGTCGTCAACAACGCCGCGTTTACGGGCACGCTCAACACGGTGCGGCCTGACGTCACCGGACCGATCGCGATTCTCGGCACGCCGAATCGCTGGTTCGATACGTCGCCGTTCGTCGTTCCGGTGAACCGTTTCGGAAACCTCGGCCGCAACGTCGTCATCGGTCCCGGGTTCAACAACACTGATTTCTCCGTCATCAAGCGGACGAAGCTCAGCGAAAGTCAGTTGATCGAGTTTCGTTGGGAAGTGTTTGATTTGTTCAATCACGCGAACTTCGGACAGCCGGGCCGTGTGGTTGGCAGCACAAACTTCGGACAGATCACTAACACGCGTTTCGCCACCGGCGACTCGGGTTCGTCGCGGCAGATGCAGTTTGCATTGAAGTACAACTTCTAAACGCCGAGGATCAGCTTGGCGATGGTGAAATAGATAATCAGCCCCGTTGCGTCGACGAGAGTCGTAATCAACGGGGCTGAAAGCACGGCGGGATCGACACCAAACCGTTGGGCCAGGATCGGAACCAGCGATCCGACGGTCGTCGACCAAACGCAGATCGCAAACATCGTGACCGCGACCGTGACGGCGAGCTGAAGTTCGACTTGCCAGAACAGCGCCTGGACAAACGCGATCGGCGCGACCAGCAGACCGACGAGTATGCCCGTAATCGCCTCACGCCCGACGACTCGCCACGCGTGTCGCACGCCGACTTCACCCAGCGCGAGGCTGCGAATCACAGTCATCACCGTCTGCGCGCCGGCGTTGCCTCCTGTTCCGATCAATAGTGGAATAAAGAACGCGAGCGCAACGACCGCATCGAGCTCCGCCTGGAAGCGATGCAACACGGCGCTCGTCAAAATTCCCGCCACAAACAGCAACAACAACCAGCCGATGCGTTTCCGCACGACGCGCAGAATCGGGTTGTCAAAGTACGGTTTGTCCATCGCGCCCGGCTCGACTGCCGCCATGCGCAGAAGGTCTTCAGTCTGCTCTTCGATCAGCACGTCGATCACGTCGTCAACTGTGACGAAACCGACGACGCTTCCGTCCTTCTCAACGACGGGCACGGCCAACAGGTTGTACTTGCCGATCTTCTCCGCGACTTTTTCCTGGTCGTCGAG
Source organism: Pyrinomonadaceae bacterium (assembly GCA_035760365.1). GTDB lineage: Bacteria > Acidobacteriota > Blastocatellia > Pyrinomonadales > Pyrinomonadaceae > PSRF01. The sequence continues at coordinate 267,266 of DASTTB010000003.1, forward strand.
CACGCTAACGGTCACAGGCTTGCGACGCATGACCTCCGCGAGCGGGCGATCCAGTTCCGCCATCACGAGATCTCGCAGCGAGATCGCGCCGAGTAAACGATCCGTTTCCGGATCCATGATGTAGCACGCGTAAATCGATTCTTTCTCACGCGCGACGGAACGGATGTGTCGCAGCGCGTCGGCGACCGACATCGTGGGTTCGAGTCGCACGAACTCCGTCGTCATGATGCCGCCCGCCGTGTGGTCGGGATACTGAAGCAGGTCTTCTAACTCGGCGCGCACGTCGGGCGTGAACTTGGGCAGGATGCGATGACGCTCGTGCAGGCCCATTTTCTGGATCACGTCGGTGCGTTCGTCGGCGGAGAGTCCTTCGAGAATCGCGGCGACACGGCCGGGTTCCAACTCTTCGAGAATCGCGGCGCGCCGCCGCATCGTCGGCTGGTCGCAGAGCTCGATGCAGAGAGCGAGCGGCAGCATCGAAAAGATTGCTGCCGCTTCATTGAGACGGAGTTGATTTAGTAATTCGGCGAGATCTTCGGGAGGCAGATCCGCGACTTCAGATCCGATACCGACAAAGCTCTCATCCAGCCGAAGCTGGATGCGTTCCAGTAGCTGTTGCAGATCTCGGGAAGTTGACATGAACGCGGATCATTGTTCAGAAAATCAAACCTGCGTGCTGATCGTTTGGTCGACTGCCGGATTCAACTCTGCTTGCGCCGCCGCCAGACGCGCGACTGGCACGCGGAACGGCGAACAACTCACGTAGTCGAGACCGATCTGATTACAGAACGCGATCGACTGTGGATCGCCGCCATGCTCGCCGCAGATTCCGACCTTGAGATTCGGTTTCACGCTGCGCCCGCGTTCAGCGCCCATACGGACCAACTGGCCCACACCGTCGCGATCGAGCACCTGGAACGGATCGTCTTTGACGATCTTCCGTTCGATGTAATTTGGTAGAAATCGGCTCGAGTCGTCGCGGCTCAGACCAAACGTGGTTTGCGTCAGATCGTTTGTGCCGAAGGAGAAGAAATCGGCGTGCGCGGCGATGCGATCGGCCATCAACGCGGCGCGCGGCAGTTCGATCATCGTGCCGACGTGATACTCGATCGTCATACCGTGCTCGCCCATGACCTGACGCGCGACTTCGTGAATCAGTTCGGCCTGCTGGTGCAACTCTTCGCTGAGCGACACGAGCGGGACCATGATCTCGAGTTCGACTTTCTTGCGTTCGCCCTGCACCTTGCACGCCGCTTCGAAGATCGCGCGACACTGCATACGAGTGACTTCGGGGAACAGAAGTCCGAGACGGCAACCGCGAAAACCGAGCATCGGATTGGCCTCGCGAATGCGATTCACCTGGCGCAGCAACGCTCGTTTGTGATCGATCTCGTCGAGGATCTGGTCCATCGCGGTCAGCGACTCCGCGGCTTTCATATCCATTTTCAACTGCGAAAGTTCCGCGCCCAGTTCTTCCGCGTTCGGCAGAAACTCGTGCAGCGGCGGATCGAGCAGCCGAATCGTCACCGGCAGGCCGCTCATCTCGCGAAAGATCCCGATGAAGTCACTGCGTTGCAGCGGCAGGAGCTTTTCGAGTGCTTTTTCGCGTGCGCCGACACCTTCGGAAAGAATCATCTCGCGCATCGCGGCGAGGCGTTTGTCGCCGAAGAACATGTGCTCGGTGCGGCACAGGCCGATGCCTTCAGCGCCAAACTGTCGCGCCGTTTTGGCGTCGAGCGGCGTGTCGGCGTTGGCGCGCACGCGCAGGCGGCGAAACTTATCAGCCCACGTCATGAGTTTATAGAAGTCGTCGCCGAGCGTTGGTTGAATCGTCGGAACCTGGCCGAGAAACACGCGGCCGGTTGAACCGTCGACCGTGATCCATTCGCCTTTGGTGACTACTGTGCCCTCGACCGTGAACTGCTGTTGGCCGTAATCGATCGTGAGCGCCTGCGCACCGCTGACGCACGTCTTGCCCATGCCGCGAGCGACGACGGCGGCGTGACTCGTCATGCCGCCACGGGACGTGACGATCGCCTGCGCCGCAACCATGCCGTGAAAATCGTCCGGGCTCGTTTCCGACCGCACGAGCACGACTTGCTTGCCTTCGCGCGCCATCTCTTCGGCTTCGTCAGGACTGAAAACAACCTGGCCCTGCGCGGCGCCCGGACTCGCCGGCAGACCCGTCGCGAGGACGGTTGCGTTCGTTTTTGGATCGACTGTCGGGTGCAGCAGTTGATCGAGCTGTTCGGGCGTGACGCGTTGAACCGCAGTCGCTTTGTCGATCAGTTTTTCGTAAACCATCTCGACTGCGATACGCACGGCAGCGGCGCCACTGCGTTTGCCGGTGCGTGTTTGCAACATCCAGAGCTTGCCGCGTTCGATCGTGAACTCGCAGTCCTGCATGTCGTGATAGTGCTGTTCGAGCAGCGTCGTGATATCGGAGAACTGTTCGTAAACCTCGGGCAGTTCTTTCTTGAGTTGCGCGATCGGATTTGGCGTGCGGATGCCGGCGACGACGTCTTCGCCCTGCGCGTTCAGAAGATACTCGCCGTAAAGTTCTTTCTTACCGGTTGAAGGATTACGAGTGAAGGCGACGCCGGTGCCGCTGCCCGCGCCCATGTTTCCGAAAACCATCGCCTGCACGTTGACGGCGGTGCCTAACGAATCGGGAATACGATTGACGCGGCGATAGTCGATGGCGCGGCGGCCCATCCACGAGTTGAACACGGCGGCGATCGCGACGCGCAGTTGTTCGTATGGATCTTCGGGAATCGCCTGTTGTTCGGTACGGATGATCTGTTTTTCGGCGGCGATGATCTCGCGCAGTGCGTCGGGTTTGAGATCGGTGTCGCGTCCGCCTTGCGTTTGGGCTTTGTAACGATCGAGCACTCGTTCGAACTTCGCGTGCGCCACGCCCATCACGATCTCGCCGAAGAGCGACGCGAAACGTCGATAGGCATCGAGGGCGAAACGCAGATCGCCGGTCTGTTCGGCGAGCCCCTGCACAGTTTCTTCGTTCAAACCGAGATTGAGCACCGTATCCATCATGCCCGGCATCGAGAACGCGGCGCCGGATCTGACCGAGACGAGTAGCGGATTCTTCGGATCGCCGAAGCGCTTGCCGACTTTTTCTTCGATCTTTTTCAGGCCTTCTTTAACCTGATCCCACAGTCCGTCGGGAAACTGTTTGTCGTTCTCGAAGAACGCGTTACAGGCTTCGGTGGTCACGACGAGACCTGGCGGCACGGGCAGTCCCGCCTGCGTCATCTCGCATAGTCCGGCGCCTTTTCCACCCAACAGGGCCTTGTCGTCTCCGGGGCCTTCGTCGAAAAGATAGACCCACTTATTCGTCTTTACTTCAGTAGTTTCCGAGGCTTCTTCAATTAGGGTGCTCATGGGTTTGCAAGTTATCGCATTTCTGGTGGTTTAGGGAAGTGGAGTAGGATATTCGGCCAACACGGAGGACGCAAATATGGCCAAAACCAGCTCGTTGAACGTCAACGGAAGAAAACTGCCGGTGAACGTCGATTCACAGACGAGTTTGCTTACCGTCCTGCGCGATTATCTGAATCTCACCGGGACGAAGTACGGCTGCGGCGAAGCGCAATGCGGCGCGTGTACGGTGCTTGTCGACGGGGTGATGACGCGATCGTGCACGATGCCGGTCGGTAAAGTTTCCGGTAAACAGATCACGACGATCGAAGGCTTGGAGACGAACGGCCAACTGCATCCGCTGCAACAGGCGTTCATCGAAGCCGACGCGATGCAGTGCGGCTATTGCACGCCGGGAATGATCATGGCCGGCGTCGGGTTGCTGAAAAAGAACCCGAAGCCTTCGCGCGAAGAGATCGTGCGTCACATGGATCGCAACGTCTGTCGCTGCGGAACGTACCTGCGCATCGTCAAAGCGATCGAAATCGCTTCCGGAACGTCGAAGGAGGCGCGCAAATGACTGATCAACGCGAACTCGATCTCGAACTCGAGCGATACGAACTCTTCGCCGATCCGATTTACAACTTCACGTTCAATCGACGCCAGTTTCTGAAAGTCTTCACGGGCGGCATCGCTTTGCTCGTGCCGACGGTGAACCTGCTGGCGCAACAGGACCAGGGGGAGTCGGGCGCGCGTGGGAATCAGAGTGTGCCGAACGACATCGGCGCGTGGATTCACATCGACGAAGCGGGCACGTTTCGGTGTTCACCGGAAAAGTCGAGTTGGGCCAGAACATTCGCACTTCGCTGGCGCAGGCGGTTGCGGAAGAGTTGCGCGTTCCGATCGCGTCGATACGAATGGTGATGGCTGACACGGATCTGGTGCCGTTTGACATGGGCACGTTTGGCAGTCGATCGATTCCGTTCATGGCGCCGCAGTTGCGCAAAGCCGCGGCTGCTGCCCGCGAGACGTTGATTGCGCTTGCGGCGGAACAGTTGAAGGTCGCGCCTGCGGACGTGCGTATCGTGAACGCGCGATTCGTCAATCACGATGCGTCGAAGTCGTTGAGTCTCGGCGACGTCGCGAAGGGACAAAAACTCGTCAAAGCGATTCCGGCAGACATTGCGACGCTCGCGGTGAAGGATTGGACCATTTCAGGGACGTCCGTGCCGAAGGTTGGCGCGCGCGATTTTGTGACGGGCAAACACGAGTACACGTCCGACATGAAACGGCCGGGAATGTTGTTCGGCCGCGTGGTTCGTCCGCCGGCGTTGAACTCTACGCTCTTATCCGTCGATACAAAACCCGCGGAAGTAATCAACGGCGTGACTGTGGTTCGCGACGGCGAATTCATCGGGCTCGTGGCGGCTGATCGATCGACACTCGCGCTCGCGGAGAAAGCGATCGCGGTGCATTGGAAGACTCCGGCGCAGCAGGGCAACGCCGGATTGTTTGAACAACTCAAACGCGATTCGTCGCCGGGTCGTGGACGTCCGGTCGGTTCGATGGAAGAGGGCATGGCGGCGGCGGACAAGAAGCTCTCGCAGTCGTACACGGTTGCGTACATCGCGCACGCGCCGCTTGAGCCGCGGGCCGCGGTTGCCGAGTGGAAAGACAATAAGCTGACAGTTTGGACGGGAACACAGCGTCCGTTTGGTGTGCGATCGGAGTTGGCGGAAGCGTTTCGCCTTCCCGAAGAAAGTGTGCGCGTGATCGTTCCCGACACGGGTTCGGGTTACGGCGGCAAACACACGGGCGAGTGCGCGATCGAAGCCGCGCGCATGGCGCGCGCGAGCGGGAGGCCGGTGAAGCTTGTTTGGACGCGCGAAGAGGAATTTAACTGGGCGTACTTCCGTCCGGCGGGTTTGATCGAAGTCTCGAGCGGCGTGAAGAACGACGGAACGGTCACGGCGTGGGAGTTTCATAACTACAACTCCGGCTCGTCGGCGATTCAGTCGAAGTACGCGTTTCCGAATCAGAACATTCAGTTTCACAACAGCAAGTCGCCGTTGCGGCAGGGTTCGTATCGCGGGCTTGCGGCGACGGCGAATCATTTCGCGCGTGAGGTTCACATGGACGAGTTGGCCCAACTCGTCGGCATGGATCCGGTGGCGTTTCGTTTGAAGAACATCAGGGACGAGCGTTTGCGCGGCGTGTTGGAAGCGGCGGCGAAGTCGTTTGGCTGGGGCAGCGCTCGAAAAACAGGGCGCGGTGTTGGAATCGCGTGTGGGTTTGAAAAGGGAAGTTACATCGCGACGGCGGCTGAAGTCTCAGTCGATGCGAAGACGAAGAAGGTTTCGCTTGAACGTATCGTTGCGAGTTTTGAGTGTGGGGCGATCGTGAATCCGGTGCACTTACACAACCAGGTCGAAGGCGCGGTGGTGCAGGCGATTGGCGGCGCGTTGTTTGAGGGGATCGAGTTTCAGAACGGGCAGATTGTGAACGGGAAGTTTTCGAAATATCGACTGCCGCGGTTCAGCGATGTGCCGCGGATCGAGATCGTGTTGTTGGACCGTAAAGATCTGCCTTCGGCGGGCGCGGGTGAGACGCCGATCGTTGGTCTGGCGCCGGCAGTATCGAGTGCGATCTTTGATGCGACTGGCGTGAGGATCAGGTCGTTGCCGCTCGCAAGCGAGAAAAACATATAAAGAAACTCGAAACACCCTTTCATTGACCCCCCGCAAGCGAGAGACACATGTAGAAACGGATTTTAAAAAAAAATCTGTTTCCCATTGACCTCACGCTAGCGGGAGACACATTTAGAGGAGAGTTTACGTCTTTGTTAGCTTGAGGAACGCATCTCGAATCGTTGCGGTAATGCTTTCACGTTCGACAGCGTAACGTCGAAAATCAAACGTCGTAACGGGCGCGACGCCCAACCCCGACGACGTCAGAAAGATCTCGTCTGCGTCCGCGAGATCGGCCATTTCATAAACACCTTCAAGCAGCGGAATGAAATGTTTGCCGGCGACGTCGATCACGCACTCACGCGTGATTCCCGCAAGTGCGCCGGTGGCCAGCGCGGGCGTGTGAACGGTGCCGTTCTTCGCCCAAAAGATATTCGCGTTCGTAGCCGAAACGATCTCGCCGCGTTCATTCAGCACGACAGCTTCGTCAAAATCGCGACTCCGCGCTTCTTCCTTTGCAAGTATGTGGTCCAGGTAGTTCAGGCTCTTGATTCCGGTGAGCGGCGAGAAAGTATTGACGCGATACGGCGAAACCGCGAGTGATAGTCCATTCGGCGAACCACGATGCGCGTCGCCGGTCATGATCATCAGATCGGTCTTTCGCGTGCTTGGTAGTTTCGCTTTCCAGCTACCGTTGTTCGTGCGGGCGAGCATCGTTACACGGGCGCGTCCGTTCTTGACCTGGTTGACCGCGATCAGCTTGCGCAGTGATTCGCCGACGCTCTTTTCAGTGCAGCCTGTGTGATCGATGTCGAGCTTCGCGGCGTGCGCGGCGAGGCGTTGCCAGTGTTTGGACCACAGGAATGGCGCAGAGTCGTACACGGCGATCGTGGTGAAGACGCCGCGTCCGTAAAGCGTGGATGAAGAGACCGCGGCGACGCGCGCCTTGGTCGCTTCCACCATCGTTCGGTTTAGCGAGATAACGGGATGCAAAAAGCCTCCCTCTCGAATCGATTTTTAAACCGTTGGTACCACTTCCGCTTGCAGTTTTCGTGAAAGCCCATTACGCCACGTGCTTTCAAGATCCGTAACATCCGTGTTCAGAACTTCCTGTCCATTCACATTCACGCGCAACGCGTCTCCACCCACCTTGCCCAAAATCGCGAAAGGCACAGTATGATGTTGCACGATCTGTTCAACGTCTCCCTGAACGGACGCATTGAAACTGATGATGATGCGCGAAGGAGATTCACTGAACAACAACGAAGTTGCACTCAAAGTTCCTTCAATATTCACTTGCGCACCAATCGCGTCGCGCCCCAACGATGAGAAACAACACTCCGCCAGCGCCACCGCGAGTCCGCCATCGGAGCAATCGTGAGCGGACGCGAGCAGTCCCGCTTCCGCCGCTTGCAAACACGCGTTCTGCACCGCGCGTTCACGTTCGAGATCCAATGCCGGAACTTGTCCAGCCGCGACGATCTCAGCCGTCGTCGCGCCGCCGACGCTCACGGCGTATTCACTCATCGACAGATCGTCCTGCGTCGTGCCGAGTAACGCGATCACGTCGCCGCTGTTCTTGAAACCGGGTTGAATCGTGCGCTTGACGTCGTCGATCAAACCGACCATGCCGATGACGGGCGTCGGCAGGATTCCGCGGCCTTCAGTTTCGTTGTAGAACGAAACGTTACCGGAGACGACTGGCGTCGCGAGCGCGTTGCAAGCTTCGGCCATGCCGTCGATGACCTCTGAAAACGACCACATCACTTCCGGCCGTTCGGGTGACGCGAAGTTCAAACAGTTCGTGATCGCGATCGGCTTCGCGCCGACGCAGACGACGTTGCGAGCTGATTCGGCGACGACGAGTTTAGCGCCTTCGCGCGGGTTTGCGCCGCAATAACGCCCGTTGCCGTCGAGCGACATCGCGAGCGCGCGTCGAGTCTCTTTGATGCGTACGACGGCGGCGTCAGCGCCCGGAAGAATCGCAGTGTTCGTACGGACCATGTGATCGTACTGGCGATAGACCCATTGCTTCGACGCGATGTTCCCGCCGGCGAGCAGCTTCATAAGATCCGCGTTGAAGTCGTGGCTTTCGTATACCGGAGCGTTAACTGTTTCACGGATTGGCGCGCGCATCGGTCGTTCGTATTTCGGCGCTTCGTCAGTCAACGCCTCGACCGGAATGTCAGCCACCATCTCGCCGTTGTGAATCACCTGCATCCGCTGCGTATCACGCACGCGTCCGATCACCACCGCATCGAGGTCCCACTTGCGAAAGATGTCCATCACCTCGCGCTCGCGACCAGAATGCGCCACGATCAACATGCGCTCCTGCGACTCCGACAGCAGCATCTCGTACGCGGTCATATTCGTCTCTCGTTGTGGGACCAACGAAAGATCGAGCTCGATACCGGTGCCTGCGCGCGCCGCCATCTCGCACGACGACGACGTCAGGCCTGCCGCGCCCATGTCCTGAATTCCCGCGACGGCGCCGCTCCGCATCGCTTCAAGACACGCTTCGAGTAACAACTTCTCGAGAAACGGATCGCCAACCTGAACGGTCGGACGCTTTTCGAGCGCTTCTTCGTCAAACTCCGCCGAGGCCATTGTCGCGCCGTGAATACCGTCACGTCCGGTCTTCGCGCCGACATACAAAACAGGATTTCCAACGCCCGTCGCTTTCCCGAAGAAGATCTGATCGTGACGCACGATGCCGAGCGCGTACGCGTTGACCAGCGGGTTCAAAGCATACGCATCGTCGAAAGCGACTTCGCCGCCGACTGTCGCGACGCCGAACGCGTTACCGTAATGCGCGATGCCGGCAACAACACCAGCCAGCAGCGATCGATTGCGCCGCCCGTATTGCGAATGGTCCAGTGAACCGAAACGCAAACTATTCATCGACGCGACGGGGCGCGCACCCATCGTGAAAATGTCACGCAAGATCCCGCCGACCCCCGTCGCCGCACCCTGAAACGGTTCGATAAACGACGGATGATTGTGCGACTCGATCTTGAAAGCAGCGCACCAGCCGTCGCCGAGATCCACGACGCCCGCATTTTCTCCCGGCGGAACGATGACGCGTTCGCCCGTCGTCGGCAGTCGCTTCAGGTGGACGCGTGACGATTTGTAGGAGCAGTGCTCGGACCACATGACCGAGAAGATGCCGAGTTCGGCAAAACTCGGTTCGCGGCCAAGCAGGTTTTTGATTCGCTCGAATTCTTCTGGAGTGAGGTTATGGGCGGCGATAACGTCGGGAGTGATCATTAGGAGCTTTGTACTTGGTACTTAGTGCTTTGTTCTTTGTCAGTTGTTAGTTGTCCATTGTCAGTGGTTTTCAACAACCACTGACTACTAACAAAGAACAAAGCACTAAGCACAAAGTACATGGAACTTCAATCTGTCTTCTTAACGAGTTTATCTATAGCGGCTCGCAACTCGTTCGGGTCCACGCGTCCGAAATGTTTATAGACGACCTCGCCTTTTGCGTTGTAGAGAAAAGTCGCCGGCAGGCTGCCCGACCATCTCGAATCGACCGCGGCAATCGCCGGCTCGGGATCGGGAACGTTCAATAGATATGCCGGCATCGTGGCTTTCATCGAGCCGAGAAACTTCGGCACTTCGGTTTTGATTTCGCTGAAGTCGTCGAGGGAGATCGTGACGAAATCCAGCGCGTGTGGGCGGTAGTCGTGATCGATCTTCACCAGATCCGGAAACTCGTCGCGGCACGGATCGCACCAGGTGGCCCAAAAGTTCACGAGCAACGGTCGTTCCCGTTGTTCAGTCAACAGGGTTTTGAGTTTTTCAGTATCGATCGCCGCGACGACGGGGTTTTGCGGCTTCGCGGTCCGGCCCTTTCGTTTCTGGGCCGGCGCCACGAAGCTCGCGAAGAGAACACAGAAGCAAACAGCAATTACAACTCGAGTTAAACGCATTGATTACGCCCGTTTGATCGTACAGCCGAATGCCTTCGCCTCCGTTTTTTCGACCGGCTTACCGGCCAGCGACGCATCGATCGCGTTGCGCAGGTCCGTCGCTTCGATCTGATCGCCGTTGCGGCTGTTGTCGATTCGTCCGTGATAGATCAGCTTGTTGCCGGCGTCGAGGAAATAAGCCTCGGGCGTGACAGTCGCGCCGAGTCTGTCGGCGATCTTGTTACCTGGATCCTTCAGGATCGGGAACGAGAGTTTATTGGCTTCGGCGTGCGATTTAACTGCTGCCGCATCTTCTTTGACGTTCGAGTTGATGCCGATCACCGCGATGCCTTTGGCTTTGTAGTCCTGCGCGAGCTTTTCCATGCGCTCGTTGTAAGCGTTCGACACCGGACACTGCACGGCGATGAACAGAAGCACCGTGCCTTTTTTACCCGCCAGCGACTTGAGCGATTGTTCTTTTCCGTCTGCATCGGGAAGTGTGAAGTCTTCGATGGTGGCGCCGATCGCTGGTGCGTTGGGAATTTCCCCTTCAGCGCGGACGTTCACGGCGATGGAAACGCCGGCAATTGCAAAAACCAGAGCCAACAAGATCGCAAGCTTTTTCATGTTCTCTTTATCTCCTTCAAGGCTGCCACGTTGGGGAAGTTGAAAAGATTATCAGGCGTTACACGGACGTTGCAAGTTGACACGCTGTTGCATTTTCCGCGATCTTGCCCGATCTTGTTGGTGATGACGGACGCCCCATCGACAAACGCAAATACCACGGAGATCGAAGTCTCCCAAGCGCTGCCGACGCCGCTGCGGCTGGACGCCGACGAACGTTTCCTCGGAAGAAACATAACGATCGCATTTCTCGATTCCGGCTTCTACGCGCACCACGATTTAACCGAGCCGGTTAACCGGATCGTCGCGTATCACAGCATCTTTGCGCCGGAAGACGATCCGACGTTTTTACAGAGGCCGGACGTCGCGAGTTGGCACGGAATGATGACGTCGGTCGTCGCTGCCGGAAACGGACATCTCTCGAACGGCCTGTATCGCAGCATCGCACCTGAAGCGAAGCTCGTCCTCGTGAAGATCGGAAAGTCAGGACGCATTCCCGAAAGCAACATCGAGACCGGGTTGCGTTGGGTGCTCGATAATAAAGACAAGTACGGCATTCGCATCGTAAACATCTCCGCCGGCGGCGACTTCGAACAGTCGTACTTGCACAACTCGCTCTGTCGTTTGGTTGAGGAAACTGTAACCGCGGGAATCACGGTCGTTTGCGCTGTCGGAAATGCTGGACTCGCGCCGGGACATCCCGTTTTGCCGCCTGCGAGTGCGCCGTCGGCGATCGCGGTCGGCGGTCTCGACGATCAGAACTCGCTTGATCGAGCACGTCGCGGTATGTATCGCTCGTCGTATGGTCCAACCGTCGATGGGTTACAAAAACCGGAAGTCATCGCGCCGGGAATCTGGGTCGCCGCGCCGATACTTCCGCACACGCCAACGGCCGTCGAAGCGCGTCTTTACGCGACGCTCGATGAAGCCGCCGACAGCGATCTCGCGAGCATCATCCTCGCGCACACAGGCGTGGACAAAGATCTCGACGAAGCCCGCGGGCTCGCTGCTCCGTTGTTGCGACAGTTGATTACGATCAAACTTCAGGAAGGCAATGTCATCAATCAGCACTACAAGTTTGTCGACGGGACTTCGTTCGCGTCGCCGATCGTTGCGTCGATCGTTGCGTGCATGTTGGAAGCAAATCCGAAACTTACGCCGCAACAAGTCAAACGGATTTTGATCGACACCGCCGAGCGCGTCGAAGGCGTTCCGGTTGAACGACAGGGCTGGGGCGTGGTCGTTCCGCGTAAAGCCGTCGAGATGGCGCGCTTAATTTGAACGAAGGTAGTGTTCTAATTCGAAATTCGTTTTTCATCCGTGTTCCCTACAAGCGCTGCGTCAGCTGATGTTATGCCTACAGGAAGACCACGGATTAAAAGAGATTACAGTCAAATCAGGACACCGCCGAATTCACTGCGGCTGGACAGGCGGAATGCGCGTGTGCAACAATTCGCCTCACGCCAATAGCCAACCCGAAGAAAAGAAAGATTGGAGAGTTTGTCAGTTTGTATGTCTGAGAATGAAACCGCAATAAGCCAGGGCGCGGCCAGCCCAACCGAGCCCGCGCCTGAAGCAGCCGTGGCTGAAGCAGCCACCGAAGAGATCACTTATCACGCAGTAGAAAAAGACGGAGTCGTCACAGCGATCTGGGAGATGCAGGGCCGCAAACATTTGCGCACCATCGATCCGCGTTCGCGCCAGGGCCAGGACATTCTTCGTCTCTACACCACCGAGCATCACGACGAGACAGGCGAGGCCGTCGCTTCGTGATCCTGAAGTTCACGGATTAGGTGACCAGATTCCGCGGCTCGCCTCTCACGAAAGCTTCCAGATTATCAACTAGCTGATCGGCGAGCGTCTGCATTGCCTGCCGGCTCGCCCACGCGTTGTGCGGCGTCACGATGAGGTTGTGGAGATCCGCGTCCAACAACGGATTTCCATCGCGTGGCGGTTCAACTCGCAGCACGTCGATACCCGCACCGCCAAGCCGTCCTTCTTTCAACGCCGTAACTAAAGCGACGTCGTCGATCAATCCGCCGCGAGCAGTGTTGATCAGCAGCGCGTCGTGTTTCATGTGACTCAACTCCGCCGCGCCGATCAAATCCTTTGTCTCGTCAGTTAGCGGACAGTGCAACGAGAGAACGTCGCTGAGTCGTAGAACATCGGCGAATGATTGTCGGCCGGAGCGCGTCGACGTTGCGTTCTTGCGCTCGGCGACGATCACCTGCATTCCGATCGCGCGGCCGAGTTGGGCCATCGCCTGGCCGAGCGTGCCGAAGCCGACGATTCCCAAAACACTTCCGCGCAGATCGCTTATCGGATGATCCAGCAGACAAAACTTCGACGCCTGTTGCCAGCGTCCGGCTTTTACGTCGTCACGGTAAGCGACGAGATTACGCCGCAACGCGAGCATCAGCATCAGCGCGTGCTCGGGTAGTGAGCCGAGCGCATATCCGCGCGTGTTACAGACGGCGATGTCGTGCGTGCGGCAGTATTCAAGATCGACGTTGTCGGTGCCTGTTGCGGCAACTGCGATCAGTTTGAGTTTCGGCAGTTGCGAAAGGACGTTTTCGCGTAACGCGAGCTTGTTGCAGATGACGATCGTGGCGTCACGCAAGCGCTCGACAGCCTGACTCGCGTCCGTTTCGCCATGTTCAACCCACTCGTGGGGAAAACTGGGACGCGGAAAGTCGATATTGAAAGTGTCGCGTTCGAGAAAGACGATCGTTTCAAACATTTCCTTCATCAGATTGGATCGAATCCATTTATTTGGAACAATTGGCCGCCGCTGGAAGGCAATCCCGAACAGGGAATTCCAACCTAAACTCAGTCATACAAGCAATTAGTTTCCGTATCCTACCGTTTCAGGCAGCAACCGGCGAGTGGAATGTTGGTTGCTTTTCGGGCCTGCGTCTTGTCCTCGCAGTTTTTGTAAAACGATTCCGCTCCGGGATCGCGCCCCCAACGAGCACCGCAACACAAAGGAGATGGTCATGAAGGGAACAAGAGTCCTGCCGCTTCTGATAGCCGTTCTACTAGCGTCCTCCGTCCTTGCCTTTGGCCAAACTACAGCAAGGATTTCCGGTACGGTAACCGACGAGAAAAACGCCGTCATCGCCAACGCGAGCGTCACTGCGCGGAATACGCAGACCAACATCACGCACGAACGCCAGACGGGCGAAGATGGCCAGTATCGTTTCGAGAATCTACCGGTCGGACCTTACGAAGTGACGGTCCAGGCCACCGGTTTCGCCAAATACGTGCAGACAGGCATTACGCTGGTGCTGAACCAGGCTGCTGTCGTCGACGTCTCCATGAAAGCCGGCGGTGTTCAGGAAGTGGTAAACGTGACCGAAAACGCCGCTATCATCAACACGAGCAACGCTGAAGTCTCCACTCAGTTTGACTCGCGGCGCTTGTCGGAACTCCCCCTTGGTCCGACTCGCAACGTTCTCGCGGTCGCTCTTTCAGCGCCCGGCGTGAGCCAACTCGGCGCGGGCCAAACAGGTTTCGCCAACGGCATCAGCTACTCTTCGAATGGCGGTCGTGTTCGTTCCAACAACTTCATGGTCGACGGCCAGGACAACAACGAGCCGGGCGTCGCCGGCGCTGCGCAGCCACTGAACAATCCTGACTTGATTCAGGAAGTTCGCCTGATCACGAATCAGTTCTTGGCTGAATACGGCCGCAACTCGAGTTCGGTGTTCAACGCGATCACCAAGGCCGGCACCAACAACTATCACGGCTCGCTTTTCTGGTTTCACAACAGCAACGCGCTGAATGCTTGCAGCAACACCGACAAGCGCGCTGGCTTCTGTAATCCAAATGCGACGCTCGAATCACGCCGGCACGCGCCGTTCCGAATCGAAAATCAGATGGGCGGAACGTTTGGTGGTCCATTGCACCTGCCGCGCTTCGGCGAAGGTGGTCCAGCCATCATCAGCGGCGCGAATCGCACGTTCTTCTTCGGTTCGTATCAGCGCTGGAGTGATCGCCAACTCGGTTCCGGCACGACGCTCAACGGCGCGCTGACCGCACAGGGTCGCGCAACGCTGGCAGCCGCCGCCGGTCATCTGCCGCAAGTACAGGCACTCCTGAATCACTTGCCGGCCGCGCAGACTCCAACCAATCAAACAGCTTCGTTCAACTTCGGCGGTCAAAACTTCACCGTGCCTTTGGGTTCGTTGACGGGTTCGACTGCGTTCTTCTTCGACAATCACCAGGCATCGTTTAGAGTCGACCACAACTTCAACAGCAACCATCAGCTTACCGGCCGCTATTTGTTTAGCGACTCAGACACCGGCGGCACGGGTCAGGCAACGCCTCCGGGATTGACTACGCAGAACGTCGCGCGCGTGCAGACAGTTTCACTCGCGCACGTCGGAACGTTCTCGCCCACCGTCGTCAATGAACTGCGTCTCGGTTACCAACGCTTTGCGACCGTGACCAGTGCTTCGGATCCGCGATCGGAAGAAATTCCGTCGATCGAGATCTCGGAACTGGGCCTGATCGGTTTCAACGCCGCAAACAGCAGAACGGCGATCGGTTTGGCTGTGAACCTGCCGCAGTTCCGCACTAACAACATCTACCAGATCCAGGACAATCTCTCCTGGACGACCGGCAATCACGCGATCAAGGTCGGCACCAACATCATCGAAAACCGAATCCAGAGCTTCTTCTTCCCGACCATTCGCGGCCTGCTCCGCTACGCGACGCTCAACGCGTTCGTGAACGACTTCGCTGAAGCCGCGAACATCAACAAGCCACTGCCCGGCGGTGAAGCGATCAATAACTACAACTGGTTTGACGTTCACTTCTACGGTCAGGATGAGTGGAAGATTCGTCCGAACTTCTCGTTGACCTACGGTCTGCGTTACGAGCGTCCGGGTGAAGCGACTCTGAGCTTGTTGACCGCGAACGAAAGAATCGTGCAAACGGCCGGCGGCGATCCGCGCTTCGCGCTGAATCCGGTGCCGCAGATCGACACGAACAACTTCCAACCGCGACTCGGTTTCAACTGGAACCCGCGCACGGATTCCGACGGTATCCTCGGATTCATCACCGGCGGCGACAAACTCGTCTTTCGTGGCGGTTACGCCGTAACACACGATTACACGTTCATCAATATCGCGTTGAACGTTGCAAGTTCGTTCCCGTTCGTGGCGGCTGTCAGCTTGCCTGCGAACGTAACCTTCGCCGGCGCCGCTTCAGTTCCGCAAGCGTTCACGCGTTTGCCGAACGTCTCAAACGCGGGCGTCAATCCGAACGAATTCACGAGAACCGTTGTCGGCGAAGATTTCCGTTCGCCGTACTACCAGAGCTTCAGCTTCGAAGCGCAACGTGAGCTCGGAACGAACGTCGTCCTTCGTGTCGGTTACGTCGGTTCGAAGGGTTCGGCGTTGTTCCAAACACTCGACGGAAACCCGCGACGTCTCAACACGTTGTCGCCGAACACTTGCACTCCGACGTTCACCGGTCCGAATGCTGACAGTTGCCGCGTCAATCGCACACAGGCCGTCGTCCGGCTTCGCGCCAACGCTGCTTCGTCGATCTATCACTCGCTCCAGGCGAGCATGGAGAAACGTTTGAGCCGCGGTGTTAGCGCCGGTGTTCACTACACGTGGAGCTCGTTTATCGACACTGCTTCCGAAATCTTCAACCCGTCGAGCGGCGAGGTTGCGGTTTCGCAGGACTCCTTCAACCGCAGCAGCGATCGTGGTCGTTCCACTTACGATCGCCCGCATCGCCTGACCGGTAACTTCGTTTACGAGTTGCCGTGGTTCCAGGAACAGAACGGTTTCAAAGGACACCTGCTCGGTGGCTGGCAAATCAACGGTTTCTTCACGTTCCAAAGCGGCGCGCCCTTCACGGTCCTCAACGGATCGGATCCGGCGGGCGCACTCTCCGGCATCAACACCCTCGTGGGTGATGCGATTCGTCCGAACATCGCGACGGGTCTCCCGCTCGGCGGCATGACGGTTCCCGAAATCATTGCTGCCGGTGGTGCTTCGCTGTTCCAACGCATCACGGCGGCTCAGCGTGTTGGTAACGCCGGCCGAAACATTCTCCGCGCCGACGGCATCAATAACGTCGACCTGGGAATCTTCAAGAACACGTCGATTGGCGAAAATCAGAGGATTCAGTTCCGCGCTGAGTTCAACAACGCAACCAACACGCGCGACTTCGGTATTCCCGAAGGTCGTGTGAATTCGTCAAACTTCCTGAACCAGTGGGGCACGAACGGCGGCAACCGTCGCATCGTCCTCGGTCTCAGATATATCTTCTAGCCCACCACCTTCATCCGTGTTATCTGTGTGTGTACTTCTGCACAGATAACACGGATAATGAGGCTCATTCGAAGGAGGTGTGGAATGAAGATTTATGGTCTTTTGCTTTCTTTGTTAGTCATTCCGGCGTTCGCAAATGCGCAAACGCCAACACCCTCCGCAACCGCGCCTGACGTCGAAGTCGTCAAATTCAGTTGGAGCAAAGAACGACTGAACTGGGAAACGAATCCCTTCGCTGGTCCAAACGAAAACTTCCACGAAATGCAGTTTCGCGCGCGGTCTGAAAAGCGAGTTTCAGACGCAAAACGCAGCGGCACCTCGGGACAGCAGGTAACTGCGGAACGCGACGCGAAAGTCGACGCGGCGATCATCGAGGCCGGACGACAGCCGTCAGGGCCGGCGCGCTACTACTTCATCTATCGCGCGTCGATGCGTAACGCGAGTGCCAAGCCGATTGCGGAAATCGATTGGGATTACGTTTTCGTCGATGCGGCGACGGGCCAGGAATTGAATCGTCATCAGTTCACCAGTTCAAAAGTGATTGCGCCGGGGAAGAGCAGGGAACTTTCGTTTTCGCTTTCAGTGCCTCCGACGAAGCGCATCAGCGTTTACGCGTTGAACAAACAGGAACGATCGGGCGTCTCCGATCAAGTGGTTGTCGTAAGAATCAAATACGCCGACGGTTCTGTTTGGCAACCACCGCAAGCCTCCCAATGACCGACTCGACTATCCGAACTGCTTCTCCCGACGACGCCAACACGCTGACGCAGATCGCTCTCGACGCCAAGCGTCACTGGGGTTATCCCGAACATTGGATCCAGCACTGGTCTGCCGACCTGACAGTCACGCCTGAGTTCATTCGCGACAATCATGTTTACGTGTTTGAACGTGAGGGCGAGATCCGCGGGTTCTACGCGCTGTGTGTGAATGGCGACAAGGCTGAGCTGGAACATCTGTGGGTCACGCCGGCGCTGATTGGAAGTGGCATCGGGAAGGAGTTGTTTCTCGATGCGATGGAGCGGGCGGCAACACTCGAGGTCCGCGAGATTGAGATCTCAGCGGACCCGAATGCTGCCGGCTTCTACGAACGAATGGGGGCGTCGCAGGTCGGCGAAACCGATGGGACGATGGATGGTCAGGTTCGAAAACTGCCTCGCTTCAAGATCGAACCTTCTTAACTTTCCCTTCAAAAATTATCCGGTCGCCTTGGACCAGGATCCGGTCGTGATTCAGGCCCTCGTGATTCACGAGGCGACTCACTTCTGGGTGATTCACTGCGCGGTGACTCGGATTTGGGCTCCGATCTGGGCTCTGATCTGGGTTCCGATCTGGGTTCCGAGCGTGGTTCGGATCTGGGCTCCGCTCGAGGCTGTGGTCTCGACTCAGACGGCTCAGGTCGCTCGTAACGCTGAGTCGGTCTTTCAACACGCGGTTCTGGACGTGGTTGTGGTTCTGGACGCGGTTGCGGTTCGGATCGCGGTTGGGGTTCGGATCGCGGTTGGGGTTCCGAACGCGGTTGTTCCGTGCGTGGCTCCGGTTGCGTACGTGGGGTGGGTGAGGACTCGATGCCCTGCTGACCTCGGGTTCGCTTTTCAACTCCGTCAGGCATCGAGGGGCGGACGATGCGCCCTCGCTCGGGACGCGATGAGGGCTCGGGTCGCTCGAGAGCTCCCGAAGGGACTTCCGCGGCTGGGGTTTGAACCGGCTCCGTCCTACTGGGCCTATTTCTCGGACCGCTATCGGTGTCGGAAGATTGAGCCGGCACCTGCACCGGCTGCCCCGGTTGTTGCGCGGGTTGCGAAGGTTCTGTCTGCCGTGGCTCTCTGCCGCGATAAACACGCGAGCGTCGCAGATCCTCATCAAGCGCGACACCCGGCTCACGTTGCGCCGCACCCGTCGGACGCCCGAGCACGTCAGGTACTCGTCGTCCACGAATCTCCGGCGAAGCCGACGTGCCATCAGGCGAAGGCACGGTTCCGATTAACGTCGTGGGACGACGCGGCAAGTTCTCAAGCTCAGGCTCGGTTTCCATCACTCGTCGCGCAACCGGTTCATCAACCGGCCTTCCTAACGAACCGTTACCAAAATCCCGGCGAGGCACGCGCGTAACGCCGCGCCAATTCTTGTAATCAGCATCGCGATCCCGACCATCGCTGCGACCATCGCCACCGCGACCATCGCCACCGCGACCGCCGCCACCGTAACGACCTCCGCCGCCACCGCCGCCATGACCCGGATTGCGATCATGCCGCCGGTAATAACGTGAATGCGGATCGCGCTGGTGATACGACAACGGATACCAGCAGATGTTGTTACCAAAGGAGAAATCGAACGAAATGAAAGCGACGAGCGCGGGCCGCCACCAACTGCGTTTCTTGTAGAAATGACTGCGCGGCACCCAGGCCCAACCGTTGTTGTAGAAGACCCAACGGCCGTAGTGATACGGAGCCCAACCCCACGGTTCGTAACCAACCCAGGTCCAACCGTAAGGCGGACACCACGTCCAATGACCGTAGCGATACGGTGCCCAGTCACTGTAAACACTGACTACGCTCGCATGTGGCCGCCAAAGCCAGCCGTACTCCTTCGTATCGACCCACTCGCCGTACGAGTCGAGATCCTCTGCGCCCCAAACATCCTCGTCGAAATACTTCGTCTCCGGGCGAAAGAATTTTGCGAGATAACTCTCGCGCTCGCTAACCCACGCATCGATCGCGTCGGCCGGAGCGGCGGCGAGCAGATCCCAATCGCCGGCGTTCGGGCCAGTGACGATGAGTTCAGCAGAACGGCCGTCGCGAAGCGAGAAACCCGAAGTGTCTGAATAAATGCGTGCACTGCCTCCGTCACGAACCGTCAAACGAACACGCCCTTCATGCGGAACGTCGATGCGATAAAGACCGGGCTGTTCAGCGGCGAGCGTGCTTCGCGGCGCGTCGATCTCGAAATACTCGCGACTATGATCGAATTTCGCGAGGCGAAGCGTGATCGTGCCCTCAAACACACCGAGCGCAGTGCCCTCATCGCGCAGTGTGATGACGCGCAGCACCGTGTTTTCCGCGAGTCGAACGAAGTTGCGCGAGTCGAATTGCAGCTCAAGCCGGCTGTCTTTCGTGGTAGCGAGGGTGTCGCCTTCGACAACCGGATAGTTCAACTGAACGCGTTCCCAGTCTTTGCTGTCGGTTCGTTTGACGTTCGCCTCGCCCGAGATCAGGCTAACGCGGACGACGCGCGCTTTCACGTCGTAATCGTCAGGCTCATCGTCGTCGTCGGCGCGGGCGGTGATGCTGATGGAGAGTAAGGTCAGTAGCAGGAGAAGGAGGCTGGCTTGTAGTCGGGCGGCGCTCATGGTGGTGCTCCTATTCGATTGTTTGTCGAGAACGTGAAGGGCGTCTTTCGAGTGCGGTGTCTGGTGACCGCTTTGCTCCGCGTGACGAGCACCAATGCGACAACTTTTGAGATTAACGGCCGTGTCTACCGGCGCGCTACAGCAAACCAAAGCGGCGACCCGGCACCGCACTCGGAAGAGCCCAACAGTTCAATTCGCGATGCGTTTAGTCGCAAAAGATATGCCTGTAAATGACGCTAAGTAGGTGTGACTTAATGAATTGAGGGTTCTCAAACGCTGTGTTCACAAGCGCTGTTCGATCGCTGTGACATTGAGGAATCTCAAATTATTCGCGGTCCATGTTTGAGAACGCGGTCGCGAATTGTCGTGGCCCGATATGCCTGAGACGGTGTATGAGCAACACCAAATGGTTAGTCTTTACTGTCGCTGCGTTGCAAACGCGCACGCGGATGGTGCCGGTTGTAAGCCGAACGCAGGTGCTGATCGGTGATGTGAGTGTAGATCTGGGTTGTGGAAATGTCGCTGTGGCCTAACAACGCCTGGACCGAACGAGAGTCGGCGCCGTGTTGCAGCAGGTGAGTGGCGAAACTGTGTCGCAACGTGTGTGGCGAGACGTTCTTGATTCCCGCACGCTCGGCGTGACGCTTGATCATCGACCACGCGATCTGCCGAGTGAACGGCTTGCCTCGATATAGGAAAAAATACGGAGATGAAGACTTGCCGTAACCGGCTTTGACCGCCGAGTATTGCTGTAACCAGTGAATGGCGCTCTTGCCCAACGGGACGCGACGCTCTTTGCTTCCTTTACCGTGACAGACGACGAGGCCCGCCAGTAAATCAACGTCGGCGTGTTTCAGATTCACCAACTCCGAAACGCGCAACCCGCTCGCGTACATGATCTCCAACACCGCGCGATCGCGTATGCCTTCTTCAGTCGAGATGTTTGGCGCCGCAAACAGACGATTGATCTCGTCTTCGGTCAGAAACTTCGGCAGGTAACTGAATCGCTGTGGCGTGTCGAGATCTTCCGCCGGATGCGACTTGATGTGTCCGTCCAACATCAGGAACTTGAAGAACCCGCGCGTCGCACTGACGGCACGCGCGATGGACGTCGGTGCCAGTCCGTCGCGTGACAAACTCGCGATCCATTTGCGCAAGTCAGCGCGCGTGAGCTCCGCGACTGCTTTACCGTTGCCCGCCGCCCACTTCCGCAAACGCGTCAGATCACGCTCGTAACTCTCGAGCGTGTGTCGCGCGAGTCCTTTTTCGACCTGGATGTAAGTCAGGAATTCTTTCTGGAGGTCGCGATCCACGAGCGACAGATTACATCAAATCCGCTGATCATTTTCTATTTTCCATTCATCGTTTGTCATTTTTCATTTGGTTTCGCATTTGTCATTGTTACCGAAGCTGGTAGCCGCTGACCCAAGCGAAATCAATGACGAATGGCAAATGATAAATGGAAAATGGAAAATGCACTCATTCGTATCTTAGACACTCGATCGGATCGAGTCGTGAGGCTTTGCGCGCGGGCCAGACGCCGAAGATCAGTCCCACGCCGATCGAGACGCTGAGACCCGTAACGACAGCCCACGTAGGAATCGCCGCCGGCATACTCGGAATCAGCAACATCAACAACTTGCTGATGCCCGTCGCGAGGAGCACGCCCAGCACGCCGCCGAGAAACGTCAGCATCATCGCTTCAAACAGAAACTGCCGCACGATGTCGCGCCGGCGCGCACCGATGGCTTTACGCACGCCGATCTCTTTCGTTCGTTCGGTGACACTCACGAGCATGATGTTCATCACGCCGATGCCGCCGACGAGCAAGCCCAAACACGAGATCGCGATCGCCACGAGGCCGATCATCGCCGTGATACTGTCAAACTGTTCGATAAACTTGTCAGCGGTCTTGATGTCGAAGTTGTTCGGTTCGCCGAACTTCACGCCACGCCGGCGACGCAGAATCTCTTCCGACTCAGTCAACGCTTCCGCGATCTGACCCGTGCGGCCACGGATGATCATCAACAGGTAACCGCGCGCGGGAGCGATCTTCTGCGCGGTGCGAAACGGAATGTAAACGGCGTTGTCTTCTTCGTTCTCGCCGAAGAAACCGGCTTTTCGTTTTTCGAGTACGCCGATCACTTCGAAGTTGTAACCGCCCATGCGCACTTGCGTGCCGGCGATGGTATTCGCGCCCGGGAAGAGCGCGTCGGCGGCGTTGACGCCGATGACCATCACGTTCGCGCGTTGCTGATCGTCTGACTCGGTGATGTAACGGCCTTCTCTAAGCGAGATGTTCGTGATCGACGCGTGATTCGGCGACACGCCCTGTGTGTTTCCCCAACGATAGTTACGGCCCTGGTAAGTGATGTTGTCGTCGAATGGTCCACCGCCGTAGCCGACGTTCGGCGCGATCAGGGCCACGTCTTCAACCGACGGCGCTTGAGCTTTGATCGCGTCCGCATCGGCGACAGTCAAAGGCTTGCGTGTTCGTTCGGAGCGATCTTCTCCGGTGCGTGGGCCGGTCGAAAGATGAAACGCGTAGATGTTGTTCGTTCCATACTCTTCGATCATCGCCACGATGCTCTGGCGCATTCCGGTGAGCAGCGAGGCGATACAGATCGCCGTCATCACGCCGATGACGATACCGAGCACGGTCAGAAAGCTGCGAAACTTATGGCCGCGCACGCTATCGAGCGCCATCGCCAACGTCTCACGCAACATACCTTTTGGGAGTCGCAGCTTCATCGTAAATCAAGTCGTATACGTCAGCGCGAGAATCGGATCGAGTCGCGCGGCTTTGAACGCGGGATAAATTCCTGCGGCCATGCCGATAACAGTCGAGACGATCACGGCCAGCAGGATGTAGAAGATCGTGATGGTCATCGTGATCGAGGCGAGTGTCGTGATCAGCGTCGTGACGCCCCACGCGACGAGAAGTCCGAGCAAACCACCGAGCAGGCAAAGAATTCCCGACTCGATCAGAAACTGAAGCAGGATCTGCCGCCGCGTCGCACCAACTGCTTTTCTGAGTCCGACTTCAAACGTTCTTTCAGTCACACTCACCAGCATAATGTTCATCACGACGATGCCGCCGACGACGAGCGTGATAAGCGTGATCGGAATCACGACCGTGGCGATCATGCCAGTCATCTCGTCGATCTGCTGGTTCAACTCTTCGACGTTCACCAGGCCGAAGTCGTCTTCTTCGTTGCCGTTGAGCCGGTGCTTGATTCGCATCGCGACGCGCGCGTCTTCGATAGCATTGTGAAACGTTTCGCGCGAACGTGTTTTGCCGTGGATCTGAAGACCGTTGCGCCCGAAGATCTGCATGTGCGTCGTCACGGGAATGTAGATGTGACGATCGAAGGAGTCGCCGAAGAATGAACCACGTTTCTCCTCGACGCCGACGACGCGCATCGGCAAACCGCGGACTTTCAACGTCTTTCCAATCGGATCCGTGTTCGGGAAAAATTTGTCTTTGACGTCGCCGCCGAGCACCACGACGAAAGCTGAGCGCTCGACTTCATCGTTCGAGATAAAGCGGCCGAGTTCGATCGTCTTGTCTTCGATGTCGACCATGTTTGCGGTCACGCCCATCACGCGAGTGCCGGGAAACTCGATGCCGTCCTGATTGAGATCGACGCCTGATCCGCTCCCTGCGCCAATGTGATCGCAAGTGGCGCAATGGTCGCGGATCCACTCGTAATCGTCCCAATTTAAGCGTTTGTTGCGGCGATTTCGACGCTCGAATTCTTCGTCGTTCATGTCGCCGGAGAATGCCATGCGGGCGATCATGAAGTGGTTACTGCCGAGCACTTTCGTCAGTTTGTCGATGACGTAGGTGTTGAGACCGCTGATGGAAGCCCCGACGGTGACGACCGAAGCGACGCCGATGATGATCCCGATGAGAGTCAGGAATGCCCGCAGTTTGTGGGCAAAGATCGACTGTAGAGCGATCTTCAGGGCATCAGAGTAAAAGGACAGTATTGCTCTCATGGAAAACCGGCGGCCTCGAATCCGGTGGCTATACGCGACCATAAGCCGCGAAGTTCACTTGGAAAGACGCTCGCCGGCTGCCTGTTATTAACAAGCAAACACGGATTTGACGAATGGGACTAATCAGTTCATCTCGGCGGCGGTTTCCACAGGCTTGATCTTGAATTTCTCGGCCCAGCGGACGCGGCCGGTAACCTGCATCACGACGAACAGCGTCAGAATCGAGCCGATCGTGATAGCGAGTCCCGTAAATCCCTTGAGGAAAAACGCGTACGAGAACATCACGAGGTAAATGAATTGCGCCAGCGCCGCCTCGCGGCTGGCGAAGCGAATCCCGACCACGAGCCGCAGATAACTCACGACCAGAAAGATCGACACGGCCGCCGCAATCGCGAACGACGCGTGAATCGAGATGTGATCTACGAGGTAAGCCAACAGCAAATGAAAGGAGAAGAACGCGGCAGCGAGGAAGAAATAGTTCATGGGGTGAAGGTCGATGCCGCGCATCGTTGTGATGATGAGCATGAGGAAGAAAAAGAAGAAGAGGGACACGGGGGCGAAGAAACTTATGCGGCCGGCGAGTGGGCCAGGTTGTAATTTTTCCGGCATGACCATCGCGATCTCATAGCCGGAGAGCAGGTTCTTGTACGACCACGTCAGGTTCCAACCGTTGTCGGTCATGGTCTTCTCTGACGGCGACAGAGTGTTTTCAGGGAAGTCGATGTCTTTGAAGTTCGTCGTCATGCGCAGATTGAAATCACGCACCTGCGAGACGTCGGTGCTGCCAAAGCTGTAGCGCCACTGGTTTAGTCCCTGCGAGCTGTAGCCGACCGTGAGTTGTGCAACTTTATCCGGACCGATCTTCACGCTGCCGGTTGCGGCGTTGTTGTTAGTGGTGAGGGCGACTGGATTTCCGTCGACGGTGAAAGTCAGGTTGTCGTAGATCGCCTGGCTGGTCGGAAACTTCAGATCGAATTGAACGTTCTGCTCGATCATACTTATGTTGCGAAACGTGTAGTGGCCCATGAAGTCGACTTTGTAAGTGCTGTACCACAGCAGGCCTTTTTGCCGGTGTTCGAGATTCAGGTTGACGTCGATCTTGCTGCTCTCCAATGGCAGCGTGGTGTAGACGTCGTTCGCCGTTGTCTTGATGACTTTCACTCCGTTTTCAACCACTTCTTCTTTCTTCTGGACCACAGTTTTGAAGAAAGCGGTGGGAGGAGCCTGGTTCTGTTGCGTGCCCCAGGTTGATTCAACCTTGCTCGACGACGCAGCGCTCGAATCGTAGGTTCGTGAAAGGATCGTACCGCCGAGAATTCCCCAGGCGATCGAGGTAAGGACGAAGATAAAAACGATAGCGATGATTCTTGCGGTCATGTTTCACTCCTGCGATTCAAAGCAAAATTCAATCTTTCATAGTGGGCCAAAATTCTGGTCCACTCGCGGCGGCTGGACAATGTGGTGATCCACAGCGAAGGTAGTTCATGTCCACGTCAGGGAATGAGTTGCGGCCAAAGAAAATGTGACGCGCGACGCGGTTGAGAAATGGAAGACGCATGGCGCCAAGACCCAGTTCGATCAACGGACGTTGTTGGAAAACGGAAGCAATGCGGCGCGCCCATAAACGTGACTTGAAACGCGATCGAAACGAGTTGCCGCTGTAGGCGTTGAGAACGTCAGCGTCGCCCGTGTCGAGATACTGAGCCGTCACGTCCGCTGCTAACGCAGAGAGACGCATACACGGATCGAGGCCGCCGGCGGTGAGTGGCGATACTGCGCCCGCAGCGTCGCCGATCAGCAGGCCGTGTTTGTTTGCGATGTTTCTGAGTATGCCGCCGACGGGGATGTAGCCGGCGCGTCGCTCGATCTGTTTCGCGTTTCTGAGATCGATGATGTTGGTGACGCTGTCGCGAAATGCTTCCAGTGCGGCAGGTGGATCGAATC
The DNA here is from genome assembly GCA_035760365.1 of Pyrinomonadaceae bacterium. Classification (GTDB taxonomy): domain Bacteria; phylum Acidobacteriota; class Blastocatellia; order Pyrinomonadales; family Pyrinomonadaceae; genus PSRF01. The sequence goes on from DASTTB010000003.1 coordinate 293,448, forward strand.
GCCTTGCGTAACCGCCGACGCCGATGTGTGTTTCGTCGCCGTCGTATGCGATCCAGGCGATGTAGCCCGGTGCGAGTTTTGGATCGATAAAGCAGAGCAGTCGAGGTGGACCATCGAGGCGTGCGCCTTCATAAACGCTTTCGACGCCGAAGATCGCCTCCGTGTTTTGATCGAGTTTCAGATCGCGAGCTACGCGTGAACGCGCGCCGTCGGCGCCGATCAGGTAGCGCGTCGTGATCGAGCCGTTGGAGAGTTGTACGGTTAGTTTGTCGCCATCGATCGAGTGTCCGAGATAACTCGTGTGCGGAAGCCAACGCATGCCGGCGTGAAGACACTGTTGCAGGTAGCGCTGGTAGAGTTGGCCCATGCGGCCGATGCGATACTCATCGTAGTCGCTCACCAGTTCTATCGAGCGATGAGATGGTGAATAGAGCGTGACGTGACGAACTGGTGGTCCGAGACAGTCGTCGGGAATATCGAAATCGACGAGTGTGCGGCGCACGAAGATTCCGGTGGTGTGGATCTTTTGATCGAGTGTGTTCTTGCGATCGACAAGAAGGACGTTGGCGCCGTGTCGCGCGAGCAAGCGGGCACACTGTAGTCCGGCGAGTCCGGCGCCGATGATGGTTACGTCGTGGTTACTCATTGCTTCATCAAAGTTCTTTGTCTCGCAAAGTTCCGAGGCAAAAAAAGAGACAGACGGGTCGGCACTTAACTGTTTCGCATTTGCTTGATCAGCGATTCCATGTGACTGATGTAGTTCTCGAGCGCACTGCGGCCTGCGGCGGTTAGTTTGTACTCCGTCTTCGGCAGGCGGCCTTCGAAGAATTTCGTGCAGGAGATGTAGCCGGCTTCTTCGAGTTTGCGTGCGTGCACACTGAGATTGCCGTCAGTCGTGTTCATCAGATTTTTCAGATCGCTGAAGGTCAGCGACTCGTTCGCGGCCAGGGCGCTGATGATTCCGAGACGCAGGCGTTCGTGAATCAGGCGATCGAGATTTGGCGCGGCGCTCTTCTCTTTCGCGGGCGTCGTCGTTGGGGCGTCGGGAACTTCAGCTAGCGACTTCTCGGGGTCGTTCTTTTTTGCAGTAGATTGTTTAGCCACCGTATTTCCTCACAATAATTGCACCAAAAACGAGGTGCAGGCCACCGAATCCGGCGGCCATAAACCAGTTACTGAACGAGGGCAGGAACAACGCGAGGGCGCCGAGGGTCATGAGACAGATGCCCATGATCGGCACGACTTTGACTGAGTACATGCCGCCGGTGATCACGCCTGTTCCGTACAGTAACAACCACACGCCGGGGATTGCCTGAGTCATTCCGGCCTGAACCAGCAGGATCGTCAGCAGTCCGCCGGCGATCATCGGCGGCGTCAGGCTGAAGATAGCTTTTCGAGCGGGACCGGAGCCGAGCGGCATCTCGATGGCGCGCGACTTTCGATCCATTGACCAACCCGCAATCAGCAGTGAAATCAAGCCTTCGGCGATCCACACGGCGAGCCACGCGTTGAAGGACGTTTGCAGGGCGGCGATACCGGTTGCCAGGAGGGCGGTGACGCCGATGGCGATCTCGCCCCAGCCGGAGATTCCGGTGAAGGCCGTGGCGCGCTCCATCGTTTCGCGGATGTAGCGCAGGTTGTCCATGGCCCGGTCGTGCAGGGCCGGCGGTTCCGTTTGGGTTTTGGAGACGAGCGTGACGGGCTTCATCGTTCAGGCATGTTACGCTTGCGCGGAGCGTCGCGTCAAGTACTTTGCAAGATAAAGAGACGTGCGTGGCGCCTTGCGGCTCTGCGGTCCTTTGCGTCTCTGCGGTTTATCTGTTTGGGCGGTCTTTTACCGCAGAGTCGCAGAGGCCGCAGAGGACCGCAGAGGACCGCAGAGAACCGCAGAGAACCGCAGAGGACCGCAGAGAATGCTGAACAAAACAAGACTTCCGGAAATTTCTGGTTAGCCGGCAGCGCCGTCGCGGACGCCACTAAACTCGTAAGTGATATGTAGCTTTAGCGAGCCTTCCCCGATCTCGGCGCGCACGTCTTTCGCACGCGCTTTAACCACACCGTTGCTGCCCTTGACGGGGATCATCAACGACAACTGTTGCTCACTCACAAGCACAAGCGGATTGACACGCTGATTGATCGCGCCCTGCACAAACGCGGTCACAAAATTGTTTGCGATCGGATTGACGCCCTCGAGATTCACGCCCTGCACGTCGACATAACCATAAACAGTCTGCTTTTCCTGATCGAATGACAACTTGATGTTCGACTGCGCCCAACCCTTGAACTGGATGCACGTCCCAAGATTGTAACTACCCGTAAAAGCCATCGGCGCAGTCACAGTTCCATTGTGAAATTGAACGCCAGTCTTAACGCCACTACCTTCGGCGAGCAAGGTGATCGAGTTTGCACACCCGCCCTGACCACTTTGCTCGCCCTGAAACGCCGCCGTAGTGAATTGCTCATTCGGCTGCCCGTTGCTGCCAAGGCGAAACGTCGGAGTTCCGAGCCCGCTGAACGTCGTCGCCATGACTGCGTCGATAAAACTCTGCTCGAGCGAAATCACGACAGTCGCCGGCGGCGGTGCTCCCTGATCGGGCGGCCGAACGGCCGCGCCGGGCACGGACTTCGCGGCAGGCGCGCCGAGGAAGAAGACCGCGGCGCCACCGCCTAGGAGTATTCCGACCAGGAGAATTACAACGTATCGCATGGAGGCTCCTTATCTGGGTGATGCGGTCGCGGCTGGTGAGCCGGTTCCGTATGGTGTTGCTGTTGGCGACGGCGGCGGCGGTGCGGTGTTCATGTTTGACAAGAGAGTCCGAAGAACCGCGGCGATCGTGTTTGTGATCGCGTCCACCTGCGCTCGCACCTGCTGTTCAGAGACTTTGCTATAGCCGGTCGGCACTTCGAACAGCGTTGGCTCAACAGTGGTCGTGATGTTGCGCATCTCAGCGACGATCTTCGCGCCTTTCACACCTTGCACGTTGCCGCTCGCTTCGCTGTAAAGCTCGGCTCGCAGCGGCAGGCCGGTGTCTTTGTCGACATAGATAAACGACTCAGTCTTCACTTCGCCTGCTGAAGTCTGCGTTTGCGACGTTCGATTGTGACGATATTTTACCGCTGTACGACCGTTAACACTTTCCTCGCCGGCTGGTTGGATGCCCTGCAACTTATCGAGGTAAGCGACGAGTTGACCTGGCGTCATGAGTTTGTGCAATTGAAAGCCGGTTGCTGCCGGTGTCAGCTCCGCATATTGTTTTCGACCCGGCGAGATCGCGTAATGCGTGCCCGCGTGGTCCAGGTATATTAAATCGGAGCCGTCGGGAAGTTTAAATGAGATGCGACGATCCTGGCCGCTGCGCGCTACGTCCGCGGACAGTGTCGGGATGCCGATCGTTTTGTCTCCGCCTTCGGTTTCGGCGGTGAAGACCAGCGTGGCGCGATACGTGTCAGGTTCGCGAGCGGCGATCGTTGACGGCGGCGCGGTCGTTACGTTTGCGTTGGTATTCGTAGTAACACTGGTGTTCGTGTTGATATTGGTATTGATATTCGACGTTGTTGCCGGACCACGAGCGCAGCCGCTCATCACGATAACCACAAGTGAAATAGTCAGGATAAAAAGATGGACGTTTTTCATCTTTACACTCTCCGCGGGATCTCGCGCTTGTGCGCGACGTTAAGTCACAGGGGGTTAAAGAGGGAAGGGCCATAGCATAGCACGAGCGTGAAGCATCGCAGAAGGCAGTGTTACTTTTGCGAGACAAAAGTTGACTTCGAGAGGAGTTTTGACATAGAAGCAGTCTGCTCGGCCCAAAACGCGTTGCGGGGTTCCTTAAATGAAACAGATTGCGCTCGTCTTGTTTATCGGATTTGTCCTGTCACTTTGTAACCTCTCCGAAAGATTCAAAAAAGGTAGTGCTGGTTCTGGTTCGTCGACTTCGGTAAGCTCCGATAGCGGAGGGAAGGCGGAGCCTGCACAGCTGACGGCGGCGCAAACTGCCGCTATTGCTGGTGGAAAAGAAGTGAAATGGGATCGACAAGGGATGTCGTGGACGGTGCCTGCGAATTGGACCGAAACGACGAATGAATCGAAGACTTTTACGTGGCGTTCGCCGGGTGGTTTCGACGCGGCGTCGTTGATCGTTACGATCTCGCCGATGACGGAGGAGTTTCCGGTTGAGGCGAGTCTTGATGCGTACTTCGAGCAGGCTCAGGGGCGTGCGAAGAATGGTGAAGTTGATGAAGTGAAGTGGGTTGAGATTGACGGGTTGAAGGGCGTTCAGTTTCGCGAGGCGAAACCCGAGAAGCCGGATGATTTTCGCAGGTTGCAGTGGTTGGCGTATCGGAAGTACCTGGGCCAGGTGCAGGGTGTGAATGTGATGATGGCGAGTAACGGCACGGGTTTCGAACAGCACAAGGATGCGATGTACGGCGTGCTCTACTCGATGAAGATCGCTCATTGAGACACGCAAAGAGAAATTCTTAAATCCGTTTTTACATGGGCCTCGCGCCAGGGCGAGACACATGTAAAACGGATTTTTGGCTTACTGCTTGCGGATGTAGTTGCGATGGACCCAGGCATCTTTCTCCGCGCGATCCTGAGTTTCGAAGAAGATGTTCTTGTCGTCTTCTCGCGTGACTAACTTGACGCGATTCGTTACCGGCTTCCCTGACGCCGCGGCACGCTCGGAATCAGCCAGAAACGTTTGCACCGTTTCACTCGCAACCGGCTTCGGCGCCGCAGCCTGATTCATCTCGGCGATCGCCTCCACGGCACTCGCCTTCAACAGCTTGGGCCACAGTTTCACAAACAACGATCGCGACGCATAAACGTCAGCGCTATTCACGTGACCGTTGATCGCGAACACATACCCGATAACGTCCGATTTATTTTTCAGTATCCCGGAAAGCGCGTTGACGTAATCAGCCGTCGTCTCTTTGACCTTCGAGTTTTCAACCGCGAGCTCATAACTGGAAGGCGACGCCGCATCCGCGACGGCAACGGTCAGGTTCGCCGTAAGCTTCTCCTGCGCGACCTTCACTTTTTCCCAAACAGCCTGCTGCGAGTTCGCGCTCTTCGCCGCGAGTTTCAATTCCTTCGTCGCGACTGCGTTCTCAGAAGAACCGAACGATGCAGCCGCTTCGTTTCCTCTCTTATTCCACCGGCCTGACTCAACACAGAACGCCGCGATCGGAATGCGTCGCGACTTCGGCGGGACGATGAAGTCGACGGAGATCATCCGATCCTGTTCGCCGCCGCGCACGACGTCGCCGGCCTGAACGTAAACGTCCTGATTCGAGAGATTTCGAATCGCCAGCTCGTTCACGTCCTTCGTTTCATAGACGATCACTTTCTTCTGCGCGAGTGCTTCCTGAAGAGTCAAAAAGTTCTTTCCGGGCATCGGCTCTTTACCATGGACCAGGAAGATCGTGAGGTTCTTGTGAGTGTATGGACCAGAGATGCGATAGTCGCTGGCGGATACCTGGGGCTGTGTGTTTTGGGCGACTAGAACGGTTACGGAGAGCGCGATCAGGAGGGACATCGCGAGCAACTTAAGCAGAGATGAGTGGTTCATTGTCGTTCTCCTTCAATGGCTTGAGTGGTATATCCGGGGAGACGACCACGAGGTATTACTGATTTCCCGAAGGATTCGGGATGCGGTTGTAGAACGGGACTCGAGGAGACTTCTTGCGTCGTGAGACGACGTAACGCGGACCTTCGTTGCCAGTTAACGCGAGGTGTTATTGACCACGCCGAATCTCTCGCGAAAGCCACGCCTTCGCCAGTTTCCAGTCGCGCATCACGGTGATGGGGGCGATATTGAGCACTTCCGCAGTTTCCTTCACGTCGAGACCGCCAAAGTATCTCAGTTCGACGACCTGGCTCTTACGTTCGTCAATCTCCGACAAACGTTCGAGCGCTTCATCGAGCGCGATCAGTTCGGCGGTTTTGTCCATTGAGATTACGGAGACTTCCGACAACGACACCTGCACCGCATTGCCACCGCGTTTCTGGCGGTGCTGATTGCGAGCGTAGTTGGACAGGAACCGGCGCATTATGCGGGCGGCGATCGCGAAGAAGTGGGCGCGATTTTTCCAGTGAGTTCTGTTTTGATCGACGAGTTTTAAATACGCCTCATTGACCACCGCAGTGGTTTGCAACGTGTGGTTTCGGTTCTCACGCCGCATACAGTTGTGCGCCAGCCGGCGGAGTTCGACCTCGACCAGCGGCATCAGCTTATTCAGGGCAGCCTCGTCCCCGTTACTCCAGTCAATCAATAAACGAGTGATTTCAGATGAATATGAGTCGCTCATGAAGCCTCGGGGGAAAGGTTCAATAGGGAGACAACGGATTCGAGATTGAACGTTCGGAGGAGCTGCCTGGTGATAGCTCTCGTCCTCATCCGGGGCGTTACTTGATGAAGGTAAGCGACTGGCGTCAAATCGCCTTATTCGTGGGCGAAACCTACACCCCAGCACCTTCTCGTCGAAGACGAGAGCATTTATATAGCGACCGCCAGTTTCTTGCAACGTGATTTCTTTGACAGGCAGCCCAGACGTCGGCAGATCGCCACACCGGGTGAAACTCGATGGGTCGGGTTTCAAAGCAAATGTGGAAGTCACAATAGAAAGGTCAGACGCACGACGGAGGAACTGCGGAAGATCGATTCATCGTGAGAAGTGAACTTGAAGATCCCCCGTCGGAAACAAGACGTTCCTCACATTCGACGCCCTCGACCGACAGCAACGCCGCCGCTCATCGCCAGCCGGGCACAGAAGCCCCCACTCTCTGTGCCTCGCGGGCGGGTGGTGTCTTAATCTGACTGCGATCTTTTTAACCCGTGTTCTTCCTGTGTGCGTAACATCAGCTAAGGCACCGCTCATAGGCAACACGGATAAAACGAATTTCAAATTAGGACATCTATGAAGGGTCGTTCGGAGTCAAGAACTTTTTTGGACAGACTCCAACAATGACGCTAAGCGCCGTTACTATAAGTCGCTAGATTGCTCTTTGACATGAGACTGTTAGCTTTTTCTTCTACCGTAGTTAGCGGTCCTCAACTGATCAAGGCTGACGAGCCACGATCAATCATCTATGCGGTCATCTTCCATGAGGTTT
>DASTTB010000004.1:0-118498 GCA_035760365.1 Pyrinomonadaceae bacterium
TACTTGGGACTTTGTACTTGGGACTTTGTACTTGGGACTTTGTACTTGGGACTTTGTACTTGGGACTTTGTACTTGGGACTTTGTACTTGGGACTTTGTACTTGGGACTTTGTACTTGGGACTTTGTACTTGTGCAAAACAAAGAGAACCAAGTACCAAGTACCAAGCACAAAGCACAAAGCACAAAGCACAAAGCACAAAGCACAAAGCACAAAACAATGACTGAAACGCGCGCCAACATAGATCACCAATTACGTCTCGATCTGCTGCGTGAAGCGCTGCCGTACATCCAGCGCTTCAAAGGACACACGTTTGTCGTCAAACTCTCCGGCAAGGTCACCGAGGATCCCGAGAACCTGACGTCACTCGCCGAAGAGCTCGCACTGTTGCACCAGGTGGGAATTCGGATCTGCGTCGTCCACGGCGGCGGTAAACAACTGAGCGAACTCGCCACGAAACTCGGCATCGAACAGACCATCATCGAAGGCCGCCGCGTCACCGACGATGCGACACTCGAAATGGCGAAGATGATCTTCGCCGGGAAGATCAACACCGATATTTTGGCCGCGCTCCGCCATCGCGGCATCGAAGCCGTCGGCTTATCTGGCGTCGATGGAAACATCGTCCACGCCGAACGCCGTCCGCCGAAAGAGATCCTGAATCGCGAGACCGGCGTCCGTGACAAAGTCGATTTCGGACACGTCGGCGACGTCGTACAGATCAACTCCCGGCTGCTGACGGTGTTGCTGGACCACGGTTACCTGCCGGTCATCTCGTCGCTGGGCGCGGACGACGAGGGCATGGTCTTCAACATCAACGCCGACACGATTGCCGCCGAGATCGCCGTGCAGTTGCAGGCTGAAAAGCTGATCCTGCTCAGCGACGTCGACGGCATTTATCTGAAGCCGGACGCCACGCAGACTAAGCTGTCGCGCCTGACCGCGGCCGAAGCTGAAGATCTCATCAACAGCGGCGCTGCCACCGGCGGCATGATTCCCAAGTTACAGAACATCACGACGCTGCTACGCCGCGGCGTTCACAGTGCTCACATAATCAGCGGCGCGAACCGCAATGCCCTCCTTTCCGAAGTCTTCACCGACAAAGGCACCGGCACGATGATCGTCGCCTGATCACGTGATCGGCGACTGCGGCAAAAACCGATCGCGATCGAACGGCGGATCTTCATGGTCCGGCATCGCATCGTTGGGCCAGTCGCGCGCCCACTGCTCGCGATGTTCCGGGTCCGCGTAATACTTCAGGTAAATGTGGTTATCGAGTTCGCTGCCGCTGCCGGTGAGGTCGATCATGTACGCGTAGCTCGGGTTCTCCGGAAAAAGCACCGCCTCTTCGCGCAAACCTTCAAAGTAAAGATAGTGATAGAGCTCGCGATCGTTCAGATGATTCGTGTGCAGGAGATAAGCGCCGATCGACGCCATGCGCTCGACGATCTCCTTCAGCTTGCGCGCGAGCGCTTGATCGTCAAGCTCATCCGGCGCCGGGATCTCGAGACCGGTGTTTCCGAGCAGTCGAAACAGACTGATCGGCTCAGCGGTCTCGTATTCAAGCACCTGTCGCAAAAACTCTTCTTCAACATCGGCGGGCATCGACTCGAGCGAGATCGTGCTGCCGCCAAGTTTTTCCAGCTCCTGACGCAGTTTGGCGATACGTTCTTCCTGATCTGGTTCGTCGGATTGTGTTACAGACATGCTGGCTCCTTAAGATTCGAGAGGTTTAAGGTTTGAGTGCCAGAGGAGGCTGTGAGGCCCTCGCTTCAAAATCAGTTGTGTGTGGGAGCGCGCATTGTCACGCTTGTCGCGCGAAATGTAAAGCGCCCCTCATGCAGAAGTCATGCGGAAGTTTTTGCGGGCGCTGCTGCGGTGAAACTGTCGAGGTTATTCAAACCAAGACTCGCTTCGATCTCTTCCATTCTGCTCACAGCGGATTCGAAACCATGATCGTCGCCGAAATGATCCGCTTCGATCTCTTCAAACTTCGCGCCCAATTCGTCGAGCTCCGCTTCGCCGAGCGACGCCTTCCACGCCGGAAAAACAATCGTGTCTTCAACCGCGGCGTGAACTTCGTACATTCGCGCAAACGACTCGATCGCGGTGACTAACGCGCCCGCCGTATTCGACGAAAGACTTTCGGACTGGGTCACAGAGAGAACATAATCCGTGATCTCGCGCCCGCGTGTGTGTTGGGCCATCAGCACGTCGACGTACGCCGCCGCCGGATTGCGGAAGTTCTTCAGCACGGGAAGAATGAACGCTTCTTCGAGTTTCTTCTCGTGATAGTCTTCGCCGAATACGCGAAACAGTTGCGCCGTCTTCTCGAGGGCGTCGGGCGGCACTGACGCCGGATCCTGGCGCAATCGTGTCGCTGCTTCGCGATACACGATCAACGCACGTCGCAAAACACCATGTTCGCGCATCAGATCTTCCGTCGCGGTCACTTCAGACGGTCCAAGTTCACCGGCAGACGGTGCTTCCTGGTTCGTGCCGCCAGGTTGATTCGACCGGGGGCGACAGCCGGCGAGCAAAGCTCCCGCGCCGGCGATCGAAAGTCCGGCCAGTAATTCTCTTCTTGTTTTGTTCAACTCGAGTCTCCCGAAATGAGGTGCAACGCAACCGCCTTTGATATTACTCCGGTCGCGACGTTAGACTAAGCAAAATCTCAAACTGCTGAATCGATCCATGGACAACGAAGCCATCGCCCGCAAGTTCTATCGTCTCGCCGCCCTGATGGAGTTGCGTGGCGACGATCCGTTTCGCTGGCGTTCCTATCGCAATGCGGCCGAGGCGATCGAAAACTGGTCAACGCCGCTGAAAGAGATTGCCGAAAACGAAGGCGAGGCTGGACTGCAAACGATTCCCGGCGTCGGCAAAGCGATCGCGAGCAAAGTCGTCGAGATTCTCGATCGCGGCACATTCAACGCGTGGGAAAAGCTCACCGCCGAGACGCCGGAAAGCGTCCTCGACTTGATGGAGATCCCCGGCATCGGTCCCAAGACTGCCGCGATGCTGCATCAACGTTTCAAAGTCTCTTCGATCGAACAGTTGAAATCCTTCGTCGCCAGCGGCGGCCTCGACACAGTCGACGGCATCGGTCCGAAGACGGCGGAGAAGATCAAAGAAGCGCTCGAGTTTTATTAAACATTGATCTGCGGTTCTACATCGTGATTGAATTGGGCCACCATGACTAAAAAAATCAAACGCCGTGATTTTATGCGCACCGGTGCGGTCGCGGGATTGACTCTCGCCGCCGCCAAAACCAACGTCGCCGGTTTCCCGCTGATTCTTCAGCAGAGCGCCGTCAAACCTCTCGTCATTTCCTCCGCCAACGGCAATCGTTTCAAAAACGGCGGCAACGTCACCGCGGTGCAGAAGGCGTTCACGATGATGACCGGCGGCGCTGACGTGCTCGACGCGGTAGTCGCGGGCGTCAATATCGTCGAACTCGATCCGCTCGACGACAGTGTCGGTTACGGCGGTTTGCCGAATGCCGACGGCGTCGTGCAGCTCGACTCGTCAGTCATGCATGGACCAAAGAAACGCGCGGGCGCTGTCGGCGCGCTCGAGGGTGTGCGCACGCCGTCGCTGGTCGCGAAAGCAGTGCTGGAAAACACGGACCATCACCTGATCGTGGGCAAGGGCGCGCAGGAGTTCGCGCGCAACATGGGATTCAAGATCGAAGACGATCTCAACACCGAAAACTCCCGCAAGCAGTGGCTCGAGTGGAAACGTCGCACCGATCCGCAACACTATCTCGATCCGAAGAAACGCGCTGAAGTGGGACGAAAAGCCGCGCTCGACATGCTCGCCGAAGGTTTGATTCGCGAAGAGAACATGCACGGCACGATCAACTGCGACGGCATCAACTCAAAAGGCGAAATCTGCGGCGTTACGACCACGAGCGGCCTCGCGTGGAAGATCCCCGGACGCCTCGGCGACTCGCCGATTCTCGGCGCGGGTCTCTACGTCGACGGCGCGGTCGGCGCCGCCGGTTCGACCGGACGCGGCGAAGCGAACCTTTTCAACCTGTGTTCTTTCGTGATTGTCGAGGAGATGCGCCGCGGCGCTCATCCGAAAGACGCGGGCATGGAAGTTCTGAACCGGATCAAGAACAACACGATCGAGAAGCGACTGCTGAACAGTCGCGGCCTGCCAAACTTCGGCATCACTTTTTACATTCTGAACGCGAAAGGTGAGTACGCGGGCGTGGCGATGTACGAGGGGACGTCGTTCGCGATCTGTAATGACAACGGCCCGCAAACGCTGAAGTGCGAAGCGTTGTTGACGGGCCGGGCCAGTGATTGAGTTTGTTACTAAATTCGCGGCGGTATCTTAGCCACAAAAAGGCACAAAAAGCACAAGAGGCACAAGAATACAAGACAGGTTTCGCGGCCCTTTTTCGGCCTTTCTGTTCCTTTTTTCCTTATCGGCGACAAAGCACAAAGTTCAAAGCACTAAGCAGCCTTCTCGTCGGCTTGCATCATGCCGAAGATGTTTCCTTCGGTGTCTTTGCAGTAGACCAACCATCCGACGCCCGGAATCGCCATCTTCGGCACTGCGATCTGCCCGCCGTTAGCGGTTGCAGTGTTCGCGGACGCGACGACATCGTCAACGTTAACCGTGCAGACGTAAGCGATCACAGCCTGGCCGTCGAGCTCGCCGCGACGCTGTGTGAGTCCGCCGTTGATGCCCGGCTGATCGTCTGGTCCAGTCGTGATGAGCCAGTAAGGCATCGGGCCTTCCCATTTATGAAACTGCCAACCTAAAACCGTCTGATAAAAATTGACCGCGCGTTCCGGGTCAGACGCGTGGATCTCGAAGTGAGTTACTCTGGACATTAATTAGTCTCTCCTTTGATGAAATTAACTATTCGCAGTCGCGGTCGAGTTGCCGTATTTCTGCGTGGCAAAGCCGACGATCAAACCGACCAGCGTACCGGGCACGACGATCTCGAAGTAGTAACCGCCCTGCATCAACGCGATCAGAAAAGCGAGGAACGCGCCGACAAGGAGACCGAATAGTACTCCGAGCGGCAGCGAGTGAAACTTCTTGGCAAAGAACCCGATCGCTATTCCCGCGACGATTCCTTTAAACGTCGATCCGATCACGATGCCGCCGAGTTGATCGCGAACGGCGGGTGTGAACCAGGCAGTCAGACCGTCGATCACGCCGAGAACGGCGCCGAGTATCACTCCAATAAGTGGTTTCGACATGTGTAATCTCCTTTGGGGGTAGTCAGTTGTCATTTCTCATTTGTCATGTGTCATTTGTCATCTGCTCAAGAAAACAAGACCGTATCTACACATGAGAAATGACAAACGAGAAATGGAAAACGACGAACGATCAATGACTCATTCTTCTATTAAACGCCGGGCGAAAAATCTTTAACGTCGCGAGGTGAAAATGAAAAAAATTCTCATCAGCAGGTAAGCAAGGACCAAAAGCACGAGGAAACGATTCTTGCTCACCCAGCGGCTGACCTTCTCGAACGCATTTTCTCGATAGGCAGAAACCGGCTCCGCGTCGAGCAGGCGTCCGACGTCGGCGGACAGTTCCGCGGCGCTTGCGTAACGTTGAGCACGGTCGCGCGCCATCGCCTTCAGACACACGGCTTCGGCCGGTTTAGTGACTCTCGAATTGATCGAACGCGGGCGGGTTTCGGCCGGCGCGTGGTCCGTCAACAGGAAATAGAGTACCGCGCCGAGTGAATAAACGTCGGCACGCTCGTCGAGTTGGTCGATCTCGCCGCGGGCCTGTTCGGGCGACATGTACTGCTTCGTGCCGATGATCGTACCGTGCGCGGTGTCGCTTACTTTGTTAGGCGGCAGTATTAGCGTTTCTGCTTCGGACAACACGGATTGATCCAATCGCAGGATCTTCGCGACGCCCCAATCGAGCACGAGCACCTCGCCAAACGAGCCGATCATGATGTTTTGCGGTTTCAAGTCGCGATGAATCACGCCATGCGCGTGCGCGAACGCGACCGCGTCACAGACTGACTGAAACTTTCGTAATCGATCGCGAATCGCGTTGTTCGTCGCCGCGTATTCGTCGAGACGAACACCACGCACAAACTTCATCGCGTAGAAAACGCGTCCGTCGGGCAACACGCCGACGTCGTGAACCGGAACGATCCCGGGATGTTCGAGTCGCGCAATGATCTGCGCTTCGCGAATCATTCGCCGTCGCAGATCTTCAGTTATGTCCGGCGTGCTCAGGACTTTGATCGCGACCTCGCGATTCAGTTCGGTGTCTTCCGCGAGATAGACGGTTCCCATTCCGCCGCGCGCCAGTTCTTTCACGAACGTGTATTTGGTAGCACTGAAATCAGGCTCGGCGGCGAGCGTCCGCAAGTGACTCACTCTGCTGTCTGACAGCCATTTCATTTCACGTCGACTCCGAGCAGCGAACGCGCTTCGGTGCGAAACTCTTCGTCCGTCGCGGTGATCTCGCGCAGTTTTTCCAACACGATCCGGCGGAAGTCGCGGCGCATCGCGGCGAGATAGTTATTGACTGTCGTCTGGTCCAACTCGAACGTCTTTGCCAGTGAGGCGTAAGAAACGCTCGCGGCGTCGTCGTCGCGCAGATCGTAGGCTTCGAATAACGCGAAGTGAACACGGCGTCCGGAGTCTTCGCAACGTTGTCGTAGCGTTTCGACCGCGATCGTAAACATCCAGCGCACCCACTCGCGATGGAAATAATCTTCCGGACTGAGATCGACATTTGCGGCGTGCATGGCGATCTCGTCTTCCGCGCTGAGAAAGTCGAGTTGGAAGTGATTGACGTCGCCGCCGCGTTTCAGACGCTGGCCCGCCTTGCGTTCGTTCGCGATAAAACCGTCGAGACACGTGCGCAGAAACGTTTGAAAGCTGGCCTTGCGCGCGTCGTAGTTCGCGAAATGATTCTTCTCGAAGGCGTTCGCGAAGAAGCCCTGCGTCAGGTCTTTCGCGTCTTCGTTATTGGCCTGCCACTTGAGACGAATGTATTTGTAAGCGGGCTTCCAATAGCTCGTGAGGATCGTGTCGAAAGCACGTTGCCGCACGGCGTGGTCGTCGCTGCGCGCGGCCGCAATTGCGGACTGGTTCGTAACGGGGAAACGTTGCTGCGCGCCGCCGATGTCGGTATCTGGATCCATCGTTGCGGGCCGGAATTATCACATTTTATTCGTGTCAGTGGTGGTTCAATGGGTGGTTCTGGCGTTTGACGATTACGAGCGTGATGTCGTCCGCGGCGCTCGTTCCCTGCGCGAACTTCGTCAGCGACGACTCGATGCGATCACGGATGCCGGCGGCCGAAGCTTCAACGTTGCGCGAAACGACTTCGTAAAGCCGCGTCGGTCCAAATTCTTCACCCGTTGGACTGACAGCTTCAGTCACGCCGTCGGAATAGATCACGAGCACGTCGCCTAACTGCAACTGCGTCCGACCTTCGCGATATTCCGCATCACGCTTGATGCCGAGTGGTAAACCACCGGACGCGAGTTGTTCCACGGTCCCTGCCGCATGAACGATCAGCGGCGGATTATGACCGGCGTTCAAAAACGACAACGCGCCGGATTCAGGATCCAGCTCGGCGTAAAACAACGTGACGAAACGATTCGCGGGAATATTGTCGGCAAGATATCGATTAACCGCCGAGATCGTCGCGACCAGCGAATCGTGCGACGCCGATTGCGCGTGAATCGCCGCGTGCAACGACGACATCAACAACGCCGCCGCAGTTCCCTTGCCTGACACGTCGCCGAGCGCAATCACCAAACGACCGTCTTCGCGTTCGATGAAGTCGTAATAGTCGCCGCCGATCTCGTAACAGGGAAAACTGATGCCCTGCAACTCGTAACCGTTGACGTGCGGCGGCGCAGTTGGTTGAAAACGTTGCTGAATCTCGCTCGCCAGCGCGAGTTCGCGTTCGAAACGTTCGCGCTCGAGTCGGGCTTCGACGAGTCGCGCGTTTTCGACGCGAATCGCGGCGACTGACGCGAGCGTCGTCAACACTTTCAGGTGATCTTCAGTGAAGCGACCTTCGGCGATCGGCGAGTCGGCATAAATGATGCCGAATACTTTCTCGGAAACGCCGAGCGGCACAGCCAAAACGGACCTGACGCCCTGCAACACAACAGTTCCACTCGCAAATCGCGGATCGTGTTGCGCGTCCGACGTCAAAACAGACTTGCCGCGAATCACCACTTCGTCGAGCACGTTTCGACTGACTCGAATCTCGCCCACTTCACCGACGCGATCTCGCAAACGCGCAACAGCGACGCGCAAGTCTTCACTGTCTTCGTCGCGCATCATGATCAGGCAGCGATCCGCGGGCACTGCTTCAAACACGAGCGTGACGATCTGTTCGAGTGTTTCGTTCAGCGTAGCGGAGGCAAGCAGCGTGATGCCCACCTTGCTGATCAACGCGAGCAAGTCTCCCTGTTTCGCTTTCGGAGCGACTGCCGTTGCAACAGCTTCCGGCTGAGTACGCGCGCCTTCGATCGCTTCGAGCAACCCTGACGTCGTGCGATCACCTGAAGCCAGCGCGATCGTCGCTTCGGGAAGCGACGTGCCGGAGTTGTCGGTGATCATCGTGGCGCCCATGCCGGAGTTGTACTTGCCGTCGTCGAAGATGATCTCCGTTTCGCCGATCTGGATGCGTCCACCGGAGGTCAGGTGAATCGCGCCTTCGACAGTCGCGCCGTTGTAGAGCGTGCCGTTTGCCGAACCGAGATCCTGCAGGATGTACTCATCGCCCTCGCGCCGCACCTCCGCGTGTACGCGCGAGGCAAACGGATCCGGGATACACAGATCGTTGCGGGCCGAGCGGCCGATGGTGATGCGTAGACGACCGAGCGGAAAATGGTCGGGGGTGCGATCGGGGTACTTAACTATAAGCTCTGACATTTTTAGCAGATGTTGGGCGGCAAACGAGCAGCATCAGAAACTACATTGAACCTTCGCGGACGACAATCGTGCCCGCAATCATATCGTGCAAACCTCGCCCATGCACGGACACCGCCGCCATGAGGAAACCGATGCCAAAAAGCACGAGTGAAACCGGATAACCGATGAAATGACGTAGAAACGCGCGTCCGATCCCGACATTTCCGCCGTCGTTCTTCTCGATTCGCAGGCCGGTGGCCCACTTGCCGAGCGTCAGGCCGGTCAGGCCGGGAAGAACGCCGAGATTCATAATCGCAATAGCGATCGCGATCAGAATGCCGGCAGTTTCGGCTGAACTTCCAGCCGCACGGGCGCCGCCTCCCAACATGCGCGCGATCAGAGTGCTCACGACGAGTAACGAAACGAGCAGTATGTAGTCGATTAAAAAGGCGCCGCAGCGAAGTGCAAATGGCGCTCGGAGCCGTTTACCAGCTTCTCTGGCGGCACGGCTTCGAGGTTGGGAGCGGGGCAAACCCTGGGCAGCAGTCATCACTTAGAACTTTGGTCTTTGGTCTTGGGTCTTTGGTCTTTCAAAGTCCTAAGACCAAAAACCAAAGACCAAAATTAACCTACCAAAAAATGCAGCGTCGTCTCGCCGACGCGTAATTTATCTCCGCTATCTAATACGCGTGGTTGGCGCGGCGCAAGTCTCACTGAATCGTTTATCACCGTGCCGTTCACCGATCCCAAGTCCTCGACGAGATACGTTTCGCCTTCAAGCCAGATGCGCGCGTGACGCCGCGAAACCTTCGTCTCGGGATCGAATCGCGAAAGATCGATCTCGGGGAAAATGTTTGAATGCGGATCCGTGCGTCCCAGCAGATTGCTTTCTTTCTGAAGGATGAACGACGCGTCGAGCTCGGTGGTTCCCGCGACGACGAGTTTCGCCGTCGGCCGCGACGTGTGCAACATCGCACTCGCTCCGACAGCGGCCAGCGGTTGTCGTGCCCCGCAATGCGCGCAAAAAACATCGTCAGCCGCGATGCGGCCGCCACAAAATCCACAGTAGACAGTCAGGACCTGAACAGTCTCGCTACCGAGCGACTGCGCGGGCGCTCCGTAACTGACGCGGCCCGACATCAGTTTCTCGAGATGATGCGCGAGCTCGTTTCGCAGATCATTTGCCGAGCGATAACGATCGTCGGGCTTGTACTCGACGCAGCGCATCAGGATCTGTTCCATCTCGGTCGAGATCGACGGCGCGATCTGCCGCGGACGCGGATTTTTCGTGAAGTCGAAGATCAGCAGCGGGTTGTCCTGCGGATCGGCGCCGGTCAGCAGGTGAAACATCGTTGCGCCAAGGCTGTAGACGTCCGAAGCCGGCTGCACGCGTCCGCTAAACAACTCCGGCGGCGCGTAACCCATCGTGCCGACGGCGGTGACGCCTTTTTCCTGTTGCGTGACCCAACGTGCGATGCCGAAATCGATTAGCATGATTCGACCGGTGTTGCCGTCGATCATCAGGTTCGCGGGTTTCAGGTCGCGATAAATGATGGGTTTTGGTCGCGAGTGCAGGTAGTCGAGCACGTCGGCGACTTGCATGCCCCAGTCCGTGACGGTCTTTTCGTCGAGTCGTCCGCCGACGGCGGCGCGCATTCTCGATGCGAGATCGCCGCCCGAAATGTACTTCATGACGAGATAGAAGCGGCTGCGCGCGTCGTCGTAAAAATAGTCGTAGATCGTGGGAATCGACGGGTGTTCGAGTGACGTCAGCAACAACGACTCGCGTTTGAAATCGCCGATGGCTTTTTCGTGCTGCGTCGGATCGAGATGCGACTCGACCATCTCTTTCACAGCGCGCGGCGCGTCACCGAGGTTGCGATCTTTCGCGAGGTAGACGGCGCCCATGCCGCCGCCGCCGATGCGGCGGACGATCTCGTAACGATGGTTCAGGACTGTATTTGACGGAAGTTGCTTGACCGTTGGCTGGTGTCCGCCGGTCGTGCCGCGATGCTGTGACGTGCCGCCTGTTCCTTCGTGGCGGATGTTATCGGTATAAGAGCCGCCGAGTGAGTCAGAAGAAATTGGCGTGGGTTCGCTAGTCTCCTCATGCTGCAATGCATCCGATTTCGCTGCCGCGGCTTCAGCTTCATCTACAACCGGCTCTTCATCGGTGAACGTATTCTCGCGTGTTTCGGGATCGTCTTCGAGTGTGTTGGCAAACTGGGCTGAGGGCATAGGCTGCTCGTCGACCGTGTCGCCCAAAGTGGCGACCATGGTCTTCAGCTCTGACGAACTCGGAATCAGTTGGGCGCCGCAATTCCCGCAAAAATGTTCGCCTGGGGAGTAGGGGGCACCGCAAGCACTGCACTCAGCCATTTTGATTCGTACTAGGTCCTTCTATCCGGATTGAACGCGGCTTCCCCTTGGATAAAGACGGTCGGGACAGGCATCTATTTAACGATGAAGAAACGCAGAAAGGTCTTGCCGACGATGATTTCGTCGCCATCGCACAATGCCTGACGTTGTCCTGGGGGCAATCTCTTGCCGCGATTGATGAACGTGCCGTTGGTTGATCCCAGATCCTCGAGAAAGTATTGGCCGTTGCTCAGAGTGATGCGAGCGTGACGGCGTGAGACTTTAGCTTCGGGATCGTCAGTGTCGAGATCGACATCGGGGAAGATACCGCCGTCGGCGTCCCAACGTCCAATCTGGGCTTCAACTTCACTCAACATAAACTGCTTGCCGCTTGATCGTCCTCGTTCGATGACCAGCCTCGCGTGCGGCTTTGGTCCGGCTCGCACGGATGAAAAACTCAGGCCGGCCGAAACGCGATTATTACCACCAGCAAACTCGGGATACGGGTTCGGCGCCGGTGCATGTGATCCATTCTGGCCGTCTTGACCGTACGCCGTGTTGCGCGGCGACTGCGGTGGACGCCCATTTGGCCTCAACGGCGCACCACACTCGTCGCAATACTGCGATCCGTCGAGGTTCTCTGTCTTGCACCGGTCACAGGTAATCATCAGGTTCCGATCTACTGAAGTGAACTACCCCAAAAGCAAGTCATTTTAGCGCGAAACTCGCTCACTACGCCAATACGTTCTGATCCGGCTTTTGCAAAGAAGGCGAATATCACGTACAACCAGTGTTAAGGGTTAACGCGTCGGGAACGTCCTATAACTTGCGAACCTTTTTGCAGGTATTGGTGTCTAAACGAGGTCACCTTGGTTGCTCTTAAATGAAACAGTTTGATAAGTTTTCACGTAGAACCAACGTCGAGCGTACCGGTTTGGCGAGAGCGGTCCCGATTAGAGCCACTACCTCGTTTTTCTATCAATTTTTACCCCGAGTCCGAAGGAACTGAATAATGGCAGTTAGTCGCAAAAAGAAGATAATCATTGGCGTGGTTGTGGTCGCGGTCCTGGCAATCGTCGTCATCGTCAGTGTGATCGCGAGCCGCAAGGAAGAACCTGAAGTAATCACGATCAAGCTCGCCACCCGTCCTGAACTGAAACAGACGGTAACTGCCTCGGGCGAGGTTCGACCGATTCGCTACATCAAGCTGACAAGCGAGGTCCCCGGACGCATCGAAGAGATTTACGTCACCGCGGGCGATCTCGTTACGAAAGGCAAACCGCTGGTCCGCATCGATCCAACTGAGCTCCAGTCGAGCCAGGAGGCCCAATGGGCCGCGACACAGGCCTCGTTGAACGACGTGCAGAACGCGCGCAACGCGGTCAACTCCGCGCAACAGGCGCTGGTCATCGCGGAATCTTCAGTCGCCGCGGCGCGTCAGCAGGTCGTGGCCATGCAGACCAACGTCGACAAGGCCCAGGTGGAACTCAACACGGCCCAACGCGAGCTGAAGCGTTACACCGAACTGATCGAAGCCGGCGTTTCATCGCGACTCGAATACGACCAGGCGCGCGACCGTTTCGAGACCGCCAAAATCTCTCTCGAAACAGCAAGAGCGAACCTCGAAGCACAGAAGATCGCCGTCAAGGAAGCGACCGAACGCGCGACCCAGCAGAAGATCGCCGTCAAGGACGCACAGACCAGCATCAAGTCGTCCGAGATGCGCGCGAGCCAGCAGGCAGCCATGTTGCGCGGTCAAACGATTCGACGCGACAAAGCGACGCAGTTGTCGCCGCTGAACGGCGTCGTCGCCGACATTCCAACGCGCGTCGGTGAGTTCGCCGTCGCCGGTCTCTCGACCACGCCGCTGATGACCATCGCGGACATGTCGCAGATCAACGTCGAAGTGAACGTCGACGAAACCGAGATCAACAACGTCAAGGTGGGCCAGGAAGCGAAAGTGAAAGTCGACGCGCTCGGCGACAAAGAGATCAAGGCCGTCGTCACGCAAAGGAACCCGCTCGCAATCGCGAAGTCAGACACGACCGGCGGCTTGTCCAATCGCGTCAACGTTCAGGAAGCGAAAGAGTTCAAAGTCACACTCGAGCTCAGAGAACTGACCGAAGACATTCAGAACGCGCTGCGTCCGGGCATGAGCTCGACCGCGACGATCACGACCGACACGAAGACCAACGTGCTCGCGGTTCCGCTCGAGTCGATCGTCGAGAAACAACCTTCGGCGTCACCGTCGCCAACCGTGCAGGGCAGTGTTCCATCGGCGTCGCCCGAGAAACCGAAAGCGCAAAAAGGCGTTTATCTGATCGAGAATAACAAGGTAAGATTCATCGAAGTCACCACCGGCATCACCGGCGAAGCTGACATCGAAATCACCAGCGGCCTGACACCCGACAAGGAGATCGTACGTGGTCCAAGTCGAGTTCTGAAGACGCTCAAGGACGGTATGACAGTTAAACGCCAGGCGAAGAAACCCGAAGGCGCCGGCGGAAACGAGGGCAGCTAATGAGCGACGCGACTCTCACGCTTTCTCCCCCGGAGAACGCGATCCAGCCACAGACTCAGGTCAACGGGCATGACCCGGCAATGCTCATCTCGATGCGTAACATCTGGAAGACTTACCAGATGGGAACTGAGTCTGTGCACGCGCTGCACGGCGTCTCGTTTGACATCCCGCGAGGCGAGTACATCGCGATCATCGGCCCGTCAGGTTCAGGCAAATCGACGCTGATGAACCTGATCGGCTGTCTCGACACACCGACGCAGGGCGAGTACTGGCTCAACGGCAAAAACGTCTCCGAGATGGACGACGACGAACTCGCCCGCATCCGCAACCAGGAAGTCGGCTTCGTCTTTCAAACGTTCAACCTGCTCGCTCGCGCATCTGCGCTGCACAATGTCGAGTTGCCGCTGATCTATGGCGGCGTCGGCGCTTCGCAACGTCACGAGATGGCGAAAAAGGCGCTCCAGGCCGTCGAGTTAGCTGACCGCATGATGCACCGCCCCAACGAACTCTCCGGCGGTCAACGACAACGCGTCGCGATTGCGCGCGCGCTCGTCAATCGCCCGTCGATCCTGCTGGCCGACGAACCAACCGGCGCTCTCGATTCTCATACCAGCATGGAGATCATGGATCTCTTCGAACGTTTGCACTCCGAAGGAAACACGATCATCGTCGTGACCCACGAGCACGACATCGCGGCGCGTGCCCACCGCGTTGTCTCCATTCGTGACGGTCAGATCGAGAAGGACGAGAGAATCCGGTAGGAGAACCCAAACCATGCAGCGAAGTGGCGAGGAGAGGGTTCAGCCACAACGCTTCACGTTCGCACGAGCGTCCCTTCCAGCCCGCATCAAGTCGTTCCCGCTTTTACGTCTCACCGCGATCTGGGAATCGTTTCGCGTCGCTACGTCGAGCCTGCGCGCGAACAAGCTGCGCACATCCCTGACATTAATCGGCATCGTCGTCGGCGTCAGCGCCGTGATTGCCGTGGTCACGATCATCGACGGTCTCAACATGACCGTCGCGCAAACGTTCTCGTCACAAGGTTCGACGGTCTTCACGATCTCGAAAAATCCGCAGATCATCACCTCGCGCGAAGACTTCATAAAGTTCAACCGGCGTAAAGACGTAACGCAGGAAGACGCCGATGCGATCACGCGACTGTGTACGTCGTGCTGGCGTACCGGCATCGCCGCCAACGCGATCGAGACCGTGAAGTATGGGAACCAGAAGGCCGAGAACGTTCGCATTCGCGGCGTGAGGCCGATCACGATGTTTGAGATCGACGGCGTCGATATCGACGTCGGGCGTATCTGGACCGAAAGCGAAGGCGAATCAGGACGCGAGATCTGCGTGATCGGAACGGACATGCTAAAGAACCTGTTTCAGGATGCACCCGCGGATCAGGCTGTCGGCAAAGAGATCCGGATCGACGGTCGTCCTTACCTGATCCTCGGCGTGCTGGAACCGCTCGGCTCGATCTTCGGCTTCTCGCGCGACAACGTCATTTACATTCCGTATTCGACTTATCAGAAGGTTTACGGCGCGCGCCGTTCGCTGATCGTCTTCATTCAAGTTCCCACGGCCGAACAACTCGAAGTCGCCGAAGATCAGGTGCGGACGATCATGCGAAATCGTCGACCCCACAACGAGGATCCTGACGACGAAGGTTTTGCACTCGAGACACAGGACGTTTTTCTCAATCTTTACGGCTCGATAACGTCGAACATCTATATCGTCACGATATTAGTCGCCGGCATTTCGCTGTTCGTCGGCGCAATCGTCGTCGCGAATATCATGCTGGTGTCCGTGACTGAAAGGACGAAGGAGATCGGGATTCGCAAAGCCATCGGCGCACGGCGCAAGGACATCCTGACGCAGTTTCTGATCGAAGCCGTGACGGTCACAGCCGTCGGCGGCGTGATCGGCGTCGGCACTGGTTACGCGTTGGCTTACGTGATCTCGGCGTTGATCGGTTTTCCGTTGCTGATCAGCGTGATGTCGGCTGTTTTAGGCGTGGCCGTCGCTTCACTGGCCGGCATCGTGGCGGGACTGGGGCCAGCCTGGCGCGCCGCGCGGCTCGATCCGATTGAGGCTTTGCGCGCCGAATAAGATAGCCACAAAGAGGCACAAAGAGCCGCAAGAGAGTTAACGACGACCTGTTTCGTGTTTGTTTTTGGCTTTGTTCTTTTGTTGTTTGTTCTTCTTTGTGCGTTTTGTGCCTCTTTGTGGCAAAAACCTATCGCCCTATGCGACTCGAAGACATCAAAGAATCAGCCCTCATGGCGATCGACATGTTGCGCACGAATAAACTGCGCTCCGCATTGACGATCCTCGGCGTCAGTGTCGGTGTTCTCACCGTGATCTTCATGGTGTCGATCATCCAGGGACTGAACAAAGCCGTCGCTGATCAGATCGAGTCACTGGGGTCCAACACGATCTTCGTCGCTAAATTCGAACCCAGCTTTGGCCGCCCGCCTGGGCCTGACGAGATTCATCGCAAAGACCTGACGATGGAGGACGCTGAA
The DNA here is from genome assembly GCA_035760365.1 of Pyrinomonadaceae bacterium. GTDB lineage: Bacteria > Acidobacteriota > Blastocatellia > Pyrinomonadales > Pyrinomonadaceae > PSRF01. Next base: position 16,283 of record DASTTB010000004.1, read on the forward strand.
GCATTGCGCACCGAAGCGCCCTCGATCGTCGGCGTCTCGCCGGTCACTCGTTTGCTGGCCGCGACCGTGAGATATCAGGACAAGCAAACCGACACGCCGATCCTCTTCGGCGTCACGCCGTACTATGAATTTGTTCACTCGCAGTACGTCGCCAGCGGACGCTTCGTCAACGACATCGACCTACAGGATCGATCGAACGTAGTGATTATCGCCGTCGATGTGAAGCAGGCGCTGTTTCCTTACGAAGACGCGATCGACAAGGAAGTTCGCATCAACGGCAATCCGTATCGCGTTATCGGCGTGATGGAACCGCTTGGCAACTTCTTCGGACAATCGCGCGACAACTCGATTTTCATTCCGATCACGACTTTCGATAAGTACTACCCGGACCGCCCGTTTCCGCAGATCATCTTCTTCATCATCGTTCGACCTGTTTCACGCGCATTTGTGAAACCCGCGATCGACGAGATCACCGACATCCTGCGGCGCCGCCGTCGCGTCCCGCCCGGCGAACCGAACACCTTTGGAATCTCATCTCAGGATTCTCTCCTGGACGTTTACAACCAGCTCACCGGCGCGACGGCACTCGTTCTGACATCGATCTCGTTTGTAGCGCTGATGATCGGCGGAATCGGCGTCATGAACATCATGCTGGTTTCGGTTACGGAACGAACGAAAGAGATCGGTGTTCGCAAGGCTGTCGGCGCTACGAAGTTGAATATTCTGTCGCAGTTTTTACTGGAAGCAGTCGCGCTGACGGGCATCGGCGGGCTTGTCGGTCTGGGAGCAGGTGAGATTCTGGCCCTACTGATGAACAAGTACTCGCCCTTGCCGGCATACGTGCCGTTATGGGCCATCGGCCTGGGAATCGGCGTCTCCGCGACAGTGGGAGTGGTGTTTGGACTCTGGCCCGCCTGGAAAGCCGCGCGCTTAAATCCCATTGATGCTTTGCGTTGGGAGTGAGCTTGCCCGATAATGCGGGATTGCAACCCTAACTCTGGTAACCCCGTAGTAACCCGTTAGTAAGTTTAGCAACGCCGTGAAGTTTATCGAGACTCTAAAACTCGCAGTGGCCGCCATTTGGGCGCACAAACTGCGCTCTGCGTTGACGCTGCTCGGCATGATCGTCGGTGTCACCGCTTTCGTCGTCGTGGTTTCGCTGATCGCGGGATTCAATCGTTACGTCGACGAGAAGATCGCCGGCATCGGCGCCAAGTCGTTCACGGTTCAACGTTTCAATCCCCTCGAAGACTTCAAAGACACTGATACCATTGCCGCTGCTCAACGACGCAATAAAGAGCTCACGATCGAGGACTACGAGTATCTGAAAGAACGCGCGACGCTGGTCGGCAGGATCGGCGCACGCGCGCGGGGCACTCCGTCTGAAGTTAAGCACGGCGACCAGGTTTTGGAAGACGTGTTTGTTTCCGGAGCGACCGCGAACTGCGTCGATATCGAAAATCGCGACGTCGCCGACGGACGCTTCATTGCCGAGCCTGAGAACGACAACGGCGCGCGCGTCGCTTACATCGGCGCCGACATCGCCGACAAATTGTTCTCCGGAAGTCCGATCGGACAGGAAATAACGATTCGAGGTTTGCCTTATCGCGTGATCGGAGTCGAGACCGCGAAGGGAACAGTCTTCGGAATGCCGCAGGACAACTTCATCATCATTCCGTTGAAGACTTACTCGATCAACTACGGCGGCCTGATCCGGCAACGTTCGCTTTACTTCGTGGCGACGTCAAAAACAGACGATCTATTCAACGACGCTGTGGAAGAATCGCGCTTCCTGATGCGCGCGCGTCGCAAGCTTGGACCGAGTGAAAAAGACAACTTCGGCATCGTTACACCCGACGCGATCACCGGCCTTCGCGATCGACTCTTCGGGACGATCTTCTTCGTCGCCATGGTCGTTCCCGGCATCGCGCTCGTCGTCGGCGCGATCGTGATCATGAACATCATGCTGGTCGCGGTAACTGAACGCACGAAGGAGATCGGAATCCGCAAATCTCTCGGCGCTCGCCAGATCGACATCCTGAAGCAATTCCTCATCGAAGCAACGACGCTGGCGATCCTGGGCGGAGCTGTCGGAGTCCTGCTCGCGTGGATCATCGGTTTCGTAGTATCGGAGTTCATTTTTCCCACTTACCTTTCGATATTCGCGATTGCCGGCGCTCTCGCGGTATCAGGTGGCGCGGGCGTGGCGTCGGGAATCTTTCCGGCGTGGAAAGCAGCGAGGCTCGATCCAATTGAAGCGTTGAGGGCGGACTAAAACATGAGAATCATCAGAAGCGACATTTACGAGAATCTCAAAATGGCCCTCTCAACGTTGCGGGCCAACAAGCTGCGTTCGTTTCTGACCGTCTTCGGCGTCGTCATCGGCATCATCACCGTGATGTTGATCGCGTCGATCATCAGCGGCGTCGATGTGTCGGTTAAAAATGAAGTCGAATCGTTCGGCACGCGTTCGATCTACATCAGCAAGTACGATCCCGGCATTCGCATCGGACGCATGTCGCGCGAAGAACGGATGCGCAAAGAACTGACGTACGACGATGCGATGGCGCTTTCGAAGCTTGACGCTCTCGAGTTGTCAGTTCCCTTTCTCGACATCACCAACAACTGGTTTGGCGGTAAATTGATGGTTTCGGGCGGCGGTAAGACGTCGGCGCAGGTCGCGCTTCAGGGAACGTTGCCTGAGTTCGAAAGAGCCGGAACGCAGGTGATCGCCGAAGGCCGTTTTTTCACGCAGACAGAGAACGATACGAACCAGGAAGTTTGCGTCGTCGGATCAAAAGTGGCTGACGACTTTTTCAAACTCGGATCGCCGGTCGGTCAAACGATCAAGATCGGCACGCACGAGTTTCGCGTCGTCGGCACGCTCGTGAAGCGCGAACAGTTCATTATCGGCGGCGGTAGCGACGACCAGAACAACGTGATTTACGTCCCGTTCACAGTCGCGCAAAAACTCAAACCCAACGCTGACGACATCTACATTCTCGCCGTCGCCAAGCCGGGCCGGATGGAAGAAGCAAAGGACCAGGTGCGCGATCAGCTTCGCATCCGCCGCCAGGTTCCATTTGCCGCAAACGACAACTTCGGAATGCAGACGTCCGAGGGACTGCTCGACAACTTCCGCTCGATTACGGCGATGCTGGCGATTGCGATGGTCGTTATCTCGTCGGTCGGCCTGATGGTGGGCGGCATCGGCGTGATGAACATCATGCTCGTGTCAGTCACCGAACGAACACGCGAGATCGGTGTGCGTAAAGCCATCGGCGCCAAACGCAGCGACATCATGTGGCAGTTTCTGATCGAAGCGGCGACGTTGACGGGTCTCGGAGGAATCGTTGGTCTGTCGATTGGCTGGGGATTGACGCTGCTGCTGCGGTTACTGCTTCCCTCTTACGTGCCACTCTGGGCGCCGATTGGCGGTCTCATCGCGAGCGTTGGGATCGGGCTGATCTTCGGCCTGTGGCCGGCGTGGAAGGCCGCGCGCCTCGATCCCATCGAATCGCTTCGCTACGAGTAACTGTTACCCGATAAACCCGGGGAACAACGCGGTCACAATCGTAGCCAGGAACAAAAACAGCACCCAAATCGTGATGGCCACACCCCATCCCACGCCGCTGCTCGCCTTCGTCGCCGCAAGGTGTAATCCCTTCGCACGCAACCAGAGTCCGTAGAACGAAGTGATGCCGATAAAGCTGGCGATCACGAACAGGACTGGATGCTCAGCCGGCGAAAACAAAATACCCAGGTTGTCCTGAAGCGTGGTCTCCTGGTTCAGAATCGGATGCAGGTCTTCCGGCGATTTTAGGTAAAGTATTACCAACCCGAGTAACTTCTGTATCACGACAACCGGCAGCGCTGCATAAAACGTCACCGCCAACGCCTGCCAGAAGTTTATTCGACCACCAAAAGCCAAAACACCGAGCAGGCTCAGTGCCGCAACGATCACGCTGACTACGAATAACCCCACCCACGAACTGGCGATGCCAGTGATTTGCTGAACCGGGTTTTTAAACGCCTCCAGATTCTGCACTTTTTGCTGCTCGCGAACCTCCGGCGGAGGCGCGAACGATCCCATTTGGGCGAGCTTTTCGTCCATGTGGTCCACGATTCGTTCAGGCGTAATCCGGTTGACGAAGGCAAACGAATAAATCGTGGTCAGCACGCTGATAAGCACAAACGCGCCGAGCCATTGCGGGTGTTCACGCAGGTTCCGAAACACGCGACCCGGCTCGAAAAACACTCCTCCCACTTTGCCCAGGAACGATAGCGGTTGTTCTTTCTCAGGAACACCGGGCAAGCGAATGAACGACAAGCCAAACAACAACACGCCGAAGAAGCAGAGCGCGGCTCCGGGGCCGACGCCTCTGGGGATGAATTTTGCCGCCCAGCCACCAATAACGATCAGTCCCAACACAAACGCGCCGATCGCCACAGGTCGCAGATAGGTAGGGCGCGGAGCCTTTGCTTCCGCCGGAGGCGTTGCGGGAGGCGGAGGCGCTTGGAAGTTTGGTTCGTAAGAAGCACTCATCGAGTTTTAGTCTCCTCTGAAAGAGACGGTGAGAAAAATCCGTCGAAGTTGTTGGAAAACGTGTTAATGAATTGCTTGATACGGAGTTACGAACGGCAAAGTTTCACTCAGCCGGCTTCGCTTCAAACCATCCGGGTACGCGAATACAAGCGACAGAGTGACCCGGTGACACCTCACGCAACTCGGGATCGATATGCGCGCAGTCTTCGATCGCGATCGGACAGCGCGTGCGGAATCGACAGCCGGACGGCGGGTTGATCGGCGTCGGCACGTCGCCCTGAAGAATGATTCGCTGTCGCTTCTGACGCGGATCCGGAATCGGAATCGCCGAGAGTAACGCCTGCGTGTACGGGTGCAGCGGCCTCGCGTACAACTCCGCCGCCGGAGCGATCTCCACGATGCGTCCAAGATACATCACCGCGACACGCGTCGAAATGTGTTCGACGACGGCCAGCCCGTGCGAGATGAACAGGTACGTGAGTTTGAACTCCTGTTGAAGTTCCTGCAAGAGATTCACTACCTGCGCCTGCACTGAAACGTCGAGGGCGGAAACAGGTTCGTCGGCGACGATGAGTTTCGGATTCAGCGCGAGCGTGCGCGCGACGCCGATGCGCTGTCGCTGTCCGCCGGAGAACTCGTGCGCGTAACGATTCACGTAATCGGGATCGAGACCGACGCGCTGCAACAGATGAGCGACACGATCGCGTCGCTCGCTCTTCGTGCCCTGGTTGTGAATCACAAGCGGCTCGCCAACGATGTCGCCGATCTTCATGCGTGGATTCAGCGATGCGTAAGGATCCTGAAAGATGATCTGCATCTCACGGCGGATCTGTCGCAGCTCTTTTTTATCGAGCGAAAGGATGTCGCGGCCCTGGAAGTTGACGCGGCCGGAGGTCGGTTCGATCAAACGCAGCAGACAGCGTCCGACAGTCGACTTGCCGCAGCCGGATTCGCCGACAAGTCCGAGAGTCTCGCCCGCGAAGATCTGAAACGTCACGCCGTCAACAGCGCGTACGACGTCGTCGGATCCCTCGACCGGAAAATGTTTGACGAGGTCCTGGACGCTGACGAGTGTTTCGGAAAACGCCGGCGTTTCAAGTTTGCTTGCTGGGCTGCTCATTTCGTCAGTTGTTCCGCCTCGTGATCGGCCGCGACTGCGGCCGCGAGATCGTAAAGCACGCAACGCACTTCGACGCCGCCTTCGAGCTGATAAAGCGGAATCTCTTCCTGAGTGCAACGCGGCATACGATGTGGACAACGCGGCGCGAAGTGACAACCCGGCGGTAAATCAGTCGGTCGGGGAACGACGCCTTCGATCGTTTCGAGTCGTTCTTTCTTCGCGACGTGTTCGCTCGTGAGTTTCGGAACTGAGCGAAGCAGTCCTTCCGTGTACGGATGTTTCGGCCGCGCAAACAGTTCGTCGACCGGCGACTCTTCGACGATCCTTCCCGTGTACATCACCGCGACGCGATCCGCGACCTCCGCGACGACGCCGAGATCGTGCGTGATCAGCAACACTGCGAGATCGCGCTGTTTTCTCAGTTCGTCGAGCAGTTCGAGAATCTGCGCCTGGATCGTGACGTCGAGCGCCGTTGTAGGTTCGTCGGCGATCAGGAGTTTTGGATTACACGCGAGCGCCATCGCGATCATCACGCGCTGTCGCATACCGCCCGAGAGTTGATGCGGATAGTCGTCGACGCGACGCGCCGGATCCGGAATCGCGACCTCGCGCATCGCTTCGATCGTTGCCAGTCGCGCGTCTTTGCGCGAGAGTTTGCGGTGCAGTCGCAGCGCTTCAGCGATCTGTTCGCCGACAGTGTAAACAGGATTGAGCGACGTCATCGGATCCTGAAAGATCATGGCGATGTCGTCGCCGCGCATCTGCCGCATCTCGGCGTCGGAAAGTCGCAGCAGGTCTTTACCGTCGAAAAGTATTTCGCCGTTGACGATTTTTCCCGGAGGCGCGATCAAACGCATGACGGAGAGCGCCGTGATCGACTTCCCGCATCCCGACTCGCCCACGAGTCCCAACAACTCACCGCGATCGAGATGAAAACTCACGCCGTCCACGGCGCGGACGAGTCCGCTGCGAGTCGGAAACTGTGTTTGTAAGTTGTTGACTTCGAGAAGGTGCGGAACGGTCGTCATAGTCCGAGTTTGTCCATCCGTTTTCTTTCCTGTTCGCCGTCTTCAGCCGGGTAGCGCGCCGACTGGTCGATCGTTCCCTTCTCTTTCGCGAGCGACCAGATGATGCTCTCGCCGGCGGGAACAACTTTCGGTTGGGCCAGGAAGACGGAATCCGTGAACGCGTCTGCGGCGTCGATCGGTTGCCAGCCTTTGGTTTTCAGCATTTCGATCACGTCGTTCAGAAACAGGCCGTTCAGCAGATTGTAGTGCGTCAGGATCGTGTGCTTCACCGGACGACCGGCGACGCGTTGCGCGAGCGTTTCGTAGTACTGCGCGCGATCCCACATGTGTTCGAGATAGTAATCGCGATACGGTTTTAGATTGGCTGACGGATCCTTCTGCAAGCGAGTGGTCAGTCGCTGATCGATCAGCCAGTCAGAGTTATCGATCGTGACGTGACCGTTGCGATAACCGTGTTGCGTCAGAAACGCGCGCATCGCATCGCGCTTCTCGGCGGTGTCGCCCTCTTTCAACATCGGAAACCGAAGATACTTCTTGAACTGCGAGAACTCTTTCAGCAGGTTTTCAGCGCGCAGGATGTCTTGTTCGTAAACTTTGACGTCGGTAGTGGGCGCGTTGAAGTTGCGATGCGAGTAAGTGTGATTGCAGATCAGGTGGCCGGCCTCGTTCCATGCGGCGAGCAGGTCCTTGCCCCGCTTATCTTCGATGTTGCGGCCCGCCACGAAGACGGCGGCTTTGATCGAATGTTTCTTGAAGGTGTTGAGGATCGACTGGTTGCGCTGCTCGGGCGTCTGTTTGACGGCGTTCCACCAGTGGAAGTCGTCCATCGTGATCGAAAACTGCGTCGCCGCGCTGCGCGCGAACGCGTTGACGCCGCCGAAACCGATTGCCGCGGCGCTCACGGCCAGTGATTTAGCAAAGGTTCTTCGATTCATGATTTAAACAGTTGACGTTTCGCGATACTCGCCCCAAACGCGTCGCAGCGTGTTGCTGATCTCGCCGACCGTGGCGTAAGCCTCGACACACTCCAGAATCGGGGGCATCAAATTCTCCGTCGTTCCGGCGGCTTGTTCGAGTTGTTTCAGCGCGTTCTCACATTCGCGGGAATCGCGTCGCGCACGCAATGCTCGCACGCGCTCGACCTGCGCCAGTTCCAAACCCGGATCGATCCGCAGCAACGGAACCGTCGGCTCCTTTTCGAGTTGGAAACGATTGACGCCGACGACGGTCTCGTCCTGCGACTCAATCGCCTTTTGATAACGATACGCCGACTCCTGAATCTCTCGCTGGACGTAACCAGCTTCAATCGCGCGCAGCATTCCGCCCATCGCGTCGATCTTGTTCAAGTATTCGACGGCGAGTTCTTCGACTTGGTTCGTCAACTCCTCGATTGCGTATGAACCCGCCAACGGATCCGCCGTGTCGGCCACACCCGACTCGTATGCGATCACCTGCTGCGTTCGCAACGCGATGCGCGCCGCGGCTTCAGTCGGCAACGCGAGCGCTTCGTCCATCGAGTTCGTATGCAACGACTGCGTTCCGCCCAGCACCGCCGCCAGCGCCTGGATCGTCGTGCGGACGACGTTCACTTCCGGCTGCCGCGCGGTCAACGATGAGCCGGCGGTCTGCGTGTGAAACCGCAGCATCTGCGAACGCGGATCGCGCGCGTTGAAACGGTCGCGCATGATGCGCGCCCACAGTCGACGCGCGGCGCGATATTTCGCGATCTCTTCGAGCAGATTGTTATGAGCGTTGAAGAAGAACGAAACGCGAGGCGCGAAGTCGTCGACGGCAAGCCCCGCTTCGAGCGCGGCCTCGATGTACGTGATGCCGTCGGCGAGCGTGAACGCAACTTCCTGAACCGCGGTCGATCCGGCTTCGCGGATGTGATAACCGCTGATCGAGATCGTGTTCCAGTCAGGCACTTCGCGCGCGCAATACGCGAAGATGTCGGTGACGAGGCGTAACGAAGGCGCGGGCGGATAGATGTAAGTGCCGCGCGCGATGTACTCCTTCAGAATGTCGTTTTGCAAAGTGCCGCGAAGTTTGTCGAACGAAACGTTCTGTTTGCGCGCGACGGCGAGATAAAGCGACAGCAGGATCGCCGCGGTTGCGTTGATCGTCATCGACGTCGAGACTTCGTCCAGCGGAATGTCGGCGAACAGACGCTCCATGTCGTCGAGCGAGTCGATCGCGACACCGACTTTTCCGACTTCACCCAACGACAGCGGATCGTCCGAGTCCAAACCGATCTGCGTCGGCAGATCGAACGCGACAGAGAGCCCCGTCGTGCCCTGCTCGAGGAGATACTTGTAACGGGCGTTCGACTCTTCGGCGGTCGCGTAGCCGGCGTACTGCCGCATGGTCCAAAGACGCCCGCGATACATCGTGGGATAGATCCCGCGCGTATACGGAAACTCGCCCGGATCGCCCAAATCCGTCTTGTAATCTATGGGATCCGTGTTGCTGGGGCTGAAGACGTTCGGGAGTTCGATGGCTGCTGTCATGCTGCTGCGTAGCATAGCGCAATTTGACATGTTTACACGATTGACACGAGAGTATTCCCGATGAAAACGGCGCGAGTTAACAAAAAAGGGGCCATCCGCGTTCGGCAGGGGCATCTCTGGATCTACAAAAGCGACGTGCTCGACGTGGACGCGGAAGGCGGGTCAATCGTTTCGGTTAAAGACGAACGCGGTAACTTTATCGGACAGGCGTTGTTCAGCGACACTTCGCAGATCGCATTGCGGTTTCTGACGCAAAGCCCCGAAGACATCGACCGCGACTGGTGGCGACGCAAGATCGCGGAAGTCGCCGAACGTCGCCATATCTCACCAGACACCAACGCTTACCGCGTGATCTACTCGGAAGGCGATCTGCTTCCTTCACTCATAGTCGATCGCTACGACGACGTGCTCGTGTTGCAGACTCTCTCGCAGGGCACTGAAGCGATCAAATCGATGCTCGTCGAAATCCTGGCCGAGCAGTTTCAACCCCGTGCGATTATCGAACGCAACGACGCGCGCGTGCGCGAACTCGAAGGTTTGCAGTTGATCACGGCGACTGTTTACGGAGACGCGCCGGAAGAGTTGGAGATCACACAACACGGTCTGCGGTTCATCGTCGCGCCTTCAGGCGGACAGAAGACCGGATCGTTTCTCGATCAACGCGAGAATCGCATCGCTGCGCGCAATGCCGCACAAACCACCAACACAGCGCGCGCCCTCGACTGCTTCACCTTCAACGGTGCATTTGCGCTGCATCTTGCGGGCGTGTGCGATGAAGTGATCGGTATCGACATCTCAGGCGATGCCGTTGCAGCCGCACGACGCAACGCCGATCTCAACGAGATGCGCAACGTCGAATTTCGTGAAGCGAACGTGTTCGACGCATTGCGTGAAATGGAAGCTGGCGGCGAACGTTTCGACACGATCGTGCTCGATCCGCCGGCTTTCGCGAAGAACCGGGCGAGTTTGAAGTCAGCTTTGCGGGGTTACAAGGAGATCAACCTGCGGGCGCTGAAGTTATTGAATCCCGGCGGCGTGCTCGTGACGTGTACCTGCTCGTATCACGTTTCGGAAGAACTGTTTCTCGAGGTGGTAACGCAGGCGGCGCTCGATGCGCACCGCCGCGTGCAAATCATCGAAAAACGGATGCAGGCGACGGACCATCCGGTACTCGTCGCCATGCCCGAGACTTACTATTTGAAATGTGTGATCGCCAGAGCGATCTGAACCGCGCGGGTTCAGTTCATTCCGGGATCGTTTTCGATGATGGCTTTGGTCGTGTAGTCCTTGCCGTTGACGGACAGTTTCACGACGTAAGTGCCGGCTTCGAGCGGCAGGCCCTGCGCGGCGAACCCGCCGAAACCGCCACCGCCTCCGCCGCCACCACCACCGGCGCCACCACCACCACCGCCTCCTCCACCGCCAAATCCACCACCTCCGCCACCCGCGGGACGAGGAGGCGGATCACCTCGCAGGTTCCACTGAATGCGATTGTAACCAACGTCTTTCGTGCCGGTGATGTTGCGGACCACTCTGCCCGTGTAGTCGGCGATCGTGATCTTCACGTCGCCGCTCGGCGCCGACTTCAGGTAATAACTGATCGCGGTGCCGGGCGCCGGATTACTGCCGCGGAAATTCTTTGAGCCGCCCCAGTAACGCCCGAGTCGCATATCGTTCATCCAAATCGTTCCCGGCCTGACTTCGAACAAGTGTGCGTCAGAGTCGACCACCTTCTGCGTCATCTGTTGCAGTGCCGTGACGTCGTCGAGAATGTAGATTCCGCGACCGTGCGTGCCGATGATCAGGTCGTTGTCACGCGGATGGACCAGGATGTCGTCGATGCGCATCGTCGGAATACCCGACATGAACGGCTTCCAATCCTTGCCGCCGTTCATCGAGATAAACAGACCAAACTCAGTGCCGACATACAGCAGATCCTTGTTCTTCGGATCCTCGTGAATGACGTTGACGTTACCCCACTTCGGAAGATTGTTGACGATCGATTTCCACGTCGCGCCGTAATCGGTCGTGACGAACAGGTACGGCTTCATATCGTTCAGCCGATGACCGTCGACGGCGAGATAACACGTACCGGCATCGTAATGCGACGGCTCGACGCGCGAGATGTGATACGTGTCGCCGATGCCCGGAACGTTCTTGCTGACGTTGGTCCATGTGGCGCCGCCATCGCGACTCACCTGGATATTGCCGTCGTCAGTTCCGATCCAGAGTACGCCGGGCATTTTCGGCGACTCGGCGACACTCACGATGTAGCCGTATCCGGAATAACCGTCGTGCTTGGACGCCATCGGATCCTTGCCGGGCACGCCCATGATCGGCAGCGTGTTGCGATCGATCTGTTTCGTGAGATCAGGCGTTGCGGTCCATGTGTCACCGCGATCCATCGATCGAAACAGCCGATTGCCGCCGATGTACACGACGCGCGGATTGTGCGGCGAGAGATGAATCGGCGTGCTCCAGTAGAAGCGAAAGACCTCGTTGGGTGCGGGTGTCGGAACGACGTTGGACTGCAAGCCCGCGCCGCCGAAGCCGCCAAATCCCTGCGCGGCCGCAAACGCCGCAAGCTGAGCCTGCGTATCGGGAGTCGGCGAGGCTTCAGGCGAAGGACTCGCTCCCGGACTTGCGGCCGGAGCAGCGCCACCCGGCCGTCCGCCTCCCGGACCACGACCGCGCGGCACGCCTCGCGGACGAATACTCACACTCCGCCCGGTACGAAGATCCAAACGCTGCGCCGCGCCGCCCTGCGACTCGGCGTAAACGATGTTGTGGTCCGTCGGATCGATCTGCGTGAAGAAACCGTCGCCGCCCGCGACGCGATACCAATCGGCGTTGGTAATTCCATTCTGGCTGCGTGTTTGGCTTGGACCACCCCACGATCCGTTGTCCTGCAAACCGCCGTAAACGTAGTAGGGCTTTCGCATGTCCACGCCGATAGCGTAGAACTGCGCCGCCGGAATCGTGTTGATGAAATCCCAGTGTTCACCCTGGTCGTAGCTGACGTTCAATCCGCCGTCGTTGCCGACCATGATGTGATCGCTGTTCGCGGGATTGATCCAGATCGCGTGGTTATCGACGTGGCCGATGTTGGCCTGCATCGATTTGAAAGTCTTGCCGCCGTCGGTTGATTTGCTGAAGTTCAGGCCGCCGACATAAACGGTTTCCGGATTTCGCGGGTCGACGCGAATCTGGCTGTAGTACATCGGACGATTGTTTTCGTTACTGACGACGCGCCACGTCTTGCCTTTGTCGTCTGAACGCCACACGCCGGATCGCTTCGGATCGGGCGGACGCGGTGACGGCGAAGCCGCCGGACTTGCGGCCGCAGCCGGAGATGGCGATGCCGATGGCGAAGGAGAAGGACTCGGGCTTGGACCAGCGCCGGGCGTTTGTTCTTCACCGCCCGTGCCGGTGCTCGCGCCGACTTCCATTTGCGCGTAAAGGATGTTCGGATTCGAACGCGAAACGTCGAGACCGATGCGTCCGAGCAAACCTTCCGGCAAACCGGCGCCTTCGAGTTTCTTCCACGTCTTGCCGGCGTCGATCGTTTTCCAGATACCGCTGCCTGGTCCACCGCCGTTGAAACCAAAGTTGGTGCGGCGTCGCTGATAGGAAGCGGCGTAAAGCGTCTTGCTGTCTGACGCGTCCATCGCGATGTCAGTGAAGCCGGTGTCCTCGTCGATGAACTTGACGTTGGTCCACGTCTTTCCTCCGTCAGTGGTTTTGAAGACGCCGCGCTCCTTGTTTGGTCCAAACAGATGGCCGAGGACGGCAACGTAAACGGTGTTGGGATCTTTCGGATCGATCACGATGCGAGCGATCGACTGCGAGTCTTCGAGTCCCATCTTCGTGAACGTTTTTCCGGCGTCTACCGATTTGTAAATGCCGTCGCCGTAGCTCGAACTCTGTCGATTGTTCGGCTCGCCGGTGCCCACCCAAACGATGTTTGGATCAGATGGCGCGATCGCGATGTCGCCGACCGAATGAGTGCCGTAAGTGTCGAAGATCGGCGTGAACGTCGTGCCGTTGTTCGTCGATTTCCACACACCGTTGGTCGCGAACCCAACGTAAATCACATGCGGGTTCTGTTCCGGGGCGGTGATGTCGTCGATGCGGCCGCCCATGCTGGCCGGTCCGATACTGCGGAAGACGAAACGCTTGAGCGTGGGATCGGTCGACCAGTTGATCGGAGTTGGCGTCGGGCTCGGCGTCGGCGTTGTCCGCGGACTTTGCGAAGCAGCCGGCGTGCCTTGATTCTGCGGAGTCGCAGTGTTTTGCGAATAAACAGTCACCGTAGCCAGCGCCACAGCACAAACGATCACCACTAGTAACCCAAAGTCGTAAACGGAGCGGGACCGGTCTTTCATGCGAAAGTGTCCTTTCACTTAATTAGGTTTCTAAACTGCGGGATAGAACTATTGCCTTAGAAACAGGCGTAGAACGGCGGACGACAACCCGATTTTTCGTAGGTTGAATTGCGGAATATAAATAAGTAGGAGATTTAATGCAATAGAATCGGTGTTTGACTATGTTGCGTCGAACGCTTTTCGAGATAATCTCGAAAGACTTTTTCCATCGCTGCTATTTAGAATTTCGGTGCACTTATTGTCGCCAGGGGAGAATTCAAGCAATGACTAGCCGCGCCCGTTTTGCATTCATTTTTTGGTTGGTTATTGCGTCTTGTCTACTAATCACACCGCGAGCCGCCGCGCAGGAACGTCTCTGCGATCCGTCCTTCGAAAACTGTTACGGACAGATAATGGAGTATGTCCAGAATGAAACGGTCGGCATCGACATGGCCTTTTACATGATCGAGTTACCGAGTCTGGCCGACGCGATCATCGCGCGCCATAACGCCGGCGTACCGGTGCGGTTGATCGTCGAACCGCGCGGCAACCTGAAGTTTCCGATGAACCAACCGTTGTTGGACAAATTCATCGCCGCCGGCATTCCGATGCGCTACAAGCTCGGCGACGGCATCATCCACGTGAAACTCGGATTGTTCGCCGGGCAGAACAAGGTGCTGTTTACGGGATCGAATTTTGGCGACGCCGACGTCGCGCCATACGTGCCGTATGAGAACTACGTCGATGGCGCGTGGTATTTCAGCGACGATCTGGCGGTTGTCAACAGTTTCAAGAGGCGATTCGACGACGTTTGGACTGACACGCTCACTTACGGAAACTACGCGAACATCACGGGCTCGCTCACGCGCAAGTATCCGCTTCTGCCGATCGATCCGGCGATGAACTTTCTGCCGAACACGAACCCTGCCGAAGACTACGGTGCGCGCACCATTGCTCAGCTCGATCAGGAAACGCAGAAGATCGATTTGACGATGTATCGCCTGACGGACAACACCATCTGCGACGCGTTGCTGCGCGCGCGCGCTCGCGGGATTCCGGTGCGGCTGCTGACGGAACCGCACGAGTATCGTTTCGACGCGAGCAGGCTCGGCGCGGAGTTCACCGGGCCTTACAACATCGATCGCCTGTTTGCGGCGGGCGTGCAGATCAAGATGCGAAAGCATCGCGGGTTGAATCATCAGAAGTCGGTGACGCTCTACGGGCGCGGGCTGACGATCTTTGGTTCGTCGAATTGGAGTTGGCAGTCGTTCAACTATCAGGAAGAGCACAACTACTTCACTAACAAGACGTGGTTCTTTCAGTGGTTCGTCGATCAATTCAATCGCAAGTGGAATTCGGACGTTGAGTACGAGCCGTTTGTGCCGCTGCCGCCGAGTATCCCCGTGAATATCTCGCCTGCTCAAAACGCAACGACGGGAACGTCGGTGATGCTGACGTGGGAAGGTGGCGGTTGGGCGCACAAGTACGACGTTTATCTGGGAACTGATGACGTTAACCTGACGCGTGTTGCAGCGGACGTGGTTACGGGTACGTTCGGATCGCAGGGGTCAGAGACGTATTTGCTATCGGGTCTTCAGAATGGCGTGACGTATTACTGGCGCATAGTTGGCAAGACGATGGCGGGTCAAACTGCGACCGGTCCGACGGGGCGGTTCACAGCATCGGGTACTGGACCGACGCCGACGCCTACGCCGACACCAACGCCTACGCCGACACCAACGCCTACGCCAACACCAACGCCGACTCCCACACCGACGCCTACGCCCACTCCGACGCCGACGGTTACGCCAACTCCAACGCCTACGCCTACGCCGCTGCAAGAGTCGGCGAATAACACTCGTGTTCCGCCGGCGACGCAGATCGTCGACAGCAATGGCGCTGTGTGGACGATTTCAAACGGAGCGATCCTACGAAACGGAGCAGGCACGGGCGGCGCCGGATCTCAGATCCTTTATTGCACTCGCATAGTGTATGTGTTGGGCACCGATTCAGCCTGGTGGCGTTGGGTCGGCAACGGCTGGATACACGTAGGCAGCGTCGATCCTTGTGGCGGTTCGACACCCACTCCGACTCCAACTCCGACACCCACACCGACGCCGACACCAACTCCGACGCCGACGCCCACACCGTCGTCTACTGACGTTGTGCTTTACGCGAGTCAGTCGCTCGTACGCGTTGGTTCATGGTCCAACGTTTCGGATTCGACTGCTGCGGGAGGCGTTCGTATTCAGCACGCCGACGCTGGCTTACCGAAAGTCACCACGCCCGCCGTCAATCCACCGCACTACTTCGAAATGACGTTCTCGGCCGAAGGCGGCCGGCCATATCGATTGTGGATTCGCGCCAAAGCGCTAAGCGATTTCTGGGGAAATGATTCGGTGTGGGTGCAGTTTTCCGACAGCGTCAACAGCAGCGGCACACCGGTCTATCGAATCGGAACCACCAACGGCACCGAGATCAATCTCGAAGACTGTTCCGGTTGCGGATTGAGTGGGTGGGGCTGGCAGGACAACGGTTGGGGCATCGGGGTTTTAGGCCCGCAGATATTCTTCCAATCGACCGGAACGCATACGATCCGCATTCAGGGCCGCGAAGACGGTATCGGGATCGATCAGATCGTGCTGTCGCCCGTGACGTACCTGAACAACTCACCGGGCGCGCTTAAGAACGACAACACGATACTGCCGGCTTCGGGTGGGCCAACGCCGACACCAACTCCCACACCAACACCGACTCCTACTCCCACACCAACACCTACTCCTACTCCCACACCAACACCGACTCCTACTCCGACGCCGACTCCGACTCCGACTCCTACGCCGACGCCAACTCCGACTCCTACTCCGACGCCAACTCCTACGCCAACACCGTCTCCGTCACCGACACCATCCGGAACGGTGCTTCTCGAAGACGATTTCAACGACAACTCGTTGAACTTCGCGAAGTGGCAGCTCAACAACCTGTTCAGCGGTTTCACCGACTCGACTGTGCCAACTTCCGAGACCGCACAGCGTTTACAGATCGGTCCGATGTTCTCCGGTCAATCGGGATCGCATTACAACGGCCTCCGCTCGTCCAGCAGTTTCAACTTCACCGGCGCGTACAGCTACGTCGAACTCGTCCAACCGCCATCCGCGTCGACGAAAGCCGACGCGATGTTCACCATCGGCATCGATGCGCACAACTACTATCGCATCTACGTCGAAGAAGGTGTCCTGATCTGCCAGTCGCGGATCGCGTCGGTTAAGCGAAACCTGTTCACTGTCGCATTCAACGCAGTGACACATCGTTACTGGCGCATCCGACACGAAACAGGGACCGGAAACGTGGTCTTTGAAACGGCAAGCGACAGCGGCGGGTTACCCGGCAGTTGGACCATTCGCTACAGCGAACCGTGGGACACGGCTGCGGTTCCGCTCAGCGCTGTGATGTTCGAGTTGAAAGCGGGCACGTGGCAGGCGGAACCTTCCGCCCCAGGCGTGGTCATCTTCGACAACTTCCGGGCTTTTAAGCCTTAGGGGAGGTAGTCTCCTAATTTGAAATCCGTTTATCCGTGTTCCCTATTATCCTTGCCACACGCCGTTCCGAGCGTTGTCGGCGAGGCGCTTGGCATCGGGCAGAGCTTCGAGCGCGCGGATCACCTGCACGTCGCTATCGAGCAGGATGCGGGCGCCGGCGTCGTTTGAGAACGCGGCGGTGATCATCTCCTGGCGCAATCGCAGTTTCGTGAAGTCGAGTTCTTCGTCGATCTGCGCCGGCAGCACGTGGAAGTCGGGCTGCGCGCGCACGAAGGTACGAAACGCTTCGAGCACGCGGTCGGTGATGGGAAAGTCCGTGGGCTTCGCGTTCTTGCCGTATTGGACCTTGTCTACTTTATAAGACTCCAGCCCCGGAAGAACTCCTGACGCTAGTTGGCGTGTGAAATGAAACGCAGCTTCGGCGATACGAAGTCGCGTTGTGGTGTTCGCGGGTTCCTTTACTTCGATATCCGGAGTGATGCCGCCGCCGCCATAAAACACACGGCCCACTGCGGTTTGAACGCCTGGTCCATTGTGCGGATGCGGCGTCGGAGACGCCAGTGCGAGTGGCGACTCGAGATTACGTGGTCCATTCGAGCTCGACGGCGCCGGCGTGTCGTTCGGCTCGTGACGCGTGTAGTAATCGTAAAGCGAGCCGCTCGAATAATCGCGCTGCAACGAACGTCCGTAAGGCGTGTAATAACGGGCCGTCGTCAACGTCAGGCCGGTATTGAACGGCAACTGGAAGATACGTTGGACCAGGCCTTTGCCGAAACTCGTTTCGCCGACGATCAAACCGCGACCGTGATCCTGGATCGCACCCGCGACGATCTCCGACGCAGACGCCGTGTTGCGGTTGATCAATATGACCAGAGGCATACTCGCCGGATCGGAGCCCGTTGATTTGTAAACGATCGGCTCGCTGTATTCAGTGCGGCCTTTGACCGAAACGATCACCTGGCCGCGCGGCAAAAACTCACTCGCCACGTCGATTGCCTGGTCCAGGAGTCCGCCGGGATTGCCACGCAGATCCAGAATGAGCTGGCGCATTCCCTGTTCCTGAAGACGCTTCATCGCCGTCGCCAACTCGTTATCGCTCGAGCGCTGAAAGCCGCCGGTGAGACCGATGTAACCCGTGCCCGGACGAATCATGTAGGCGTTGCGAATCGTCGGCAACGGAACGGCGGCCCGCACGATCGTGAAATACAACGGTTCCTGTGTGCCCGCGCGTTCGACTTTGATCGTCACGGGTTCGGCAAGACCGCCGCGAACGTTCTTCGAGACCTGTTCGCTGGTCCAGTTGCGCGAGTCTTTGCCGTCGACTTCGACGATCCGATCGCCGTATCGCAATCCTAGTTTCGCCGCAGGCGCGCCTTCGACGGCCGACTGAATGTACACGCCGTCGCGATGCTGCACGATGGTCACGCCGATACCGTAGAAGCGCGAATCCTGATCTTCTTTGAGCTTCTTGAACTCGCTGTATGGGAAGTAAGCGGAGTGGGGATCGAGTGTCGTCAGCATCCCCTGGATGGCAGCCTGCGTGGCTTTTTCGTGATCGATGTCGCCGGAGTAGTTGGACGTGATGGTCGCGATGGCTTCGTTGTAATCTTTTTCGATTTCGTCGACGACGCGATAGGAATTCTTTGTATTGCCCGCAGCCAGTCCCGGGAGTTTGCGCCCGCTGCCGATGGTGCCGCCGAAAATTGAGGCGACGAGTATCACCGCGGCCGCTGTCGCAATGAACTTCTTGCTAATCCACCCAGTTTCGTAGTGTGTTGAGGATGGCTTAAATTCGCGGGCAACTTCCATTGCCAAAATATACCACAGGCCGGTGCGGAGTTTCGAAATCCGGGGTAGCACCGCTCTTGAACGGCCAGTATTCGGTAAAACGCGTCGAACCGATGCTTCCCTGAACCTGTCACAATTTGTGATAGGTTCCATGTCGGTAACGGCATAGGGCCGAAATCAGGGATCGATGCTTCTCTGAACCGATCACAAACTGTGATCGGCTCAGTTGACCAACCTCCAAACCAGCGCGCGACAAGCGCTGTGTTATATTGCGCTACGAGCACCCGATGTCTGCGTCTCTCTCGATCGTCATTCCCGCGTATAACGAGGCGGTCCGGTTGGGGAATACCCTGAAGGCCGTTGTCGAATACATGCGTCAGAATTACCCCGAAGGCGAGGTGATCGTCGTCGACGACGGATCCGGCGACAACACCGCCGCTCTCGCGCGCGAGTCGTTCGCGAGTAGCGCGCCGGTTCGGGCGTCCGTGATCAGTTACAAATCGAACCTGGGTAAAGGGAGAGCAGTCAGACTTGGCCTGCTCGCTGCTCGTGGTGACGTCGCACTCTTCTCAGACGCTGATCTCTCAACTCCCATCACCGAAACACCAAAACTGATCGATCCAATCTTCAACAACGAGTGCGATCTGACCTTCGGCTCTCGCGCGCTCGATCGAAAACTGATCGGCGTCCATCAACCATGGCGACGCGAACAAGCCGGCCGCGTCTTCAATCTTACCGTCCGACTCGCCACCGGATTGCCGTTTTGGGACACCCAATGCGGTTTCAAAGCGTTCAAGATGTCCGTCTGTCGCCCACTCGTCGAAGCTGCGACTGTCGATCGTTTCGGCTTCGACGTCGAACTGCTTTATCTCGGTTACAAAGCCGGCCTGCGACTCCGCGAAGTCCCCGTTCGTTGGGACCACAACGAAGGCACAAAGATCAGCCTCTTCACTGACAGTTTTAAGATGCTCAGCGAGGTCGGACTGATCCGCCAACAAGCGCGTCGCGGGGTTTACGACGCAGCCATTCGCGCCGTACACGACCGCACTAATCCGTGAGCGTTGTGCTTTGTACTTTGTTCTTGGTACTTTGTGCTTTGTAATTGGTACTTGGTATTTTTACCGAGACTGAAACCATTCAAAGAACTAAGAACTAAGAACCAAGAACTAAGCACAAAGCTCAAAACCACAAATGCCCGCACGTCTCAATATCAACATCGATCACGTCGCTACGGTGCGGCAAGCGCGCAGGGCGCCAGAGCCGAGCGTGATCGCCGCCGCAATGGCGTGTGAACAAGCGGGGGCCGACGGAATCACGGTCCATCTGCGTGGCGACCGTCGTCACATACAGGATCTCGACATCCGTTTGTTGCGCGACTCCGTGACGACTTACCTCAACCTCGAGATGGCGGCGACCGACGAGATGCTCGAGATCGCGCGGCAGGGTCGACCTGACGCCGTCACGCTCGTCGCAGAACGTCCGGATGAGATCACAACCGAAGGAGGACTCGACGTTAAATCAAACAGGGCGACAGTGAGCAAGGCCGTCGACGTGCTGAGAGAAAGCGGGATGCTCGCGAGTCTGTTCATCGATCCGGATCCGGCGCAGATCGAGATCGCGCACGAGGTTGGCGCGCAGCAGATCGAGTTGTGTACTGCCGCTTACGCCGAAGCGATGCTGGGCGCGCGTGGTATTCACGGCGAAGGCGCCGTGCGCGCGAACCAGGAGTTACGCCGATTGAGAGAAGGTGCTGAACTCGCGGCGCAGTATGGATTGCTGGTTGCCGCAGGTCACGGTTTGACTTATCGGAACGTCGGCGCGGTTGCAGAGATCGAACAGATCGTCGAGTTCAATATCGGACACAATATCGTCGCGCGTGCCATTTTCGTCGGGTTGGAAAATGCGGTGAAGGAAATGCGGGAAGCTATAAGCTCAAAATAATTTAGCCACAAAAAGGCACAAGAGGCACAAAGAAAGAAAACAGACTTAGCTGAGATCTTTTTGCGCCTCTTGTGCCTTTTTGTGGCTAGTTCTCAGCGAGACGGCGACGCGAGCTGAAGTCGAACAACGGATCGTTCCAGCTTCACGCGCGCCACTTCGAAGTCCTCTTCGGTTCCACTCCACTGGTGAAGTTGTTTTTCGAGTCGTTCGCGCGAGAGTTTCGCGCGTGCGGCGTCGATCTCGTCCGGACGTTCGGCCACTTCCGCCAAAACCGAAACGTGATCGTCACGCACTTCGACGAACCCGCCCGAGACGTGCAACGGAAAACTCTTCCCCTCCTGCACGTACGTCAACACACCGGTTTGCAGTTGTGAGATGAGCGGCGTGTGTCCGGGAAGAATTCCGAGTTCACCGCCGAGGCCGGGAACTGTAACCATGTCCACCGGCTCAGCGAGCACACGCCGTTCAGGAGTAACAACTTCGAGTTGTATCTTGTCTGCCATAAGCGTTCGTGTTACTGCGCGATCGACTTCGCTTTCTGAATCGCTTCCTCAATAGTGCCGACCATGTAGAACGCCTGTTCCGGCAGATCGTCGTGTTTGCCGTCGACGAGTTCGCGGAAACCACGCACGGTGTCGTCGAGCTTGACGTACTTTCCTTCGAGACCCGTGAACTGGGCCGCGACGAAGAACGGCTGCGAGAAGAACTTCTGAATCTTGCGCGCGCGCGAAACGATCAACTTGTCTTCGTCGGAAAGTTCGTCGAGACCGAGAATCGCGATGATGTCCTGGAGATCCTTGTAACGCTGCAACACGCGTTTCACATCCTGCGCGGTGTCGTAGTGTTCCTTACCGATGACGCGCGGATCGAGAATGCGCGACGACGAGGCGAGCGGGTCCACAGCCGGGTAAATGCCGAGTTCGACGATCTGACGCGACAAGGCCGTAACAGCGTCAAGGTGCGCGAACGTAGTGGCCGGCGCCGGATCGGTGTAGTCGTCGGCGGGCACGTAAACCGCCTGAATCGACGTAACTGATCCAGTCTTCGTCGACGTGATGCGTTCCTGCATTTCGCCCATTTCTGTAGCGAGGTTCGGTTGATAACCGACCGCGGAAGGCATACGTCCGAGCAGTGCGGACACTTCAGAACCCGCTTGCGTGAAGCGGAAGATGTTGTCGATAAACAGCAGCACGTCGAGACCTTGATCGCGGAAGTATTCGGCGACCGTCAGTCCTGAAAGCGCGACGCGCAGACGCGCGCCTGGCGGTTCCGTCATCTGTCCGTAGATCAGGGCCACTTTCGACTGGCCGATGGCGTTCATGTCGACCTTCGTCAGATCGAACGTGCCGGTATCGTGGAAGTGTTTGTTGAACTGGTCGCCAAACTGGATAACCTGCGACTCGACCATTTCGCGCAGCAGGTCGTTTCCTTCGCGTGTACGTTCGCCGACGCCCGCAAACACCGAGAAACCCGAACGGGCTTTCGCGATGTTGTTGATCAACTCCATCACGATAACGGTCTTGCCGACGCCCGCGCCGCCGAACAGTCCGATCTTGCCACCGCGCAGAAACGGCTGGATCAGGTCGATGACCTTGATGCCCGTTTCAAACATCTGCAACTCAGTTGACTGTTCTTCAAAGGACGGAGCGTGACGATGGATCGGATAGCGTTGCTGGTGTTTGACCGGTCCGAGTGTATCTACTGGTTCGCCGATCACGTTGAGCACGCGGCCGAGTGTTCCCTCGCCGACGGGCATAGTGATCGGGCCGCCGGTGTCGATAGCCTTCATGCCGCGCACCATGCCGTCAGTGGGCAACATGGACACGGTTCGCACGCGGCCTTCGCCGAGGTGCTGCTGCACTTCCGCGATGACGTCGATCGGGGTGGGCACGTCAAAACCTTCCGAGACGACTCTGAGCGCCTGATAAATCGGAGGCAGGTAACCTCCATGAAACTCGACGTCGAGTACCGGACCGATAATCTGCACGACTTTACCGACGTGCTGTCCGTCGGCGGTCACGTTTCCATTGGGCGTAGACATACTGTCGTTGAACTCCTCTTTCGACCAATAAAGGCGAACAAAATGGGCAGGTTTAAAAGCCAGACAAGATAACACAGCAATTAAATCCCGCCAAATCCGTGACCAAGGTACGGTAGTGGGGGTCCGCCTATCTTCATCTCTGTGCGATCTCTGCGCCTCTGCGGTTCCTTGTTATGCCGATTAAGTTTTACCGCAGAGGCGCAGAGACTTATTTGAAACCCCACTTGTACTAGCATCGTAGTACAAGTCGAGATGGATGGAATCTTCTCATTAAGCCCTTCGCACCCCATGCCGCTTTACGCGCAGTTGACGCGGGCGATTCGGTTCGCCATCGCCACCGGGCGGCTCAGAATTGGGCAACAACTCCCGACCGTCAGACAGTTGGCCGTCGAACTACGCGTCAACGCCAACACAGTCGCCAAGGTTTATGCCGAGTTGGAACGCTCGGGAGTACTCGAAACACGAAGAGGAGTGGGAACGTTCGTCAGCGCCCGCCATTTCGCCGCAAGTCATCGCGATGAGCACGAGAAACACCTCGCCGAACTCGTCGACAGGTTTCTCGAAGAAACCAGTGCTATGGGCTTTTCGCTCGACGACGTGCTGGATCAACTTCAAAGCCGGCGCATGAAGGAGCCTAATCAAAATGTCTAACTCGATGACCAGCCTGGTTCAGACCAGAAGTAACTTGCCGTCAATCGATACGCCGCGAATGAACGTCGTGTCCGCGGTGGTGTTTCTCACTCCCCTGCTGCTCGGTGCGCTCATGACGTGGGCCACGTTCAATCCCGCGAGCGTGATTGTGGGCCTGTTGCTGGGACTGATATTGGCCCAGGCGCCGAAGATCGCGCGGCAGTGGGAGCGTGCCGTGGTGTTGCGTCTCGGACGTTACGTTGGTTTGCGAGGTCCGGGGCTGTTTTGGATCATTCCGTTTGTCGACACGGTTCCCGCCTGGGTGGACCAACGGGTGATCACGACGAGTTTCGCTGCTGAAGAAACACTGACGTCAGACACCGTGCCCGTCAACGTCGACGCGGTGCTTTTCTGGATGGTCTACGATCCGGAAAAGGCCGCACTCGAAGTCCAAAACTATCCGCAAGCCGTTAGTTGGGCCGCGCAAACAGCGCTGCGCGACATCATCGGACGAACATCGCTAACGGATCTCTTGCGCGGACGCGAACGGATCGAAGAAGAGTTGCAGCAACTGATCGATGAACGTTCAAATCCGTGGGGCGTGACCGTGCAATCGGTCGAGATGCGCGACGTGATTATTCCACCGGCGCTTCAGGACGCGATGTCGCGCGAGGCGCAGGCGGCGCGAGAGAAACAGGCGCGCATCATCCTGGGCCAGGCGGAAGTGGAGATCGCACATTCGTTCGAAACGGCAGCTAAGTCGTATCGCGACAACCCGACCGCGTTGCACCTGCGAGCGATGAACATGCTTTACGAGGGTTTGAAGGAGAAGGGTGCGTTGATGCTCGTGCCGAGTAGCGCAGTTGAGTCGATGGGAATGGGAGGACTGCTCGGCGCTGCCGCGCTGCGACAGCAATCACTCACGGGTAGCGAAGAAGTGCCTGAGTAGATTCTACTTTTCGGGATCGATGCGGATCTTCATGCGTTGGAGGACCTGCAAGTCTTCATCGGTAAGATCGAGAGTGGCAGGATCGTTGTCACTCTCTTCTTCACCGGCGTGAGGTCTAAGGCCAATCTCGAGTCGGAGCGTCAATTCCATCTCGTAACCGGCTTCGCGCAATCGTTCGATCGCCTCGGCTACCTTCGTCGAATTCTCGACGGATTCGTTGATCGCGCTGCCAATCTCGCGAACTATCTCTTTTGCTTCGTCATCGATTTCCATTTTGTTGTTATGCTACGCCAGTAACAAAAGATTGCCAACTACCAATTGCAGCTTATAGACTGTCGCAGCCCTTTTTATGTACGGAACGATAGGAATTCTGACAGGAGGCGGTGACGCTCCGGGTCTGAATGCGGTGATTCGCGCCGTGGTGAAAACCGCGACCTGCGAACACGGGATGCGCGTCATCGGCATTGAAGACGGTTTTGACGGCCTGCTCGGGGCCAGTCGCACACGTTCGCTTTCGGCGGCCGACGTCCGGGGACTATTGCCGCGTGGCGGAACGATTCTCGGCACGCGTAATCAGGGACACTTCGTCCAGCGCGACAAAGACGGCGTCCCGATGAGCGTCGAGGAGGTATACCAGGAAGCGATCTCCAATATGAAAATACTGGGGATCGACGCGCTCGTGGTCCTTGGCGGCGAAGGCACGCTGACGATCGCGTCCGAGTTTCACAAACGCGGCGTCCCGGTCTGCGGGGTTCCGAAGACGATCGATAACGATCTGTCCTGCACGGAGCTGACTTTCGGGTTTGTCACGGCGCTGGACATTGCGACCGAAGCGCTCGATCGTCTACATACGACCGCGGAATCGCATGATCGCGTGATGATTCTCGAGGTGATGGGCCGTCACGCCGGTTGGATCGCCCTCCATTCCGGGATCGCGGGCGGAGCGGACGTGATCCTGATCCCGGAGATTCCGTTTTCTCTCGACGGAGTTGTTGAGAAAGTGCGTGCGCGCGACGCGAGTGGATCAAATTTTAGTATTATCGTCGTCGCTGAGGGAGCGATCGAGATCGGTCACGAGCTGGTTTATCAGGACAAGGGTGATAATGTTCGTGCACCCCGGCTCGGCGGTATCGGTCAGCACCTGCAACGAGATCTGGAGCAGGTAACCGGAAGAGAGACTCGTTGCGTCGTGCTGGGACATCTGCAACGCGGCGGGCGCCCGAACGCGTTTGATCGCATGTTAGCGACAAACTTCGGCTCCTGCGCCGTGCGTGCGATCGCGAATGGGGAAAGTGGCGTAATGGTGGCGCTTCAGGCTGGTGACGTCGTAAACGTTCCGCTAACCGAGGCGATCAAGGGTATCAAGACCGTTCCGCCAAACGGACAACTGGTGCGGACCGCTCGCGACACCGGCGTTTCTTTTGGCGCGCCGGACGAGCGCAGTTATCATAAGGTGGTTTAAAGTTATCCGTGTTTTTGTGGAACACGGATTGATAGCCGGATAAAGAAGGATTTACTGCGTTGTCATCACAGGCAATAAAAGAAAAGCTTCAGGGAGAGCTCGACGAACTCGAGACCGAGTTGCGTATTCATCTGCCCAAGGAGATTAAACGCGCCCTCGAGTTTGGCGATCTTCGTGAAAACTCCGAGTATCGCGCCGCGTTGGACCGGCAGAACGTCGTGAAGGCGCGTATTGTCGAACTGCGACAACGCATCAGCGAGATTGCGTCGATCGATCCGAATAAAGTGCCGCGTGACAAAGCGTCGTATGGATCGACGCTGGTGTTGTACGACGCCGAGAAAGACGAGGAGGTGACGTATCGACTGGTTACGCCGGAGGAAAGCGACCCGGCCGGAGGGCTGATTTCAACCACTTCGCCCGTCGGCCGGAGTTTGATGGGCAAACAGGAGGGCGACGAGGTTGTAGTGCGAACTCCCGCCGGCGCCCGCAATTTTGAGATCCGGCAACTACGTACGTTGCATGACGATTTATAGAGATTGTGTTGGTAATAAAACACGGATTTTGCGAATGTGACACTGTCCGCCGACGTACAGTCCGCGCCGTAAATACCGAGTAAAACGAGGAGAAACGAACCAAGGCTAAATATGTTCGGGGCAAGTATCGGACGCGCCGCTCAGCGGATTATTGACGCCATTGTGCGGTGGCTCGCGAAGGGGCACATCAGTCCCAACATTTTGACCGTTATCGGCGTGTCCTTAAACGTCGGGTGCGGTCTTCTTTTTGGCATGGGCCGTTTTTTCGCGGCGGGAATCACGCTGATCGTCGCCAACCTGTTCGATATGCTCGACGGGCAGGTGGCCCGTCTGTCAGGCCGGGTCACGCGATTTGGCGGTTTTCTCGATTCTTCGCTGGACCGGCTCTCGGATATGGTTGTGTTTGTGGGCCTTATGGTCTTTTATGCGCGCGATACGGAGTGGCACTCCACTCTTAACGTTTTTCTCGCGGGCGCCGGACTAATGGGCTCGGTTATGGTAAGCTACGCCAGCGCGCGGGCAGAGAGCCTGATTCCCAAATGCGACGTTGGGTTCCTGCGGCGCCCAGAACGCGTAGTGCTCTTTATCATTGGAGCTCTCAGTACTCATCCAGGCTCTAATAATTTCTTTGCCAATCGGATGCCGGCTGTTTTGTGGGTACTCGCAGTTGGCTCGTATTGGACCTTCGCCCACCGCATGTATCACACGTGGCGCGAACTGAATAAGGTTGAAACAGCAGAAACAGAGAACGCGCCGGCCCAGGAAGTTCGTATCAAGAAGCCGTTATCGTTCGTTAAGTCCGTGTTCCCAGAGAAACATGGATAAGTTCTTTTGAGGTAGAAACGTGACTATCTGTCCGTGTTGCGGCTTCAAGTTTGTTGGAGCCTTGAAAAATGGCTGTAGACAATGTGGCGCGCGTGCTGTCGGTGAACCACTCCCAAAACCGGCCCACGAACTTCCGTCCTACGGACGGGCTCTCATCCTCGCAGCCGGCGGCTCGCTGGCCGTCCTCGTCTTCGTCACACAAACGATCGTCGCCATGTTTTCGCGACCCGGACTGTCAGTATTCGAGTTCTGGTCGTGGGTTGCCGCTGGCCAAACTGCCGCGTGGCGAATGAAGTGGATCGCGATCCCGCTGCTGATCGTCACTGCCTGGTTAGGTCGAAAGCTCTATCGGTCCATCAAGTCTCAACCAGAGAAGTTTTGTGGTCTAAAACACGCGCAACGAGGCTTGTTCGCATCATCGATGGTGGTCTTCATGATCGCGTTGCTGATCGGCGTCACCGTCCCAGAACGATTACGACAGCGACAGCTCGCGAAGGAAGCCGCGTGGCGCGCTTACTGGCATACTTTTGAAGCCGCCAATCTCGAATACCAGGCTCGATACCAGACGTTTCCAGCCGACACTAAAGATTTGCAGGAACGTATTCCGGATCCTTACGGCACGCTCGCGGAAGCACTCAGGCACATCGTTCCCAGCGGCTATCGGCCCAGCGCCGAGACCGCCGCAGTCGGCAAAGAAAAATCACGTTCGCTCGCAGGCGCGGCGATCCGCAAAGCTTCTTACTCTTCCGCAACCGACGACACCACCCCCGGCGGTCTCGTTTTCACCACCTATGAACTGCAACTCCCGGGTGAAGACGGAATCCTGAACACCGAGGACGATTGGATCGGCTCGAATGGCATCCTCAAACGCATCAACGAAGTTGCCAAAGGCGGTGTCGGTCAGTCAGTGTCGGCCGGAGTCCTGCAACCATAGCGACGCATGTCGTTTCTGGATCGTTTTCGCAAGAAACCTGAAGACGAAGCCTCACGCATTGCACGTCTATCCAAAACCGGCCGCATGACTGACGGACGTATCATCGACGCAGTCACGGAAAACGACGGCCGCATCACTGAGGTAACTTACACCTACATGCTCGCGGGTGTGCTGTACGAGTCGTCACAGTCGCTCGATCTGAGCCAGCAACAGCGCTCGAACGACTACGCACCCGGCAAACAGATCGTGATCCGCTACGATCCACGTCAGCCTGCGAACTCGATTGTTGTTTAGGTCTTTGGGCTTAGGTCTTTGGTCTTTTTAGTTGGATAAGGCAGAATCAGAAGCGAGAATCCAAGACCTAAGTCCAAAGACCAAAGTTCCAAGTACAAAGTACCAAGCTCCGGATCAATGTTTCGCAAAGTACTGATAGCCAATCGTGGGGAGATCGCTCTGCGCCTGATTCGCGGCTGCCGCGAACTCGGGATCAAGGCCGTCGCGATCTACTCGGAGGCCGACGCCGAGAGTCTTCACGTGCGCGCGGCTGATGAAGCGGTGTGCGTCGGGCCGGCTGCGTCGAACCAGAGTTATCTAAATATCGACGCTGTTGTGACAGCGGCAAAGTCGGTGAACGCCGAAGCTGTCCATCCCGGTTACGGATTTCTCGCCGAAAATGCGGGCTTTGCACGCGCAGTCGTGGACGCGGGTTTAACGTTCATCGGTCCAAGCGCGGAAGCGATGGATTTGATGGGCTCGAAGACGAGTGCGCGACGAGTCGCGGTCGAATCAGGCGTGCCGATCGTTCCGGGAACCGTCGATGCTTTAGTTTCTTTCGACGAAGCACAGAAGACGGCGGAGAAGTTTGGCTATCCGGTGATGTTGAAAGCGGCTGCCGGCGGCGGCGGTAAAGGAATGCGTCTCGTGAGTGGCAGTGACGAACTTCGTTCTGCATTCGAAACCGCGCAGACGGAAGCTGCCGCTGCTTTTGGCGACTCCGCGTTGTATCTCGAAAAAGCCGTCGAGCGGCCACGTCACATCGAGATCCAGATCTTTGCTGACACGCATGGCAACGTGGTCCATCTCGGCGAGCGCGAGTGTTCGATTCAGCGCCGCCATCAAAAGGTGATCGAGGAATGTCCGTCGCCAATTAACGATCCCGACTTGCGCCGTCGCATGGGTGAAGCGGCGGTGAAGATCGGACGAACGGTCAACTACACGGGCGCGGGAACAGTCGAGTTTCTCTTGTCGGATGTGACGGGCGAGTTTTATTTCCTCGAGATGAACACACGTCTCCAGGTCGAACATCCGGTCACCGAGCTCGTTACCGGCTTCGATCTCGTGCGCGAACAGCTTTTCGTCGCGGCAGGCGCGCAGTTGTCGTTCACGCAGGAAGACGTGCGCTGGGTGGGCCACGCGATCGAGTGTCGCATCTACGCGGAGGATCCGGCGAACAACTTCTTCCCCTCGCCGGGGACGATCACGTATCTGCGCGAACCGGCTGGGCCAGGAGTCAGGATCGACAGCGGCGTCGCGAACCTGTCTGAAGTTTCGATCTACTACGATCCGATGATCGCGAAGCTTGCGGTCTGGGGACGCACGCGCGAAGAAGCGATCGAACGTCTGCGCCGCGCGCTCGACGAATACCAGGTCGCGGGTATCACGACTACGCTGCCGTTCTTTCGCGGGGTCGTGCGTGACGAAGAGTTCATTGCCGGACGACTCGATACCGGTTTCATCGGTCGATTCAACGAGCGACGCGTCGTCGTCGATCCGCCGCAGGAGCACGTCGACATCGCGGCGATCGCCGCGGCCATACATTACTCGCGACATCAACAACCCGCGTTCGTTCAACCAGGCGCCCAGGTTTCCGATGGACGTTGGAAGATGGCTGGACGTGTTGAGGGTTTGCGGAAGTGGAGGAGGTCGTGAAGCTGAAGGCCGTCATCGACGATCGAGAGCAGGATCTGAACATTCAGATCGACGGCGGACGCGTGCGTGCTGAGATTGACGGGCGCGTTTACGATCTCGAGCTTCGCGAGCCGGAACCCGGAAGTTATCTCCTTTTCCGTGATACTGAGGTTCACGAGTGCCGGGTCACGAAAACGCACGAGGGTTTCGACGTCGGTTTGCACGGCGTGAATCACGGCGTGGCTATCGTCGATCCGAAGCGATTGCGGAGTGGCACGGACTCCGATAAGCATCATCACGGGCTCGCTGAGATAATCGCGCCGATGCCGGGGAAAGTCGTCCGAATCCATATCGAAACCGGCGACGCGGTTGAAAAAGGCGACGGCATTGTCGTCGTCGAAGCGATGAAGATGCAGAACGAGATGAAGTCGCCGCGTGCGGGAGTTGTCGTTTCGATAAACGTCAAACCCGGGGACACTGTTAACGCGGGAGACGTGCTCGCGGTAGTTGAATAAACCACAAAGAGGCACAAAAGGCACAAGAGGCACAAAATGGTTTTCAGACTGTGAGTTTGTTGTGTTCGTTAGCTGGCTTCGCCGTTATGACTCGGCTTCGCTAGTTATGACTTGGCTTCGCTAGTTATGACTTGGCTTCGCTCGTTCCTGTATTTCTCTTTTGTGCCTCTTGTGCCTTTTGTGCTTCTTTGTGGCTAAGGACTGACAATATGCGAATTCTTTTGTGGGACATCGACGGAACGTTGATTCGCTCCTCGCGACCAGGCGGGTACAAGGAATACACCATCCCCGTGCTCGAAGAGTTGTTTGGCACTGCCGGGCAGTTGGCCGAGATGCAGGTCTCAGGCATGACCGACATGCAGATCGTCATCGAAGCACTGAGCGGTCACGGCATAACTCACGACGACGTCCGCAACCGCATTCACGATCTCAGCGAACGTCTGACAGCCGAAGCGCGAAAGGTCACCGGCAACGGCGTCCGTTTCTTCGAACTGCTTCCCGGCGTTCGCGAAACACTCGAAGCTCTCGACACTCATCCCCGCTATCGTTCCGCCCTGCTGACCGGCAACATCGAACCGATGGCTTATTTGAAAATGGAACTCGTCGGTCTCGAAAAGTTCTTCACTTTGCCCGGCGCTT
The DNA here is from genome assembly GCA_035760365.1 of Pyrinomonadaceae bacterium. Taxonomy (GTDB): domain Bacteria; phylum Acidobacteriota; class Blastocatellia; order Pyrinomonadales; family Pyrinomonadaceae; genus PSRF01. Next base: position 47,552 of record DASTTB010000004.1, read on the forward strand.
TCGGAAATGAATCGCACAATCGTCGCGATCTTCCGGCACTGGCCGCCGAACGCATCCGCCGCCATCTCCAACTCGATCTCAAGCCCGAGGAGTTCATCGTCATCGGCGACACGCCAAACGACATCGACTGCGCGCGTCATTTCGGCGCCCGCGCCATCGCCGTCGGCACCGGGCGTTTCTACTCAAACGACGAAGTTCTCGAACACGCGCCCGATAAGTTTCTCCCGGATCTTTCCGACCCGAACCTCGTCATTAGAACTCTCGACGAGATCTAAACGAAACCATTCAGATAGCAACTGTCTACTCGAAGCGACACTTTCACGTGCCGTCATGCTAAAAAACCGCGAAATACGCGCGGCATGATCGTTGCACTACGATTGGGCCATGGACTTACAAATGACCCTCCCATAACGCAACCCCCCTCTTTATCGCCCCTCACTTTGTTCAGCATTCCTCGCCGCAACCAACATCGGCACCGCCAAAACGGTGCCGATAATGGTTTTTGGTTCAGATCCGGTGGAAGCCTTTGAGAATGTCTTTTCGGTTGAGACGAAGAATCACGGGACGGCCGTGCGGACACGTTGTCGGCGATGACGTTTGTAACAGACGATCGATCAGCCAGCGCATCTTCTCGGGCGCGAGCGGCATGTTTACTTTGATCGCTGCGTGACACGCGAGTGAGGCGGCGATCTCGTCGCGCAGCGTGTCGCGCGCTGAAGTTTTCTTTTCGGCGTCGACGGTATCCAGCAACTCGGCAAGCATGTTGCGCGCTTCGCCGGCGGGAAGATCGGCGGGTGTGGCGTTGATGGCGACGGTGCGTCCGGAGAGTCGCATCAGTTCGAAGCCGTAGACCTCCAGCTCCGGGGCGAGTTGATCGAAAACGGCTGATTGCGCGGGTGTCAGGTCGAATGTTTCCGGGACGAGCAGTTGTTGTGCGTCTGTGCGACGTTGTGCTTCAAGGGCGCGATACTTGTCGAACAGGACTCGTTCGTGAGCGACGTGCTGATCGATCAGCAGCAAGCCCTGATCGTCGGTGGCGATGATGAAACTCTCGTCGAGTTGGCCCAAGGGGCGGATGTTGGCGGACAGCGATTCGGGTGCGACTTCACGCGCGAACTTCTCTACGGAAGGTACAGGTGGTACCACAGATTTGACGGATTGCGTTTGTTGGATCATTACGGCGACGTCGCGCGCGATTTCATCTCCAGAGGGGATTGGGATAGCTGGCGGTGGCGCGGGTGGAGGAGGTGGTGGTGGTACGAATTCAATCCGTGTTTGAGGTACTGCCGCGGCTGTTTGGACATAGGTTACTGGCGGTGGAGTATAAGTTGTGGTCACAAGTGCCGATCGAACAGCCTCGCGCACCGCATCCGCAACAGCCGCCTGCCTGCGAAACCGCACCTCCGTCTTCGCCGGATGCACGTTCACATCGACCTCTTCCAACGGCGTCTCGATGAACAACAACGCCGCGGGATAAACGCCGTAGGGCAGTATCGAACGATAACCTTCCGACAGCGCCCGTCCAATCATGCGATCGCGCACGAAACGACGATTCACAAACAAATACTGCGAGTCGCGCGAGGTGCGTCGATCGCGCGGCGCTGACACAAAACCTGTCACCCGCGCAACCTCGCCATGCCCGCCGTTTACTTCCAACAAGTTCTCCAGAAACTCGCCGCCAAAAATCTGATACGCACGCTCGCGCAGATCTTTCGCCGTCGCCGCGCGCACCACTTCCCTGCCGTTGTTTACAAACGTGAACGCGATCTCCGGATGGGCCAACGCGTAGTGCGTCACGAGGTTGGTCAGGTGATACGTCTCCGTCGCTTCAGCGCGCAAAAACTTGCGCCGCGCCGGGACATTGAAAAACAGATCGCGCACGACGATGGTCGTGCCACGCGGGTGCGCCGCATCTTTGACGTCGCGCATCCGTCCGCCGTCGATCGTCACGCGCGTCGCCGACGCCGCGCCTTCCGTACACGTCGTCAGCTCGACTTTCGCGACAGACGCGATCGAAGCAAGCGCTTCGCCGCGAAATCCCAGCGTGCCGATCGCCGCCAGATCTTCCGTCTCGCGAATCTTCGACGTGGCGTGACGTTCAAACGCGAGCACCGCGTCGTCGCGCACCATGCCCTCGCCGTCGTCTGAGATCTTCAACAAACGACGGCCGCCTGCTTCGATCTCGATCGTGATGCGCGTCGCGCCGGCGTCGATCGAATTCTCGACAAGCTCTTTGGCTACGGATGCCGGCCGTTCCACGACTTCGCCGGCTGCGATCTGGTTGGCGACGTGATCTGCGAGGACCCGAATTTTAGACATAGTTTGGTTCTTGGTGCTTTGTGTTTTGTGCTTTGCTCGCTTGTTTATGAATCGAGTTCAGACGGAACATTGGTATACGAACAAAGAACAAAGCTCAAAACACAAAGTTCACAGATTCACAACCTGGTGATCGTTACTCCCGAGGTTTATGGCGTTGAAGATCCACTCGATCACGTACGTGCCGTGGCGGGCGAGCAGCGAAGTGATGTTGATGTGTCGTTCCTGCAAATCTTTGTTGGGATAGAGTTGATCCGAAGCGCGTTGCAGTTGCCGATGCGCGGCTTCGTCGCGCGTCATCTGCGCGCGAATGAAACGCGTGCGCAGACCGTCGAGCTGATACTGGATCTTCTTGCGACCGGTTTCGAGAGCATTGGCCAACGTCGGATCGATCGACTGTAGTTCCTGTTTCAATCGATCGAGCTCGCCGTGGATCTTTTCTTCGGCGCCGGCGAAGTTGCGCGCGGTACCCGCGCCGAGATGTTCTTCGACGACGCGCTTTGTGACCGGATCGAGTCCTTCGAAGAAGTCGACAAGCGTCAGTCCATATCGTTCGAGAACGCGGCCGGTGTGACGTTCGATCATCGTCAGACTCGAGCGCGGAAGGATCGGCGTCGCGGGACGTTCGAGGATGCGATAGGCTTCCGCCGTTTGTGCGAAGTAAGCGATTTCCGCCGCGCCGCCGTAATAAGCAATCGTCGGCAGCAGGTAATCCTGCACGACTGCGCGCAAGGTCACGTTTGGACTGAAACGCTGTGGCTCGTCGAGGGCCAACTGGACCAACTCGTCGATCGAGTATTCGTTATCCGTATCTTTGGCTTGATACTTTCCGTTCGCGACTCGGACCAGCGCGCGTCTCGCGCCCTGCTCGTCGTGCAGAAACAGTGGAAACGAACTCGCCGTCGCCATCACCTGCGCGTGATATCCCGCCTTTTCCAACTCGCGGCTGCGTTCTTCAATCGCGGTCGCGATCCGCGGCGCGTGACGCGCGGCTTCCGCGTAGAGCGGCGCCGCCAGTTTTTTCATCTCCGCATCGAGCGGATCGAGGAAGATCAAACCGTAGCGCCCGAGTAGCGCGGTCATCATCGTCGCGAAACTGTCCACGTAACCGCGTCCGGGTTGCCACGCGTTTTGGACCAGCGCCTTCATGTCGTCGGCGAACTCTGAATTGGGCAACAACTCGAACAGTTGGTCCACAACCGCGTTGATCGATTCGTCCTGGATGACGCGTCCGACAGGCTGACCCTCGTGATGCAGATCCGTGGAAACTTCGACCTGCTTGAGCTGGCAATCGCGACCGATGAACTCCGCTTTCGCGACTTCGATGAAGTCGTGATCTTCGGCGGCGATCCAGAACACGGGAACGGCTTTAGTTCCACGTTGTCGCAAACAACCGGCGAGTTTCACCGCCGAGAGCGCTTTGTAGATCGTGTAGAGCGGACCCGTGAACAATCCCGCCTGCTGTCCTGAAACAACCGCGACGCAGTCTTCCTCGCGCAGCAAGTTGATGTTGTTGAGTGTTTCCTCCGGCGCGCCCCAACGCTGGTTCATCGCCGCAAGTGCATCAGCAACGCGATTGCGATCCACTCGATGCGCGGCCAGCACTTCCGGCACACGTTGTTGCAGTTCGTGATGATAGCGAACAGCGGACGGATAGAAGTTTCGCAGCGCTACCGGGTCTTTCAGGTAGTCGAGAAACAGTCGTGACTGATGCGGGATGCGTTCGAATGGAACGGTTTCAACGCGCAGACCTGATTCTTCAGGGGTGCTATAACAAGCGGCTTCGGCAGTGCTCAAGTCGGTTTAGGCTCCTGCCGGACATTCTAGGCCACAGATGAGACAGACACAACGACGGCCTCAAGCAGCCCCGCGATCTCGCTGCGGGCGGCGTCGTCCGGCATCCGCAACGGCGCTCGCACCGAACCGCCCTGGTAACCCGCGAGGTCGAGCGCGGCTTTCAAACCGCCGATGCCAAACTTTGTTGTAACTGCCGTAGCGAGAGGCGTGAGTTTCGACTGAAGCACGCCCGCGCGCTCGACTTCGCCCGCGTTGAACGCGCGAAAGATCTCGACACAGACCTCGGGGACCACGCAGCCAACAGCAAGAATTCCTCCGGTCGCGCCCGCGCGAAGAGCGTCGAGCAAGACCGTTCCGTTGCCCGTCATCACCGCGAACCCAGGCGGACAAAGCTTCAAAGTTTCTTCAAAACCCGCAACGTCGTTGGAACTGTCTTTCACGCCGATGATGTTCGGATGTTCGCTCAGCCGCGCGATCGTTTCCGGCTCGATCTTGATGCCCGTGAGCGCCGGCATACTGTAGAGCAACACGGGAACAGGCGAAGCATCGGCGACGGCCGTGTAGTAATTCGACAAGGTTTCCTGAGTGATTGCGGAGCGATAGTAGTTGGGCGTGATGACGAGCACCGCATCGGCGCCCGCTTCAGCCGCTTTGCGGATCTCGGTAATCGTCCCGATCGTGCTCTGCTGTCCCGCGCCGGCGATGAACGCCATGTCGTCGGTCATCACGGCGCGCGAGTTTTCAATTACTTGTAGATACTCATGCTCGTCGAGATGAACGCGCTCGCCAGTCGATCCCAACACGACGAATCCGGCGACGCCCGTTTCGCTCCAGCGTCGCACATTCGCGCGAATAGCGGCGTAAAGAACCGGGCCGTGGGCGTCGAAAGGCGTTGTTGTGGGAAGCAGGATCCCGCGCAGACCGTCAGGCGAAAGTCGTTTTGGCATGTTGATTAATGGAACAGGTCTCGAACTCCGATGGCGAAGAAAAAGTTTCCCCGGCCTTCATCAGGCCCGCGTTTCACATTCCACGCATAGCCTAGCGTGAAATGTGCGACGCTGGCGAGTTCGAAACGAATGCCGCCGCCGGGACCGTAACGCGTGCCGCCGAGTCCGCCGCTTGCTGGTCCAATACGCGCGACGTCGAACACAAACACCGGGCTGATCGAATAGATGTTGACGTCGTTGAAGAGCGTGTTGAGCGTGCGACGCGTGAACGCCATATCGGCAGTCGCTTGTTTGGCCGCTTTCGCCTGATCGATTCGATTGAACTCGGCGAGCATCTCCGTGCGCAGTGTTCCGACTCGCGCCGACGCACTGCCGACCGCGGCATCTGCGATCACGGCGTTGAGATCGGTCCCGCATGTCGTGCTTGCTTTGAGCAACTGGACTTCGTCGGGATCGTCTGAAAGCAAAAACATCACCAATCCGTACTGGTCAGCCGCTTGCGGCGTGATCGCACTCGCGACTCGTCTCGACGCACCGCTCACCGCACGCGTGCAGGCTTTGAATAGATCGACAGACTGTCCGGGCCGTGCTGCCTGCGCGGCGGCGACCGCGGTTTTCAAATCGTTGAGCGCGGTTTGGGCGGCTGGTAGTTGGGCCACCACGTTGGCGTAGTGCGGATCTTTCGAGGCGTAATAGTTTTGCAGCGTGCTCGTAACGCTCGTCATCGCGCCTTGTAGTTGATTGCTGAACTCGGGATCGGTCGTGAGTTCTTCAGGAACGAGTGTCTTACGCCAGAAACCATACGCAGCCGTGAAGTTGTAACTATAGAAATTCCTGCTGCCCGCGCCCTCGGGCGTGCGAAAGAACTTGCTGCCGGGAATCGCGCGAATCACGGGATTGGCGCGAATCTGCCACATGTCGCTCGCGATCAGAAACTCTTCGTTGTTGCCGCCGAAGAACCGCTCCGGCAGCGGCACGTTTCCCGGCACTTGCAAACTACCGAGTGTGAAACGCGATTCGAGATCGAGAAGTCGATGATTGCCGAGTGAGTACCAGAATTCGTGTCGCGCATCGACGATGTGTTTGCGCCAGTCGATGCGCGCGGCTGGTCCAATCGAGCCGAGTTCCAAACCGTAAGAGAAGGAAAAGACGTTATGCGGCAGACGCGAATCCACGCCGCCGTAGAGTTTCAACGTGCCGACGCCGGCATCCGTGACGGTCTTCGGTGCGATGACGACGCCGTTGACGTCGCTCTGGCGATTTCCGCCGTCAACAGCGACGCCAAAGTGAAACGTGAAGTTGCCGTTGAAGAACGGCTTCGTGACTCCCGCAAACTGCGCCGTCAAATATCCGCCTTTGATCTCGCCGTTGCCTGTCGGGAGTTGATAGTTCGTGTAATTGAAGAGCCATTGGGCATTCGCCAGCCAGCCTCCTGAATCTCCGGAAGATTCTTTCGAACCTTCGAGCCCGGCGGAAAAGTAGTATTTGCGCGAATTGCCCTGCCCTTCGATCAGCACCGATTTGAACGGCAGTTTCCAGAACTTCTGCGACGTGACTTCCATGCGCGCGCCGCCCGTCAGCAGGTTTGTGAAGTCGTAACCGGCGATCGGACGGAAGTGAAACGGACTCGCTTCGGGTGCGACCACCGTCGTCTGTCCGGCGGCTGTCTGCGGTTCTTGCCGCTCAGTGACGCGCTCTGTCGGACGCCCACTCAGAACGGGCATGATTTGCGTCGAGTAGATGCGATAGACGAGATCGAGTTCGCCGCCGGTACAATTCCGAACGGCGACGATCTCGACGCGAATCTTCACGCGCTGATCGGTTGTGTCGGGAAGAAAGTTCTCCCGTTCGATGATGTCGAGACCTTTCGCGCCGGCGTCTTTGTAAGTGAACGGCTTGCCCTGGACCAGCGTCGTGATCTGCTGGAGAGCGCGGTTCTGTCGCGCTTTCACCCACGGCAGAAACTTGAATGGATCTTCGATTTGAACGCTTCTGACACGGAATCCCGCTTGTTCGAGATCGATGTTGTCACACGAGCCCGGCGCTGAATCCGCGATCGGCGCGTTCTCGGGAACGACTCGCGCGAGCGCGGACTTCGCTTGACTCTCAGCTTCGCCGAGATCGATTTGATCGAAGTTCTCCTGCACGTCACGCGCGATGATCTCGAGTCGCGACAACGCGTCCGCAATTCCCGGATCGCGACCGATCGAAGTGTTCAGGCCGTTTCCGCAGTGAAGAACTTTTTCCAAACGGTTCTCGTCGTCTTCGCCGGGAATCGAAACGAGCGCGCGTATGTTTCCGTATTGCGGCTGCTCGGTTTCGCGTCGAGCCGCGGTGGTTCGGCGCAGTGCAGTGTTCACTGCTTGAAGACAGTGCGAAAACTGCGTTTCAAACTGTCCCGGGCGTGCGGCTTGCGCGGCCGTGATGCGATCCTTGAGTTGATTGAGTGTGGTTTCGATGTCGGGCAGCCGCGCGACGACTTTCGCGTAACTCGGATCCTGAGTGGCGTAGTAGTTTTGCAGATTGCCGAGCTGCGTGCGCTCAACAGCTTCCCTCGTCTGCCCGGCGCAGACCTGTGGGGCCAACAAAAGCAAAGGCAAAAGCAAAACGACAATGTACGCCACTCTTTTCACCACACTTCCACCTAATCCGTAATTCTCTGAACACGGATTCAACGAACGGAAAACTGATCAGGACTATTTCTTCTTCAGCGTGTTCTGAACGGTGTCCTGCGCCTCTTCCTCGTCGATCTCGCCCTGAGCCGCGGCCTTGGCGTCGTCGGCTGCTGGTCCAAGCGCGTGCGCGCTTTGTCCGGGAGTGAGACCCTGCGCTGCCTTTTCAGCCTTCGGAAACAACTGCTTGTCGACGTCCACATTCAACGTGACGATGGCGTCGCCCCACGGATCGGTCTTCTTGGACCGTTCGAACAACTGGAAGTCGATCGACCAGCTAACGACATTGCCCGCAGTGGCGTCTTTCTCGAGTCCGAAGATCACCTTGCGCAGCCCGTTCGGCGTGTTCAACTCGAAGTGGACCTTGAGCTTGATGATGGTGGATGTTGTTTTCGTCCCGGGAGGTATTGTTGATGTAGCCATTTCTTGCTCCTTGTTTTGTGAAAACGAAATTTACTATTCCGACTCTTGTGGCGAGTCAGGCCCAAATGATCACGATTTCGGTTGTCCGGCGCCACTCTGTGCCTCGATGTTTTGCGTGCCGCTGCGTTGTCGCAGTAGATTCTTGATGCCAAACAGCGACTCCAGCGCGTCCTGCCAGAAAGGCGCGCCGACACTCAATAACATCACCGTGATGGTCCAGCCAATCAGCGTGACAATGTCGCTCTTTCGGCTCTCCCACCACTCGCCGCGCGTCTGAAGACGCCAGACCGGCGTGCAGTCCATTGGTCTGCCACTACTGTCGAGCAACCTGGTTCCATTCTTGTCGACTTCCTGGCAATTGAGGGGAACCGCGACGTTGTTTTCGTTGACGGGAACGCCTTTCTCGTTACGCGCGAGCGTGAAGCCCCACCACGCACGTTCGGTCTTATTGTTCGGCACTTTTCCTTTCCAGCCGCCGGTCCAGATGCCGGTGCTCCAGAGAAACGATCGGATCTGCTGGCCGCTCAACGGCGTGAACCCGAAACCCTCGTAAGCGCTGGAAAGCAGATCGATCTCCTGGCGTGTTCGCTCGACTTCTTCGCGGATGTTGACGGGAGTTGGCGACGCCGCCGGTGACGGTGAAACATCGGGTGCGGTCGCCGTCTCTGCCGGACGCGATTCTCTCGAGTGTTTCAGAATCTCCGGTCCACTGTCGACGATCAGGTTTCGCTGAACTTCATTCGCGGAGAGGCTTTTGTAGACGCGAAAGAAGTTTGCGTTCAGCACGATGACGATCACTATGCTGATGCAGATTGACACTGTTCGCATGTGACGCGTGTAGCGTTCGTCAAAACTCTGCGTCACCGTGTCGAACCAGAGTTCGACCTGGTCTAGTTTATGACGCAGCGGCGACACCGCATCGTCGAACGTCTGAGTGAAATCGCCGATCAGTTTCGCGATCTGCGACAACTCGTCAGACGTGAACTGCAATTGTTGGACTTCCGTGGTGTTCCGTGCCTCCGCCGCTGTCTCCTGTTCCTGCGCGATCGCGACCTGCGCTTCGTCAAGCAGATCCAACAGTTCCTTGACGTTGAGTTTTCCCAACCTCATCAGATCCGCGAACAACAGTTTCGGCTTGACCTGCGTGCCTTCGAGGATCGACTGCACGTTCGTAAACGTCGGCGCAAGAATCGCGCGCATCTCGGCGAGTTTGCTGGTCGCGGCGCCACGCAGCGCGGCGTTACCCGTCACATCTTCGATTGTCTTTCTCAGCGTCCCGACCTGGTCGCATAAGACCTGAAACTTCGCGACGTAATCCGGAAAGAACGCTTCCAGTTCCAGCTTGCCGATCACTTTGAAGAGATCTTGTTTTGAGAGCGAGTCGAGGACGGGATTTCCGAACGCCGTCTTGCGGCCGATGTTCTTGAACTGGTCCAGCACTCGATCTTTGAACTGTTGGGCCGAAGTCGGCGCCGGTTTTCCGTGTTTCCGTTCTGAATCGGGCGCGGGAGCGCTTTCAGAAACGGGCGTGCTGCCAATCGCCTGCTCGTAAAGATCCTCCAGCGAATCCGCGATCTGGCGCGATTTCAGTTTCAGCAGTTTCTTGACGAACGTCTGGACAGACTGAACCAACAGACTCAGGACGAGTAGGATAATCACGAGCGCAATTACCGTGTTCAAGATGCCCAGGTCCATGAAATCTCCTTCGGGTTATAGGGATTCGCGGTCGAGAGTCATAAAGGACAACAAATGGTGCTATCAGCGAGGCAAAAGTGGATTGCACTAAAAACGGCCCGTACAATATTCGATCCGTTTCCCTTCTTCAACGAAATACTCAAAGGTGATGCCTGCCGCACGGTAAAACGTTTCAGGAATTCGACAAATCCTGATAAAAGCTATCTACAACCATGCAACACTATCGTTTTCTCCAACTCGACGTTTTCACCGATCAGGCGTTTGCGGGAAATCCGCTCGCCGTGTTTCCCGAAGCCGAAGGACTCAGCGACGAAGTGATGATGAAGATCGCTCGCGAGATGAATCTCTCGGAGACGGTGTTTGTCTTGCCTTCCGCGAGTGATGAGGTGCTGCGACGTTTGCGCATCTACACGCCAACGCGCGAGATTCCGTTCGCCGGCCATCCGATTGTCGGAACGTGGAACGCGCTCGCCCGCGAAGGTGTCGTGCCGTTGCCCGAAGGCGGCAATGGTTGGCAACGCATTCATCATGAAGTCGGAATCGGCGTGTTGCCGGTCGATATCGAATTCAAGGACGGACAACCGGTTCAGGTCGTGATGACGCAGGGCCAGTTCGAAATCGTTGACGAGGTCGACGACGGACACGATCAGGCGGAGATCGCGCGCGCGTTGGGACTTGCGCGTGAAGATCTCGACGAGAGTCTGCCGATACAAGTGATAACGACAGGATTGTCGTGTATGGCCGTGCCGGTGCGTTCACTCGCGGATCTGCGTGAGTGTCGTTTAAACGCATCGCTGCTGGCTGAGATCTATACGCGCAGAGGCGCGACTGGTTGTCACGCGTTTACGCGCGAGACGATCGAGATCGGCGCGTCGCGGGCGCACGCGCGTTTCTTCGCGCCCGCCGACAACATCGCCGAAGATCCGGCGACAGGCAGCGCCTGCGGAGCGCTCGGCGCGTATCTAATTCATCATGACGCGTTGTCGCTGGAGCCGGCGGAAGACGGGCGTTTCAAATTCGTGATCGAACAAGGCGACTTCATTCACCGGCCGAGCCGCATCAATCTCGACGTGAAGGGCGCGGCGCAGGCGGTGGAGCAAGTGAAAGTTGGTGGTCCATCGGTGCTGGTGGCCCGAGGCGAAGTAAGTTTCTAAATGTTCGACTTAATCATCATCGGCGCGGGACCGGCGGGGCTGTCGGCGGCGGAAGTCGCGGGACGCGAAGGTCTGAGTTATCTCGTGATCGAGAAAGGTACGATTGCGAATACGATTCGCCAGTATCCCGTCGGCCGCACGATGTTTTCGACTCCGAACGAAGTCGAGATGTGCGAGGGGTCGCTCAAGCCGGTGCGCGAGAAACCGACGCGCGAGGAGTTGCTTTCGCATTACGTCCACTTCGTATTGGACCACGATCTGAACATCAACACCGGCGAGACTGTTGTTTCAGTCGCGGGCGACGTCGAGAACGGTTTCGTTATTGAAACTGACGTTGGTGAACATCGTGCGCGGCGCGTGCTGTTTGCGATCGGCGCGATGGACCATCCCCGGCAGCTAAACGTCCCAGGAGAAGATTTGCCGAAGGTCCATCATCGGTTTGTCGATCCGTATCCTTACGTTCGCAAGGAAGCGCTGGTCGTCGGCGGCGGCAACAGCGCCGCGGAAGCGGCGTTGTTCCTGTCGGAAGAAGGCGCGCGCACGACGCTCGCGATCTGGCGTGAAGATTGGGAAAACCGCGATCCGAAAGCAGGCGCGATGAAACACTGGGTACGCTCTCCGCTCGAAGCCGAGATCGCCGCCGGTCGTTTGAACGTCATTCTTTACAAACACATCGACGCGATTACTGAAACCGAAGTCACGCTGACCAACGACGAAGGTCAATCGCTGACGCTGCCGAACAATGTCGTGTTCGTACTGACGGGAAGCGATGCGGATCTCACGCTGTTGAAGGAGTTGGGAGTAAAGACGGAGCCGGGGAAACTAACGGAAGTTCCTGTTTACGATCCGGAGACGTTTGAAACGAATGTGCGCGGCGTTTATGTCGTCGGACACTTCACGCACGCGCGTCACATCAAAGCCGCCATCGACGTTCCGCGCCGCGTAGTTCCACTGATCGCAAAACAACTGCGCTCGTAGTCACCCTGTTTAACTCTGCGTCGCTCTGCGGTTATGTTTAATTTGCGGCGGAATTACCGCAGAGGCGCAGAGGGACGCAGAGGCGCAGAGGGACGCAGAGAATTCTCAGCTTAGAGAGACGACCCCTAGTTACTTCTGCTCGCTCTCCGCCGCGCGATCGCGTCGCGCGACGCCGGTCTGATACGCCGCCGCCTCAACCTCGCGCGCAACCGCCTCCGCGATACGTTTATCGAAAACAGACGGGACGATGTATTCGGGATGCAACTCGGCGTCGGTAATGATGCCGGCGATTGCCGTCGCGGCGGCGAGCTTCATCTCTTCGTTGATGCGGCGCGCGCGACACGCAAGCGCGCCGCGAAAGATACCCGGGAAACAAAGAACGTTGTTGATCTGGTTCGGATAATCCGAACGACCCGTCGCCATGACGGCGACGTAAGGCGCGGCGTCTTCCGGCATGATCTCGGGCGTAGGGTTCGCCATCGCGAAGACGATGGGTTGCGGCGCCATGTTCTTGATGTCGTTCTCGTCGATCACCCCCGGCACTGACAGACCGAGAAACACGTCCGCGCCTTTGATCACGTCGTGGATGGTGCCTTGTTCGCAATCCGGGTTTGTGTTCTGCGCGTACCAGTCTTTGACCCAGTTCATGTGCTCGCGCCGGCCGCGATAGATCGCGCCATGCTGATCGCAGCCGATGATGTTTTGCACACCCGCCGCCATGATGATCTTGGAACACGCGACGCCCGCAGCGCCGACGCCGTTCACGACGACCTTGATCTGGTCCATCTGTTTTCCGACGATCTTCAGCGCGTTGATCAACGCGGCCAGCACGACTACGGCGGTCCCATGCTGATCGTCGTGAAAGACCGGAATATCGAGCTCTTCTTTCAATCGTTCTTCGATTTGAAAGCAACGCGGCGCGGAGATGTCTTCGAGATTGATCCCGCCGAACGTCGTCGCGATCGCTTTCACCGTTCGCACGATCTCGTCAGGATCTTTTGTGTCCAAACAGATCGGAAACGCGTCGACTCCCGCGAACTCTTTGAACAACATCGCCTTGCCTTCCATCACCGGCATTGCGGCTGCCGGACCGATGTCGCCGAGACCGAGAACCGCGGTGCCGTCGGTAACAACCGCGACGGTGTTCTTCTTGATCGTCAGCGTGTAGGCCTTGTCCGCATCTTTGTGGATGGCGTCGCAGATGCGAGCGACGCCCGGCGTGTAAGCCATCGAGAGATCGGCGCGAGTTTTCAACGGAACCTTCGAGACGACTTCGATCTTTCCGCCAAGGTGCATCAGGAACGTCGGATCCGAAACTTGCATCAGTTCGACGCCGTCGACGTCTTTGACAGCGTGAATGATCTGCTCGCCGTGCGTGCTCGAGGCGGAACTCACGGTGATGTCGCGGATGATGTAGTTGTTTCCGACGGTGACGATGTCGATGGCGCCGATGTCGCCGCCGGCGCGGCCGATGGCGGTGGTGAGTTCGCCGAGCGAGCCTGCTCGCGATGAGAGTCGAACGCGTAGTGTCAAACTGTAGCTCGCAGTCGGCGTCGGTTGCATTTTCCTTATCCTATCAATCTCTTGATCTGTTTCACTAATTTGGCATCGAGTTTCGGCGCGGCGAGGTTCAACGACCAGAGGCCGAGCAAGCTATAGAGCTGAAGAATCGCTTCGTTTCCTTTTAGAGACGCGAGGTGGCGTTTGACTGTCTCGACGTCGCCGCGCGCGAATGTGCCGGTCAGCGCCTGGGCCGGATCCATCTTGCCGAGGTTATCTACGGCGCTTTTGAGCAACGGCAACAGGGCGCGTCGCGCTTCGGCGCGAGTGAGGCCGCACTGGCGCAACATTTCGAGTGCGACATCGAACAGCGCAGTTACGTTTCCCGAGACCATCACAGCCGCCGCGTGATACAGCGGCTTCTTGCTGGAATCGATTGAAAAGCTCTTGCCGTCGAGATCGCGCACGATCGAGCGGCCGAGACTGACGGCGCGTTTGTCGCCTTCGACGCACCAGAAGGCGCCGCGCAAGAGTCTCGCACCGGTCCGCGGTTCGCTGACGGAGACGAGTGGATGAAGTGAACCGACACTCCAATCTTTCTTCTTGAGCGCTGATAAAACATCGGACGATAAGGCGCCGCTGGTGTGAAGCACGGTGGATTTGCGGCCGTTACTATCCCAATCGAGTTTTGCGAGTCTTTCCGCGACCTTGGAGATCTGATCGTCGGGTGTCGCGATGAGCAGCAGATCGGGCCTCGGCTGGTCAGCTAATTCTTTTAGAGCGTTTTCGCGTCGCCGGCCGACCAGTGCGCCGATTGTGTAGCCTTCGCCGGCGAGCGCGATTGCCAGGGCGCTCCCGAGTCGGCCGGTTCCGATGATCGCTACTTCCGGCTTGGGTTTCTTCATCGTTTGGGGTAACGGTCGCGGCCCGTTTTTATTTACTCTCTCGCGGGATGCGCGTATATTTGAATACGTCAACGCTAAGAGAAACTTTGTAGTACAGGCACGCACAACCTGTTTGCCGAGCCCGTCATCATAGACTGCGCGCCTGAATTAGCGAAAACGACGTCAGACCCCTACCCTCAGGTCGTATCGATTCTACGGTTTCGCCAAGCGTTGAAATTTGGAAATGAAGGTCTACAGAAGAGACACGGCAACCGGCTTCTTCGTCCGACCACCTTTGAGTATTTGGAGGTTTTTCGAGATGAACAAATTCTCCCGCGCCACGAGTGCTTTTGTCCTAATGGTTTCGCTTCTGGCGAGCTCAATGGCCGTGGCCGGCCAAACGCAGCAGGCGCCGTCCAAGACACAACAGCCGGCTGACGCGCCGCCGCCGGTGCCGGTGCTCAAGAAGGAACCGGTTCAAACGACGGAAACGGCGACGACTGAAGAAGCTAAGAAGCCCGCAGTGCAGTCGACTCAGAAAGCAGTCGACCCGAAGAAGACGACGGCTACCACTAACACCGGTGCAAAGAAACCGTTATCAACCAACGAAGACCCCGCGATGATCGGCAAGCGGAACATCAACGGCGGATTTATCGGCAAACTCAGCGGCTCGACCGAAAAGGAAGTACGAATGGGACGCGAGGCGGCCGCCGAAGTCGATCGTCAGGCCAAGTTCGTCGACGATCCGATCATCACCGAGTACGTGAATCGTGTTGGTCAGAACATCGTGCTGCACTCCGACGCGAAGGTGCCGTTTACGATCAAAGTCATCGATTCCGACGAAGTAAACGCTTTCGCGCTTCCGGGCGGCTTCTTCTACGTCAACAAGGGTTTGCTGCTGGCAGCCGATAACGAAGCGGAACTTGCGGGCGTGATGGCGCATGAGATCGCGCACGTCGCCGCCAGGCACGCGGTTGAAAACCAGACCAAGGCGAGCTTGCTCGAGTATGCCGCCCTCGGTGGTTCGATCTTCCTCGGTGGCATTCCGGGATTGATTTATCAGAACACGGCCGGTATCGGTTTGCTCGGTATCTTCATGAAGTTCAGCCGTGGCGCTGAAGAAGAGGCTGACAAACTCGGCGTTCAGTACATGTACGCCGCAGGTTACGACCCGGGTGCAATGGCGACGATGTTTGAGAAGTTGGAAGCCAAGAACAAGAAGAAGCCCGGCTTTATCTCGCGCGCTTTTGCATCGCATCCAGCGCCGCCGGATCGTCGCGCTTCCTCGCTCGCGCTGGCTGCAAGGTTTCCGGAGAATGAGGAGTATGTGATCAGCAGCTCGGAATTCCAGAAAGTGAAGAACCGGCTGTTGAGACTGTCGAACGCGCGTGCCGCAACCAGTGGCGCGATCGCGACTGGCGACGAGAGCGGCGCACCAGGACGGCCAACGTTGAAACGCCGGACGTCAACACCCGACGACCCGTCCGCGACCACGACGAACCCTGACGGCAGCGAGAAGCCGGCTGATTCAGGACCGCCGAAACTGAAGCGCAACGACGGCTCGACGACCAAACCTCCGGCCGACCCTGATAAGCCGTAACCTTTTGAGCGGTTACCAATTCAAAGGCCCTTGGAGACTCAATCCCAAGGGCCTTTCTGTTAATCCGCGTTCTTCCTGTGTGCGTAACATCAGATCTACCCACCGTCAACGTTGCTTGACAATATTTCGGAGCGAACGTTATTCTAACCGTTCGCGTTTTATTCGCTGAAAACAGAGATAGTTAACTATGTCGACATACTTCCCCAGCGGTAAAGAGCTCGCTGGAAGACGAAAATGGTACGTGGTTGATGCGAGCGGCCAAACGGTTGGTCACCTCGCGTCCGAGGTTGCTTCGATCCTGACAGGCAAGCGCAGTCCCCAGTGGACTCCCTTTCTCGACACCGGCGATCACGTCGTTGTGATCAATGCCCGCAAAGCAGTGTTGAAGGGAAACAAGGTGGAACAGAAACTGTATCGCCACCACACTCGCTACCCCGGAGGTCTCCGACAGACCACCGCAAAGGAGATGATTGCCAAAAAGCCTGAGCGGGTCATAGAGCTCGCCATTAAGGGCATGTTGCCGAAGACGAAACTCGGCAAGGCCATGGCGAAGAAACTCAAGGTTTACGCCGATGCCGAGCACCCGCACTCAGCCCAGCGCCCACAACCACTCGACCTCACAGCAACCGCAACAAACCCAAGTTAAGCAAGGCAAGACCCGAAGATAAGAGGAAAGATTACTGTGGCTGAAATTCAGTATTACGGAACGGGACGGCGGAAATCGGCAACCGCGCGGGTCTACCTGCGTCCCGGCGGCGGCGAAGTCAAAGTGAATCACAAGCCTTTCGACCGGTATTTCCCCAACGAAACGCTGCGAATGATCATTCGTCAACCATTGCAGTTGACGGAAACGACGAACAAGTTTGACCTGGTCGTGAACGTGACCGGCGGCGGTCCTGCCGGACAAGCCGGCGCCATTCGCCACGGCATTACTCGGGCACTGCTGGAGTATAATGCCGACCTGCGGCCCGCGCTCAAACACGCCGGCCTGATCACCCGCGATCCGAGAATCAAGGAACGCAAAAAGTACGGACAAAAGGGCGCTCGGAAACGATTCCAGTTCTCCAAGCGATAACGACGGAATTTCGAAATTCGCATTTCGAAATTCGAAATTTGAATCCATTGCCGGCGGTACGGTTGGTTGCTTCGATAAGTCGAAACCGCTGGCGAGTACATTAAACCAATTAGCGAAGGAGATTTAAGTTTGGTTTCGGTAACCATGAAAGAGCTGCTGGAGGCCGGTGTTCACTTCGGCCACCAGGTACGGCGCTGGAACCCGAAGATGAAGGAATACATCTTCGGCGAGCGCAATGGCATTTACATCATCGACCTACAGAAGACCCAGCGGATGTTCCGCGAAGCGATCAGCTTCGTCACCAACCTCATCGCCGAAGACAAAGGCAAGACGGTTCTCTTCGTAGGCACCAAGCGCCAGGCACAGGACGCGATTCGTGAAGAGTCGGAAAAGTGCGGCCAGTATTACGTCAACCAACGTTGGCTCGGCGGTTTGCTCACCAACTTCCAAACGGTCCAGAAGTCGATCAAACGGCTCAAGGATCTCGAGAGTATGCAGACCGACGGCCGTTACGAAAAGCTGACCAAGAAAGAACGCATCAAGCTCGATCGCGAACGCGAGAGCTTGAATAAAAACCTGTCAGGCATCAAGGCGATGTCTCGTCTTCCCGATGCCATTTTCATCATCGACGTGAAGAAGGAAGAGATCGCCGTCGCGGAAGCGAACCGGCTCGGAATTCCGATCGTCGCCGTCGTCGATACGAATTGCTCGCCTGAAGGCATCGACTACGTGATTCCCGGCAACGACGATGCGCTGCGCGCGGTTCGCCTGTTTGCTTCGCGAATCGCCGATGCGATTGTCGAAGGTAACCAGATTGCCACCGAAGGCGGCGTCGTCAGCGGCGAACCCAGCGAAGAAGGCTCCGAAGGTGAAGGAGCCGGTGGACTGGGAGAAACCGCTGCCGCGGCGTTCGCATCAGATGGTGGCGATGTTGACAAGGGCGAAAGTGGCAGCGTAAACAGCGCGGAGGCGCAATCCGAATCCACGACAGCGCCGGGCGCAAACACGGCAACTGAAACTGCGCCCGCCGAAAATCCTGAATCAGTCGTGGCAGCGAGCTAAGCGATATTCTTACTCATCGGGAAGCGCAGCCTGCAAGCGGACCACCCGCTCGGCTGCGTTTTTCATTGAAGACCTAATTTAATTACTCGGAGAAGATCGGTAATCATGTCGGAAATTACAGCAACAGCAGTCAAACAACTCCGTGAAAAGACCGGAGCCGGAATGATGGAGTGCAAGAACGCACTCAAAGAAGCAGAAGGTAACGAGGAGAAGGCGATCGACATCCTGCGCGCGCGCGGTCTCGCCTCCGCGAAGAAACGCGAAGGACGTATCGCCGCTGAAGGCATCGTCGGTTCCTACATCCACATGGGTGGCAAGGTCGGCGTTCTGGTCGAGTTGAACTGCGAAACCGATTTCGTTGCGCGCGGTGAGGAGTTTCAGCAACTCGTGAAAGACATCGCGATGCACGTCGCCGCGGCTGAACCGCGCTACGTGTCGCGCGAAGACGTGCCCGCGAACGTGCTCGAGAAAGAACGCGAGATCGCGACCGCCAAGACGAAGGGCGATCCGAAGAACGCTAACAAACCCGACCAGGTGATCGAGAAGATCGTCGACGGAATGCTGAACAAGTTTTACGAAGAGCAGGTGCTGCTGGACCAGCCGTTTGTGAAAGCTCCGGAGAAGACGGTCGCCGAACTCGTGACGGAGAAAGTCGCGAAGACCGGCGAGCGCATCGCCGTCCGCAGGTTCACGCGCTACAAGATGGGTGAAGGTCTCGAGCGTCGTGCTGATGACTTCAGCAGCGAAGTCGCGTCCCTCGCCGGTTAATATTGGCAGGCTAATTCGCGAGCTAAGATGACGACAGCACGTACAGAATCAGGGTTAACTTATCGTCGAGTTCTGCTGAAGATCTCGGGCGAAGCGTTGATGGGCGAGCAGAATTACGGCATCGACGTCAACGTCGCTCGCAGTGTCGCCGAGGAGTTGAAGGCCGTTCACCAGATGGGTGTACAGATTGCGGTGGTCGTCGGCGGCGGCAACATCTTCCGCGGCGTCTCGAAGAGCGCCGGCAACATGGATCGATCGTCGGCTGATTACATCGGAATGCTGGCGACCGTCATGAACGCCGTGGTCTTGCAGGACGCGCTCGAGAAGATCCAGGTCGATACGCGTGTGCTCTCGGCAGTCGATATTCCGCAACTGGCGGAGTCGTTCATTCGCCGTCGCGCCGTCCGCCATCTCGAAAAAGGACGCGTCGTGATCTTCGCGGCGGGTACCGGCAATCCGTACTTCACGACTGACTCGGCGGCGGCGTTGCGCGCGCTGGAGATCAAGGCCGACATCATTTTGAAAGCGACGAAAGTCGACGGCGTGTATTCGGCGGATCCGATGACCGACGAGACTGCCGAACGTTTCAGTGAGATCACGTATCGCCAGGTGCTCGAACGCGAGTTGAAAGTGATGGACGCTTCGGCGATCTCGTTGTGCATGGACAACAATCTGCCAATCATTGTTTTCAACATGCGTGAAGCGGGTAACATCAGCCGCGTGGTGCTTGGTGAATTGGGAGTCGGAACGAAAGTCGGGTAAGTTCAGGCTGCAAACTTTTGAGCGGAGTTGAGCAACATGACTGAAAAGGACGTACTCAAAGAATCTCGCCTCCGAATGGATGCTGTTATTGACGACTTCAAGCGGAAGATGGCGGGCGTTCGCACCGGACGCGCGGCGATCAGCATCCTCGACTCAGTTGTGGTTGACTACTACGGCACGCCGACGCCGTTGAACCAGATGGCGTCTGTTCACGCTCCCGAGCCGCAGTTGTTGACGGTCCAGCCGTGGGACCAGACGCAGGTGGGCGCGATTGAGAAAGCGATTCGCTCCGCGGATCTCGGGCTCAATCCTTCGAATGACGGCAAACTGGTTCGTATTCCGATTCCGCCACTCACCGAGGAGCGTCGCAAACAACTCGCCAAGCAGATCCACGACATCGCGGAGGATCACCGAACGGCTGCGCGGCAGGTTCGCCGCGACGGCAACGATCGGTTGAAGAAGATGTTGAAAGACAAGCAGATCTCGGAAGACGCCGAACGCGATGCGCTTCAAGAGGTCCAAAAAATCACCGACACCTGCATCGGCAAGATCGACGAGCTGATGAACGGAAAGGTGCAGGAGATCATGAGCGTCTAGCCAGCGCTCCTCACATAGAAAACAGGATTTGTAGAATTCTTTCCCATGAGTGCTGCGCTGGCGCTACGCAGGCTGGAAGATCGTGCTGAGATTTCCCAGACAGCGCATCCAGAACATTCTTCAACGTGATCTTGGTTCGTAACGCGTTCGCATCGTCTCCATTGATCACAAACTGATTGATCTGCGGCACGAGCGCCTGGAACGTGAGTATTCTCTCCAGCTCGTTCTGAACGATGCCGTCGTTCTTTTTGATGCTGTCGTTGAACTCCAACACAACGCGGTTCGTCTCGCGCGCGTTCGTGTAGTCCTTCAGGTCGGCCCTGATCCGGACAATGGTCTCGGCGGAGTACAGATCGTTTCTCTCGCTTGCAGTCTTGAGCAGACTGTCCGTGTCTTTGACGCCCTTGCGAATGCCCCGCGTCATTTCCGACGACTGCTCGGTGAAATTCGAAATGTCTGGCACCTCGCACGCCGTGAAGAACACTGAAACGATTATGAGTAGCGCCAACAGTTTTGCAGATCGTCTTAGTTTGGACATAAAACCTCCGCCAATTACGCGAACTTTCGCGGTCTCTCACTTACCTATGCCCAAAAATCGAAATTTGTTGCAGAAGGTTCTTTTGCAACATCAGGTGTTAAAATCTACGCGTTATGGAATTCCAACTTGATAAAGCCAAAGAAGTGTTGCGGCGCACGCCGGCGACGCTGAACGCGCTGCTTGGTGAGCTGCCGAACGATTGGGTTCTTTCAAACGAAGGACCTGACACGTGGAGCCCGTACGACGTCATCGGGCATTTGATCGAGGGTGAGGAGACGGACTGGATTCCCCGCGCGCGGATCATCCTCGAACAAGGCGAAGCACGCCCTTTCGATCGCTTCGATCGTTTCGCGATGTTTGAGAAGTCGAAGGGTAAGTCGCTGGTTGAACTGCTCGCGACGTTTGCACAAATGCGCAGCGAGAGTCTGCGCCAGTTGGACGAGCTGAATCTGACGCCGGAGCTGCTTCAGAAACGAGGAACACATCCGGTGCTCGGCGCGGTGACGCTCAGCCAGTTGCTTTCAGCGTGGGTGGTACACGACCTGGGCCACATCCGCCAGATCGTCAGAGTGATGGCGAAACAATACGGCGACGCTGTTGGTCCATGGACCGCGTTTCTGACAATCCTGGACGATAAACCCGCCGCGTAAGCGATTATCGCGGGATGGCGAACGCGTCTTCGGCGAGTTGTTGATTGATCTTGACGTCTTTCACACTGAACTCGGCGAAGAAAGCGCCCATCGGCATCTCAAACTTCTGCGAGAAACTCGAAGGGAACAGCACGCCTTCGATCTCCTTGAACTTCGAGTGTTCCGTACCCAGCGTAAGTCCCTGAAAATAAATGAGAAAGCTCATCACTCGTCCGTTCACCGGATCGATGAAGAAGTCCGTCGTGTAACCATCCGGATCGACGATGCGAAACGCGCGCTGCTTCTTCTTATTCGGCAGCGCGGTGATCTGGTAGCCGGTTTGATCGAACCTTGCGAGTGCGCCTAAACCAAACTTCGTCAGCGGCGGCATCTGCACGTTTGGCATCGAGCTATACGACTCCTGTCCGTCGTAGATCTGTTTGAACACGATTGCCGGCCGCGCGTCGATCTCCATTCGCAATCTTGGTCCTGCGGTTACGAGCGAGAAAGATCCGGGAATCGACTGCACACTGTTCGGCGGATAAAGCTGCACCGAACCACGCATCACCACGTTTTGCAGGTTGCGAAACTTCTCGCCGCCTTGCGCCTGAAACGCCGCGCGCGCAAGTTCGAGCGGCGTACTCTCGGCGGTGATGACGACGGCGGGCGCAGTTGCAGCGCCGTTAGTCGGCGAGTTAGTCGGCTGGGCGGCTGATTTCTGCTCCTGCGCACGCAGCGGTGCGACCAAACCAACGAAAGCGAGTGTTACGACAGCAAGAAAGCTCTTCATTTCTCCAAACCTTTCACGTTTAGAAATTCAGGCGCAACTGCGCGTAGATTCGTCGATTGCCGGCGCCTGCGCTGCCGCCACCGCCGGGACCACCGAATTGGGTGGCAGTGCTGCTGAGCCCCAGTGACTCACCAAAACTCGGCGACGAGAGATTGCCAACCGGCTGCGAGAGATTCACGTGGTTGAGAATGTTTTGAAAGTACAGCGAGACGTTCAGCGTGAACCGCTTCTCACTCGGCGCGCCGCCCGGACCTTGCGGACCGCCTGGTCCAGCCGTTGCCAAACGCGGACCACCGGGAGCCGCCGCTGCCGTTGCGCCTGGACCACTTGGGCCAGCGCCGCCGGCGGGTCTTGCAGCCGCAGCATTGCCGCGATTGATCGTGCCGAAAGCAAACGTACGTCCGACGCGCAGGTTCACCACGAGGGAGCCGGGCGACTGGCCGTAGTTTCGCGGGATGATTCGCTCACCCGTTAGCGGCACGAGGTTGAAGTTTCCAAACCGCGTACACTTCACGGTTTTGAGCAAGCAATTTGCTTCGGGACCGAGCAAGCTCGGACGTTCGGTAATTTGTCGATCGAGATTCAAGTCCTGGCCCGTGACGATATTGAACGGTGGTCCAGTGTTCGCCACCACGAACGGACTCATCACGATCTTCCACCACGGCAAATTCACCGTGCCGAAGATCGTGAACCGGTGACGAATGTCGAATGAGCTGCGCCCAAACTCGCCTGACGTGTCATACGAGTTCATCGGGAAGAGTTGTCCGCCCTGGCCGTCGGTGTCGTTCGTCGTCTTGCTCCAGGAGTAATTGCCGTTGAGTTGGAACATGCGGCTGAGCCGCGTGTTGAAGCCGACGAAAAGCTGGCGCTGATTGAACTGGCCGCTTGCCTCGAAGCGATAGACTTCACCCTGCGCGGGATCCGGCCGAATACCGAGTTCGTTCAGTGGAGTGATCGTGCCGGGAAGCGGCGCGTTCACGTCACGCGCTCGAATCACGTGCGTGATGCGGATGTTGTAGAACCCGACAAACATCGTGATGTTGCGTGGCAACTGTCGTTCGACCTGCGTGCCGGCGACCCACACGGTCGGATTCTGAATGTTGGGATCCTTGGTCCAAACGATCTGCTGTGTCGGCGGGATCGCCGAAACGTCGGGAACAGACGTCGGGCTCCATTGGTTAAGAATCGCGTAAGCGGCTGCGACGTTCGGCGCCTGCTGCTCCGCGATCGTCGGCGGAGTAAGCCGCCGCGCCTCTTCCGTGATGAACGTCTGTTGCAGGTTCACGCCGTTGTTGCGATTGACAGTGAGCGTCGAGCCTTCACTGAAGCGGTTGTAAAAGAAACCGGTGCCGAAGCGAATCACCATCTTCGGCGGGCGCGCGCTGTTTGCCGCGCCGGGCGACCATGCCATCGCCACACGCGGCGCAAAATCGTACTTGCTGTCGGTGTTGGTTTGGATCTCGTAGCGCAGTCCGTAACTCAAAGTGATGTTGGGCCGGATGCGCCAATCGTCCTGCACAAACACGCCGAGGTCTGTTTGGTCCACCGTGGCGAACGGATTACCGGAGTTGATACTGAACGACGCCGCGCCGCCACCGGCTGCGCGTATCTGCTCGGGCGTGAATCCCTGTTCCTGCATTCGCAGAGTCAGTTGATAACGCTGGAGACTCGTCAGGCCAAAGCCGCCGGTGAAGCTCCACGTGCCGCCGAAGTTGTTTTCGTTGCTGTCGTCAACGCCGACGTGACGAACACGTCCGCCAAACTTGATCGCGTGCGTGCCGCGCTGTTTAGCGGTGAAGTTGTTCAGTTCCCAGGCTCGGCGTTCGTTGAACGAGTTTCCCACTTGCGAACTACCCGAATTGAACGAACCACTCACGTTGAGCGCGGGCACGGAGCTGTCGCCGAGCTGTTCGTTTCGTCCAAACGTATATTGAAAACGCGTCTCGTTGATGGTCGTCGGATTGAGAATCGCGGTCTCGGTCAACTGGATCGTGTGCGTGGTCGAAACTGTGTCGTACGCGCGCTCCGGAAGTGAAAAACCGCCGACGCCCTGGTTCTCAAACGTGAAGCGATTGAAGTTGTAACGCGCGATCAGCGTGTGATTGTTGTTGATGGAGTAGTCGAAGCGTGGACTGAAGAACGTGTTGCGCTTTGGCGTGACAAATCCCTGCCCGATGTCGAGCCGGTTGAGGTTCTCGTCAAGCACCGTGGCGCGAATCAGTTCGTTATCGTCGGTCTCAATGCGTCCGAAGCTGACGAAGAAAGACGCCTTGCGCGGTATCACTGGACCACTGAAGTTTACGTCGTACTGGCGAATCTGAAACGGCGCGCGTTTGCTCGAGCTGATCGCAAACGGGTTACGGGAGTTAAGACTCTCGTCGGTGAAGTTAAAGAACGAGCCGCCACGAAACTTGTCGGTGCCGGGCCGTGTCAGGATGTCGATCCGGGCGGACGGCTGATCGTTCTCCGCGGCAAACGGATTTTGATTGATGCGAATCTCGCGAATCGAATCCTTCGACGGCAGGTTACCGCCAGTGAAACCGTCGATAAAGATCTGTCCGCCGTTTGGTCCAACTGATGGTCCAGCCAGCGCCTGCAACGCTGCCGCAAGTTCGTCCGGATCGTCGGGTAACGCATCGAGATCTTTGCCGGAGAGAACTGTCTGGTTCGCATTGTTCGTGGCTTCGGTGCTGATCGGAGTTTCCTGAACTGTGACTTTCTCCTCGATCGTGACTTTCAATGTGAGATCGACAGATTGGCGTCCCGCGGTCACGTCGATCTGCTTCTCGTCGGACGGCGCGAAGCCCGGGGCGTTTGCCTGAAGCGAATACTTTCCGGGCGCAAGTCCGTTGAATGTGTAGACTCCCTCGGCGTTTGTCGTCGTCTTCTTTTGCGCTCCACTCGTATCGGTGAGCGTGACGTTGGCGCCGACAATCACGGCGCCCAATTCATCGATGATAACGCCGCGCAGTGTGCCGCGTGCTTGTTGCGCGACAGCGAGAACGGAAGCTAATAGGACGAGAAGAAAGGCACTGAAGAATCGTGGGAGAGATCGGGTAGAGTTCATCGGAAACCTTTTTGGGGAAAAGGCAAAGCCTCGGGGTTGGGGGTAAACCAGGCTTTCACCTCCACGTAGAAGGCGAAAGCCTGATGCTTTCGATTTATGGCAAGCCGATGCCGAACGTGATACCGCTGCTGCCCAGGCCGGCGGCAGGATTTGGCGCAGCCTGTCCGCCTTGCGGACGCGGCGCCAGCATTGCGAGCAGCGTGTCAGCGCCCGCGACGAGTGAAATTGCCGTCAGCCGGGTCGGATCGACACCCTGCGTACTGGAAACGATGATGGTATCGCCAACCTTAACATCGGCGGCTGAAATGACGGGGAGTCGTTCGAGCATGTCGTTGATGTTGAATCCCGGCCGTCCACCCGGACCACCAGGACCACCGCCGCCCGGCCCGCCTGGTCCACCGCCTTGAGGTCGCGCTTGCGGTTGTCCGCCACCTGCCGCGTTACCGCTAGCAGGAGCGGCGCCCGGCGCGCCACCACCCGGACCACCTGGACCACGACCAAAACCGCCCATCATCGCGCTGATGTCAGACGGAAACCGTCGCAACACCGAATCCTGTTTCACGATGATCGTCAGCGGCGTTTTCTTTTCGAGTTCGTTGATCTTGATCTCGCCCGTCGCGAGATCGACGGCGGTAACCACGCCGCCAACCGTGCGAAAACTTCCCGTCACGACTTTCTGCGGATTGAAACGCAACGGATCCTCGGTTCGATCGCCGAGTGCGCGTAACTGATCGCCGACTTTCAACTCGCCAAACGTGCTCGGCTTTGCGTCGCCAAACTTGATCGAGTCGGGCGCGTAGCGTCGCATTTCCGTCTTGTCTGAAACAGGAATTACAACCGACTGCACGCCGGCCATGGTGCGATTGCTGATCGTGATCTCGTGCGTTTCGGGTTTGAGGGCCGTGATCACACCGAGGATTCCACGACGACGCCATTCGAGACGTTCGGCTTCCTGCTTCTTCGCGAGGTCGCCCTTGGTCATTACGATAACCATCGACGCCGGCACCGTTTTCTTGTCTTCGGAGACAGTGCCGCGCGCCATGATGCGGTCGCCTTCGGCGAGGTCGGTGAACGTGACGTCAGTCGCGTTGGTCAACGTCTGCTCGCCGGGAGCCAGTTTCTTGTAAGTGGTCTTTTCGTTGACGACGACATTGACGACGGAGCCCGCGTCGGTCTTGATCGACAACTGTTTCGCGGCAGCGTCAATGGATTTGACTTCGCCGATCGCGTGCTTCGCCGCGATATTCGGATCGTTGGCCTGCGCAAATGAACTTACGGTCCCAAATGCCAGTGTAATCAGTGCTAACCCTGTGAAAACTAAGGCCCTCATTACGTGTCCTTTCTGCACTCGTAAACACCGCGAGCTACGAGTTTATGGAGTTTTTATTCAAATCACAGATTACACGGATTTCCAGCCAACCCGGTAACGCGCAGTCAAAGCGAGGCCGAAGCTAATGATCAGGATGAACCCTGCCATAAAAGGCCAAACGTAAGGGAGTGAAGTCAGCAGTACCCAAAAACTGGTTCCGAGCAACAACGCGACTGCCTCGGAGCTTTTTCCGATGGGAACGTATTTGCGTTGCAACCAACGTCCGGTCGCCGCGTAGAGAATGACTCTGCCAAACAGACTCGCGACGATCCAAAGAAGCAGCGCCATCAATCCCACCACGACTCGAATCGGTTCCGGCATGATCCACAGGCTAAGCATCACGCCGAAGAACAACACGACAACGCCGATTAGACCAATCGTCGCTACGCGCAAACTCGTCAACTGCAACCGCGCCACGCCACGGCTGATCGTGCCGGGCATCGCCGCTGTCAGCGCGAGCGAGACGATGAACCAAAAGAGCACGACAAGAAATCTCGTACCGAGATAACTGGGCGTCCAGCGTGGCGTGAATATGCCGGTCGGATTACGCATCATGTCGCGCAGTTCATGCTGATAACCGGCGTACATGATCGTCTGCGCGGTCGGAGTTCGCTCAGCGGGCGTAGCGGCGCGATAAGTCCCGCCCAAAACAATCACGTCACCGCCGATACGCGAACCTGCAAGCTGAACCACGTCGCCGCCGATCGCGGCAACGTCGCCTTCCACTTCGCCCTCGACGATCACGTCGCCGCCAAACGCCATCGCTCCCTGTTTCACTGTTCCACTGATGCGCACCGAATTTCCTATTCCAAAGACGGTGCTGTCAGTGACTCCATTAACCACGACCTCTTTTTCATCCGCCGCCGGCACTCCGGTCCCTTGCGCGTAGACGGCGCTCACCAGCACGAGCAGCCACACGACGAGGGTAGACAGCCGCAACAGACCAATCTTCGCGACGATTGGGAGTACCTGCTGAAGTGGAGTTTGGAAGTTGGCTTGTGCGCGACTTATAACCATGCCAACGAGCGGCCCCCTTATTCGGTTGCGCCCGTGCGGTGATAGTCGGAGATCAAGCGCGAGAGTATCAGAATGGCGAAAGCGAGCAGGACCAGGAGTGGGACCAACGAGCCGGTTTCGACAATGAGTTTTCTGCTCAAAACTCCAAAAATCACTGCGACCGCGGCGCCTGAGTCGTAAATGATACCAGACAAAAACCCTCCGATGCTGAGCGAAGCGGCGACAAAGCCTTCGACAATCGCGAAGATCGAATCGCGCGCGGTTGCGCCGATCAACGCGAAGCCTGCAAGGGCGAGAACGAGGCAAATACTCAACGCTTTGCGATGTTCGGAACGAGTGCGTACGCCGCGCATATCCGTGGTCGCCCGGGTGGCGACCATTTGCGAAAAACCGGCGGGAACCGGAATCTCGACACTGTCAGTCAACGCCGCGTCGAGCTCGCAAACAAACATGCGATGTACTCTCAGTTCAGCACGACACGGCTCGCAACTCTCGAGGTGCTCCTCAAAAAGGATCGTGAGATCCGCGTCGAGCTCGCCGTCGACATACGCGGCGAATAGATCTCTCTCGCAGATTCCTTTTTGATTAGCAGTCGACATTCTTTTTAAATCCCGGTGATTCCCTTTTCGACAAACTGTTGCCGCATCATTTCACGCGCGCGAAAGAGCCGGTTCTTGACGGTACCAAGCGGGAGGCCGGTCACTTCCACGATCTCTTCGTAACTGAGATCCTGCGAGTGGCGCAGGATGATCAACTCGCGATAGTTCGCAGGCAGCGCACGCACGACAGTCTCGATCTCGACGCGTCGTTCTCTCTGTTCACTCTCCTGCTCGGGACTCAAACGACTCGACTCGATGGGTAAATCGAATTGATCGCCTTCGGGGCCGACGACGAGCGACTGCTCGCGAGTCGCGGTGCGCCGCAGATGATCGACCGCGGCGTTGTGCGCGATCTTGTAGATCCAGGTGGAGAACTTGAATTCGGAGCGATAGCGATTGAGCGAGTTGTAGACCTTGATGAAGATCTCCTGCGTCAGGTCGAGGGCGGATTCGTAGTTACCGACCATGCGATAGACGTAAGCCGAGATCGGCCGCTGGTAACGGCGCACGAGTTCCTCAAAACTTCCCTCGACGCCGCCGACGGCACTGGCAACCAGGTCGCGGTCGGTTATCGAAGCAAGATCGGTCGTGAATATCCTTGAAACGGAGGAGGCAACGTTCATGATACTGGGGTGTTACGTCTGGGAAACACGGATTGTTTCAAGCGGAAAATTCGAAATTCGAATTTCGAAATTCGAATTTACCACGAGAGGGTTGCGAGACCGGCAGGCGCCGCGATGGCGTCAAAACTGAACTCGCGGCTGGGGAGTTGTAAACCGAGGTCGTGGGCCTCGAGCGGGCGCAGATCTCCGCCGGTCGTTTCGTTGACGATCTCGCCGGCGCGCTCCTTGCTGATGCCCTCGCCCATGATCATCAAACGCGAGAGCGTGGACCCCGCTGCGACGCCTTCCGGGGCACTTCTGTCGCGATAAAAGAGCAGAAAACGGTAGAACTCGTCCTCAAACTCGTCCGGCGCGCAGTTCACGGTGCGAATGATCAGCGGGGACTTGCCACGAAAGATCACGCCCGTGAAACCTTCCGCGAAACCGCTGAACAGGAGGGCGTCGCCGGCGGCGCCGTTGCGCATCAGCCACTGTGCTTCGCCGAGATGGCGCGGGAGAATCAAACCGATGCGCCAGCGTAACGACTCGAGCACCGCCTCGTATTCAGCGAGCACGGTTTTCCTGACGCCGATCACGAGATAACGATCGCGACCCTGAGAATCCTTTTGAAGTTTTTCCTTCGTCACCGAAAGCTCGTCGAGCGGCACGCCGAAGCCGCGCTCGATCTTCCAACCCAGCACTTCCTGAAGCTCCGCGCCTGATTGTGCGTGTCCTTCGACGGTCATCACGAACGTGCGCGTGGTGGCTTCAGGCAAACTCAACGACCAGCGCTTTTGACGCAACAAGCCCGCGGTGGCGGCGAGATCGTTGAGGATCTTCGCGAGTTGCGCGCGGTCTTCGATGTTCGGTTCGTCGAAACTCGGACGAATCAGTGAGTCGGAAATGCTGAAAGTGGCGGCGCGACGAAGTCGAGACGAGTTGTCTTTGGCGCGTTCGACCTGGACCACCGAGACGACGCCTTTTTCAAGGCCGATGGCAGTCGCTGGATATCGCGGATTGACGAGTCTGGAAATGAGGCTGGGCATTTTTGTTTGATTTCGAATTGCGAATTTCGGATTTCGAATTGTTACTGGCGAAAACATTTAACTTAAATTTCGCAATCCGAAATTCGCAATTCGAAATTTCCTCACCACTCGCTATAGGCTGTTCCTTCAGATGATGTATCGGCAGAGCTGCTATGGACGTCGGTCAAACCGGAGCCACCGTCGATCGAATTCGGATCTTCGCCCATCGTCGGCGCCCAATCTTTTTGTCCGGTGATCGGATCGACCGGAACCTCGCGCATGTAACCTTCCGTTACCAACTCGTCGATCGACTGCGGCAGCCTTCCTTTGTCCGCGGCGAATTGATCGATCAGCGTGCGCATCTTGAAGAGGTTGTCGCGCAAGACAGTCTCGCGCGTGTGCATGATCGTCTTCTGGTACTGCGGCAACGCGATCGAAGCGAGGATGATGACGATCGAAATCACGATCATCAACTCGAGCAACGTAAAACCGGCCGCCGCCCACGCGCGTGGCGAACGTGCGCGCTGCGTTTGAAACTTACCAATCACTGTACCGCTCTCCATTCAATGCTGTTTCTTTCGACTTCGAACGCACGTCGAAGACGTTTTCACCGCCCCACGATCCGGCATCCGCCGCATCGTAGGATGAACGCAGTTCCCAATCGGCTTTTCCCGTCATCGGATCGATCGGCAAACTGCGCAGATAAACCTTCTGCTTCGTCGACAACTGGCTGCCCTGCTCGCTCATCGGTCTCGTGCCTTGAAGGCCCTGACCTCCTAGTTGCCCTGGTCCTACGCCACGCGGAATCACGTTGACGCCGGTAACGAGAGTCTCGAGATCGGGCGGATAGTGATCGGGATTGTCGATACCAAAGATCGTGCAGTCGCTGATGACCACTTTACTGCGCGGATCGATGAAGCTGCCCCCCGGTTGCGGTTGACCACCACCACCAGCGCCGCCGCCCGGCTGAAGACCGGTTCCCGTGCAAACCATTCCCACCGTGTCGCGATGAAACTCGTCGATCGCGGTGCGGAGTTGCCGCAACGTTTCGCGCAGTTGCTGTTCCTTCTGGCGCTTCACGGAGACTTTGACGAGCGGCATCGCGCCGAGCGTCAGGATCGTCATCACGGTGATGGTGATCACCAGTTCGAGCAGTGAAAAACCGTGCTCGCCGTGATGGACCGTGGCGCGCAAAGGAAAGCGGCGACCAGAAGATCTAAGGCTGTTCACCCAGTCGCCGCGTTGTTGGGCTGCGTACTGCCAGTTCCCTTTCAACATCTTATTGTTTCACTGTTGCTGTTCCCTGGATCACCTCCGACACCACGTCACGAGCATCAGTGGCCACCAGGTGCAACCGTTCTTTGTCGAAGACAAACGACGCATTGCCTGCGGCGATCGCCTCGACGTCGATAAACATTAGCGGACCGGATCCTCCGAACGACGCCTTGCCGTTGAGCGACGAGATCGAGATCAGGCAAACACCGGAAGCGTCGATCGACGGTGTAAACAATGGCGCTCCTTCAGCGGGACTGACTACGGTCCCGGCTGTCAGTGCGTGAACTTTTATGACTTTCGGATCAAACCTCAAGGCAAGTAATGCAAGACTCAACGGTACGTCAGACTTCAGTTGAATGACGTAACGACGTTTCTCGCCGACTTTCAACTCGTCCGCTGCCGGCAGGAAACTGAGTTGGGCCACTCGCCCGGATCCGAGTTTCGTGTCGAGCGACGTATTAGTCGCAGCGGGCGCCGAGGTCAGAACAGCGTTTTGATTTGGATTAATGGCCGCAACGTCCGAGGCCGCCTTCTCACTCACGAGCGATTTAGGAGCAGGCACGAATGACGGCAATTCTTCCATCGCTGCCGCGGGTTTGTTCTCGGCAGTCGCTGGTGGTGCTGTCGCCGTTGGTGCTGTCGTGTTTGCAACCGGCGGCGCAGGAGTATTCACGGTCGACGCGGACGTGTTGTTTCCAGGCCCGGCGGCGATGTTGTTGTTTGCAGTTGGTTGCGCTGCTTTCATCAGCGTCGAAGCAACTGGCGTCGCGACTTCCAGCGGCGCATCCGGCAATTGAATTGTCGCGTGTCGCGGCAACGCACGTGCTGCGGCGATCTGCTCTTCGCGTTCCGTCTCGCGCATCATCTCGGCGAGCGATCCGGTTGTCGGCGATTGCAGGGTTCCGCTCGGACGCATCTCTTCGTCACGCGGAGTCACAGCCGGCGCACGAAGCACGCGCGGAGTCACGCTGATGACGATATCGACCTGGCGAATGTCACGTGTCGGAGCACTGAACAGACGGCCGATGAACGGCAGGCCGCTGATGAACGCGATGCCGCGGCGGCCGCGCGTCTCGATGTCTGTCGAAATACTCGCCAACATCATCGTGCGATTATTCTGAACGCGAGCCGTACCCGTCATCGTGCGTTCAGTAAACGTCGGCGTCAAAGTGCTGGCTCCGAGCACATCCTTCTGCTCGATGTTCATCTTTACCTGCACGTCGAGATTCGGGAACACCTGCGGCGTGAACTTCAGTGTCAAACCGGTCGGTTCATAGTTGATGACCGGGAAACCACCACTCGGAAACGGATTACCACCGATGCCGGGCGCCGGTGTGCCTGTCTGGACGCCGAACGGATAAGCCTGCGCGGTTTGCACCGGAACACGTTGTCCAATACGCGCCGTCGATTCTTCACCGTTGAAAGCGTGTACCTGAGTTGACGCGATCAGCTTGGTGTTGTCTTTGCTGTGGAACGCACGAAGCACTGACGGTGGAATGACGAGGGCGGCTGCCAACGCTGTCGGCACGCCACCGACCTGGCTCGCCAAACTCACACCGCGAGTTGCGGAGCTCAACACGCCGTTGTCGGTCAATAACGAGAAGCCCGGCGATCCGCCGAGACCGTTGTCAAGGGTCGCGTTGATCTGGTTACCGAACGTCAGCAGGTCATTCTTTGAAACTTCGTAGATGTTGACGTCCATGACGACTTCGGCGCGGTCCTTGTCGATGCTCTGCAACAAGTCGCCGATGAGTCGAACGTTTTCCGCGGTGTCGCGAACGGTCAAACTGTTGGTTGCTTCGTCAGGAACGACGATCGTCTGCGGACGGCCCACTGACGGCGGAATCGCCTGTTGGACCAACGTACGCGCATCGTTCGGTTTCATGTTCGACAAGTAGAACGTGCGCAGCACGAGTTGTTGGTACTGCGGCCGGCGCGCCTGATCCGCGACGAGGATCGTGCGACGGCTGAGTTTCTGGAAAAAGAGTCCTTCCTGAAGGAACACGAAATCGAGCGCTTGCGCTGTCGTAACGTCTTTCAGGTTGATGTCGATTGGACGCGACTGCGTGAACGACTGACGATCGAAAATGACGTTGAGATTGAGTT
Source organism: Pyrinomonadaceae bacterium (assembly GCA_035760365.1). Classification (GTDB taxonomy): domain Bacteria; phylum Acidobacteriota; class Blastocatellia; order Pyrinomonadales; family Pyrinomonadaceae; genus PSRF01. The sequence goes on from DASTTB010000004.1 coordinate 80,799, forward strand.
GGTCCGCGAGACTGCGAATGAGCGCTTTGAGATCGCCGTTGTAGTTGATGATTCGCAGTTGTTGTTCGCGTGGCGTGAAGTCCTGCGCCGATTGGGCGTTGGCTGGCGTGGGACTTCCGATTTCCGGCTCTACATTCTTCGCGCCGCCATTGCCGTTGCCGTTCCCGTTTCCACTGGTCGGAGTTCGCCCTTCCTTCACCGCCTGTAATCGAAGCATCCGCTCCATCTCAGACACCGCGAGTTCGTTCACCGGGTCGTAACCGTACGCTTGTCGAAAGGCGTTGTATGCCCCCACGTAATCGCCACGCTCGGACAACGATCGACCCTGTTGCATGTAGGTCTGCGAGGCGTTGAAGGTCGCGCGCCGGAAGTGCATCTGGTATTCCATGTTCGAAGGGTCGGCCGCCACTGCCAGGGTGAATTCCTGTGCGGCTTTGTCCCACTGCTGCGCCAGCTCGTACTGCATACCCTTTTTGAAGTTCTTCTCACCCTTCTTGGCAAATGCCGTGATGGGTAAGGAGAGCAGGCTCATGGCCAGAACGAAAGAGATTAGTGTTCGACTTCTAGTGTTTATTCTCATGACATTTTCGTCCGGGAGGTGGAGTTAGCGACCCTGAAATTGCGACCCTAATAATGCAGCCGCGGCGGCTAAGATGCAAGATCCGCGCTTGCGATTTCCTTACACGCGAATCTTATTTTTTGGTTCCCGTAACTCGTTCCTACAGTTGAAATTCGGTCGGGGGTCAGGACTTCCGGTCGGATAGGGGTTCGTTACCTCTAAAAATCCCTTACTTGGTTGAATTCAGCTCATCAACGAACGTGACGCGGTTGATTTCGTGCAAGGTCGAAAGACCGCTGAAAACTTTCTGCAAAGCCGACGTTCTCAAGCTCGTTAAGCCCTCGGCCTCGGCTGCCCGGCGCACCTCTGAACCCGGCCGCCGTTCGACAATCATTTCGCGGATATTATCAGACAAATCGAGCAATTCGTGAATCGCCGTGCGGCCTCGATAACCAGTGTGGTTACACGCGTCGCAACCCACGTTCATGTAGAACGTTCGGCCGCGCTGCTCTTCCGGCCGCAGTCCTGATTCCGTTAACTCGTCGTCGGTCGGATGATATGGACGTTTGCAATACTGGCACAACATGCGAATCAGACGTTGCGCAAGGACGCAGTTGAGCGACGAAACGAAGTTGTACGGCTCGACGCCCATGTTCAGAAAACGCCCGATCACGTCGATCACGTTGTTGGCGTGAACAGTCGTGAACACGAGGTGGCCCGTCAATGCGGACTGAATCGCGATCTGCGCGGTTTCAGTGTCGCGGATCTCGCCGACCATGATCTTGTCAGGGTCGTGACGCAGGATGGAACGCAGGCCGCGATCGAAAGTCAGACCTTTCTTTTCGTTCACTGGAATCTGCGTGATGCCGTGAAGCTGATATTCGACCGGGTCTTCGATCGTGACGATCTTGTCTTCTTCGTTTCTGATCTCGTTCAGCGCCGCGTAGAGAGTCGTCGTTTTACCGGAACCCGTTGGACCAGTGACCAGCACCATGCCGTACGGTTCGGCGATATAGCGGCGAAACTTTCGCAGGTCGTCTTCTGAAAAACCGACGACGTGCAGGTTCAGATTGCGAAACTCTTCGTTGATCTGTTCTTTGTCGAGAATACGAATGACAGCGTCTTCGCCGTGGATGGTCGGCATGATCGAGACGCGGAAGTCGACGTTGCGTCCTTTATAACGAACTCGGAAACGGCCGTCCTGGGGGACCCGACGCTCGGCAATGTCCAGTTCGGACATGACCTTGATACGTGAAATCAACGTCTGGTGATAAGCGAGGTCGATCGGATCGACTTTCTGATAAAGCGCGCCGTCGATGCGGTACTTGACCTGAACTTCCGTGTCACGCGTTTCGATATGGATATCCGAGGCGCGCGATTCCATCGCGTTGTAGATGATGGTGTCGACGAGTTTGATGATCGGCGACATTTCCGAGTCAGTCGCCAGTCGATCGAGGTCGAGCACCTCTTCACCGTGTTCGGTTTCTCTAACGAGCGAGATGCGAAATCCGGAAGCCGCTTCCTGCAACACGCGCTGTGTCGTATCGCCTTTGCGCAACACAACTTCGACAGCGCCGGCAGTCGCAACGTGCGGAATAACACGCGTGCGAAGCGTGCTGGAGACTTCGTCGATTCTTTCGAGGTCCGTCGGATCCGCCATTGCGATGTGCAATCCTTTTGCGTCGCGTTTCAGCGGAACGAACTGGTGCCGAACCATCAAGTCCACAGGCACTTCGGTGAACAGTTGATAATCGATCGGCGACTCGCGATCCGGCGGCAGCAGATCCACAAACGGCAGACGATAACGGCGCGCGAGTTCCATCGCCGCCTTCATCTCGGGCGGCACGTGGTCGCCATTTTGTTTGCCGTTCTCGATCGGAGACACGACTGGTGTCATAGCCGGATTTTCGGTTTGTGAGACTTCTTTCATAAACGGTTAACGCGTTCCTGTAATACCCGCGGCGCCGGAAATCGATTGAATAATCGGCAGGTAGATCGCGAGGAGAATCGTAATCACTACACCACCCATGACGAGAAGAATCGCAGGCTCGAGCGTGGTCGTCAACTGCTCCAGCCGCACTTCAGACTCCGCATCGTAGAACACGGCGACTTCGTCCAGCATCTCGCGCAAACTTCCTGACCGCTCGCCGATGCCGATCATGTCGATCGCCAGCGCGGGCATCCAGCCTGCCGACTCGAGACTCTCCGTAAACGAACGTCCTTCGCGAATCATCGGCAGAATAGACTCACTCCGCCGCCGCAGTTCGAGATTTGTAATCGACTCCGCCGCGATTTCCCAAGATTCAACGAGGGTGATACCGCCGGCCAGCAACGTCGCCAACGATCGTGTTGCCTGGGCCACCGACAACTGCACCGACAGGCTGCCGGCGAGCGGAAGTTTCAGGACCAAAGCGCTTATCTGTAGTTTCCCGCGTGGCGTTCGCGACCAGAGATACAAAAGCACCGAACCCCCGATTACGAGTGGTCCAAACCACAACACGTTTGTCGATAACCAGCGCGACAGACCAACGACGATCTGAGTCACAAACGGTAATTCGTTACCGAATCCGGTGAAGAGCTCCGACATCTTCGGCACGACGTAGATACTCAGAAACACGACCATGCCCGCCGAAGCGAACAGCAAAAACGTCGGATACGCCAGCGCGCCGCGAATCTTTCGCCGCAGACCGACATTTCGTCTCATGTAAGAGACGTAGCGGCTCAGCACTTCGTCGAGAGCGCCCGATCGTTCACCGGCGAGGATCGACGCGGTGTAGATGCGGGGAAAGATTCCGCCCTGCGACGCGAACGCTTCGGAAAGCGCCGCTCCACCGCGAATCTGCTCTTCCACGTCACCCAAAACCGCCCGCAATCGCGACGATGCCGCTCGTTTGCGCAACATCGAAATCGCCTGAAGTATTGGGATGCCGGCACGGACCAGCGCCGAGAGCTGTTGATTGAACAGCAGAAAATCGTTCGCTTTTACACGCAGGTGTGACCCGCCGCGCCCGAGCCGCGTCAACGCGGCGGTAACGCCCGTGGCTTTCGGCGGTGTGACGTTGAAAACGCGAAAACCTTCGCGTTCGAGCCGCGCTCGCGCCTCGTGAACTCCCGCGGCCTCGACGGTGCGCGTTACAACCTCGCCCCCAGGCGTTCCTAATCGACAGATGAATTCAGCCATTGTTTGCTTGTGACCGGTTTGACCGAATCGCGAGTATAACACGCGCTATCAAAGGGAAAGTTTCCGGAGTATGACATTCCCGGAACAATTTCACGGACCCATTTTTCCGGCTGTCGGCTCCACTGTTTCGGGCCGACGAAAGATTCTTGCGCCGGGTAGTGGCCGTGTCCTAGAATGGCCGTGCCAACACCGATAACGAAACGCGCGGTCGTCTCCCCGTGACCTTTCTAGTCCGAATTTTAAAGTGTCGGGCATCACTCGTTCCCCAGCGAGCATCAGTGTTGACGAGTTCCCTACTAAGCCCTAACCGGTATTGGAAAAAATTGAATCGAACCGCATGTAACCGGGGGTGACATGTACTTACCGACTCGTTACGCCACGAAGATGACAGCGGCTACATTGTCGCTGGTCGCTGTGACGTTTGCATTCTCGCTGGTCGTTAATAGTCAGGAACCTGCTCCGCAGAAACCGGCGCCTTCGGACGAGAAGGCGGCCACGCCAGTTGCCGCGTCGACACCGACTCCGAAACTCGGCAGCGAACTCGACGACCGCTCGCTCATCACCAACACTGACCTGATCACGTTGACTGTCACCGTAACCGACACTTACGGCCGATACGTTTCCGGCTTGAGCAAATCCGCGTTCACCGTTTTTGATAACAAGCAACAACAAGAGATCACGTTCTTCAGCGACGACGATTCGCCAGTTTCCGTGGGCGTGATCTTCGACGTGTCCGGCTCGATGAGTGGCGACAAAGTGAAACGCGCCCGCGACGCGCTGGCCAAGTTCATCCAGACGAGCCACGATTCCGACGAGTATTTCCTGATCGCCTTCAATTCACGCGCGCAGTTGTTGCTCGATAAGACACGCGACGGCGACTCGATTCTCAACAAACTGACGTTCGTCGAAACCAAGAGCCAGACCGCGCTTTACGATGCCTGCTATCTCGGCGTTGAGAAAGTGCAACGCGGCTCGCACCCAAAACGCGCGCTCCTTTTGATTAGCGACGGCCAGGACAACGACTCGCGCTACACGTTCAACGAACTGCGCAAGCTGCTGAAAGAGTCGGACGTCACCCTCTACGGCATCGGAATCCTGAGCGGCAGCGATGCGGGTAGCTCCCTGGGCATGGAAGGACAGGGAATTCTCGACGAACTCGCCGGCGTGTCGGGCGGTAAAGCGTTCTTCCCGCGATCGGCCGCCGAAATGGACGACATCTTTGAACAAATTGCCCTGGAGTTGCGGCACCAATACTCCATCGGCTACAAACCCGACTCTTTCCAGAACGACGGCAAATGGCACCGTGTGAAAGTGAAAGTCACCGCGCCACGTGGCCTTCCGAAATTGTTCGTCCGTTCGAAGGAAGGATACTACGCCACGGCGGGAGCCCGTTGAGACTGTCGCTTGTCCGGCAACGCGGAATTGCCTCCGCTGCATCTGTTTACGCGTGCGTCTAGTCGCCGCATATCAAATTGCGAGCTGGTTGCCCCAGCATCGCCTGTTTTGTCGGTGTAAAATGTTCCAGCGACGCTCCCGTTCCCCGATTTTTGGGTCCGCGGAGCGTTTCGTGTGCTTATAGTGACCGAGGAGTTTTTGGGCTTTGTTTAGAAAACTGAACGTGCGACGGACTGCGGTATTGCTGATGGGCGTGCTCGCTTTTTGCGCGCTCATGTTTAGTTCGCCGGCTGATGCAGGTCAGGATCGGCCGCGCAGTACACAACCCGCGCCAACCGCCACGCCAACGCCCCCACAAACATCGCCCGTTCGTCCGGCCGCGAGTCCGACTCCACAAGCCCAACGACCCGGCGAGCGCATCGCGCCGCAACTCGGTGAGGCGCCACCGCCTCCTAAACTGAAACCAACGCCCACACCTACGCCGCCTCCCGAGTTTGACGAGACGGACATTCTCAGGACCAACACCGATCTCGTTCAGCTTCACGTCCGTGTGATCGATCGAAATAATCGTCCGATCAACAACGTGAAGGAAGGTGAGTTTCATGTGTTCGAGGACGGCGTTCCGCAACCGATTGAGTATTTCACCCGTGAGGAAGTGCCGATCAGCTACGGCCTGGCTGTCGATACTTCCGGTTCGCTGCGCTCGCAACTGCCGACCGTGATCGAAGCGGGCAAAACCATCATCAACAGCAATCGAACGGGTGATGAGACGTTTCTCGTTCGTTTCATCAGCAGCGACAAGATCGAGACGGTCCAGGATTTCACCGCGAGTAAAGAGTTATTGAACGATGGTCTCGACAGTTTCTACGTCGAAGGTGGACAGACTGCGATCATCGACGCTGTTTATCTTTCCGCCGAACACGTTTCTGAATACAAGAAAGGTGATACCAGCGACCGGCGCCGGCGGGCGTTGATCGTGATCACCGACGGCGAGGACCGCAACAGTTTTTACAAGCAGGAACAACTCTTCGCGCGGTTGCGCGAGGACGACGTGCAGATCTTCGTTATCGGGTTCGTAAATGAGTTGGATAAAGAAGCCGGCTTCATTCGGAAGAGTCCGCGAGAGAAAGCCGTCAATCTGATCAATAAGCTGGCGGAAGAGACTGGCGGCCGGGCGTTCTTCCCTGAGTCAGTTGCCGAGCTGCCGCAGATCGCGAACGAGATCATTCGCGATCTTCGCACGCAGTATGTGGTGGCTTACAATCCGACGAACAAGACGCAGGATGGATCGTATCGCGCGATCAAAGTGACGGTCGATCAGCCGGTAAGTGGTTCCGACAAGCGGATCGCGTTGACGCGCACCGGACGGCTCGCGCGTAGGGAAGGACAGAGCACCGGTGGTCCAAAACCGCCGCCAGTGCGCCTCCCGGCGAAACCGTAATTAATAAAATTATTTTTAGTTCTGTCTGGCTTTGATCTTGTACTTCCGGCCGTGACTCGATCGCGCCTCTTCGATCGAGTGCGTCATCGTGAGGTTCTCGTCTTTCCTCGCCAGTTCAATTAACTCTTTGTAGTAGTTGCGCAAAGCAGCGATATCAGCTTCGTTCAAATCCTCAACATCGATCAGCCGATTACTCGCACCCTCCATCGCCGCCACGATCTCATTCAACTTGAGATGGATCGCAATCGCATCCTTGTTCTGCGCTCGTTGAATCAGGAACACCATGAGAAACGTGACGATCGTGGTACCCGTATTGATTACGAGCTGCCACGTGTCAGAGAAATGAAAGAGTGGACCAGTGATGGCCCAAATGACGATCGTGGCCACTGCGAGGAGAAACGCCATCGAGGTGCCGGTCGCTCGCGTCGCCTGATAAGAAAATCTCTCGAGTAGTTCCGATCTCTTTCTCTTTTTCGGCGCCATCGCTACCCCTCCCGAAACCTTGATTGTTATCGCGGCCTGACAGATCCGCTGATCTTCTTGCGCGTTGTCTCACCGGTATTCAACACCGGCAGCCCTTCGTCGACGTCTGAATGAGGTTGCGCAATGACGTGCGTGGCCACAACTTCACCTACGCGCTTCCCTGCCGCCGCTCCGGCATCAACCGCGGCGCGAACCGCCGCGACGTCACCACGCACGATCGCCGTTACCAGTCCGGCATCGATCTTTTCCCAGCCGACGAGACGAACGTTCGCGGCCTTCACCATCGCGTCGGCCGCTTCGATCATCGCCACCAGTCCACGACATTCAACCATTCCGAGTGCTTCCGGCATCGCGTCCTCCAGTAACCAGTCACTATAACTTAGTTCCGCAACGAATGAATCGGCGCCGGTATCCAGCCGCCGCGACTTATAAAACCTTCACACGAAAAAGCGTTCACCGGCATGATCGGAGCAGTGCCCAGCAGACCACCGAAGTCCACCATCTCGCCGACGTCGCGACCCGGCACCGGAATGATTCGTACGGCCGTGGTCTTGTTGTTCATGACGCCGATCGCCATCTCGTCAGCAATGATCGCCGCGATCGTCTCAGCAGATGTTGAACCAGGCACGGCAACCATGTCGATGCCGACGGAGCAGACGCTGGTCCATGCTTCGAGCTTCGCCAACGATAACGCACCGAGCTGCGCGGCTTCGATCATCCCCGCGTCTTCCGACACCGGAATGAACGCGCCACTCATACCGCCGACAGAGCCACTCGCCATCGCGCCGCCTTTTTTAACGGCGTCGGTCAACAGCGCGAGTGCGGCGGTGGTTCCATGCGTGCCCGCGCGTTCGAAACCCATCGCCTCGATGATGTTCGCGACAGAATCGCCGGGAACGGGCGTGGGCGCTAACGACAGATCGATGATGCCGAATGGAATACCGAGTCGACGCGCTGCTTCGCGGCCGACTAACTCGCCGGCGCGTGCGAGTTTGAACGACAGTTTCTTGATCGTCTCGGCGAGTTCCTGCAACGGTAGATTGCGATCCGCATGTCTGACCGCGTGATGGACCACGCCCGGGCCGGACACGCCGACATTGATCACCGCGCCGGCTTCACTCACGCCATGAAACGCGCCCGCCATAAATGGATTGTCTTCAACCGCGTTCGCGAAACACACAAACTTCGCGCAGGCCAGCCCGCCTTCGTCACGTGTTCGTTCGGCTGCGTCCTTGATGATTCTTCCGATCTGGCCCACGACGTCCATGTTGATTCCGGCGCGCGTCGAGGCGGCGTTCACCGATGAGCAGAGACGTTTCGTAGTCGAAAGCGCTTCGGGGATCGAGTCGAGAAAACGACGTTCGGATTGCGTCGCACCCTTTTGGACCAGCGCCGAGTAGCCGCCGATGAAATCGACGCCGACTGCACCCGCGGCATCGTCGATCGCGCGGGCCAGTAACACCGGATCGCCTTTCGCGCCTTCAGTGAGTAAAGAGAGCGGAGTAACCGACAGGCGTTTGTTTGCGATACGGATACCGAATTCGTCGCCAATCCCATCGACCGTGGGCACGAGCCGCGCAGCGACTGTGCGGATCTTCTCGCCCGCTTTCTGCGCGACGGTGGTGATCGAATCGCTGGTGCAATCCAGAAGATTGATGCCGAGCGTGACGGTGCGCACGTCGAGATGTTCCATCTCGGTCATGGCGACGGTTTGAAGTATTTCGGCCTGCGTGTATTCCATCGATTATCCGAGCACTTTGCTGAGGATCACGAGCACGATGAAAAGCAGAAACAGTGCGGCGGCGACAAGTAGAAATCTTAGACTCGGATCGTACGCCGCCTGATCGATCACGATGTGGGACACGTGTTTGATCTTCTCCACCCGCTCGCGGACATTTTCCGCAACTCCCGATCGCGCCGCAGGAGTCGGTTGCGGATGCAGGGCTTGAGTTGGCGCTGTTTGCGCGGTGTCCGTGAGCTCCTGCTTAACAATCGGATTGCCGCACTGCGGACAAAACATTGCGGCCTTACGCACGGAAATTCCACACGAACTACAGCGACGGGCGATTTCGGGCTCAGACATAAACAAATGCGAATTTCGAAAATTACACTCGATGCATGGCGTTGAAAAGGTCTTCACGTTGCGCGTAGATGCGCACGCCGAGACGTTCGCCTTCGCGACGCAGACGCTCCTTCAACTCGGTCGTGCTTTCGCGCGCGCGCGAGCTGTCGGCAATGATCACCATCGCGAACTTTCCCTGCACCACCGTTTGATTGATGTCGATGATGCTGCAACTCGTGTCGGCGAGTATCTGCGAAACACCCGCGACGATTCCCGGATGGTCCAGGCCGAAGACGGAGATGACCAGACGTGACGAAGATCCTTCCGCCGCCGGAGTTTGTGGACCAGGCGTATTAGGCGAACCGGACAGGCCGGAGTTGTTGACTTCGCGATAGATGTCGGTGACCAACTGCTCAACCATCTGTTCATCCGCGCTGGAACCTAATCGTTCGTAAACCGCGCGAGTGATGCGATAAATCAAATCTTCATTGGCCATTGGGAAAGTGGTCGGTGATGAGTGATCAAATTGGAGTTAGGGGTGTTTATTAATGAAATTTAAAATCACTGTCTCCCGTTCTCTTGCGCGAGGCGCCGCGCGGCTTCACGCATCTCGTCAGACTGAGTGTCGTTGATGTCCACTCGATCGACGATACCGACGACAGCAGCTTCGATCGACATGTCCTGGTCGCCGATGGCGGTTCTCGCCGCTTTGCCAAACGCGCACATCACCATTTCACCGGTGCCTGCGCCGAGTCGATCGGCAACGACGACGATGTTCTTCGTTGGTTCTTTGTCGAGATCGTAAGGATGGACGATCAGGAACCTGACGCCTTCGAGATCGGGCGTTTTCTTGGTGGACCAGACAGTGCCTACGACCTTTGCGAGAAACATTAGATCTTCGCGAATACCTCCGAAGGCTCGCCGAGATCGCGGGCAGCAGGGGTGATGATGGTTTTCGAGTTTATGTAAATCTTCTCGCCCTTCTGGATCGCGCGACGGACGTCGTCTTCGCTGACAAACTCTACGGCTGTTTTATTGCCGTTCGTGGCTGAAGGCTTGGGTTTGCTAACAGGCTCATTAACCACTGGCTTCGGCGGTGGCGCCGGAGCGGTGTACATGCTGCCCGCTTCGTTTTCGATTTCGGGTTTCGGCAACGGCGATGGTGACGGCGCGGGCGCTTCGACACGCTTACCGGCCAGGAAACGATCGACGATCGCCGCGATCTCCTGCCGATCGATCTTGCCCCCCGCGATTGCCGGTTCGCGCGAAGGCGACGGCATCGGCGCCGCGGTTTGCACGCCGACCGCGGGACGAACGCTCTTCACCGGACGAGTCTCAAAAGCAACACGCTTGATGTCCATCAAGTGCAGCGGCGACACGTTGTCGGAAGTGACATTGCCGCCCCACGAACCGCAACCCAACGTCATCGACGGCGGCAACGCGGTCGAGAAACCGATCGCGCCGTGCGTCGTCGGAGTGTTAACGGTGATACGCGACGCCGGCATGTCTGCTCCGAACTTCACCGCGGCATCGCGTGACCGCGTGTGGATCCCGGCAGTGTGGCCCATGCCGCCGTAACCGAGAACCTTTTGGCTCAACTCAGCACATGCACTCAAACCGTCGGCTACATAAAACGCGAGAATCGGCGACAGCTTCTCCATCGACAACGGATAATCGCGTCCGACCCCGCCGACGTCCGCGATCAAACACCGCGTTCCCGGCGGCACACTCAACCCCGCCATCTTCGCGATCACTTCAACCGACTTACCGACGATCGAGGGATTCAGCGATCGCTGTGGCGTAGCGACGACCTTTCCGAGTTGATCTGCTTCAGCGGCTGAAAGAAAATGCGCGCCCTGGAGTTTGAACTGTTCGCGCACCGCTTGTTCGAGCGGCGCGTCGCAAATCACTGCCTGTTCCGAGGCGCAGATCGTTCCGTTGTCAAAACACTTGCCGGTCAAAATATCCTGCACGGCCTTCGGCACGTCCGCGGTTCGCTCGATGCACACCGGCACGTTGCCTGGTCCAACTCCAAACGCGGGCTTGCCCGATGAATACGCAGCACGAACGAGACCGATTCCGCCGGTGGCGAGAATCACCGCCGTCTGCTTGTGCTTCATCAACGTTTCGGTGCCCTCGATCGTCGCACTCGTCATGCAGCCGATGGCTTCGGCCGGCAGTCCTTCTTTCACGCCCGCTTCACGCATGACGCGCGCGGTTTCGTTGATGCACTTCGCGGCCGACGGATGTGGCGACAACACGACGGCGTTTCTGGACTTGATCGATATCAGGATCTTGAAGATTGCGGTGGAAGTGGGATTAGTTGAAGGAATGATGCCGGCCACGACGCCACGAGGACTCGCGATCTCGACCACGTCTTTCGACTCGGAGACAACGCCCTTGGTTCGCAGGCCACGAAAATAGTTCCAAACATCTTCGGCGGCGAAGCGGTTCTTCTCTTGTTTGTCAGCGGGAACACCGAATCCCGTCTCTTCGACCGCCATTGCGCCGAGGCGTGCGGCTTCGCTGAGTGCGGCTTTCGCCATAGCCTCGCAGATTCGATCGATCTTTCCCTGATCGAATTTCGCGACTTCAGCCTGGGCGCGATGCGCTGCCTCAACAAGGTCTCGCGCCTGTTGTACTGAAACTAGATCTTTATCGACGGACATAACAAAACTCCGAACTTAGAGCTTTGTGCTTTGTTCTTTGTTCGCTAACGAGCCGTTAACTCGACCTTGAAGTTTCACAAGCGAACAAAGCACCAAGATCAAAGAACAAAGCACTACCTTGAGCGCTCTTTGTTCGCCTCGCGCGTACCGGCGCCGAGTGAGCGACCTTGATCGCCCTGACCAAGTTGTCCACGCGTGCCGCCCTGCAATGCCTGCTCATCCGGGCTCAAACCCGTGCGTCCATTCACCGGAAGCACGCGCTCGACTTCGGCATGTGGCCTTGGAATCACGTGAACGCTGATCAACTCACCCACGCGTCGCGCCGCGGCAGCACCGGCATCCGTCGCCGCCTTCACCGCGCCAACGTCGCCGCGGACAAAGATGGTAACGTAACCGGCACCGATGTACTCTTTGCCGAGCAGTTGTACATTCGCTGCTTTGACCATCGCATCCGCGGCCTCAACTGCACCCACGAATCCTTTGGTCTCAACCATTCCGAGTGCTTCCAAGGGCATCTCCTTTATCCTCACTTTGTAATTGTAGAGATTAAAAGCGACTAATATCGGGTCACTGTTTGGCCTCAACCTATCACTGCGGACGACAAGAAGCAAGAGACGCCCATCTATATCTGTCCACTTGTTTTGCCGGAATAGAAGACAAGAGTTTGACACCGTTTAGCAGCAGAAGCTATAGTGCAGAAAAAGTGGGAGTTGTACGCATTCAATACTAGCGGCGGTCCAACCAAGCCAACGCGGGAAAGCAATTGGAGATGGCAGCGAGTATAGGCGAACAATTGCGACTCGCTCGCGAGCAGCGCGGCATTGGGCTGCGCGAGATCTGCGATCAAACCCGCATTTCCGTCCACTATCTCGAAGCAATCGAAGCCAACGACTACAAACGTCTGCCCGGAGGCGTTTTCAACCGCAGCTTTATCAAGGCCTACGCGCGCTGTGTCGGTTACGACGAACGCGAAGCGATCGAGGGTTACACGCGTTACCTGCGTGAACACGGCGAGACATCAGACGACGTGAACACTCATCCGATGCATTCCAAGGTCTACACTGATACACCAGCGACACGCTCTCCTTTATTAACTGTCTTTCTCGCCATCGTGATTCTCGCTTTGTTAACCGGCGCCGCGCTCGCCGCGCTCTATTGGTTTCAACGACGCGCTGAAAACCGCGCCCCCCGTAACGGCGAATATTACGGATCTATGTATAATGGCGGGTCACCGACAACAAACAACTTAATATCATTGGAAACTGACCAGGAAGCGTTAGCAACACATGATCACATCCGATATCTACGAAGGTTTGACCTTCGACGACGTACTATTAGTCCCAGCTCGTTCTGACGTTCTTCCTCACGAAACCGATACCGCCACCCAATTCACGCGCAACATCCGACTGCAAATCCCGCTGTGCTCCGCGGCGATGGACACAGTCACCGAGGCGTCGCTGGCGATCGCACTTGCGCAGCAAGGCGGCATCGGAGTCATTCACAAAAACCTGAGCATCGAGCGCCAGGCTGAAGAAGTGGATAAAGTAAAACGGTCAGAATCGGGAATGATCGTCGATCCCGTCACGATTCGTCCCGATCGTCCGGTGCGCGAGGCGCTTCAGGTGATGGAGCGTTTTCACATCAGCGGCGTTCCCGTCGTGGACGAAGCCGGCCATCTGGTCGGCATCATCACCAATCGCGATCTTCGTTTTGAAACTCGTTTCGACATTCCCGTCGCGGACGTGATGACGAAACAACCGCTCGTGACGGTTCCCGTCGGAACGACGCTGGACCAGGCGAAAGCCGTTTTACAAAAACACCGGATCGAGAAACTTCTCGTCGTCGACGAAGACAAACACATTAAAGGCCTGATCACGGTCAAAGACATTCAGAAAGCGATCAAGTATCCGTCCGCCGCGAAAGACAATCTCGGACGGCTACGCGTCGCGGCTGCGATCGGCGCAACCGGCGATTACCAGGAACGCGCGGATGAACTCGTCAAAGCGCGCGTCGATTGTCTCGTTATCGACACCGCTCACGGACATTCAACACGCGTGATCAACGCAGTGAAAGAGATCAAGCGACGTCATCCGGAAACGGATCTGATCGCCGGGAACATCGGTACGACTGCCGGTGCACAGGAATTGATAGATGAAGGTGTCGATGCGATCAAAGTCGGCATCGGTCCCGGTTCTATCTGCACGACGCGCGTGGTGACCGGCGCGGGAGTGCCGCAAATAACCGCCATTTCAAGTTGTGTTCAGGCGGCACGCAGCAAAGGCGTGCCGGTAATTTCCGACGGTGGCGTGAAGTTTTCCGGCGATGTTGCTAAGGCAATCGCGGCGGGCGCCGACGTCGTAATGATTGGATCGTTGTTTGCCGGAACTGAGGAAGCGCCTGGCGAAGTGATCTTGTTTCAGGGTCGTTCGTTCAAGAGTTATCGTGGAATGGGATCGATCGGCGCCATGCGAGAAGGCTCCCGCGATCGATACGCCCAGGACATGACGGCCAGCGAGTCGAAACTCGTTCCCGAAGGCATCGAGGGTCGAGTTCCTTATAAAGGCACGCTCGCCGACATGGTGACGCAGCTCGTCGGCGGACTGCGTTCCGGCATGGGTTACACGGGTTGCCGCACCATTGCCGAGTTTCAGGAGAGGACTCGCTTCCTGCGCATCACCTCGGCCGGCTTGAAAGAGTCGCACGTACACGACGTGATCATCACGAAGGAGGCGCCAAATTACCGGTTGGAGTAGTTGTGAAGTTCTGTGGCAATACTTATTTCAAATCCGAAGACCGGTCGTTATGCATCGCGTCGACTTCGTCCCATTGAAGAAACTCTCTCACAGTTGAGATCTCTCGGTGTTGACGCCGAGCTCAAACTCACGACACGCCCTCATGAAGCTACGGAGATCGCGGCTCGTGCTGCGCAAAACGGATCTTCGGACGTCATCGTCGCCGGCGGCGATGGAACCATCAACGAAGCAATTCAGGGTTTGGCGGGAACAAAGGCGCGTCTCGCGATCATTCCTCGCGGCACGGCAAACGTGCTGGCGCGTCAGCTTGGTCTACCGCTGGACGAACGCGAAGCTGCGGCTGTGGTGGCGCGTGGGAAGTCGCAACGGATTCATCTCGGTCTCGCGATCGATGCAACGACGAAGCGTTATTTTGCATTAATGGCTGGGATCGGGCTCGATGCGTCGATCGTTCGGCACGTTCGGCCGCGACTGAAGAAGCGAATCGGGAAAGGCGCGTTTTGGATTTCGGGATTGAGTCATCTGGCGTCGTGGAGTCCGCATCCGTTTACGCTCGAGATCGACGGGCGTGAATATCAGGCGACGTTTGCCGCAATCGGAAAAGCCCCGCGATATGGTGGCGATCTCGCGATCACGCCTGGCGCGCGACTCGATCAACCTGAGTTTGAAGTTTGTATGATCGACACGGCGAGCCGGTTTCGATATTTGCGTTTGTTGTCGTACGCGTTGCGCGAAGGAATGCCACGCAACCGAGCTGAAGTTCAATTCATTAAGACCACGCTCGTAAAAGCGTACGGCAACGCGCCAGTCCAGATTGACGGTGAATTGATCGGCACACTTCCGATGCGTTTCGAAATCGCGCCGGAATCCCTCGAGGTGCTCGTGCCTTAAATCCGTGTTCCTTTCAGCCACGCGTTGCGGAGCGCCTTCTGCTCCGAACTGGCGTTCGGCATTTCCTCGATTCGATATTCAAACCGCTCAGGATCTTTCAACACGATATTGGTTTTGATCGTGCGTCGATCGCGTTTGACTACGATCGGGATCGAGTCGCCCGTCTTGTTCCGCGCGAGCGTCTTCAACCATGTCTCCATCGTAACGCGACGACCGGCGAGCGAGACGATCTCGTCACCAGCCTGCAACGCCGCTTCCTCCGCCGGCGAACCGTTGCGAACGTTTTCGATCAACACCGCGGGACCTTCAGCCTCGAGCGACAGTCCGGCATCGAAAGGTTCCCTCGCCTGCGTTTTCACCAATCGCAGTCCGGCATAACTGAACGCTTCGGCGTACGGCAAAACTTCAACACTGCGCACGTGGCGTTTGAAGAAATCCGAGAAATCCGCGCCCGAAACCTGCCCAACAACACGTTCGAGATCTTCAGTTTGATAACCACGGCCGCGCAGGTAGTAACTGCTGTTTGAGCTTTTCACGTAAAACTCTTCGTACATGCGTCGCATCACGTCGTCGAGCGACGACTTCCCTTTCGAACGACCCCGGATCAGCAGGTCCATCACCATGCCGATGAGTTCGCCTTTCGGGTAATAGCTGATCGACGTGTTGTTCAGGTTGGTTAACTGCGCGTGCGGCGCGTCGTCGAGAAACGGCGCGGACATCGACGAGTCTTCGGCGCTCATCAAGCGACTGCCGGGCGCGTTCTCGATGCGTTCGATCGTCTGACCCTCGCGCTCGAGAAACTTCTTGTCGCTCCAGATGCCGGCGCGTCGCAGCATCAGATGGCCGTAGTAGTTTGTGAAGCCTTCGGCGACCCAGAGTCCGCGCGTGCGCAACGGCCGCGTGAAGTCCCATGGTCCAAGTTCTTCCGGACGCAATCGCTTAACGTTCCAAACGTGAAAAAACTCGTGCGAAACGGTGCCGAGAGTTGATTCGTAAATACCGGCTTCGCCGAGCGCGCCCGGTTCGATGATCTGCGTTGACGTCAGGTGTTCCATACCGTCGCCGGAATGATCGTCGGCGGCGTAGTGGATCAGGAATGTGTAGTCAGTGAACTCGGGCGGTCCCCACATTGCGGTTTGGGTGCGCACGATCCTTTCGATGTCTTTGACCAGCGACGGACGCTTGTTGCCTTCTGGTCCAAACGAATGGACCACGACGTGGTACTTTTTGCCGTCCACTTCAAAACTGTCCTGTGTCCAATCGGGAGCAATCTCGGTCGGCGTGTCGATCATCACGTCCCAGTTCGGAAACTCCCAATCGGTTTGGCCCGCGCGGTCCATGCGGCCGTTGACGATCTTCCAACCGGCGGGCGGATCGATCGTGAGTTTCACGGGAGCGGCTTTGTGGCCGGCCACGTACATGAAGATCGACGCGCCGTTATAATTGGCGTGACGTTCGTCGAGTTGAGAGAACGTGCCGGAAAGGTCGTTACCGAACACTTTGTAAGAGACGTTGATGGTTTTGTTGCCGGCGGGTTCTATGCTCCACGTTTGATCGTCGATGCGCGTGATCCGGCCGTTAGCGCGAAATTCCTGAACGTTTTTCGCGAAATCGAAGACGGCGTAACGGCCCGGAGACCATTTCGCCATCTGCAACTCGAGTGGCTGGTCCTTCAACTGATCGGGCAGTTCGATCGCGATCGCCACTTCGAACAGGTGCGACGCCGGGCGCGACATCGAGAGGCGGTAGGCGATCGATTTCAGCGGCGTTTCCTGGGCACTGGCGACGCCGTTCAGGAAGACGATGAATGCGATTACGACGAGTAGTTTGCGTGGACAAGCAGTCATAGGCGGACTATCTTACACACATTAGGAAAAATGCCGGTAACCGAACGCCTTTATTATTCCGACTCGCATCTGATCGAGTTTGAAGCTCGCGTGGTGGATGTCAGCGAACGTGTGAGTGGTTGGACCGCGATCGTGCTTGACCGCACCGCCTTTTATCCGACTGGCGGTGGTCAGCCGAGTGATACTGGAACGCTCGACGGCCTGCGTGTGGTGGAGTGTATCGACGACGGCGATCGCGGTGTGCTTCACGTGCTGCAAGGCGCCGCGCCGGCGAGAGATGCGATCGTTCGCGGGCGTGTCGACTGGCCGCGAAGGCTCGATCACATGCAACAGCACACGGGGCAACACATTCTGTCGCAGGCGTTCGTCAGTTTGTTTGACGCGCCGACCCGCGGGTTTCGCGTGTTGGAGACGGTGTGCGAGATCGACGTCGATCTTAAGGAGCCATCGACGGAGAAGATCGAACGCGCAGTGGAGCTCGCGAATAATGTGATCTGGGAAGATCGTGTGATCGCGATTCGCAACGTCACGTCGCAGGAAGCGGCGGAGTTGTCGCTGCGCAAGGAGCCGTCGCGCGAAGGCGAACTGCGTTTGATCGAGATCGAAGGTTTCGATCTGACGCCGTGTGGCGGCACACATGCTTTTCGGACCGGCGAAGTTGGGATGATCGCGGTGCGATCGTGGGAACGTGCGAAGGGAATGACGCGCATTGAGTTTGTGGCCGGCACACGCGCGCTCGCGGATTATCGGAAAGCGAATCGGAGTGCGCGCGAGGTTGCGGCGTTGTTTAGTGCGGGACGTGATGATATTCCGGCGTTGGCGTCGCAGGTTCTCAACGAAGTTAAGGATCTGCAGCGTCGGATTCGTATGCTTGAAGAATTGGCGGCGGAGGTTGAGGCGTCGAGGCTTTTAGCTTCGAAGGCGGTTGGTGGTGTAGTTACTCAAGTGTTCGAAGACCGCGATGCGGAGTCGTTGAAGAAACTCGCGCAGGCATTGATCGCAAACGCCGGCACGATCGCTTTGCTCGGCTCACGCGATAAAGACACGGCGCGACTCGTGTTCGCGCGATCCGCTGATGCGGCAGGAGACATGAATGCGCTGATGCGTGAAGCGTGTGGTCTGCTCGACGGGCGTGGCGGCGGCAAACCGGAGTTGGCCCAGGGTGGTGGGAAGCGAGTCGATTTAGTCGCGGACGTGATTGAACAGATGCGAACGAAATTGATTGCGTGAGTTCGCGTGATCTGGTTCGGCAAGGCACGCGAATCGCAATGACTGGACGTAGAACTTTGAAGCTGGGAGTTTCTGCTATGTTTTGGCCCATGACGCGCCGCGCAATTGCGGCAACAGTCGCATTTTTAATTGGCTGGACCGTTTTTCAGATCGTTACGCCGGTTCAGGACGTGGCGATCCCCGACATGCCCGATCTTCAGATTCGCTCCATCACGCTGCGACATCAAGGTTGCACGGATGCCGAACTGAAGTGTGAGGTGTATGAGGTGACCTTTCGCAGCGACGGCACCGCGACCTACATCGGCTACGCGAACAACGGGGATTTTATTGGAAAGTTCAAAGCGACTATAGAGGAGTCGGATTTCGACCATCTCGTGGAGCAGATCGGGAAGCAGGGTTTCTTTGAGTTCCCGCCTGACTACAACACGGATGAGTCGGAGGAAGAGATAAAGATTGAGGTTCTGACGAGCGAGGGGTTACGTTCGGTGAGGTTCAATAATTGGTCGAGTACGCCGATCGAGCTGCGGTTGCTGGATGCGTTGATTGCGGAGCAGAGCTATCACGTGTACTGGGACGAAGATAAGTAGTTGTTGTGTGTGGCGCGAGGATGACTGCTTCGCGCGGGATCAGCCGTTTTCGTTGCCGAGTAAGTGCAATAGCCGTGGCGTTTGGCGAACGCAGCGCACAGCTCCTTGACACCATCACGCCCGCTTCCTAATATGACAACCCTTGTGGGGCAGTAGCTCAGTTTGGCAGAGCGCCGCGTTCGCAATGCGGAGGTCAGGGGTTCGACCCCCCTCTGCTCCACCAATAGAATCAATGACTTACGGCAGGGCGGCAATCCTGCCTTTTTCATTTGTCACCGATTCGTCACTTGGTCCAATCGGTTTGGCCAATTTTCAACAGATCGCCTTCATTCAACAGAAGCAGCGGCGACCCAGATCCTGACGAACGCAAAGACGGTACTCTCATCCGTCTCGGATCTCTCTGGAAACAAAATCCCGAAGCATCGTGCAAATTTACACACTTTGCGGGGATTCGGAAGGGGGATTCCGGGTTGTTCGGTTTCCCCCTGTTTAAGAATCTGCGTAATCTGTGTAATCGGCGGAGAACCTCATTCAAGGTGCAATCGCTCGATATTCGTTTCACCTGCCTCAACGCGTCGCACCAGTTGACCCAAGTCTGGATCCTTTATTTCCAATGCATACCGAATCAGCGATCGGGTTTGTGTTGG
This sequence comes from Pyrinomonadaceae bacterium, assembly GCA_035760365.1. GTDB lineage: Bacteria > Acidobacteriota > Blastocatellia > Pyrinomonadales > Pyrinomonadaceae > PSRF01. The sequence continues at coordinate 100,544 of DASTTB010000004.1, forward strand.
TATTGAACTGTTGGTTACGAGTAATCGTGCGCGCCGTTTAAGCGAAGCATCGATGATGTGAGATTTTTCTTCGCGTGGTGTTGCGCTAGTATGAGTAGCCATGACTTTCATCCTTTCCTGTGAAGGTTGATGGTCTAGGGCTGGGTTTGTGTTGGTAGCACAATCCGGCCCGCTTCTTTTTGTGGGCAGTTTTTGGTGGTTCACGCCACTCTAGCGCAGAGATTTTCGCTTGTCACCCGGTGAATTCTGCCTATGACGTCGAAATATTGTTGAGAGACCTACCTGGAACTTCGCTGCGCGCAAGACAGTAACGAGACGCTTAAAAGATTGGCTGGTCGCGGGTACGATCACTCAATCGGTAAAGCAGTGTTTTCTGTGGGAATCGAGTCGTAAATCGCTTTCGATAGGACCGTGAAAGCGGCGTCGCCAAACTCTTTATCGTCCATGTAGCGGGTCACAATCCTATCGTTCTCTGCCATTCGCTGAACCATGAGGTCATCAATGAGTTGGCGCAGTCCGAGTTGGAACTTGTCGAACGGATTCGCCCGACGCAGTTTTATCACCTGTTCATTTGTGACCGCTTTCTCCCGAATTTGCTCAAAGAAGAATCGATCTTCATCGGCGAAATTTGTGCCAAAGCGATCGTTAAGTACTTTGATAATTTCGGATAATGGAGCTTTTTCCTCTTTGGGTTTCCCGGTGCCGACGTCGGTTGGGCTTTTCACTCCGGGCGCATCACCTTCGTCGAGACTGATCTCGCCTGAGTGAATTCTTCGTAGCCGATAATACTGAAGTCCGACTTGCAAATCCTTTTCAGCCATGCGTGCGATCTGTTCGCCAAAGCCAAAGCGTTCCATGATTGAACGGACATTCGGAGAAAAGCCATTGATGTAGTTATTGAGACTTGCCGCAACTTGAGTCGTGCCAGTGTCATCAAGTATGCCATTCAGACCGCTGCCCTTCTCGGGTTTGCCGAGCGTGAACTTGGAGAGGTTATAAAAAGGAACGCCTGTGATTCGCGAGAGGCGATGACGAATAATGTTTTCGCCCTTTCCCTTAAGAGATTTATGTTCCTTCAACGCCTTGGCTTTGGTAGGCGCGAGGATACAATCGAACCGCCGCAGAACAGTCAACGGTAGAATTACCTTGCGGTACTCGTTGCGCTTGTACGGGCCACGAAGAAGATTGCATATGCTCCAAATGAAGTTGGCTAGCTGGGTATGGGTTTCTGTGGTCATTATTATCCGATGTGTTAGGACGCGGATTGCAGATGAGCGCTAAAGACGAGAAGAAGCAACGCTGATGCGGCTTATAAAAACGGGAAGTCGAGAGCGTCGCAGGAAACTGTCCGGGTCCCTCCAATTGGTAACGATAGGTCATCCACCAGTGATGACGAAAGAACCCGTGTCTCAGTCTCCTATTCATTCGACTCGTTTTCCCAAAGTAGATTGTTCGATTGCAGGCGCAGGGAGGAGCCAAAGGATATAGCAGAGGTGGCTACGTGGGAGCGCACCGGGGTGCGGCGCCGTCTGGGGTCGGGCGTATTTTGCCTTAACTCCCTCGCCTTTGCCAAACGAACTCCGACGCTTTGTCGCCCCAACGCAACCGAGCGCTGCTCACTAAGTCTTACCAGAAAGTTCCCGCATTGCTCTGGATCATTTACGTCGCGCGATTAATCCGAATCGCGCCACTTATGGTACATTTTAGTGGCGCGATAAACCATAGTCGCGCCATTTACATCTTGTTTTAGTGGCGCAATTCGCGTTAATCGCGCCACTAATATTGAAATGGATTGTCCCAGCAGGGCTTATTAGTAGATATATGCCTAGGAGACCACGCCCCGAAATAGAGGATCAGCTGATCGAGCAAGTCGTAAAGAACCCGAACGGAATTGGTGTCGAGGAGTTACTCCGTCGGCTGAAGGGAGAAGTTAGCCGTCGGACACTCCAACGTCGCTTGTCTGCGCTTGTTAAGGCTGGAAGACTCATCACTGAAGGCGCCGGACCATCAACGCTTTATCTCCTAACTACGCGGGGCGAACCGGAAGAGAACTACGTCTCGCTATCACCATCGGGCGCTGAGGTTCGACGGCTTGTACGAAGGCCACAGAGCCAGCGCACGCCGGTTAGCTACAACCGCGAGTTTCTCGATCAATATAGACCAAACGAACGCCGTTATCTCACTGCCGATACAATTGCACATCTCGCTCGTATCGGTGCAATGCCAGACTTGGAGCGACCTGCGGGCACATACGCTCGTCACATTTTGGATCGACTGCTCGTGGATCTTTCCTGGGCCTCCTCTCGATTAGAAGGCAACACGTACTCATTACTCGACACGCAACGACTCATCCAACTTGGAGAAGTAGCGGAAGGCAAAGATGCGATCGAGACTCAAATGATCCTGAATCACAAGGCCGCGATCGAGTTCATGGTGGACCAGAGTGGTGAATTGGCTTTCGACCGCCAGACAATTTTGAATCTACACTCGCTGCTGTCGGACAATTTATTGCCAGATCCTGCCGCTGGTGGCCGTCTCCGTCGTATTGCTGTTGGTATACATGACTCTGTTTATTATCCTCTCGAACTTCCGCCACTGATCGAGGAGTACTTCCAACAGATTGTTAATACAGGCGCGGCCATTCACAATCCATTCGAGCAGGCATTCTTCGCGATGGTCCATCTACCGTACTTGCAGCCGTTCGAAGATGTTAACAAGCGAGTATCGCGATTGGCAGCAAACATCCCTTTTATTCGTGAGAATCTGTCGCCACTTTCGTTCATAGACGTTCCGGAACGCGCCTACGTAGAAGGACTGTTAGGTGTTTACGAACTCAACCGCGTCGAACTGCTGCGCGATGTTTTTGTATGGGCGTACGAGCGATCAGCTAAGCGTTATGTGGCGGTGCGACAATCACTGGGAGAGCCTGACAAGTTCAGACTCAAGTTTCGGAATGAACTGACGGAGGTGGTGGGCAACATTGTTCGTGGCGGACTAGCTCCAACCGTTGAGGCAGTAACGAGGGTTGCGCGCGAACACGTGCCGGCTGAACAACTCGATGATTTTGTTCGGATGACGATCAATGATCTTGAAAATCTTCACGATGGAAACTTCGCGAGGTTTAGGCTTCGGCCTTCGGAGTTTCATGCCTGGAGCGAGAGGCAAAGGCGTCCAAACGAACATAGCGGCTAACTCGTTGGCCTGAACATGAGAAGAAGCATGTCGGAAATCAATCGTTCGCTGGTAATTTTAAGACCAAAACAACCATTTCTTGATTGGGGTATGGCGCTCGATGATGAAGATAAGAACTTTACTCTCGAGCAGTTGGCTGAGGACTCAGCCGCTTACCTCATTCCAGAGCTGTGGGATGATTCCGACCAGCAGGAGCTGCTCGAATCGCATTACGATGTACTCTTCGAGGAACAACTGGCAGGGTGGTGGACGGATGAAACTGCGTGGCCACAGAAACGGAACCTGAAGATGTTTCTGGATTGGTTCGAAGTTGAGTTTCATAGTCTGGTATTCGATCTCTGCGACGGACCGATCCGCGTAATTAAGAATGGAGACGATTAGGATGATCCTAAACCCTGTTAGTGGAGATGCGGAGGCCAAGTCGCTAAAAAAATGTCACCGATTCGTCACTCGACTATCTGCAAATCGATGAAAATCGATGTCAAAGGACTGCACAGAAATTGGTCCTGTAACGGCTGCAACCTCTTGAAAAATTGTAAGTTAATGCTACTGAATGTCACTGCATGACAAACCATGCAATGATGGTCCAAGCCCATTCGCAATGCGGAGGTCATGGGTTCGACCCCCCCTCTGCTCCACCAATAACTCACAATCGGTGTGGTGCTAGTCAGACGGAGCGGGGCAACCATTCCTTCGAATCAAAAACCCTTCGAAGCACCGCGCCTGGGCTCCCAACGAAAGAATTCATAAGTTCTCAAGTTTTCTCAAAGATACACAATGCGCTCGCAAACGCATTTCAGTCGAATAAGCTCACTGATTATGTCGATTTCGACGACAAATGATCATCCGCATTGAACCCGCAATTTTCAGAGCGACAAAAGACGCGCCGCCCATACCTTCGCTACCTTCAACCTATCAGACCAGCATTTGAAAGTTGGTTTCAGATCACTCCAGAGCATTAAGCTTTACTCCGATTCAGTCGTCATCTGCTCAAGTCCGGACTCCGAGAGAAGGTGCTTCTGAACCTGAATCGTTGCTTTCGCTCTACTGAATGGCCTTGGGAGGGATCCCCCTAACGTTCCTCAAACCGACAGCAAAACTGGGAGGAAGTATGACCAAGAGAACTCGCTTAGGCATGGCGGCGCTGTTCAAGTAGAACCAATGTTGTACGAGCCGTTCCGTGGCCTCTCGCAATTCGCTGCGCAGACGGAAGTGCAAGCCGCCGAAAAGCGTCGAATTGGTCTTGCCGCTGCCGCGATGATCAAAGACGGTGAAGTCATTGCTTTGAGTGCAGGGACTACAACCACCCAGGTCGGCAGGAGCATTCATAATCGAAAGCCGTCACTATAACTAATGCGATCAACATCGCTATGGAACTTAGTCATCGGCTGGACTTAAAAATCATCTTGACGGGCGGCCTCCTGAACAAGAACTGCTTTGCACTGTCTGGGGGCTCAGGAGTCGACTCAGTTAACGCGATGTTCTATGACGTGGCTTTCATAGGCGTAGATGGCATTCACGGAGAACATGGTTTAACCTCAAATAGTACAGAGCTGGGCGTGGTGAACCGAGCTATGATGCAACAGTCCCGCAAGACTGTGGTAGTAGCCGATCACACCAAGTTTGGTAAAGTCTGTAAAATGCTGATTGCGCCGGTCGCGAAAGCGGATCTAATCGTCACCGATAAAAATGCGCCACGACTTTTCTCCCGGGACTTCGTTAAAATAGTGCGCGTTTAAGAATTATCTGTAAAAACAGCTCTGCCTATTCCTGTAATGGAGAACCTCGTGGTGCGCTCAAGTTCCATATTGACGAAGCTTGCGTCTATCGTCATCCTCGGTTCAATCATTTTGTCGCTTAATCTACAAGCTTCGGCCCAGGATAAATTTCAACTCTCAGTCGACCCTTCCAAACCTGGTCCAAAGATCGACCGCAACATCTTCGGTCAGTTCGCGGAACATCTTGGTTACGGTGTTTACGAAGGCCTCTGGGTTGGACCTGACTCAAAGATCGCAAACACGCGAGGCATACGCAACGATGTGGTCGCTGCACTCAAAGCACTGAAAGTTCCAAATGTGCGTTGGCCGGGTGGTTGTTTCGCGGACGAGTATCACTGGCGCAAAGGAATCGGCACGCGAGCAGAGACGCTTAATCCAAATTGGGGTGGAGTTATTGAGCCAAACACCTTCGGCACACACGAGTTCATGGACTTCATCGATCAGATCGGTTCCGAAGCTTACCTGTCAGTAAATGTTGGTTCCGGAACGCCCCAGGAAGCAGCGGAGTGGCTTGAATATCTAACAACGTCGCAACCAACAACTCTCGCGAAAGAACGATCTGCCAATGGCCACCCCGCTCCATACAAGATCCCGCTGCTTGGTATCGGCAACGAGAGCTGGGACTGCGGGGGTAACATGACGGCTGAGTACTATCTGAGACAGCTGACGATCTACAGTCGCTTCGTTCGCAATTTCAATCCGGCTCAACAAACCAAAGATCAAATGCAGAAGATCGCCGTCGGTCCAGGCGGTGGTGAAGCACGTTGGACTGAATGGACCGATACGATCATGAAGGCGTGGGAAAAGCGACAGTGGAGTTGGGACATGCAGGGCCTCTCGCTGCACAACTACACCGTCATCAACTGGGAGAACAAGTTCGCGTCCGTAGGATTCGGCGAGAAGGAGTATGCTCAGATTCTTAACGAGACGCTTAAGATGGAAGATCTTGTCACAAAGCACTCGGCGATCATGGATAAGTATGATCCGCAGAAGAAGATAGCTCTTATGGTTGACGAATGGGGAAGTTGGTATGCGCCGTTGCCAGGCAGTAATCCTGGTTTCCTCGTTCAACAGAACAGCATCCGCGACGCGATCCTCGCTGCTTTGAATCTCAATATCTTCGCGCGCCACGCCGATCGTGTGCGGGGAGCAAACATCGCGCAGATGATCAACGTACTGCAGGCGATGATCATGACCGACAAAGAGAAGATGGTACTAACGCCGACGTATCACGTGTTCAAGTTGTACGTACCATTCCAGGATGCGACATTTATTCCTGTAACTTTTAACGCGGGCACTTACACGAACGGCGACACCACACTTCCTCGTGTCGACGCGATCGCGGCAAAGGACACAGCAGGCAAACTTTGGGTAGAGCTCACCAACGTTGACCCAAATAATCCTGTCGAGATTGAAGTGAGCGTAACCGGCCTGAACGCAAACTCAGCCACAGGTGAAACTCTAACCGCTCCCCAGGTCGACACCGTCAACACGTTCGACGCACCTAACAAAATCACCCCAAAACCAATCTCAGCGAAAGCCCGAAACGGCAAGTTGACTATCAAGCTCGATCCAAAATCTGTAACCGTGGTATCGATATCGTAACGCTGCACTTCGTGGCAGCCCGGGATCAACGCATCCTCCTGCCGAACTTTTTTTCTCGAGCTTACCTATTCGACGACGTTGACTAGCGTGCCGATTGGTTCGCTAGTGATTGAGATCTCATCCCCATGCTGCAAAGTGAAGTCATCCGGCGGCACAATCCCGGTTCCAGTTAATTGCTGACGAGAGGTGAGAAAGTCTTGTGCTTGGCCTTGAAAATTGTTGAACTTGGGGAGCCCAGGTTCTAAAAACCGAATGAAACTCAAAGGCGGACTGTTCGGAGTCCGATCTGAGCCGCCTCGTGGGGAGTTCACAGAGCGACGCAAACCCGGACTTCACGCGCGAGATCTGCCAACGCGTCATCGCAACTATTCCATTAGTTCAGAAGTAAAGAGTTGTGGATTCAGACGTTGAGTATTCCGATGTTTAAGGGCTCTCGTTGTTTCTGTAATTGAACCGGCTAAACATCGTAGACATCCCAACTAAGTACCTACGGGTATATCAGGACTAAGGAGACGCCCGAAATCATTCAGGAATCGGTGCCTCGTGCAAACCTTGTTGGTTGCGAACTGAGTCCGTCGCCGTCACTGTCATCGGTTTATAAGGATTCTGGTCAAACAGAAGTTGGGCTGCGGCAATGACTGCGGGAACGTAGTTGACTGTCTCGTCGGGCATGAGACCACGATTCGCTAGTATCCAGAAGTCACGAATGCCAGTCCGTTGAGTTACTTTCGCAACTCTGCCCTCGCCCCAGTTGTAAGCTGCGAGAGCAAGCGGCCAATCTCCAAACAGCGCATGCAAATCTCGAAGGTATCGCGCCGCTGCACGCGTGGAAAGAGATCTACAAGAATCCTGACGAGTTGGTTAAGGGCGTGGACTTAATCGTGCTTGGTCGGGCGATTGATAAGCAACCCGGTCGAATCGCTTATTCAGCTAACGGCGAAGACGCACTGCCGTTCGAGGTTGTGGCGTTTCAAGTGCTCAATGGCCTCAAGGGCAAAAACGGCGATGGCGTAGTTTACGTCGAGCGCGCTGGAGGCGTTGACCCCGAAGGTAATCCGGTCCATCTGAACGCAGACGGTGGCGACTTTGAATTGGGCAACACCTATCTGCTGTTCCTCAAGCGTCAGGAGGATGGGGGGGCCCTATTATTATCAAGTCAACGACCAGGGTCGGTATCAAGTAGAGGGCGGAAGGTTGAAAGGCGTCGATAAGGACGATGAAGTGTCGTCGAAGTTCCACGACAGAACTCTTGAAGAGGGCATCCGAATCGTCAAAGAAAGCAAAGACAAAGCCAACGGTCCTAAGAACAGGCCCGAATAGCCTCGTATCTTAAATGACTGTTTCAATCCTCAGTCGTTGCAGACAATTTCTTGCGCTGCAACGACTGGGGGTTCATATCAGAAGAAAAGTAAAGCGTAATATGCGCACGCCTGACAACTCGCTGCCCCGGCGCGTGCAGGTCGCCTTCATGCTGTCCGGCGTATCGGCCCTCACTTACGAGGTGATCTGGGTCAGACTACTCGGCGACCTCTTTGGGCACACGGCTTACGCGGTGCAGGCGGTCCTTGCGGTCTTCTTCGGCGGTATCGCACTCGGTAGCTATCTCTGCGATCGCATTAACCCCGAGGCGCGTGATCTGCTGAAGGTCTACGCCGCCATCGAGATCTTCGTCGGTGTCGCCGGTCTGCTCTTCCCACTTGCCATTAATCTCCTGACGTCTTTCTACGACACTCATGCGCCGCTGGTGTCGGAGTCGGGAGTGGCGCTCCGCTTCCGTCTTGCCGTCGCAAGCCTGATCCTGATCTACTTCACGCCGGCAGTATCCGAACGGCTCGGCACGTTGATTGGCTTTGGATTCGTCAGGCGCGGCATCCTACTCGAGAGTTTAGTTAGCGCCTTCATCCTGCTGTGCCCGACGCTTTGCCTGGGCGTGATCTTCCCGCTCCTGCTCGACGTGGCGCGCCGGCGTTCGCTCGTCGCGCCGCTGGACAGAGGCTTGGCCGAAATTGACACGGCCGCAGTTCGAATTGGTTATGTCTCAAAGCAAGAAGGAACTTGGATTCTCGACTCATGGGGTATAATTCCGATGCTCAGAACCTTCTCCCGTAACTCAATCACATCAACGAAAGTTCACCTTAGAGGGAGGATCGATGAAATTTCTGCGAGCTACAAAAATTGCAATCGCTTTTGCCGCGATCTCCATCGGTTTCGGTTACACCCAGTTCGTCGCCAGAGCCACGGACAACGCACAGCAAGCGCCCGCGTTCTGCGCCAAGTGCGGAGATGGACAATGCCAAAAGTCGTGTGGTGAAAACGCGCAGACTTGTCCCAGACACTGTGGCGGCGTCCCTCAGACGAGTTATCGCTGAGGAAGGCGTTTCTCACGTGAAGAGAAAAGGCTGCGCTTCTGCAGCCTTTTCATCCCCCTACAGAGTGTCATAGCGAAACGCGACGCAGCCTTAATGCATTCGCGATCACGGAAACTGAACTAACGCTCATCGCTGCTGCCGCCATCATCGGATTGAGCAGCAAACCAAAGAACGGATAAAGAACACCCGCTGCGATCGGCACTCCTGCAGCGTTGTAAACAAACGCAAAGAACAGGTTCTCTTTGATGTTCTTCATCGTTGCACGGCTCAGACGTATTGCGCGAACTATCCCACGCAAGTCTCCTTTAACTAACGTCACGCCGGCGCTCTGCATTGCTACATCGGTCCCTGTGCCCATCGCGACACCAACATTCGCTTGGGCAAGCGCCGGTGCATCGTTGATTCCGTCTCCGGCCATTGCAACCTTCCGGCCTTCTCCCTGAAAGCGTTTGACGACTTCCGCCTTTTGATTTGGCAGAACTTCCGCAGCGACCTCGTCGATATTGAGTCTTCGCGCCACAGCCTCCGCTGTAGTTCGGCTGTCGCCAGTCAGCATCACAATCTTAATGCCCTGCTGGTGGAGTTGATTGATAGCCTCGGGTGTACTCTCCTTAATAAGATCAGCGACTCCCAACAAGCCGGCAGGTTTCCCGTCGACAATCACGAACATTACCGTTTGTCCTTCGGCACGATAGGTTTCAGCTCTGGTGGCGAGTTCACGCGGATCGATTCCAGCTTCTTCGACCAAAGCACGATTGCCGAGCGCGACCGAGTGTCCGTCAACGGTTCCTTTAACGCCTTTTCCTGTTATCGATTCAAAAGCTTCGACTTTCACCAGTTCCACGTCGCGCTCCTCTGCACCGGAAACGATCGCGTCCGCTAGTGGATGTTCACTACCGCGCTCGAGACTTGCCGCTAACCGAAGTAGTTCCCTTTCGCCAATCCCTTGTAGAGATACTACTGTTACCAATTTCGGTTTGCCCTCGGTCAACGTGCCGGTCTTATCAACAACGAGCGTGTCGATCTCGCGAAGAACTTCAATCGCCTCAGCGTTCTTGAACAGAACTCCTGCCTGAGCACCCTTGCCCGTAGCAACCATGATTGACATCGGTGTGGCCAAACCCAATGCACAAGGACATGCAATGATCAGAACCGCGACCGCGTTGATGATCGCGTAAGCCATGCGCGGTTCTGGACCAACCGTAGCCCATACCACAAACGTAACGATCGCGATCAGTATTACCGCCGGAACAAAGTAACTCGATACGACGTCAGCGAGCTTCTGAATCGGCGCACGACTGCGCTGAGCTTCAGCAACCATCTGCACGATCTGTGATAACAACGTCTCTGCGCCAACGCGCTCGGCGCGAATCACGAGTGAACCCGCGCCGTTAATGGTTGCGCCGATTACTCGATCGTCTGGTTTCTTTTCGACCGGAATGGGCTCACCGGTAACCATTGCCTCATCCACTGAGCTCGTTCCTTCAACAACAACGCCGTCCACAGGAACCTTCTCGCCCGGTCGCACACGCAACAGATCGCCCTTCATGACCTGATCGAGCGGCACGTCTTGTTCAGTCCAGTCTTTCGCGATCCGGCGCGCAGTCTTCGGCGCCAAACCCAGAAGTGACCTGATGGCAGCGCTCGTCGAACTTCGCGCTTTGAGTTCGAGAACCTGGCCCAACAGCACGAGCGTGGTGATAACCGCAGCGGCTTCGTAATAGACAGGCACGTTACCCATGTGCTCTCGAAAAGAGTGCGGGAAGATCTCCGGGAAGAGTGTGGCGATAACGCTGTAAAGATAAGCTACACCCACGCCCAGACCGATCAGCGTAAACATGTTGAGACTGCGGTTTACGAGTGAGTACCAAAAGCGCACGAAGAACGGCCATCCTCCCCAAAGCACGACTGGTGACGCGAGCGCCAACGAGATCCAGGTAATCGATCTCCCTCCGATGAAGATACGCGCCGGATCTCCGGGAATGAGCTCGCTCATTGCAAGAACGATCAGCGGCAGGCTCAAAGCAGCACTCACCCAGAACCGTCGCCGCATATCATTTAGCTCTGCATTTTCTTCTTCTGCTACGACGGTGCGAGGTTCGAGCGCCATTCCGCAGATGGGACAAAATCCCGGCGCATCACGCACGATTTGCGGATGCATTGGGCAGGTGTATTCGATTTTCTCCTTCGGCGCAGTTACCGTGACCGGCTCAAGAGCCATTCCACACTTGGGACACGAACCAGGAGTGCTCTGCCGCACTTCCGGATGCATGGGGCACGTGTATTCTCCCGAAGCTCTCGAAGCGGTTTGCCTTTCATTGTTGAAAGTCGATCCCCGTGGCGCATGATGCGCTGTTGCTACATATCTATTCGGTTCGTTTTGAAACTTCTGCTGACAATGTTTGCTGCAGAAGTAGTAAGTTTCTCCATTATTTTCCAACGATCCCGCAGCGCGGTCTGGATCCACAGACATGCCACATACGGGATCAGTTACCATCTGAGCTATTGCTGCTGCGTTGGTCATTTCTTCTTCTTCCTTAAGGTCTGTGTGTGACCACTGATACCATGATCAATGCGAGAGCCTTCGATTAACCCGCAGACGTGTCCTGGAACATCTCCGGCCTGGTCCCATTCATCCAGTGCAGACGCCAATTCGTTTCGATAACGTTTCATCTCGCGCATACGTGCGTCTAATTCCGCCAGTCGATGTCTGACGATTTCGCGAACTTCAGCACATGGGCTTTGCCCTGCACGCTTGTCGGTGATTATTCGCTTGATCTCATCAAGAGCGAATCCGAGCACCTGCGCGCGCTTGATGAAGTCAAGGCGTTCAAGCACGTCTTCGTTATAAAGGCGGTAGCCGCTCTCCGTACGCGAAGGTGAATCCAGCAACCCGCTCTTCTCATAAAAGCGAAGCGTTTCTATTCCAATCCCACTCGCTTTCGCGACTTCTCCTATCTTCAAGGCGCGACCTCCCAGAGGGACTGTTCCGGCGGTTGCGGTATTAGTTTTTTTCATCTCGTCTCGCTTTCCATCTGAATCGGCTCTCACTCCCGAACTGAATACGGAAAGCATTCTAAACCCTGTAGCCGACTACAGAGTCAAGCAGTATTTTCTTTGAGTTTCTAACGGAGGTTGCTTTTGCAGAATCGACGGCTAACCGCAGTCATTTCCCCAATACCTCGCTCAGTGTTTGTGGGTCGAAGTGGTCTTTTTTGACGGTGTGTTGGGTTGCTGTTGGCTTGCTGCGTGAACCGCCCTGCATGCAGGTCATACGGCATGTCCTGCATTTCCTGCGCACGTGCATTCGCTACCATCCAGAGACAAACCATCAAGACGACACTGACTGTCATCATTGAAAGTAAACTCGTCTTGAATTTCATTGCTTTTCTCCGTCCTTAGAATTCCGTTAATAACAATTGGGGAAATTAATCTTTCACTACGGGTGCTTATGACCGGGTACAGCACTCGGAGGCTCGACAATGCCTTCTCGCATCCGGCGCATAACTTCGTCGTACAGGTTGGGTGGCAAGACACGGACAAGCGTCATCATGCCCATCATGGAAGCGGTCCATCCGGGAGGCAGTCCATAGGTCTGGGGCTTCGCAACTTCCTTGTCCATGATCATGATCATGTCCTGCGGATACCCCGGTACTCGTTTCTTGGCGGCCTCGTCCTGCGTATTCGCGTGGCCGGCGTGGCGATCCTGCGCGACGAGATTCGAAGTGTTGCGTTCTTGCTGCGTGCTTTCGCCCATTCCGCGTCCAAACTTGGGCGCCAGGTCTTCTGATAAAGCATTGCCTTGACGAATCATGCCCATTCCTTCTTCCATGCCGCCGCCGGTTTGTACCCCGTGTCCAGCATGGGAAATTGGACCAACCATTGATACCATCTGGTTCATCATGTGGTGCGGAAGATGGCAGTGAAACATCCAGTTGCCTGGATAGACCGCGTCGAATTCGACGTCACGAGCCTGGGCCACACCAACCAACACAGTGTTGCCGGGAAACCATGCCGTCTCGGGAATCCGTCCGCCTTCAGTGCCTGTCACATAAAATTGATGACCATGAATGTGCATGGGATGGTGGTCCATGCCGAGGTTCACTACACGCAATCGAACGCGCTCGCCTTGCTTCACAATCAGCGGCGTTGTCGCCGGACCAGCCTTGCCGTTTATCGTCAACCAGTTGAATTCCATGGCTAAGGAGTTCGGGACCGGATTGTTCGGCAGCAGTGCCCACTCCTGGAGAATGAGTCCAAAGTCTTTGTGGCAATGCGGTTTGTTGGGAGTCTTGGGATGGATGATGAATAGACCAATCATACCCATCATTTCCTGCATGGCACCGTGTGAGTGGTAGAAGTAAGTGCCGTTCTGGTAAACCGTGAACTCGTACGTAAAAGTTCCCCCGGGTTCAACGGGCGGCTGACTGATAAAAGGAGCGCCATCCATGTTCAACGGCACCTCAAGACCGTGCCAGTGAATGGTCGTGGATTCAGGCAGCTTGTTATGAAGAATCACACGGACACGATCCCCCTCATCCACTTCGATCGTTGGTCCTGGAATACTGCCGTTGTAACCCCAGCCGATCATCTCTTTCATGCCGGGAATCAGTTCGGTTTTGACCACCTCAGACGTCAGGTGGAAGACCTTTACGCCGTTATCTAGCGTCCATTGCAGCTTTGGTATATCCGGCGTCTCGACAGGTACCTTTGCACCGTTACTGGTCTCAGGTGTCGCTTTCTTGGGCGGTGCCTGCGGTTGTGGAGGTACGTGCCCCTGGTGCTGCGCGGAAACAATGCCTTTGCCCGTTAATAAGCCGGCTCCCAGTAATCCCGACTTTTTCAAAAAATTTCGTCTGCTGTTTTTCATTTGAATTGCTCCTAAATTGAACCTCGACAGTTCATCTGTTATCCGGATCTCCACTCGCCTCGCTCGGCGCTCTTAAATTGAACCCTTCAGTACTTTCGCCCGGGCGGCTAAGCGGATCTAAGCCACCTTCCAGCAGAAAACCGCGCAGTCGGATCGCGCTCTGACGAAGTTGAATCAGTGTTCGCGCATATTCAACTTCGACCTGAAACAGTGTTCGCTGAGCGATTAAGACTTGTGGGTAAGCAGCCGCCATTTCACGAAACTTGACGAGATAAGTTTGGTAAGCCTCGCGCGCTCTGGGCACTACCTGAGTTCGATATCGTTCCGCCATCTGCTGCGCGTTGCGATATTCACGAAAGCTGGACGCAAAGCGCGATCGCAATATCAATTGCAAACGCTCGACATCCCGCTCCGCGATCGCAAGCTCTGCTTCAGCCGCGGCAATTCCACCTTGATTGCGATTGAAAATCGGAACGGTGACGCCGACTTCCAACCGCCCCTCCAGCCCCTTTCGCTCACCGGCTACGGAAGGCACAACCGGCTCGAACCGCTCGTAGTTGTAACCGAGTCCGCCTCTTAAGAAGAGATCCGGGACGCGCTCGGCACGCGCCCGCGCTAATACAGCACGTGCCCGTTCGACTGCGGCTTGTGAAACCCTGATCTCAGGGCTTTGACTGAGCAAAGAATCCAGCAACTGCGTTTCGTTCAGGGTTTGAAATTCTTCTTCAGGTGTTGCCGCCAGTCGTGACGGTGCTAGTTGTGGATTACCGACCATCGTTGCTAACGTGCGCCACGATCGCTGCCAATCGTTTTGCGCACGCAGGAAATCAATCTCAGCTCGTTCAGCCTCAATTTCAATTTCCAATTGATCCGGACGATCAGCTTGACCCACATTCGCAAGCTCCCTGGTGATGTCCACAGCCTCGCGCGCCAATTGCGAAAGATCGTCCCGAAGCTCAACCAATCGTTGCGCACCAAGCGTTTCGTAATAGAGGACGCGAATCGCATTCGTAACCCGCAGACGCTGTGCCTCGGCCAGGATCACGGCTTGGTCTCTTTCCCGTTCAAAGACACGCTTGGCCTTACCTAACTTTCCTCCCAACGGGATAGTCTGTTCGATAAATGCGCCCTGTTCCGCAGTTTCACCTGGCGACTTAAAAGCGAATTCTTCGAGGAAGTAACCAGCGACCGGATTGGGAAATAGACCTGCTTGGCGCGTTCGACCTTCTGCTGCGCGTATGGCTGCTTCTGCCTGCGCTAATGTGGGATTTTTCTGCGCCGCCATTTGCTCGAGATCTTCCAAGCGCACGACTGGTCCAGCCGGAATGACCTCACGCCTCGGCCGCACAGGTTCTTTAACTGGCGCGGGTGTTCCTTGAGCAGTCGGCATCTGATGCGCTCCGTGGCCGCCAGCCGCTGGCGTACCTTGTGGAACGGGAGTACCCGACTGAATCGGTGGTGGCATCGGAGTCGGGCTCGCAGTCGGCGACTGTGAAGTCATCTGCGTACCCGGTGACGCTTGCGGCCGAGCTGCGCGTCGTGTGATACGTCGAGGCGCCGGCGGCGTTGATCTCTTTCTCGTTGTAGTTTTTGGTTTCGGCTTGGCCGCGGGCGCCTTTTTCATATCGTGCCCTTCGTGCTGCGGCAATGCAGAGGCGTTTATCGTTAACACAAGTGTCAACGCCAAAGCCGTGCGCCATAAATAGCTGCCTTCACTAATCCAGTTCATGAATTCTCCCGTAACGTCCGCTATTGCCGGACAGAAACTCTGTAAATCGAGAGTTAAGACAAAACGCGGATAACACAGGCGAATGCCTGCGTCACCATTTGCGAACGAATGGTAGAGAAGGACTAAATCCGGAAGGTACTAACGAGGACGTGTGTTGGCCTGCTGGCTTTGCCAGGTGGACCGTGTTCCCGGGGCATCACAGCACCGACCGTAGTTGCAGCAGCCGGGATCTGGAGCGAAACGCTAAGTGGAAGGTCAAGATCCGGCGATTGCCTGCCGATGTCCGCGGTTCTAATGAAAACCACGTTTGAAGGCGAACGCGCATGAATGATGCAATGAGAACATTTCTGCTCACGCTGTTCAATCACGCCATCAACATCGTTAGAATCAACATTGTAAGGTTGAGCCGGAGCGTCATGGGTGATCGCGTCGTGATGGTCCATTTGGGAATGGTCCATTGCTGACTGCATCTTAGGCATATCGCAGCCAGCCGCAGTAAGCTTCAAATGCGGGCATAACGCCGCTATGAGAAGAACACTCCCCTGACTAAACAGGAGCGCAAATCCCAGTAACAGTGTAATGGGAAACCGCTTCAGCATTTTACGATCACGAACCTAACCATTCCTCGAATCTAAGCTGTTGGGGTGACGAGAATATAGCACGTCGCCGAACAGTAATGCAGTCACGAAAGCGTCACCCGGTCACAAAAGCGTTACGCGAGCATCAATAAGGTGCGTTTTACTTGTACGCGCTGATATCAGTCGTGGCCATCCTGATACGCGACGGTATACCAAACTCCGTCCACGCGATATGCACTTCGTTACCGAGACGTGCCATCCGCGGAAAACCACTTGATCGCGAAATCGTCCGTTTTCGCGATGACCGACGGCGCCCCCAACGAACCGTTCGAATCGACCCTACGGACAACATGGAAATTGACGAACAAAGTGCTGCGGGTCGATCGCAGTATCGGGGGCAAAACGTACTACGTTTGCACTCAAAGCTGCAAAGACGAAGTCGACGAGGATCCGGAGCAGTACGCAACGGAGGCAGCACAGGCGCAGGACAATCCGTGTCGTGAAGCGGCTGAAACGGCTTTGGAAAGCACGGCAGCTATCTTACTTTGATGCAAGGAGTAAGGAGTAAGGTGATGAACGAAATATCTGCCAGCGTACATGTATGGAGATCTGAAGCGTGAAGAAATGGTCGTCCGATCTCGATTCCAACTTGAACGAATGAGTCGTTAGACACACCACCCACGCGGCGTGCTTGCGTGATCCACTGGCGCCTTTTCCACCCATTCACTCCGAGGGAACTTGCCGCTCTCCAACTCCTTAACGATCGCCGCTACACGCAACAGGCGATCGGTCGGATCCGAGCCGCGTGTCTCGACGCCGGTGATCGCGACGTTGACGTGGAGTTGGTAGCCTGCGTGGAAGAGTGCCTTCGCTGCTGCGTTAGTACGGGGATGGTCCTTCGCGAATTTATCCAGATCGCTGATCTGTTTCAGCATCTGCCCGGCATCGGACCTGAGCAGGTCAACCTCGGTTAGCAGTGCCGCTTCGGTGCCGTCGTAATCTCGAACGAACTGCTTGAGCCGCTCGGGCCATTTGTCGCCCGCTTGCGGCCCCGCTAACCACAGATCGATTGCCAGGATCTCACGCGCAAGCCGCACAGCATCTTCACGTGGTAGCTGTGCGATGCGAGAGCGCGCGGCTGCGATCGTCTGGCGAATCGTCTCGGTGTACGAGCGCGTTTGATCATGCTGAAACGTAAACATCGTTTCGCTAAGCGCATGAAGCGCGGCGATCGTCTGTGCGATATCGGATGCTTCGAGTATTCGTTTCAATTCGACCAACGCATCGTTGCGACATTCAGCGGCGACGAGCCGCTTGAAAGTGTCAACAGACGCGGAGTCCTGCGCGAGGAGTCGCTTGCTGTCTTTGGCAGTTGCGCCCTGGCGCAGGTTCCACAGCAGCGTTTGGTCGTATGTGGGAAAGTCGAGGAACGGATCAGACCTGGACGGTTGGGCGCAGAGCGTCGGCACACTGAGAACTGTAAGGATTAAAGCGCCAACGATCCGGACTCGTTTAGCGTTCAAGAAACTCATCACTCAAGATCGTAGTGGTCTGTCAGCTAATATTGAGAGACCGGTCAGGACGGAGAAAACTATTAACGCTAACTTCATTACTGTAACCCCCGATCCGACGTTCCGCAGCCTGCCGAGTGGAAGTATTTTATCTAAGAGTGCTCAGCAACTTCTAGCGTGTTCGGCAAAAGGTAGTGCCTCAGTTTGAATTCTCCGATCTCTGTGTCCTCTGTGGTCTCTGCGTAAACGGTATTCTTGGAGCATATTCAACGCAGAGAACAGAGTAGTACGCAGAGATCACACTGAGGCACTACCCGGCAAAA
>DASTTB010000005.1:0-364099 GCA_035760365.1 Pyrinomonadaceae bacterium
GTAGTGCCTCAGTTTGAAGTTTTCTCTGATGTGATCTCTGCGTACTACTCTGTTCTCTGCGTTGAATATGCTCCAAGAATACCGTTTACGCAGAGACCACAGAGGACACAGAGATCGGAGAATTCAAACTGAGGCACTACCGGGGTTTATCTATACCAAAAAACCCAAGCCCTTTAAGGCTCGATCAAATTCATCCATATCGAGCGGCTTGCTGAGGTATGAGTTGCAACCTGTCTCGATCGCCGCTTCTTTCATCCCATAAACGTCAAACGCCGTTATCGCCATGATCGGCACACGCTCACCCGGCGCTTCGAGCTTGCGAACCTTCTTGATCGTCTCCAATCCATCAACCACAGGCATGTTCAAGTCGATAATGATAAGGCTGGGGCGATGCTTCGGAATCAACTGGAGCGCTTCATTCCCGTCTTCAGCTTCAATGACGTGGTAACCTTTCAGTTCCATCGCGCGCTTGAGCATAATGCGGGTGTCACGCGAATCTTCCGCAATCAGTACCGTGGGATACAACGCTGTAGACACAGAATTCCACATGGGCCAACGCCTTGTACGCGGGTAAATTACGGGGGGGTGAACCTCCGCGGGGAGATTCGACAAACAAGGGGGGCGCTAATGTAACACAACAGAAACGATAATTCCTCCCCATAGCTTTACAGGAACGTTGCGTACTCGTTGCAAGTTTCTAGCTATACACGGAGTTACCACCACAACTTAGAAGGAAAACAGAAGAATGAGAATCACGCCCGCCCGCAGACTGAAAGGCCGGCTCACACTGCCGGGCGACAAGTCGATCTCGCACCGGGCCGCGTTGATCGCTGCTTTATCCACAGGCAGTTCAGAGATTTCAAACTTTTCCACCGCCCGCGACTGCGCTTCAACACTCGCCTGCCTGCAACAACTCGGCATCTCCAGTGAAACCACCGCGGACGGTCGCATCCACTTTCCCGGCAACCAATCGTTGACCGCGCCCCGCGAACGTCTCGACTGCGGAAACAGCGGTTCCACCATGCGCATCCTCGCCGGAATCCTGGCCGGACAAAACTTCAGCTCCGAACTGATCGGCGACGAGTCGCTCAGCACCCGCCCGATGCGACGCATCATCGAACCACTCGAAATCATGGGCGCGAAGATCGAATCAACCGGCGGCAAGCCGCCTTTGAAGATCCACGGCACCGACAAACTCGTTCCCATCACGTACGAACTCCCCGTCGCCAGCGCGCAAGTGAAGTCGGCGATTCTCTTCGCCGCACTCTTCACACACGGACGCACGACCGTGATCGAGAAAATACCGACACGCGACCACACCGAACGTCTCTTCAACGGTTTCGGTGTTCCAGTCATGACGAACGATTCAATCTACATTGATGGCCCGGCACGATTCACCGGCGCGTCGATAACGATCCCCGGCGACGCCTCGTCCGCCGCATATTTCGTCGCCGCTGCAATGCTGTTGCCTGGTTCTGAGCTGACGATCGAAAACGTCGGCCTGAATCCCACGCGCGCCGCTTTTCTGTCAGTCTTTCAAAACTGGGGCGCCGAGATCTCCACGACTGACTTGCGCGACGAACGCAACGAACCTGTCGGCACAGTCACCATCACCGGCGGCGTACGATCCACCGCCGCCGCAGACGCTCGAACTTTGTCCGGCGCGATGATCCCGTCGTTGATCGACGAACTGCCTTTGCTTGCCGTAACGGGCACGCAGATTCCCGGCGGCATCCAGATCCGCGACGCCGAAGAGTTGCGACTAAAAGAGAGCGACCGTCTTCAAGCGACGGCTGAAAACCTGCGCGCGATGGGAGCGGACATCGAAGAGTTTGACGACGGCATCGCGGTCGCAGGACCAACGCCACTTCGCGGCGCGAAGATCGACTCCTACGGCGATCATCGCATCGCGATGGCGTTTTCGATCGCCGCGTTAATCGCCGACGGCGAAACGGAGATCAAAGGCTCCGAATGCGTCGCGATCTCGTTTCCCGAGTTCTTCGAACTGCTTCAATCGCTGGCGGAGAGATAACCCCGTGCAACCAATCGTCATCACCGGCTTCATGGGAAGCGGCAAGTCGAGAGTCGCGCGTGAGATTGCGCGACGGCTCAACCTCGCGGTGATCGATCTGGACGAACGAATCACAACGCGTACAGGACGTTCCCCGGCGCAATTGATCGTCGAAGACGGGGAGGCGGCTTTTCGCTTGGTCGAAACGGAAATGCTTCGCGAAGTACTGCAAAACAACGAAGCAAAAGTGATCGCACTCGGCGGCGGGGCATGGATCCAGCCAGCGAATCGCGAACTCGTTGAGCAGTACGGTTGTTTGAGTGTTTGGCTCGATGTGCCGTTTGAGATGTGCTGGTCCAGAATCGCGGCGTCCGAGGAAGAACGACCGTTGGGAAAGACGCGCGAGGAGGCGCGGCTCCGTTACGAACAGCGCCGCCCGGTCTATGAATTAGCGCAGCTTCATATTGAGTGTCGCGAAGAGACTTTCGAGGAACTCGTGTCGCGCATCATTACTTCATTCTCTTGAACGGAAACGACATCGCTTTGCTTCCCTCGCCGCCGTCGATGCTCGCCGTCAATCCATCGTCGGTCTTCCTGTAGATGATGCGTTTCGGAAAATCGTGTTGCGGGTTTTCGAAGACGGCTTCGGTTGCGCTCGCGCGTGTGAGTTTGAAGTCGGTGCCGGGACAGCGGGCCTTCGGATGCGCGACGTAGTAAACGCCGTCGGCGCGTTGCTCGATACGAAGATATTCGAACTCGACCGTCTTATCGCCGGCGATAGTCCGGCTCACGCCCATCATCGATCCGCCCGCGGCGGTGGTCCAATGTTCTTCGATCTGGCGCCGTCCGCCTGCGGGCGTTTGCCAGTCGCCCGCTATCCATGAAACGTCGCTAATCGTGGAGGTTTGTGCTGTTAAGTTGGCAGACAGGATTGCGGCAGCAATGATTAGTTTCAGCATAGTTTCCTCACTTTATGACGAAATCAACGCGCGGTATTGGAAAAATGCGACGTTCTAGTTTTGCGGGTGAAGGATTCGGTGAGCGCGCGCTGCTCGGCGAACAGAACCGACGGCGTTTGTTGGGCAAACTGGTTGAAGTCGCGAATCAGGTGGGCCTGATCGTAGTAACCGCAATCGAGCGCGATCGACGCCCACGCCGCGTCCGAACGTTCGACCGCGCGAAACACCTGTTGAAAGCGAAGAATACGTGCGAGGAGTTTTGGTCCAATGCCGACTTCGCGCATGAAGCGGCGTTCCAACTGGCGACTGCTGATGCCTGCGTCGGCGGCGAGTTGGTCGACTGAGATCAGGCCCGCTGACGCGACGATGCGCGCCGCGAGTCGCAGCGACGACGCAATGTGCATGTTGCGCAAGCGATTCATCAAGACCGCTTCGACGGCTCTCGTCTTTGCCGTCAGCGGCGACAATTGCTCGCTCGCCTGTAATAACTCGCGTTCCAGTCCACTCGAAACCGCGCCCAGATCCGCGACTTGATCCGTCACTTCGTTCATCTGTAGGTGAAGGAACGGAGAAGTCCCGCCAGGATGAAAGCGAACGCCTAACAACTCGACACGGCCTGTCGGCGAGATGAGTATCGGACCCGTCATCTGGCCCACGAGGAAATGTCGCGGTTGCAAAACGCGTCCGGCGTCGCTGTGTTGTGAGAAGCGCGCGCCGAAGTTCAGGATCAACTCGACGCAGCCGTCGGGAAGAATTCGCTCCGGAGATCCAGCGGAGGATGGACCATCGCCTTCAAGTGTCCAGAAACACTCGACAAAGTTATTGAGTGGAGGTTGAGGATGAATCTCGCAGTAGCGCATTCAGTCGTCTTCTGGCGCCGCCTCCCAAACGCGGCCGTCGGCAAACTTAACACGGATTACGACGATTTTTTCAGTGAAGCGGTTGCGCTCTTCGAGATTTAAGGACGTGATACTGATGGTGTGCGCGGGAGGCGAGGTGTTCCTCACGACCAATTCGCGCGTCTTGCCCGGGCCGATCTGCTCGCCGCTGGTGAACTGTTGTCGGCCGGCTTCGTTTTCAGTTCCGCGCTCGTAAAAAACGTGATCCCAATCGATCTCCGCGATCGCGGACGTCGAGTTGTTCTTAAATTTCGTTTTGTAGATGAAGTAATACTCGGACGGTTTCTGCTCCCGCTGTTTCGCGAGGTTCGCGGCGTCTGCTTTCGACTCGCGCTTCGCACGTTCGCCACCACCCATCGCGACGCGACGCTCGTTGCGCGTGCGCGAACGCATCTCGTCGAAGTTTTCGAGTGGACCGGCAAACGGATCGCGTTCCCAGTTGATCCGCACCTTGGTCCAACCCGACTTAACCACCTCAACGCCGCTCGGCTGCTGGGCACACACGAACGGTGTACCCAGCAACACGAACAGCATCGCGATGAATAACTTCATCAGACTAGAAGACGTAACGCAGACCGACAATTATACGCCGGTTACCTCCGTCCGTTCCCCACTGATTCAGGAAGTTGTTCGACGTAACCGTCGAGTCGGGAATACCGAAATCTCGAGAGTTCGTGAAGTTGAAGAAGTCAGCCCGAAGCTGGAGACGCTGGTTCTCACCGATTCGAGTGTTCTTCAAAATTCCAAAATCAATGTTGTTGATGCCGTCAGAACGCAGAACGTTTCGTCCTGCGTTTCCGACTCGCTGCGCCGCCGTAATTGGCGTGAACAGCGAACGTCCGCCGGCAGCCAGAATCTCTTCGACACTCATGGCGGAGAGATCGAGCGCCGTGTTCAGGTTCGGCCTGATCGCGTTGCCGACGAGCGAAGAAATGCTCGCCAGCGCACCCGCCGGATCCGAACCGTTGAGCGGCGTAAACGGCGAACCACTCTGCAACGAGAACTGCGAGTTGATTTGCCAGCCGCCGAGAACACGGCCCGTGAAGCCCTTCTGATCGCGGAAGTACGGCAACTCGTAAACAAAATTGCCGGCCAAACGATGTGGACGATCAAAACTCGATCGCGCCCGATCAGAGCGACGGTTGTACGAGTCTTGTGCGACTGCGATCTCACCAGACGACACGTTGAAGATCTCCGACATCGTGTCGATGAATGAGCTGTAGGTGTAGTGAAGTCCCGCGCTGAAACCCTGGCTCAAGCGCTTCTCGAGACTGGTCTGCAACGAGTGATAGATCGACATGCCTGAGTTGGTGCGCAGGCGTGTCGGACCCTGGTTCGGAATCGAGCGGCAGAAGTTGTTTCCCGCGTTTGCCTGGAGACAGCCGACCACGGTCGGGTTTGCGTCGACTGACTCAAACAAGCTGGTTCCCTTCGTGCCCACGTAACCCACGCGCATCACCCAATCGCGCGTGAACTCGCGTTGGACCTCGAAGCTCACCGAATCGTAGACCGGCATGTGGAAATTCTCGTCCACGATCGTTCGATTCACCGTGTTTACATTGAACGGCGGGTTTTGTAGAACCGTGAACGCATTCGGAATCACACTCACCTGGTTGCCTGCGAGGTTCGGAGCCGTGATCGTCGCGAACGAAGAAACAGCCGCGACGAACGGGAACGAGCTCCAGATGTTCAGCGCGATGTTTGTGAACGCGTAATCGTGAGTGCGTGTGTAACCGCCGCGCACGACGAGCTTGTCGCCACCGGTCAACCAGCCAATCACGCCGTTACTGCTTGTTTGCGGATTCCAGTTGAAACCGATACGCGGCTGGAAGTTGTTGTTGTCGCGTCCGGGGACGGGCGTCAGCACGAAGCGCGGATCGTTGTTCGCCGCGGCAAGCACGGGTTGATTGAAGTCAACGAGGTCCTGAATCGGCTGGCCCGCATTTTCGTAACGCAGTCCGAGCGTCAACGTGAAGTTCGGACGGATTCGCCACTCGTCCTGGCCGTAGAAGAAGAAGTCGTGCCAGTCGTTGTGAAGCACCTGCGCGGTTCCCGGCAGGTCTTTGTTGATATTGGCGCGCGTCGCGAAATCTTTAACAAGAAAATCGAGACTCGCGTATTCGAGCAAACCGCGGGTGGTCGGTTTGAAGAGTTGGTGGAGTTGATTGCGACGGATGTCGACGCCGAATTTCCACGCGTGATTGCCGGTCGTGTAGGAGACGTTGTCCTGAACCTGGAACGTGTTGCGAACCTGGTTTTGCGGCAGGTTGACGCCGAGACCGATTCCGGTGCGAGTTGGACCAGCATTGAAACCACGCAGGCCGAGTTCGACGACTTCGATCGACGGAATCAATGCCGAACTTGGATCCAACGCGTTCGTCGCCGAAGCGCTGCGTAGAAACGCGCCGCGAACTTCGTTGATCCAGCGCGGACTGAGCACGCTCATGAATTGCAGGTTCACGCCCTGTGTGCGCGCCGGAACGGCCGACGAGAATCCCGGCGGAGTGATCTGCGACGCGGCAACACCGGGGATGCTGCCTAACGCACCGGAATCCTGGTAGAGGTAACGGCCGTTCAGACTATGCTTCTCGCTGAAACGATGATCGATGCGGATCGACGTCTGCCAGTCGTCGTAAGTGGACGACTGCGCGCCCGTCAACGATCCGACCGGCACGATAAACGTTTGCCCGTTGCGAACGAAGCGAACTGTTTGGTTGAGCGGCGTGGCTGCGGCGGGGAGGAAGTCGAGTAACGCGCGCACCTGCGGCAAGTCGCCCGCGGCTTGTCGGATGATCTCTTTGCCGGCGGCCGTCGGCGCGCCGTTCAGAGTCTGGCCGATCCCGAGCTGACGATCCCACCAGCGTTGTAGTGAGAAAAAGAAGAACGTGCGATCTTTGCCGCTGATGTAGGCTGGTCCACCTTCGCCGAAACGCGGCAGGTGTAATGGACCACCGATCGTGCCGCCGAGTTGGTTCTCGATGCGGAACGGCGCTTTTCGTCGAGCCGGATCGGTCGCGTTTGGATTGCAGAAACCATTCGCGCCCGCTTTCTGCACGTTGCTGCACGCGTTCAGCGCGTTGTCGTTGTGAAACCAGAACGCCGAACCGTGATACTGGTTGGAACCGCTGCGCGTGATCGCGTTGAAGACGGCGCTGGAATTGCGGCCGTACTCGGCGCTGAACTGGTTCGTCACGAGCCGCACTTCCTGAATCGCGTCAGGATTGTTCAACGGGATCGTCGATCCGGCGACGCCGAAGTTGTTGTTGTCCTGGCCGTCGATCATGAAGTTGTTGGAGCGAGTACGTCCGCCGTTCGAGGAGAAGTTTGTGCCTCCGGCGAAGGCGCTTTGGCCGGCGTTCAACTGGCTGACGCCGGGCGCGGAAAGCGCGATGTTGTAAACGCTTCGGGTGGTCGCGAGGGGCAACTCCGAAAGACGTTTCTCGTCAAAGCGCGTGCCGACTTCGGCCGTCGACGTGTTGAGCATCGAAGCGTTTTCGACGATGTTTACGACTTCCTGCACGGCGCCCGGCTTCATCGTCACGTCAACCACGGCGCTTTGATTTAGAGCGAGCGTGATTCCTGACTGCATGTACTTCGCGAAACCACTACTCTCAACAGAGATCTCGTAAGCGCCGACAGCGACGCCGGCGAAGTGATAGCGACCGTCGGCATTCGTTTGCGCGGTACGCGACTCGTTGGTCGAGATGTTTCGCACGGTCACCGTCGCGCCGGCGATCACCGCGTCTTTTTCATCTCTGACTTCGCCTGAAATCGACCCCGATGTTTGGGCCATGACGGAACAGCACAGGCAGGCGAGCAGTGCTGTCATCAGCATCAGTACTCTTGTTGCTTTGAGCATAAGCCATTCTCCTTTGTCGGCGACTGCTGGCGCACACGTCGATCGATCGACGTCGGACCACGTCGCTGTTACTTCGGCTGTGATTTGACGTGACGGCCCGGAGAACGCAGATGGTGTTTTGCACGAAAGTGCAAAACTTCGGAGACGAGTTGGGTCGTTAATGCGTTAAGGCAATGTGTATTCCAAGCAGTTTGATCTACTACCGGGAATCGTTAAGAGTGTGGCGTGACACGAGTTAAGGTTTTGCCGTGAGGCGAGTGCAGGTTTTCGCAGGCTGAAATTCTAAAGGCAATTCAAATTCGTGAAATTGAAGCAGGGTTGAACCGACCGCTGTGATCGGTCCAACCCTGGAGTTGTTTACTACGGCGCCGACGCAAACGCGACGTCAGTAACTAAAACCGCACCCTGCTGTCTCTCATTCAACGTGAATTGGACCGAACGCACGGCGTTGAGGTTCACACCGCCAAACGCACTCAACGGTATGCGCACCGTGTTCAAAACGACTTTCGGAACTGGCCCAACGTTTCCCGGCGGGAAATACAACGCACCCGAAACATCGCTCACGCGCACGGACGCGCTTCCGCCAGATGCGTCGGTCAGCACGACGCGAAAGTCCTGAGCCAGACCCTCGAGATTACGAGCATCTGCGAAGTTAACACTCACGCGAAACTGAACCGCCTGGTATCCCGAAACGTTGCCCAACGCCGCCGGAATATCGTTGCGATAATCTCCCGTGAAGTTGTTCCAACCCGTTCTGAGTTGACTCAAACCACGCGCTGCCGACCGCGCGCTCGGTGTCGTATGCGGCTGCCGTGCGTTTGGCTGACCCGGCAGACACACAGCGGGTTGCGGAGCTTCTCCACCGCACAAGTCGTAAGGCGTCAGACCGAGCTGAGTGACAGCGCCGCCGAGATTGTTCAGCGTCAGGTTCGTGTCGTTCAGTAACCGGTTGACGTCCAAACGCTGAGTGGCGGGCGCGTGATACGAGACGAAGAGGTTGTTCGTCTGCGCGGACGCCGGCGGTGGAGCATCGCCCGTGAGCAGCGGAATGAACTGACTCTCGCCGCCGACGTAAGCACGGAAGAACGCGGTCAAATAAGCGAGTCCGGTGCCGCGTTGTTGCGCTTCGGTCAGTCGTTGGTTGGCCTTACCATTGCCACAGTGTTTATCCGCATGACCGCCTTGAACAAACGACATCCAATCGTTCGCGGTACCCGGAAACGGACTCGAAGGCGTCCAGATCGTGTTGTAAAAATTGTGATTGGCGCCCATCACGAGCACGTAATGCTTAGGCGCAAGATCGCCGGGCACGTTGTAACGCGCGTCGTCGTAGAAGTGCACGCCCTGTAGATCGGACACGTCGCCGTCGCAATAAGGAAGCAGGACGTTGAGCGCGACGTTATTCGCGATGAAGCGGTTGAAGTCGACGGGCGCGAGCGGAAAAACTGCTTTGATTCCATAAGGCGCGCCCAACTGATTGTTCAGCAGATAATGTCGGACCACGCCTTCGCCGCCGCGCGAATGGCCCATCGTGCCGATCTGGTTCATGTTCAACTTGCCGACGAACTTGGTGCCGAAAGGCGCGCCGCCCGTCGTGTTGAAAGTGTTCAGGATGTCGAGATGTTTTTGAATCAACTCCGCGCGGGCGAGAGCACCGAGATCGAAGACGGCGTTGTCGACGGCGTTAACGCCGTTTGCGCTGATCGACACGACAACGTAGCCGTGACTCGCGAGTATCTCCGAAACGTAATCGTAGCCTTTGTAACTGGGGATCGGCTGGCTGCCGTTGAACGTGCACGGCCACTGCAACAACGCACTGGAGCCCTTGAAACAAGTGGCGTGACGTCCGTGCAGAAAGAGAATCACCGGGTATGGACCAGCCGGCAAATTGGCCGGATAGTGAATGGAGGCGATCAGCTCAACTGGACCAGGAAAATCGGTCGGCTGAAACGCTGTGTCGCCGAAGTTGTACTCTTCGCGGGTGACGGTCAGTGGTCCGGGAGTTCCCGGATCCGGAACCTGAGCGACACTTACGACGGCGCTGACGAGAAGCAAAAGCGTCAAACAAAACGAGCGGATGTAGATTTTAGTGCTCATTGGTTTTCTCCTTTTAATTGAATCCGCTGCGAGATTCTGACGCGAGCGTCTTTGTCTTCACCGTAAGAGATCGAAACCACGCCGCCTTCGCGTATCAGGGAATTGTCGAATGTGATGGCAGTGATTTGCGAGAGTGTTTCGTTTTCGATGCCGAGGCCGACGATCTGATCGTCGATCCAGATAACGGCGGGCATTGCGCGCACGGGAAATGGACCACCGTTGACGGTTACGCGCCACGCGCGATCGACGACCGTCTGCTGGCCGTGAACTTCGACCGTAAGGCTTCGCGGCAGGTTCAGTTCTTCAACGCGATAGCCGGTTAGTTTTAGATCTCCGCTGGGGCGAGCTGACTTGTGTTCGCTTACGATTTTTCCTGGCAGTTTGAGCAGTTCTCTCACGGGCACTTCCTTGTTGGCAGGAGGGTTCGTTCGCTGCGCGAAGGCATGAGAGGCGCCTGCGAGCAGGAGTGACAATATGGCAATCGCGATCGCCAGGGAGCGATTTACGAGATAGTGTTTCATCTAAGATCTCCTCATGGATCACCGGAACGGTGTAGGGATAAGTTGTTAAAGACGCACCTCTACGCGAGAGGGACACCGGGGGAATTCCTCAACGCAAAAAACGAGACTGGGCCGGGAAGTGAATAACCGTTCTGGGCAGGAGCAGGCGATACCTTAGTCAGATTCCTGCGTGGTGTCAAATTGCATTCGTATTCTGATTGAATTGTTTAGTTTTATACCGGCGGAGCGCTGGCGGGAGGTCAGTGGAAGAGGTATTTCAAGAAGCGCACGCTGAATTTTCGCGCCCTGAACGTTTCGCGTTCAACTACACGCATTCCATCACCAACAAGATCGTCAAAGTCTTCATGAACAGCGGGCGAAGTGAGCGATGTTTGTGGTCCAAGCTTGTGTACGCGATCGCCGTAGTCTTCAGCATAGTCGCGCATCCAAACCTGAATCCGTCTCATCCCGGAGCGTTCAGCTTCGGCAAGCGCCTGTTCCTTGGTCCAGCCTTCATGCATCATGCGATGAAGCGCCACAATCATCCCGGTACGATCGACACCATCCTTACAATGCACGAGAACACGCCCGCTCTCAGGCGCCGCAATGATCTGCAAAACACGATCGACGCGAGCGTCCTGCGGGCGTCCCCAATTCGGCAACGCGACGTTGAAATAATTCAGCCCCAGAGCCCGCGCTGCCGCCTCTTCAGCCTTCGTGCGCTCACTCGTTCCGCGTAGATTGATGATTGTATTGATACCAAGTTCAGACAAACGGCTAAGACTGCCCTCGCGCGGCTGACCGCTGCGATACAACCGCTCATTCACCTGCTGAAACCGCGGCGGCAAATCAGCGTTCGCATTCTGAGCGAACACCGGCATCGAGAGAAACGCCAGCATCAGAACCGCATAATATACGTAACGCATAAACGGTAGGTGGACCAACCGGCGGTCAGTCCGTCGCGGCGTAGCCGCTGGTATCGAAGACGATGAAAACAAAATCTCGCGCGCTCGTCGAAACGCGAGTAATACCTTCGGGCTTGAGACGGCGGTCAAACGTGTCCATCTCGCGCAGCGCGGGCGTCGCATCATTCCCGCTCCATTCCCAGAGCTTGAAGTTCATTCTCTCAGAATTCGGCCCCGCACCGGTAATCAAATTGAACACTTTGCGCGACTCGTCATACTCGATGCTGCGGATGCCGGCGCCTCCAAGCGACAGCCTGAGCGCCTTTCCGCCTTCAACCTCGAGGTTCGCGAAAGACAACTCAGCTTTTGGATTGCGAAGCTTCAACGGCACGACGAGCGCCTGGCCGTCGACGACAGGCGAGCGCAAGCCGAGCAGCAGTCTCAGGTTGCGCGGATCCCACGCGATACCTTCAACGTTGATCCCGCCGGCGCTGTACTTCGTGTTCTCCATTCCGCGGAGTTCGACTACGTTGTCCGCAAGAAACTTCTTGAGACCCGCAGCAGCTTCTGTTCCGACGACACGTTGGCTGGCCGAGTCGAACTTAAACCGCGCGAGACCCGCCTGATCCGCGCCTTTCGACTTCGATTGCGATCCCACGACGTAAAAATAAGTGCCGTCGCTGGTGATGCCTTCAAGATCGATGATGCTCGTTGCGATATCGATCGGTTTGATCGCGCCCGCTTGTTTGCGATCGTCGCCGAGTTCCATCCAGAAGATCTCGTTCGGCCGTCCGTCGTCGACAAAGAGCACGGCGTTAGTTCCCGCCACATGCGCGACGCCCGAGGCTTCGAACGTGCCGCCCGAAAACGACGTCATCGGTTGAGCAGAAACAGCTTCGGATTTGCCGAATGTGCCCAACAACCAAACGCCAACGAATACACCGACGACAACCGCCACCAACGCAGTAAAGAAAACACTGCTGTAGCGTCTGTATGAAACATCACGCGCTGGTTTCTTTTCAGACATGACTATAACTCCGAGCATGATCGTAAAATTCCGCTAATTGCACGGTAAAACCTGATGCGAAAACTAATTTTACCGTTGCCGTCTCAGAGGCGAGTTACAACATTCGTACCAGTTCTTTCACGAATCGGTGTCGTGATTGAACTCACTGACCATCGGTTGTAGAATCCATTTACGAAAAGGGGAGTAGGTCACCTGCCACTTCGGTCCGGTGCGGTCGTCAACACGGTGCCCACGTAGGGTACCCGGCGCATCGGGTAGGGCAACAAGTCAGCTCCACGACCAAGACCTTTTGCGGCTGATGCGGCGCGCGAAAGGTTTTTCCTTTTGGCGCGACCGCTATACGTCCACTTGGCACGCCCGAAAGGATCGGAAATGTTCCGCAATTCGAAGTCCGGAAGTATCGATCCGGCTTCAAAAATCTTTTACTTACCGGCCCGCTGGTCCATCCTCGTCTGCGTCACATCCCGGAGCTACAAAGAGCCCTCAGTTAGGGACCACTATGTCAAATATTGAAACCGATTCCAGCCCTCGCTGGCACACTCTTTCTGTCGACGACGTTTTCAAACGTCTTGACTCAAACGCGCGCGGACTAAGTTCTGACGACGCGGCAAAGCGGCTGGAGAAGTTTGGACCAAACGAACTGGAGGCACAGGCGCGCGTCTCACCATGGGCCATCCTGCTCGAACAGTTCAAGAACGTTCTGATCATCATTCTGCTGCTGGCGACGACGCTTTCCGCGTTTCTCGGCCACGGTGTTGAAGCGATTGCGATCACGGTGATCGTGTTGTTCGCCGTCATCCTGGGTTTCATTCAGGAGTTTCGCGCCGAACGCGCGATCGAAGCGCTGCGTGAAATGGCCGCGCCGTATGCGACCGTCATACGCGATGGGCGCGAAGAACGTATTCCCGCGCGCGATCTCGTGCCCGGCGATGCGATTCTGCTCGCCACCGGCGACAAAGTTCCCGCCGATGCGCGACTCACGGAAGCCGTAAATCTGCAAACAGTCGAGGCGGCGTTAACAGGCGAATCCGCTCCAGTCGAGAAACATTCCACGGCACTGGAAGACGAACAACTTCCTACCGCCGACAGGAAAAACCTCGCGTTCGCCGGAACTGCCGTGACTTACGGACGCGGCCGCGCGGTAATCGTCGCAACCGGCATGGCGACAGAGTTCGGCAAGATCGCGCAGATGCTTCACGAAGTGGACACTGTAAAAACTCCGCTTCAAAAGAACCTCGATCGAATCGGCAAGTCGCTGGCGCGTGCTGCGTTTGCCGTTGTGTTCGTGATCGTGATGCTTGGTCTATTCCGTGGGCAGCCTTTCGTCGAAATGTTGATCTTCGGCGTCGCGCTCGCGGTTGCAGTTGTTCCGGAAGCGTTGCCCGCAGTCGTCACGATCTCGCTGGCGCTCGGCGTCAAGCGAATGGTGCGTCGCAACGCGCTCGTTCGACGACTTCCTGCTGTCGAAACTCTCGGCAGCACGTCGGTCATCTGTTCAGACAAAACCGGCACGTTGACCAAAGACGAAATGACTGTGCGGCGACTATACGTTGCCGGTCACATGCTCGACGTTTCCGGAACAGGCTACGAACCCGTTGGCACTTTCTCCGCGAACGGGTCAGGCGTTGTGACATCCGGGCCGCTCTCGATGATGTTGCGCGCGGCGGCGCTCGCGTCTGACGCCCGCGTCGAACAGAGAAACGGATCGGGAACGTGGGAAGTCAAAGGCGATCCGACTGAAGGCGCGCTCGTCGTTGCCGCGGCGAAGGCTGGACTGAACAAGTTCGAACTCGATGCGCAGTTCTCGCGCATTGCGGAGATCCCGTTCACGGCCGAAACGAAACGCATGACGACGTTGCACCAAATGCCTGACGGCGTAGTTGCTTACGCGAAAGGCGCGCCGGAAGTGATCGTGCAGTCGTGCGAATCGCACGTGACTGAAAACGGTATTCAGCCGTTTGACGACGCGCAAAAAACGGAAGTGCTGGACCACGCGCGGCAAATGGCGAGTGAAGCGATGCGCGTGTTGGCCGTTGCTTATAAACCGCGCGCCACGACGGCGGACGCGGAACACGGAATGACATTGTTGGGTCTCGCCGGAATGATCGATCCGCCGCGGCCTGAAGCAAAAGCCGCGGTGCAAAAATGCGAAGAAGCCGGGATCAGAGTCATCATGATCACCGGCGACCATCCGTTGACGGCGAAGGCTGTTGCGGAAGAGTTGGGCTTGAGCAAAAACGGCCGTGTCGTCAACGGCTCTGAGTTGGAGGCGATGGACGATCAAAAGCTCGAGCAAGAGGTCGAGTCGATCGAGGTGTGTGCGCGTGTGTCGCCGGCGCACAAGCTGCGCGTTGTGACGGCGCTTCAGAATCGCGGACAGGTCGTGGCGATGACGGGCGACGGTGTGAACGACGCACCGGCGCTGAAGAAGGCTGACATCGGAATCGCGATGGGCATCACCGGAACCGACGTTTCGAAAGAAGCGGCGGCGATGACGTTGACTGACGACAACTTCGCGTCGATCGTCGCCGCAGTTGAAGAAGGCCGCGGGATCTTCAGCAACATCAAGAAGTATTTGATGTACCTGCTGTCGTCGAACATCGGCGAGATCGGATTGATGGCTGGCGCGACGCTGGCGGGTTTACCGTTGCCCCTGACGGCGGTCCAGATTCTTTACGTGAATCTCGCGACGGATGGCTTGCCTGCTTTGGCGCTTGCTGTCGATCCGCCGGAGGATGGGTTGATGCAACGGCCGCCGCGGAATCCGCGTAGCGGAATCTTTACGAGACCGGTCGTGTTGCTCATGTTGGCCGGCGGTATTTGGTCGGCCGTTATTAACCTCGGTCTCTTTGTGTGGGCTTTGAACTCGGGCCGGCCGGTGGCGGAAGCGATGACGATGACGTTCGTTTCGCTCGTCCTGATTCAGTTTTTCAAAGCGTACAACTTCCGGTCCGATCGACTGTCAGTGTTGCACCAGCCGTTTGCGAACAAGTGGCTGAACCTGGCGATCTTCTGGGAACTGGTCATGCTGGCGTTGATTCTCTATGTCCCCTTTCTGGAGACGGTGTTCGGCACGGTGGCGCTGCCGTGGCAGGACTGGGTGATCATCATCGCCGCGGCGTTTACAGTTTCGCCGGTGCTTGAGTTGACGAAGTGGATCGAGCGACGCTGGTTCGCCGAGCTTCGTTAATCTGGTTTGAAAATCAGAGACGCGCGCCGGATCTTTCGAAAACGGCGCGCGTCTTATTTAGTTTGGATCGAGCGGCAGACCCGCGTTGGTCCATGCGTCGTATCCGCCGTAGAGCGGATGTACGTTCTTCCAACCGCGATCGGCGAGTTCCTGTGCCACACGGGCACTGGATGCTTCGTGCGGTCACGTACAGTAAGTAATAACCGCACGATCGTGCGGGATCTCGTCGAGATGCTGATCGAGATCGTCCGCGGTCACTCGGATCGCGTTTGGTAGTTTCTGATCAGCCTCCGCCCACGCCTGCGGATTTCGCGTATCTACAAAGGCGAACTGCTCCCCGCGATTCATCCGCTCACTGACTTCATCGACTGTAATTCGTGTCGCTTCCATATTCCCCTCCCTTGATCGAGCTATTTATGGCACTCGGGAGAAACGCGAGTATGGCGAAGAACACAAATTTCTCATTTCTTTAATCCGTGTTCTGCCTGTGTGCGTAACATCAGCTAACGCAGCGCTCATCGGAAACACGGATAAAACGAATTTCAGATTGATGTAATGAAGCAGGTGACTCCCTTGCCGCGAGTAATACACTCACGGCGAGCTTAAGAACCATAAAGGAGTCACCATGGCTACGTATTGTGGCGTTGATTTTCACGCCAGGCAACAGTTGGTTAAGTGGTGCAACAGCGAAGAAGGAGAGATTCACGAACGCCAACTTTGGCATCAGTCAAAGGAGGAAGTACGAGAGTTTTATGAGCAATTCGCCGGCAGAGTAATCGTCGGCTTCGAGACCAGTGGCTATAGCAGCTGGTTTGAAACGATGTTGGAGCAGTTGGGCCATGAGGTATGGATCGGACATGCCACTGAGATTCGCCGCCGAGCCCGGGCCCGACAAAAGACAGACCGTAGAGATGCCGAACTGATCCTTGATTTGTTGCTGAAGGACGAGTTTCCCCGGATTCATCGACTGAGCGCTGAAAGTCGGGAAGTGCTGCGACAATTGCGTTACCGACATCGCTTGGTGCAACTGCGCACGAAGAGCTACAACTCGTTGCAGGCGATCGCGCTAGGGGCGGGAGTTTCATTGAAGGCCAAGTTGAGAACGCGTGGCGGTAAAGAGCGACTGTTGGGACTGTCGTTGACCACAGCCGGCAACAGTCAGCGTCAAGAATGGTTGGCGCTGATTGCTCAACTCAATAGCTGCATTGAACGGGTGGAGCAGGAACTGGAAGTAGTAGCGGCAGTTGACACCCGCGTGCAACTGGTCCGCACTCATCCAGGCATTGGCTTACTGACGGGGTTAGGCTTAGTACACACGCTTTCGCCCGTGAGTCGTTTTAGCAATAGCCGCAAGGTAGCAGCTTATGTGGGCTTGGAACCTCGTGAGTATTCCAGTGGTGAGCGGCAAAGCTTTGGCGGCATCAGCAAAGCCGGCTCGCGATTGCTGCGCTTCTTGCTGGTGGAAGCCGGTCAAAAAGCAGTCCGCAAGGATGAGCAATTGAAGAAGCTCTATCATCGCCTGGTGCATCGGCGCGAGCGGGCCAAAGCCAAAGTAGCCATCGCACGTCAGCTACTGGTGCGGACCTATATCATGCTCAGGGATGAGATCGATTATGCCGAGTTTTATCCGTCGTGGTGTCGCAGTTCCGTCGGCTCGAGTGTCCTATAGGCCTTAAGTGCCTGGCAGATTGATTGAGCGACGAGCCTCAGAGCAGCAGCGTTTGCTTGCTGCTCTGAGTGCGCATTTGCCTCATGGGCTATGTGCTCGGATAGATAATTGAGCGCAGCATGAACTGCGGCCAACCTTGAGGAACTGGCAGCGACTGTATTTCGATGGTGGTTGTTCTTAAGCTCGTTATTTGGAAATCAATCCATGAAGCGCTAATAGCGCGGTGGCGGAGCTTACCTTTTTTCATTGACACCCGTCACCTGCTTCATAGATAGGGCACTACCCGGCATGTCGCAAAAGAAGTGGAATTAGAGCCTTGCAGCGTGCTTTACAAGCTATCAGCGACGAAGTTACTGAATTGCTTTCTGATTCGAAGTGGGGTCGTATAGGTGCCTAACGAATTCCGTTCGACCATTTTCTTACCATCATCATTGCCAATCAAAACCATTGTTTAGACTCTGCCTCACGCGATTAACTTGGCCCAAGGTTTCGTCAATTCCTCAAAGGCAGGCGCTCGGAATCTTAAGGGGCTGAAACTAAAAACACATCCCAAGCCCAACGACCCATTTGCGCAGGATGTAAGTCTGTGACTTTCGCTCGATAGCGAAACCGATTGCCAAACTCATCAGTCGTTTTAGCCATCTTGTAGTCGAGTTCAATCGAAGATAAACCAACCAGATTGAGAGGTTTCAACTCCGATGCTTCTGAGATGCCATTATGGTTGACGTCCTGCCATAAACGGAGAGATGGAAAAATAGAGTCGAAACTCGTGATTTTGCCATCATTATTTCCGCCGTTAGCGGTTTTGTCGTACTTCGCGAGGGCCAGGAAGCCGTTTCTTCCTTCCCCTTGTGGTGGAGAAGGTTGAGGGCTGAAGTTACCAAACAACTCTGTTCCGTCGTCGATTGTGCCGTTACCATTCCGGTCCAATGCTAGCCATGCGTCATCAGAGCCGGGGGACGTCCACGCGAATCTGAGGGGTATTCCATCACCAAAAATGTCAAAAATAACTCCGTTTTCTGCGCTGCTTAGATTGAATCCATTGCCGCTTACGTCAATTAGAACAGGTGAGCCAGGCTCACAACAACCAGTAGGGTTTCCTCCCCTTTCCCCAGTATCTGTTTGCCGAGAATAGCCCGAAGGACAGCCAGTAATTGGATATGTGCACGGGTCGGCCGGAACGCAATTCCAGCATGCATTGAAGTCACACGACTCGGGACAAGGGGTCGGGCAGTATAACTCCCTAACCTTTTGAATGTCACAAACTCCGGGGCCAGACACATCAATCGTTCCACCCATTACCGAATCGGGAGTACATAAAGCTGTACAGTTATTAAGATTAAATGAGTGTCCAATTTCGTGTGTACCGAGACTAGTGAAGGTATCAGGGTTATTGAGTTGGGTCCATGATCCACCAGGATGGACCATAGCACGTGCAGCTACAACGCGACTACTACTGAAGAACGATATGATGCCGGCGTAGGAACCATTTCCCGGGTCCTTCACGACCCAGTAAACCTTTCCGTTCGGCGGCTGACTACTTTTCTCAGTTTCCGTAAACGTTTGAAGACTGAAGTCAGTAAAGTGAAGACTGAGAGCACATATATCTTGGTCGTTCCATTCACGATGACCGGTTTCAATTCTTGATGCAGCGTCGGGTACAGCCAGATACTGCGTTGTAAACATCTGATCAATTTTTACGATGACGCTCCCAAGGTTCGGGTTCCAAAAATTTCGTAGCGGATTCGTATGAAGATAAGGAGGATTACTACAACTTTGAGAATTGACCGATGTTGGGTTGTGAGCCATCAGTACAAGTCCCCACAAAACCAATAGTAAGAATTGGACTATCGTGTGTGCTCTTCGAGACACAAGTTGCCTTTCTAATTGGCTGAGTTTCGCATCAGGTTGCGTACTCTTTGGAGAATATCGGCCTCGCTAACTCCGGTAAGACTGGCAGCGTCATTAAGCTCGTCGAGCGGAATGGCGCCATTCGCTGTCAACTGATACGCGGTCAAGATTGATAAGTCTTCGTTATTGTGTTTTGAAGTTAAAAAAAGCAGGTAGCGTCCGCCAATTTGCGGCATGTTCAGGCTTGTAATGCGATATAGAACTCTTTGTCCGTTAGGGTATTTGACATGTCCACCAACTCTATCGATTGTCAAAACTGAACCCTGCGCCACTCCTTGAATCTTCGATTTAAGTACGTCCTCAACAGTAAGGGTGAATTCCGAGAAGACATTCCTCTTGCTTTCAGAAAGATGTGCTTGGGCACTTTGAATAGTTCCGACCACAACGATTTCACTCTCCGCGACAGGTAGCGCCGGGAAAGTAAAATGTGGTTCAAGAGTTAATGCTGCTTCGTCCACGCCTGGTTCAACTTGGCTGGCCACTAAGTCGCCGTCGTTATAACGCTTTTGCTTCTCTTTTCGTTTTGCATTCTTCTCGGGGTCCCGTAAATCCTGCTCATCCTTGTAGTCAACCGTAGGGAAGCGTTCATTGACTTTCTTGTAGTCGTCGCGGTTTTTTTGGCTGGCTGTTGCTGTTGGTGTTGGCTTCGGATGACGAACCACTGCGAGAATTATTGTTCCCGCCACGACCACCAACAAGAAGTAGGTGAGCTTTGGCATAATTGATTTCTCTACTCCTATAAGTCTATGATGAATAGCGGGGGAGAACGGCAGTTGAAGCCGTTATGTTCGTGGATGGCTCGAGAAGCACCTTTTATACTCTTGCGTCGTACTCGAGTCAATAGCGAATGCCCTCACGCGCCCGTCCAATCAGCTAACATTCACTGCTGATTGCCCACATTAACCTGCTGCGCGTTCTGAATTACCACTGGCGCATAACGTCTTAGATCCCGCAGTTGACGCAGGACGCGCAAGAACTGTCGATTATAACCATCTGCAAGCCTGTGCGCCTGGTCTACCGCATCAGCTTCAGATTGATAAGGAGATTTCCAGCCACCCGACTCGAAGCGCTGAACTTGATCGCGTTGTGCATCGTGAGTGCGCATCGCTCGTTCGTGCGCCACGGTGGACCAATACATCTGAAGCGAGTATGAGATCGAAAGCATTTCAACCATCGCTGATTCAATGCCGCCTTGCAGTTTCCACTGGTCCGCGAATGAATCGCGGATCGCAAGATACTGCGCAAGCGAGTAAGGCGTTGTATTCTCGCCCGCTAGCTTTGCTCCACGCTTACCGCTTTCTAACTCATCATCCGCAGCCTCGCGCACGCGGCTCCAGAGCTTGAGGGCGTCTTCTATATTAACCTCTCCGACTGCCGACATGTGTCCCCAACTAATTTCTTTAACGGATAGACCTTCGACATAACCTCTTCGCCACTCATGACATTGCAGCGCTTCCTTAACTGCCTCATCGTGAGGTTTCCCACCTCCGAAGTCGCTTTTATAAAATTCGATTGTTCCGATGAAAGTCTGCGCGGCTTCCATTAAGACCTGCCGCGTCTCAGCGTCCTCGATCGTGGTCTCGTATTGGTGATTGCGTCGGATCTTTTCTCCAGTGCTGCGTTTTTCTGTGACATGAGTTTGCTTTACCGTGTGAGGCTTGGTCCGACGCGCAGCCCGTGCGGCTCGGTCGATTTCATACAGATGTGTCTTTCGGTTCTGCTTATTCATTGCGAAGGCATGTGATGAGTTCTCGCATTCTAGCAAGCGTCCGTCTGTATTCCGCACGGCCGGCGCGCAGTTGAGCTTGCAAGTCTCTATACGCCTTACACGCAGCGCGTGCATTTGCCACCTGATCGCGGCGCACGTATTTGCGAAAGCGAAAGCCGCGCGAGTACGTGACATGATAATACGCTAGATGTCTAGCGCCCCGGCTACAGCGACAGTTCGATTTCCCGCACCTAACCCGCACGCTCGCGATGCAACCGGGCAGCATCTTAATGGCTGAATTCTCATTTTTCATTTTTAGCGTCATTTCACCCTTTACGCTTTTAAGGCACACTTGCGCCACGCTGCTACTCCAAGCCAACGTACACCCTAAGATCGTCGCTGAACGACTCGGACACAGCAGCGTAACGCTCACAATGGACGTTTACAGCCATGTCCTGCCCACAATGCAGACCGAAGCAACGGCACAATTAGAACGCATGTTGTACGGCTGAATCTCGCTCGTGACACACTATTGACCCACAAACGAAAAGGGCAGCCATTAACGACTGCCCCTAAATCATTGATTCTTAATGGTGCACCCGGCACGACTCGAACGTGCGACCCCCTGATTCGTAGTCAGGTACTCTATCCAGCTGAGCTACGGGTGCGAAGTCGGTAATACTAATATTTACCAGCGAATAAGTAAAACGCGGCTTCTCACGTAGGTAAAACGACGGCTTCTCACCAGGTAAAAGGCACTTCTCGAGCAGGCAAGAAGGCGCCTCTCAAAGAAATAAACGCCGCTTCTAACGCGCGAAATAGCCGGGTTTTGTGCGCGCCGTCAGGTCCGCATTCACAACTTCAACCTTGATTTCATGCCACTTTCCACGCGGACGGTCGCCTCGCGCCTGGTACGCCACCGTGTACAACGTGCGCAGGTTAGCCGCCACCTCACGATAGAGCTGCGGCATGTACTCCAGCCTGTGTATCTCGTTCAAACGTCCGCCGGTGCGATCCGCCAGCGCTTGCAGACGCGCCCGCGCGGCCGCGTAAATTCCCGTGATGTTCGGCGTCGGCAACGGCAGTCGCCTCGGATCGCCCGACGGGAGCGCGAGCGGATAGATCGTCACGCCCTGTCGATCCGCCGACGCAAGCACTGTGTTTAAGTCGTTACTGGCGTCAGGCTTGATCGCCGCGAGTGCTTCTGCGTCCGTCTGTGCTGTCGAGACTGTCGCGCGATCGACTTTCCGCAAGTTCGTATCGAGCCCGTCCGTCAGCACGACGATGGCTTTTCGTCGCGGTCCTTCTTTTTCGAGTTCGCGCAACGCGTATTTCAATGCTTCGTAGAAATGCGTTTCGCCTGCGCCCTGGGCGATCTCGATCGCGTACGCGGTCTTGAGACGATCGGTTGAGAATCCCGTCAACGATTTCACTTTCGCGTTGAACTGGATCACGGCGACGCGATCGTCAGGCCCGAGTGCGTCGAGAAAGCGCTGACTCGCGAGTTTCAACTGTTGTCGAAAATTGACTGTCGATCCCGACATGTCGAGCATCAACACGAGACTGAACGGCGCATCGACCGGCGCAAAATGCTGGATCGACTGCTTGACTCCATCTTCGTAGATCACGAAATCGTTTCGCGTCAGCGAAGTGATCGGACGTCCTTGTTTGTCGACGACGCCGACGTTCAATTGCACCAGCGACGTCTCGGTGCGCACTACGTCGTCGACTTCCTGAGCACTTGCGGGCACGACAACCGCGAGCACCAGGAGCGTCACAAACAGAAATTTGGCCGAAAAGACTGAAAAATAGTTCTGGTACTTCATTTGGCAATCAGGGTCAGGAGAGTATGCCCAGCCAGAGTTGATTTTTCAAACGTGCTGAATTCGGACGCCCTCGGATCGCGATCGGTTGCTTTTGTGAAACGCGGGCTATAATGGCGGGCACGTTTTAATGAAAGGACCTCACATTGTCGCTCCTCACCACTTACCGGCCGAACTTCTGTTGCGAATGCGGCGAGAAAATCGTGCGGCTGCGCTGGCGTTTATGGACCAGCCGCAAATTTTGCGATCAGTGTTTTCGTAAAGCGGGGAAAACTCCGTGGCTTCAGAGAACGGTTGTACTGATTGGTTTCTTACTGATTGGGATGTTGATCGGACGCGGTAGCCGGCACGAGCCCCGGCCGCTGGTGATCGAACGTCCTGTGCAGCCATCGCCGCAAACCGGCACGCCGATACCTTCACCACCAACAACCGAACAAGCCTACACCTGCGGCGCACGAACAAAGAAAGGCAAACCCTGCTCCCGCCGCGTGCATGGTCCAGTGCGCTGCTGGCAACACAAAGGCGCACCGGCCATGCTCGCAACAGAGAAGTTGATTATCAAGGACTAATTACGCGCGCGCGATGTCGTCGCGTCCTTGATCGTCTTCACCGGCGGTGCGGGCTTTCCGGGGAGTTTGACCGGGTTC
The DNA here is from genome assembly GCA_035760365.1 of Pyrinomonadaceae bacterium. Lineage (GTDB taxonomy): Bacteria > Acidobacteriota > Blastocatellia > Pyrinomonadales > Pyrinomonadaceae > PSRF01. Next base: position 23,206 of record DASTTB010000005.1, read on the forward strand.
TTCAGTTTGGCCATGATTTCCGCAATCGCACGATCGAGTTGCGGATCTTTGCCGGCCAGCACTGACTGCGGATCGTTATCGACCTCGATATCCGGATCGACACCGTAACCCTCGATCGCCCACTCACCGTTCTTATTCGCAAACCCAAACTCCGGCACGTTTACAACGCCGCCGTCTATCAGCGAACCGCGATTGGTGATTCCCACAACACCACCCCACGAACGTTTACCGATCAACGGTCCGAGGCCCGCTTCACGAAACATCGCGGGGAAGATGTCGCCGTCCGATCCGGAGTTCTCGTCGAGAATTGAGACCATTGGACCAAAGAAAACAGCATCGGGATACGTAGTCGCATCGTCATTCGTGCGCGAATAACCAAGCGCCAACACCTTGCGACGCAAACGCTCGATGATCATGCGCGACACATTTCCGCCGCCATTCGCGCGAACGTCCACAATCAAACCTTCCTTGTTCAACTGCGGGTAGTACCACTTGATGAACTCACGAATGCCATTCGCGCCCATGTCAGGCAGATGCAGGTAACCGACGCGCCCGTTAGTCGCTTTCGAAACTTTCTCGCGGTTCGCGACGGTCCAATCGAGATAGATCAAGTTTGACTCTTCAGTGATCGGGCGATACGAGACAGTTCGCGCGCCTTGCATCGTCGGCGTCTTATTCAACGTGAGTTGGACCGGATTGTCGGCCTTGTTTTTCAACAAGCGATACGGATCGTCGTTGGCTTTCAACTCTTCACCGTCGATCGCGAGCACGTAATCGCCGACGCTCGCGTTGACACCGATCTCCGTCAACGGCGAACGATAAAGATCCTCTTCATTGTCGCCCGTAAAGATCTTCGAGATGCGATAACGTCCGGCCTGCTTGTCCAACTCAAAACGCGCGCCGGGAAGTCCGAAACGCGGCCGCGGCGGAATCTGAAAATCGCCGCCATCGATATACGCGTGCTGGACCGTCAACTCGGAGATCATCTCGTGGATCACGTAGTTCAGATCCGAACGATGCGCGACATACTTCAACAACGGCTTGTACTGTTCGCGCAAAGCGACCCAATCAAAACCGTGCATGTTCGAGACGTAGAACCAGTCGCGATAACGGCGCCACACTTCGTTGAAGATCTGTTCCCACTCTTCAGCCGGAACACGATCGACGAAGAGTCCCGCAGTGGAAACAGCTTTGCGAGTGCGATCGCCTGTTGGTGTCGCGTCGTAGAGGTTGTAAACGGTCGCGGCAGGACCTTGCCCGACGAGAACTTTCGCACCATCGTCGGCGAGGACGTAACCGCGAATGTCTTCCGCGAGCGTCGTCTCTTTGCGATCCTTGAGCGAATAGAGCTTCAACTGGCTCGTGCGATCGCCCTGGCGACCGTAGTAACCAGCGCCGCCAACGACGTAAAGCAAGTGGCCGGGTTTGACTGACAGACCAAAGTAGTTGTCAGCACCGATCGGCGCACGCGCGACTCGATTCACGATATTGTCGAAGTCGATCGTCAAAGTCGCGGGCGGCTTGGGTGCGGCTTCCGGTTTCGCCTCCGCGACGGCAGGAGCAGCAGCAGCCGGGCTGTCTGAAGGCGAAGCAGCAGGTGACGCAGCAGGCGATGCTGGTTTGGGACCATCATCAGTCTTCGAGACCGTGACTTCATCACTCTCCGGCGGGAACGGATGCTTCACATCCTTGCGCAACGCCATCGCGTAGATGTACGTCGTGCGATTCGTCGCAAAGTTGAACTCGACGTTCGAAAGCTGCGGCAGAAACTCGCGATCGCTCAGGAAGTACAAATAGTTTCCCTGCGGATCCCACGCGGGATTGTTTGCGTTGAAGTTTTCCTCGGTTACGCGCCGCAACTGGTTATCCGCCGCGCTCCAAATGTAAATCGACGAAAACTGATTCTCGTTCGGCATCGTGAACGAGAGATAGTTTCCACGCGGAGACCACGTGTAATCACGCACCTGCCCGCGACGCGCATCGGCGATCTCGGTGACTTTGCGATCCGCAAGCGTGATCACGAAAACCTTTCCGTCTTTATCACTGAACGCGATACGTTTTCCGTCAGGCGCCCATTCCGGCTGATAACGCATCGCGCTGCCGCCGCGCGTGATCTGCTCCGCCGGTTTCGAACCGTCCTGCGGCACGAGGTAAATCTCTTCCTCGCCGCTCATGTCGGAAACAAACGCGACCTGCGATCCATCGGGCGACCAGCTCGGCCACTTATCAAACGCACCTGACGAATGCGTCAGATTTCGCGTCGGTCCTTTTTCGATCGGCGCGGTGAAGATGTCGCCGCGCGCGGCAAACAACACGCGCTCCGCCTTCGGACTCAGACCCACTGACTGAATCAAATTACCCGCTGCGACACGACTCGGACGTCGCGCAATTCCCTCGTCAGGAACGTTGATCGAGATCGGCGTCGCCTTGCGGCTGCGCGTGTCGAACACCTGTAACTCGCCGTTCAACTCGTAAACGATCTGGTTCTCGTTGTCCGAACTGGGCCAACGCACGTCGTACTGTCGATTTGTAGTGACTTGAGTGGAACGTCCCGAACCGACGTTGTAAGCGTAGAGATTGAAGTGACCGTCGCGATCGGAGTTGTAGAAGATCGTGTCGCCGACCCACATCGCATCGCGTGTCGCGCGTGGTCCATCGGTGATTTTCTTCGCGCTGCGGCTCTTCATGTCAAAGATGTAAAGCTGGTTTGCCTGGCCGCCGCCGTAACGCTTTTCGGAACGGAAATCGCGAGACTGCGGCGAGTAGACCATCTCGTTACCGCTTGGCGAGTAGTCGCCGGAACCCGCCGAAGGCATCGGCAACGGCTCGGACGCGCCACCGTCGATCGAAACCGAGTAAAGACGCGCCATTCCTACCGACCACGAATCTCGCGACGAACGGAAGTAGATCTGTTTTCCGTCTTTGCTCCAGCCGTAAACCTGGTTTTCCCAGCCCCAGCGCGGCGGCAATGGACCACGCGCGGGATAGAACGTGAGCTGGCGAGGTTCGCCGCCCGTCGTCGGAACGACGTAGACCTGTTCGTCGCCGTCGTACTGACCCGTGAAAGCGATCCATTTCCCATCCGGAGAGAACTTGCCGAACAACTCGACACCCGGATGCGACGTCAAGCGCGTCGCCATTCCGCCTGCCGCAGGCGCCGTCCAGAGGTCGCCTCCGTAAGTGAAAACAACACGATCGCCGCGAATATCGGGAAATCGCAGAAGTTTCGTTTGAGAATAAGCGGCAGTCGAAGCGAACAGCGCCAGCGTGAGCATGGCGAAAACACGGATCAGGCGGAAAGTTCTAAACAAGGGGGTAACCTCCTATAACTGCGAAACTTTTTAACCACAAAAAGGCACAAGAAACACAAAAGGCACAAGAAACCTAAATCAGGTTTGGCCTAAGCATGTTTTTCTTTGTGCCTTTTTGCGTCCTACTTTTGTCCCTTTTGGTGGCTTACTTCCGATTCTTGAATGCGTCATTCAATTCGGTGTGTCTACTGGATAACACCACCGGACGCCCATCTATGAACAAATATCGTATGCGAGTACGAATTTCGAGAAGGTCGCCGTCGGTGACCACCAAGTTCGCCATCTTGCCCGCCTCGATCGACCCTAAACGATCCGCAACGTTCATGATTTGCGCCGGATAAAGCGTGACTGACTTAACCGCGTCAGCTTTCGAGAGCCCGAACGCCGACGCCATACCCGCGTACTGCGCCAGGTTGCGAACCTCAGCGCCCGGGTCGCCGGTCGAAATACAGAACCGGACGCCAGCCTGCTGCAACTTCGCGGGGTTTTCGTAAAGCATGTCGTAATAGTCGTCTTCACGACTCGGTAACGAGAACACGCCAGTCAGAATTACCGGAACGTTTTTCTCTTTGAGCAGGTTCGCGACTTTCCACGCGTCGTTGCCGCCGAGAATGATCGGTTTGAGTTTCATCTCTTCCGCGAACCGCAGCGCGCCCCGAATCTCGGCCTCGCGATCGGCGCGGAAAATCACCGGCTGTTCGCCACGCACGTACGGTACGAGCGGTTCGAGCACAACGTTCCGATCCGGACGCGGCAAAGTTTTGTCTTTGGCGTAAGCGTCCTGCGCACGGCCGTAAGCTTCAGCGTCGCGCAGCATCTTGCGAATCTGTTCGACCTGGCGTTCGTTGTTGGCGAGTGTTTCCGTAAGATTCGCCGGCGCCTGGAATCCGCCGAAACCACCGCCGCCTCCGCCGATACGCGGATAGTTGATGACGAGCGCGAACTGCGGAACGACGGCCATCTCCTTTGGCGCGGTGCCGAGCAGGTTGATCAACGCAGCCTGTCCGGAGATCAATCCACCGGTCGGCGCGGTCAACGTATTCGTGATGCCTTCAACTCGCGTGACGCCGATGTGCGCGCTGTGCGGATTGACGGCGGTGATCGCTTTCGCGTTCGGATTCAAATCTCCGACTTCGGAAGTATCAACCGTGCCGTTTGCGCCTTGCGGGACTTCGACGAGGCCCATGTTCGTACCGGCGTCGATCATTCCCGGGTAAACCGAAAGACCGCGGCCGTCGATCGACTGCGCACCGGCAGGAACGTTCACGTTCGCGCCCACGGCTTCGATCTTTCCGTCGCGAATGACGACGGTGCCGTTCTCGATGTCAGCGCCGCTGACCGTGACGATCCGCGCGTTGCGAATCGCGAAAACGCCGCGTGCGGGAATCACGCCTTGTTGCGTGGTTGGATTCCCGATCTGCTGGGCCATCACCGAAACACTTAGCAGACAAATCGTGATTAAGATTTTCGCGATCTTCATGGGCGCCGCTCCTCCTCGATGATTTCACCGTCTTCGTGAGTTCTGGGTCGCCGTCGCGGTGTTTGTGGCGATTGACCTTGTGCTGGTGGCTTGTTCGGATCGGCTTGTTCCAACGTCGCGCGCTCTTTCGCGAGTTCAGCACGGCGAGCGAGATCCTGTTGGCGATCGAAATAGACGGTTCCGTCTACGAACGTCGTATCGACGCGTGAATAAACGCTGAACGGATGTCCGTTCCAAATCGCGAGGTCGGCGTCTTTGCCGACTTCGAGCGAGCCGACGCGATCCTGGATTCCGAGTTGGATCGCTGGATTCAGGGTGACGAGCTTGAGCGCCTGTTCTTCGGTCAGGTCGCCCCAGTGCATCGCTTTGGCCGCTTCGATGTTCAGGCGGCGCGCGCGTTCGTCGGAATCGGAGTTCATGGAAACGACGACACCGGCGCGAGTCATGATCGCGGCGTTATACGGAATCGCGTCGTAAGCCTCTATCTTGTAACCCCACGAATCGGCGAAGATCGAAGCACCCGCGCCGTGCGCGGCGATCTCTTTCGCGACTTTGTAACCTTCGAGCACGTGCTGGAACGTCTTGATCTTGAAACCAAACTCGTCCGCGAGGTTGATCAGCATCAGGATCTCGCTCGCGATGTAGCAATGCGCGTGGACGTAACGACGCCCTTCGAGAATCTCGACGAGTGGTTCGAGTTGTAAGTCGCGGCGCGGCGGAATCAGGTTCTTGTCTTTCGCGGACGCGGCGCGGTACTCGTCCCACGCTCGTTTGTAATCACGCGCGCGCGTAAACGCATCGCGAATCGTTTCTTCAACGCCCATGCGCGTGTTTGGATAACGACGCGGAACTCCCGGCGTATTCGGAGTGCTCGAGCGTTTCACGTTTTCGCCAAGCGCGAACTTGATTCCCGGCATCGCGCCCGGAAACAGAAACTCACTCGCAGGACGCCCGTACTTGATCTTCACGACCGTGTTCAATCCGCCGATCGGATTGGCGGAACCGTGCAGAAGATTCAGCGACGTCACGCCACCCGCCAACGCGCGATAAAGATCGACGTCGGTTGGATTCAACACGTCTTCAGTTCTAACCATCGACGTGACTGCAAGCGTGCCTTCGTTGATGGTGTCGAGCATCGAGTGTGAGTGCGCATCGATGATGCCGGGCATGACGAACTTACCGGTTGCATCGATGACGCGCGCGTTTGCCGAGGCGTTCAGGTTCTTGCCGATCGCGGCGATTTTGCCGTTGCGCAGCAGCACGTCGGTGTTGGCGAGTGTGCCGCGCGTGACGGTCAAAACGGTCGCGTTCTTGATCAGAGTCTCGCCGCTTTGCGCCTGAGCCACAGATCCCGTCAATAAAACGATCGCGAATAGAAGAAGAAGGTTTTTCATAATCTGTGTTCCTTAATTTGGACGTGAGCGAGTTGCCGTAAACGATCCCGGCGTCATGCCGACAACAGTCACCGAACCGCGCATCTCATCGCCGGTGAGCGTGCCGGTGAACGTCGCTTCTTTGGTCTGTCCCTCGATGTTCAACGGAACCGTGAATCGCAGTTCGCCGCCGGCGGAGATCGAAGCGTTTGAAATATCACCTGCGCCAAGCACACCGGCGATCGAGCCCGTTACTCGTTCGCCTTCCTGTTGCAACGTCAACGTCGCACCGCGTTCGCCCTGGCCGAGGTTGATGTTCAGCGTCCACATACCGGTGGCAGTCGCTCGTCCGCCCGCCGGTCTCTCGGGCGCGGCAGGTCGCAGGTCGACGGGACGTCCATCGATAAACACGTGCGTCACGCGACTGTTGCGGTCGAAGATGTCGCCGCGAGTCACCGTCAGGTTCGCGATCTTTCCGGCTTCGATCGATCCGAGCTGATTCGCGACGCCGAGTATCTCGGCTGCCGACAACGTGAAAGCACGCACCGCATCCGCCGGTGAAAGACCGTTCTCGATCACGCGGCTCACGTTCACCATCAGATCCGACATGTTCGTCAACGAACCCGACTGAAACGCGAAGCGCACGCCGGCTTTCGCGAGTTTGCCCGCGGTCTGCTGTGCCTCGACACGCTCACGAAGCACGCGCATCGACTCCGGATCTGCTTCCGGCAGCGCCGCCGTCGTGCGACGCGGCAAGTTGAGCGACAACAAAACCGGAACGTTCTGTTTCGCCAGCCGATCCGCTACCTGATCCGCCTCGCGCCCGCCCGCGACGATCAGTTTCAGTTTGAACTCGGCCCCGAGATCGAGTGCGCGATTAATCTCGCGTTCGGTGTTCGCCAGCATGACCACCGGCATACGTCCGTCGATCACCGGAACGAGCGCCGCCAGCGAACGATCAGTTTCAGGACGGCGAATGCCACGCGGATTCCGTTCGTAGATCAGCATCGAATCGCGATAACGCTGCGCGTCGAGCATCATCTGTCGCAACGTCGCGAACACACCCATCAACGAGCCGGGATAAGTCCCACGCAGCGGCGTGAACCCGACGTGCATCGCGACGGGCGAACGCACGATCATCTGTTGCGGTGTTTCGCCTGACAGATTGATCAACGCCGACTGGCCCATCCAGATTCCACTGCGCGGAACAGTCAGCGCCGCAGTGATGCCGATGTTTCTCGACGACTCGAGCTCAGTCCCGCTCGTGCGGATGACGTCTTCGACCATCACTTCCGGTTGCAGGCCGACTGGCTGAGTCGAGTTTGGACCACCAGTCGGACGCGCCGGCGCTGTGACCAGAAACGCGGCCGGACCGCCGCCGGGCGACGGCGCCGGTGCAGCTTCGGGAAGCGCAAGGTTCGTGTATGAGTCGATCAGTCCCGGATAGATCGTCAGTCCGGTGCCGTCGATGACGCGCGCATCAGTTGGAGCACTGACGTTCGCGCCGGCGGCGGCGATCAGTCCGTTGCGAACGACGACCGTGCCGCGTTCGACAACCGGACCGGAGACGGTCACGATGCGGGCGTTTGTAATTGCGTAAGTGTCAATTGCGCTGCGCTGCGCGTAAGCAGAACACGAGCAAAACGCAACGATCGAAAGCGTACAAAGCGCGACAAAAAGGCGCGGGCGGACTTTTGGCATATAGAACCAAATCCCCATCAGTTTGATTTGCGAACGCTGATTAAGAAGCAACCAGCAACTTCGTTTTAGGAAAGAGGGTGAGAGCTTAGCTCAAAAATGGGTGGAGGGGAAGCGTGCTTAGTACTTTGTATTTTGTACTTGGTTTAGGTCTCTGATCTTGGGCCTTCAGACAAAGTACTAAGCACAAAGTACTAAGTTACCAAGTACTAAAGACCCAAGTCCTAAGACCTCTTACCTATTTGCGTTTGGCCTGCGCGCGTTCGTGTTGGCGTTTGTGTTTGCATTTGCGTTGTCACTCACGACGCGTAGTTGATTTCGTACAGACCTGACGTCCTCAACTGACTTTGCAACTTGTTCAGCGCGCGTCTTTTGCGCAGCACTCGCGACTGTACCGGTTAAAGTCACAACCGCGTTATCGACGTCGACATTGATCGTCGAATCGCGCAGATCGTCGGCCGCAGCCAGGTCGAATCGCGTTTTCACCCACAACCAGCCGTCGTTCACACCGCTACCGACCGTACGGCCAGATTCCCGCGCCTCGCGCTGATATCTTTCGCGGTCACGCTCGTATTCCTCGCGCGTCGGGACTCGTCGAGCAGTCTCCGTGTTGGTGTTTGTATTGGTGTTACCCGAAAGTGTCGGCGTCGGGGACGCCAAATTAACGTTGCGATTGTTTGTACCAGCGTTATTGGTATTGTTCGCACCGCCATCACACGCAGCTACGAATGCTGAAAGCGCCGCGATAGCGATTAGGCCAGTAATTCTCTTGCTCATTTCCTCAAAACCCTCCTTGTTAAGACGGACGAAGACGAAGTTCGGAAAACATACAGTTACCGGGGGTCATTGGTTGAAGGTTGCAAGGAGTGAGCCACAGATCACGGGATCTGTGTTACCACTTGACGCTGCCTTCCTTGGACGTGTCGATCTCAGCTGACTGTTGCGGGACTTCGCCGAAGAGAAACCCTTTGATGTTGTCGAAGAGAAAGTTTTGCGCGTCGGGATTGGTGAGATCCAGGCCGTAGTGGTTGATGATCTGTGTCTGTTTTTGCAGCCAGCCGCTCCAACAGGGTTGGCAAATCTCGGTGCCGATGCGTTGGCCGAGTGCGTTGGGAAATGGGGCGAAACCGAGCGCCGGACGCTTCTCGCCACAGTGTGTGCATTTGATCGTTTCAGGCATTTGAATACTCCTTGATGGCCGAGATTATCGCATCATCCTTGGGTCTGATTAAACCGACGCGACGAATATCGCTGTAACGCAGGATTCCCTTCGGATCGATCACGAAAACGGATCGCGCCACTCGTCCGGGTATCCACGAACGCGCGCCATACAGATTCGCCGCCTTCCCTTCGGAGTCTGACAGCAATCGCAACGGCAGTTCGTGATGCTCCGCAAACTTGCGATGCGATTCAACTGAGTCAGACGAAATACCGACAACTTCCGCGCCGGTCGCGATGTAGTCTTCCCAACGATCGCGCAACGAACACATCTGCTTCGTGCAAACGGGCGTCTCGTCACCGGGATAAAAAAGTAGTACGACGACTTTCCCGCGATGGTCGGAGAGACGCCACGGCTCGCCGTTTCCGTCGAGCAAAGAAAAATCGGGTGCTGGTTCGTTGATGTTCATTTTTCGATCAAGGAAGCGAGGATGTTCATAGCTTCGTCAACTTCTTCATCCGTGTTGAAAAAATGCGGCGAGATGCGCAAGCCTGCTCCCGGTCGCCAGTCTACAAACACTCGACGTTCCGCCAGTTGTTCGACGATGGCGGGCGCGTCGGCAACGGCAATCATGACCGAACCGCCGCGATCATCCAAAGCGAGCGGCGTGTTGATGGTCCAACCGCGGCTCAGCGCGAAGTCGATGATGTGTTGCGTCCGGCGTTGCGACTCGGCGGCGATCCGCGATAGCCCGACTGACTCGATGATGTCCAATCCCGGCATCGCGGAGTAAAGCGCGGGAATACTCGGCGTGCCTTGCGCAAACCTGCGCACCGAGCGCGCGTAACGCATCGGCGCGGGCGCGAAATCAAACGGCGCGTCGTGGGCCACCCAGCCGGTCAGTCGCGGCGTGAGATCTCGTTGTAGATCAGGACGCACGTACAGATAACCGCACGATGGACCACCGCACAGCCACTTGATCGTGCCGCCGATCAGAAAATCAACTTTCCAATCAGCAGCGTGCAGCGGCAACACGCCCGCCGATTGATAGACGTCCAGCAACACGAGCGCGCCCTTCGCGTGCGCGCGCTCGACAACGGCGCCCGCGTCGATGCGAGAAGAGCTCTTGTACGACGTGTGGGCCAAGGCGACGAGACACGTCTTGTCGTCGATGGCTTCGAGAATTCTTTCGAGTGGAACCGAGATGCCGTCGTCAGATTCGACGACGTGGACGTCAGCGCCGACTTGCCGTTGCGCCTGCCAGATGTATTCCATCGACGGGAAGTCGAGCGACGTGGTTACGACTTTGACTCTGCGGCCGGAGTGAAAGTCGAAGCACGACGCGGCAGTGGCGAGACCGATCGACGCGTTTGGTTGAATCTGAACTGATCCGGGTTCGCCGCCCAGAATGCGCGCGATGCGATCGCCGACGCGACGCGAGAGTTGCCACCACGTAGTAGCCCACGCGTCTTCGCTGGTGTGATACTCCCACGCGTCGCAGTAAGCGATCATCGACTCGCGCACGGCACGCGGCACCGGGCCGAGGCTGTGGCTGAGCAAGTGAATGCCCGACGCCAGCGTTGGAAACTCGTCACGTTTGCGATCGATGTTCGTCATTTATATTTCATCAACATCTTCTCTAAACCGATCGGATCTTTTGAAAACTCATCGACGATGCTTTTCGCTTCCTCGCCGATCGGCGGATCGTGAGCTTCCACGCGAATCGCATTCAGAATCTCCGCGGCGACAAACTCCTTCGTCATCTTCGGAACGTCGGCGCCGCTGCTCATGTCAGTGTCGATCGTCGTCGGCATGACGGTGATCACGCGCACGTTGTAATCCGAAAGATACGCGCGCAACGCCTGGCCCAACGACAACAACGCCGACTTGGTCGCGCAATACGTTCCGATCAACGGCAGGTTCACTTTCGCAAACGCCGTCGCGACGTTAACGATCATGCCGTCGCCTTGTTCGATCATTCCGGGCGCGATCGCGCGCGTTAGCCGCAACACGCCGCAATAATTCACCGCAACCTCGCGTTGGACGTCGTCGAAACTCATCGTCAACGGATTGCCAAAACCGGCAAATCCCGCGTTGTTGATGAGTATGTCCATCGTTCCCATCCGCGCCACCGCTTCGACGTCATCGTCATTCGTCACGTCCAGTTGAACCGGCGTGACCACCGGCGATAACGCCTGCAACTCTTCACGTGCCTCGGGCTTTCGCGTGCCCGCGACGATCTCGCGCACGCCTGTTTCAGCCAGCACCGTCACGAGCGCACGGCCAAGCCCGCGCCCCGCACCGCTCACCAACACGCGTTTCCCATCAATCTCCATGTACGTCTACCTTTGCGATCGATCGATCCCGCCGCTGCGAGCGTGCAAGCTGGTAAAGTCCGACGCCGACCAGTCCCCAAACAAGTATCAACTCAACACTCGTCAACGACTGCCCGCTGATTCGCTGACTCAACGACTGCGTCCGCAACACGTCAGCGTCCTGGCCCAACTGGATCGCGATCAGCAAACCCATCGCGAGCACGGAGACTACTGCCGCAACCTGCTGCATTCGATGCGGCAGGTTAATCTCGATCTGGCTCGCAAGAGTCGGGTTCAGACGAGGCAGCAATAAGAAGACCAGGCTATGAATGAAATAAAGCACGACAAGGGCAAACACTGCAACGTTTAGCGCGAGTGAAAGTTGTCCGCTGATCAGCAGGACGGCGCAACAGACGAGCGTCAACGTCAGTCCGCGAATCGGAGTCGCCGTTGTCGGATTGACGTGTCCGAGCCAGCGCGGCGCGAGTGCGTCTTCGACAAACATGATGGCGAGTCGCGAAGGAACGAGAATCGTGCCGTTGAGCGCCGTCATGATTGCGGCGATCGCGCCGATCGTGACAAACACCGCCGCGCCCGCCGGAAGATAGATCGACGCGACCTCAGCCATCGGCGCGCTGCTCGCTTGCAAGCGTCCTCCAGGCAACACGCCAAACGAAACGATCGAAGTGAACACGTAAATCAGCGCCGTGATCGTGATGCCTTTCAGCAGTATCTTCGGCAAGCGTCGCGTACTGTCTTTAACTTCACCGGCCGTTTGCGCGATCGACTCGAAACCGGCGTACGCGAAGAACAACGGCAACAAACTCGCGCCGAAACCACTCAAGCCGTACGTGAAAAACGGCGTGTAGTTTGCCGAGTCGATAACAAACAATCCGGGAACGATCAGGACCAGCAACGCCAAACATTTCAACGCCGACATCGCGACCTGAATACGTCCGAACCAGCGAATGCCGATGACGTGAATCAGGTAGAACACGACGAGCGCCGCAAGCGCGAGCGGCAAGCGAAAGCGCTGGTCGATGCGGCCGCCGCTCAACGCGATGAAATAACCCGCCATCGCGTCGGCGAGATACGTTCCGGCGCCGATGTACGAGATGATCTTGAGCCACGCGCCGACGTAAGCGAGTCGATAACCTTTCAGCGTGCGCGAGATGTGCAGATACTCGCCGCCGGGTTCTCGTCCTAAAGGTGTCGATAGAAAGGCCGCGTATGGAATGGACGTCGCGAGTATCGCCGGAGTTAAAACCAGATAGCCGAGGATCACGCTCGGTCCGGTGATCGCCCACGCGCGGCTCGTCACCTGGAAAATGCCTGCGCCGATCAGTATGCCGATGATTACGGCATACGACTCGAGCGTGCCGAGATCTCGACGCAGTCGCGAAATATTGTTGTTCCCTTGCGGAGGGTTCAAGTCATTTTCCATTCATCGTTTGTCGTTTTTCAGTTTTCATTTTAAAAGTTACCTGGAGGACCTCACTCGATGTCTGAACAGACCTCACAGTTCTTAGCCGATCAACTTGAAAACCGACTGATTGATTTCGCGGTTCGAATCATTAAACTCTCGGCCGCTCTTCCAAAAACGCCGGCGGGCAATCACATCGCCGGTCAAGTTCTACGTTCAGGCACATCACCCGCTCCCAACTACGGCGAAGCGAGAGGCGCTGAGAGTTACGCGGATTTTGTCCACAAGCTTCGTATTGTCCTGAAGGAATTAAATGAAACTTCTATTTGGCTTCGCATCATTAAACACAGCCACCTTCTCAGCGCTGAATCACTCACCGACATCATTGAAGAAAACAGAAGCTTGTGCAAAATCTTCACGGCTTCACTCAAGACCAGCCGCGCTTCCAATATGAAAAATGCAAAACGATAAACGGAAAACGGAAAATGTCACCGGTTCATCAACTCATTCGACGGAAGTTTCGGATTCAAAACTTTCTCGGCGCTCTCGACGCCCGCGATTGGGAGGTTCGCAGCGTCGATCAACCCGAGTTGGGCCAACACCGTAGCCTGGTCCCAGTAGATGTGTTCGTGCGCGAGTTTGCCGTCGCGGAAATGAACGATCACGACGAGCGCGACGCGCACGTGTTTGCCCGTCGGCTTGACGCCGGGCAACATCCAATCCATCTCGATCGTGTGCGTGAACTCGAAAACCATCTCGTCGACGACGCGATCGACGCCGATCGTGCGCGACACGGGCGTCATCGCCGTATCGGGCGGCATCTGCGGAATGAAACGTTTTGAGTAAAACTCGCGCAGTTCGTCGTGACCAACGCCGCCGGTCATCACGGGAACGTGATTGACGTAAGCGTCGGCAACCATCGTCTCCAGCGTGTGGTCCGTGTTTCGTGTCGCAAACTCGAACTTGACGTGATCGTCCCAGCGCGTGGAGAGAGTTTGTTGCGCGCCGGCGAGACCCGCGCCTGCAAGATGCGTGACGAAGAATTCGAGAGTCCTGAGATTCGCAAGTTCGGCTGCGGCGGCGCTGTAGTGCTCGCCACCAGGACGGCCGAACGCATGATCCTGTCCGGCGTAGTCATGAATCGTCACGAGCGGGTTCACATCGAGTGCTTCGTGGATCTGGCGTTGAGCTTCAGGCGGACAAAACTTGTCGTCCCCCGCGACGTGCAACATCAACGGGCTCGTGAGGTTCGTCGCTTCACTCAACGACTTCTCGATGCTGACGCCGTAATAACCAACGGCACAGTCAGGTTTGAATCGCACGGACAACAGGTAAGCGAGATTACCGCCGAGACAATGTCCAACCGCGCCGACGCGCCCGCTCGACGCAGTGTGACGACGCAGAAACTCGAGCGCGGCCGCGGAGTCTTCGACGGCTTTTGCTTCGTCGAGCGCCATGTAGAACGCGAGCGCCTTGTTCCAGTCGTCGCCTTTGTCGGTGAGCTCGACATTGCGTTGCTGGCGCCAGAAGAGATCGGGTGCGAGCGCGACGAAGCCGTGCGCCGCATACCAATCAGCCACGTCGCGGACGAACTTGTTGATGCCGAAGATCTCCTGGAGCACGACGATGCCTGGCCCATAACCGCCCGCAGGCAGCGCGAAGTAAGCGTCGAACTCGCCGCCGTCGAAAGATTTGATTGTGACCATAGGCCGGGGATGTTATCCGCGCGAGAGTGTTAGCGCAAATATTCTTTAGCCGCAAAAAGGCACAAGAAGCACAAGAGGCACAAAAAAGATTTCCTGATTAAGCGAGTGCAAGAAGTCATTTTCTAAAAATCCCTCTTGTGCCTCTTGTGCTTCTTGTGCCTCTTTGTGGCTCCCTCTTTTCGCCTTTAGCGCAAATATTCTTTGCCGGCGTTGCAGATGCGGAGGAAGTTGCACATGCGGCAGTGCGGCGCGGTCTTGACGGGAAACTCGACGGGATTGGCGGATGTGACGATGCGCATCATCGCGGTATCGATGGCTTGCGTGCAGCGTAACGGATCGAGCAGTTCGTCTGAAAGATGAACCTCGACGTTTGGTTGAAGGAAGTGAAGCGTGACACGGACTTTGTCGATTGGCGGAATCAACTCGCGAACCGCGTGAGCGTATGCTTGCATTTGCAGTTCGTAGTCGCGCGCCGTGATCTCGATGATGTTGTTGGTTTCGAGATCGACCGGCGGCGGCTCCGGTTCGGCTTCGAAGTCGAAAGCAAATTGCGCCGTCTTCGATCTTTTGTTGATCGGAGTTGCATGAGCAACGGCAGGAAGATCTACGCGGATACGGTTTGTTTTGAAATCGATGATTTCCGCGGCAAGCGATCCATCGACGTCTTCTGTGATTAAAAGTTTGTCGATAACACCGATGAGCATTCCCAAAGGACGACGCAAACGAAAGCTCAACTCGCTCCACAAACCAGGCTCACCCAGCGGCCGAAAAGCGGAAGCTTTGCGCGCTCGTTCGATTCGCTCGAAGACCACACTCGACAAATAGTTTCGCGCGAGCGGCAGCAGATCTCTGACAGCGGCTTCGGGATTGATCTCGATGAGTCGATCGGCGAGTTGCGCCTGCCGCAACCGCAGGACTTCGGCAAAACTCTGGCGCAGCAGGTCTTCATAATTCTGATCCGGCGTGTAGCGTTCGCAGAAACGGTGAATGACCGCGCCTTTCAGCGTCGCGTTCAGATTCGCGGGCGGCTCCGGTGCTTCAGCGTTGTTCCAAACGGCGAGTTCGTCCGCGGAAGGCAAACGCAACACGCGATCGAAGTAATACTGACGCGGGCAGCGTTGATAGTTGATGAGCTGCGTGACGCTGAAACGATGAATCGAACTGCCGATCGTCGCCACGACCGGACGCAGCAATGGAAACACTTCGCGCAACGACTCGCCCGGTGGTCCAGGCTCCAACTCTTCTTCCGGTTCCGGTTCGAATTGAGGAATCGGTTCGTCGACGAGATTGATCGTGAGTTGAAGCTGCACGTCGTCCGTAACGTCGACCACGCCGGTTTCGGTTTGTGCTTCAAGCTCGAGTGACTGCCAGATCCATTTCAGCCACGAATCGTTCGAACGGTTCAATCCGGCGAGATCTTCAGTCGCGCCGGAAAATATCAAACGATCCTCGGCCCGCGTCGCGGCGACGTAAAGAAGCCTCATGCTTTCGAAGAATTCGCGATACGCGTATCGCTTTTCGAAAAAACTGAACGTTTTGCCGGCGACGAGATTTCCGCGACCGTCGGGAACTTTCAACGTCACCCCCTGGTGCCGATCGAGTAACACCCAATTGTCGGTTGCGATGCGCGACAGACGTTGCAGATCGGGAATGATGACGATGGGAAACTCGAGACCTTTAGCCTGGTGGATCGTCATCAGCCGCACAGCGTCGGCGGATTGATCGATCTGTCCTTCACTTTCGCGACTTCCAATCGCTTCAAACTCCTCGACGTAGCGAACAAAGTCGCGAATCAAATGCGTGCCGGAGTTTTCGAAGCGTGCGGCGAGCGTGAAGAGTCGTTGAACGTTAGCGAGACGTTGCGCGCCGTCGAAATTCGCCGCCGCAACGGTCATGTACTCCGACTCGGCAACGGCGAAACGAAGCAGATCGTGAATCGAGTAATGATGCCGGCGCGCGACGAGGCGACTGATGAGTCGCGCGGCGCGATCGAGTAGCTCGTGCTCTTCGTCGGTGATGTGTTCGATCTCGCGATGATTTTGCAGCGCCGTGTAGAGTTTTCGCGTTGGCGGATTGCGCAGTGCGAAAAGCGCATTGTCCGAGATTCCGCACAACGGCGAACGCAGCACGGCGGCAAGCGCGAGTTCGTCAGTCGTGTTGTCGAGAAAGCGCAGCAGTTGAATCAGGTCGGTGATCTCTTCGCGTTCATAAAAACCGCGGCCGAGCACCGTTTGATACGGGATGTTTGCCTGTCGAAATGCCGATTCGTAGATCGACACGTGCGTCATCGCGCGAAACAGCAACGCGATGTCGTTGTATTTGATCTTCGGCGATTCAGACTTGATGAGCGTGTTGATGCGACGCGCGATCTGTTTCGCGTCGAGCACGCGTGAGTCTTGTTCCGCTTTTGGATCGTCTTCGAGCGACGGCTTGGTCGTGATCAACAACTCGACGAGTGGACCCGCATCGCGCAACTCACGTTTCGGCACGCTGTCTTCGTGCTTAACGTAACCGAGTTCGTCGAGCGCCTTTTGCTGTTCGCGCGGCATGTCGTCGGGAAGTTGAAACAACCGCTCAAACAGGTGATTGAAAAACGCGATCAGCGGCGGCTGACTGCGAAAGTTCAACTGCAACGGCTTCGCTTCGCCGCCCGCGGCAATCAGAACCGACGTCATCTCGCGAAAAACGTCGACGTCGGCGCCGCGAAAGCTGTAAATCGACTGCTTGCGATCGCCGACGATGAAGAGGTTCGCCGCTCGCCGTCCTGTCGGCAGCGCGAGACGTTCGAGCAGCGTTTGTTGCACGCCGTTCGTGTCTTGAAATTCATCTACGAGGAAGAAACGGTAGCGATCCTCGGTGCGCGCGAGCACTTCCGGACGCTGCAACAACACCATCGTGCGCGATTCGAGATCGTCGAAGTCGAGCGCCGAGAGTTTGTGCTTTTCTTCATTCAGCCGGCGGTCAATGGCGGTCAGCAGGTGGACCATTTCGAGCGCGTACTGCTGCGCAAACAGATCGAGACAGATTTGCGGGATGCGTCCCTGGAGATCTTTGTCCCACACGAGCGCATCGACAGCCTTGACGTGATCCGCGATCGGCGAACGCGCCTGTGGACGAAGCTCGCGAAACTCACTGATGCGACGACAATAATCGGCGAGCGTGTCGTGCGACGGGATCGCCTGCAAAAGCTTTTGAAATTCGGGCCATGATTCGAGGAGTAGTTGTTGATTCGCGCGGGCGGCCGGCGTTGTGCGTCGCACGGCGAGAAAGTCAGCCATGACGCGATCGAGATCTTCCAACGCCGCGGCGTGATCGGCGGTGGTTGCGTGAACACGAGCGGTGGCGAGTGAGAGTTCTTCGAGTTCGACACCCTGGCCGCGCGCGTCGCGATAGACCTGGGCCAACGCCGCGGCGAGCCGGCTGCGGCCAACGCCGAGCGTCAAACGCGAGATCTCAGGATGGCCCGCGCTGATAAACTCCGAAAGCACTTCCTCGACGATCCACTCGAGCATCAACGCTGCCTGGTGTTCGTCCAACAGCATGAACTGCGGATCGACGCGCGCTTCGAGTGGAAACTCGCGCAACAGCCGCGCGCAAAAACCGTGAATCGTGGTGATGACGGCGCCGTCGAGCGTGCGTTTGTAGTTGAGCCAGCGGCGTCGTTCGTCGCCGGACGCGGTCGCGAGAACGAGATTGAGTTCGCTGCGCAGACGTTCGCGCATCTCGTTAGCGGCGCGATTCGTGAACGTGATCGCGACGATCTGATCGATCGAGAGACTTTGTTCGCGCAGGATGTGGAGATAGCGTTCGACGAGAACCGTGGTCTTGCCGGAGCCCGGCCCTGCCGTCACCGAGATGTGTTTCTTGATCTCGTAAGCGGCGGCTGCTTGTTCCGGAAGTAGTTCTCGTCGGCTTCCCGTGACTTGCATTTATGTTGGTTCTTAGTGCTTGGTGCTTTGTACTTTGTTCGTTAGGCGTTCGGTATTGGACTTTGGTCTCGGTCAACTAAGCGAACAAAACACCAAGCACTAAGAACAAAGACCCTTTCCCTTACTTCTTTTTCTCAATGCGATCGCGATCGTAGCGGCAAACGGCCGGGAAATCGCAGAACCGGCACGTCTTCTGTCGCTCGGAAGGATCGACGAAGAAGTGGCCCGCGCGCATCCCGTCGAGAAATTTCCAGACCTTCTTAATCACTTCGTCGCGCACCTGCTGCCACTCTTCGTCCGTAAAAATCGAGTTCTTCGCACGCAGGTTCAGGTAATCCAACTGCGACGCGCGATACAGGCCTTTGTTGCGCCGCTCATTCGCGCCGCGAATGACGTAGTAGCCGCCACCCGCGATCGGATGATCTGGAAGGATCAGTTTTTCGAGTGCTTCGAGATAGATCGGAAGCTGAAGGCTGCGGCCCGAGGTGATGTCCCATTTGCTCGCGCCGGTCGACAGCTTGTAGTCGTAAGCAACGACAGTGTCGTCACGCGCAACGTCAACGCGATCGATCTGGCCGCTGATCTTGATCACCTCGTCGCCGATCAATGTCGGACGCGTCAATTCGAGCGGCTCGTCTTTCGACTCCGGATCCTTCGCCGACGAACGAGCGCCGCCAAACGCGACTTCGAAATACGCCGGCAACACCTGTTGTCCGGCGGAATCTTCCTGAACTTCGAGCTCGTACAACAGCACCTGGTCCAACAGGATCTTGCGAATCTCACGATCGATCTTCCAGATCTGTTTGTTGAGTGGCGGGACTACGCGTTCGTGCTCGTCAAACACCGCGTCGGCGATTTGCGCGAGCTCCGTGCGCAGCGCTTTGCGATCCAGCTTGTAAAGCGGCTGACGGCGATGGCGTTCAAAGAAACGCCGCAGCACGTCGTGCAACAACTTGCCCGCGTCGATGGCCTGCAAATCGAGCGCGGCCTCGCCACGCGGTTCGAGTCGCAACACGCGTTGCGCGAAGAAACGAAACGGACAGTTGCCGTAAACACTGAGACTGCTGGCGCTGTGTACGAACTCAGAACCAAACTTCTGTTTCAGCAACTCGAGCAGGTGCGGATCGGTGATCTCGCCGTCATACGGACCAAACTTCAAACCGCAACGTTCGCGCTCGATCTTGATGCGTCTTAGCGCTGCATCGCTGATGTAACCGTCGTTGCGTGCGAGCGTGAGCAGGCGCGTGACGCGCGGCAGCGGCACCAGTTTGTCTTTGATGATGTGGTGTCGATGGCGTTCCTGCTGGCGCACGAGCGCGATGCTCATTTCGGTGATGTTCGAGATGTCTTCGAGTTCGCGTCCTTCGTAGTCGCGGCGGACGATCTCGGTTGGGACCTCAAACGGCGCAACCGCGCGGCGCAGTTCGTCGACGTAGTAAGAGCGAACTGTTTCGGAGTCGTCTTCGAGTAACAACGGACGGCTCAGGAAGAGACGTTCCGTCGCGCGACACGCGACCTGGTAAAAATAGTGCTCTTCTTTCAGCAACGTCGCCGGCGAGATGTCTTCGAGCGTCAGTCCGTACTCTTTGAGACGTTCGCGTTCTTCATGCGGATAGATCCAATCGCGGGCAAAGCGCAATGGAAAACCACCTTCAATAAGCCCGGCCATGAAGATCGCGCGAAAGCGCAGGCCGCGGACGTCCGTGGCTTCGAGAATGCGCAGGCCGGAACGATCGGCGGCGCCGAGTAGTTGCGATTGCGAGTGAAGACAACGGCGAGCTTCCTGAAGAAATATCGAGAGACGAATCGTTTCGCCGGGTTTATTTGACGTGATCTCGATGCTCTTGACCGCTGCGCCGAGAGCGCGACGTATCGACTCGAGAGCGTTGAGATTGAGCATCACTTGCGGCAGTTCCTGCTCGTCGTTCGACTGTCGCGTCGGTTCAGCGATCTGTTCGCGAAAACCGAGACGGCTCAACAATCGCGTGAGTTCGACGCGCAAGTCCGCGGGCCGGCCGTTGCGCGGAATCGCTTGAAACAACTCGGCGAATCGCTGAATGACGAGTGACGTCCACGCGAGCGCCGCCGGATGAATGTCACGTGACGGGCGTCGCTTTCGTTCCGCACCTTTTTCGATCTTGCCTTTTTCGTCGACCTTCACGGTTTCGGCATTTTCGACGTTGTCGACGACGTCGCGATCGCGATCGTACGCGCCGACATCGATGTTCAGCAGTTCCTTGGTCGCTTCAGCCGTGGGCAGGTTTTTGATTATCTGATTCGCGCGCGCGAGCCACGCATCGACGTGCAGGTCACCACCGACGTAAGCGAAAGCGTTTTCCAGCGCGTCGGCGTCCCAAACACCAACGCCTTGATACTCCTCGTTGAATCGCTCCGACAATACTTTCAACTCCGCGTCGTCGAGCCGGAAGTATTCTGATTTGATCAGATCGGCCAGATCTGCAATGCGCATCGTCTGCGGCTCTTCAGCGTCGATTCCTTCGAGCAGCGCGATCAACTTGAGCGCGGCGCGATTCGCGGGGACGTCGCCGCCGTCGATGCGCAATTCGAGGTTGCAGGGGATCGACTCCTGTCGCAAAACGCGTGCGATCGTGTTTGCGTAAGACGCGCGTTCGCGAACGACGAGCGCGATGTCGGCGAGATCGTAATTTTCAGTCAGGACGAGGCGTTTGACTTCGTGTGCGATGTCGCGGATTTCGGTTTCGCGGTCGCCGCATTCGAGATAACGAATCTCGCGCAGCTTGTCCGATGTCGGCGTTTCCGAGAGCGAAGAGTTGAAGAGATTCACGCGCAGGCTGGAGAGCACGCCGCGCGTCGGTTCGTAATCGGTCGTGTGTTTGATCTCGAAGTTCGCGATCGTTTGCAGTTGGCCGATTGTTTCCTCGAAAGGAACGAAGATCTCGGCGTTGCGATCGTCGTGATTGAGATTGACGATCGTTTGCGGGATGCGCGGGATCAGGTAGCGCAGTAGTTCGCCCTGGATCGGCGTGAAGTCGAAGAAGCCGTCGATGATCAGCAGTTTGACGTTTGACAGCCACGGGACCTGAACGTATTGCCCACTAATATCGCCGAGGTCGCCTTTTAAGACGGCCAAGGCGCGTAGTTGATCCGCGTCTTCTTCGGTTAGCTGGTTCTTGTTTAGTAAATCCGCGTACGTCTCGTAGATCAGGCTAATCTCGTTATCGAAATCGATCTGCGTGAACATTCCGGGTTCTTTGCGAGCCGGCGTTTTCAGTTCGAGATCGAGGCGGCGCTTCAGGACGATCTCGGCGAGTTCCGCGGGGGTTTTCGCTGCGCGTTGCAGTTCGCCGAGTAGGGTTGTCACTGTGTTGACGCAGCCTTCGCGTGTTGCGAGCGGCGCCATGGCTTGCAACTTTCCCTGGGCCAGCAGGCGTAGCAGGATCTGCGAGACGAGGCTTCGTTTTAACGGCAACTCGTCGCGATCGATCGGGATGCGTGGTGGTATTCCGTGACCGACCTCGTCGACTGCCGTTGATAGGATGCGCTGTGTTAGTCCACGGAAAAGATAGACCGGCAACTCGCCCCAGACGCCGCTTCGTTTGCTGCTGTCGAGAATCTTTTGCGTGACGACTTCGAGGAGTGGGTGCGACGCGGCGAGGTAGATGAAGCTGCTGCTCTGATCCGTAGCGACAAGATCAGCGCAACGCTCGATGAGCAGCGTTCGGTTGTTGCCGAGGAGAGGACTGAGCCAAATTTCGTTCCAGACGTTATGCACGGATTAAATTTCGAAATTCGAATTTCGAAATTCGAATTTTTAGCACTTAAATGTCAGGGAAGAGTCCGCCTTCATCAAGACTGAGCGGCCGGGTTGTTTTATCGATCGGCTCCACGGGCTTGATCTCCTCGCCAGCCAACGCACCGCGCTCTTTAAACCGCCGCGCCGTGACTAGCACACGCGTCTCGAGCGAACGCACGCCCTGATTGTACGCATCAAGCGCGCGATCGAGGTTGCGACCGACCGTGTCATAGTGCCTCGTAAACGTCCGCAACCGATCGTAAAGTTTGCGCGCGAGATTACTGACCTCGTGCGCGTTCTCAGCCATCTGCTCCTGCCGCCAACCGTATGAGATCGCTTTCAACAACGCAATCAACGTCGTCGGCGTCGCGATGATCACATTCTGACTCACACCGTCTTCAATCAACTTCGGATCGTTCTCCAGCGCGGCACTGTAGAACGTCTCACCCGGCAGAAACAGCAACACGAATTCCGGCGTCGGCTGCACCGCTTCCTGATACGACTTGCGACTCAACGTCGTGATATGCGTGCGCACGATGCGCGCGTGATCTTTCAACTTACTCAAACGCACATCCTCATCCGCCGCCGAGATCGACTCATAAAACGCTTCAAACGGAACTTTAGCATCGACGACGATCGTGCGATTTCCCGGCAAACGCACGATCATATCCGGACGCACGCGCCCGTCTTCTCCGTTAACCGTCGTCTGTTCGACGAAGTCGCAATACCGCACCATCCCGGCCATCTCAACAACCCGGCGCAACTGAATCTCACCCCAGCGTCCACGCACATGCGGCATCCGTAAAGCCTTGACCAGATTGCCAGTTTCCGACTGTAACTGCGATTGCGACGTCGCCAGCGCCTTCACTTGTTCGCGCAACTCGGTGTACGCCCCGACACGCGTCTTCTCGAGCTCGACGATCTTGTCATCGACCTTCTCGAGCGACTCTTTCAAAGGTTTGACGAGTTCGTCGATCGCAGTCTGGCGCTTTTCAAGATCGCCCTTCGCCGTTTCCTGAAACTTCTCCAGGTTCTGTCGCGCGAGATCGAGAAACGATTGGTTGTTATTGCGCAACGCATCGGCGGAAAGCGCTTTGAACGCGTCGGCGAGTTTTTCTTCCGCGGTCGTGAGCAACGCGAGTTTTTCCTGGTTGATGCGTCGCTCGTCTTCGAGACGTGTTTGCAGTGCTGAAAGTTGCGCGGCGGTGCGTGAGTTCTCGTTGCGGAGTTCTTCGATCGTTGCGTTTTCCTGATCGAGAGCTTCGCGCAGTTCGCGGAGTTGCTCGTCTTTGCCGGCGAGTCGTTCGACAAGCGTGGCGTGATCGGAAGCGGCTGCCGCTCGGCCACGTTCAAATTCGTAACTTAGTTTCGCGCGTGTGACCAACCAGAGGGAGAGAGCGCCGACGACAAGGCCCACGGCCAGCATCGACAGCGGAAACACAAATTCCATGCGGCGGATTCTATCACCACATTCACTAAATCCGTGTTCTTAAGATCTGCCGGGTAGTGTCGTAGTTTCCATCTCTGCGCTTTCTTCGCGCCGCTGCGTTCTCTGTGTTCTCCGCGGTTTCCTTGTTTATACCAATCAGTTCACCGCAGAGGCGCAGAGAAACGCAGAGAACGCAGAGAACGCAGAGAACGCAGAGAATATTCAAAATTAAGAAACCACTATCTACCGAAACTTGCGACCATTCGTTCGTAGACCTTGCGCGTGAGGCGGACGTCGTTGAGGTTGTATTCACGGATGAGATCCAGTCTTCCCTTTTGATAAAGCTCATACACCTTGCTGCCTTCGACTTCATCCGTCTTGCTCGACTCGATCCCCAGCGCCCACGCGATGTCGTCGAGACTGACGTGACGCTTCGCGCCGAGCCACCAGCGATGCATCGTGTCGAACACGCCGCGCACGTTGTACTCACCGAGATTCACAAACGGCCGCACGCGGATCGAATGCGCCAGGCAGCGCTGAAAGATGAACGGCAGATCGAACCCGATGATGTTGTGCCCGACAAGCTCATCGCAGTCGGGATCAAAATCCTTCATAAACTGCACGAATTCGAGTAGCGCCTGTTTCTCGTCCTGCTCGCTGCCATAACGATCGATTCCAAACACGTGCTCGCTCGGGTTCGGACCGACACCCGGAAACTCCAAACCCGGAATCGCGCCCCCGTGCAACGCGATCGACAACACGCGTCCTGAAGTCGCGCTCAACGATCCGAGTTCGTAACAACGTTCTTCTTCGGCGGCGATGTCTTCGAGATAACGCTGCTGCTGTTCGAAACGCATGTTGCCGAGACGCATCTGTCGTTCGAGTTGTGAACCGACGCGTTCGCGATAACTCGGCATCGTGATCGTTTCGATGTCGAGCGTGTAAGCGTGCGGCAGTTTCGGATCGGCGTTCTGATGTTCGCGATATTGCTCGACCGTGATCGGTCGATACTCGGCGACGACAAACTGCTGGCGATCCTGGAAAGTCTCGAGTTTGCCGGTGATGCCCCAGAGACCGGGTTTCAACTCTTTCTGTGTTTCGATCACCTCGCCCCAGACCTTCAGCGCGATCGTCCCCGTGGCGTTGCGCGCGGACGCGTCGCAGAAAAGCCGGCCCTGCTGCGTGCGTCGCTCGCGGACGGAAGTGACCAGCACGATCAGCCAGAGGTCTTCGCCGTATGGAATCTCGGGAATCGGGACGTTACCGCGCATAGCCACTTACCACAAAGAGGCACAAAAGGCACAAGAGGCACAAAAAAGATTTCTTAGTTAAGCAGCCACTCATTCCTAAAGTCCGTCATTCCTAAAGTCCGTCATTCCTAAAGCCCGTCATTCCTAAAGTCCGTAAAGTCCGTCCGTTCATTCCTGAAAAGTCTTTCTTGTGCCTTTTGTGCTTCTTGTGCCTCTTTGTGGCAAATGTCTCTCGCGTAGGCGGCCCGTAAGCATCAAGGCAATCATCTTGTAATCACTGATAAAGGACCACAGCGGATACTGAAATGTGGCGGGTTTGTTTTTCTCAATCAAAAAATGCGCGAGCCAGGCGCAACCGTAACCGGGAATAAACCCGAGCCAAAACAGCCACCATCTGCCCGTCGCGATGAAATAGACGACGGTCGCGAGCCCGGCGGTCGTGCCGAGAAGATGAAGCCAACGCGTGGCGGGCCTGCTGTGCTCGGCCATGTAAAACGGCCAAAACTCGGAGTAGGTTTTATAACGGGGGTCGCTCATCCGCGTTCACACTCATCAATTGGAGATTACTGTCGACGTGTTCGACACGACTCATTCCAACCAGCGCCGTTGTGACACCCGGCGCCGAACGAACGAATTGAATCGCCGTTTTAACTTCCATCGCCAATCGTCCCTGCAGGATCGATCCACTCGCCATCACCGTAACGCCGAGTCGGTGCGCGGCCTCAGTGACAGTCAAACGATCGCCGTCGATGGTTTCGTTTTCGAGCGAGACCGCTTCGGGCATCGCCAGGTTTACCGGCAGTTGAATAAACCGAAACCCGTGCGCTTCGCCGCCCACTTCGCGCGCGATCTCGATCATTCGCACGAGTGAATGATGGCCGCCTGAGTCTGCCGCGACACGAAAACCGTTCCACGTCGCGACGCCGTAAAACTGCAACTTCCCGCTCTTGCGGTTCTCCTCCAGCCGCTCAAACGCAAGCCGCAGCCGGTTGTAAAACTCTGTTTCCGGCACATGGTCCAACTGCGACTCCGGATTGTGAACGTAATAAACGTCCACACATTCGAGATCCATGTTTCGCAACGACTGATCGAGTTGGTTCTGTAAATACGACGGCGTCATGCAGTGACTGCCGCCGACGATGTCCGCGAAACCCGCGATACCCGGTTTGACGAACGTCTCCTCGACGTACTCGCGCACGTTCCGCGGCAACGCGCCGTCGAACGGCAAGTACCCGCCTTTCGTGCAGATCACCAGCTCTTCACGCGCGAAGCCGCGATCGAGAAGTGTCTTGAGCGCGCGGCCGATCGCTCGTTCACTTCGTTGAAAACGATAGTTCGCGGCAGTGTCGATCACGTTTATGCCGCTTTCGACGGCGCGGACGATCGCGTTTGTGTAATTCTCGTCGGTCGCGTCGTCGGGGCGGCCGAGATACGTGCCGATACCGATCGACGACAGCGTCAGTCCCTGTCGGCTGCGAAAGTGGGTGCCGGCGGCGAAGCGCTCGCGATAGCGTTCGGTGGCGTCGGAAGTAGCGTGATTTGCTAAGGCCATTTTTGGCACGAATGTTAGCACGATCTTTGTACTTTGTATTTTGTGCTTAGTGCTTGGTACTTTGTAGACCATGATTTCTCTCGACGTTGACGAGAAAGCACTCGACCAAATCGCTACGCAAGCCACAAAACTCGTCGCGGATTACTTCAACACGATCTCCGAACGCCCCGTGCGAGCCGAAAACTACTTCGGCAAGACGACTGCCGCGATTCAGGGCGATCTTCCGCGCGAGGGCGTTCCACTCGATCAACTGCTGGACGAGTGCCGCACGATCTTCGATCTCAGCCGGCACAACGGTCATCCGCGATTCTTTGGTTACGTCGCGTCGCCGTCCACGCCCGTCGGAACTTACGCCGAACTGATCACCGGGGCACTCAACGCGAACATCACGTGCTGGCGTTCAGGTCCGGCAGGTACGGAACTCGAACAACTCGTCGTGCGCTGGCTCGGGTCGTTGATCGACTACGACCGCGACGCAAAAGGACTGCTGACCAGCGGCGGATCGATGGCGAACATGATCGCGCTGCTCGTCGCGAGCCGCACGAAAGCGGTCGCCAACGTGTCTCGCACCGGTCTGTGGAATTCGGGTCCGCCGGTGACGATTTACGCTTCCGAAGAAGTACACATGTCGATCGCGAAAGCTGCGGATATTCTCGGTCTTGGACGCGATCATGTCCGCACGATCGCGTGTGACGCCCCTGAAGGTCGCCAAAGGATGCGTGTCGATGCCCTGCGCGAAAAGATCGAAGACGATCTTCGTGAAGGACTGCGGCCATGCTGCGTCGTTGCGAGTGCGGGAACTGTGAACACCGGCGTCGTCGATCCACTCGAAGAGATCGCCGCAGTCGCGAAAGAATTTAATCTGTGGTTTCACGTTGACGGTGCGTACGGCGCGCCCGGCGTGCTCGACGAGCGAAAGAAACACCTGTTTCGCGGTCTCGAACGCGCGGATTCAGTCTCGCTCGATCCGCACAAGTGGCTTTACGTTCCCGTCGACGCCGGGTGTTTGCTGTTTCGCGATCCGGTTCCAGTGAAGGCGGCTTTCAACACGGAAGACGCCGATTACATAAAAGTTCACGGCCACAGCGACAAGGAAGCTTTTGCGTTCTGGGATTATGGCGTTGAACTGTCGCGGCGCTTTCGTGCGTTGAAGGTGTGGCTGACGCTGAGTTACTACGGCACGCGCCGCATCGCCGCAGCAGTGAGTAACGACATCTCGATGGCGGCGTATCTCGGCGAGCTTGTCTCGGCGGCTGACGATTTCGAACTACTCACGCCGGTCGAGTTGAGCATCTGTTGTTTTCGTTACGTGCCGCCCGGCGAGAACAACGGCGATTTGGATCGCTTGAACGAGCGCATCATGGGTCGCGTGCAAACCGGCGGACGCGCCTATTTATCTAACGCCACCGTCGGCGGACGCTTCGCGTTGCGCGCCTGCATTACTAACTTTCGCACTACCAAGTCTGATATAGAAGAGACGATCGAAGCGATCCGCGATGCCGCTCGTCAAGAGATCAATTGATGTCACCATTTACGCACGAACTTCGCGCCGCCGTGGACCTTGCGCGCGCCGCCGGCGCCGCGATTCTCGAACACTACCAGGGGCCGCTCGACGTCGAGCAAAAGAGTACTGCAGACGATTTCGAACCGGTGACGCAGGCCGATCGCATCGCGAACGAGTTGATCGTCTCGGGTTTGCAGCGCGAGTTTCCGAACGACGGAATTCTCGCTGAAGAGTCGGTCGATACGTCGCGAAGGCTCCGTAAATCGCGCGTGTGGATGGTCGATCCGCTCGACGGCACTAACGGTTTTATCGCAGGAAATGGCGACTTCGCCGTGCAGATCGGGCTTGCTGAGGACGGCGAAGTTAAAGTCGCCGTTGTTTATCAACCGTTGACGGGCGTGCTTTATCGCGCCGTTGTCGGCGAAGGAGCCTGGATCGAGCGGCCGCAGCTCGATCCGGAACGAGCGCGCGTTTCAGACAATCGGGACTTGGCGAAGATGCGGCTCGCCGCGAGTCGATCGCATCGCAGTTCGCGCATGAACAAGGTTGTGCAACGGTTTGGGTTTCGCGAGGAAGTGCAACGCGGGTCGGTCGGGATCAAGATCGGTTTGCTGATCGAGCAGCAGTGCGATGTTTACATTCATTTATCGCCGCGCACGAAACAGTGGGACACGTGCGCGCCGCAGTTGATCCTCACGGAAGCCGGCGGCAACATGACCGACTTGTTCGGCCAGCCCTTGAATTACAACGTCCCTGATGTTCAGAATCGCAACGGTCTCGTCGCCAGCAACGGCATCGCTCACGACCGGATCATCGAAAAGCTCGCGCCTCTGCTGTCCGAATTTGGACGCAAGCGAGTTTGAAAATTGAAAAAATGATTCTCCGACGCAAGTCGTTTCTCACCTATTTTCTACTATGCGCCGTTCCGCTGTTGCTACTCGCGGCGCTTAACTATTGGAACGGAATGCGTGCGGTGGATGCGACGCTGCACAACGTCGTTCAGGAAGATCTGAATTCGTTCACGGCGGGCGTGGTTGAAGTACTGCGCGACCAGGAAAGCGCGATGCTGCGTCTCTCGCTCATGCGCAACATTCAACAAGCGGTAGAGCAGTCGGCAACACAACAAAACACAGGCAATCAACAGAACCTGCTTCAACAGAACCAGAGCGCCAGTTCGAGCCTGAAATCGTTGCTCGACCTCCGCAGTCACTTTCAAAGTCTCGCCGTCTTTGACAGCAATCACCAACCACTGTGGTTCGGCACAGCCAGCACGCAGTGGGAAAACTGGACCAAGAACAACTCCACGCCGCCGAACCTACCTCAACCGGACGAACGCATCTGGACCACCAAAGGCAACGTCATCGTCGATAAACCCGGCACGCTTCCATCCTCCGCGCCGTCGCTCGAATACACCGTTCCGATTCACAACGAGAGTGGCAGCGGCAACGTCGGCGCGCTCGTCGGCGTACTCGATCTCGAATCGATCTTCTCGACCGTCTCGCGTGGGCTCGAGGCGCGCGCCAGTTCCGGTACGACTGAAAAATCGATGGTGATCGTGCTCGATCACTCGGCGAAAGTCGTCTATCACTCTGATCGCTGGCTCAAACTACGGCCGGCCAGCGAAGCGATTCCGGGTTTTGAATCCATCGCCAGATCGATGACGGCGAACGAGCAGGGAATAAAAGACTTTCACACTTCCTCGGGCACGAATTTCACGGTTGCTTACGCGCCAATGGGTTTGAACGTCGCGGTCGCCGTTGCTCGTAATCGTTCCGACGCGGCGTGGGGCGCCCGACTCTGGGGCGTCGCGGGATTTGTAATCGCGTTGCTCTCGGCGTTCGTCGCGGCTTTGCTTCTCAATCGTCACGTCGAACAAAAGTCGCAAGGCATCGCACGCGTCACGGAAGATCTGAACGCGATCGCGAAAGGTGAACTCGATCGCCGCATCCTGCTGAAATCAAGCGACGACGCTCGCGTGATTGCCGACAACATCAACGTCGTCACCGAACGCCTGCGCGCGCAAGTGGCTCGCGAAGCAGAGTCGCGGCAGTTCGAATCGTTCCTTCGGCTGTCCGCAATGCTCACTCACGATCTGAAAAACGCGATCGAGGCGTTGTCGTTGACCGTCAGCAACATGGAACGTCACTTCGACAATCCGCAGTTTCGCACCGACGCGATGCGCGGGCTCACCGACGCGACAAACAAGCTGAAAGCCATCGTCGCGCGTTTGAGCAAACCGATGACGAGCTTGAGCGGTGAACACAAGCGGCCCACGAATGTCGATCTCGTTCCGATCCTGAAACGCGTTTGCGCGACGACGGCCGAGCCGCTGCGCGTCAAGCACACGATCGAGTTGCGTCTTCCGGATAACGTTTTCGCCCTCGTCGACCAGGCGCGCATCGAGGAAGTCGCGGAAAACCTGATCCTCAACGCGCTCGAAGCGATGGCTAAACCCGGCGGCACGCTCACGATCGAAGCCGGACACACCGAAGGCGGCCTGCCGATGTTCGCCATCGGCGACACTGGTCCTGGCATGAGCAAGGTCTTTATCGAAAACCGGCTTTTTCGCCCTTTTGCGACGACGAAAAAGACCGGAATCGGACTCGGCCTCTACACCTGCCGCGAGGTTGTACTCGCAAGCGGCGGCACGATCGACGTGCATTCCGTTGAGGGCGTTGGAACGACATTCCGCGTCGTGCTACCATCCAGCTCACAAAGATAAGCGTAACTTAGAAGGGGCGCGGCAATAACCTTTCTACAAGCTTGCCCGTTACGCTCGTTCCTCTTGAAGTACCTGCCCAGGCGTCGCGAAGCGAACGTGCTGTTTCGCGTGCAACTGTGTGGAAAGTCGATTTGATTATCGGAGCCGATGAGTAGTCAGATAGAGCCGAAAAGTGCCGTTCTCGTTGTCGATGACGACGACGCTGTGCGCAGTGGACTGTATTGGGCGCTGGCATCTGATTACCGTGTTCTACAGGCGTCGTCTCGCGCAGAGGCGTGCGCGTTGATCGCCGACGAACAGATTGGCGTAGTCGTGAGCGATCTGCACCTGCCGCCGCAGGTTGACGATATCGGAGAAGGATTGGCGCTAATCGACATGGCGCGCGCGCAGGATCCGCCGCTGCAAGTCGTCGTGATCACCGGCAGCGACTCGAAACGCGCGGCACTCGAAGCGGTAAAACGCGGTGCCTACGGGTTCTTTGAAAAACCGCTCGATCCGGGCGAGTTGCTGCACATCGTGAGTCAGGCCGCGCGTATGCGACAGCTCGAGATCGAGAATCGTCGCTTGCGCGATGAGTTGTCGCGTCCGCCCGGGTTCGCGCATTTGCTCGGCGGCAGTCAGGCGTTGGAGCGCGTGTTGAAACAGGCGCGATCCGCGGCCGCGACGAGCGCGACCGTTCTGTTGTGCGGCGAAAACGGCACGGGTAAAGAGATGCTGGCGCGCGCGATTCATCAGGAAAGTCCGCGTGCAAGCGGGCCGTTCGTCGCCGTTAGTTGCGCAGCTTTGCCCGAGACGTTGATCGAGTCGGAACTATTCGGCCACGAAAAGGGCGCGTTCACGTCAGCGACGCAAACACGCAAAGGCCGTTTCGAACTCGCCAACGGCGGAACGCTTTTTCTCGACGAGATTGGCGATCTCAGCGCGGCAGTTCAGGTCAAACTCCTGCGCGTGTTGCAGGAGCGTGAGTTTGAACGCGTCGGCGGAATCAAGACGCTGACTGTCGACATCAGGTTGATCGCGGCCAGTAATCGAGATCTCGAAAAGGAAGTCGCCGCCGGAAGATTTCGACAGGATCTGTTCTTCCGCTTGAACGTCGTGCCGCTCACGCTGCCGCCGCTACGCGAACGACAGGACGACATTCCGCTGCTCGCAGCCCACTTTGCCGCAGCCACCGCGCTGAAACATGGACAGCCGACGCCGGAACTCGATCCGGCGTTGATCGAAATCCTTCAAGAGTATGAATGGCCGGGAAACGTGCGCGAGCTCGAGAATCTGATCGAACGCCTCGTCGTGCTGAGTAGTAACAACACTTTAGGTCTCGAATTCGTTCCCGAAAAGATGCTGCGCGTCCTGCCCGGAACGCCAACCGGAGACGAATCGACACTCGAAGGCGCCGTCGAAGCCCTGAAGCGCCGCATGATCGCGAACGCCATCCAAACTGAAGGAAACAAAGTCGCTGCCGCTAAAAAGCTGGGTATCAGCCGCTCCTACCTGCACCGGTTAATTAACGAGTACCACATTTGAACAATTTCGAATTTCGAAATGCGAATTGCGAATTTGAAAGCGGACGGAATTGCGCAATTTCGAGCGGTACGCTACGTTTGTCTTGAAATTCGCAATTCGCATTTCGAAATTCGAAATTCTTCTATGGCAAGCCTGCAACAGCGTTTACCCGAGAATGTACCCGGGGATTTCTTTGTAGATTCGACCTGCATCGACTGTGACACCTGTAGCCAGCTCGCGCCTTCGATTTTTCGCGATCACGGCGATCAGTGCAGCGTTTATCATCAGCCTGACAGCGCGAACGAAACGCAAAGAGCGATGATGGCGCTGGTGGCTTGTCCGACCGGTTCGATTGGCACAACAGAGAAACACGACGCGCACATCGGCATCGACGCCTTTCCGCATCATCTTGCCGACAACGTTTACTTTTGTGGTTTTACTTCGGAAGACAGCTTTGGCGCGTGGAGCTATTTGATCGTGCGTCCGCCTGACGAAGGCGGCAATCTGCTGATCGATTCGCCGCGTTTCGCGACGCAGTTGCTCAAACGAATCGACGCGATGGGCGGCGTCAGCCAGATGCTTCTGACGCACAAGGACGACGTCGCGGATCACGAACTCTTTCACGAACGATTCGGCTGCGATCGTGTCATGCACGCCGACGACGGCGCGGCGCGATTCGGAGTCGAAAAGATCATCAGCGGCGTCGAGCCGGTTCAACTCGATCGCGATCTGCTGGTGATTCCGACGCCCGGACACACGCGCGGACACGTCGTTTATCTTTATCGAAACAAGTTTCTTTTGACAGGCGATCATTTGGCCGGACACGTCAGCGGCCGGGGATTAACAGCGTTTCGCGGCGCCTGCTGGTATTCGTGGACCGAGCAGATTCGTTCGATGACA
Organism: Pyrinomonadaceae bacterium; assembly: GCA_035760365.1. GTDB lineage: Bacteria > Acidobacteriota > Blastocatellia > Pyrinomonadales > Pyrinomonadaceae > PSRF01. The sequence continues at coordinate 56,235 of DASTTB010000005.1, forward strand.
AGGCTTCTCGATTATGAATTTGAGTGGGTGTTGCCGGGACACGGCGACATTCATCACACCGATCCGTCCACGATGCATCGCCAGTTAGAAGAATGCGTCGCCTGGATGAAAACTCGTATCTGAAATTTAGCTCGTTGCTTTCCAGTCCATCTGAAGTGAGACAAAACAATGACTCGTAATCAGAAGATCGCACTCGGTTGCGGTGGCGCCGGATGTTTGGGACTGATCGTCGTGGCGATCGCGGTCGGAGTAGGTTTGTATTTCTACCAGTCGGCAACTCCGCGTCGCAACGCCAACATCAACTTCAACTCGAATCGCAACACGAACTTCAACATCAACTCGAACTCCAACGAGAACACTGACGACGATTCGACAAACACGTCGTCGTCAAACTCTTCCGCGTCCGGTTCACTCTCCGAAGACGAACAGCACCGGCTCTATCACGCCGCGACGATGACCGGAGACGCCGAGGTGATCAGACGCGTTTCGGTGAAACTCGGGCTCATCGAAGAAGACTTCTCGGAAGGCACGAAGTATTCGGAATTTGTCGGCGAACACGTCGCCTGGGCTGTGCGAAACTATCGCTGGATCGCAGACAATCTGAACACGCAGGAAAAGGCCCGCGCTTATATCAACGAACATCTGCCGTAGTAATCGCATCTGTGTTTTATGGATCCATCTCGCATTCGTAACTTCTCAATCATCGCTCACATCGATCATGGCAAGTCGACGCTCGCCGACCGCCTGCTCGAGCTCACCGGCGCGTTGTCTGAACGCGAGATGGAAAACCAGGTCCTCGACAACATGGATCTCGAACGCGAGCGCGGCATCACGATCAAAGCGCATGCCGTCAGGCTCGACTACAAAGCACGCGACGGACAGTCGTACGTGCTGAACCTGATCGACACGCCGGGTCACGTCGATTTCTCTTACGAAGTATCACGCTCGCTCTCAGCGTGCGAAGGCGCGTTGCTCGTCGTCGATGCCTCGCAAGGTGTTGAAGCACAAACACTTGCGAACACGTATCTGGCGATCGACAACAACCTCGAACTCATTCCCGTCGTCAATAAGATCGACTTGCCGGGCGCCGAACCTGAAAAAGCCGTCGAACAGATCGAACACTTTATCGGCCTCGAAACTCACAACGCGATCTTCACGAGCGCCAAGACCGGCGAAGGCGTCGCCGATGTGCTCGAAGCGATCGTGCGTGACGTTCCCTCGCCGAAAGGCGATCCCGACGCGCCGCTCAAAGCGTTGATCTTCGACTCGTGGTACGACTCGTATCGCGGCGTCATCGTGCTCTTCCGCATCATCGACGGCAGGATTCACCCGGGAATGAAGATCCGTTTCTTCAACGTCGGCCGCGATTACCAGGTCGAAACGCTCGGCGTGAATCGTCCCACGCCGACGCCGATCGCGGAATTAGGCGTCGGCGAAGTCGGTTTTCTGACGGCGTCGATCAAGGCAGTTGCCGACGTGCAGATCGGCGACACGATCACCGAAGCAGCGCGGCCGACGCAGCAACCGTTTCCCGGTTACCAGGAGATCAAGCCGATGGTTTTCGCCGGCTTGTATCCGGTCGATACGAACCAGTACGAGGAGTTGCGCGACGCGCTCGACAAGTTGCGTTTGAACGATGCGTCGTTCTTTTACGAACCTGAATCGTCGACGGCGCTTGGTTTTGGTTTTCGTTGCGGATTTCTCGGACTGCTGCACATGGAGATCGTGCAGGAGCGTTTGGAACGCGAGTTCAATCTCGATCTGATCACGACGGCGCCCGGCGTGCGCTACATCGTGACGACTACGGACGGCGAAGTTACCGAGATCGATTCGCCCGCGAAGATGCCCGATCCGGGTCGCATCGCAAAGATCGAAGAGCCCGTGATTCGCGCCGTAATCCTGACGCCCGACGAACATCTGGGCGGCATTCTGCCGTTGCTTGAAGAGAAGCGCGGGATGCAGAAAGGGTTTGAGTACATCACGTCGAATCGCGTGATGTTGACTTACGAGTTGCCGCTCAACGAGATCGTGCTCGACTTTTACGATCGTTTGAAATCCGTGTCGCGTGGTTATGCGTCGCTTGATTACAACTTGTCAGGTTACTGGGAAAGCGATCTGGTGAAGTTGGACGTGCTGGTTGCGGGTGAACCGGTTGATGCGTTGTCGTTGATTCTGCACCGCAGCACGGCGCAACCAAAAGGACGCGCGCTTGCCGAGAAGATGAAGCAGTTGATTCCGCGGCAACTGTTTGAAGTTCCGATTCAGGCTGCGATTGGAAACAAAGTGATCGCACGCGAGACGGTGAAGGCGCTGGGCAAGAACGTGATCGCGAAGTGTTACGGCGGCGACATCACGCGCAAACGAAAGCTGCTGGAGAAACAGAAGGAAGGCAAGAAGCGGATGAAGAAAGTCGGGCGCGTGGAGATACCGCAGGAAGCGTTTCTGGCTGTTCTGAAAGTTAATGAATAGTGGCTCGATCCGCGAATTGTTGTTGAGTTGCGCGCGAACGAAACCTGCGCCGCGGATCAGTGTTGAAAATGTCGATTGGAATTATTTCTTTCTACTGGCTCGACGCCACGCTGTCGTGCCGCTTGTCTATCGGCAACTCAAAAACATAGCACCGCCAACAGACCTCGCGCCATTCAAACAACACTACCAGGAAAACTCGGCACGCAATGTTATTTTGACAGCCGAACTCTGCCGGATCGTTAAGTTGTTTGCGAGCGAAGGCGTCGACGCGATTCCTTACAAAGGCCCGATACTCTCGCTCATCGCGTATGACGATCTCGCTTTGCGACGCTTCGTCGATCTCGACATCATCGTTAAAAAACACGACGTTCCGCGCGCACGCGATCTGCTCCTCGCTGACAACTACACACTCTCGAAATCGTTAACCGTCGCTCAGCAGGACTTTCTACTTCGCACGCAACACAATCTTCAGTTCACAAAAGACAATCGCCAGTTGATCGTCGAACTGCACTGGGAAGTCGCGCCACATCTCTTCGCGTCAACGGTTCAGGGCGAAACACTCTGGCAGGATCTGGTCACATTCGAGATCAACGGCACGACGCTGAAAACATTCTCAGCCGAAGATCTGTTGTTCTCGCTGTGCGTGCATGGATCGCGTCACTTATGGGAACGACTTGGCTGGATCTGCGACGTCGCCGAACTGATCTCTCGTCGTGAACTGAACTGGCCCGCGTTGTTAGACCGTGCCGCACACGCCGACACCGAACGAATGTTTCTACTCGGCCTGCACCTGGCCCAACGACTCCTCGACACAGAGTTGCCGCCTGAAGTGAAACGACGCTGCGAGGCCGACAAACGTCTCGATTCGCTCGCGGACAACATCATCGAGCACCTCTTCAACGGTCCGGAGCACGTACCCGCAACGTCGAGTGAGATCTTCAAATACAACCTCGGCGTTCGTAAGACTTTCAGCGCTCGCGCGCGTTATCTCGTCCACACGTTGCGCCCGACGGACGGCGATCTCGGCGATCACGCACTCCCGGCGCGACTGAGTTTTGCCTACTACATCATGCGCCCGTTTCGTCTCCTATTAAAACCCCGGACAAACAAGGTTGTTTAATGAAATTTGACGGATTTTTTTGCACGTGCTAGTTTTCCTCGACGTTTTTCGTATGAGGTCAGTCGTGCGCTGTTCTCCAATTATGAAAAGTTGGCTGGTTGTTTTGACGATCCTCGTGGGCAGCACGATTGGATTGTCACAAGAACCCGCTGTCGAAAAAAAAGCTCCTGAAAACGATCCCAAGGCACAAAGCGCCAAGCCCAGCCAGAAACTCCCGTTCACGCTTACAGTCAAGACACGTCCGATCCTGAACATTTCACTAAAGGCCGATAAGGCCAACATAGCTGACGTGACTCAGGAACTGTCGAAACGAATCAAAGCACCTATTTTCCTCGGTACAGAACGACAAAAGGAACCGCTCACGATTGAGTTCAGCGAACTCACTCTCGAACCGGCGCTCCAATTGCTCGCCCCAACCGTTTACGTCGATTACGAGATCGACTTAGGTTCGCAGGAACAACCACGGGCGTTGGGAATTTTTCTGTACGATGCAAATCAGGGTGAGCCCCCTTTGACAGCCGTCGTACACGGCTCGACGCAGTCGATGTTGATTGAAGGCGATACCGAAGATGGAGTCGAGCCAGACTCTGACGAAGAGAAAAAGAAGCTCGAAGAACAACCGCTCCGCGTCACTTATGAGAATTACCTGCTGAGCGTCAAAGCCAAAAAGCAACCGCTTCCACTGGTCCTGCTGAAGATTGGCGAAACGATCGGTATTCCGGTCGACATTCAGAACGAAGGTATGGAACTGATTGACGCCGACATCTCAAAACTCTCAGTGGAAGATGCTGTTCGGCAACTCGCGCCGAACGCCAAACTCTTCGTCCGAGCTGACCTCACCCGTGCAGAACGACGGGTCCTGCGGATGGTCCTTGCTGGACCACCGAAGAATTCGCAACAGGGCCTTGATTGAGCAGTAAGCATTTTAATGTCCGCGTGGTCCGAAAATTTGGTTGCCATGCGGTCGAGCTAGAACATATATTAATCAACAACTGACTCGAGGAGGCGGCTAACCTTGGCTATGCAAAACGAGATTATCAACGAAGAAAATGCTGGACTGAATGAGAAGGGGATCGTTAAGGATCTCAACGATCGTAAGAAACCATTCATCGAACCAGCCATTTCGGTTCCGGTAGACGTTCTGGAAGCAACCACATTCTTTCAGTCCGCTACAAGCGGAGCTACGAACTAAAACAAAGAAATTCCGGTTGCATGGAAGTTATTCAGGTCTTTGACCGACCGGCGTTCCGAAGCTGTTATACGGTCGCCGGTCGGTTTCTCTTTGTCGACGTTCTTGATCACCGATTAGCCCAACTAATCGAAAGTCTTTTTGCCGGATGGCAACTCACGCCAGTCCCAGCAGCGCCGGAACGTGACATTGCGATCAGGTTTTACTCCGCCGGTTCCGCCAATATCGCCAATATCGAGCCGGAAATTCCTCCCACACTGAACCGCTTTGATATCGCCGACGGTGGCACCTGTTACACCGTCGCCGACGGTTACTATCTGCGTTTCGACAATTCGTTGATGCGATTGCGACAAAGCGTTCCCGTCGAGGTTGACGTCTGGGTTCGCGAGGTTCCCGAGTCGGCAGACGCGGAACTGGCGCGCGTTACGTCGTTTGCCGTTTGCGCGGCGCTGCGGCGTTTTGGACTATTCGATCTTCATAGCGCGGCGGTTGTTGAGCCTTCTGGCAAGGGCGTGCTGATCGTTGGATCATCCGGGAGTGGGAAGTCGACGTTGACGTATCAACTCGCGGCCGCTGGTTGGTCGTATCTGTCGGACGACGAAGTGTTGTTGAGTTTGAATCACGGCGGCGTTGAGGCGCGCGGGTTTCGGAGTTTCTTTGCGATGCGTGACGTAGCGAGTCGGGATTTCAAGAGTGTTTTCGAGCCCGCCGCAGTTTTTTCTTCGACACGCACGCCGCACGTCGTCCCTGCACGCATCCTTTTCACTTCCGTGAGTGGTAAAAGCAAAACGCGGATTCATCCGCTCACGCAATCCGAAACCATGATCCGATTGATCCGCGCTTGTCCGTGGGCCACGTATGACACGACCGTCGCGGGCGCCAATCTCGATCTACTTTCCCGGCTCGCACGCCAGGCAAAGGGTTTCGCTCTTTTGGCCGGCAAAGATCTACTCGAACCCGGTCGCGCCGCCGAGTTGTTAACCCAAAACTAAAATGCAGACCGATGCCACGTTCAGCGACGATTATGGTCCACAGCGACTGAGCGTGGAACTCGCCAACATCTGCAACCTGCATTGCAGCTACTGTTTTCGCGCCGAAGACAATCTCTACAGCAAGCATGCCGAATTCTTTCCCGTCGATCTGCTGCGACGCGTGATCGCTGAAGCACGCGAAGTCGCAAACATCACGAAGATCAACTTCACCGGCGGCGAGCCGACGCTCCATCCGCAATTCGCGACGACGCTCGAAACTGTCGCTTCAGCCGGTTTGCGATCGAGCTTTGTTACGAACGGCTGGCACTTCGAACGTGTGTGGCCGTCGCTCACGGCTAATCGCGACTCGATCTCGCACGTGGCATTCAGTCTCGACGGCATCACGCGAGAGACGCACGATCGCTGGCGCGGTAAAGGATCGTTCGATCGCCTGATTCGCGCCTTCTCACGTTGCTACATGACGCAGTTGCCTTTCGCGATCAAGATCACGATTCGACGCGATCTCGTCGATCAACTCGAACAGATCGCGATCTTCGCTGCACGCATGGGCGCGGCCGCGTTGAATTTCGTTCACGTGATGCCGACGTCAACCGCAGTCGCCGACGAATCGGCGTTGAGTCTTGACGAACGGCGCGTCGTCGAACAGGAAGTCGCGATTCTCGCTCGAATTTTCAAGATGAACATCGGCATCGACGTCGGCTACTACAACATCGACGAGGATCGTCCGCCGTGTTCGCCGCTTGCCGGAACGAGTATGAACGTTGACTATCGCGGGCGACTTTCGTTGTGCTGCAACCTGTCAGGTTATCGCGGCGCCGCGGAGGAGACTGACGTCGTTGCCGATCTGAACGTGGAGTCGTTCGCGTCAGCTTACGAGAAATTCAAGGAATTGGCGTCGGCCCAACTGCAAAAGCGAAAGGACGCACTCGCTGCGTTGCGTGCGCAGGGAACCACGCCGGATCTTTACACTGGCTCGCCGTGTCTGTTTTGTCTGCAAAGCTTCGGCAAAATTCCCTGGCATAACTGATCGTGTCCGAATCAGCACTCACTCCGGGCTGGATGCCGGTTGACGCCGTCGTGGTTGATGGGCGTCCGGGTTTGTTGTGGATGGACCTCGGCGAGGTGAGTTTTACCGAGCCGTTCTTTCAGCAGACTGTCGATCGAATGCGTGCCGAGAAACGCGCGGAGCGGTTCACCGGATTCGACGCGCTGTTGCAATTCGAGAAACATCTCGACAGCGTCGAACCCGACGGATTCATCTTTCACTCTTCGCGTTGCGGCTCAACCCTGCTGGCAAACGTTTGCCGCTCGCTTGACGACACGATCGTGCTCTCGGAAGCAAATGCGATCGACAAACTCGTCGCACGATTTATCACTGACGCAGTTGATCCGGTTAAAGAGTCGCTGTACTCAGTCTTTCTTCGCGCGGTCGTCAAAGCACTGGCCCAACGCAGAACGGGAAACGAACGACGCATGTTTATCAAGTTTTCCTGTTGCGGCACGTCGCAATTGCAGCGAATCAAACGCATCTGGCCGCGCGTGCCGTGGGTTTTTCTTTACCGCGATCCGACAGAAACGATCGTTTCAAACATGAAGACCGTGCCGGCGTGGCTGATCGACGAGGACCATCGCGTTCTCGCGCACATCAACGGCGTTTCACCCGAAGCAATTGCGGCGATGTCGCTTGAAGAACGCTGCGCGCGCAGCATCGGCAGTTTCTTTTCCACCGCGCATAGTCTTGCGAACGCGGACAGCATGTTGCTTAATTACAGTCAACTGTCGTTACCTGCTCTACTCAGCATTTTGAAGTTCTTTAAAGTCGGGGCTTCCGGCGCGGAGCTGGAAAAAATTACAAGCGGGAGTCGAATATATTCGAAGGAGATCTCGGGCACGCGCGAGTTCACGCCCGACAGTGATACCAAACAGATGTTTGCTTCCAGCCTCGTGCGCGAAATGGCGGAGCGATGGGCCATCGAGCCCTACAACCTTCTGGAACGAACGCGGTGAATATCATGAATTCAACTAATCTAATGCCAGGCAAACATGTAGTCGTTACCGATTTTGACGGCGGCGAGGGAATCCTCGTCGACTTGAACACCAAGAAGTATTTTCAACTGAACGAAACCGCGATGATCGTCTGGAAAGGCCTCGAGCAGGGCAAAACGGTGGGCGAGATCGCGATCGATATCACTGACAATTACGAAATCGCGCTGGATAAAGCCACAAGCAGCGTGGAACGAATCCTTGATAGCTTCCAAACTTACAAACTTCTGGGCGTCGGGTGACGCAGGTGATCGTCGCCTGATCGTTAAATACGCAATCCTCACTGCCGCGGTGTTTCTGCCGCTCGTGTGGGCCTTCCTTTCGGTCAGAAACGTGTACCCGATCCCGTCGTGGAACTTGATGATGGCCGGCGGCGATCTCGAACGCGGTCACACTTACTGCATCCTGCGCGGTGAAACAGTCTCGGGGGAGACGATCAACATTCCGCCAATCGGTTTGACGAACGCGATGTATAGCCGCACGTGGTCCATGGTGAATGCGACGATCAACAACCAGAGTTTCAAGCTCGCGTCGATTCATCCCGCAAATGCCGAGTTGATACAACACGCGGGCGGAGTCGAGAAACTTCCCGCGGGCGCGCGTATTCCCGATCTGCTTGAAACGTGGGGACGTCTCTACAACGAGCGACTGCCTGGGTCGTCGCCGCAGCGTCTGAAGTCGATTCGTCTCGATCGGTATCGTTGGGAAGGCGGCAGTTATTCCAACTACCAGAACTTCATAGAATCGTGGCGCAAGGAATTGTAAACCGGGTCGTTCCCGCGAGTGATTTTGCGCTCGGCGTCGTGCGTACGATCGTCAACGGCACGTTCCTCGTTTCAGTCCTCGTCACCTCGTTTTCCGCCCTCGGCTCGCTCCCGATCACGATCCTGCGGCCGACTGGCGCGATGAAGTTACTGCCGTGGAGTTTTTACGATCGATTGCTCACCCCGGGCGGGATGACGATGCTCAAGTGCGCGATGGTCTTGTCGTTGCTGCTGAGCACGATCGGGCTTCTCACGCCCATCTCCACGAAAACTTCGCTCGTGCTCGTCGTCTTTTACCAGGGACTCGTTCGCAGTTTCGGACACTTCAATCACGACGAAATGCTCGCGGTTTACTGCCTCGGCGTCCTGGCGTTCACGCCATGCGGCGACGCGTTTTCAGTCGATGAGCGATTCCGGCGAACTAAACGCGAGCGCCCGTTGTGGGCCTATGCGTATCCGATCCTGCTGATGCAACTGCTGATGGCGTGGGTCTATTTCAGCTCGGCGTTGATCAAGCTGCGCGTGGCTGGGCTCGGCTATTTCAGTGCCGACAACCTGCCTTCGCTCGCGATTCTCCATTCGCTCGACAACCTGCACGATACGCGCTTCCAACTCGCCTTTTGGCTGGCGGAGGTGCGCTCGTATCTGCCTGGCGCTCTACCTGTGATGGTCGGGCTAGTCCTGCTGTGGGAACTGCTGTTTCCCCTCGCTGTTTTCTGGAAGCGCGTCCGCTGGTGGATTCTGGGAGTCGGGATCCTGTTTCACACCTCGACCCTGCTCTTCATGAACATATTCTTCCCGCATCAACTCGCGCTGTATTTGGTTTTCATAAACTGGGATCGGTGGTCCAAGCGCGGCAGCGCACGTTAACGCACACTCCGTAAGTAGTTGAAATCAAGTCGGATATTGGGCTGTCAAAGCGAAAGCGCGTTAGCCCGTAATGTTAAATTTCGTTGACTGTATACGATTAAGCATGTTACGTTCTCACGCCGCACAGATCATCGTGGGCCCACCAATAAGGAGAAAAAAGAGGCATGTGCAAATCGTTTCGGGTTTCCGTTGTCTTCTCTGGCTTGGTCGTAGTGGTACTGGCAATCTCGCAAGTCGCCTTCGCCGGCGTTGCAATGCAAACCACGGAACCAGCCGCTAGTAATCCCTCAGGTACTAAAGCAAAGTCTTCCACAACCAAAAAGAAAAAGAAGAAGAAAGCCAGCGCCGCCAGCGTTGTGGTCTACGGGACCTACGCTCCCCAGGCGCCTGCTGGCGTCATGAACACGCGCATAATTGATGGCGTCGCCGGAAACGCTGACGTCGTCCCAGTAGCTCCCGCTGCTCCGGTTGTGCCCGCGCGACGTGCGGTGCAAGCGACAAAAACTCCCAGCGCGCGCATCCTGCCGGTCGAAGAAGGCCCGGCAAACGTTGCCGCTACCGGTATAGTCATCTCGGAATTCCGAGTTCGTGGACCGAACGGAGCCAACGATGAGTTTATCGAGATCATGAACGCCACTGGCGCCGATCACACGGTCGCCGGAGGCGGCACTGGTTACGCCGTTGCTGCGTCGAACGGCGTTGCCCGTTGCGTCATTCCAAACGGCACGGTCATCCCCAACAAGGGCCATTACCTCTGCGTGAACAGCGTTGGCTACAGCCTCGCTTCGTATCCCGCCGGCAATGGAACGACTGCCACCGGCGACGCGACCTACACGACTGACATTCCGGACAACGCCGGTATCGCGATCTTCAACACCAGCGTTCAAGCCGATTTCACACTCGCCAATCGCTTCGACGCGGTCGGCTCAACGTCAGAAGCAAACACGCTTTACAAGGAAGGTACCGGCTATCCGACTTTGACGCCTTTCTCGATCGACTACTCGTTCTATCGCGACAACTGCGGTAAGGGTGGTTCGATCACGACGTTCGGCGCGTGCCCGGGCGGCGGCTTGGTCCAGGACAGCAACAACAACGCTGCCGACTTCGTCTTCGTCGACACCAACGGTACTTCGGCTGGTGCAGGACAACGTCTCGGTGCTCCGGGACCGGAAAACCTGAGCTCGCCAATCGAGCGCAACGCTTCTTTCGCGGTTAACCTGCTCGACACTTGCGTCGCGGCAGCTTCACCTCCGAATCGCGTTCGTGACTTCACGTCGGATCCGGCGAACAACTCCACGTTCGGAACTTTGGACATTCGTCGAACAGTTGTTAACAACACCGGCGGCAACGTAACGCGTCTGCGATTCCGCGTGGTTGACCTGACGACGTTCCCGGCGCCGAGCGGCATTGCCGACCTGCGCCCGAGAACTTCGACCGCAGTCGTCGTCACTGTCGATCGTCCGCCGTGCGGCAGCGGCACGAGCAACGTCACCGTTCAGGGAACGACGCTCGAGCAGCCGCCGTCACAGCCAAACGGTGGTGGTTTCAACTCGTCGATGTCGGCGGGAGTGGTAACGCTCGCTACGCCAGTCGCCAACGGCGCGTCTGTTGACGTGCGTTTCCTGCTTGGCATTCAGCAAACCGGCAGCTTCAAATTCTTTATCAACGTCGAAGCATTGCCGTAACAACTGAACCGCAACTAAAACAACAAGGAGGGGTAGCATCAGCGCCCCTCCTTTTTTCCATCCGGATAATTCGTGCGCATTCTCCGTAACCCGTTAATCGTCCTGTTCGTCGCTTCGTCACTTGCCTCCGCCTTCGCGCAACACAAACTCAACGCTTCTGAAACCGCACTCGTCGAAGGTTCGAAGCACGCGATACTCGCCACCGGCATCTCCGACGCTTATTTCAAAGCGCATTTCAAACTGCTGAACGTTGTCGATAAACCTTCCGACCGACGTGTGATGTGGCAGTTTTCCGTCAACGAACATCAGGCTGTCGTCACTGATGCGATCGGGTATTACACGGAAGGCGCAAAACGCGTCGACACACATAGCGTGTCGAAGGCGTTGGGCCAAACGTCAGAGATTCAGCGTACGCTGACGCGAGCGCGTGCGCTCAGGATCATGAAGTCGTGTATCGGCGCGTTTGAGAATCCGTCGGTTACGTATGGGCCAGTTGACGGACGTGCTGAGCTGTTGTTGGTCGCGTCGGCGCGAACGAAAGGTGAGAAGACGAAGAGCGAGCGCGAAAAGGAACGCGAACGCGAGCGTGAAGAGCGTGACAAACAACGCGCCACCGCCGCCGGAACCGACGTCATCGAAAGCGAAGAAGAAGAACGCGAAACCTACCCCATCCTCCTCGGCGCCGTAAACCTGACCACCGGGAAATGTACGAAAGGCGCAGCGCTCAGCTCGCCGTTCGCGCAGTAACCTGATCCGATGAATTCGTCTTATCCGTGTTTAAAACCGAAGGAGCGTAAATGACCCTCTTCCCCAATCTTTCCCCGAGTGTGAGATTGTTTCTGCGACGCGCAGGCTTTGCTGTTGTGTGCCTCGCGATGTTGACGCAGACAGTGTTTCTTAACGGCGCGATCAGCGTCGTCGCCCAGGAAAAAGCGAAAGCAACTAACAGCAAGAAACGCACGAAGAAAACGAAACGATCACGCGCGACGGACCAGATGGTCCTGCCGGCGATTATCCCCTCGTTGGCCCAACCACCAGTCGTCGTCGATCAACCACGCATCTCTCCGTCAACACCGGTCCCAGCGAAACGATCCGTTTCGACGTCGAGCACACAAGCTGCGCCGCAGAATGCGCCTGTTGAACTTCAATCGCGCGTCGTCGAACCAGTCGCGACGACGGTCGTAAACATGCGCGCGCTCGCATCACAAAAGACCAGCAAGAGATTACGCATCACCCTCGCGCCCAAAACCGGTTTAGAAACGATGCCGGTGCCCGGCTCGATCGGCGAAGTGGATACGCCGTCGTCTCCCGCGGAACCTGCGACCAGTCAGATCACGACCGACGAAGGCGGCTTGAAGATCGCGTCACCTTCGCCGGCGCAGAACTTTCAAGGCGCGGTTGACGAAGCCGTCGGTGGCGGTACATCCGGAACGTTTACGATTCCACCGGACACAACCGGCGCAGTCGGACTCGACAAAGTCGTCACTATGCTGAACAACAACATGGTGATCCACGACAAAGCCACCGGTGCGCAGCTTTCGCTCGTGAGCATGACGTCGTTTTGGACAGCGGCGGGCGGTTCGGGCCACTTCGATCCGCGTATTCAGTACGACCCGTACAACAATCGCTGGATCGTGGCCGCGGTTTCAAACGCGCAAACCGCGAACTCGTCAGTGCTGGTCGGTATTTCGGATTCTCCGAATCCGCAGGGAAGTTACACCCTCTTCCGTTTCATCGTCGGTTGCGCACCAGGTTCACCCGGATGCAACGCCGCCGGCGGTTGGGCCGACTTCCCCATGCTCGGTTTCAACAAGAACTGGGTAGTCGTCACGTGGAACAATTTCACGATCAACACGCTCGCCTTCACTGATGGACGCGCGCTCGTCCTTGACTATCCCTCATTACGTGAGGGCGAGGCTACCGCGACGATCTTTAGCGGCGCATCAGCGGCAATCGGCGGCTTCTGTATGCACCCGGCGACTACTTTCTCGCCAACCGAAGAGACGATGTACGTTCCGACGCACATCGGCAGCGCCGCCGCGACGTACAGGCTGCACCGAATCACGGGAACTCCGGCAGCGCCGACGTTCACGGTCGATCCGGCGAATCGCACTCGTCCCGGCGGCGGTTGGACACAACCCGGTGGCGACGTTTTACCGCAACAGTGCGTTCCCGGTGTCGGTGCGCCAACACAGACCTGTCCGGCCACGATCAGACAATTTGACGTCGGCGATGCGTTCGTGCGCAGTAACGTCGTTTTCCGCAATGGCAAGATCTATTACCCGCAGACGATCGCGCTGCCAGCCGGCGGAATCACCAACAACTCTCGCTTCGCGGCCCAATGGACCGTCTTGAACAACGACGGCACGTTTTTCGACGGCGGTCGTTTGGAAGACGCCACCGCCACGCGCATCAACGGCGGTAAGCACTACGGTTACCCGAGTCTCAGCGTTAACAAGAACAACGACATGATTCTTGGCTTCACGGAGTTTGAGTCAGACGATTACGCCGACGCCGGTTACGCCATTCGACTCGGCAGCGACGCCGCGGGCACGTTGCGCGATCCGCTGATTTACAAGGAAGGTGAAGACTATTACCAGAAGACGTTCAGCGGCTCACGGAATCGTTGGGGTGATTACAGTCACTCGATGGTCGATCCCGTTAACGATACTGACCTTTGGACGTTGCAGGAGTACGCGCGGCTGCGTGTGGGCACAACGGGTTTGGGCACGAATGATTCGCGCTGGGGAACGTGGTGGGCCAAGGTCAACGCGCCCGCCGGCGCAGGCGGCTTGCTGATCAGCGAGTTCCGTTTGCGTGGTCCATCGGGAGCGAATGACGAGTTTGTCGAGATCTACAATCCGAGTAGCACAGCGCACACCGTTACGTCTTCGGATGGATCCGCCGGCTACAGCGTTGCGGCCTCTGACGGCGTTGTGCGTTTCGTTATTCCGAACGGAACCGTAATCCCGGCGAAGGGCCACTACCTCGGCGTGAACAGTGTCGCGTATTCGCTGTCGTCTTATCCAGCCGGCAACGGCACGACGGCGAACGGTGACGCGACGTACACGACTGATATTCCCGACAACGCCGGCATCGCGCTCTTCTCGACCGCGAACACCGCTGATTTTGCACTCGGCGTGAGAATCGATGCCGTCGGATCGACTGCCGAAGCCAACACGCTTTACAAGGAAGGTACCGGATACACGGCGCTCACACCGTTCTCGATCGATTACTCGTTCTACCGCAGTTACTGTCCCGGCAATACGCCTGTCTTCGGTTCAGCAATCGGCTGTGGCATCGGCAGTGGTGGTTTGCCGAAAGACAGTGACAACAACGCGGCGGATTTTGTTTTCGTTGATACGAATGGAACGTCAGCGGGAGCAGGTCAGCGTCTCGGCGCGCCTGCGCCTGAGAACTTGTCGTCGCCGATCGATCGCAACGCGCAGACGAGTGTGTTGTTTGTCGATGCGTCGACGAGTGCGTCGTTGCCGCCGAATCGCGTGCGCGATCTGACGTCGGATCCGGCGAACAATTCGACGTTTGGCACGATCGATATCAGGCGTCGTGTCGTCAACAACACGGGCGGTCCCGTTACGCGGCTGCGTTTCCGGATCATTGACGTCAACTCGTTCCCGGCGCCGTCTGGGTTTGCCGATCTGCGTTCGCGCACTTCGACGTCGGTCGTGGTTTCGGGTGTAAACGATGAGGAGACGTGCTCGCCGAATCCCGCGCCGTGTTCGATCACGATTTTCGGGACTACGTTGGAGCAGCCACCGTCGCAGCCGAATGGTGGCGGGTTTAATTCTACTCAATCGGCAGGGATAGTCTCGCTGGATACGCCGTTGCCAAACGGTGCGTCGATCAACGTTCGGTTCCTGCTTGGGATTCAGCAAACGGGATCGTTCCGCTTCTTCTTGAACGTCGAAGCGCTGCCGTAACAACTGAACCGCAGGGTATTAACCGCAAAGAGGCACAAGAAGCACAAAAGGCACACTCCCTCATTTCCTTCTTGTGCCTCTTTGTGCCTTTTGTGCCTCTTTGTGGTTAATGATTCCCGTTTTTAAAACACGGATATTTGCGGGTTGAAACGTTCGTTGGAAGGAAATCGGTAAGTAGTTACATATTCGGGAGGCGTGGCTTCGAGGATCGGCTCTCCGTCGGCTTCAAGCCACGCATGGCCCGTCACCTGCCCGGCAGCATCATTTCGCACACCAAAAATGATCCGCGTCCGCGGTGAAAGATAGCGATGCAACACCGCCGCTCGCTTCCAACAGATCGGCTTGAACATCCAGACATCCGACGACAGTAAGAGATCGATCGCACGTGCATATCTTTCCTCGTCGACAGGATCGATCGCGGCCCGGGTAGCTTGCCGTCCGGCGACGATCTCGAGTGCCCGCGGCAGCGGATAACGCCGCGCCGCAACTGAGAGCACAACGACCCACCACGCCATCCGGCACAACAGCAGCGCCTCACCAGGCTGCCGAAAAAACTTGCGCCCCGCGCGATAAATAAACCCGCCTGATTTTCTCAATCGAGCAAGCACAAGCCGGATTCTAGCTCATTTGAGTTTTCACATCTAAACGGATAGTCTTAATCGCCATAAGCCTTAATAATTTCACGCATGTAATCCGAAAGAAGGCCCACTCGAACCGGCGCCTTCACTCGACAAGGAGGATCTGTGGCGGTTATTCGTCCCTTTCGCGCGTTGCGTCCACCAGCCGAACGCGCCCAGGCTGTCGCCAGTGTGCCGTACGACGTCATTAACACCGAAGAAGCGCGCGCACTCGCGGCAGGTAATGAACTGAGCTTCCTGCACGTCTCGCGGCCAGAGATCGATCTACCTCCCGGCACGAATCTTTACAGCGACGAGGTCTATCGCAAGGCTGTCGAAAACTTCGAAAAGCTCATCTCTACCTGTCCGCTGGAAAAGGAAGCTGAGCCGAGTCTGTATCTGTATCGGTTGATCATGGGCGACCACCAACAGGTCGGCGTCGTCGCGTGTTGTTCAGTCGACGAGTACGACAACGACACGATCCGCAAACACGAACGCACGCGCCGCGACAAAGAAGACGATCGCACGCGTCACATGCTCATGTTGCGCGCGCAGACTGGACCAGTTTTTCTAACTTACCGTCGCCAGCAGGACATCGACGAACAAGTCTCAGCCGCGCTCAACGGTCAGCCTTTGTACGACGTGACTGCCGATGACGGCATTCGTCACACTATCTGGGGTCTCGACGAAACGGACAAACTCGTCAACAGTTTCGCGTCAGTTCCGCTGCTGTACATCGCGGACGGTCATCATCGCGCCGCAAGCGCGAGCCGTGCGCGCGCGGAGTTGCGCAGTCAGAGTTTCAACCACACAGGCGACGAAGATTACAACTACTTCCTAACCGTGATCTTTCCGGATTCACAACTCCAGATACTCGCGTACAACCGCGTGGTCAAAGATCTGAACGGCTTCTCGAAAGACGAATTTCTCGACGCAGTTCGCCGCCAGTTCACGATTAGCGAAGATGCTGATCCGGCGCCGAAGCAACGTGGCAACTGGAGCATGTATCTCGACGGCAAGTGGTACGGATTGCAACTCTCGCCGGAAGCAACACTGCCGACCGGCACGGTCCAATCGCTCGACGTCAGCGTGCTTCAGGATCGGCTGCTCGATCCGGTGCTCGGCATCAAGGACGTTCGCACCGACAAGCGAATCGATTTCGTCGGCGGCTTGCGTGGAACGAAAGAGCTCGAACGTTTAGTTAACGAAGGCAAAGCGGCGGTCGCGTTTTCGCTGTACCCGACGACGGTGGCGGAACTGCTGATGGTCTCCGACGCAAACGAGATCATGCCGCCTAAATCGACGTGGTTCGAACCTAAATTGCGAGATGGTCTATTAATTCATTCGCTATGAAAGTACTAATCGCCGATAAATTCGAACAATCCGGTGTTGACGGATTGAAAGCTCTTGGTTGTGACATCTCGTATCAACCGGACTTGAAAGACGAGGCGCTCACGGAAGCGATTCGACAAACAGCGCCTGACGTACTGGTTGTCAGGGGCACGAAGGTCACGGAACCGATGCTCGAAGCTGGTCCAGTGAAACTCGTCGTGCGCGCCGGCGCGGGTTACAACACGATCGACGTCGCCGCTGCTTCAAAGCGCGGGATCTATGTTTCGAATTGCCCCGGAAAAAACTCGATCGCCGTCGCCGAGCTCGCGTTTGCTTTGATCCTCGCGCTCGATCGACGCATCGCCGACAACGTGATCGCGTTGAAGCAAGGCGTGTGGAACAAGAAAGAGTTTTCGAAAGCGCGCGGGTTGTTTGGACGCACGCTCGGGCTGATCGGCGTCGGCAAAATTGGTCAGGAGATGATTCCGCGGGCGCGCGCGTTTGGCATGACCGTGGTTGCATGGAGCAGGAGTTTGACTCCCGAACGCGCGGCGGAGCTGGGTATTGAGTTGAAGGAATCGCCGCTGGCGGTTGCGTCAGACTCGGACATCGTCAGTGTTCACCTGGCGTTGAAGCCGGAGACGAAAAACATCATCAACGCCGAGTTCTTCGCGGCGATGCGTGATGGAGCTTATTTCATCAATACCGCGCGTGGTGAAGTGGTGGACCAGCAGGCGCTGCGCGACGCGATTCGCAATCGCGGCATTCGCGCCGGTCTCGATGTTTACGCGCTCGAACCGACGTCGGCGACAGGTGAGTTTAACGACGAGATCGCGAACGAAGCGGGTCTCTACGGCACGCATCACATCGGCGCTTCGACGGACCAGGCGCAGGAAGCGATCGCGGCCGAGACCGTGCGCATCGTCGCCGAGTTTAAGCAGACGGGTAAAGTTCCGAACGTCGTTAACCTGGCCCAACAAACGCCCGCGACGCATCGTCTCGTGGTTCGACATCTCGATCGTCCGGGCGTACTCGCCGGCGTGCTCGACGCGATCAAGGCTGAACAGATCAACGTTCAGGAGATGGAGAACATCGTGTTCGAAGGCGCGGCCGCGGCTGTTGCTCGCATCAATCTCGACAACGCGCCCTCTCAGGAGACTTTGCAGAAGCTTCAAACCAGCAGCGCTGACATTATCGAGCTCGACTTGCTGAAGTTGGTATGAACACGACCCTGATCACTGGCGCGTCAATGGGCATCGGCGCCGCTTTTGCCCGGAAACTAGCGGCACGCGGGCGAAATGTGCTGCTGGTCGCGCGCTCTGAGGATAAGTTGAGCCAGTTGTGCAACGAACTGGGGCGGTTGAGTGGGATTCGTGCTCATTATCTCGCGCTCGATCTGTTGAAGCCGGAGTCGCCGGCGCAGCTCTTTGAAGAAACGCAAAAACGCGAACTGGTGATCGATACGCTCGTGAACAATGCCGGTTTTGGGTCGATGGGCGATTTCACGAGACTCGACCTGGAACGTGAGCTGGGGATGATCGATCTAAACGTTAAGTCGCTGGTTGATTTAACGTATCGGTTTTTGAAACCGATGCGGGAGCGAAAGCAGGGAACGATTGTCAACGTCGCTTCGACTGCCGGGTTTCAGCCGGTACCGTACATGGCGACATATGCAGCGACGAAGGCGTTTGTGTTGTCGTTTTCGGAGGCGTTGTGGGAAGAGAATCGCGAGCACGGTGTGCATGTGATGGCGCTTTGTCCGGGTGTGACTGATACGGAGTTCTTTTCGGCCGCGCGCATGGAGCGACCGCCGATGCGCATGATTCAAACGGCGGAAGAGGTGGTTGAGACGGCGTTGCGCGCGCTGGACCATCGCAAGCCGAGCGTGATTTCAGGTTGGGCCAATTGGCTCGCTATCGAAGCCGAACGCTTCGTGCCCCGCTCGACGGTTACCAAGATCGCGGGGAAAGCTTTGCGATCGCATCTTGAAGATTGAATATTCAATACGGATTTTACGAATCCTTGGAGGCAGTCATGACTGAACGCATTTTTAACTTTAGTGCCGGTCCGGCGGTGTTGCCGGTGCCCGTTTTGGAAGAAGCTCAACGTGATCTACTCAGCCTGCCCGGCGTCGGCATGTCGGTGATGGAGATCAGCCATCGCTCGAAAACATTCGACGAGATCCACGCTCGCGCCGAAAGCGGCATACGCGAACTGCTCAGCATCCCTGACAACTATCGCATCCTCTTCCTGCAAGGCGGCGCCAGCCTGCAATTCTCCATGGTGCCGATGAACTTTCTCCCGGCCGACGGCATCGCCGACTACATCCTCACCGGAAGCTGGGGCAAAAAAGCACTCAAAGAAGCGAAACGTACCGGCAACGTCAACGTCGCCGCCACAATGGCCGACGGCGGCTTCACGCGCGTTCCCGGCAACGAGGAGATCTCCCTGACGCCAAGCGCCTCCTACGTTCACATCACCAGCAACGAAACGATCGAGGGCGTGCAATGGAAACACGAACCCGACACCGGCTCCGTCCCACTCGTCTGCGACGCATCGTCGGATATTCTTTCGCGCGCGATTCCAGTCGATAAGTACGGCCTGATCTACGCAGGCGCGCAAAAGAACATCGGCCCAAGCGGCGTCACGCTCGTCATCATTCGCGACGATCTACTGCAACACATTCCCGACGGCCTGCACACGATGCTCGACTACCGCACGCACGTCGAAAACAACTCGCTCTACAACACGCCAAACACGTGGGGCATTTACATCATCAGCCTCGTCTGCAAGTGGATCAAAGACAAAGGCGGCATCGCGGGCATGGAGAAGGAGAACGACGACAAGGCCCGCCTGCTCTACGAGGCCATCGACGCAACCGACTTCTATCGCGGCCACGCAGATGCAGATGCGCGTTCGGCGATGAACGTCACGTATCGTCTGCCGTCGGAAGAGTTGGAAAAGAAGTTCACTTCGGAAGCGACCGCGCAGGGACTCGACGGACTGAAAGGACATCGTTCAGTCGGCGGCATTCGCGCGTCGATCTACAACGCGTTTCCACGCGCGGGCGTCGAGGCGCTGGTTTCGTTCATGAAAGAGTTTGAACGGAAGAATGGCTGATCATCCGCCAAATCCGTGTTCGACTGACCAGGAAACACTTACTTTTACCATTAGCCTCGAGCAGGCCGGTCAACGACTCGATGCGTTTCTCGCGTCGCAGATCGAGGGCTGGAGCCGTGCGCGCCTGCAACGGTTGATCGAAGCGGAAGACGTTCTCGTCAACGGCAAAGCAGGCAAGCCTTCGTACAAACTTCGCGAAAACGACGAACTCGAAGTCGAACTCGTTACACCGACGACAACCAGCTTCACGCCAGAAGCGATTCCGCTCGAGATCGTCTACGAAGACGAAACACTCGTCGTCGTAAACAAACCGGCGGGGCTCGTGGTCCATCCGGCGGCCGGGATTCAATCGGGCACGCTCGCCAACGCGCTCGCTTACCATTTTCAACAACTGCCGAATGCGTCGAGCGTGCGTCCAGGCATCGTTCATCGTCTCGACCGCGACACTTCCGGTCTGCTCGTCGTCGCTAAAACCGAAGCAGCGCTCGAGAGTCTTTCCGATCAGTTTCGCGCGCGTAGCGTTTACAAATCGTACCTCGCGTTGGTCCATGGACGTGTTGCGGCGGAGTCAGGCCGCATCGAACAACCACTCGCACGCGATCCTTCGAATCGAACGCGCATGGCTGTCGTTCGCGGCGGACGCACGGCGTTGTCTTTGTATCGCGTCAATCGCCGTTTTCAACGTTTCACATTGCTCGACGTCGATCTGAAGACAGGCAGAACACACCAGATTCGCGTCCATCTCGCCTGGATCAAACATCCCGTCGTCGGCGACGAAACTTACGGCGCCGGCCGCGACAACACGATCCAAAACGCTCGTTTGCGTGCGCAGATACGCAGTATCGGCCGACAGTTTCTGCACGCCGAAAAACTCGCCTTCACACACCCGGCGACGAACGAACGTGTTCTGTTTGAGGCGCCGTTGCCCGAAGAACTGTCCAACTTGTTAACGCGGATTGAAGAAGAAAACGGCTAGGGAATGGGTTCGAAGCGTTGTACGAGGGCTTTGAATCGGTCGTCGGATCTCAGACCGTCAAACATCGGATCGATCCTGATTAAAACCAATCCCGGGTGCTTCGCGTGAAACGCTTCGTTCAGATAATGGATCGCGCGTTCGTTGTCTCTAAGTCCCGCGTAGATCATCGCGAAATAGACGCCTGAAATGTAACGCCGCTGCGACAGCGACTGAAGTTTCGCGAGTATGTCCTGCGCGTCCGCCGTCCGCCCGCCTATTCCGGACGCATAACCCAACGTCGCCGACGCTTCCATCTCAGTCTCGATGATCTGATCGGATATAGGACCAGTCGGCGGAGCCTTGATGATGCTGCGCAACTCCGTAATCGCCTCGTTGTGCATCCCTTTCTGCACGTAAGCAAGGGCGAGATAGTGACGCACGACCCAGAAATCGGGATAACTCTTCAACGTCTCTTTGTACTTCGCGATCGCGTCGTCGTAGTTTCCTTCGTAGTACGAATACAGACCGTAGTTCGCGCTGATGATCGGCGACAGCGGATCGAGCTTGTGCGCCTCCTCGATTTCGGCCTTCGCGCGGTTGAACTTGCCCATCTGCATCAGGTACGACGCGTACCACTGATGCGCCGTCGGATACTTTGGATTGAGTTTCAACGCCTGCTGAAAATCACTCTCGGCGCCGAGCCAGTCCCAGTCGTACGACAGCCGCACAAACGCTCGCGACGTGTACGCTTCAGCCAGCGTCGGATCAGCATCGACAGCCTTCTGCGCGGCGGCTTTCGCTTTTGGCATCTCGTCGATGGGCTTCGCGACGCCGATATCGCATAACAACGCGTACGAATCGGCGAGACCGGAAAAAGCGAGCGCGAAAGTCGGATCCTTTTCCTCGGCGCGTTTGAAATACTCGATCCCGTTGCGAAAACCTTCTTCGTTGCGTTTGTTCCAGAAGTAACGGCCCTTGAGATAAAGCTGGTACGCTTCGGCGTCGTTTGTGTAACGCTTCGCGAGCTTCTCTTCGTCCTCGCCGGTCAAACGCAAACGCAAACTCTGCGAGATCTTTCGCGAGACCTCATCCTGTACCGAAAACAGATCCGCGACGCTGCTGTTGTACTCCTCGCCCCAAAGCTGTGTGCCGTCCGAGACTTTGATCAGTTCGGTCCTGATTACGAGACGATCGTTGAGCGTCAGCAATCTTCCCGTTAACACCGCGCCGACGTTCAGGTTTCGTCCGGCTTCGACCGGATCGGCATTCTTGTTCTTGAAACGAAACGCAGCGTTGCGCGACATCACGCTCAGGTTCGGGAGTCGTGAAAGACTGTTGATGATGCTTTCGGTTAGTCCGTCGGAGAGATACTCCGCGTTCGGATCTTTCGTATCGTTGACGAACGGAAGAATCGCGACGGAATTGATCGGCGGCGCGGACGACCAGGCGAAGTACGCGACTGCTCCGGTCACCAGCAACGCGATCACTACCGCCGCCGCAAATTCACGTTTAGTGAAACTAAAAGTGCGCTTAGGCTTCGCCGTAATCGTGGACGGCGCCGTTGCGGCTTCCGCAACAGTCTCGATTTGCGAACGTGAGCCGGTCGGCTGCGGGATGATGTTGGTCGTCGCTCCGCGTCCGTTCGGCGCGATCGCGCGTTCGGTGGTCGACGAACGCACTTCGTCTCGCAATTGTTCGAGATCGAGTTTCAGATCGGTGATCGTTTGATAGCGTTTGGATTTGTCTTTCGCGAGCGCTTTGGAAACGATGCGATCGAGCTGGCGCGGCACGTCGGAAACGTGTTCCACCAGCGGCACCGGGTCGTGATCGATGATCGAAACGCGTGTGTGACTGTCAGTGCGGCCTTTAAACGGCTGTTGTCCGGCGATCATCTCGTAAAGCACCACGCCGAGACTGAAGACGTCGGAACGCGTGTCGATATTGTCGCCCTGCGCTTGTTCCGGCGACATGTAACCGCTCGTGCCCATGATGAGCCCGGGATTTGTTTCCGAGATCGGAATCGTCACGGCGTCGGGATCGGCGTTCTGCGAATCGCGATCGGTAAGTTTCGCGAGGCCGAAGTCGAGCACTTTCACTATGCGATCGCGCACGAATCGATCCTCGCGCAACATGATGTTCTCGGGTTTGATGTCGCGATGAACAATGCCCGCGGCGTGCGCGGCTTCGAGCGCCATTGCGACCTGGATCGCGACGCCGAGCGCTTCGTCGAGTTTCATCGGCTCGCGCCAAAGACACTGCCGCAACGTCTCGCCTTCGATGTACTCCGTGGCGATGTAATACTTCTCCTGCGCCTCGCCGATCTCGTAAACAGTCAGTATATTGGGGTGGTTTAAAGCGAGGATCGCGCGCGCTTCCTGACGAAAACGACGCAGACGATTTTCCGAGCGAGTCAGTTCTTCAGGCAGCACTTTGAGAGCGACTTTGCGTCCGTGCTGTTTCGTGTCTTCGCTCAAAAAGACTTCGCCCATTCCGCCCTTGCCCAGCCTGCGCAGGATGCGATAATGGGCGATGTAGTCGGGAGGCGAATCGTCGTTGGTCGAGTTCGGACTGTGTGAACTGTCGGGCATGAAGGTGTTGCGCGACGACTATAAGTTGGACCGTTGGATTCCCGGCCATTGTAGCACCGGGCTCGCAGTTTGAAACTAAATCCGTGAGATCCGTGTGGTGAGCGCCAATCACAAAGGGCAACAGCCCCGAGTCTCAGCGCATCGAACCGCCGGTTCCAGCAGACTCAGGGTCATCCCCTGAACTATAATCCTGATCGCAATGTCAACAGCCTTAATACGCTACATAATCACGTCTTTTTCGGCAGTTTGTCTGGTTGCTGCCGTCTCGCTGACCGTCAGCGCGCAACAGGCAAAGCCCAGCCCGACGCCGTTGCCGCAGGATACGAGCCCGATCCGAATTCCCGTTCGCCGCGTGCGATTGCCAATCACGGTGCAAAACAAGAAGGGCGACTTCGTACCGGGGCTGACGCAGAGCGACTTCGTCATTCTCGAAGACAAAATTCCACAGGCGATCGAGACCTTCTCCGACGATGTCTCGCAATTGCCGCTTTACGTCGCCGTCTTGATGGACACGTCGCCATCAACCGCCGGCAAATTGAAGTTTCAACAGGAATCGGCGATGAACTTCATCCAGACAGTGGTGAAAGCACGCAAGGATCGAGTGCTGTTTGGAACGTTCGACGATCAGGTCACACTGCTTCAGGATTTTACCGAGCGGCTCGATCTGCTCGACAAGGCCGTCTACGGCGTGAAGAAGATGGGTAAACAGACGGCGCTGTTCGACGCGGTTTGGGAATTCTGCGATCAGAAGATGCGCTCGGTTCCAGGCCGCCGCGTGCTGTTGCTCGTGACCGACGGCGAAGACACCTACAGCCGTGCAAACATCCGCGACGCGATCGACATCGCTCAACGAACCGAAACCACAATCTTCGCCATTTCGACGAAGGCTGGTTTCCTCTCGACTGTGCCGGGGGTCGAAGCCGGGCAAGTCGCGGATAAAAAAGATCGCGATCTGAAAACGCTCGCGGAAGAAACCGGCGGTTCCGCGTTCTTTACCGGCGACATGCTTTCACTCGAGCGTTCGTTCAACCGGATCTCGAAGGAACTGCGCGCGCAATATCTCGTCACTTACAACCCGACGAACAAGGTCTACGACGGGAAGTTTCGCAAGATCGACGTCAAACTCGCCGGTGGCCACGACGGTCTAAAGGTGAAAACCAAGGACGGCTACAAGGCCATCGCCGACAGTGTTACGCCATAGGAAGTGTGAAGTTAAAGATGCGTTATCGAGAATTCAGCGGTTCATTCGTTTTGTTGCTTCTCCTCGTCATACTCCTGTCCGGAGAAGTCGCTACTCGCACGCAGTCTGCGCAAAGCGAATCGAATGCAGTTCCGGCGGCGTCACCAACGCCGACGCCGCGAAACCGCGAAGAGTTACCGCAGGACTCCGATGAAGTCATTAAGGTCGATACCAATCTGACCAACATCTTCTTCACCGCGGCCGACAAGAACAAACGTTTCATCAGCAATCTCAAAGCAGACGACATCCGCGTGTTTGAAGACGGACAGCCGCAGGAAATCTTCACGTTTCAATCGAACATCGATCTGCCGCTGTCGCTCGCGATCCTGATCGACACGAGCGCATCCGAAGAGCGCACGCTGCCTGAGTTGAAAGAAGCGGGCCGCGCGTTTCTCGAAAACATACTGCGCACCAGCAGGGACGAAGCCGCAATCATCTCGTTTACCGGAGAAACAACTCTCGAACAGGGTTTCACAGGCAATATCGATCGACTGCGACGCGCGATCGATCGTGTCGAGTTTGTTCCCCCGTCCGGTTACATCGGCGGCGGCGTGGTCGTCAACGGCACGCCCCCGATCTCGGGAACGAACCAGGCAATCGCCGGATCGACGGCAATCTGGGACGCCGTTTACGCAACGTCTGAAGAGTTGATCGGCGCCTCAGCCGAACACACGCGACGGGCCATCATCCTGCTCACCGACGGCGACGACACCAGCAGCCGGCTGAAAATGGACGAAGCCATCACGAGCGCTCAAAAGGCCGACACCCTGATTTACGCCATCGGCATCGGCGACCGCTACACGTTCAACGTCAACGAAAGCGCGCTCAAAAAGATCGCTGAAAGAACCGGCGGCCGTGCCTATTTCCCGCAACACGAGCGCGACCTGCGCGACGCGTTCGCCCAGATTCAGCGAGATCTGCGCGAGCAGTATCTCGTCGCATACTCGCCGCTGAACAAGGCGCGCGACGGCTCATACCGGAAGATCGAAATCCAGATCCTGAATCCGGAACTGCGTAAACAGAACCTGAAGTTGAATTATCGCTCCGGCTATTTTGCTAAAACCGCGACACCCGAAACTCCCGCTAAACGTAAGAGTTCAGGGCAGTAAGCGAGACGGAACTCCCCAGTTCCCAAAGCCGGATAAAACCTGTTATACTCGCCGCGGCTCGTACGTCTGCCCGGAGTCAAACACACTCCGTATCCCACTCCGTTTTAGTCCTCCCGACTTCTCGTCGAAGAGCGTCCGGATTCAGATCAGATGAACACCAGTTCCTCAGAACGAGGCAGAGTCCTAATTGTCGATGACGACCGGAGAATTCTGGATCTGCTCGTCGATCTACTGGAAATCGAAGGTTATGAGGTTGCCGGCGCTAACGATGGCGCCGACGCGGTTGATCTGGTCCATTCCTTCGCTCCCGACGTCGTCATCAGCGACGTCGTGATGCCCATTGTCGGCGGTCTCGAACTCTGCCGGCGCTTGAAACAGGATCCCCGCACTACGTCGATTCCCGTGCTGCTGATCAGCGGTATCCGCAAGGCCGATGAAGCTGGAATCGAGGGACTTCACGCGGGCGCTGACGATTACCTCGACCTTCCGTTCCGTAACGAAGAGTTGCTCGTGAAAGTGGCGCGTTTGGTCGAGCGCCATCGCTCGGCCGCGGCGTTGAAGGAAAGCGAGGAGCGTTATCGGCGACTCGTCGAACTGTCGCCTGACGCGATTGTGATCCTGCGTCATGGCAAGTTCACTTATATCAATCCGGCCGCGCAGCAACTTTGGGGAGCGTCAAATCCGGTCGAACTGATCGGAAAACCTATTCTCACCGTGGTCCATCCCGACTTCCGCGATCACGTTCGCGAACAGGTCGAATACATCGAACAGTATCAACAACCCGCGCCGCTCGCTGAACAGAAGTGTATTCGTCTCGACGGCACCGTGATCGACGTCGAGGTCACTGGCCTGCCGTTCACTGCCGAAGGCAAATCGGCGGTGCTGGCTGTGTTTCGCGACGTCACGGAAAAGAAGCACGCGCGCGAGGCGCTTCGTAAAGCAGAAAAGCGGTTGCGCACCGTTGTCGGCAGCGCGCCGCTGATTCTTTTTGCGACCGACAAGAACGGCGTGTTCACGCTGTGCGAAGGCGAGGGATTGAAGAGTCTTTCGTTGGTGCCCGGCGGGCTCGTGGGAAAGTCGGTCTTCGATGTTTACGCGGATGCTCCGAAAGCGGGCGAGAACATCAAACGAGCGCTCGCAGGCGAATCGTTTACTTCTACGCTGAGTATCGACGATCTCGTTTTTGACGTTCGCTATTCACCACTGACTGACGAAAACGACAATGTTCTCGGCGTGATCGGCGTTGCCACTGACATCACCGACAGCCGCCGCGCGGAAGCATCGATCCGCGAAAGTGAAGAGCGTTATCGCGAGCTCTTCGAAAACGCCAACGACATCATCTACACGCACGATCTCCAGGGAAACTTCACGTCGCTGAATCGCAGCGGTGAACGCATCACCGGCTACACGCGCGAAGAAACGATGAAGATGAACGTCGCCGACGTTATCGCGCCCGAGTATCTGAATTTCGCACGCGAGATGATCGCGCAAAAGGCGTCGCAGAAAGTCTCGACGGTTTACGAGATCGACATCGTTTCGAAGGAGGGCAAGCGTGTGCGACTCGAAGTCAGCACGCGTCTTATCTTCAGCGAAGGACGGCCCGTCGGCGTGCAGGGCATCGCGCGCGATCTGACGGAACGAAAACATTCGGAAGAAGCGTTGCGCGAGAGCCAGGCGTTTCTGGCACAACAGGCCCAACGCGAAGCGATGAGCCATCGCATCTCGCAGGCCATTCGCTGCTCGCTCGACAGTCACGAGATCTATCGCACGGCCGTGCGTGAGCTCGGTTCGTATCTCGCCGTCGATCGTTGTTCGCTCTTCATGCGCGACGATCGCCGAAAGTGCGCCACTAACGTCGCCGAGTATCACGCGGAAGGCGTGGAACCAGCCGCGACAGACTTCGCGCTCGATCACCTGCAAACGCTGGTCACGGCGCTCGACAAAACCGGCGTCCTGCCGTTCAACGACGCGCCGAACGATCCGCGAATCAGGGAGCTCTACAACAACATCCTGTCGAAAGCCAACGTGCAGTCGATCATGTACGTCGCGATTCGCGTGGGCGACGATGTGCCCGCCGCGTTTGCGCTTTCGACGACGAAACAGATTCGGCAGTGGAACGAAGCCGATATCGATCTCGCGAAGGCAGTCGCGGATCAAACCGGAATCGCCATTCGCCAGGCAGAGCTTTATCAGAAGGCGGAATCGTCGTCGACGCGTGAAGCGCTCGTCAATCGTCTGACGATGTTGATTCGTGCGTCGTTGAGCATGTCTGAGGTTTTGAGTACGGCGACGCGGGAGTTGGGCCGTGCGTTGTCGGCGTCGAGAGTTCACCTGTTCCTGTCGAGCAGCGAGGAAGTCGGATCACCGCTCGAACATGAATATCTCGCGCCGGGCGTGACCAGTATCAAACAGTTTCAGGTCAACTACGACGATGCGATCGGGCGGCGACTCTCGAGTTCGAGCCGTCCGCTGATCATCGACGATGTTTTCAATTGTAACGACGAGTCGGGCGAGCTAAGCGATTACGTTCGCGAACAGGCGGAACGGCTGAACGTTTGCTCGCAGATCAACTATCCGCTGATCGTCAAAGAACAGTTCCGCGGCGTGCTCTGCATTCATCAATCGGACCGGATGCGTCGCTGGACGGAAGACGAGGTCGCGCTCGTCGAAGCCATTGCCGAACGACTCGCGGTCGCGATCGCGCAGGCCGAGTTGTTCGAGATGGTCGCGCGTGGAAAGACCGAATGGGAAACGACGTTCGACGCGATGTCGGACGGCATCTTCATCTTCGATCACATCGGCGAACTGAAACGCGTAAACCGCGCCGGCGCGGCGATGGAAGCGCTTCATCCACGTTTACTTTTGGGCCGCCAGTGTTGCGCCATCCTGCGTACGAGTGAAGAAGACGAAGCGTGCGTTGTTGAAAAAGCACTCGAAACACGTCGCAGCGTCACGATCGAGATCACTCCAACGCGTCTCAATCGCCCGCTGCTTGTGTCGGTCGAACCGGTGCTGGACGAAAACAACAAGGCCGTCGGCGTGGTCTGCACCGCGCGCGATCTTTCGGATCTGCGCAAAGTGCAGGCGGTCGCGCGCGAACATCAGTCGCTGTTGAATAACATTCTGGAGAGCGCGCGCGAGTCGATCTATGCGGTCGATCCGCAAGGCCGTTTCAAGTGGTGCAACAGCGCGACGTTGAAGGGTTTGGGTTATCAGCGAAGCGGTTTCATCGGACGATCGTTGCTGGAGATGGTCTACGAAGCTGATCGTCCGCTGGTCCAGGAAAAGCTCGACGCTGCGTTGAACGGATCTCCGCAGACTTACGAGATGCGCTACTTCGCTCACGATGGTCGTCTGCGACACGCGCGCGTTGACAATTCGCCGCTCGTAGTCGACGGAAGAACGACCGGCGTGCTCGGCATCGCCCGCGACATCACCGAGCAGAAAGAGGAACGCGAACGCGCCGCACGCGCCGACAAACTGCGCGCGCTCGGACAGCTCGCGTCAGGTGTGGCCCACGATTTCAACAACTCGCTCGCTGCGATTCTCGGCCGCGCGCAGTTGCTGCGACGACAGGTCAACGATCCGGCGCTCGTCCGCAATCTCGACATCATCCAGACCGCTGCTGAAGATGCGGCGGCGACAGTGCGACGTATTCAGACGTTCGCGCGTAAGTCGGCGGTGAAGGAGTTTGAGCTTGTCGACGTCGGTAGTCTGTTGAACGATGCGATCGAAATCACACGAACACGCTGGCAGAACGAAGCGCGAGTTCGCGGTCTCGAATACGACGTCAAGCTGCAAGCGGAAAAAGGACTCAGCACTTACGGCAGCGCGTCTGAGCTGCGCGAGGTGTTCGTCAATTTAATCGTGAACGCGGTTGATGCGATGCCGAAGGGCGGGAAACTTTCGATAACCTGCGGCCGCCAGGACGATCGACTGCAACTACAGTTCAGCGACAACGGCATGGGTATGCCCGACGACGTGAGGCAGAAGATTTTCGAGCCGTTCTTCTCGACGAAGGGTGCGCATGGCACCGGGCTCGGTCTGTCCGTGAGCTACAGCATTATCGAACGACATGCGGGAACGATCAGTGTCCTCTCCGAGCCTGGGAATGGAACGCGGTTCATGATCGATCTGCCTGCGGTCGAGGCGGAGTCGAATTTTCACGAGGTAGAAGCGATTGGTGATGAGTTGCCGAGTCTGCGGATCCTTGTTGTAGACGACGAACTTCCCGTTCGCGAGACGCTGGCTGAGATGCTCGTCGCCGTACGTCACAAGGTTGAGTTGGCTGGAAGCGGGCAGGAGGCGTTGCAAAAGCTGCGGCAACACACGTTTGATTTCGTCTTTACCGACCTCGCGATGCCCGAGATGGATGGTTGGGAAACCGCACGCTCGATCCGCAAAGGCTGGCCTGACGTGAAGATCGTGCTCGTCACGGGTTATGGACCAACTACCACGCCGCCGCCAGGTGAGGAACGACTCGTCGACGCGATAATTGGCAAACCATTCGACTTCGCGCAGGTCGGCGCAACGCTCAACGCCCTCGCCAAGACCATGCTGATGGTTTAGAAATCCGTTCTAAAATTGACCAGGCGCAAGCGGCGTACATGAAAACACGGATTTCAAGAATACTTAATTAAAATTCATAATCCCTGCGCTGGCGGTAAATCCAACACCAAAACCAACAACCATCGTCGGCCCGGACCACTCGTCCTTCTCCGCCAGCATAAACCCAGTCGACGCGCTCGAAAGATTCCCGTACTGCTGCAACACCTTGTACGAGTTGTGAACTTTCTCCGAGTCCGGATGCAGCGCGAGTTGCGAGCAAACGCCGTCGAGGATCTTCTTGCTGCCCGTGTGGATCAAACAGTCGTCAACCTGTTCGAGGTTGGACACCGGCGAATCCGGATGCTGCAACACGTTCTTCACGGTTGTGACAGCATAGTGCGCGCCACGAGTCGGAACACTCGGCTGCATGAAGTACTGCGGGCGTCCCTGAAGAAACGGATGCGTGCTATTCGCGACCATCGTCAGCAGGTTCATGTCGTTCGGCTGGTCGTTGGTCAAATGTGAAATCGGACCAAACGCCGGCTTGCCTTCTTCAGTGCCGACAAGCAAAGCCACCGCACCGTCGCCAAACAGCATCGACTGGACCACGAAAGTCGTATCCAATCGCTGTTGCTCAAACTGCTCCGCGTCGATCCGGTGCTCTTTCCGCAGTCTCACGATCTCGCGATAACCGTAATACTCCTTGCGCAGCAGCGGAGCGACATACGGCGTGTGCGATTCAGACATGACCACGATCGCCAGCTTGCTGGGATTTGCCGCGAGATACCACTGCGCCACTTCGATCGACTTCAGCAACACCGAACAACCTTGCGCCTGCATACTGACCGTGCGCAGCGAGCGCGAAAGCAGTCCGTGCGTCTTGCCCATGATTTCAGAAGCGAGACAGGGCAACATTTGATCAGGCGTGTTGGTGGCTGCGACGAGTAACCCGATGCGGCCAGGATCGCCGCCCCATTCTTTAATGCAGCGTTTGGTCGCGGCGACACCCAGTTGCGTAGTCGAGTTGGTGGAAACTCGTGCTTTGCCGCGTAGATAGTCGGGATAGTTTTCGATAGTTGAGTAACGTTGGTCCACACCGAGATTACTAATCGTGTTAATAAGTTCAGGTGAGAGTTTGTGCATTACGCTGGCCACCAGCTCCGTCGTCTTGAAGACGTGCTTAGGCACAGCGGTACTAGCCGATAACAGGTTTATCATTTTGTCGTCTACTCCAGAGAGGAATGCCGCTTTTTGAAGTTCCCACGTATATTGCTGCTTCACTAGCTCCCTAACAATCCCTGTGCCGCACGTCAGCGAACCCTGAATCACACTCTAAGTCACGTTATTTCAGCAATTAACCCGCCTCCGTAGTTTTTCGGGATTTTGACTTTAGATCGGCCTAATGGATACCAGCTAAACAGCGCCCGAGAGTGCGAATTTATTCCCCAGATTTTCGGTAGATCGCGGCGAAGTTCGCTTGGTACAAAGATATACAGGTGGTTACGCAGGTAACACGAAAGTCACAAAAATGTCACTTCAGGGCGTAGCGCCCCACTGTGTCTTCGCCGATGCTGCCGAAGTAGAGTTTTCCATCGCGTTCGACGACGTTGGCGATCTGCGCGTAGCACTCTGAGGAGCCGTTTTGAAGGTTTTCGACGACCTGGGCTCCTTGATTGAGAGCAATTACGAACGAGTAGCGCTCAGGCGCCGGATGCAAAAACTTTGGCAATCGATAGATCGCTTTGCGCAGAAACGGATGCGGGAGAATTTTGTCGAACAGCGATTGCCGCGGCGTCACGAGGGCGAGCCAAAACTTGTCCGTACCGTTTGAGGAAATGCCGTCAGGAAAACCCGGCAGGTTGTCGATAAACGTGTCGACCATTCCCTCCTTCGGATCCTTCAGCCATAACCGCTGAATTCGATACTTCCCCGTCTCTGCAACCAAAACAAACGTTTGATCGGGACTGACGGCGACGCCGTTTGCGAAATACAGCCCGCGCAAGAGCGTCCGTGGTTTTTGCATCTGTTGCGGGTTGAACGCCATCAACCGCCCGTTTGGCTGGTGCTCGAGGATGTCGGTCGCGAACTGCGACATCGGATATTTCGACGAAGCTTCCGTGAAATAGATCGTCCCGTCGGCGGCGACGTCGAGATCGTTGAGACAACCAAACTTCGCGCCATCCGCTTCAGTCGCCAGCACCTTTACTTCGCCCGCCGGATTTATCGACACCAATCCCTTCAACGCGTCGGTGACGATCAGGTTTCCGTCACGATCGAACACGAGTCCCAACGGCCGACCTTGTGTGTTCGCGAAAATACGAGGCTGCGAACCGTCAGGCTGAAGCTGAACGATACGTCCGTCTTCGTATCCGGCGTAGATGCGTCCCTGGGCGTCGAGCGCGACGTCTTCGGGTTTGTGACCGTCGCCGAGTGACAACCGCTCGACTGTCGAAAGTCGCGTGTTTTGTTGGTATTGGCCTGTCAGGCCGGGATTGGGCGGCGGAGTCCACGCTTCCGGCGTGATGGATACCGGCGCGAAGAATAGATAGATAAGTACGGCGGCGATGACGAGGACGATGGGCGTGATGACGCGTGTTTTGAGGCTCATCTCACCTCTCGCCGCGTGCTTTTTCTACTTCCGATTGCAGATCGACGACGAGCTTGCGTATCCCGGGCTGGTCCATCGGCTCGATCAAACGCAGTGCTTCGTCGAGAATACGGCGTTGATGTTCGGGCCAACCGGGCCTGCCTGCGACGCTGCCGATCTCGCCGTCGTAAAGCGCCACGCGCGGTGGGCGCACGCTTTCGACAACTTCCTTAACGACAGCCAGCGTCATCGTCGGAATGCCCGCAAGCTCCAACGCACGGGCCACCAGGCCAATCGATTGATGGCACAACGTAGACGCCGGAATCAGCAGCGCTGCCTGCACTTCGTAGCGCTGCGTGCGTTGGACCAGCTTCTGCGCGAGATCGTCGGCAACTACTGCCGCGTCAGGAATAAAACCGCAAAAGCTCCAGAACACCGGGTTTAACTGCCCGATGATTCCGTTTTTCTCAAACTCCAGGAGACGTTCGATCGGCAGTTGCGCATTGATGTCCTGATGAACGCCCGCGCCGTCGTAGCCGCGCGTCGTGAAACGAAGGTCAGGCGCTTCGACTTCGATCGGAATCTCTCTAAAACTCGAATCGCCCGCGGATGAATTCGCGTCGAAGGCGGCGGTGCCGTCGATGTAGGCGCCGGCTGACGAGATCAGCGCGAGGTTTAGCATCGGCAAAGCGCGCCGTGCCGGCGTAAAGGGCGCGCGATGATTCCGCACCCACGGATAGTCGTCGCCGACATCGTCTGTTCCAGACGGCGCTTTCTGTTTCCAACTATCGTAATGGCGCCGCCACTCGTCAATGTTTTCAATAATTTCCAACTGCTTTCCCATCCCTGACCAATCAATTCCGCAGGTTACTAATTATGGCGCAGATTGCGGGCCATGAGCACCAACGCCACAAGGCCGGCAATCATAGCAATCCCGAGCGCATTCACCGAATAGCCGTGCAAAGCGTTGAACGCAACGCGCCGTGAATCGTCGGCGGCGATCTGGTCGATCGGCAGGACCATCGCCGTTCGCAACGCGCGCATCCGCGCCGCGATGAACCAGTGGCCGATACTCGTCGTTAACGCAATCACCACGAGACAGACGCACTCGAAGATAAAACTGAGCCGCGCCTGCGAACCGCGTCTCACAAACGCCGTAACGATCAGAACCAACGCGATCACAAAACCGGCGACATTAACCACGCCCAACGAACGCGTGACGATCGCTCCGGCAATCTCGCTGGCGTTCGGCAGACCAAACGAACGCAGCACTCCAAACGCAGCCGGCGCCACAACCGCACTGAAGAACAGCGCCGCGCCCAGCCACGCAGCCAACAGAAAGAATCGCGTTAGGCTAAGAATAATCAACCTCCCCGTGGTCTTAGGTCTTAGGTCTTAGGTCTTAGGTCTTTGGTCTTTGGTCTTTGGTCAAGTACGCAAAGCACAAAGACCAAAAACCCAAGACCCAAGACCTATCTCTAATCGAACTCGTCGATCGCCGCCAGCAAACGAATCTTCGGCGGATTGAACTGCGGCACCGGCAACTCGCGTGGATCGGGAACGCTCAACAACCACGACAACGCCGAATCCAATTGCGCCTGGTACTCATCAAGGTCCAGCGACATGAAAACGTTGCATCCGAGTCGCGCAAACTTCTCTTTCGCACGCAAGTACATTTGCCGCGCCGCCCCCGGCCGCCCGATATCCAAATGATGAAATGCCACCGCCGATTGGATCATCGCCTGAAGAAACAGTTTCTCCCGTGGTCCAACCTCGCCCATCCAACGCTCTTCCCACGCATCGTGCGCCGCGTGAAACTCGCCCGCGTTGTACAGATCGATCCCGGCGATGTACTCAACCGGATACGCCGCGATATGCGAATCGCGGTACGGCACGTCGAGCTCGGTTTCCAACTCAGCCATCTGGACTCTCTGCACTTCTCTGCGCCTCTGCGTTGATCCGCCTCGCTGCCATTGATACCGCAGCGACGCTGAGGACCGCGGAGTGATGCGATTCATCAGGCATCTGCTTTGCGATTCAATCGTGCCGCGATCACTTTTGCCGCAGTCGCGCCTGCGCCGGTTGCGCCGCTGATCGTCGGCGCCGTTGGATTCGAAACGTCGCCGATCGCAAACACCATCGGAACGTTTGTTTCCTGTTCGCTGTTTACGGCGATATAACCGCTGTCGCCGACCGCAAGCTGTTCCCGAAACAGCTCCGTATTCGGCTCGACGCCGATGCGTATCAACACGCCACGCACGGCAAGTTGAAACGGCTTCAGACCACCCCTGCGCTGAATCTCAACGGCTTCCACAGCGGTGTTGCCCATGATACGCGTGACTGTCGATTCAGTGAAAACGGTGACGCGGTGATCCGGCTGAACACGCTCCGCAAATTCGCGCCTGGCCCGCAGCTTCTTCCCGCGATGGACCACCGTCACGGTCGGACAAACTTCCGCGAGCAACAGCGCATTCTCGACTGCCGCGTCGCCGCCGCCGATGACGCAAACGTCCTGCCCGGCGAAGCGATCACGATCTCGTGTGCCCGATTCGATGATGCCGTTGCCCGCAAACTCTTTTTCGCCCGGAACGCCCAACGTCCGCGGACGCACGCCGGTGGCGATGATTATCGAGATTGCCTGTAGCGTCTCGCCGCTGCCCAACGAGACGCGTTTCGCCCGCACATCGACGGAATCGATCGTCGCGCCGGTCCATAGATCGAACTCAGCCGCAGCGACGTCACGCGAGAAGATCTCGAGCAGCTCCGCGCCGTCGCGTGTTTTGAGCCCGAGATAGTTTTCGATCGGATTGTAGACGCGATGGAGTTGGCCGCCGATCTGTTCCGCTTGTTCGATCACGAGCGTGTCGAGGCCTAACTCGTCACACCAGAATGCGGCAGACAAGCCAGCCGGTCCCGCACCGATGATGATCACGTCGTGCATTCGTTCAATACCGCAACAACTTCATCGGGTTCCAACCGCGACCCGCCATCGATAAACCTCGCCGCTGATGTCATTTCGCGATCGTAAGGTTCCCAGCGACCGTCGTGATTGCGTTCTTTCTCGTTAAGTGAAGACAATGCCCGACTCAGATCACGACGCCGGATACTCGGACGCGTTACAGTTTCAGCCCACGAATAGTACGGATAATCCAAACGATAGGACCATCCGCCTGTTGTAGGCGTCGCTATCAAAAACAATTCGCCACGCGCGTGTTTTGAGATACCCACTGTCGGATTCATCAACTCAGGCGCGAGAGTAATCAGCGAAATCCGCGAATCTTTATACTCAACAACGCGCGACTCACCACGCGAGAAACTCTCGAGCGCGGCGGCAACGTTGTTCCAACCTTCACGCCAAAGAGACTCGTAAGCATTCACGTCGTCGAGCAGTTTCTTCACTTCCGGCAGCACCAATTCGTACGCGCGCGCATCGTCGACTTCATGACCGGCGATCCAGCCGGCCAACGGCGGTGGCGTGTCGTTGTTCGACCCAGCCTGATCGCTGCCCTGAATGACAATGCTGACGCGCACGCCGTCGTCACTCGTATGCTCTGAAAAATCGCCGGCTTCCGCCGCGGAGACGAGCAGATCCCGATACTCGAGCGCACGTTCACCGTTCAGCACGGTCCACACCGACAACACGCCGTCAGCGTCGAAGTGATTGTTCGTCACGAGCTCGATATTGTTCGTCAAAGTTGAATAATTGGGCGATGCGACGAGATTCAGCGCGATTTCCGTCGAAGTGTCGGCTTTGACTTCCGCCGGCGTTGTGTTTCCTTCCCAATGTGAGAAATGAATACTGTTATCCACAGTGCCATCGACCGAGAGTTTGGGAACATCGGCGAGGGCTTCTGAGTAGAATTCGAATCTCATGATTGTCAAAGTGTAGTGTAAGATATGTTCATTCAACAATTACACATTACGGAGTGACCGATGGAAGAGATCACCTCAACCGAACTGAAGCAACGTCTCGATAACGGCGACGATATTCAAATCATCGATGTGCGTGAGGACGTCGAGGTCGCGATTGGAACGATTCCAAACTCGGTTCATATACCGCTGGCGCAGGTGTTGACGCGCATGAACGAGATCGATCCGAATCGCGAGACGGTCATACACTGCAAGATGGGCGGCCGCAGCGCCCGCGCGATCGACGCGCTGCAACGTTCGGGGTTCCAGGGAAAACTTGTAAATCTCAAAGGCGGGATCATCGGCTGGTCTAACGAAGTCGATCCAAGCGTACCTAAGTATTAACCGCAAAGAGGCACAAAAGGCACAAGAGGCACAAAAAAGAATTAAGAGAGGGAAGGAGAGCGAGGGGGCGAGGGAGGGAGAGCGAGGGGGCGAGGGAGGGAGAGCGAGGGGCGAGGGAGGGAGAGCGAGCGGCAGTGGCCTACTCGCGCTTCTCTTACTTACTGTTCTCTTACTTACTGTACTCTTAGTCGTCGTTCTCTTACTCACACCTCCTTTATTTCTTCTTGTGCCTTTTGTGCTTCTTGTGCTTCTTTGTGGCTAATGCCTTCGAGTTTAATGAACGGGCTCAGCCTGGTGATCACCATTCCCTCTTCACATTCCAAACGGCACGACAGCGCGGGCCGATCGCTTCGCTCGTCCTGCCCTTTCAGGTGATACGAGATCTGGCAATTCGAACAATCGCCGTTCCAACAAAAATCACCATAAGAAATCGTGTTGATGGAGAGGTATTGAAAACAACGCAGGAGACGATTCTTTTCCGGCACGCTAACCTTGTGCCCGACAATCTCCACCTCGATGAGTTTCTCGAAGGGATCGAGGAGGTCAGAAGCGACGTCGTTCACCCCTGCGCTTTGTTCACTCATAGGCAGCGGCAGTATAATCCGGTCTTGCGCATAATGAAACCAACTCAGGAGAATTGAATTTGTCGTTAGTAATTTATGTAAAACCGGGATGCCCTTATTGCCAGCAAGCGCGGGATTTTTACAACTCAAAAGGCATCGCTTTCACCGAGTACGACGCGCAGAACGATCGCGCCCGGCGCAAGGAGATGTTCGCGTATTCAGACGGCGATCCGACGGTGCCGTGCATCGTTGAAAACGGGCAATACATCGGTTCCGGCTGGGGAAATCCGCCACGTGGTTGAACCGTTCACGACTAACCGGCCGTGCGCCGGCAACAAAAACCAAGCGTCTCCCTTCGAAGTTTCAACTCAACCACCAGTCTTGACCAGAAAGGTGCTTCATGAGAAACCAGCCCAGACCCCTTTTCGCGCTCGTGTTTTTTATATGCTGCTTGCTCTCAATAAATAGCGCCGCGAACGCACAAAAAAACGGAGACGCGGCTTCGCATCAACCACCAATGGCAGAAAAGAAAACTAAAACCACCAACATTCATGGCGACACCCTCGTCGACGACTATTTCTGGCTGCGCGAAAAAACCAGCCCCGCGGTGCTGGCCCACCTCCAGGCAGAGGACAACTACACCGACTCGGTGATGAAACCGACCGCCGCGTTGCAGGAAAAGCTCTACAACGAAATGGTCAGTCACATCAAAGAGACTGACGTCACCGTTCCGTATCGCTGGGGCAACTACTTCTATTACTCGCGCACCGAGAAGGGCAAGCAGTATCCGATCTACTGTCGTAAGAAAGGCAGCACCGACGCGCCGGAAGAGATCGTGATCGACGAGAACGAGCTCGCCAAGGGCCAGAAGTTCATGGACATCGGGCTCTTTGTTCCGAGTGACGACGGCAACCTGCTCGCCTACAGCACCGACAACACCGGCTACCGCCAGTACACGCTCCAGGTCAAAGATCTGCGCACGGGCAAACTACTTCCCGAGCGCGTCGAACGCGTCAACAACATCGCCTGGGCCACTGACAACAAGACGTTGTTCTACGTCACCGAAGATCCGACCACGAAACGAAGCGACAAGTTTTTCCGTCACGTTCTCGGAACTGACAAGTACGACCTGGTTTACGAAGAGAAGGACGAACTGTTTGACATCCAGGTCTCGCGCACGCTCGATAAAGCGATGATCATGCTCGACGCCCTGAGTAAGACGTCGACTGAAGTTCGTTATCTGCCCGCGGACAAACCGGACGCCGCGCTGAAGATCCTGATGGCGCGCCAACCCGAACACGAATACGACGCCGATCATCGCGGCGGCATGTTCTACATTCGCACCAACAAAGGCGCGAAAAACTTCCGCATCGTCACGGCGCCCGTCAGCGATCCGTCAGAAGCAAACTGGAAAGACTTCGTAACGCATCGTCCGGCAGTCAAACTCGACGCGATCAATCTCTTTGCCGATCACGCAGTGCTCTCCGAGTGGGAAAACGGTCTGCAACAACTCGAAGTCATCAACTTCAAGAACAACAAACGCAACCGCATTGAGTTTCCCGAGCCCGTCTATTCCGCGGGCTTGAGTGGGAATCGTGAATTCAACACGTCGGTTGTTCGTTACGCTTACAACTCGCTCGTCACGCCGAATTCGACGTTCGATTACGACATGAACACCGGCAAATCCACGTTGTTGAAACAGCAGGAAGTGCCCGGCGGCTTTGATCGAGCGAACTACAAAGCCGAGCGCGTGTTTGCGACTGCGAGCGACGGCACGAAAGTTCCGATCTCGCTCGTCTATCGCAAAGGCGTGAAGCTCGACGGTTCGGCGCCGTTGTTGCTCTACGGCTACGGCTCGTATGGTTATTCGATCCCGCCGACTTTCTCGTCGAACCGGCTCAGCCTGCTCGATCGCGGCGTGATCTTCGCGATCGGTCACATTCGCGGTGGTGGCGAACTCGGCGAGGAATGGCGGCAAGCCGGGCGCATGATGAACAAGATGAACACGTTCACTGACTTCATCGCCTGCGGCGAAACGCTCGTCAAGATGAAGTACACTTCGAGCGATCGACTCGTGATCCAGGGCGGCAGCGCCGGCGGTTTGCTGATGGGCGCCGTTTCAAACCTGCGTCCGGATCTGTTCAAAGCCGTGATCTCGCAGGTGCCGTTTGTTGACGTTCTCAACACGATGCTTGACGCCTCGCTGCCTTTGACGACGAGCGAATACATCGAATGGGGCAATCCAAACGAGAAACCGGCGTACGAGTACATGAAAAAGTACTCGCCGTACGACAACATCGAAAAGAAAGCTTATCCGTCGACGCTCGTGAAAGTCTCGCTCAACGACAGCCAGGTGCCTTACTGGGAAGGCGCAAAGCTCGTGGCGAAAATGCGGGCTATGAAGACTGACAACAACCCGCTGTTGTTAAAGGTTAACTTCGGCGCCGGTCACGGCGGATCGTCCGGCCGTTACGACGCTCTCCGTGAAACTGCGTTTGACTACGCGTTCACGCTCTGGCAAGTTGGCATATCGGAGTGACGACAGCAATCATCTACGGTAAATTGCTGTCATAAGAATGATCGGCTCGACGCTGGGGAATTACAAAATCCTCGAGAAGCTCGGTGAGGGCGGTCAGGGAACGGTCTATAAAGCAGTCGATTCAAAGCTCGGCCGGACGGTAGTAATCAAAGTACTCCCGGCCGAGCTTACTGCTAAAGAGGCCAATCTCAAGCGCTTTGAGCGCGAAGCCCGTCTCGCATCGGCCCTCGACCATCCGAACATCTGCACCATCTTCGACCTCAACGAGATCAACGGCATTCACTTCATCGTGATGCAGTTCATCGAGGGTCGAAACGTGCGGCAACTCGTCAACGGGCGCCCGTTGTCGCTCGAAAGCGCCCTGTCGATTGCCTTGCAAACGTGCGACGCGCTCGCCGCGGCTCACTTGCGCGGCATCATTCACCGCGACATCAAAGCCGGAAACGTGATGGTCACGCCGACCGGCCAGGTCAAAATTCTCGACTTCGGTCTCGCGAAACTGCTCGACGAAGAAGCAGCGAGAACTTCCGGCATTCATCACACCGAGATCACTGAAGTCGGCGTCCCTTACGGCACGGCGACCTACGCCGCGCCCGAACAGGCTCGCGGAGATCGAGTCGACGCGCGGGCCGACATTTTTTCGACCGGAGTTCTGTTGTACGAAATGCTCGCGGGGACGTGGCCGTTTCGCGGTAACACGGCTGTCGAAGTTCGTCACGCGGTTTTGAACGACGAACCGGAGCCGCTGGCGAGAATTCGCCCGGGACGCGTTCCGCCGCAACTACAAACGATTCTCGACAAAGCACTCGCCAAAGATCCGCGTAATCGTTATCAAAAGATCTCTTACATGGCGGACGATCTGCGCGCCGTGATTCGCGAGATCGGCACCGATGCTCTACCCGGAATGGACGAGGGCGCGACGCCGGTCGCACCGACGCACATGACGCCGCGAAATCCGGTGACGCGCGCGTTGCGCTGGTTGACTGGCAGTTTGACGGGCGAGAGCGTGTCGTCTGGTTCGTCGAAACCGGCGGGGCGTGAACCGCATGAGAGCCCGTTGACGAGTCTCGGCGATCGCGATCGAAAGAGCGTGGCGATTCTGCCGTTCAAGAACGTCGGCAACGATCACGAGATCGATTTCTACCAGTTCTCGCTGGCTGACGCTGTGATCACTGAGCTGGCGCGTCTTCGTTCGCTCGTGGTGCGTCCTTCGTCGGTGATCGTGAAATACCAGAACCGCGAAGTTGATCCGGAAGAGACGGGACGCGATTTGAGTGTTGACGCGATCCTCACGGCGACTTTTCTCCGCGCCAGCGACAAACTCCGAGTCACCGCTCAATTGCTCGACGTACGCACGAGCGAGATTCTCTGGAGTGAGCGTATCGACGCGGACGCCAGCGACATCATCGGCGTCCAGGACACGATCGTCCAACGCATCGTGGAAGGTTTGCGTCTCGAACTGAGCCCCGACGAAAAAGTCGCGCTCGCGAAAGCCAACACGGAGAATGCCGCTGCTTCCGAAGAATACCTGCGCGGGCGCGATTGTCTCGCGAACTTCATCTATCACACCGTCGAACGCGAACAACTCGACGCGTCGATCGAACACTTCCGCCGCGCGATCGAGATCGATCCGAATTTCGCACTCGCTTATTCGGCGCTCGGAAGTTCTTACGTCAATCGCGTGCTGAAAGGCCTGGGCCAGTCAGGCGACCACGACAAGGCGAAGAACGCGTTCAAGAAAGCCCTCGCGCTCGATCCCAAACTGCTCGAAGCCCGAATGCAGATGATCTTTATCTACATGACGGGCGGACAGAAGCAGAAGGCGCGAACCGAGGTTGAACTGCTGCGCGACGAGTTTCCGAACGATCCGGGTGTGCATTTTGTACGCGCTGTCGTCGCGCGTCTTGACGGCGATTACGAACGAGCGCTGCGCAGCTACGATCGCATGGTCAAACTCAATCCCGGCGAGCGCGTTCCGGCGAGTTACAACCGCGCGCGCATCTTCATGTACCAGGGCGATTACGATCAGTCGTTGCGAGAGTTGGATGAAGGCGCGGCGATCGAGCCGGAACATCCGATGATCAAGGTGATTCGCGCGCGCGTGCTTTCGTATCGCGGCGCCTTCGCGGAGTCGGTGCAAATTCTTCAAGAGGTCCTGCTACGCCATCCGCAAATGGACGGCATTCGTCCAATCCTCGCGATCTGTTTAAGTGCCCAGGGTCAGCACACAAAAGCCAACGAACAGCTCACGCAGAAAGTCAGGCTGGTCGCGGAAGCCGATTACGATATATCTTATTGGCTCGCCTCCGCCTACCTCTTACAGGGCCGTCAGGTAGAAGCGCTCAGATGGCTCGAGACTGCGATTCGTCTCGGCAATGAGAATTATCGTTGGTTCGAAGCTGATCCGAATTGGGCCGACATGCACGAAGATCCCCGTTTCCTCGAACTTATGAAGGGCATCAAAACCCAACGGCAAACCCAGCGGGACCAGACTGAATGAAAACATTTGTAGTTGGCGACGTACACGGACGTTGCGCGCAGCTCCTCAACCTGCTCGACATGCTGCCGCGAGATCCGCAAACCGACACGCTCGTGCTGCTCGGCGATTTGATCGACCGTGGCGCCGATGCGCCGGGCTGCGTCGATCACGTCATGAAACTCTGTCGCGAGAATCCTGAGCGAGTGATTTGTCTGCGCGGAAATCACGAGCAGATGATGATGGATTTTCTCGTCGGAGAGCCGACGATCTGGTTGACGCCCGTCGTCGGCGGTCAGCGAACGTTTGAACAGTACACCGGGCAGGCGCCGTGGGCCGATCCCGAGCAGGATGAGGAAGACTTGCGAGTCTTACTGGAGAGTAAAGTTCCGGCCGAGCACCTGGAGTTCATGAGCGGGCTGCCGTTCTACCACGAAGACGAGCACGCGATTTACGTTCACGCTGGGCTGGATGACGGGAAGCATCCGAGCGAGAGTTCGCATATGTCGCTGTTATGGATGCGCGACATGGAGTTTTACAAAAACTATCGCGGGAAGCCGTGCGTGTTTGGACACACGCCGACGCCGTTGTTGCCGCTACGTGGACGGCTTGGGCGTCACGGGATTTACATCTCGCACAGTGCGGTTGGGCTAGATACGGGTTGTGAACGGCAGTCGCCGCTGAGTTGTCTCTCGCTACCCGATTTCAGTCTCTATCAAACCTATGCCGACGGCCGCGAAGAGACGCACCAGATCACTTCTTTCATTCCCGACGCACTTCGCGAGATGCAGCGCAAAGCCGGATTCGCGTAATCCGTGTTTACGGCACGCATCGTTGTTCGCGAAGCGGAATCAGATCAACGCC
This sequence comes from Pyrinomonadaceae bacterium, assembly GCA_035760365.1. Taxonomy (GTDB): domain Bacteria; phylum Acidobacteriota; class Blastocatellia; order Pyrinomonadales; family Pyrinomonadaceae; genus PSRF01. Next base: position 100,100 of record DASTTB010000005.1, read on the forward strand.
CGTCAATTTGTGTGTAATCGCATCGACGCTGACGCGTGCGGCGAGCGGTGCTTTGTCGCAAACCAGCCGCACCGTACTGCTGCGCATTCCGTTTCCACTCAACGTCTCGCCAGCCTTGCAAGCGCCCCACGCAGACGCTGCTCCAAACTGCCGTCGCATTCGTTCGAGATCCAACGACGGCGCGGCGATCGCTTCCGCAGTCTTCGCGTCCCACGAACTGAGCAGCTTGCCAACCGTCTCGATCGTCTTCGTCATCTCCGCATCCGGCGGCAACACCGGCGCGATACTGACCTGTTGAACTTTCGGCGGCATCGTCGGCGCTAAAGTGATCCCAACTTCGAGCCAGCCCCGTTCACACATCATCTTCCACGTTCCACGCAACGCATTCTCAGGCTCAATCGAGTTCGCCGGACGGCAAACGCCGTGATCCTTCGCGAGCGACTGCCAGCGCGTCTTGCGCGTCTCCGCCGGCACGTCGAGAAACAGGTTGTCAGCCGCGATGCGATTCGCGAGCGCATCATCCCACTTGATGATCAACTGCGAAACGTCAGCCTGCGCCGTCAACAACGACTGCGACGGCTGCACAACACGCGGCTGCAACGCGCCGGTCTTCTGCAACGCGTTCACCGCTTCGTTGAAAACACCGCCGAACCCGGAATACGTGCGATTACCCATCGCGATCATTCCCACGCCATATTCCGGCAACCAACGCATCAACGATCCATAACCCGGCAACCCGCCGCTGTGCCCGACAATGTGATTGAACCGGCAATCCTGCGAAACGCCGAGCCCGTAACCGTAACCACCTCCGCCCAAAGTGAGCGGCCCGTCCACGGAACCACGAAACGCAGCCGCCTGCTGAAAACGCCCAACGTCCTGCATCTCGCGCGCGCTGCTGCGCTTGATCGGACCACGCTCAGGTTCGTCACGCGGCGGAAACGCCGACATCAGAAACGCAACGTAACGAGCGAGATCGCGCGCGCTGGTCCAAAGTCCGCCCATTCCGCCAAACGCTCCATGCGCGAGTATCGGCTCAGCAACCCACGCGTCGTTTTCGCGTCGATAACCGAGCGCGATCTGATCGCGCGGCACGGCGCTGGATTCGAACGTCGACGCGTTCATGCCGAGCGGCCGCAGAATGTTGTCGCGAACGTAAACGTCGTACGGTTTACCGGAAGCACGCGCGATCACCTGGCCGAGAATCGCGAAACCGTAGTTTGAATACTCGAAAGACGTACCGGGCGCCGTCGAAAACGGAATGCCCCCGCGCATCCACGCACGCATCGTCTCGTCCGTTTGGGCCAACTGCCGATCGCCCCACGGATTGTCTTCCGGAAATCCTTCGGAGTGCGTTAGCAAGTGACGAATCGTGATCGCAGGCGAGTCTTTCGTCGGATAAGCGAGGTCCGCGAGCGCCGGAACATAACGCGCGGCGGGATCGTCGAGTGACAACTTGCCTTCGTCACGCAACTTGAGAATCGCCATCGCGGTAAAACTCTTCGTCATCGACGCGATGCGAAACACTGTGTCCGGCGTGACCGGCGACTTCTGTTCGATTTCGCGAACGCCGTGAGCCTTCACCCAAACGAGTTCGCCGTCGACGATGATGCCCATCACCGCGCCGGGCATCTGTTGTCGTTCGACGGACGCGATGAAGAGTTTTTCGATCTCCGGGAAAGCGGCGGCGAGTTTCTGTTTGCGTTCCGGATCGGCAAACTTAGGCGGCGGCACGGCGCCTTCGGCAAAGCGACGCTGAGCGTAAGTCAGAGGCACGAAGATCAGCGCTGTCAGTAGAACGAAGATTAGTGGGCGCATGAGTTAATTTTAATCCGTGGATCAGTCGAGGCGTTCGAAGTCGTAGCGTCCGAGGATGCGTTTGCGCATGTATTTTCCATGAGACTTTGCGCTCATCAATCCGGTGAACTCGAGTGGCGGCACACGGCTGTATCTATACTTTTCGCCCGTGCGAAAGATCACGTCGAGCTGCTGCGCGTCCTCGTTATAACGCACGGCCACAAGCATTTCAGACTGTAAAAGCATGTACTTATTGTCGATAGATCTCGCTTCCGCCATCCAGAAACTCCCGTGCTTTTTCTCGCATTCCGACATCGAGAGCGGCTTCGGCGTCGATTTCTTTCTGGGCAGCGTATTCGCGAACGTCCTGAGTGATCTTCATCGAGCAGAAGTGAGGTCCGCACATTGAACAAAAGTGCGCCAGCTTAGCGCCTTCCTGTGGCAACGTCTCGTCGTGATACTCGCGCGCCACTTCCGGATCGAGTGAGAGATTGAACTGGTCTTCCCAGCGAAACTCGAAACGCGCTTTCGACAACGCATTGTCGCGATACTGCGCGCCCGGATGACCTTTCGCGAGATCGGCGGCGTGCGCCGCGAGTTTGTACGCGATCACGCCGTCTTTCACGTCTTTCTTATTCGGGAGTCCGAGATGTTCTTTCGGTGTGACATAACAGAGCATCGCCGTGCCGTACCAACCGATCATCGCGGCGCCGATCGCCGACGTGATGTGATCGTATCCCGGCGCGATGTCGGTCGTGAGTGGTCCGAGCGTGTAGAACGGCGCTTCGTGACACGTCTCGAGCTGCTTGTCCATGTTCTCTTTGATCAAATGCATCGGCACGTGGCCGGGGCCTTCGATCATGACCTGGCAATCCTGTTCCCACGCGATCTTCGTCAGTTCACCAAGCGTTTCGAGTTCGGCAAACTGCGCCTCGTCATTCGCGTCGGCAATCGATCCCGGACGCAAGCCGTCGCCGAGTGAGAACGAAACGTCGTAAGCGGCCATGATCTCGCAGATCTCACGAAAGCGCGTGTAAAGAAAACTCTCTTCGTGATGCGCGAGGCACCACTTCGCGAGGATCGAACCACCGCGACTGACGATCCCCGTCGTGCGTTTTGCCGTCAACGGAATGTAAGGCAGACGCACGCCGGCGTGGATCGTGAAATAGTCGACGCCTTGTTCAGCCTGCTCGATCAACGTGTCGCGAAAGATCTCCCACGTCAGCTCTTCAGCTTTGCCGCCGACCTTCTCGAGCGCCTGGTAAATCGGCACCGTTCCGATCGGCACGGGCGAGTTGCGAATGATCCACTCGCGCGTGGCGTGAATGTTCTTGCCGGTCGAGAGATCCATCACCGTGTCAGAACCGCAACGAATCGACCAGCGCATCTTGTCGACTTCTTCCTCGATGGATGAGGCGACGGCGGAGTTTCCGATGTTCGCGTTGATTTTGACGAGGAAGTTGCGGCCGATGATCATCGGCTCCGATTCGGGATGGTTGATGTTCGCGGGAATGATCGCGCGTCCGCGCGCTACTTCGTCGCGGACGAACTCAGGCGTCACGTAAGACGGAATCGAAGCGCCGAACGACTGTCCGCGGTGCTGGTGCAACAACGAATCGCGCGGCGCGTCCGCGCCTATTTCCCACGCAGCCTCGCGACCCAGATTTTCGCGAATCGCGATGAACTCCATTTCCGGAGTGATGATTCCACGCCGCGCGTAATGCAGTTGCGTCACACACGAACCGGGCTTCGCACGCAAAACTCGCCGTCGCAATGCCGGAAAGTCTTCCAACTTGCCGACGTCTTTGACTCGCGCACGGTTCGCGGCTTCAAACGTCAGATAGCCGTCGTCGATCGGTTTTGCTTCGCGTCCTTCGTACTCTTCCACGTCGCCGCGCGCGCGAATCCAATCTTCACGCAACGCCGGCAAGCCGTTCGTCACGTCGCACTGGACATCGGTGTCGCCCCACGGCCCGCTCGTGTCGTAAACACGCACGGCTGGATTGTTGACCAAACTGCCGTCAAAGTTACGCGAATGCGTTTGCGAGATTTCCCGAAACGGCACTCGCACGCCCGGCAATTTGCCGTCAACATAAATCCGACGCGAGTTTGCTCGCGATGACGATTTCACTACTGCGCTCATCTTATTCTCCCAACACGGATGGTACGGATAAACTATTCAATCTCTTTTGACCAAAGTATAATCTCGCCGCTAGTACCCAACCTAATCGGCCTTTTCCGGAGAAACTAAATGCACAAACGGTTTGTCGCCCTGTTGCTCGTTCTTTCGCTGTTGTCGCTACCCGTTGCCGCGCAAAACGGAAGCGGAGACATGCTGTCCCGCATCCGCAAGGAAGCGATGGAGCGGTCGCAAATCATGAAGACCATGCACATGCTGACCGACGTTTACGGCCCGCGCCTGACGGGTTCGCCCAACCATAAGGCGTCAGCCGAGTGGGCGGTGAAACAGATGACGGCATGGGGATTGGACAACGCGCACCTCGAACCGTGGGACTTCAAACATCCGGGTTGGGCCAACGAACGACTCACCGCGCACCTGATCTCGCCCGTGAAAGATGCGCTCGTAGTCGAAGCGCTTGCGTGGACGCCGGGCACCAGAGGCCCCGTGACGGCGCGCGCCCATCAACTACTCCTGCCCGAGCGACCGACGCAGGATCAGTTGACGGCATTCTTTGCGTCGCAGAAAGCAAACGTGCGCGGAAAGATCGTGCTGGTCGGAAAAGCAGCGGTGATTCCCGTCAACTTGAATCCGCCGGCAAAGCGGCAAACCGACGAACAGGCCGCGCAACGTTATGGTCCAAACGCGCGTCCTTTCCAGTTTCCCGGACCGTCGCCGACGCCAACGCCTGGGCCGAATGCGCCGCGTCCGCTTTCAGCCACGCAGATCGGCGATCAGCTTGACGCTTTTCTCAAGGACAACGGCGTGGCCGTGCGCGTGAACGACGCCGGACGCGAGTTTCGACAGATTCGCGCCTTTAACAATCGCACGTTCGACGTCAGCAAAGTCGTTCCGACAGTCGTCATGAGCAACGAAGACTTCGGGCGGATCACGCGCATTCTCAACGATGGAACTGACGTCATGCTGGAGTTCAACATCGTGAACCGCACGTTTCCCGAAGGCGCGACGTCTTACAACACGATCGGCGAGATTCGCGGTACGGACAAAGCTGACGAAGTGATCATGCTCGGCGGGCACCTCGATTCGTGGCACGCCGCCACCGGCGCGACTGACAACGCCATCGGCTGCGCGATCATGATGGAGGCTGCACGCATTCTGAAAGCTCTTAACGTGAAGCCACGACGCACGATCCGCGTCGCGTTGTGGAGCGGTGAAGAACAGGGACTGCTCGGTTCGCAGGCTTACGTGAAAGAACACTTCGGGTCGTTTGAAAGTAAGAAACCGGGATACGAGAAGTTTGGCGGGTATTTCAACATCGACTCCGGAACGGGGCGCGTGCGTGGCGCGTCGGTGTTCGGTCCGCCCGAAGCGGCGAATATCCTCCGCGACATTCTCGCGCCGTTCAAAGACGATGGCGTGGTCGGCGTGGTCACGTCGCGCAGCCGGCGGCTTGGTGGTTCGGATAACACTTCGTTCAACAAGGCTGGGTTACCCGGAATCGGATTGGGCCAGGATCCGATCGAGTACAACAGTCATACGTGGCACACGAACCTCGACACTTACGAGCGCATTCTCGAAGAGGATGTGAAGAAGGATGCGATGATCGTGGCGTGGGCCGTCTATCAGTTGGCGACGCGCGACGATCTGCTGCCGCGGCTACCGAGTGCCGAAATGCCCGCGCCGCCGCCTGAAGAGCCGACGACGCCACCGGCAAGACCCGCGCGTCCGCGATCGTAAAAAATCCGTGGTTTTAACTCGCCGTCAGTTTCTGAGGCGTAGCGCTCTTGCAATCGCCGGCGCTGGTTTACATCCACCGGCGCTCGTTCGTTCAACCCGAGGCCCGGCCAAAAAGGTGCTCATTTTGGGCGCCGGAATGGCCGGGCTTGTTGCTGGTCACGAACTCTCCAAACTCGGCCACGACGTAACGATCCTCGAATCGCGAAACCGTCCGGGCGGACGCGTCCACACATTGCGCGAACCGTTCGACGACGGACTACACGCCGAAGCAGGCGCCGCCCGCATTCGCGGCACTCACGCATTAACTCTCAAGTACGTCAAAGAGTTTGAGCTTCCACTCGAACCGTTCTATCCCTCGGTTCACAAGATCGTGCGTTTCGACCTCGACGGCCGTCAGGAACAGCCAATCGACGGTTACACCGAAGCAATGGGAAATCACTACGGCGAAGAGCTTGGCGGCACACCACCGCTCTGGCACACGATCAAAGGCGGCATGGATCTGCTGCCGAAAGCCCTCGCCGCACGACTCGGAAACAAAATTCTCTACGGCGCGGCGGTCGTCAAAATCGAACAAGACCAGAAACAAGCATCGGTGAAGTTTTTGAAAGAAGGATCCGCGCTGCGAATGGCCGCAGACGTGATTCTCTGCACGATTCCGTTCTCGGTCCTGCGTCGCCTGGACCTGCCGGCGCTGTCTGCTCGAAAGCGAGACCTGATCAAGCAGACTCAGTACGACAACGTCTCGCGTGTTTATCTGCAAACAAAAACGCGCTTCTGGGAAAAGAAAGGACTAAACGGTTTCGCGTTCACGAAAGGCGCGATCGAGATCTGGCAACCCACGTGGGATCAGCCGAGCGTACGCGGAATCCTGATGTCTTACTCGCGTCCAACCGAAGCCGATCGAATCGCTTCAATGAAAGAGAAGAAACGCATCGCGACGACGTTGGACCTCGTCGATCCGATCTTCAACGGCCTGCGCGCAAACTTCGAACGCGGGTTTACGAAATGTTGGAACGAAGACGAATGGTCGCGCGCGGCGTGGGGGTTTGTTGGTCTTGAGAATTTACTGACGGCGCCGGCGAATGAAGGACGCATTTATTTCGCCGGTGAACATCTGTCGCCGTTGTTTTCGTGGATTCAGGGCGCGCTGGTGTCGAGTCTGAATGCCGTCAAACAGATCGAAGAGAGATCCGTGGCATCCGTTATCCACCGATGAAGCTCATGGTGCGTGACGGCGTGACGAAATCGGGATCGTTGATAAAGTGTCGCGGCTCTTTTTTGTAGACCACGGATTCTATGTAGTTGACGATCTCTTCGCGTGTGGCGCCGTTGCGAACAACGTCACGCAGCGAATGTTCGACAGTCGAAAACAAACAGGTTCGAATCTGGCCATCTGCAGTCAAACGGATGCGCGAACACGCGCCGCAGAACGGCTCCGTCACCGGCGCGATGATTCCGATCTCTCCCGGCGCGCCGTCAGCAAAACGATAACGCGCGGACGTTTCCGAGCCGCGTGCGACGTCGAGTTTCACGAGCGGAAAACGTTCGCTGATCCGGTCGCGAATCTCTTTTCCGGAGACGACGTCTTCGCGGACCCATTCGTGCCCTGAATCCAGCGGCATAAACTCGATGAAACGCATCTTGACGTCGTGTTCGCGCGCAAACGCCGCGAAGTCGGCGACCTCGTCTTCGTTGTGACCACGCACGATGACGGCGTTGATCTTTATCGGTGTGAGTGCTGCATCTTTCGCCGCCGCGATGCCGGCAAGAACTCTGTCCAACACGTCAACGCCCGTCATCTGTTTGAAAACATTTCGTTTCAAACTATCGAGACTGATCGTGACGCGATCGAGTCCGGCGTCTTTCAGTGCCTGGGCGCGTTCGGGAAGAAAGTAGCCGTTGGTCGTGAGCGCGAGGTCCTGTAGACCGTGTGGTTTTAACTCCGACAACTTGCGAATGATGGTTTCGATGTCGCGGCGCATCATCGGTTCGCCGCCGGTCAAGCGGAGTTTTTCGATGCCGAGGGATACAAAGATCTCGCAGATGTACTCGATCTCTTCGTACGAGAGCATCTTTTCTTTCGGCGCGATTGGCGGTTCGCCGTGCGGCAGGCAGTAAAAACAACGAAAATTACACCGATCGGTCAGGGAGACGCGCAAATCCCGAATGGCCCGCTTGTACGAGTCGTACAACATCGGTGAAGATAATAACCGTTGCGGATCGCGCCGCAAAACCCACGGCTCTCTTTTGTCCCAGCCGTCGTACGACTGTTATCCTTCGTTCGCCCAGAAAAAATGTCCGAATCAAACGTTCAACTCAAAGACCGTGTTCGTGACTTTTGGCAGAGGAATCCCTGCGGGACGAAGTTTGCCGATGCCGAGCCGGGTACGCGCGTGTTTTACGAGTTGATCGAAAAACATCGCTACGAGAAGGAGTGGCACATTCCGGCAGCGGCGGGTTTTTCGGAAGCGCGGGACTTGCGCGTGCTCGAGATCGGCTGTGGACTCGGCACTGACGGCGCTCAATTCGCGAAGGCTGGCGCTCATTACACCGGCGTCGATTTAACGGACGCCGCGGTCAATCTCACACGACGGCGGTTCGAGTTGTTCAATCTTCCCGGCGAGTTTCGCGTCGCCGATGCAGAACATCTCGACTTCCCCGACAACTCATTCGACATCGTTTATTCGCACGGCGTGCTGCACCACACGCCGGATGCAGCCAGCGCCGTTCGCGAGGTGCATCGCGTGTTGAAGCCGGGTGGACGCGCGCTTGTAATGCTTTATCATCGGAATTCGTATAACTATAAGATCAACATCTCGATCCTGCGACGCATGGGCGTCCACTTGCTGCGCTGGGACGCTGGACTCAAATTCGTCCGCATTTTTACCGGCGAACCTGAAGACTCGCTGCGCGAACACGCGCGGCAACTGCGTTCGCAATCGTATGGCGGGACGCAGGAGTTTCTGAACCGGAACACTGACGGCGCGGGCAATCCGCTGGCGCGAGTTTATTCCAGAGACGAGGCACGGGCGTTGTTCAAGGATTTTTCGAAAGTTGAAGTGCGGATTTATTTCTTCAACAAGCGATGGCTGCCGATTTTTGGTCCAATCCTGCCGCGCTGGCTCGAATCGCGTTTAGCGTCGAGATGGGGATGGCATTTGTGGGTTTATGGTACGAAGTGAAATACCGATGAAGCGCATTTTGATAACCGGCGGCGCGGGCTTCATCGGATCGAATCTCGTCGATCGACTGCTTGCAAGCGATGTCGAACAGATCACCGTCGTCGACGATTTCAACGACTTCTACGATCCCGAGATCAAACGCGCCAATATCGCGCGACAGCTTCAAGATCCGCGTTACCAGCTCGCCGAAGTCGATATTCGCGATCGCACAGCACTCGAAAAAGCTCTCGCGACGCGCGAATTTGATTGTGTCGTTCACCTAGCCGCGCGCGCCGGCGTTCGTCCGTCACTCAGCCAACCGCAGCTTTACAACGAAACGAACGTCAACGGCACGTTGAACCTGCTCGAAATCGCACGCGAACGCGGCATCAAGCAGTTTGTGTTTGGGTCTTCGTCTTCCGTTTACGGCATCAACGCGAAGATTCCGTTCAGCGAAGACGATCCGATTCGGCAACCGATCTCGCCTTACGCGGCGACGAAAGGCGCGGGCGAGTTGCTCTGTCACACCTACTCGCATCTTTACGACATTCGCTGTGTCTGTCTTCGGTTCTTCACGGTTTACGGACCGCGACAACGCCCGGATCTCGCGATTCATAAGTTCGCGCGGTTGATCAGCGACAACAAACCGATTCCGGTCTTCGGCGACGGCACGACGCGCCGCGATTACACCTACGTTGACGACATCATCGACGGCGTCGTGTCCGCGATGAGTTACGACCAGAGCGATTACGAAGTCATCAATCTCGGAGAATCACGCACCGTTGAACTTCGCGAACTCATCTCGCTCCTCGAAAAAGAGCTCGACGCGCACGCCGTGATCGAGCGCCAACCACCGCAACCAGGCGACGTGCCGCAGACGTTCGCCGACATCACCAAAGCGCGCAAGCTGCTCGGCTACAATCCCCAAACACAAATCGAAGAGGGCATTCACAAGTTTGTCGGGTGGTTCCGAGGTAATTTATTCTAAGACGCCAAAGATGAAGATTCTCGACGACCCCCGAACCCTGAAACAACCTGAACCGGCGACCTCTGCCGGCGAAACCCCCGAAATCTCGATTTTTCTTCCTGTTTACAACGAAGAACCGAATCTCCTGCCGTTGCACGCAAAGCTCGACGACGCGCTCAAGTCGCTCAATCGCTCGGCGGAGATCGTCTACGTGGACGACGGATCGACCGACGGAAGTCTCAAAATACTGCGCGAGATCGCTGAACTCGATCCGCGCGTACGCGTCGTGGCGCTGCGAAGAAACTACGGACAAACAGCTGCGATGGCCGCGGGTATCGACGCCGCCACTGGTGAAGTCCTGATCCCGATGGACGCGGACCTGCAAAACGACCCGGCGGACATCACTCGTCTGTTGAAAAAACTGGACGAGGGTTACGACGTCGTCTCCGGCTGGCGCAAGAACCGCAAAGACAAGATGGTCACGCGCAAGATCCCGTCGATGATCGCGAATCGATTGATCTCGTGGATCGGCGGCGTGCCGCTGCACGACTACGGTTGCTCGCTGAAGGCTTACCGGCGCGAATCGTTGCAGGACGTGCGTTTGTACGGCGAGATGCACCGTTTCATTCCCATCTACGCTTCATGGGCGGGCGCGCGCGTCACGGAAATTCCAGTCGAACATCACGCGCGGACGATGGGTAAATCCAAGTACGGACTTTCGCGAACACTCAAAGTCGTTTTCGACTTGATGACGATCAAGTTCATGGCTTCGTATCAAACAAAGCCCATCTACGTGTTTGGTTCGTTCGGCATGGCTGCGTTTGCGATCTCGTTGTTCGCGGGTCTGTACGCCGTGTTTCTCAAACTCTTTCACAAGGCGGACTTTGTGCAAACGCCGTTGCCGATCCTTGCGATCGTGATGTTTGCCGTCGGCGTGCAGTTTTTGCTGATGGGACTACTGGCCGAAATGCTGGTGCGCACGTATCACGAGTCGCAGGCGAAAGCCATCTACGCCGTGCGTGAACGGCTCGGTTTCAAGAACGAGAAGTCTTAAAAAGATGTGCGGAATTACCGGTTGGGCCAATCTTGACTCACACACGCCGCCACCCGCGGGCGCGCGTGATCTGCTGCACTCGATGTGTGAGCGAATGGTCCATCGCGGGCCTGACTCCGAAGGCTTGTTTGTGTCGAACGGCGTCGCGCTCGGCATGAGACGCCTCGCCATCATCGATCTCATCACCGGCGAACAGCCCGCGTTCAACGAAGACAAGTCTGTCTCCGTAATTCTCAACGGCGAGATCTATAACTATCGCGAGCTTCGCAAGGAACTCGAAAAGCGCGGACATGAGTTTCGCAGTGCGTCGGACACGGAGGTGCTGCCGCATCTTTACGAAGAATACGGCGACGCGATGACGCGCGAGCTCAACGGCATGTTTGCGTTTGCGTTGTGGGACAGCAAACGCCGACGGCTCTTGATCGCGCGCGATCGTTTCGGCGAGAAGCCGCTTTACTGGGCCGTCGTCAACAACACGCTGCTGTTTGCGTCCGAGCCGAAAGTGCTGCTCGCCCATCCGGGCGTGAAGCCATCGCTCGATCTCCAGGCACTCCGGTATTACCTCTCGTTTGACTACGTTCCGGCGCCGCTTTCGATCTACAACGGCATCAACAAACTTCCCGCCGCGCACAAACTGACGCTCGAAGACGGTCGCGTAAACGTCGAATGCTACTGGCGACTGAGTTACAAAACAGCGGATCGCGTTCCGAGTGAAAACGAGGCCGCCGAGCAACTTCGCGAACTGATGGCTGACGCGGTGCGGATGCGTCTCGTGTCTGACGTGCCGCTTGGCGTGCTGCTTTCCGGCGGTGTCGATTCGTCGACGATCGCGGCGCTCGCGGTGCAGGCTTCGTCTGAAGCCGTGAAGACGTTTTCGATCTCGTTTGCGGAGGCTTCGTTTGACGAGTCGGCTTACGCGCGCGGCGTGGCGAAGTTTCTCGGCACGGACCATCACGAAGAACGTTTGAGCGCGAACCTCGCGGCGAATCTCGTCAGCGAGATCGGCGCGTGGATGGACGAGCCGTTCAGCGATCCTTCTCTCGTACCGACGTACCTGTTGTCGCGCTTCACGCGCAAACATGTGACGGTGGCGCTCGGCGGTGACGGCGGCGATGAACTGTTTGCGGGTTATCAAATGTACGCCGGCCATCGCTGGGCTGAAGTTTACAAACACCTGCCGCGGCCGTTGCGCCGGGGCATCGTCGAACCGCTTGTTCGTCTGTTGCCGGTGAAGACGAAGAATCTCTCGTTTGACTACAAAGCGCTGCGTTTCGTGAACGGCGCGAAGTACGACTCGGTTGCGCGACATCACGTTTGGTTTGGTTCGTTCACGCCTGACGAGCAGCAGCAGTTGCTCACCGCGGACGTGCTGAACGCGACGGACGGTGAGATCTACGCGCAGGCGCGACAGATCGCGGAAGAGTGTGACAGCGACGAGTTGGTTACGCGGATGCAAAACATCGACACGTGCCTGTATCTCGCCGAAGACATCCTGACGAAAGTCGATCGCGCGAGCATGGCGGTGTCGCTCGAAGTGCGCGCGCCGTTTCTCGATCCGCGTGTCGCTGAGTTCGCGGCGTCGCTGCCGCGCAATTACAAGTTGCGTGGCCTGAAAACGAAATACATTTTGAAAAAAGCGGTGCGCGATCTCGTGCCGCCGTTTGTGACGCGGCGCGGGAAGAAAGGCTTCGGCGTGCCGGTGGCGGAGTGGTTGAAAGTGAAACTGCGGCCGCTGGCGAGAGATTTGCTGTCGCCGGAACGCGTGCGCAGAGCGGGCGTGTTCAATCCGGAGTACGTGGCGCGACTTCAGGACGAACACGAGCGTGGCGTGGCGAATCATCGCAAGCTGCTGTGGACGTTGCTGATGTTTGAACTCTGGCACGAGAGCTTCGTCGAGACACCGCGACGGATCGAGACGCTGGTTAACAGCAGGTGATAGCCACAAAAAGGCACAAAAGACACGAAAAAGGTGTCGATATTGAAGTCGCCTATAAACAGCTCCTCGCCTGGTGTCGCGATCGCGACTTCGCCGGACACGATCCGTTCGACGCGCTGAACAGCCGCGTCTTTCATTCGACGCCGTTCGCCGGTTCGCGCAACGCGCGTTTGATCTGGACACAATTAGTTAAGCGATCGCCGCTCGATCTGCGTGGCGTCGCGGCTGTGCCCGCGCAGCGCAACGCGAAAGGCATCGCTCTCTTCGCCCTCGCGACGAAGCAGCCAGAGTTGCTCGCGGACTTATTGGAGTTGAAAATCGATGGCTACAGCGGCGCGTGCTGGGGTTACAACTTCGACTGGCAGAGTCGCAACTTCTTCGCGCCGCGAGGCACGCCCACGATCGTGCCTACAGCTTTTGCCGCCCGCGCATTCATTGAACAAGGATCTTTGCAGGTTGCTCGCAGCGTTTGTGACTTCATCCTCCGTGACTTGCCGCGCACAGGAGATATTTGTTTTAGCTACGCACCGAACACGAGTACACGGATTTTCAATGCGAGTTTGCTCGCGGCCGAAGTGCTCGCGTGCGTAGGAAAACTGACGGGCGAATCAGATCTGTGCGACGTCGCGGTGCGCGCCGCGCGTTACGCCGTCAATCACCAGCGCGACGACGGTTCGTGGCCTTACGGAACCGAACCAACACAGTCGTGGATCGACAACTTCCACACGGCGTACAATCTGTTTTCGCTGAAACGAATCATCGACGCTTGTCCTGACGCGGCTGAGTTTCAACCTGCGTTGGAGCGCGGTTACAACTACTGGAAGACCAATTTCTTTCTTGCGGAGGGTTGGCCGAAATACTACCATGACGACCCTTATCCCGCGGATGCGCACGCCGCAGCGAGCGCGATTGTGACGCTCGTCGAGTGTCGCAAACTCGACGACACTGCGCTGAAGCTGGCTCAGAATGTCGCTCGCTGGACGATTCAGAATCTGCGTGACGAGCGAGGCTTCTTCTATTATCAACGCCGCCGGTTCTACACGATTCGCAAACCCTACATGCGCTGGGCCCAGGCCTGGATGCTCTACGCACTCGCTCGCCTGCTCGAGGCTGGAGATTAACCGATGCCGATAGGAGCAGACGTCCGTCTCGGTCCCGGCGCGCGGATCTTTCAGCCTGATCTGGTGAATCTTTACGGCTGTTCGATCGGCGCGGACACCAAGATCGGCGCGTTTGTCGAGATACAAAAGAACGCGTCCGTCGGCGAGCGTTGCAAGATCTCGTCGCACACGTTCATCTGCGAAGGCGTCATGATCGAGGATGAGTGTTTTATCGGACACGGCGTGATGTTTACGAACGACGTCTATCCGCGCGCCGTGAACGCCGACGGTTCACTGCAAACTGAAAGCGATTGGAAAGTTGTGAAAACGAAAGTGAAGAAGCGCGCCAGCATCGGCAGCAACGCGACGATCCTCGCAGGCGTCACGATCGGCGAAGGCGCGCTCGTCGGCGCGGGCGCGGTGGTTACACACGACGTGCCGAGTTTTGCGATCGTCGCGGGCGCGCCCGCGCGCGTGATCGGCGACACGCGCCAACGATCCGAGGGCAAGGAATGATCCGAGTCGGCGTTATCGGTTACGGCTACTGGGGACCAAACCTCGTGCGCAACTTCATGCTCGCACCCGGTTCGGCCGTCACACGCGTCTGCGATCTGCGCGAAGAACGACTGACGCCGTTGCAAAAACTCTACCCGGGATTGAAAACGTGCAACCGCGCGACCGAGTTGATTAACGATCCGGAGATCGACGCCGTCGTTATCGCCACGCCAGTTTCATCACATTTTGAACTCGCGCTGACAGCACTCCAGGCCGGCAAACACGTGCTCGTCGAAAAGCCGCTTGCCTCAACCTCAGAACAGGCACGTCGATTGGTTGACGAAGCCGCCGCACGCAAGCTGGTCCTGCTCGTGGACCACACGTTTGTTTACACCGACGCCGTGCGGAAGATCCGCGAGCTGATCACGTCCGGCCAGCTCGGCCAGATCTACTACTACGACGCGGTGCGCGTTAACCTCGGTCTCTTCCAGCACGACGTAAACGTGATCTGGGATCTCGCGATTCACGATCTGTCGATCATGGATTACGTGTTACCTGAAAAGCCCGTGGCTGTTGCGGCGACCGGCATCAGTCACATTCCCGGCCAACCGGAGAACGTCGCTTACATCACGCTTTTCTTCGACAGTCCGCAGATCGCGCACGTTCACGTCAACTGGCTGACGCCGGTGAAAGTGCGTCACACGCTGATCGGCGGCAGTGAGAAGATGATTCTCTACGACGATCTCGAACCGAGCGAGAAGCTGAAGGTCTACGACAAAGGCATTAGCGTCGCGCCTGGTCCGGAAGACGTTTACCGGATGCTCGTCAGTTATCGATCGGGCGACATGTGGGCGCCGCGGCTCGACAACACCGAAGCGTTGCAAACCGAGGCGCTGCACTTCATCGACTGCATCGAGAACGGCCGCACGCCGGAGACCAACGGCATCGCCGGTCTCCGAATGGTGAACATGATCGAAGCAGCCGAAACGTCGCTGCGCGATCGTGGTCGACTGGTCGAGATCCAGCAGTGATTTGCGATGCGTCTCTGGATCGATCTTGCAAACTCTCCGCACGTTCCTTTCTTCAGAGCGCTCGTCGATAGACTCACCGGCGCTGGTCATCACGTTGAGATAACTGCGCGCGATTTTGCGGAAACTGTTCCACTCGCACGCGCCGCCGGTTTTAACGCCGACGTGATCGGCAAACACGGCGGCGGCGAAGTGTCAGGCAAAGCCGGCAACCTCGTCGGCCGCGCGTGGGAACTCGCGAAATGGGCGCGCGAACGTCGCGCGCGCGGGCGTCGCTTCGATCTCGCCGTCAGTCACAACTCCTATTCGCAGATCCTCGCTGCTCGCAGTTTGCGAATCAAAACGATCACGATGATGGACTACGAACACCAACCGGCGAACCATCTCGCGTTTCGTTTCGCTTCGCGCATCGTCGTGCCGGCGAGTTTTCCCGCGAGCGATTTGCGTCGTTTTGGTGCGCCAGTCGGGAAGGTGCGGCGGTATCAAGGCACGAAGGAAGACGTTTACCTCGCGGACTTTCAGCCGGATCCGGCGTTTGGCGCGCGGTTGTGTGAACTCGGCGTCAACCCGGATAATGTGCTGGTCCTGGTGCGACCGCCGGCGACCGAGGCTTTGTATCATCGTTTTCAGAACACGTTATTTGACGATGCCTTAGAGCGACTGTTGGCGAACGAGAACGTGCGCGTCGTGTTGTTGCCGCGAAACGAGTCTCAGCGGGCGGCCTATTCCGGACGCGAACGTTTGATCGTTCCGGCGTCGCCGTTGCCGGGAGCGGATTTGATCGCGGCGAGCGATCTGGTTATCAGCGCCGGGGGGACGATCAATCGGGAGGCAGCGGCGCTTGGCGTTCCCGCGGCGAGTATTTATGCGGGCAAGTGGGCGGCGGTTGATGAAGGATTGGTGAAGGAAGGAAGGCTGCAACGCATTTCAGCAAACACGGATTTAGACCGATTGGTCGTCGAGAAAAAACAATCCGTAGTTCCGCGCAAGTCAGGCAAAGTGATCCAGGAAGTTCTGGAGTTTATCCTTGAGAGCTGAACGAGAACGACCACGATTCTTCGACGCGAGCGCCGTTCGCGTGCCCGGACGCGCGCCGCGCTGGATCGTGCCCACCGTCAAAGTCCTGCTCATCATCGCCGACGCATTCGCCGCCGCGTTCTCTCTCATCGTTGCTTTCACGCTTCGCGAAGGAACTTCGGCCTTTGCGCCAGGCGGCGGCTTCGCGTGGAGCGAAGCGTTTGCTCCTTACGGCGCGTTGTTGTTCTTCGTCGTCGGCATCCGGCTGTTGAGTTTTCGTTACTGCGATCTGTATCGACTCCGTGGCGAGTTTTCGTTTGTAGACGACGGCATTAGCATCTTCAAAGCGACGGCGATCGGATCGCTGTTGATCGTCGCGGCGGCGTTTCTGTATCGCGGCGGATTCGAGTTTCGCGCCTTCTCTTACGCGCGCGGCGTGTTCCTCGTCGATTTCGTGTTTGTGCTGTTGAGTGTCGGTCTGATCAGGCTGTTCATTCGATCCGTACAAACGTTCGCTCGCAGCCGTCAGATCAACTTGATCCCGACGCTCGTCGTCGGACGCGGAGACGAAGCGTCGTTGTTTATTCGCGAGATGCGCGAGCGGCCGGCGTTGGGTTATCGCGTGATCGGCGTCGTCGATACGCAGGTTAGCGAGACGCGGACGGACGCTTACGAAGGCGTGCCCGTCGTCGGCACGTTGCAGGATCTGCCGGAAGCGATTCGCGACTCCGGCGCGAACGAAGTCATCATTGCCGATCCGCAGGTGAACGGCGACGCGTTGTTCGAAGTGATGATGCGCTGTGGACGAAGACGCGGCGTCGAGTTTCGTATCGCGCCGAGTTTGTTCAACTGCCTGCCGCGCAAAACGGAGATCGATCAGATCGGCGTGCTGCCGATGATCCGGCTGTTTCGTGAGCCGTTATCAAGCGGTGCGCGCGTTTTGAAACGCACTTCGGATCTCGTGATCTCAACGCTCTCGGTCACGCTGTTGTTTCCGCTTTGGCTGCTGATTGCGGTGCTGATCAAGCTGGATTCACGCGGTCCCATCTTTTACACGCAGGAACGCGTCGGCATGGATGGCCGCCTGTTTCTGCTCTACAAGTTTCGCACGATGGTGGCGAACGCCGATTCGGAATTGCATCGCGAGTATCAGCGCGCGTTCATCGCGGGACGTGCGGAAGCCAATCTCGGAAACGATCAGAAACCCACTTACAAACTGTTCGCCGATCCGCGTATCACTCGCGTTGGCAAGTTTCTGCGCAAGACGAGTCTCGACGAAGTGCCGCAACTGCTGAACGTCCTGTTGGGCGACATGAGCATCGTTGGACCACGACCGCCGATTCCTTACGAGGTCGAGGCCTACGAACTGTGGCATCGCAAACGCCTCGACATGAAGCCCGGCCTAACCGGACTGTGGCAAGTCTCAGGCAGAAATCGTTTGCCGTTTGAAGAGATGGTCCGACTCGATCTTTTCTATATCGAGAACTGGTCGCTGTTGCTCGACTTAAAGATCATCCTGCGCACGAGCTTCGTGATAATCGGCCGCGAAGGCTATTAAAAATTCGAACTTCGAATTTCGAATTTCGAATTTCTCAAGGCGCCAGTCCCACCAAAGCGAGCTCCAGCAAAAGTATCTTTTTGATTCCTTTGTAAAGCGGTTCGATCTCGCAGTTCTCCGTGAGCGCGTGCGAGTCGGCGCATGGACCAGCGCCGGTCGAGATCGACGTGATGCCCTGCAACAACGCCGCGCTCGAATTGTTTGAGCCGGCGTTTCCGATCGGCGGATTGAATCCCATCGCGCGATGCACGGCTTCCGCAACGTGAACCAAACGCGACTCACGATTTCCCGGCAACACCGCCGCCGGCGACTTCGACAGCACGTCGGTTTCGACGGTCATTCCCGCTTTCTTTGCTTCTTCATCGAGAATCGTGGCGATCTGTTTTTCCAGATCGGCGATGACTTCATTACTCGTCGAACGAAGATCGACCGAGAACCACGCGTCATTCGCTTTCGCGTTCACCACTTCCGATCCGCCCAACATGCCGATGTTCAAGTTCGACGAAGGATTATTCGGAACCTTCAACTCGTAAATGCGCGAGATCGCGCGCGCCATGGGCAACGTCGCGGAATACGGCGGCGTGCGTGAACGCGTGTGGCCGCCGGGGCCGATGATGTGGTGGCGATACCAGTTGATTCCGATGCCGGCGTAAGTGAAGCCTTCGTAACCGCCGTCGAGCGCGACGTAGTAATCGACCTTGCCTTTGTTCTGTTTCGTGTAATGCTCGGCGCCGGTCATCTCCTCTTCCTCGTCAACGGTGAAGAGAAAAACGATGTCGCCCCTGGTTTTGATCTTCGCGGCGTCGAGCGCGCGAATCGTCGCGAGCAGCGCTTCTATGTTGCGCGTGTCGTCCCCGACGCCGGGAGCGTAGACGCGCCCGTCCTTCACCGTCGCTTTGATCTTCAAACCGGGTTTGAAAACCGTGTCCATGTGCGCGTCGAAGACGGCGACTGGCCCGCCGCCCGTGCCTTTGCGCGTGGCGATCAGGTTTCCGACTTCGTCGTAACGAATATCGAGTTTGTGTTTACGAAGCAGGCTCTCGATGTAACGCGCGCGCTCTTGTTCCTGTTTTGAAGGCGCGTTGATCTCGGTGATGGCGATCCACTCGCGGAGGATGGCGTCGCGGTCCTGGTCGATGAAATCAAACGCCGCTTTGACGCGCGCATCGTCTTGAACTGCCTTCACCTCATCGGCAGGCGACTGGGCAGACACGGGCAAACCAACAGACAAAACAAGCAGGATTAACAGGGCGAATCGCATGGAACTCTCTTTTGCGTTGGAATAGTAGACCGTGGTCATTCTAATATGCGAACGATGCAGATTTCGAATCGCATTGAGAAAGGCGTAATTGCCTGTATCTTTCTCATTGCCGTCTTCGCCCCTCATTCAATCGCCATCACGCAGACCGCGTGGCTGGTGGGCATGGCGCTTTGGGTCTCGCGATTTGCCTTCTTTCCGCGCCCGCAACTTTTGCGCACGCCCGTCGATTACGTGCTGCTCGGCTTCTTTGTGCTCAGCGGAATCTCGGGAGTTTTTTCTTACGACCCGTTTGAGTCGATCGGAAAAATGCGGGCTGCGGGCCTGTTTACGATCGTCTACCTGGTCAGCCAAAACGTGCGCACCCTGTGGATCGTTCGCCTTCTGGTGCTGACGCTGATCGGGTCGTGCATGGTGAACGTGTTGTGGACGGCGGGCCAGTTAGCGTGGGGACGCGGAGTGAAGGTGCAGGGCGTGAGCGCCGAGAGCCCGCTTTCGAAAGCGATCTTTCAGACGCGAACGGTCACACAGCCCACGCCGATCGTTGCCGGCGACATCGTTTGGCAAGTCGACGGCGTTAGAGTCAACAATCCCGACGAACTCGCTGCGGAGCTTGCCGCCGGTTCGGGAGACGCGACGGTTCGGATCTATCGCGTGGAATGGACGCCATCGCTCAAAGTCCCGCGAAAGCTTTTGACGGGAGCGACACCGATGGACCAGTTGGGCATCAGCGGTTGGTCGCGCGGGCGCGACTGGCGTGCGACCGGTTTTTTCAATCACTGGACCACGTACGCTGAGGTGTTGCAACTGATCGCGTCCCTCGCGTTGGGAGTGTTTCTCGCAATGACACAGAAGAAACGCGTTCTCGGCGGGTTTCTGCTCGTAGCGACCGCAGGTCTCGTGTTTGCGCTGGCGCTGACCGTAACGCGGGGATCGTGGATCGGTTTTGCCGTTTCAGTCGCTGCGATGTTGCTGCTGAGCGTTTCGCGCCGGACTGTTTTGATCATCGTGGGCTGCGCGTTGCCGTTGGTGCTCGCGGGAGCATTCCTGCTGCAAAAACAACGACGGATCGGTTTCTTCGACAGTGCCGATAATTCGACGAGTTGGCGCCAGATGGTTTGGCGTGAAGGATTCGACTTGCTCCTCAGCAAGCCGCGTCATCTTCTGGTCGGCATCGGCATGGATTCGATCAAACGACACTGGCGCGAGTGGAACATGTTTGACAGCGGCCGTCAGCCGATCGGACACATGCACTCGAACCTGTTGCAGATTGGGCTTGAACGCGGGATACCGGCGCTCGTCGTGTGGCTGCTGCTATTTGGCGTTTACTTCCGGATGTTGTGGCGTTTGATTCGTGAAACGACGGGATTCCCGCGCGGCGTCGCACTCGGCGCGTTTGGCGGGGCCGTCGGATTTTTCACGAGCGGACTGGTCCATTACAACTGGGGCGACTCGGAAGTCGTCACGGTCTTCTACTTCATCATGGGTTTGGCTTTGGTCGTGGACCGTTTGATCTCCGGCCCCCCTGAGCAACAATCCGCTCGATAAGCTTCGGATCGTCAGGCAGCAATCCTGACTTTGGCAGTCGCGGCGTGAGCGTCAGCCAGTTGCGATCCATCGCAAACACTTTGCGAAACATCGGCAGCGATTCGTCGACGCGTCCCATGTTTACCAACGCCACCGCGTGCCAGTAGATCATCTCGGCGTTGTCCGGCACGAGCTTCTCCGCCGCCGAATACTCACGCAGCGCGCCTTCGTTGTCTTTCTTCTCAACTGCCAGATCGCCCGCGTTCATGTGATTGTACGCGCGCTGCAATTTCACGAGACGACGAAGCTCCCGCAGCGGCTCCGGACTGTCGTCGACACGCAGATCGAAAGTGCGATCCTTCCACGCCTGGCCTGTCGGTTTGCCTGTGACGACGATCAGCGCCGCTGATTGCCGGCCACGAATGTCGCCGCCTGCCGCCTGCGCCGCATCGAGCGCCGCCAGCATTCGTTCCGCAAGATCGCCTTTCGTCGTTTCGAACGCGATCGCCATCGCCGGCCAGACTTTGTCGTTCAGCATCAGGTTCGCTTGCACGGAGAAGTTTGGGCCAACGACGTGACCGGCGGCCTGGATGTCGTTCTTTCCCGTCCACGCGTCGACGCGTCCCTGTGCGTCGATCATCGCGACTTGCCTGACGTCGCGCGCTTCGTCTTTCGCCAGTAACTCTTTCAACGTGTCGGGCGCGCTCTTGCCGCCGCGCATCAGGTCGAGGCCGTTCTTTCCGTAACTCGGATCGACGAACGATTGCGTCGCCACTGCGCCGACGCCGGCTTCAGCCCACGGCACGATTGGTCCAACCGAGAACCAGTGCGACTGAACGGCGACGCCTAACTCGCCCGTTTGCGGATCGCGCGCGACGATGGAGAACGTGTGAACGGGTCGCAACGGAACCGAGTCGTTTTTAGTTTGTGCTTGTGGAACGGCGACAGTGTTAAGAACGAGAAACAGTATGAGAATCAATACGCGCATCTTTGAACCTCCTGAAGACTTCAAGAGACAAACGGATAGAACGGCGTGTTTCGAAAGATCCAAAACGAAAGAATGATGACGAGAATTGCGTACGTGAAACGAACCGGTAACGCGATCGGGCGCGGTACGCCGCCACGCAGCGCGATCACCGAGTAACGAATCAGCAGGAATAGTAAAAAGGGAATGGCGATCAGCAGCAGCGGATTGAGCGTAAACGCTGTTTCGAAATTACCGTGGAGGAGTTGATGAAGCGCGCGCGTCCCACCGCAACCGGGACACGTCAGGCCAGTCAGAAATCTAAAGGGACAAAGCGGAAAGAAGCCCGACTTGCCGGGTTCGAAGATGAACAGGTAAGCAGCACCGGCGATTAACAGCGACCAAATTACAACCACCGTTGAACGCCGGTACATACAATTCGCGTTATCCGTGAAGATCTGTGGTTAGAACCAGCCCCTCTTGCTCTGGATGTACGTTCTCACGAAGTCTTCGTCTGACTTCGTGAGATAGATGATTCCTTCGACCAGTCCGATGATCGAGCCGACGCCGCAGGTGATGACCGTGATCGCGATCTGGATCAATCCTTCGGTCGTGTAGCCAAGGATAAACTTATGCACTCCCAGGCCACCGACGAGGATGCCGAGGATCCCGGCGACGATCTTCTTGTCGGCGCCCATCGCCTTCCAATCAGTCATCGCACCTGGATGAACAGACTGCATCGGTTGATATCCACTGCTAACCGGCGTCAGCGGTGACTGGCAATTGGTGCAGAATTGGGCCATGTCGTCGTTGATGGCCCCGCATTTTGTGCAGTATCTGGTCATCTTCGTTCTAAGTCTCCGACCTCATGCTGAAAACTACGTATGTTGAAATCAGGCTGCGTACGGGCCTCCGGGACCTGACGGTGGCGGCGGTGGCATCGCTCCAGCTTTGCGCTTCTCGAAGATCGGAACGCCGATCAGTCCGCCGAGCACCGAGAAGACGAAAATGAACACACCGACCATCAGGCTCTGGATGATCGTGGCAGAGATCGCGCCGGCTTGTGCCGCAAACTGTCTTTCGACGAGCTCGGCCTGGTTCGGATCGACGTTCTGCATGATGCTGATCAGCATGGCGCGCATGGCTTCACCCGCGACGATCGAGAGCGGGATGCCGACGATCAGGAAAATCACGACGCCGATGGCTCCGGCCATTGCGCCGAGGATCGCTCCGTCGCCGGCGCTGGCGGGCACCGCGGAGTTTTTGATGTACAGATAAGAGGCCAGCATTCCGCCGAGAATCGCCCAGAGGCAGCAGCAGAAGTTGAGCCAGTTGACGAAAGGAATTGCGGACAGCAGGCCGAGAACGACCCCGCCGATTACGGCAGACTTAACTTTATTGTTCATTGAATTTGTACTCGTCCACTAAAGAAAGTTGGCACAATTCAACAAGAGCATTGGATTGTCAGTGGTTGGCGCGAAACTCCCTGCATAACTAACAAACAGGGGAGGGAATGTCAATAAATTTACGGTCGGTATTCGTTACATCCGTGTTGGCCGCGTACGTGGCACTAGCGTTAGGTCGATGTAAAAGCGGATTAATGACCGACTTCAATGCGGTCGCCGGGCTGGAGCTTCGGATCCTGCACATTCCCGGCTTTGATCTCTCTAAGACTGTACCGGATCGTGACCAACCGCCCATCCAAACCTTCACGCGAGATCTCGACAACGTTCGCCTGACGCGGCGCTCCACCAGCCGCCAGTATAGCCTGCAACAACGTAATCCCTTCCGTGAACTGTTTCTGACCCGGATAGTGGATCCGCCCGCCGACGTAATAAAACTCCTCAGGCCGCTTCGTCACCGTGATCACATCACCCGCTCGAACGAGCGTATCGAGCGTCGCCTGATCACGCAGGTCCAACGTCAGCGCCGGACTTCCCTCGCGTAGCAACACAACACGCCCGCCATCGTTACGCAGTTGCGACTCGGAGAGCACAACATAAAGCGGCACCTCTTCGCGTCGCAAAAACCGCGTGCCCGAATGAACGACAAGCCCCGTCACCGAAACCGAATGACTCGCAAACTGGCGCACGCCAACCGACACCTTCTCGTCAACAGCGCGTCGTTTCAGCTCAGCGGCGATACGCGTTTGAATCTCGTCAGTCGTCAGCCCCGCAACCTTGATCGCCCCACCGGCAATCGGCAGCTCAACCATGCCATTCGCGATCACGGTAAACAGCGTCGAACTGTTATTCGCGGAATTGAGCAAACGAATGTCGAGCACGTCGCCGACGCCGACACGATAGATCTCGGTCAACGCAGGCGCAGGCTTAACACCGCCGGCGGCGTCGTTAGCAGCCGCCTTGATCGGCACGACACCCGCCGTTTCCTGAGCCGAAACCGTGACGTAACAAGTAAGTAGAAGCGAAGCGAAGATGATGATGGCGCGTACGCGCGCTGAAGGTGTGTTTTTCATAGCCGGGGCAGTTGCTCGAAAAATCTGCAACATACATCAAACGACTAATCCGCGGCCGTTCCCAGAATCTCCGCGTTCTCTGCGCCTCTGCGGTTTACTTGTTGATGCCGGTAGTTCACCGCAGAGGCGCTGAGAACGCGGAGATATGAGAGAGTTGGAACTCCCCAGATTCTGTCTCACCGGTGCTCCTCTGTTATAGTCTGCATTTGCCGTTATGTACGAATTTGCAGTAACACCAGCAGTAACAAACATCCGCCGCCGCGGCGTCGAGATCTCCGAAGTGACCCCAAACAGCCTCGGCGCGGAACTCGAGCTCGAACCCGGCGACCGAATAATCAAAGTCAACGGCCGCGTCGTCCGCGACTACCTCGACTTTCGCTTTCAAACAGCAGGCGAAACCGAGCTCGTCTTCGAAGTCCGCAAGAAAACCGGCGACGATTGGGAAGTCGAACTCGAACGCGGCGAAGGGGAAGATTTCGGCATTCAGTTCGAACAGATCGTCCCACGACAGTGCGCCAACGCATGTATCTTCTGTTTCTGTAACGGCAACCCCGCCGATGCACGCCCGTCGCTCTTTATTAAAGACGAAGACATTCGCCTGTCGTTTTTATACGGCAACTACACGACGATGACTTCCATCACCGAAGACGAGATGCGTCGCATCGTCGAACAGCGTCTGTCGCCGCAATACGTTTCCGTACATGCAACCGATCTCGACGTTCGCGCTTATCTCCTCGGCGTGGACAAAGAGCGCGCCGACATCTGGCCCAAGGTGAGGCGACTGCTCGACGCCGGAATCGAGATCCACGCGCAAGTCGTGCTGTGTCCCGGAATCAACGACGGTGAAGTGTTACGAAAAACGATCTTCGATCTCGCGGCTGAATACCCACGCATCACGAGCGTCGCGATCGTTCCGTTAGGCCTGACGCGTTACAACACCGATACTCGCCTCACAGCAGTGACGCCGGAGTTTTGTCGCACGGTGATCGATCAAGTCGTTCCGATTCAGAAACAGTTGCACGCTGAGCTCGGAACAAACTTCGCACTGCTCGGCGATGAGATCTACTTGCGTGGCGGGCGTCGCATACCCGCACGATCGCACTACGGCGACTATCCACAGATCGAAGACGGCGTCGGAATGGTGCGCGCGTTCGCAAACGACTTCGCGCGACTCACCAAACGATTCGAGCGCGAAGACGCCTCGCGTATAAACAAACAACCGGCAACGATCTTCACCGGCACACTCTTCGCTCCCGAGTTGCGAAAGATGATCGAGAAGTGGAACGACAGCTTCGGCACGCGCCTGCAAGTCGAGCCACTCGAGAACACCTACTTCGGCGGCGACGTTTCCGTCGCAGGCTTGTTGACCGGACGCGATCTTCTCGCGGCACGTGACAGAGTGAGCGGCGAGTTTGTTTTTATTCCAAAGCAGATGCTGAAGAGTGATGAAGCGATCATGCTCGACGGTATGAAGCTCGACGAAGTCGCTCAGGCGATCGGCGTGCCGGTCTACGCCGTCACGCTTGAAGAGTTGACAGCGATCATTGGGCCACAAAGAAGCACAAAAGACTCAAAAGAGTTGGTTTGATGAGACTTCTAACTTTCTTACTCGAGAACAGCGGCCTTCCTACTGTCTATTTTCTTCATGTGTCTTTTGTGCCTCTTTGTGGCTAAAGGATGAGCGCTCAACGACGAATACTCGACGTCGGCTGTGGTCAGAATAAATTTCCCGGCGCTGTCGGCATCGACTCGAACCCGCGCAGTCATGCCGACGTCATTCACGACCTCGGAGTCTTTCCTTATCCTTTTAACGATGACGAGTTTGACGAGGTCATTTGTCGTCACGTGATCGAGCATGTGCCCGACGTGCTTGGTTTCGTTAACGAACTGCATCGCATTACAAAATCAGGCGGCCGTTTGAAGATCGTTACGCCTCACTATTCGAATCCTGACTGGGCTACCGATCCAACTCATCGCAACCACTTCAACAGCTACTCGTTCACGTGCTTCGTTCCATCTCGTACTCCGTTTCCGTTCTACACGGTTGCCGAGTTGAAACCGATTACGACGCACGTGAGTCTCGCAAATCTCTGGCGGGCTGTGGGCATGGAATTCTTCATCAATCTCGACCAGCGCTGGCCGTCGCTGCGTTTCACGCGAAAATTCTGGGAGTTTTATCTCTCCACGATATTTCGCGGAAAAGAGCTTCACTTCGAGTTTGAAGTCGTAAAGCCCGCGAAATAAGGCGAAAACACCCGCTCAAGTCCAAGAATTTGAATCACGATCCAGAAACGTGTATTCTTGCCGCGCTTTTCATCTCCGCAATCGTACGAAAACTCGTATTTTTTGAACTAAAGATTGTTGGCTCGTTAATTGCTAGTTTGCGGGCACAACCAGCCCCTTTAGTTTGTGGGCACTCCATTCTTACCGAACACAGTAAGTAGTTAGCTGGCTTCTTCATTGGAACAAGTTGCCCGGCAAACCCTCTTGTCGAGCAAGGGCTAAACCTATTTTTGGAGGATTACGCGATGAGACACGGCTTACGGACGTTTTTTCTAGTGCTACTTGTCCTGGCCGTCTGCGTTCCCGCTTTCGCTCAAGCGGGCTCGACCGGTTCTCTCTCGGGTACAGTGTTAGACCCGAAGGGGGCCGTCGTGGCTGGTGCTTCTGTCAAAGTCGTTGCTAAGGCGACTAATCAGGAGTTCACGGCGCAGACGAGTGAGGACGGCACATTTACAGTCCCCACGCTAACCGCCGGTATTTACACCGCGACGGTGACGGCCAGTGGTTTTAAACAATCAGTAGTAACCGATATCAAAATCGACGTTGGAAAGCCTTCGAGCATCAACGTGGAACTAGAGATCGGCGCGGCCAATGAGATCGTGACCGTGGTCGGTGGTGGTGAATTGCTGCAGACCCAGACAGCCACCGTCGGAACCACGCTCACCGGTCGTCAGATCACAGACTTGCCAACGGCTTCGCGCGACGCGCTCGATCTCGTTCTCGCTCTGCCTGGCACCACAACTCCAGGACGTCCCCGCACCTCTTCGGTAAACGGCTTGCCGAAGGGCGCACTGAACATCACCCTTGACGGTATCAACGTTCAGGACAACCTGCTCAAATCGAATGATGGTTTCTTTACCTACGTTCGCCCACGTACAGACGCCATTAGCGAGGTGACGGTTTCGACTTCGAATCCGGGCTCGGAAAGCTCGGCCGAAGGTGCGGTCCAAATCAAATTTGTCACTCAAGGCGGCTCCAACGAATATCACGGTGGTCTCTACTGGTATCACCGCAATCCAGCTCTGAACGCTAACTATTGGTTCAGCAACCGCGACCTCGCGCCGGACTTCGTAACGAAGAAGGCGCCGCAACAGCGTATTCTGTTGAATCAACCGGGCGGCAAGTTTGGTGGTCCAATCACCATCCCCGGATTGTTCAACGGTAAAGATAGAGCTTTCTTCTTCGTCAACTACGAAGAGTATCGCCTGCCTGAAAAGAGCCCGGGCCGGGTGCGAACCATTCTGAGCCCCGAAGCACAGTCAGGTATTCATCGTTTCACAACGACGCTACAGAACTGCGCGCCGCTTCAGACAAGTGGTTGTTTCACGCCGACACTTCCGACGACGTGTACCGCCGGTTCGACCAGGCTCTGCTCCGTCAACGTGTTCACGTTGGCTGCAAACGCTGGTCTTCCGTCTCTGCTGACAACGCCAGACCCGACGATCTCGGCTCTGCTCGGCAACATCCGCAGTTCGTTGACGGGTGTGAACGCTGTTATTCAACAAACCGGCAACCCGAACCTGCAACAGGCCACCTTCTTTAACACCGGCGGCCAGGTTCGCAAGTTCCCAACGGTTCGCTTCGACTTCAAACTCACGAACAACCATCACATCGAGAACATCTGGAATTACCAGCAGTTCCGATCGACGGTTGACTTCCTAAACGGCGTCGATCCGATCTTCCCCGGCTTCCCGAACTTCGGCAGCCAGGATTCGAATCGTTTCTCGAACTCGACGGCATGGCGCTGGACCATCACCAACAACATCGTGAACGAAGCTCGTTTCGGTTTGTTGGGCGGCACGACTCTCTTCTTCCCGCAAGTCAATCCGGGACAGTTTGAGAACCAGGGCGGCGTCGCCCTCGCGATCAGCGCGGCCGGCGTTACCAACGCAACGGCCACCACTGGCCCGCAGCGCCGCAACACTCCAGTCAAGCAGTTTACTGACACCTTGAGCTGGGTTAAGGGCAATCACTCGCTCAACATGGGCGCCAGCTTTACGCGCATCAACTTCTGGCAGCAGTTGATCACCGTAGTTCCGACCGTGAACTTCGGCATCAGCTCGACGCTGACCGCTGACCGACCCGCCTGGGATGCATTCGGTTCACTGGCGGGCGTTAACCAGCAAGCTGGTGCGGCAGCGCTCTACTCAACGTTGGCTGGACGTATCTCCTCAATTACGCGCAACGCGCGTTTGAGCGAAGACACGAACAGATACACGTTGCAGGGCGACCTGATCAGCCGTGCTCAACAAAGTGAGTATGGCCTTTTCATCCAGGATACGTGGCGCGTTCGTCCCAACGTTACTTTGACCGCTGGTCTTCGCTGGGAAGTCCAGGGACCGTTCACTCCGTTGAATGACACCTACGCGAGAGCCTCGTCGTTTGCCGGTCTCTACGGTGAATCAGGCGAAGGCAATATCTTTCAACCGGGCGTGTTTGCTGGTAGTCCGACCACGTTGGTTCTGTTCGGAAAAGGCTCCTCAGCTTACGAAACACGCTATGACAGCTTCGCGCCGAGCATCGGTATCACCTACAGCCCGAACTTCCAGGAGGGCTGGCTGAAGTCTCTCTTCGGAGAGTCAGGCCGCACCGTTCTTCGTGGCGGTTTCTCGCGCGCTTATGTTCGTGAAGGCGTGAACACGTTCCAGAGTCTCTACGCTGCAAACGCCGCTAGCGGCGCGCAGTTGGCGGGCGGCACCATCAACGCCACCCAGAACATCACTGGATCGCCGTTCCCGCTGAGCTTCGGAAACTACTTCCGTAGCGGACTGCCGGGTGGTCCTGCGTTCCAGCAGCAACCGGTATATCCGAACACGGGATCCATCACCGACTCGATCAACGAGTTTCTGCCCGATCTGAAGATCGGACACGTCGACTCGTTCACGTTCGGTATTCAACGCGAAATCGATTCGAACAACGTTATCGAAGTTCGATACGTTGGCAATCGCGGAAACGACCTCTGGCGGCAATACGATCTCAACGAAGTCAATGTCATTGAGAACGGCTTCCTCCAGGAGTTCGCGCTCGCGCAACAGAACTTCATCAACAACGTGGCCGCAGGTCGCGGAGCCAACTTCCGCTACTTCGGTCCAGGCACGAACACGTCGCCGTTGCCGATCTTCCTGGCCCACATCAGTGGCGTCCAGAGGCAGAATGCGGGCAACTGCACCGCTACAGCCGGGCCGAATGCTTGCACCAACGCGAACATGTACGGCAACGCACTCTTCGCGAACGCGACGCTGCTCAACTTCCTGAATCCGTTGAACCCGAACGTGGGTGGCGGCGGTAGTGCAGCCCTCGGCTACTTCGGTATGGCCGGTCTCTTCGCCGGTACCGCGAACGAAAGCTTGTTCGCTGCCAACAAGATTGCGGCGGGCATCCCGTCCAACTTCTGGTTGGTCAACTCAGGCAAACGCGGCGGCGCGTTCCTGATCGATAACAGCGGTAAAACAACCTACGACGCGATAACCGTCGAGTTCCGACGACGCATGACGCGTGGATTGCTGACCCAAATCAGCTACACGTTCGGCAAAGCGTTGGTCAACAGCTACGCCAGCAGTTCCGGTGTGTTCGACCAGCCAGCCACACTGCGCGACATGGATCTCAGAAGGAACGTTGCGCCGTTCGACATCACCCAGGCTCTCAAAGCCAACTTCATCTATGAACTTCCGGTCGGACGCGGGAAGCAGTTCTTCTCCGGCGCCAACGGTTGGGTCAACGGATTGGTTGGTGGTTGGGGCTTCAACGGTAATATCCGTATCCAAAGCGGAACCCCCTTCTCGTTTGGCAACGTGCAACTCGTTGGCATGACGCAGGAGGAACTCCAGGATGCGATCGGTATCTACCGCAACGTTGCTGATGCCGATG
Organism: Pyrinomonadaceae bacterium; assembly: GCA_035760365.1. Classification (GTDB taxonomy): domain Bacteria; phylum Acidobacteriota; class Blastocatellia; order Pyrinomonadales; family Pyrinomonadaceae; genus PSRF01. The sequence continues at coordinate 130,462 of DASTTB010000005.1, forward strand.
GTGTCAACCGCGGCAACGTGTTCTTCCTACCCGAAGACATCCGCATCAACTCGTTCAAAGCTAACAACATCGCGCTCACGTCCGCCGGTAATCCGGTGTTCACACAGGGCGCGCCGACTGGACGCTTCATCGCCCCGGCAGCCTTCGGCAATTGCCGACAGGCTTTCCTCGGTTCCTGCGGTTTCCAGAACCTCGTTCTTAAAGGACCAGCGTTCTTCCGTTCCGACCTGAGCATCGTCAAGAAGGTGAACTTCACTGAAACGATGAACCTCGAGTTGCGCGGTGAGTTCCTGAACGCCTTTAACAACATCAACTTCCTCGTTGGCGCCGCCGCCAACGACGTGAACGCCCCTGGCGGTCTCGGCACCGCTCAAGTTGGACGTTACACGGCAGCCTACCAGGACATCTCGACTACGAATGATCCCGGCGGCCGCCTCGTCCAATTGGTCGTCAGGTTCAACTTCTAGGAAGTTGGCTTTAACCAACTGCTGGTTGTCATAACCTGATCGTTTCGAGGAGAGCGGAATTCATTTTCTGCTCTCCTCCTTTCTCTTAACCGAGTCCGGCTTGCGACTCTGTACCTCGCCGCCAGCCTCTCATGAGGCCCCAAATGAAAACTCTCGAGCGGAGAAGTTTTCTTTCCTTGCTTTCCCATGCCGCGGTTGGCTCAGCGTTATTTCCTGTCTCTCCATTTGCTCGCACGTTCAATCAAACGAATAACCGCACCTGCTGGCTCGACGTCTGCGCACCTTTCATCATTCAGGATTCATCACTCGGCATAGAATCCGAGATCGTGCTCACGTCGGATAATTTCATCGGCGCCAGAGGTTATGAGGACGGCGCCGATGCAACTGAGTACGAGATCTATCTTTACGACTTCGAAGGACACGCAGTCGGCGAAAACGGCGTCGCCAAGTGCCTGACCGCGTCCGCGATGCGAAACACTGTGATTCCCGTCAGCGAACTCGTTGGACCAAACGCGCACTTCTGCGGCGGCATGAAAGTTCGACTCCGGCCCAGGACTCGCACGCCATCGCACGCGAGCGATCTCTTCAGTTCCGCATTTGTTCGCTGGAAAAGCCGCGACTCGTTTACCAACGTACACGCCAATCCCGATCCTTTGCAGTGGCAACGTGCCGACAGTTTCTTCTACTCCATGCCGTTCCCGCCGCTGGACGATTACGATTGCATTTACAGCATCTTCAATCCCTACGCGGAACACAGCGCCGGCGCATTGACGCTTTACGATCCGTTTGGCGCAACGCTCAAAGAGATGCCGTACGAACTGAATCCGCATTCGTCAGTGCTTGTCGATCTGCGTAAAGGCGAATACACGCGCAATCTCGACGAAACGTTCAACCCCAGGCGCAGCGCGACAGCGACTCGCGGAGGTATGCGTGGCGGAACCATCGCGATTACCAATCGCCAGGGATCGGTGAAGAACTTTGGTTACATGCTGATCAAGCATTCGGACGGCAAGCGGTTCAGCATCGAGCATCCGATCCACCAGCCGCCGTACAATCCAACCGCCGCCCGCGTTCCGTTCGACGATTCGGGTCGATTCAAGGCGCAGAACATTCTCTACACGCCACTCGTGTTTCGTTCAAAGAAGATTGGCGGCGTCACACTCGATTCGCGTTTTCACTTCAGCTCGGGCGCGCCCGTCGAAGAAGCACTGTGGCTTAATCCATTCATCACGGACGCCGACGGCAAAGTCGCGTGGCAAACTGGAGACGGATCGAAACTGCCGGGCTCGATTCCTGAACAACAGATCGAACGCGGCGCGATCAAGCTGCGCGGCCAACAGAGTTGCATCTTTGATTGCCGGCGACTCGAAGTGCCGAAGGGATTCTCGGGGGGTCTGTCGCTGGCGATTACACCGCTTTCGAACCACACGTTGATGAAAGTTGAAGTGGTGGCGGAGGAATGGAACGCGAGAGCGTTCACTCATTTTCGTCCCGGACTCGCGGCCGCGCGCGCTTATCAGAAGCCAGTCGCGCGCGCCGGTCTCGGAACAGATTACATCGTCGCCGGCGCACGTTTGTCGGCGGACGAACGAAGAATCATTCGCGATGAGATCATCGCCGTGATCAATATCGACGACAAACACGTCGCTGGAAACCCGACACTTGAAGTGTTTACTTCCGCGGGATTGAAAACGCGCGTGCGTTTGGGCGAGGTGCCGGCTTTTGGTTGCCGCCATTACTTGCTTTCCGCATTGGTCTCTGAAAAGATCGGGGCGAACGACTTGAGCCTCAGATTGGTCGACGAACAGGCCACTCTCCTGATGTCTGTATTACATCTCGACTACGAGCGTCGAGACATAGCCGCCGACCACGGGTCCGATCGGTTTTCCACGTTCGCGGAATTCACGTGTGACCTGAAGGCTTGAAGACGTTCGACCTAAGTTCCAACACCCATCATCAGCGTGCAAGGAGTGGTTAGTAATGAGAACAGTTATTTCTGCGTGCTTGACCGTGTTAATGATTGCCGGGCTGGCAGTCGCCCAAAAGAAACCGTGGACCGAGTGGACCAGGAAAGACGTCGATAAGACGCTCAACGATTCGGCGTGGGGACAAACGCAAACCGAAGGCGGGAACAATTCTCAGTCAACGAACACAAACGCGATTACCCAGGTGGCTCACGGTCGCGCGGGAGATCGCGAACTCAACAGTCGCCAGGGCGAATCAGGTGAAGCTAAACCAGTGCCTTACGTGAAATATCACGTGCGTTTTCTTTCGGCTAAACCAGTTCGCGAAGCGTTCGCACGCCAGGTGTTGTTGTCGAGACCGGAGCCCGACGAAAACCTGACGAACCAGCTCCAGGGTTTTATCAACGGCAACTTCGCCGATTACATCGTAATTTCAGTCGGCGTCGAAGTCGGCGATGCGAAGATGGCTGGTCCAATCATGGCTGCGTTTACCGGCGCGACCGCCGAAGCGATGAAACAGAACGTCTACCTCGAACGCAAAGACGGCAAGAAGATTTTCCTCGAAGACTACCGCGCGCCGGTCCAGGACGGAATGGGTGCGAAGTTTATCTTCAAGCGAGTTCTGGACGGCCAGCCGTTCCTGAGCGAAAATGACAGTGTTCGTTTCGTCGCCCAACTCAACGAGAAGATGAAACTCAACACACGCTACAAGCTTTCCGAGATGCAGTACGACGGCAAGCTCGAGTATTGATCGCTTACTCCCACAGATGAAAAAAGCAATCTTTGCCGCACTAATCATCACGCTGCTGTTGAGCATCGGCGTCGCTCAGAATAAACCGTGGTCCGAATGGACCAAGGTCGAAGCGGAGAAGATTCTCAACAGCTCGGCGTGGGGCCAGACGCAAACCGAGACTGACACGTCAGAGATGATGTACAGCCCGACCTCGCTCGCGGGCGTCAGCACCTCAACCCGCACGGGCACGCTCGGCACCACAACCGATCGCCAGTCAGTCAACAACAACCGCATCACGCAGGGCGCGAACAACCAGGCGATCTCCGTCAACTATCACGTTCGTCTGTTGTCGGCGAAACCAGTGCGGCAGGCGTTCATGCGCGTCATCGAGTTAACGCAGAAGACTCCCGAGAAAGAATTGCTCGACGGTCTCAAGTCGTTCGTCGATCGCGACTTCAGTGACTTCATCGTCGTCGCCGTCACTTTCGATTCGACCGACGGGCGTTACTCCGGCCCAGCCCTTCAAGCGTTCGCCGCCGGCACCATCGGTACGCTCAAGAACAAAACTTATCTCGAACGCAAAGACGGCAAGCGCGTGTTTCTGATGCAGTATCACCCTCCGATCAACGATGGACTCGGCGCGAAGTTTATCTTTCCGCGAATCGTCGACGAGAAGAAGTTCGTCAATGCCGATAGCGGTTCATTTCGTTTCTACAGTGAAGTCACCAATCAGTTAAAGCTCAACGTAACCTTCAAGACGTCCGACCTGCTGTACAACGGGCAGCTTGAGTACTAAGAGAGGAACAGTCGCCCCATGAATAAAAGGCTCGTTGTATTGCTTACGTGTGCGGTGTTGTTGTCGTCGTCGCTGGTGTTTGCCGGCACGACTCAAAAAACGGAAAAGCCGTGGACGGAATGGACGCAGAAAGAAGCTGAGAAGATGCTGAGCAACTCGCCGTGGTCTCAGGCGCAGGTCGATACTGACACGTCTGAGATGTTCTTCTCGCCGACGAACGATCCGGCGCGCGGGCGCACCACTGACAATGCCGGCTCACGTTTGGAAAGCGGCGCGCGAAATCAGGCCGTCAACGTGAAGTTCATCGTTCGCTTCTTCTCCGCGCGGCCTGTGCGGCAAGCGTTGGTGCGAATGATGGAGCTGAAGCAAAAACCCGAGCCGGATGTCATGGAGCGGATGCACGCGTTCGCGAACGTTCAGAGCGGCGAATCGATCATTCTGACGTTGAGTTTTGAAACGACGGATCAACGTTACGGCGGTCAGGCGATGCAGGCGATGAGCAGCGCGAATACGGGCGCGTTGAAGAATGAGACGTACCTGGAGCGCGATGGGAAGCGTAACTTCCTGCACGAGTACATCCCGCCGGGCAAGGATGGTTTCGGCGCCCGCTTCATTTTCCTGCGAATCGTCGACGAGCAGCCTTTCATGAACAACAACACGGGCGACGTCCGGTTCGTCACCAAGTATCCGAACGGGATGAAAGTCGACCGCCGTTTCAAAGTCTCGGACATGATGTACAACGGTCAGCTAGAGTACTGAGTTTGGCTGTTGATCCGGAAATTCGGATCGAAATTCGAATTTTTGCAGATTGTTCGTTCCGCACATTCGCAAAACCCAGCAAATCCGCACTTTCGCGCTTCTCTAACGAGGCATACGTCTTGCTGCGCAAGGCAGAGCCGACTCGCATAATCGCCTTAGGCAAATAAATACATTCAGAAGACTCGCCTTCACGGTCCCTCCGTGAGCGTTTCGGATTTTGGCTTGATAACACGCTAAGCGTCGTTCGCTGGCTCAGCCGATTTCTTCAGGTTCAATCCCCATTTTTCTAGGAGGACAGATGAGAACGTTCACGAAACTACTACTCCTGGGCTTGACGGTTTTCTTCGCTCAGATTGCCGTTCACGCCCAAACCACTGGGTCTCTCTCGGGAACGATCACCGACCAGGCCAATGCGGTGGTGGCGGGCGCCACTGTCACGCTGCAAAGCAATATCGCGAGCGGTGACCGTAGCGCAGTATCCGACAGTAAGGGCAACTTCGACTTCCAGGCCTTACTGCCGGGCACCTACTCGATCACGGTTGAGGCTTCGGGATTCAAGAAATCGATCGCCCGCGAGATCGTTGTCTCGCTTGCGCTCAACACGCAAGTCAACTTGCAGCTCGAGATTGGCTTGGCCAATGAGTCCGTAACCGTGACGGCGACTCAGGAAGTGCTCAACACCTCCAGTCCTTCGCTCACTAACGTAATCAACACCAGACAGGTTGTTGACTTGCCGATCGGAGATCGCAATCCGCTACAACTTGCGGGTCTTCAGGCGGGCATCGCGGTGACCGGAGACAACGTCAGGGGATCGTCCATTGCCGGACTTCGTCAGACCGCTACCAACGTAACCCAGGACGGCATCAACGCGATGGACAACTTCGTGAAGACGAGTTCGCTGTTTGCCATCAGCACGCCGTCTTTGAATTCCACCGCTGAGTTCAGCATCACGACCGGTACCGTCGGTTCCGATCAGGGTCGAGGCGTCGGCCAGGTAACACTCGTTACCAGATCCGGAACGAACGAGTATCACGGCAGCGCGTTCTACATGAACCGCAACGATGCGTTGCAGGCGAACACTTTTTTCAACAACGCGCTGGGAACGCCGCGCGGCAGACAGAATCAGCACTTTTTCGGCTTCGACATCGGCGGCCCGATCTACGCCCCGAGGTTTGGCGAGGGCGGACCCGCGTTGTGGAGCGGAAAAGACAAGGCGACATTCTTCTTCGCCTACGAAGGTTTCCGAGACAACTTCTCGGTTACGAGAAACAGAACTGTCCTCACTCCCGAAGCAAGACAGGGCATCTTCCGCTACACCAGAATATGTCCGACAAATCCACCTAACCCCGCCTGCACGCCGGGCGTACAAACCGTAAACCTGCTCGCTATCGGAACCCAGAACACACTCAATCCGATCACCATGGGTATCCTCAACCAGATCCCGACACCGAACAACAGCGACGTCGGCGATGGTTTCAACACCGGGGGATTCCGCTATAACGTTAACGGCGTAAGCAACAACGACAAGTACGTGGGACGATATGATCACCAGTTGGTGAGCGACACGCGACTTGGTTCGCACAAGCTCGAGTTCGTGCTCAACTACTTCAAGAACATATTGTCGCCCGATACCTTCAACGGCCTCGAGGCGCCATTCCCGGGTTTGGTTAATTCCACGCAGGGTGGACCACGTTGGTTGGTTACCGGCGCGTTGGTTTCAAACTTCGGCAGCAGCATGACCAACGTTTTCCGCGTAGGAAAACAATGGGCGCCCGTTGGTTTTTTGCTCGAGCAGGAGCCTACCGAAGACTTTATCGATTTTCAGGGCATTACCGATCCGTACGCCGGTGGTAACTTCCAGTCGCAGGGCCGCGATACACAGGTATGGCAGATCAGCGACAACTTCTCATGGTCCAAAGGCAACCACCTGATTCGCTTCGGTGGTGATTATCAGCAGATCTTTGCTGACACTTTCAACGACGTCGGCACAAACCCGACCATCGTCTTAGGCACTCCGTCACATAACACCGGCGGTATCCAGGACTCTAGTTTCCCGTTCTCGAACGCATCGATAACAACGTCGGCGCGCAACACGTTCGCCAACCTGGTCGGAAACCTGTCGAGTGCTTCAGCGGTGTTGAACGTTACGAGCCCGACTTCCGGCTTCGTTCCTGGCGCTACCAGGGCAAGGTTGTTCCAGCAAAGGGACCTGGCGCTTTATGTTCAGGACCAATGGCGTGTGCGTAATAGCCTGACAATCAACGGCGGCATTCGCTGGGACTATATGGGCGTGCCCACGATTCCCAACGGCCTGGCGATCCAACTTACGGACCATCGCCATATTTTCGGCGTGTCAGGTTTCGGAAATCTGTTCAATCCAACCGCCGCAGCAGGCGCTGCGCCAGCTATCGGGACGCTTGATTTCGTGAGCGGCGACACCGGCAAGGGCTTATATAACAACGACTGGAACAACTTCGCGCCCTTCTTCGGTTTCGCCTGGTCGCCCCAATTCGAAAGCGGAATAGGCAAGCTGTTATTTGGCGGCTCTGGAAAGAGTTCCATTCGTGGCGGCTATTCAATTAGCTATATCCGCGACGGCTTCACCGTGATCAGTAACGCGATGGGCGTGGGCACGACCAACCCGGGCCTGATTGCGACCGCGGCTCAAACCACGCCGACCGGAGTATTGACCGGCGCGGGCGTGCCGCTTCCAGCGCAAAATTTCGCGATCCCGATCACGGACAGGGCCAACAACCTGTTGAATTCAAACAACTCTTTGTGGGCGATTGATCCGGAGCTTCGCACGCCGTACGTGCAGCAATGGTCGTTCGGCATCGAAAGGGAGATCGCGCGCGATACGGCTATCGAGATCCGTTACTCCGCGAACCATGCAGTCAAGCTATATCGAGCTGTCGATTTCAATGAGATCAACATCTTCGAGAATGGCTTCCTGAATGAGTTTCTCCTGGCGCAAAGAAATCTGACCGCGCGCGGAGGAACGAGTTTCGCTCCGAATGGAACTGCTGGGCTTCCGGCGTGCGCCACGTGTGTTCCGCTGCCCATCATGAGCAGATTTTTCACCGGACTGACATTGGGGAACGGTTTCTCAAACGCCGCGTTCATTACCAACCTCAACAACAATAACGTTGGTTCGATCGCTTCCACGCTGGCTTTCAGCAACACCTACAGAGCCAACCGTGAGAACGTCGCTCTTGGCATTCCGTCCAACTTCTTTGTGGCGAATCCCAATGCTAACGCTGCACGATTCCTGACTAACGACTCGATGTCGAACTATCATTCGTTGCAGGTTGAGGTCCGGAAGCGTTTGTCTGACGGCCTGATGTTCCAGGCTGACTACACATTCAGCAAGGCGCTCACCGATGCTCCGGATGCGCAGGGTAACAACCAGAGCACGCTGGAGAATTTCCGCACCTTCCGCGACAAGCGTCTCGACTACAGAAGATCGAATGACGACCAGGCACATCGCTTTGTCGGCAACGTTCTTTACGATCTTCCATTCGGCCGCGGACGCCGGTACTTGAGCGGAACGAACAGTTTCGTCAACCACGCGGTGGGTGGTTGGACCGTCGGCACTATCGCTGTTTGGTCCACCCGGCCGCCTTTCTTTATCACCTCCGGCCGCACCACTGTTAATGCGTGGCCCGCCGGCACCGAAGCGAACAACCTGCCGGCACAGCTTGTCGGTATGACGTTCGAGGAGTTCAGTAAAAATGTCGGCGTCTTCAGAACGCCCGGCGGTATTTTCTGGTTCAACCCGGAACTGCTGAACATCACGTTCGACGCCAGGGGTCGCGTTCTTACTTCCACGCTCAAACCGGGATTACTGGGACAGCCCGCCCCGGGCACGTTCGGGAACTTCCCGATGAACAGCATCGATAGCGGCAGGTACTTCACCACTGACGTGAGCGTCATCAAGCGCGTCCCGATCACCGAACGCGTCAGCTTCGAACTGAAGACCACGTTCATCAACATCCTGAACAATGCAAACTTCTCGTACGGTAACACGCAGTTTGACTCGACCAGCTTTGGTCGAATTACAGCAACCTCGGGCAGCCAGAGAGTGATCCACTTTATGGGCAGCGTGAGGTTCTAGGCGTTTCCGGAGTTTCTTATGGACTTCCAGAAATAGCCTGGTGGTTAGGGCGTTGCCGGTTCGCGCCGGCAACGCCTTCTTCCGTTAACGCAAACTTCGCAGTTGCGAATGACTGGAGGATAAAGATGCTGAGTTACTCGCCTCGCAAGTGGCTTCATTTGATCTCCGCGGCGTGCTTGTCTCTTTATCTTGTTAGTTCAGTATTCGCCCAGATCTCGAGTATCTCGGACGCCGAGAGTCAAACCGGATTGGGTGGAATGAATTCGATAGTCGGAACTGTATTCGCTCCCTCAGGCCGGCCACTCGAAAGCCGAGTTCGCATTCGTCTCTCCACGATGACTCGCGGCGATCGCTTATTCACAACCAATCAAAACGGAAATTTCGCATTTCGCGGACTTCCAAGCGGAAGCTATACGGTATCGATAGAGAAAGAAATCGATTACAAACCTTTTACGCAGTCAGTCGACATCATTCAATTCCGTGGGGCTCCGGCACAAACTTATACGCTGAACATTCGTTTGGAATTCAAAGATCGAGTCGAGACCAAGCCTGCGGTCGTGAACGCAGAGTTTCTTAACGTGCCGAAGAAGGCGCTGGCCCATTACGAAACCGCAATCGAGCACGCCAAGAAAGGTGATCGCGAGGGCGCGATCGCGGAGTTGAAGCTGGCGATAACCGAGCATCCTTCGTTTGTGTCGGCGTTCAATGAGATGGGGGTTCAGTATCTCAAACTGAATCGTCTCGAAGATGCGGACCAGTCATTTCAGGGCGCACTCAAAATCGATCCTGAGTCGTTTCCCGCGATGGTAAACCGCGGCATCGCAAACGTGATGATGAAGCGTTATGGCGAGGCCGTTCCGATACTTCGCAAAGCGATAAAGAAGAACGAACAGTCAGCGGTGGCTCATTACTTTCTCGGGCAGTCGCTGGCAAATCTCGGCCTTTTCGACGATGCGCGGAAAGAGCTTTTGCGAGCAATCGAACTCGGAAAAGAAGAGATGAAAGAGGCGCACCGCATACTGGCAATCATTTACAGTTCTCGCGGAGCAAAGAAAGAGGCCGCCGACGAACTCGAAACCTACCTCAAACTCGCCCCGAATTCACCCGACGCGGAAAAACTAAAAGCGATGATCGAACAGCTGAGACAACCGAACGACTGATCCGTGTTCCCTATGAGCGCTGCCCTGGCCGATGTTACGCACACAGGAAGAACACGGATTTTCTTCCGGGCCTTTCTGTTAGATGATAAGCTCCAGTTGGCAACTGGATGTCGTCACTATCAGCCAATCATCTTTCCCTTGCGCCGCTCGGCGCCGGCGATCTTATCGATCGTGCTGTCAGACTGTATCGACGTCATCTCTTTGTCTTGATCAGGACGGCGGCGCCGCCGGTGATCATCGCCGCTGCGGGTTGGATCGTTTTCTCGCTGAGCTTTCGCCGCGTTTTCTGGACTTATGATCAATCCGAGCTGGCGCTCTATGTTTTTCTCTGTTTCCTGTCACTCATCGTAACGTTTGCCGGCTACTTGCTGACTCTCGTCGTGATGGGCGGCGCAACGCGCACGCTCGTGGCCCATCTGCTGCGAAACGATCCGGTCACTGCGCGCGCGACTTACAGCGCGGTTCGATCGCGATTCTGGGGCCTCGTCGGCGCGTCGTTGATCGTGCTGGTGTGGATAAGTGTTTCCGCGTTTGCGGCGTTCGTCGGCTGGGAGATCATGGCCGGCCTTTTGATCTTCGTTATCGCGTTCCTTGCATCGGTTACGTTCTACGTTGTGCCGGTGATTTTCGGCACCGTCGGATTTATCGCCGCGACGTTTTTGGCGCTCTGGGTTTTCTTCTTTATCGTCGGGCGCGTCGCCTATGTTCCGCAGGTGATGCTGGTCGAGGGCAAGGGCGTCTTCGAATCTTTTTCGCGCAGTTTCAACCTCGCGCGTGGTAACGTTCGACGATTGATGGCGATGACGTTGTTTACCACGTTCGCCACCTACTCGGCGTTGATGATTTTGCTGGTTCCGCTTGGCTGGTATGGCTATCTTCATGGAATCGATCCGCTGAACGCGACGCTGTGGCCCGCGTGGTACGCGATCACTTACAACGTGCTCACGCCGCTCAGTTCAATTCTGCTGACGCCGGTTTGGATGCTTGGCTTATCGCTACTCTACGTCGACGAACGAGTGCGACACGAAGGCTACGACATCGAATTGATGGCCGCGCGCCAACTCGGCGAACTGCCGAACGTCGACGTCACGTCGCCGCTTGGCACCGCGCTTTCGTCTAACGAGCGGCCGCTGCCACAGCCTACAACGCCTCGTCCGTCGAGCAGGATCTTGGATCTCAGTTAACTGTGTCGAGAACTCTCCCACATCGCTTGTGTTGGCGCGTCGTCGTTCTGTTGGCCGTCGCGTGTTTCTCCGTTTCGAGCGCAGCGGCGATGCCGGTTTTGGAGTATCACAATCTGGTCCTCCACGTTATCACCGTTTTCGAATCCATACTCCATAAACCCGAGGATCACACCGACGCAGAGTATGAAGAGGATTTCACTGCGACTCTCGACGCCGTTCGCGAGGAATTTCCCAAGACGCAAGAGGTCGAGTCTGGCGGTCAGACGTGGACGGCCGACAACACCTGGCTTCACAACTCGATCGACGACTTGCAACGTACGCCGATCGAGAAACGAACTGAAAAGATCCAGAGCATCATCGACGCGTTGCGCGCCGTCGGCCAACGTGTGAACGATCTGCAAACCGCTCCGACAGCCAACGACCAAAAAGCCGCCTATAAAGATAAACTCGCCGGTATCCTGACGCGTCCCGAATATGCCACCGGCGCCAAAGGCGACAACGCGCTCACCAAGTTAATCAAAGACCTGATCCGCTGGTTCGAGAACCTGTTTCCCAAGCCACAGGCAATGGAGCCGGGGCGCGCAAATGCCGTGAGTCGTGTTTTTCAAATCATCGTCGTGGTGCTTGGTCTCGCGGTGGTCGGCTACGCGGCGTTCATGTTGCTGAAGCGATTCAAAGTGCCGGCCCGCAAGAGTCTTTTCAAGAAGAAAGGTCCGCGGATCGTGCTTGGCGAACGGCTTGAGCCTGAAGACACGGCGACCGATATTCTTGCGGAAGCTGAAGCGCTCGCACGTCGTGGTGAACTCCGCGCCGCGATTCGCAAAGCCTATATCGCGTTACTCGTCGATCTCGGCGACCGCAAGCTGATCAGTCTCGCTCAGTACAAAACCAATCGCGACTATCTCAGTTCCGTAAAGAACCTTCCTCAACTTCACCCGCGTTTGAAGAAGCTGACTGAAAGTTTTGAGAAACACTGGTACGGTTTGGCACAGGCGACTCCGGACGACTGGCAGGACTTTCGCGCCGGCTATCGCGAAGCCTTGCACACCGGAAACTGAACTCGATGCGCCAGCGACTCACAATCATTCTGACGTTCGTCGTGATAATCGGCCTGCTCGTGGCTATCAACACGCTTACTTACGTTCAGGATGAGAAGGAGACCGATTCAGAGTTCAATGCCAATCGGTCCACCTATCACTCCGGACCAACAGGCACGCGAGCATTGCACGATTTTCTCAGCGAGTCGGGTTACAAAGTGATGCGCTGGCGCGAGCCGACGGAGCAACTGCTAGGTAAAACCGGTGAAAAGGTGTCGACGTTCGTCGTAATCGGCGAGCCGCGAATTCCATTACACAAAGAAGACTACGAACTGTTGCTCGAATGGGTAAGCAGGGGCGGGCGGCTCGTGATGATTGATCGCTGGATCGACGGTGAGTTGTCGCCGACAAATCCTTACACCGGTGGTTGGTCCATCAGCAGTAAAGTGGTTGCTTATCCGGAACTCGGTATCGATCCTGGTGATGTTGCGAAGATGACCGAGAACGTAAGCGAGTTGCGGCCGGTGCAACCTTCGCTGCTCACGAGCAACATCGATACTGTTATGCCGTCCCGCTTCGCGACACGTGTGGTTATCGCAGCAGTACCACCGCCGGCGGAGCCACCTCGCGTCGGCATTGCTTTACCGCGCAGCGGCGGCGCCGGACCACCTCCACCCGCGGCTGAAGAAAGTGAAGCACCATTCTGGGAAGACCCTGGGCCAGAGGAGACTCCACCGCCAACAGCGTCTCCATCTGTTGAGCTCCCGCAGGTGAATACAGAGACCGAGGAGGCTGAGGAGGACGAGGAAGAATATGAACCTATCTCGCCAGCCCCGGTCGTGCATTTCGCCGATCGCGAAGGCGCCCTCGTCGTCGATTATGCTTATGGCAGCGGACGCGTTGTGATACTGAGCGATCCCTATGTGGTCACCAACAGCGGCCTTAGTCTCAAAGACAACCTGGCGCTGGCGATCAATATGCTGGGTGGACCAAATGCGCCGGGCGTCGGCTTGATCGCGTTTGACGAATATCATCAAGGACGCGGCATTTCGCGTAACGCGTTTGCCAGTTACTTTTCCGGGACTCCGGTGCTCGCCATCGCGGGTCAGATCGTGTTGTTGTTGCTCGTGATTCTATGGAGCAACGGGCGAAGGTTTGGTCGTCCTTTGCCGTTGCCTCACGTCGATCGTCGATCGAGTCTGGAGTTCGTCGCGTCGATGGCCGAACTACAGGAACGCTCGCGCGCGTTTGATCTCGCTATCGAAAACATCTACTCACGCATCCGCCGCGTGTTGGCGCGTCACGCGGGTCTCGACTACAACAGTTCGCGCTCCGAGATCGCCGAACGCATCGCCACGCGTTCGACGATCAATCAACACGAACTGGAAACCTTGATGCGGCAATGCGAAGACGCAATCAACGGCGAGCCGATCACGTGGCGACAATCAATCCATCTCGTGAGACGTTTGCGCGAGCTCGAACGTAATCTCGGCCTCGGTATGCGTTCTCGCGACGCGCGCCAGGCAGCCGAAAACATTTAACGAAACCAATCAGAGAGACAAACCACAAATATGCCCGAGTCAGTCGCCTTCACCGTCGCACACATCACCAACGAGCTTCAGAAAGTAATAGTCGGACAAGATGAGGCCATCGAACAGATCCTGATCGCCTTGCTCGCTGAAGGACACGCGTTACTCGAAGGCGTGCCCGGCACGGCAAAGACGCTGACGGTCAAGACTCTGTCGCGCATCATCAACGCGAGCTTCAGCCGTATTCAATTCACGCCGGACTTGATGCCCTCCGACATCACCGGAACGAACGTCTTCAACATCGCGAGTTCGAGTTTCAATTTGCGGCGTGGTCCAATCTTCACCGACATCCTGCTGGCCGACGAAATCAATCGCACGCCTCCGAAGACACAGGCGGCATTGCTCGAAGCAATGGAGGAACGCCAGGTCACGATCGACGGCGACGCTTACCAGTTGCCGGCGATCTTCACCGTGTTAGCAACTGAGAATCCGATCGAGTACGAAGGAACATATCCGTTGCCCGAAGCGCAGCTTGATCGTTTTCAACTGAAGATCATACTGGGGTATCCAGGCGAAGATCATGAGCGAGAAGTACTCGCGCGCTGGAATGCCGGCTTCAATTCAAAGCGATTAGACCAGGTCGATCTACAACCGCTGCCGGATCCGAATGCGATCGCGTATTGCCGCGCGGAAGTCGCACGGGCGCGCATGGAGCCGGGCGTGCAGCATTACGCGGTCGATCTCGTGAGGCGCACGCGTATCCATCCGTTCATTCACTACGGTGCGAGTCCGCGTGCGTCAGTCGCGTTGCTACTTTGTTCAAAGGCGTTGGCGGCGATTCGCGGGCGCGACTTTGTAACTCCCGACGACGTGCGCGACGTGGCGTTGCCGGTGCTTCGTCATCGACTCACGTTGCGTGCTGAAGCTGAGCTGGATGGAGTAACACCTGACTCAGTCGTCACTGACATCTTGAAAGCAGCTGAAGTGCCTCGGTAATTTTACGGAGACAACTCACGTCTACTACTCTCATTCGTACAAGGCAACAAGCCTTAATTCTGTTCGAAAAAAGTGGTCATTTGTCCATAAATGTGGATGCGCCGCGATCCGTCGATTTGAAAAACTGAAAATTTTTTTCGTTTTTTGGATTAAAGAGTGACGTAGCTCACACGTCATCGCGGTACTTCTGAGGATTTTGCCTCAGTATACGTAAAAACGGATATAGGTACATTCTTTGCATCATTGGAACGCGGTTCGTCTCCCCCTAGCGTTCCAATCCGTGTCTCACGAATCCTTTAATGTGAGATTTATGTTTGAAAAGAACGGCCCAGCTTGCCTCGGTGATTCAGAGCTTGCGAGGCAACAGTGCGGCTCCCAAAGCGCACGGCGCACGTTCATTTTTACTCGAAAGTAGAACAAAGACCGTCACCTTGCTTAGAACGGTCAGTTCTCATTGGCTTCTTAAGCTGGTGAAAGTTTCCAAGCAGCTTTAAGGAGGCCCTTCAAACAAGTATGTATCGGGAAGGAGCCCAAATGAAGAAAGTGCTTTATGCCTTCATACTGGCGTCCCTGACTCTGTGTCTTACAGCCGTAGCGGCGATGGCCCAGAGCACTGCTGGTGTGACAGGAACAGTGAAAGACAGCAACGGCGCAGTCGTGGCCGGTGCTGAAGTGAAATTGACAGATACGAAAACCGGTGCCGTGCTCACCACCAAGACGAATGATCAAGGTGTGTATGAGTTCCAGAAAGTACCACCGGGAACAGGCTTCACCCTCACGTTTACGAATGCAGGTTTCCAAACACTCGTTATCAATGACGTCGCGCTCGGCGTCGCCACCACGTCAACTCACAATGCTGAATTGACGATCGGTGAAGTGTCGGGAACAGTGGTTGTCACGGCTTCGAATGAAGTCACGTTGAACACCTCTGACGCCAGTATCGGAAACGTGATCGGCGAGCGTCGCCTGAAAGAGCTTCCGATTCAGATTCGTAATTCACCTGCCGCGCTGATCGGTCTGCAACCGGGCGTGGTCGGCAACAACGTCGGCGTTACCGGCGGTAACCGTATTGGTTCAGTTACCGGCGCGCGCGCTGACCAGGGAAACATCACCGTTGACGGTATCGACGTGAACGACCAGACGACTGGTCAGTTCGCCGCCACCGTCGGTAATGCTCCCATCGATGCGATTCAGGAATTCCGTGCCGTGTCGACCAACCCTGGCGCCGCGGCCGGCAGAAGCAGTGGCGGCCAGGTCATATTATCGACCAAGAGTGGCAGCAACGAGTTTCACGGAAACGTTCGCGAATACAACCGCACCGCGGCTACTGCTGCCAACACGTTCTTCAACAATCGTGCAGGCATCGCCCGACCGGCGCTTACGCGTAACCAGTTTGGCGGCAGCATCGGTGGTCCGATTATGAGAGACGCGCTCTTCTTCTTCTTCGATTACGAAGGACGGCGCGACGCGCAGCAGGTAACCAATCTTCGTACGGTTCCGCTGCAACACGTCCGTGAAGGCAGGATCGCATTCCTTAACAACAATCCAGCCGCTACATGTAACACGGCTCCGGTGCGTCTCAATACCAAACCGGAATGCTTCTCGTTCCTGTCGGCCGGACAAGTCGCCGGACTTGATCCGCTGGGCATTGGCGCTGACGCATCACTGCTTAGCTTCGTGACTGAGCGCTATCCGGTCGCTAACGACCTGACCGCCGGTGACGGCATCAACACTGGCGGGTTCCGCTTTAATTCACCTTCCAGACGCAGCGACAACACCTACACGACGCGTATTGACTACAACGCCAGTCAGGCTCACAAGCTGTTTGGCCGTTTCAATATCGCTCGTCGCGTACAGACTGACACGGTTAACACCGTTGCCGCTCAGTTCCCGGGAGATCCCGAAACAGGTCAAATCGTCGTTCGCGATTACACCTGGGTCGTTGGTCACACGTGGACCGCGAGCCCGAGCTTCGTTAACCAGGCAACCGTCGGCGTCGCACGTTCGGGCTTGCTCTTCCCGAATAACTTCGCGCCGGCATTCCCCAACTCGTTTACATTCGGCGGTGGATTGTCTGCACCGTTCGCGAGTATCAGTTCACAGGATCGCTTCGTGACCGTACCGACGATTCGTGACGATGCGACGTGGACCAAAGGCACCCACTCGATCGAGTTTGGCGGTTCTTTCAAACCGATCAATCAGCGAGCGGGACTGACCAATGACTTCAACTTCATCACCGTCGGATTGGGTGGATCGCTGACTGCACTGAACGCTTCAGTGAGACCGGCAACCATCCGCAACAGTGCGGCGGCGAGAAACAATTACGATTCAATCTTCACGTTCCTGCTGGGCCGCTACAACCAGGTCCAAACGAACTTCAACTACGATCCGAGCGGTAACGCGTTTGCTCCGGGAACCGGAAAAGTGCGCAACTATCGCTACCAGGAAACCGAACTCTACGTCCAGGACAACTGGAGAGTCCGGAATAACCTGACGTTGAACTTCGGTGTTCGTTGGCACCTCTATCCGGCGCCTTACGAGGCGGATGGATTCCAGGCCGCGCAGGACGTCGACATGCGTCAGTTGTTCGACCTGCGTCAGCGTAATGCGGCTGCCGGCATCAGTGGTACAAACGCCGAGCCGTTACTGCGCTACGACCTGGTCGGCAAGGGCAACAACGCTCGTTCGCTTTACGAAACCGATTTGAATAACTTTGCTCCGAGATTTGGCTTTGCCTACACGCCGGCGTTCAAAGACGGCATCCTGGGCACAATCTTCGGCGATAACAAAACCGTGATCCGAGGCGGAGGTTCCGTTACCTTCGATCGTCCCAGTGGCGCTATCACGTTTATTCAGGATCAGGTTTCGTACCTGTTCGATAACTCAGCCACAACCATATTCCCGAACGGCGGTAGTGTGATTGCGGCTCTGACCAACAACCCGAGATTTACGACCATCACTCAGTCGCCGGTCCAGAACGTGGCGCCGACGATTACGAGGCCGTTTACTCCGTTTGTCACTTCTTCGAGTTGCCCTGGCGTCACACCTAGTGGCCTGTGCACCGCCGAATTCAATTACGCGGTGGATACGCAGTTCCGGATGCCCTACTCGATGCAGTACAGCTTAGGTTTTCAACGTGAGTTGCCCGGCGATTTCATCCTCGAGATGTCATACGTCGGCCGTCAGGGACGCAAGCTCTTCTCGCAAGCTGACGTAGCTCAGACCTTGAACCACCGGGATCCAGTTTCCGGCCAGCTCATGTTCGACGCGTTGAATAACTTGCAGGCGCAACTCCTGGGTCAGCTCAATGTCGCCAACCCTGTGTTCTCAAACCAGCCATGGTTCGAGAACATCGTCCCCGGCGGAACTCAGACGATCGTCGACTTCTTCCGTCAGGAAACAGAGCGCGGCGATACGTCGAGCATCATCTTCCTGCTACAGGGAGCCATCCCGACCAATCTGTCGATGAGTGGCCAGTTCGGCACCAACATCTACATTTCGAATCAGGGTGCTTCTTCCTACAACGGTATGCTGGTGAGCTTGCGCAAGCGTTTCTCGCAGGGACTCCAGTTTGACCTCAACTACACCTGGTCACATGCAATCGACAACGGTTCCAGTATCACCAATACTGTTGCCGGCGGCTTGGTTTGTGACTTGACGAACCTCCGCGTCTGCCGCGGCGATTCTGACTTCGACATCCGTCACCTCGTGAATGCAAACTTTATTTACGAGTTGCCGTTCGGTCGTGGACAGCGCTTCGGTAGCGGTTCGCCGGGATGGGTGAATCAGATTATTGGCGGTTGGGAAGTGAGCGGCATTTTCACTGCTCGCAGTGGCGTGCCTTTCAGCACCACCAGCGGTACCTTCCCCGTCGGCTTTAACTTCAACAGCCCGGGTGCGTTGAACAGTGCTAATATTCTCGCGCTTCAACCTCGGATTCACGATTCCGGCCCGACGATCCAGTTCTTCGATGACCCCGACGTCGTCTTCGATCTGGATAATCCGACAAACGGCGTGTTCCGCTTCCCGAAACACGGCGAGATCGGCAGTCGCAACGTTCTTCGTGGACCAGGCTTCTGGAACCTCGATACGGCAGTCATGAAGAACTTCAAGATGCCGTGGTCAGAGAGCCACAGCTTGCAGATCCGCTGGGAGTCCTTCAATGTTTTCAACCATCACGCTTTCGGCTTACCGAATGCGAACATTGCCGGAACCACGTTCGGACAGATCACTACTTCGGCTACTGCGCCTCGCGAAATGCAATTCGCGTTTCGCTACAGCTTCTAGTCTGACCTGACGATTTACCTATTTACGGGCTTCCGCGAAAGTGGAAGCCCGCTTTTTTTAGGAGCACGATCATGAAGAAAACCTGGAGCAGCAAATTAACGTTGATTCTGGTTCTCGCTGCAATCCATTTTTGTGGCGGTCTTGCTTTTGCACAGGGTCTCACGATCTTCGGAGACGTACGCATCACCACGGACAACAATGCCCTCGTTCCCAAGGACGTCTTGTTGATTCTTCGCCGCGTTCCCGACGGTGAGGTGGGACGGCAATCCGTTTCGAGCCGCGGCCGTTATCGCTTCACGAATCTGAAATCCGGCGAGTACGAGATCGTGGCTGAGGCTGACGGCAAAGAGATCGGACGCTTAACACAGATCAGAATCGGCGACACTCTGAGTAACAGTCCTTATGGTTATCAGAACGATCTCGACTTTCGTTTGCGAGCGCCGTCGTCTCAACCAACCGCGGCCGGCGTGATTTCCGCGGCGGATGTATATGACCGGCCGGCGTCCACCAGGCCGATCTTTCTGAAAGCCGAAGAGGCTGTTTCGAAAAAGAAATACGACCAGGCGACTTCGCTGCTGAAGCAAGTTGTCGAAACGGATAAAGCAGACTTTCAGGCGTGGACCGCGCTGGGAACAGTCTATTACGCGCAGGAGAAGTTTGAAGACGCCGAACAATCGTACCTCCACGCGATCGAGGCCAAACCAACATCAGGCAGGGCTCGAATAAATCTTGGACGGCTCTTCTATTCGCAAAAGAAATTCGATCAGGCGATCGAGACGCTGACGGCGGCAGTTGAGATACAACCCACCTCCGGCGAGGCCAACTACCTGCTTGGCGAATCGTATCTTCAGATCAAGAAAGGATCGAAAGCGATTCCTTACCTGAACGAAGCGGCAAAGCTGGACAAGCCCGAAGCTCACCTGCGTTTGGGTTGGCTTTACAACGCGGCCGGAATGAAAGACAAAGCTGCGATCGAATACGAAGAGTACTTAAAAAAGAATCCTCAATATCAGGATCGAGACAAGTTGAAAGAGTATATAAGTGCGAACAAAAAGCAGTAGTGCGGCGAAATGGAACAATGTATGTTTTCGCTTACTCACACTAGCCATTATGGCCTTCTTACGTAAAAACAAATTGTAAAAACGACCGCTCGTGTCCTAATCTGACGGTAATCTTTAATCCGTGTTCTTCCTGTGTGCGTAACATCAGCTAAGGCACGGCTCAGTGGGAACACGGATAAAAACGGATTTCAAATTAGGGACACTACCCAACGACCGCACCACTGGTCTAGAATCCGTTACGTTGCGCTTCGTTTTCACCAAACTCTTCTACTTCCTCCTGGCGCTTGCGTTGGTTCCTCTCGCGTTCTCCTGGGGGCGTCCGTGGCTGGCCTGGGTCGCGTTGCTTTACAACATCGCGCTGTTCACACTCGCCTTTATCGACTATCGCATCAGCCGGCTTCCGTCAGGCTTGCGCATCTATCGTGAATTCGGCACTCGCTTCGCTATGGGCGCGCCAACAGAAGTCAGGATCCAGGTGCAAAACGCCTCCAGCCGTCCTGTTTCACTGAGAATCAAAGACGAATTTCCGCCGCAGATGGTCATAAGCGGCGAACGTGAGGCGCAGATCCACGTCGACGCTCAAAGTTCGGCGGCCCTGGTTTACAGCCTGACGCCGCCGCGCCGCGGAAGATTCGAGTTTGGCTACACGGCGGTACGTTTTCGTTCGCGTTTCAGACTCGTTTGGTGCGACACGACCGCGTCGGAAGCAACAGTCGTAAAAGTCTATCCAAACATGCGCCGCGCGCGAGAAGCCGAGTTGAAAGCACTCGGCACGCGTTCCGTTGTTTCGTCACATCGCAAAACTTCATGGCGTGGTGAAGGACGCGAGTTTGAATCGATGCGCGACTACGTGCGCGGCGATGAGTTGCGTCACATCTCATGGACCGCCACCGCGCGGCGTGGAAAACTCACAACGCGGCAGTATCAGATCGAACGCGATCAAACGATCGTCATCGCGCTCGATGCCGGTCGGCTCATGACGGCGCGTATCGAACAGGAGACAAAACTCGACTCCGCGGTACACGCCACACTTTCACTCTTCTCAGCCGCCGCGCGCGCGGGAGACAACGCGGGGCTCGTCGTGTTTGGCCGGCGCATCAAAAGTTACCTCGCGCCGAGTCGCGGACGCGATCACATCGAAGCCGCACTCGAAGCGCTTTACGCCGTCGAGCCGGAGATGATCGAGCCTTCGTATCCACATGCGTTCGAGTTTATCGCCGCAAACGCCAAGCGACGTGCGCTCGTTATTTTGTTGACGGACCTGGTTGACGAAGAAGGATCGAAAGAGTTGCTGACGTCGCTGCACTTGCTGCGCCCGCGTCATTTGCCGTTGGTAGTGACGATTGCGGATCGAGATCTGAAGGCTGTTGTTCGCGAAACGCCGACGACGGTGCGCGGAGTCTTCACGCAGTCAGTGGCCGAGGAGATCATTCATCATCGCGAAGCGGCGTTGCGTTTGGTGGAGTCGGTTGGAGGATTGGCCCTCGACGTGACGGCGGCGGCGTTGGCGCCCGCGTTGTTGGAGACTTACCTGCGCGTGAAGGAACGCGGCTTACTGTGACGATTTCGGCAGCTTGTCGTGGCCGACGAAAAGCAGGTACGAATAGAGCGCGACACCCGTTATCGCCGCAATGCTGTACTTGATACGCGGATTGATCGGCATCGGCGAAATGAAGCCTTCGATAATTCCCGCTATCACCAGCAGGATCGAGACTCCCATCATCAAACGAACGGCTTCCATGCCCCGCGTTTTAAGCGCGTCCGCGCGAGTGAGATTGCCGGGCATGATTAGCGCGGTTCCGATCAACAACCCCGCGCCGCCCGCGATAAAAATACAACTCAACTCGATAACGCCATGGGCCACCATGAAGGTCACGAGATCGTTTCCAAATCCGTTTCGATAAGTTAACGCGACGACTGAAGAGATCAGCGCGCCGTTGTAAGCGAGCAGGAACAACGTTCCGAGGCCGAACGTCGCCCCAAAGGCGAACGTGTAGTACGTGACCTGAATGTTGTTGGTCATGATCTGGCTTGCGCCGACCTGGTTCTCCTCGTTGAGGTCTTCCCACCAGTGCGTCTTTGTTTCGATCACGAGTTCACGAAACGCGGGTTCGACGCCGACGAGTTCCGAAAACTCGGTATCGTAGCGAGTGCCGGCGAAGCCGATGACGGAGAACAGAAAGAAGACGGAAAACGAGACAAACGTGTAGCGCCACGTGCGGCGAAAAGTCTGCGGAAAATCACGTGTGAAGTACTCAAAGATCTTCTTCCAGCCGTGGGCCTCGGCGCGATAGATGCGGCCGTGCGCGCGAATCACGAGGCTGTTGAGATAGTTGATCAGGCGCGGATCGCGCGACTCAGCGCGCGCAATCGCGAGATCTGACGCGGTGCGACGATAGATCCGGCCCAACTCGCGCACTTCCTCGCGGCGCAAACGTCGCAGCGACGAGTGGTCGAGCAGGTTTAACAGCTCCTCCAGTCGTTGCCAGGCGTTCTTGCGTTGGTTGATGAATCGATCGGCAGGCATTTGTTGGTGCTTGGTGCTTGGTGCTTGGTACTTGGTACTTGGTACTTGGTACTTGGTACTTGGTACTTGGTACTTGGTACTTGGTACTTGGTACTTGAGTATCACGTGCATCGCGCCATGTTGTAAAGTACAAAGTACTAAGGACAAAGGTCTAAGCTCTAACTAATGCAACGTCTAGTTGAATGTGTTCCGAACTTCAGCGAGGGTCGAAAGCCGGCGACGGTCCAGGAGATCGCCGCCGCGATCGCCGCCGTTGACACTGCCTGCGTGCTCGACCGCCACATCGATCCCGATCACAACCGTTCAGTGATCACGTTCGTCGCTTCGCCTGATCACGCGGTCGAGGCAGCGATTGCCGGCGCGAAGCGTGCTGCGGAACTGATCGACATGCGACTGCATCAAGGCGTACACCCGCGGATTGGCGCAACCGACGTCCTGCCGTTCGTTCCGATTCGCGGCGTCACGATCGACGACTGCGTCAGGCTGGCCCACCTCGCCGGTAAACGTATTGCTTCTGAGCTCTCGATTCCCGTTTACTACTACGAACGCGCCGCGATGCGTCCGGAGTACGTGAATCTCGAAGACGTGCGTCGCGCAGCGAGATTAAACGGTCCGCCTGATGAAACTCCCGCGGTGTTTCACGAATCGGCCGGGGCGATCGTCGTCGGCGCGCGGCCGTTTTTGATCGCTTTCAACGTCTTGTTGCGCAGTAACGACTTGCCGGTTGCGCGGCGCATCGCGCGTGCGATCAGGGCGCGTGACGGCGGTCTGCCATTCTTGAAAGCGCTGGGCTTTCCACTCGAGACACGCAAGCTCGTTCAGGTCTCAATGAACCTCGTGAACTATGAGGTGACTGGCATGGGCGCCGCCTACGAAGCAATCCGGCGCGAGGCGACTGCCCTCGGAGTCGAAATTGAGAGCACCGAGATTGTTGGACTCGTGCCGCGAAATGCGTTGGATCGTGAAGCGGAGTATTTCGCGAAACTGGAAAGTTTTTCCGAAGACACGATCCTGGAAAATCAGATCGCGAAGTGTTTCTAAGATCCGAGTTTGATCAGTTTGCGTCGCAGTTCGGGATCTTTCTGCATCAGTTTCAGATAAGCCGTTTCTTCGGGAGCGGATTTCGCGCGCAGGATTCGTGGATCGTCGATAAGCGTCAACTTCTTGCGCTGCATTCGAAACCCGATCCTGCGAAGTTGAAAACGATCCCAGTCGTTGTTCTCTGTTCCGGCGAGTTGAAAGATCATCGGACTCTTCGCCAGTTCACGCAGCGTCTTCGCAGGCGTGCGATACTGTTTTCGCGTCGCGAGCTTTTGCTCCTCTTTCTCGGTTAACTTCAACAACTCGCGATTCGTCGATCGAAAACCGAGTTTGCGATAGAACCAGAACGCGCCCGATTCGATTCCCTCCTCGTTTTGATAACCAATCTGATAAGGATCGAGAACAAACGCAGTCGCGCCGGTGAAGTGATGCATCACGTTGAGTATTCGCGCGTAGAGCCACGCGGTTTCGCCTTCGCGAAACGTGTAATACAAGTTGAATCCGCTATCGGCACGTTCGAAAAGCGTGAGCGCTTCGAAGTAACCAACCGGCACACCGTTCTTGTAGATCATCATGGCGTGATAAGCGCGCAACGGCAAACGCTTCTCAGGCGGCAGTCCCATCAGAAAGAGATCGACTCCGCGTCCCAGATCCGCGTGATAAACATGGCTTCGATCGCCGTGCGTGAAACCGTAGAGCTCGCGGTATCGCGACGTCGATGCTTCGCGCGCGCGATCGAGCGCAGCCTGGCCCTCCTCCATTGACAGCTTGCGCAACGGCGGCGACGGTTGGACCACCTCCTTGTTCAAGTCGACGTCACGACGAGGGATCAGTGGACCATCGTGATAAAAGATCTTTCGTGCGGGAACTCGCAGTCCGGTACGTGAAGCGCGAAACGGCGGCGTCCATTGCACGTAAAGGTTTTGCGAATCGTAGAGTTCGGCTTTTGCGTCGTCGGGCCACGGCAGTTCGTCGAAACGATCGATGAGCCACGCAAGCTCCGGCCGGCGTTCACGCGCGGCGCTGAGCCACTGTCTATAAGGAACATTCGCTTCGACTAAACTGTCCTCGCTCAACAACGGCATGAAGCGCGGCCACGTGGCACCCAAACGGTTCTCATCTTCGAACCAATCCCAGTAAATGCGCGTCTGCGCGGGATAACACTGCATCAGCCAGCGAACGATGTAGAAACTGAACGTGTCGGTAACCGGCGTGCCTGCGATGCCTGACACCTCCGGATGCTCGAGCACGCTTGTGTCCACGCCCTCTTCGTTCAGCGCCGCCACTCGTTGCGAAAATGCACGCAGCTCTTTTTCAGCGGCGTTCATCACCGCCGCGCTCTGCGGATAAGCGCGAACGAAAAGCAGCAGCTCGTGATACCGAAGCAGTGAATCAGTATCGCGAAACTTGTGGCGCGAGAGGCGGCGCAGCAGAGTCTCGACCTGCTTCGCTTCCTTTGGACCAAACTTAGTTTTTAGTTCGTCGAGTTGATCGAGCATGGCGACTATGCTCGGCGAATGAATTTCGCGGCGATCCAACCAAGCAGTATCAAAACGGAGAGAATGATCCAGTTGTAACGATCGCCGTAAGTCACACCGGGGTAGTGATGGCTGATCATGATGAACACGACGGGTACGGCGAGGAACGTGTTCTGTTTCGATCTCAGCTTCGCCTTCGCGGCGAGACTCTCGTCGGGCTTCCGTCCTTCGTTCAGCGCAGCGATCATTTTCTTTTGCGACGGCAGAATGTGCATCCAGACGTTCGCCGCCATGATCGTGCCGAATAGCGCGCCGACGTGGATGTAAGCCGCACGCGCGCTGAAGACCTGCATCAGCCCGTAAGCAAGAATAACGATGAGGACGTAGGCGACCGCGGCGAACAGTTTTTCATTTCGCGCGAGCGGAGTTTGCATCATCACGTCGTAGATAAACCCGCCCGCGATTATCACGCCGATTCCGATTGCCACCGCGACGCCGGGACTGAGATCGCGCACGTCCGGATCGACCAGCACGCCGCCGCCGAGGTAATAGACCAGGACCAGCAACGCGAAACCGCTGAGCCATGTCGTTCCTGCTTCCCAGCGAAACCAGCGCAAGGTGCGCGACACCAGATCGGGCACTTTGCGTCGCTCGACGACGTAAAAACCGCCGCTATGGACCATCCAGATCTGCGCGGGCGTGCCGGTGTTGGCGAACGCTTTTTCTTCTTCACTCAGTCGCGCGTCGAGCCAGGTGAAATAGTAAGTGGTGCCGACCCACATGATGCCGGCAAAGACGTGTACCCAACGAAACAGTAGGTTCAGCCATTCGTTGAGTGTGGGATCCATTCAGGAGTTTCTTAATTAATCAACGCTTCGCAAGCGGGAGTCACATGACAAAAACGGATTTTAACTGCCGCGGTACGTCGAATAGCCGTAAGGACTGATCAGCAGTGGAACATGATAGTGCTGCGAAGCATCGTCGACGTTGAAAACGACCGACACCTGCGGATAGAAACAGGCGACGCTGAGCGATGCGAAATATGGCTCCGTATCGAAGACGAGGCGATAAGTGCCATCGGCGACCGGACGGTCCACGAGAAAGAACGGTTTGACACGGCCATCCGCGTCGGTCCATGCGTGGCTCAGCTCGGTCCAACTCTCGTCGGTGTTCTGCATTTCAAGACTGACGGCGACGCCGCTGGCGGGTGCGCCTCTTGAAGTGTCGAGTATGTGCGTGGAGATGGTGCTCATCCGGGCGCTCAGTTTATCAGTTTTTTGAGCCGGAGTTCGGTAATCTTTGCCTGTTCGGCGGCGGCGATGGGAAGCTCGGTCGCGGCGTCGTTTTGCAAACGTTCACGCAGGATCGCGAGCATCTCGCCGGCTGATTTGCCGGTCGCGCAGACGATGAATATAAAGCCAAACTTCTCTTCGTACTCGCGGTTTAACTGCGCCAGCGAATCGATCGTCTCGCGATCCGCATCGCGAACACGCGACTGTTCCTGCCCGGACCACTGCTGCGCCTGAGCCGAAACAGTTTCCGTGGCCTTTTTCTCCCCAATTTTCGGATGACTGCGAAACGCTTCGAGCCAGTCTTCGTGCGACAACGACGACCAGATGTCGCCGGCGGTGCGCGTTAGTTCTTCGACGCTTTGGTAAGGCCGGCGCGCGGTCATCATCGCGGCCCAACGCTTCGCGCCGCAGCACTTTGCGAATTCCGCTACGGCCTCATCGGCGGGCAGTTCGTTCAATCTTTTGAGACTCACTCAGCTAATTTTCCGTAGACACGCAAACGACTGACGCCGCCGTCCGGGTAGATGTTGAAGCGCAGGTGTGAGGCGACGCCTGCGTCCAAAAGTTCCTGATCGAAATAGTGACGCGTGTGTGCTTGCAGTTTTGTGCGTGGCAGCAGGCTGGTCCATTGCACTGACAGATCCGTCAGGTTCTCGTCACCGCCATTGTAAGTCTCGAGCGAGCAGCTCTCGGGAAAGTTTCCTTTGAAGTGCGACGTGTCGACTTCGATCGAGTGGATCACTCCGGGCCGGCCGAGTTTGATGATGGCCCAATCGTGACCTGGACCACGGCGCCGTTTCGTTTCCCAGCCGTCGCTCATGTTCGCGGCGCGACCGGGCATGATCATGTTGTGACGATGACCGAAGAACATGTCGCTGCACGAAAGCACCAGCGCTCCATTCTCAACCGCGGCGAGATCGATGTCGCCGCCGGACCGTGTTAATCGATTCCAGTCCGGCAATACGATGCCGTAGACGCGCAGCCGCGCGACGCCGCCGTCGGGATAGATCTTGAAGCGAAGATGTGTGATTCGCTCGTTGTACTCGATCGGAAATGGATTCTGACTGTCGCCCGCCAACTGCATCTGCGGTAACAGCGGCACCCATTGAACCGACTCGTCGAGGAGTTGTTCCGTCGTCGGTAGACCATCGAACGTCGCGCCTTCGAGAGAACAATGTTCGGGATAGTTGCCGCGAAAGAAAGCAGTATCGACGACGATGCCGCGAATGATGCCGGGCAGACCGAGCCGGATGATGCACCAGTCGAAACCGGGGGTGCGGCGCCGCCGGCTTTCCCAACCGTCCATCCACTTCCCGCGGTCCGTGTATTTTCCCTCGATAAAGACAGGCGCACTCGCCTTCAAAAGGTTCTCTTTCGGCGCGAAGAAGTCGTCGTTCGCAAACAGCACCGCGCCGCCGAGTTTTTCCGATGCGAGATCGACTAGTTCAGTGAAGTCCATGATTTGCCACAAAGAGGCACAAAAAACGCAAGGAAGTCAGGTCAAGATGTATTTCTTGATTTGAAGTTTAGGAGCACCGAAATTAATAAGCAATCCGTGTTGAATTCGCGTTGCCCTCAAATAACCTAGCAGTTGTGCGGTGTGAGCATCAATTAAAGCACTACAACTCTTTATTTCGCAGATTAGCTTTCTATCTATGAGAATGTCGATTTGAAGTAAACCGAGTAAGGTTCCATCCTCGTCAAACACTCGTACACATTGCTGCCGCTCGACTTTTACATCGTGTTTTCGAAGTCGATGGGCCAACGCGTTCTCATAAATCTTCTCAGTGAACCCACTACGCAAGTATTTGTGAATCTCAAAACTGGTTTCGCGTATGACGTCACATAACGTGAAGATATCACCGTCGTGAGGAACGGCATCCATTGTGTGTGTTCTCCTGACTCTCTCTCTGTGTGTTTCTTGTGCCTCTTTGTGGCTAAATCACCCTGCCTGGAGGCGGCGATACGATGCGCCCATCATATATTTTTCTGCCGCGAAGGAAAGTGTTTTCCACTACGCCGTGTAACGTCTCGCCTTGGTAAGGCGTGAGTTTGTGGCGATGTTCGAGGGCGGCGCCGGCGACGACGAATTCGCGTTCGGGATTCCAGACGATCAAATCCGCGTCGCAACCCGCCGCGATTGTGCCTTTGCGAGACTCGAGCCGCACTTGTCTCGCCGGTTTTTCACACAGCCACTTCGCGACGTCGCGTAACGAAAAACCACGCCGGCGCGCCTCGGTCCAAACAACCGGCAAACGAAGCTGGAGCGACGCGATGCCGCCCCACGCGTTTAAGAAATCACCGGAGTCGCGCAGCTTCATGCCCGACGGACACGGCGAATGATCGGAAACGATCATGTCGATCGTTCCCTCGGCCAACGCGTCCCAAAGCCGCTCGCGATTCTCACGCTCGCGAATCGGTGGACAACACTTAAACTCAGTCGCGCCCGCGGGAATCTCTTCCGCCGCGAAATGCAGATAATGCGGACAAGTCTCAGCAGTGATCGTAACGCCGCCGGCCTGAGCTTCACGCAACGACGCAACCGCGTCTGACGAAGAAAGATGAACGATATGAACGCGCGTCTTAAACTCGCGACTCAATCGAATCATCAACTCAACCGCCTCATTCTCCGCCTCGCGCGGCCGCGACGCGAGAAACGTTTGATACTCAGACTCGCTCCCGTCAACCGAGCAACAACTAATCGGTCCCG
This sequence comes from Pyrinomonadaceae bacterium, assembly GCA_035760365.1. Taxonomy (GTDB): domain Bacteria; phylum Acidobacteriota; class Blastocatellia; order Pyrinomonadales; family Pyrinomonadaceae; genus PSRF01. The sequence goes on from DASTTB010000005.1 coordinate 159,597, forward strand.
GCAACTCCGCGTGAACGATCAACAGCGCATCGAGCCGCGACAACTCCGGCATCGCTTCGCGCAAGTGCTCCTCACTCACGTCCTGAAACTCATCGACACCCGAAGGCACAAGGAAACATTTGAAACCAACGACGCCGGCTTCATGCATCGCCGCCAGCTCGCCCGTGTTTCCCGGCACAACGCCACCCCAAAACCCAACGTCGACAAAGCATTTATCCCGTGCTTCGTCGAGTTTTGTTTTGAAAGCGGCGAGCGTGGTTGTCGCGGGAATGGAGTTGAGCGGCATGTCGATCAGCGTCGTCACACCGCCTGCTGCAGCCGCACGAGTCGCGGTTTCAAAACCTTCCCACTCGGTGCGGCCGGGCGCGTTAACGTGCACGTGCGTATCGACGAGTCCGGCCATGACGACCGCGCCGTCACTCGCATCGACTAACTCACGCGCGCCCTGAACGTCGTCGTACTCGCGCACCGAATCGATCACGCCGTCGCGAACATGGATCGAACACGGACCAATCGCGTCCGGCAACACAACCTTTCGTGCACGAATAACAAGGTCCATCAAGTGAACACCGGCGGCGGCGGCGGCACGTCAGGCTGAATCTCTCCCTGTCGCAATCCAAACACCTGCTCGTACGCAACGGCGATCGCGGCATAACCGATCGGCATCACCAGGTACACACCGATAACGCAAAGCAACACCCCGGCGAGGTTTAGTAGAAAGCTAAGAAACATCAATCCCAGCAAGCGCCAGAAATTTGCCATCGCCGCTCTAAAACTCAGCTTCACCGCGTCAAACCCGGTCAGTCCGCGATCGACAATCAACGGATAGACGAACGTAAACCCGATCGAGATGATCATGACGATAAAGACCACGACGAGCCAGAACACCATGATCATCACAAACACGCCCATCATCGCCAGCCCATTCGGTTCATTGCCCTGGGCCATGATCGCGACCAGGAAAAACACATAGAAAAGAATGTACGCCGGGATGATGATCGCCATGATCGGAATGACTTGTATCAGCGTCGCGACTACGCTTTGCCCGAAGTGCTCGAAGCCTTTGAAGAGCGTGCCAAACTCGATCGGATGACCACGCCGAAGGCTCAAAAACGCAAGATGCAAACCACACATCATCGGTCCCAGCAGTATTCCGAACGGTACCGCCGACGCGATCATCAAACCGACGAGCACCATGCCAAAGATCAGCCAGTAGCGCTCTTTTATTAAGTTCCATCCGCCCTTGATGCATTCAACTGGCTGGACGGCGTTAGCTTGATAGGGGATCTGAGAGGGATTTGGCATTTAGTTGTTCCTTAGTATGGGTTTAGGGCTAAGGGCGTAGTGGCGCCAGCAACGGTCTTTGAGCGCCACGGAATGGACCACGAACCCGACCGGGATCGAATTGAAACATCGGCGCGCGCCGCGGCGATAGTACGCATGAATAGTTTCCGCCGTACGGCGAACGGAAATACGTCGAGAAGAAAGGCACGAATGTGTACTGACTCTGTTGCGGATGTTGATACCAGAAACCTGTGCTTTTGAAACGGCGTCGTCTTAACTGCGCGAGACGCGTCGCCATCGCGGTGCCGTTAAAAAACTGTCCCTCACCACGATGCTGGCTCCACACGTCAAAATTGTCGACGATCTTTCGATCGCACTCAGACGTGTTTGCGCCGCTGATGATTCGACAACTCCCGATCGATCGATCCTGGTAAATGACTTTGCCTTTGCGCACCATGATCTCGTCGCCACTCAATCTCGCGTTGATGCGGTAGTTCCCATCTTCGGCGACGAACGCCGTCGTTGATGGTCCACTGATCGCGATGTCCGGCAGTTCCTTGCGATCGAACCGCGCGACGTCGAGTATCGCCGAACCTCGCAAAACCCTCACCGCGATCAGTTCATTCGACAGTTGTTCGAGCGCGACTTCAGAATTACCGTCCAGCCTGAGATAAAGATCGGGAAACATCATCAGCTCGACAAAATTGTGCCTGCTGGTGCGCACTTTGTCGCCGGCGGAAAGTTGCGTCTTCTCGGTCAGCGTCTCCCAAGGTTTCTGGCTCGCGCTGAATTCCACGCCTGTCTCAACGAAATTCACCGTGCCCGGTCGCGCCGAAACGACGTAAGGACTCACGCCTTTCTGTTCCGACGGCATGTCGACCATCGCTTCGCGGCCTTCTTTCCTTTTGGCCCACGGCGAGTCTTTCTTCAACAAGTGATTCGCTTCGATCAGTTTGCTCGAGCGTTCGCGCGCCCACGTATCAAACGCGTCTTCATTCCTGATGTCGGTTTCGGTGATATTCAATGAGCCGCGCGTGGCGCTGGCAATCCGTTTTTCCTTTACGCGACGGCCGTCGATCAGCGCTTCACCGCGGCGAACGATCAATTCCGTGCCGCCGTCAGTCGTTACGTTGAGGCGAAAGACGCCTGGCTGCGTTAAGAAAACTTCCGAACCCGGCGTGAGAATCCGCATCAGTTCGAAACCCTGTTTCAAACTCTCGAAAAAGTCTGACGTATCTTCCCAATCGTTTTTCAGTAACTCAAAACTGATCGAACCTTTGTTTAGCAGAAACTTCAAACGATCATAACGATCGTCGATGATCTTAAACTCCGTGTCAGGTCCGACTCGCAGCAGATTCCCCGGTTGCAGCATCAACTCGGCGCGCCCATTAGCCGCAGTCCGCAGGACGTCTCCGAGTTGCAACTCGAAATCGCGCTCGATTTCCACCTTCCCATCTTCGCGAATACAAAACACGGTGCCGTCGATCACATTCGCACGCAAGCCGCTGACGACCGCGGGAATATTTTCGAGTTCTTCCGGCTGCTCCTGCGCGGTGGCGCACACCACGAGAGTGGCTAACGTCACAAACAGCAACAGTGTGCGGCGGAAGTTTCGCATTGTTGGATCTGATTACGATTTCAGCGTTGCAATGAAGTCGGCGAGTAAGTTTGCCGCGACTTGCAGACGGTAATTCGCCGTCGATCGTATGTCGTCAATGGGAGAGATCTCGCGCAACAGACTTGTTTGCGCCGACTTCACTGTCGTCGAGTCGGGTTGTTGACCGCGCAAGGCGTTCTCGGTCTGAACACATCGTACGACGATCGGGGCGACGCTGCCGAGAACGATTCGCACGTCGTCGATTTGGCCGTTGCTGGTTCGCCCAAGTGCCGCAAAACAAACTTTCGAGATTGCCTGCGCTTTTCGCGTGCCGACTTTGCGATAGTAATGCTTTGCGGCGGTGGTGTTGCGCGGCAGCCGTATGCGGCTCAGCAGTTCGTCGGGACGAATGCTCATCTGCTTGTAGCCGGTGTGAAAACCGTGATACGGAAGCCAGCGCGAGCCTCTGGTTGAGACTAACTCAATTTCGGCGTCATAGGCGAGCAGTGCGGGCGGTGAATCCGCCGCCGGCGACGCGTTCACGATGTTGCCGCCGAGCGTGCCGCGGTTTTGAATCGCGAGTCCGCCAGTTTCGCCGGCCGCCTGACAGAGCATGGGAAACTCGCTGCGCAACGTCGCGTTCTCCTGAACGTCGGTGTAAGTCGTGAGAGCGCCGAGTGTGACGTGATCGGTGTCGACGTCGATACCGCGAAGTTCTTTGAGGTTCCAGATGTTTACGTAATTTCGATGCGGGAGTTTGCCGGCTTCGAGCAGGACCATCAGATCGGTTCCGCCCGCAAACGCTTTCCACACGCCGGGTTCGGCGGCGAGCAACGCTAGCGCGTCGGCGAGCGAGGCCGGTGTAGTTAACTGATAGTTTGGAACGTACGATCTCATTAATTGATCGGGCTCATTTGCTTGATCGCGCCTGGAGCACTGACTCGAAGATCTTCATGTAGCCCGTGCAGCGACACAGGTTTCCCGCGAGCGCGGTGCGAATGTCAGCCTCGGTTGGTTGCGGATTTCGTTCGAGCAGATCGACGGCCGCGAGCACCATTCCCGGCGTGCAGATCCCACACTGCGCGCCGCCGTGTTCGATGAACGCGTGTTGGACCGCGTGCAGATCATCCTCGCCGGCGACGCCTTCGATCGTCGTGATCTCACTTCCGTTAACCTGGACCACAGGCACGAGACAACTGTTGACGATGCGTCCATCGACGATCACGGTGCACGCGCCACACTCACCTTCGCCACAACCTTCCTTCGTGCCGGTGAGCTGCAACTCTTCGCGCAACACGTCGAGCAGACGCGCCATCGGAAACACTTCGAGCCGGTGCGACTGGCCGTTGACCTTAAGTGCGATTTCGCTCTTGCTCATACTGTTCCATCAACATCTCCGGCATCAGCGGAATGCGAGTGAAGTTTTGACCGGTGGCATCCTCGATTGCGTTGAGTATCGCCGGCGCGGCGCCGTCCATCGGTAACTCGCCGATGCCTTTCGCGCCGCCTGGTCCATAAGCGTACGGGTTCTCTTCGAAGTAGACGCGAATCGGCGGAATATCGACGGGCGTGGGAATGATGTAGTTCGTCATCTGGTTATTCGCCATGCGGCCGTTTTTCCAAACGACGTTTTCGAATAACGTGAACCCGATCGCCTGCGCCACGCCGCCTTCGATCTGTCCCGCCGCCAGGACGGGATTCAACACGCGTCCGACTTCCTGCAGCGCGACGAAATCCTCAACACGCGCTTCGTACGTCAGTTCGTCATACGAAACGTCAGCAACATAAACCGCCCACGCATACGCGCCGTACGCATCGCCCTGATATTTCTCGTCGTCCCAATGAATGTTTGGCGGCGGTTGATAAGTCGCGGAGCTCTTCAATGGACCATAACGCGCGACATACTCCCGACACGCAGCGCGAAAGTCCGCGGGCGTGTAACCTTCGCCCAGCAGACCGCTACCGATCAGCGTCTGTTTCAGTCCGATAACCGCCGATTCAACGAGTTTGCCGACGACCATCGACGTGCGCGACGCGACGGTTGGTCCACTGTTTGGCACGCGTCCAGTGTCGGGCTGGACGATGTCGATGTCGTCGAAGTCGAGACCGAGAGCTTCGGCTGCGATCTGCGAAAAGATCGTGTTTGTTCCCTGACCGATCTCGGTGCTCGCCGCGAGTATCTGCACGCGACCTTCGCTCGTTGCTTCAGCGGAAACCACTGATTGCAGGTAAACCTCGCCCGAGCCTGTGAATCCCGCACCGTGCATGAAAGTCGCGAAGCCGATCCCGCGCTTTTTCGAAAAGCCGCCGTTTGCGTTTGCGTTCTCGCGCGCGAAGCGTTCGCGTTTCGCGTGATAGTCGCTGAGTTGCAGCGCGCGATCGAGCAGGCCGTTCATGTCGACGCGTTCGCGAATGACCTGGCTCGTCGCCGTCGTTTCACCTTCGTGAACGAAGTTACGCTTGCGAAACTCTTCCGGCGTCAAACCAACCGCGCGCGCGACGAGATCGAAGTGACGTTCGAGCGCGAAGATACTTTGCGGCGCGCCAAAACCACGGAACGCGCCCTGCGGCGGAACGTTCGTCGCAACCGCGCGGCTATGAATTCTTACGTTTGGACAGTTGTAAGGACCACCCGCGTGAATCGTTCCGCGCGACAATACAACGGGCGACAACGTGCAGTAGGCGCCGCCGTCGATCACGAAATCGATCTCCATCGCCAGCAGCTTCCCGTCTTTCGACACTGCCGTCTTGTGACGCGTGCGCGACGGATGTCGCTTCGTTGTCGCGACCATGTCTTCCGCGCGATCGTAGACGAGCTTTACGGGCTTGCCCGATTTCCACGCGAGCAGCGCGGCGTGTCCGGCGATCAGCGACGGATATTCTTCCTTGCCGCCAAAACCGCCGCCCGTTTCGGTTTGAATGATGCGAATCTTATCTTCCGGCAAGTCAAACAACTTCACGAGCGCTTTGTGAACGTAGTAGGGACACTGCATTGAGCCCCACACGGTCACGCCCTCGCCGGGACGCGCAATCGCGATCGCGCCGTTGTTCTCGATGTAGAGTTGCTCCTGCGCGCCGGTTTCGTATTCACCTTCGACGATGAGATCGGCGTTGGCCCAAACGTCGTCAACATTTCCCTTGTCTACGAGAAATTTTTTGAAGACGTTGTCTTCGCCCCAGACGATCGCTTTCTTCGCCAGCGACTCTTCGAGCGTGAACACCGCCGGCTGTTCGTCGACCTCAATCGTGACGTGTCGACGCGCCTCCTGGACCAGGTACTTGTCGTGGTGCGCGATCAGTAAGATGGGTTCTTCCGCGTGGTTAACAAACCCCTCCGCGAGGTAAGGCTGATCGTTGAGAATGAGCGCGACGTAATTCGCGCCGGGAATGTCTTTCGCGGTGACGATCGTGAACTCGTGCCAAGGAATGTCGCCGCCAAACGCGATGCTTCGTATCTTGCCGCGCGGAACAGGACTGCGAACTGTCGCGCCGTGCAGCATGTCGGGAAACGACAGATCGTCGACATACAACGCCTGACCCGTGACCTTCTTGCGTCCTTCTTTTCGGGGAACCGGTTTTCCGATCGGATGGTCAGACATAAGTCACAAAGAAATTAACCACGAAGAGGCACATAAGGCACAAAAGGCACAAGAGGCACAAGACAGATAAAGAGTAGAAGGGTTAATAAAAGAAAACAAACAGGGCGTTTCACACTGAAGAATCCTTTTTGTGCCTCTTGTGCCTTTTGTGCCTCTTCGTGGCTAAATCTTTGTGGTTTTTGTGCCTTTTCGTGGTTCAAGGTTTCGCGATCACTAAAGGATTTGATTCTAACTCGCGTCGATAGAACACGCGCGGGCGTTGAACGGTGCGCTTCTGCGGATCCGCGATGTCCATCTCGCCTTCAGTGAAAGCGATCTGAATTCCAAGACCACGGCCCTGGACCATCTTCTCTTCCTGCATTCGCGGCACACGCTCAGTCGCAAAGTTGAGCCACTCGCGCGCGATCAGCACACCGTCTTTCGGTTCAGCGTCGGCGACCGGCGTTTTCAATCCTTCTTCGACGAGCGCGTACGTCAGATAACCGTGACCGAGTTGCGCGGCTTCGAGCGCAGCCTGAAAACTCTGCGCGGCGGTCAGTATGTACATGCCTTTCTCGTAAGCAAGTTGCGCGAGTCCTTTGGAATTCATTGGCCCACGTCGCTTCTCGGCAGCTTCAAGCGCCTGTCCCGAATTGCATGCGTCGATGACCAGTAACAAGTGACCGGCATCGAGTCCCTCAACAGCCGCTTCGAGCTCGACGTCGGAGATGCTGTGCGACAACATCGTATTCAAACCCGCTTCGGTCAGTTTCGTGCGATCGCCCGTGTAACCAAGATCGTGCGGGATGAGATAGAAACGCTGCGCCTGCGCGGTGCCGTGTCCGGCGTAATAAATGATGACCGTATCTTCCGGCTCAGCACGCTTGAGCGCGTCGCCTGGACCGGCTTTAAGTGTTGGTGGACCAGGAACGCCGGCAAGTCGTTTGATAACGGAAAGAATATTTTCCTTCGTGGCATTTGCGTCGAGCAACTCAACGACTTCAACACGTTCGAAGCCACCGACCTCCGCCTGCTTGCGACGCACCTCATCGCCGAAACTGCGCGCGTCCGCCACCGCATATTTCAAATTGTACTGCGGGTTCGCATACTCATTGACGCCGATGGCGATGATGTAAGCCGTGCCTTTGCGTTTCAAACTTTCCGCGCCGGCGAACACGAGCGGCGCATCCTTGCTCTTCACGTTGTCGCGATTGAACGCGTACGCGACGAGACGATTTGGACCAGCCGTGACCGTGATCTCCTCTTCCAGCGACACAGACGCCTGTCCTTTCAGCACGTCGCCGTGCCACACCTTCACGAGCGAGCCGTTGCGAAACAGTCGCACGTCCTGCGCGCCGCTGCCTTTCGGATTTTCTTTATCGGCGGGCGCGTCAGTGACGTCGATCTTTACTTTGACCGTGCGCGACGCGACCGTCGATTCCGATTGGCCCGTCAACGACAACTTAACGATCGGCTGGCGTCGATCTTTTTTCGAAACGTCCTGCGCCACTTTCGGACGTTTGCCGGCAACGATGTCGGCCAACAGTCCCGGATAATAAAACTCGTTGAAGAACCACTCGATTGGAGCGACGTTGAAAGTCTCCTGATTGTAGCGCCAGAGAATCTGGTTCCACGAGACCGGCGTGCCGTCGAACAGTCCTTGCGGCGTGACGACCATCCACTCGCTGCCGTCGTCGAGCGAGATCAGCGTCAGGAGATGTTCGCCGGTTTTTGCGTCCCAGAGAAACGTGCTGCCGTCGTCACTTGCGGAAGCCAGCAGGCGGCCGTCGGGCGTGAAGTCCATCGACTCAACATTCGACGTATGGCCCACAAGCGTACGGAGTTCGCGCCGGCTATCGACCTCCCAAATTTTGATCGTGTTGTCACTCGCTGCGGAAGCAAGAAGTTTTCCGTCGCGGCTGAAGACGACTTTCGTTACGCCGCGGCCGTGTCCTCTTAACTCGCCGAATTGGCGACCGCTGGCGACGTCCCAAAGTTGAACCTGCCCGGTGGTTTCAACTTTGAAATCTTTCATCATGTCGGCGGGATCGGGCTGCTTAGATCCTTTTTTAGGACGTTGGCCGCCGCTCATGGCGCTGTTCATCATCGCCGCGAAATCGATGTTCGGCTTCGACTCGAATCCGCCGGTAGCAAGCGTGCGCCCATCAGTAGAGAAAGTCAGCGACGTGCGGCCCATCGTTCCGGCCGACATCGCGCCGAAAACGTTCGTCATCATCGCCGCGATGTCATTCATGTTCGGCATCGACGGCATTTGCCCCGGCTTGATGTTCGCGATATTTGCAGCCGGATTCGGCGGCGTCGCGTTCAGGTCGCGCAGCTTGCTGCCCGATTGCGAGTCCCACAACGAGATCTGGCCCATCGTTCCGATCGTCGCGAGCGTGCGTCCGTCGATGCTGAAGTCAACGTCTGTCGGAAAGTCCGTCGAGGCGATCGACTTCAACTCGCGGCCGTTCTTTACGTCCCAGATCTTCAGTTGAGACGTGTAAGTCGTTGGCGTGTGAGTTGGCTGCTGAGTCTCGCCTGGTCCATAAACGACGGCGAGCATGTTGCCGTCGGCGCTGAATCGCGCGCGTTGAAATATGACGTTGCCCGGCGGCGTGAGCGTGTGCAGTTGTTTTCCACTCGGAGCTTCGACGATCGTGATCACGCCGCTGTTCGGACGAATCATCGCGAGCAAACGCGCATCAGGACTCGTAATTCCAAACGTCTTCTCAGCAGATTTCGCGATCACGCGCAGACCGCTACCCGTGCGCAAGTCCCAACGCGTGCGATCGCCGGACGAAAGGTGCGCGCCGTCAGCGCTGAACGCGACGTTGTAGGCCATGTTGCTGCGGCCGGTTAGATTCGCGAGTTGTTTACCGGTTTCTGTTTCCCAGATGAGCGTGTCGGTATCGAAACCGCCGGTCGCGATCCGTTTTCCGTCTTCCGTGAAACTGACAAACGCGTCGGAATTCGGAAACGCGCCGCTGTTCGGAGCTTTCAGATTCGCCACTTCACGCGAGGTCGCTACATCCCAGACTTTAACGACGTAGTTTTCAGATAACGCGACAAGCCGTCCGTCACGACTGAACTTTACGTAGCTGTAGTTCTTCGCTGTTCTTGCGAGTTCCTGCTCCTTCTTCGCCGTGAGATCCCAAACTTTGAAGCGGCCTTCAACGATGCCGGCGGCGATCACGCGCCCGTCGGCGGTGAATGCGATTTGCAGATTCTCAACTCGATCGTCGGCGAGTTTCAGGCGACGACTTTCACGCCCGCTGCTGACGTCGATCAACCTGACGTGCGCTTCCGATTCATCGTTCGGCAGCGCGAGTTGAGTGCCGTCGGGCGAAAGAGCGATGCCGCCGTCGCCGCCGTTGAAGTTTGTAAGCACCGGCATGGTTTCTGACTGCAACGTGCGCAGTTCGCGTCCGGTGTTGAGATCAAAAACGCGCGCCGTGTCGCTGACGGTGACGAGCTGGTTGTTCGCTGCGAAGCCGATGAAGTAGATGCCGATCGCCGCGCCGATCGCGCTTTGTGGACCAGCAAAGGTTTGCAGTTCGCGTCCGGTCAGAACGTCCCAAACCTTGACTGAATTATCGGCGGCAGCCGCGGCAATCATTCTGCTATCGCGACTGAACGCGACAAACGGCGCGAAGCCCGGCGCGCTCGTTCCGCTGCTGGAAAGCTCTCGCAGCTTTCGGCCGGTAGCAGTCTCCCAAAGCTTGATCGTGTTACTGCGAAATGTAGCGGTCGCGAGCAAACGTCCGTCGGGACTGAACGCCAGGCGCGTCGCGCCGAAGAAGCTGTTGTATCCGGTTTGGAGTACGAGTTCGGGCTTGGCTTCGCGCGGCTGCTGCCCGGTTTGCGAATTTGAAGTCGAACTACTGCTTTGAATTCCGAGTCCACGTTGATCCGTGGGAGTCGGACTCGGCGCAGGATTCTGAGCAACAACTACTGTCGCTAGAAAAGCGAGCATTACGAAAGCGACAACGTTTTTCATACATCCTTCCACAGCGTTGAGTGTTCCAGCACGAGCAGCGCGATTGCGATCAGCGCGAGCACAAACATGACTGGATGAATCTCTTTTCGGCGGCCAACGATCAGATAAAGGCCAACATGCGCAATGAAACCCCAGAGTATTCCCTGGGTGATCGAAAAGGTCAGGGGGATGAGGATTATAGTCAAAAACGCGGGCAGACCTTCCTCAATTTTGGTGAAGTTTATGCCGGCAACACTTTTGAACATGGCCGCGCCGACGAGGACGAGAACTGGCGCGGTCGCGTAAAGCGGAACCATTCCGGCGAGCGGCGCAAGGAAGAAGCACGGCAGGAAACAGAGCGCCGTGAAAACCGAGGTCAGGCCGGTGCGTCCGCCGACGTTGATGCCAGCGATGCTTTCGATGTAAGCGGTTCCGGACGATGTTCCGGCGAGTCCGGCACCGAAGGTTGCGACTGAGTCGACGATCAAGCCCTGGCGCAGGTTGCGTGGATTTCCTTCTTCGTCAACTAAACCGGACGCGTGTGAAACGCCCATGAATGTCGAGATCGAATCGAAGAGATCGGTGAAGAGTATGGCGACGATCGCGGGCAGGAGCGAGAGTTTTAGTGCGCCGAGAATGTCGAGTTTTAGAAAGACGGTGTGGAAGTCAGGAGCGCTGAAGAGTTTCGGCGGCGCTGTGATGAGACCGCGAATGAGGGCGATCGCGGTGATGAAAAACATGCCTGCGAGAAACGCGAGCGAACTGCCGCGGATCATCAGAAACACGATCAGGACCATGCCGGCGATGGCGATCAGTGTTGTTTCGTTTAGCTGGCCGAGTTTTACTAATGTCACCGGATCGGAAACGATCACGCCGGCGTTTTTCAGGCCGATGAACGTCAGGAAGATGCCGATGCCCGCGGCTGTTCCGATTCTGAGTTCCGAAGGGATGGCTTTCGCGATTGTCTCGCGCACTGGGGTTATTGAGATCAGCAGGAAGAGTACGCCGGCCCAGAAGACGATGCCGAGCGCTGTTTGCCACCAAACTCCTTGCGTCAGGATGATCGTGAATGTGAAGAAGGCGTTGATCCCCATGCCGGGGGCGACCGCGAATGGCAGTTTCGCGTAGAGGCCCATGAGCAGTGTCATCGTGAAACAGATCAGGACTGTTGCGGTGAGCGCGCCGCTGAATGCGATGCCTGTGCCGGGTGTTGAAAGAATGGACGGGTTCACGACGACGATGTAGGCCATCGTGAAGAAAGTCGTAATGCCTGCGATTGCTTCGGTGCGGACGCTCGTCGGGCTCATCTGGGTCCGACAGCTTAACAGAGATTTTCGTTTTTATATGTGTCTTGTGCTTGTGCGAGGTACATGTAGAAACGGATTTTTTGAAATTCTTATAATCCGTCTATCCATGTGTCTCTCGCTTGCGGGAGGTCATTGTCAAAGCAAAAAGCAACAACCCGAAGTTTTGCCGCAACCTCGGGTCGCTGCTGTTCAGCTCGCAAGGAGTTCCCCAACTTCCGCGGGCCGATTCCCTTAAACGTTACTTGCCAGTCGACGTTACTTGCCGGCGACGTTACTTGCTGACGATCGCTACCACGCCGCGCTCGCCATTTTGTTTCACAACCGCTCGCTCCGCAGCACGTTCAGCATGTGACTTCGCCGCCGTCAGCATCGTAGCGTCGCCACCCACCTGCGCCTGCGCGAAGAAGTACCGATCCCCATAACGACGAAACACAAGCTTCGAATCGTCAGCAGAACTACCTCCAACGCTCGACGTTTGAATGATTGCGCTCAACCGCCCATTCGCACTCCGTATTCGCAACGCCGGCCGATCCGACGCGGGATTCACAATGCTCACCGTGTAAATCCCAGGCGGCAGACTCTTCTGCCCAACAGTGAACGTGAACGGGATATTGGCGCGCATGGTTTGCGAGCCGAGTGTTTGCGCGTGCGCGCCAACCACCATGACTCCATAAATAAAAATGATCGCGATTGCTGTAAGAACATGTCGTTTCATGAACGAACCTCCTATTAATTTAGACCCGAAATAGGCCAGACTGCTCAGTCGCTTTTTGGCCTTCACTTACTTACGCGCACGCTTCCGCCAGATCCCCTCACGAATTATTTGTTGTAGAATTCGGCACGTTTTTTAGCGCAAATCCGCGGGCCGAAACATCCGAGTTAAATGCAATCGCCGGAAGGCATAACGCAGCTTTTGATTGACTGGGGCAACGGCGATCAGGCGGCGCTCGAAAAACTGATGCCCCTCGTTTACAACGAACTGCGACGGCTCGCGACCAACTACCTTCATCGCGAACGCGCCGGCCACACGCTTCAGCCGACAGCCCTCGTCAACGAGGCCTACCTGAAACTCGTCGGCCAGCGAAATGCGAAGTGGCAGAATCGCGCGCAGTTTTTCGCGATTTCGGCCCAGTTGATGCGCCGCATCCTGGTGGACCACGCGCGTCGCAACACCGCGGAAAAGCGCGGCGGATCTGAAAAGCAACGCCTTTCGATAACCAGCGTCGAAGAGCTTGTAGCCCAACCTGCCGTCGATCTCCTGGCCCTGAACGAAGCGTTGGACGAGTTGGAAAAGATGGATCCGCAGCAAAGTCGCATCGTAGAACTAAAGTTCTTCGGCGGACTTTCGATTCCGGAAACCGCGGAAGTCCTGGGTATCGGTCATGCGACGGTCGAACGTGAGTGGAAATCCGCGCGTGCGTGGCTGCGACGCCGGCTTGAATAATTTGTGAGGCGATCCGCCCGACTCATTGCGCGTTTATAGATAGATGACACCCGAGCGGTGGCAACAAGTTAAGGAGATCTTTGATTCGGCGATTAAATATCGGCCCGAACACCGTGACGTGTTTCTGTCGCAGGCTTGTTCGGGCGACGACGAACTGCGTTCCGAAGTCGAATCGCTGATCGTGTCCCACGAAAAAGAAGGCAGCTTCATCGACGAGCCGGCCTATTACGCCGCCGCCAAGTCGCTCGTCAACGAAAAACCGGAGCTTCCTTCGGGTTATTCGCTCGGCAACTACGAGATCCTGTCCTTTATTAGTCGCGGCGGCATGGGCGAGGTCTATCTCGCGCAGGACAAACGCCTGAACCGCAAAGTCGCGCTGAAACTTTTGCCCGACGCGTTCACGCGAGACAACGATCGTCTGCGGCGATTTGAACAGGAAGCTCGCGCGGCCTCGGCGCTCAATCATCCCAACATCATCACGATCTACGAGATATTCCAGACAGACTCGACGCACGTGATCGCGACTGAGTTTGTCGAAGGTGAAACGCTGCGCCAGCGACTCGCCCGCTCGTCGTTCAGTCTTCACGACGCACTCAACATCGCGATCCAGATCGCCGACGCGCTCGCCGCCGCTCACAAAGCAGGCATCATCCATCGCGACATCAAACCCGAAAACGTGATGCTGCGTCCGGACGGCTACGTCAAGATTCTGGATTTCGGTCTCGCGAAGCTGAGCGAACAAGAAAACGCCGCGATCTCAGCCGAAGCTCCGACGATGCAGGTTCGCACCGGCTCGGGTTTCGTTCTCGGCACGGCCGGTTACATGTCGCCGGAACAAGCTCGCGGTCTGCCTGTCGATCCGCGTTCCGACATCTTCAGTTTCGGCGCGGTGATGTACGAGATGATCTCCGGCCGCAAACCGTTTGAAGGCGAGACTCCGAGCGACACGATGGCGGCGATACTTAAAACCGAGCCCACGCCGCTTCCGCACATCGTTCCGCAACTACCGTCGGAACTCGTTCGCATCGTTACGAAGTCGCTGCGCAAGGATCGCGAAGAACGGTACCAGGTCGTTAAAGATCTGTGGCTCGATCTGAAGGCGCTGAAGCAGGAACTCGAGTTTCAGGCGAAATTGGATCGATCCGTTCCGTCTGACAACGGCCACGAACTCACAGGTGCACTGCATCGCACGGCGCCAACCGCGCACGAAGCACGTTGGCAATCCACGCAAACTCGCAGCGGTCTCAACACGATCACCGAATCGTTGAGCGTCGAGATCAAACGACACAAGTTCGGCGCGGCGGTTGTAGTTGCAGTCGTGTTGGCTATCGTCGGTCTCGGCGCGTTCGGAATCTACAAGCTGGCGAATCGTCAACCCACCGTCGGAGCATTTCAAAACATTCGGCTGACGCGCGTCACAAACTCCGGCGACGTGATCGACTCAGCGATTTCTCCCGACGGCAAGTACATCGTTTACATACGCAGCGATCGAAACTATCAGAGCGTGTGGATCAGGCAAGCCAGCGTGGCTAACGACAAGGAGATCGTTCCCGCCGCGCAGGTTGGCTACTTCGGTATAACTTTCTCCCCCGACGGCAACGATCTTTACTACGCAGTGAAGGCAAACCTCGACGCCGGCACGCTCTATCGCATTCCCGTGCTCGGCGGCCTGCCTGTGAAAGTGATCGAGAGGATCGATAGTCCAATCAGTTTTTCGCCTGACGGAAAACGCTTCGTACTGATACGCGGAAATTTTCCGAACCCCGGCGAAAGCGCTCTCGTGATCGCGAACGTCGACGGCAGTAACGAACAAACACTTGCGGTGCGCAAACGTCCCGATCTTTTTTCGCCGATCTTTTTCACCGGCCCTTCGTGGTCACCTGACGGCAAACTCATCGCCGCCTCGGTGCTGACGACGGCGAGAACAAGCAACGTCGTTCTCTTTTCGGTTGCCGACGGCAAGGAAGAAGTATTGACTCGCGAGCCGTGGCCCTTTTCGTCACGCGTTGAATGGCTGACGGACATGAGCGGGCTGTTGGTCATCGCCGGCGACGGAATCAACGTGTCGCAGCATTGGTTTCTGAGTTATCCGGGTGGAGAAAAACGGCGCATCACGAATGACCTCAGCGCGTACCGCGTGATCGACCTCACCGCCGATGGGCAGAGACTCACGACCATTCAGATCAATGGCTTGATAAACCTTTGGGTCGCGCCTGAAGGTGACGCTGCGCGGGCCGTCAGGCTGCCGACGGGCAACGTTGGATTCTATGCATCCGCGGGAAACAATCTGAGCTGGACCATGGACGGTCGCGTCGTCTTCATGTCAAACGAAGGCGGCATTGCAGACATCTGGATCGCGGATCCGAATGGCGGCAATCGTAGGCAACTGACAACTAACGGCGGCACGAGCCCGGTCGCAACGTTCGACGGCCGTTACATTGTTTTCATTTCCGCGCGTGAGGGTAGTCGCGCCGTCTGGCGTATGAATGTCGACGGCAGTAATCCTATTCGCCTGACTGACGGTCCGTTGAACGTCTATCCGTCGGTGACTCCGGACAGTAAATGGGTGCTCTACATCAATAACGACGGCCCGAAACCGACGCTGTGGAAAGTGTCGATCGCCGGCGGAACGCCCGTGCAGGTCACGGATCACCTTGCGAGCTCCGCTATTGTTTCTCCTGATGGCAAGTTGTTGGCGTTCACCTATCCTGAATCACCGGATCCGTTCGCGCCGCCAAATCGCATCGCGGTCGTCAACTTCGCGGACAATTCGCCGGTTGGAACGTTCAATTTTGCTCCGAGCGGCACTGTGCCGACCCTGATCCAATGGAGTGCGGACAGTAAAACGATACAGTACTCCGTCAACAGAAATGGCGTTTCGAATGTTTGGAGTCAATCGCTGGACGGCAGTCCGCCGAAACAGGTCACGGATTTTAAAGATAGTCTAATGACAGGATTTGCGTGGTCCAAAGATGGCAAAATGTTCGCCGCCTCGCGTGGCTCGTTGATTCGCGACGCGGTGCTGATCGCAGACGCAAAGTAGTTTCGCCCCCTCGTTCCATAACCAACCTGGAGACAAAATGGACTTACGTGTATTGCTGACGACGTTCGGCATAATTTTTCTTGCCGAAATGGGTGACAAAACCCAACTGGCCGCGATGACGATGTCGGCTCAAACAAAGAAACCGTGGGCGGTGTTTATCGGCGCCAGCCTCGCGCTGACGGCTGTGTCGCTGATCGGCGTGCTGGTCGGAAGCGTGATCGGCCAATATGTTCCGCTGGAGTGGGTCAAACGCATCGCGGCCGCATTGTTCATCATCATCGGCGTGCTGATGCTGCTGGGCAAATTCTAACGGTTTGCACGGATGATCGGCGGCTAATATAATCGCCTCACCACTCTAGGAGGACCCGCATGGCTACCGAATTACAACGATCAGGCGCGCTCGACAAAATAGCCGAGCTGCTCGGATCAGACGCACAAAAACTACTCGATCACAAGTCGCAAACAATCCCGAAGGAACTCGTCCAGTTGCCCGGACCTGACTTCGTCGATCGCGTTTGGGCCATCTCCGATCGTCCAGCCAAAGTGATGCGGTCACTTCAGACGCTTTTCGATCACGGACGGCTTGCGGGCACCGGTTATCTTTCGATTCTTCCGGTTGACCAGGGAATCGAACACTCGGCGGGCGCATCGTTTGCTCCCAATCCGCAGTACTTCGACCCGGATAACATCGTGAAGCTCGCGATCGACGGCGGTTGCAACGCAGTCGCTTCGACGTTTGGCGTGCTGGGAGCGGTCGGACGCAAGTACGCACACAAGATCCCATTTATCGTAAAGATCAATCACAACGAGCTGCTCACATTGCCGAACAAATTCGATCAGGTTTTGTTTGGCACTGTTAAGGAAGCACACAACCTCGGCGCTGTCGCGATCGGCGCCACGATCTACTTCGGTTCAGACGAGTCGACGCGCCAGATTACCGAGATCAGCGAAGCCTTCGCCGAAGCGCACGAACTCGGAATGGCTTGTATTCTCTGGTGCTACCTGCGCAACCCGAAGTTCAAAACCGCCGAAGGCGACATGCACGCGTCCGCGGATCTGACCGCGCAGGCGAACCATCTGGGCGTCACGATTCAGGCCGACATCATCAAGCAAAAGCTGCCGGAACGAAACGGTGGCTACAAAGCGGTCGAGGCGGCGTTGGGTAGTTCATACGGCAAGACGCACAAGCTCGTAGCCGAAAAACTCACGAGTGACAATCCCATCGATCTCGTGCGTTACCAGGTCGCGAATTGCTACATGGGCCGCGCCGGTTTGATCAACTCCGGTGGTGAGTCGAAAGGCGATAGCGACATGGCCGAGGCCGTGCGCACCGCCGTCATCAACAAACGCGGCGGCGGCATGGGTCTCATCTCCGGCCGTAAGGCGTTCCAGCGCCCGATGGACGAAGGCATCAAGTTGTTGAACGCCATCCAGGACGTTTACCTGGCTGACGAAATCACCGTAGCTTAAGAAATCCAAACTGTCCGTGTACTCCGTATATCCCAAAGGAGTACACGGATATTCTTTTGCCAACCGCCACTTCCTTGCGACCCGAACCAGCACAAGACAACGACGTCGAGCTACTCAAGGCCGTCGCCGCGAGGAACGAAGCTGCGTTGGGGCAGATCTACGATCGTTATCGCGTAATCCTGTTCGGCGTTTTGCTGCGTATATTAAATGACCGGGCCGAAGCGGAAGACGTTCTTCAGGAAACGTTTCTGCAAGTTTGGCGGCGGGCGGCAGACTTCGACGAGAAGCGCGGGCGTCCGTTTACGTGGCTCGTCACGCTCGCGCGAAGTCGCGGCATTGATCGGCTGCGGACGTTGGCTTCGCGAGAGCGCGTCGCACAAGCGGGCGCGAAGGAGAATCCGGAGGAAGAGTTTTCAGACGCGGCGACCGACGTAGTAAGGTCCGAACAGCGCGGTGTAGTAAACAAGGCACTGGCCCAACTCCCCGAAGAACAAAAGCGGCCGTTGATGTTGGCGTATTTCGACGGTCTTACGCAGT
Source organism: Pyrinomonadaceae bacterium (assembly GCA_035760365.1). Lineage (GTDB taxonomy): Bacteria > Acidobacteriota > Blastocatellia > Pyrinomonadales > Pyrinomonadaceae > PSRF01. The sequence goes on from DASTTB010000005.1 coordinate 177,836, forward strand.
CGGAAATTGCCGCGCAACTGGGCGCGCCGCTGGGCACCGTGAAAACGCGGATGCGCGCTGGCATGATGAAGCTGCGCGAGCTACTGTCGGGCCGCGAAGAGTATTTCGGTTATTAATTGATGGCGCACGAAGACTACAAGGCAATGATTCCGGCGCACGCGCTGTCCGCGCTTGACGCGGAAGAGGCGCGCGCGATGAATCAACATCTGTCTGAATGTGCTGAATGTCGAGACGAGTTGGCGGATTGGGAGAGCACTGCGGCAGCGTTGGCGTTGCATGCCGAGCCGGTTGAGCCGTCGCCTCAGGTTCGCGATCGGATCATGAGCGCGATTCGCACGGCGGATGCGCCGGAGAAAGTCGTGCAGTTTGCTGAGCGGCGAAGTTTGTGGACTTCGTTTGGATCTCTTGGCGCGATCGCCGCGGTCGTTCTGTTTGCTGCGTTGATCGTTTCGATCGTCGTACTCTGGCAACAGAACCGCGCGCTGAAAGATCAGATGGCGCGATCGAATGAGTTCGTCAAACTTCTGACCGCGCCAGGATCGCGAATGGCCGAACTTGCCGGCACCGTTCAAGCTTCCGGCGCCACTGCAAAGATCGCTTACGATAAAACCGGTCACGCGATGTTGATGGCGAAGGGTCTTCCACCCGCGCCGCAAGGCAAGGAATATCAACTGTGGTACATCGTCGGCACGAAACCTCCGATGCCCGGCAAATCCTTCGCTCCCGATGCGACCGGCCAGGGAACACTAACCGACCAAATGCCCCACGAAGCGATGGACTCCGCCGTCTTCGCCGTCACCCTCGAACCCACCGGCGGACTGCCCGCGCCGACCGGCGAAATCTACCTGCGCAGCGGGTTATGAGTACATTAGCCATTAGTCTGTGGTAGTCCTAATTTGAAATTCGTTTTATCCGTGTTCCCTATGAGCGCGGCCTTAGCTGATGTACGCACAAGGAAGAACGCGGATTAACCACCGAGTCTGTTGATTCGTGTTCTCACGTTTCCGAGCATCAATGTTACACTTCACCGAATATTAACCAGTTAAGCAGGGCAAGGCGATGAATACGGAGCAGAAGAAACAGGAACGCGAACTCGACAACTCGGTCTCAGATTCGACCGGTCAATACGATCTGCGATTCGTGTTGTGGCGACAGTTCTGCGCGCAGAATGGCTTATCGGTCGATACGTTGCCGAGCCAGTTGGATAACGAGCAGAAAGATCGCTGGGAAGAGATGAAGGCGAAGCGACTGCGTTGATGTTCAGAAGCGACCGCGGCCTAGCTGGTATCCGCCAGTGAGAAATGGATTTGTTAACCGCTCCTCACCAATCGTAGTTACCGGCCCGTGACCTGAATAAACCTCAACGTCATCATCAAGCGTCAACAATTTAGTTCGGATCGAGTCGAGCAACTGCTCGGTCGAGCCGCCGGGTAGATCCGTGCGTCCAATTGAACCCGCGAACAGCACGTCGCCGACAAACACTTTTCGTTCATTCGCTTCGTAAAGGACAACGTGACCTGGCGTGTGTCCGGGACAGTGACGCACGTCAAATTCGAGTTCGCCGACGAGATACTTCTGCCCGTCCGTCCAGTATTCATCGATCGGCGGCGGCTGTTCAAACTCCATCCCCAGCGCCGCCCATTGCGCGCGCGGAATGCCAATCCACGCGGGCTGCTCTGGCAACCCGACATACATGAATTCGTCGCCGCGATGCAGATTGACCTTCGCTTCGGGCTTCAACTTCTTCAACGCCGCAACACCACCGACATGATCGAGATGCGCGTGCGTCAAAGCGATCGCCTGCAAAGTCAGCCCCCGCTTCTCGAGTACTTCGACGATGCGCTCAGCCTCGTCGCCCGGATCGATACAGATCGCCTGTTTAGTTTTTTCGCATCCAAGTATGCGTGTGTGCTGTTGAAACGCCGTAACTGTAATCTGTTCGATGATCATTTGTCCTGAAGCTTCCCGCTTGGTAACTTTGTAACACGGATTTACAAGCAATGCCTATAACTGCAACATCAGCTCCACTCGCAAGTGTTCTTGATTCACTGACCCTCGAAGGCGCGCCCGAATTAACCGAACATCTCGACGCCGGCGCGCTGAAATGTTACGCGTGCGGCCACCGCTGCCTGATCAAATCAGGCAAACGCGGCATCTGCAAAGTTCGTTTCAACGAAGACGGACACCTCCGCGTGCCCGCGAACTACGTCGCCGCGCTCGCCTGCGACCCAACAGAGAAGAAACCGTTTTTTCACGTGCTTCCCGGTTCGGACACACTGACGTTCGGAATGTTGGGTTGCGACTTGCACTGCGCGTACTGCCAAAACTGGCTCACGTCGCAAGCACTTCGCGACGACTCCGCCGGAACGAATCCCACGGCAGTTTCCGCCGACCGGCTCGTCGCGATGGCGAAAGCTTACGGCGCATCGATGGTAGGCAGCAGTTATAACGAACCGCTGATCACTGCCGAATGGGCGGTCGACGTTTTCCAGAAAGCACGACCCGCTGGTTTCAAGACCGCCTTCATCTCAAACGGCAACGCAACGCCGCAAGTGCTCGATTACCTGCGGCCATGGACGGACTGCTACAAGATCGATCTGAAGTCGATGAACGATAAGAACTATCGCCAACTCGGCGGCGTTGTCGACAACATTCTCGAAACGGTGAAGATGGTCCACGACCGTGGTTTCTGGGAAGAGATCGTGACGCTCGTCATTCCCGGTTTCAACGATTCAACTGAGGAACTGCGAAGTGCGGCTGAGTTTATCGCGTCCGTATCTGCCGATATTCCCTGGCATGTGACCGCATTCCACCAGGACTATCGGATGACGGACAACTCAAACACTACCGCCGAACAATTGATTCGCGCCTGTGAGATCGGACGCGAAGCAGGATTGAATTACGTCTACGCCGGTAATCTTCCGGGACGCGTCGGTCGTTGGGAGAATACTTACTGTCCGTCGTGTGATGAATTGCTGGTCGAACGATTTGGTTACTTGATTCGAGCGGTGAATGTGACCAGGAACGGCCGCTGTCCGCAGTGCTTGACGACCATCCCCGGCATTTGGACCACAGACTAACGTCAAGGCGCGGTTTTCGCAGGTGACGCTGATGGAGCGGGCGCAACAACCGGCGGCGCCGGATTCGCGATCCTCGTCGTTTGCGAAGCTACTGCCTGCCATCTGCCATTCCGTTTTGCATAAACATCCAGGAAACGATACTCGCCGCTGATATCGATCGGCTTCGCCGCTTTCGGATCTTTATACTTTCCGTTCTTGATAATCCCGCGTCCCGTCACGACGGCGGCGCTGGCGTTGAGCACTGTGACTTTAATATCGCTTTCCGGAAGTTCCCATGCATCGGCGGTGACCGCGCCGCTTTCGATCGTGCTCACTTCCTCGGCTTTCGTCCCGACCACTCCATCCGGATAAGTGATGACGAGATCGTCTGCGAGTATGCGACGCGCTGCGTCTGCGTCACGGTTCTTCGCCGCCCCCGCCCATTCGCGTTCGAGTTTGATCAGTTCAGTTTTAATAGCAGCTTCGTTGACTGGCTCCGGCTCGGGCGCTTTGTTCGTCGTAAGCGTTAAGTTTGCATTTGAATCAGCAGTTCGCTGACAACCAAACGACGCGAACGCCAGCACCGCAACCATCACCACAAGCATTACCGATAAAGCGTTTCTGTTCATTGAGTGGAATACTCCTTTGCCTCACGAAAAAGAGATTAGACAGTTGGCCCAAAGGCCACCCTGCTTCTACGCCAAACCGAAAGCTGAGTCAACACTGTTTTCTCGGAAACGCGTCGAATTTTCGCCGTCCGAAACACGTTCGCGAACCATTGACAGCGCCATTTCTTCGGATCTATTGTTCGGCGTAATGTGAACCGTTGGGGTGTTTTGGAATGATCTTTTGGGTTCGCAAACCTGCCAAGTTTTGGTCCTAAACATTAAGTAATGCCTGGGAAGGAGGTAATCCATGACTTACCTTTCTAGATCCTCAATCTTTTGGTTATTAAACCGAACTGCGCTTCTGGGGATCTGTTTATTAGTCGCCGGCACTGCGATGGCGCAAACGAACAATCGCAAGAGTGCTGGAGGCGAGGACGATCCGGTATTTCTCGAGTATCGCGGTGTCCAAATCGGTTGGCTTGCCGACGAGGTGCGCAAGAAACTGGGCAATCCCGTAGATAAAGGCGACGAGCAGGACTTGTACGTGTTCAATGAAAAGGAGTACTGCCAGGTCATCTACGACAAGTCCACTCGCAAAGTGACCGCGATATCGGTCGATTTCATGAACGGCGCCACCGATGTGATCACGCCGCAACAGGTGTTTGGCGCCGATTTCGAGACGAAGCCGGATGGCTCGAAGTACAAGCTCGTGCGTTATCCGAAAGTCGGTTACTGGGTTTCGTACAACCGGACTGCGGGCGCCACGCCGATGATCACCATCACGATGCAGAAGCTTCAAGAGACGCCGCCGAGGTAGAATAGCGCGCGGAACTTTAAGATCGATTTGGGGCTTCTTTTGCAGCAAGGCTTTCGTAACGCAGTAACTTCGGACGCGATTAAAGAACGCGCACGCGCCGAGGGATTCAACAAAGTCGGAATCGTCAGCGCCGCTCCACTCGTCGAGGAAGAGCGGCGCTTGAAAGAATGGCTTGCGCGCGGCTATCACGGCGCGATGTCGTGGATGGCGCGCGATGTTGAGAAACGTGTAAGCCCGCGTGAGATCTTTCCTGACGCGCGTTCGATCGTCGTCGTAGCCCTCAACTACTACACACCGCATCAACACGAAAACAATCCTGCGACCGGAAAAGTGTCGCGTTACGCGTGGGGTGATGATTACCACGACGTGATGAACGCGAAACTTCGCGCCGTGCTTGCGTGGATCAAGGAACAGGATCCGCAAGCTGAAGGAAAAGTCTGTGTCGACATTCAACCCGTGATGGATAAAGCATGGGCCGTCCGCGCCGGGCTCGGTTGGATCGGCAAACATTCGAATGTGATCACGCCGGAGTTTGGATCGTGGGTGTTCATCGGCGAGCTCATTTTGAATCTCGAACTGGAGTACGACGTCGAACGCATCGAAGATCATTGCGGAACGTGTACGCTCTGCATCGACGCTTGTCCGACGGCTGCGATCACCGAACCGTACGTCGTCGACTCAAACAAGTGCATCTCGTATGCGACGATCGAATTGCGCGCGCCGGAGTTGCCTTCGTCGGTTGAACAAAATCTGTCCGGTTGGATGTACGGTTGCGACATCTGTCAGGATGTTTGTCCGTGGAATCGCTTCGAACAGGTTACCGGCGAAGCGCGCTTCGCACCGCGCGAGGGAAACGTCAACGCCGAACTTCGTGACATCGTCGAACTTGATCACGAGACTTACGTCGAACGCTTTCGCGGCAGTGCGATGAAACGCGCGAAGCTTTCAGGGTTACAGCGCAACGCGCGTGCGCTACTATCAGACCTATGAAAATTCTCGTTTTGGCGTTTCTCGCCTGCGCGTTTATTTCCTTGTTACCCAACACAACAACGGCACAAACCCCCGCCGAGCTTCGTCGCCTCGCCGACGAGTATTACCGCTGGCGTAATCAGAACTATCCTGTGCTTTCGAGTGACGCGGGCCTGCACACGTGGGACGACAAGCTGACTGATTATTCGTTGTCGGCAATCCTCGCGCGACGGCTTTACGTTCGCGATCTGCTGAACAAAGTGCAGGCGATGCCGACTGCGAGTTGGGCTAAAGATGATCTCATTGACTGGCTGTTGTTTCGATCAGAGTTGGAAAACATCGCGTTTTTCAATCGCGTGATGGATTTTGAGGCAACTGATCCGCAGCTTTATGTGAACGAGTGCAGCAGCGGGATCTTTTCGTTGCTCAAAAAGGATTACGACAAACCGCGTGTGCGTGCGCTTGCAGCGACTGCTCGTCTCAAGCAGATGCCGTTTGTGATCGACAAGGCGAAAGGGAATCTCACGAAGCCCGTACAGCTTTATGCGCGACTCGCGATCGAATCCGCGCGTTCGATCGACGGTCTGTTCAATGACAGTTTGATGACGCTGGCGACGGATCTCACGCCGGCTGAAAAGACGAACCTGATTGCCGCGCGTGATGCTGCGCTGAAGTCGTTGCACGATTTTGCGGATTGGCTCCAGCAACGTTTGCCGGGCATGGTCCCGTTCAAACCGATGGGCCTCGAGAATTACAACTACATGCTCAAGAACGTCTACCTGTTGCCGCTCGACGCCGGGCAGGTTGAGATGTTGGGCCAAACTGAGTTGGCGCGTTATCGCGCGATGGAGTCGTTGCTCTCGGATCCGTCGCTTGCCGATCCGAATCCCGCGCGCAGTAAGAGTATCCCGACAGACCAGCAGGACTTTCTCAAGAAGTATGAGAGTCGTCAGGCTGAGATGATTGACTTTTTGAAGAGCCGGAGACTGGTGACGATTCCCGCTCATGTTGGTCCATTCGAGATTCGACAGTTGCCGGAAGCTTTCAAACCGACGAGTCCGGGTGGTTTCATGAATCCGCCGGGCGTTTATGACAAAGACAATAGCGGGTTTTATTTCATTCCGACTTACAACCCGGCCAGCAAAAACTTTTACATCCGCGCTGCGATCGAAGACCCGCGTCCGATCCTGGGCCATGAAGGAATTCCCGGACATTTTCTGCAACTCTCCATCGCAAATCAGGTGCCGAATGAGATTCGCCGGCAACATTACGACGGCATCTTCGTCGAGGGTTGGGCGCTTTACGGTGAAGAGATGCTGATGCGCACCGGGTTTTATCCCGACAATTCAGCCGCGCAGGGACAGATTCTGCGCCTCTCGCGATATCGCGCCGCGCGTATCGGCGTCGATGTCAATCTGCACACCGGCAAGTGGACGTTTGATCAGGCGGTCAACTACTTCATGGAAGCTGGTGGACTTGATCGGGAGGCTGCTGAAGGTGAAGCAGCGGGGGCGGCATCGTCGCCGACTCAGAAGATCACGTACATCACGGGCAAGTGGCAGATCATGCGATTGCTCGGCAAGTATCGTGATAAGCGTGGCGCGAGTTTTCAGTTGGGCCAGTTTCATGATGAGTTGTTGAAGAATGGGAGTTTGCCGCTTTCCGTGGTCGAGTGGATTCTGATTGACGATCGATCCGCTTTGGACCAGGCGCTTAAATAGATTTATGACGATGCGACGAGCGAGTAATCCGGCGTTTGCTGATGAGATCAGGCAGAGTTTTGCGAAGCAGGCGATCATGGGTTTGATTGGCGGCGAGTTGACGCTTGTCGAACCGGGCGTGGTGGAGATCAGTTTGACTTATCGTCCCGATCTCACGCAGCAGAATGGGTTCGTTCATGCAGGGATCGTGACGACGATCGCGGATTCTGCGTGTGGTTACGCGGCGTATAGTCTCATGCCGCCGGAGTCGGATGTGCTGGCGGTCGAGTTTAAAGTGAACCTGTTGCGACCGGCGAAAGGCGAGCGGTTTGTCGCGCGAGCCGAAGTTATTAAACCGGGCAAGACGCTCACCGTCGTTCGTGCTGACGTTGTTGCGATCGCAGGAGGAGAAGATCGTCAACTCGTCGCAACGATGCTCGGAACGATGATGCGTCTGCCCAGGCGCAGCGAGTAAATTGGCTTTCATCCGTGCTTCCGTTTTATCTCGCATGAGCGGCGGCGTTGTTGTTCACTAAGAACTCCGCGCCCTGCGCCTCAGGCCAGCCTTGCTGGGCGAACTGCCATGAGGCGCAAGAGCGAAGGTCGTTGGGGTGAGGATCCCAAATCCGGCTACGCGACACCCACCTATCGCACCAGTTGATGTTGCCCCCTCTCTCAACTGGGCCGGATCATGCGCCTCACGAGTTAATCTCGATTCTTGCTATTCTTCAGACTTGCTCTTAGAATCTCGCAGCCCGTTAACAGCAGCGGCGCCTGACGACACGGCGAACTATACTCACGCGCCGACCTGAAGTCCTTAGAACAAAATCAAAGAGTTATCAATGCGTTCTCAACGGACGTATGTCTCAGAATAACGCTCACGGTTACGAATTTGGTCCTTACCGGCTCGACCTGGCCCAACGCGTCCTCACACGCGCGGGAGAAAAGGTTGCGCTCACTCCAAAAGCGACCGAAATCCTCGCGGTCCTCGTCGTCAACGCCGGTCAACTCGTCGAGAAAGACGCACTGGTCAATCAGATCTGGCGCGAAACGTTTCTCGAAGAGTCGTACCTTACGCAAAACATTTTTCTGCTGCGATGTGCTTTAGGCGATGAACGTCCTGCGCCGAAGTTCATCGAAACGGTCGCTCGTCGCGGGTACAGGTTCGTCGCCGGTGTCAGGCCGATCGGCGAAGGTGGCGACACTCTCACGACGAATGGCGAACATGGGCCAAACGGCGATAACGCAATGCCGCCGACAGTGGCTGTGCTTCCGTTCATCAACGTGACGCGCGATCCGGATGCGGAGTATCTCGCTGATGGTCTAACTGAGAATCTCGTCAACTATCTTTCGCGCGTTTCGAAACTGCGTGTGATGTTGCGTAGTGCGGTGTTTCGATACAGGAAGAAGGGGCTCGACCCGCGTGTCATTGGAAAAGAGCTCGGTGTTGACGTTGTTTTGGTTGGGAAGATCACGTCGCGTCCGCCGGGCATTGCGGTTGGTGTTGAGCTGGTGGATGTGGTCAGTGGGTGGCAGTTGTGGGGCGAGAATTTTGAGGGTGAGTTGAAGGACCTGCTTGAGATTCAGGATGCGGTCACGCGGCAGTTGCTCGGCGCGTTGAAACTGAAGCTCAGCGGTGATGAAGAGAAGCGCGTCACCGCGCGATATACGGAGAATGCGGAGGCGGATCAGTCGGACTTGGAGGGGCGATATTACTGGAGCCTCGACGACACCGAGGCGCGGGTGAAACTCCGCTTCGAATGGGACTGGAAGGTCGCGGAACGAGAGCTGAACCGCGCGTTGGAACTGCGATACGACCAGCCAACAGCGCACCAGTGGTACGCCGCTTATCGTCTGGCGAAGGGACTCTCTGAACGGTCGACGGGAACCTCCGATACAGATCCGTCTGGGCTGCCTGCGCAGATAGTCATGGGAGAGCCATCGACGCCGGAACAGGTGCAAATCTGTGCCATCGCACGCGAACAGATCGCATTCTGTAATTACGAGGCGGCGGCGGAAATCGTACTAAAAGCCTGGTTACCGCAAAAAGCTTGGCCAAAGCTCGGTTCGTTGACACCACACGCGGCGGCTGACCTGCTTTTCACATTGGGTCTCCTCACGAGCAGTCTTGCTACCACCCGACAGACGACAAATGGTCACCGACGCGCGGCAGCATTGCTCAACGGATCCATCGCGCTTTTCGAAAATCTCAACACGAAGAGCCGCTCCGTTGAGGCGCGGGCTGAATTAGCGCGTTGCTATTACCGGCAGGGCTTGTTTGACATCGCCCGCAACACCCTCGCAGCTGCTCTGCGTGAACTGCCAAATGATTACCTGGATATTCAATGCCTCGGTCTAATTTACTGGGGTATGCTCGAACGCGACGCTGGTCGGCTGATCGAGGCCATCGGTAAACTTGAAGAAGCCGCTGCGATGATGGCGCCAGACGCTCAGCGACACGCACAGGTGAATGAAACTCGTACGCGTTTGTACATGGCGACGACCCGTAACTCACTTGCGGAAGAAGCGATTGAAGACGCGATTCAGACTTTCGAGCTAACTGATAGCGAAGCGATTCTGTCGGAAGCTTTAACAACAGGCGCCGTTGTGGCGGGCCGCCTTGGTCGGTTTGCAGATGCTCAGAAACGGTTTGAGTCCGCGTACAAGGTGGCTGAGCGCTGTGGCGATCGCGAAGGCGCGAGACGCGCTTTGTTGAGTATGTTTGAAGAGATGGCCGATCGCTTCGGCCAGGATGAATTGGAACAGCTATTGGAGAAGTTAAAACGGCTGGACACTGTAACTGAACCGAGTCCGCTCTCTGCGCGCGTGAAAGAGACTATTGCGCAAATCAGTCTCTGATTGAAAGGGATTAGACGATTCGCAGTTGACCGGCGAGCCGATAAGAGTTAAATCAATTCCGAAAATCACAACAAAAAGGGCAACCGCACCATGCCGCAAACTATCGCTCACGGCTACGAATTTGGTCCTTACCGTCTCGACCTGGCCCAACGCGTCCTGACACGCGCGGGAGAAAACGTTTCGCTAACACCAAAAGCTACCGACATCCTTACGCTACTCGTCACCAGCGCCGGACAACTCGTCGCCAAAGACGAACTGCTGAAACACGTATGGCCCGACACTTTCGTCGAAGAGTCGAACCTGACGCAGAACATCTTCCTGCTGCGTCGAATACTCGGAGACGATCGACCCGCGCCGAAATACATCGAAACCGTCGTCCGGCGCGGTTATCGATTCATCGCCAACGTCAGATCAACCGGCGCCGTCGATCCGGTTCCAAACTCGCAGCCGACAAACAGCGATCACGTTCCGTCACCGAGCGTGGCAGTTCTCCCCTTCCTGAACATCACTGGCAATGACGATCTCGAGTACCTCGCGGAAGGACTCACGGAGAACATCGTCAACAATCTCTCGTGCGTGTCGAAGCTGCGTGTGATGTCGCGCAGCGCGGTGTTTCGTTACCAGAAGAAGGAGCTGGATCCGCGGGTTATTGGTAAGGAACTCGACGTTTACGCTGTGCTCGTTGGGAAGATTACGCTGCGGCCGTCGAAGAGTACGGGTGTTAGTGTTGAGTTGGTTGAGGTGGCGAGTGGGTGGCAGTTGTGGGGTCACAGTTTTGATAGTGCGGAGCAAGACATTCTCCAAATTCAGGACGCGATCACGCGGCAGTTGCTGACGGCGTTGAAACTGAAGCTCAGCGGGGATGAAGAGAAGCGTGTTACTGCGCGTTACACGGAGAATGCGGAGGCGTATCAGTCGTATCTTGAGGCGCGTTATCACTGGAGTCACTACACTCGCGCAGGGATTGAGAAAGCAATACTCCACTTCCGCCAGGCCCTCGAACTCGACGCCAACTACGCCCTCGCCTACGCCGGCATCATCGACTGCTACCTCCGCCTCACCACCAACTACCTCCCACCCGAGGAAGACATATATATATGGTCGAAAGAGAAGGCTCGCGCGAAAATGCGGAGTACTGCGAAAAAGCGCAAAAAAAAGTCGAAGCGCATGATTGAGGACGATGACGCAAGAGTAAAACTACGATTCGAGTGGGACTGGAAGGGTGCAGAACGCGAACTCCGCCGAGCTAATGAGTTAAAGACAGCATATCCCGCAGCGCACCAATGGTACGCTGCTTACCAGTTGGCTAAAAAACTGTTTGAGCAGTCCAAGCGTTCATACCAACACGAAGATTTATCGAAAGACTGTAGTTTGCCAAATCAAGTCCTTTCAGGCGAGCCAACTGCTGCTGAGCAACTGCAAGTACTATGCGCAGTTGCCCGTGAGCAAATAGCCATTGCTAATTTCACTGCTGCGGAGTTGATACTTCACCCGTGGTATTCGGAACGCTATTGGCCCAATGTGAGTTCATTAACGGCACAAGCAACAGCCGATCTCCTTTTTACACTTGGCACACTGCTCGGATGCGTCGGCGGATCCAGACAAACACCTCATGGTCAAAAGCGTGCCGAAGCGTTTCTGAACGGGTCTATTGCGCTTTTCGAGCATGTTGGATCGAAAATCTCCTCGGTTGAGGCTCAAGCGGAATTGGCGCGATGCTACTATCGTGAAGGTCTTTTCGATTTGGCAAGAGACACCTTTAGTAATGCCATATCAACGTTGCCCGATGATCAAACAGAAATCAAGAGTCTCTGTCTTGTCTTCTTAGGGGTCGTTGAAAGAGATTCGGGACGACTAATGGATTCCTTGCGTACACTGCGGGAGGCGATCAGTCTTCAGTCACCTGGACGACTTGGGACGGGTCGCTGTGAACTTGAGTTAGCTACCACGTTGAAAGAACTCGCGATATCAGAAAGTCACCAACCCTATAACGAGGAGGCCCGACTTCATTACGCAACCGCACTGCAGGAATGTGAAGCTATCGGAAACCATCGATTAGCAGCCGTAGTTGAAAATAACTTAGGCTTTCTTCTGCTAAATACGGGGTTTCCAGAAGAGTCTGAGCAACACTTGTTGCGCGCTCGAAGGTTCTTTGACGTTCTCTCTGATAGCATTCGGCGAGCCCAGGTAAATGAAACGTTGACACGCCTTTACCTATCGACCGGTCGATATTTGCTTGCAAAACAAACGATTGAAGACGCTCTTCTGACGCTCGAGATGACAGATGCTGAAGCATTGCTATCTGAGGCCTTAACGACCAATGGCATTGTGTCGAGTCGGTTAGGGCATTTTAGTCAGGCGCAGCAACGATTCGAAGAAGCGTATAAGGTAGCGGAAAGGTGCCGAGACCGCGAGGGTGCGAGAAGAGCTCTAGTAAGTAAGTTCGATGAAATTGGACATCAGCTCAGCGGCTCTGAGCTGCACGAAATGCTCGAAAAACTCAAACACTTACAGCTAATTAACGAACCCACCCCGCTTGCGCATCGCGTTATAAAAACGACTTCGCAAATCGAAGAGTTAGTGAACGGCAACCGTAAAACGTAATCCCCCGGGTGGGAAAAGGGCGAAAGACCATGCGTTGACAAGTTTTACGCCGAGGGTGGATCGAAGCTCTCGGTCGGAAAAATAAAACCTTTCAGAATCCAGCAAAACGCTAACCGAGTTAGGACTGTCCCTTGGGCCGATAGTTTGTTTGCAATCAAGGTCTGCATTGAACGCCCTTTCTAGCGGCACAATTATTGCCGCACTAGTTAGTGAGGCAGTGTTCTGCCTTACATTTTGCCACGTTGACCGATCTTTGACCGTTCACCCCATCCAAATGACCGACTAGCGTACCGTGGGGATGAGCTTTAGGCGTACAGGTTTAAGAAGAAGATCACTATTCCTGTAAGCCATTCATCGACGTTTAGTTTCGCCTCATTCGGGTTTTGCGTAGGAGCCAACCTCGTGCTCTGACGCGATCCTGTGATGGTGCCAGTTTTTGATCCACTGATGGTACCGATTCGAGAACCAGTGATGGTGCCCGATCGACTCGATCGGGATCCCGTTATGGTACCCCCTAATGCAACGGCTGAGAGAGCCAAGATTAATATGGTTGAAATAAGGAATTGTCCCGAGCGTTTCATACTTTCTCCTAGTGAACCGATGTGTTTGCTGGGGTGCTGCAGGGTGGGGAGCGATAACTTTGCGCGTTGTCCCTCTCTCTATCCTGCAGCTCGTTAGCTGCACCTCCTTATTTCAACCTTTGTGCCAAAACGCTTATGAGTAGATACAACTGTTAACCTCTGGTAATTTAACCATTTAAGGACCTGACGATTCGCAGATGACGAATTCGAATGGTGTAAAAGACGTATTCAATGGGTCGCCGCTAACTACGGACCAACGGTAACCCATTGAATGTCATGGACTTATTGAATTGGCCACAGGTTCACTCTTAGCTGTATACCACGGTAACATTGAGTATCGCCTATGCAATCAACCCTTATCCATTATCGATAACACTAAATGCAAACGGGTTTTATGAACGCTTCGCCACGTATTTACGCAGAATCCTCAAACCAGAGCGAGCAGGCTAGGGCGTGCTGTGCTGTCGCTCGTGAAAAACTCGAAGAGGGAGACTATGACGCAGGGTGCGCCGCGTTGGAGGATTGGTGGAGCCTCGGCGACTGGCCGCACTGCGCTGACCTTGATAATGATGCCGTGGCCGAGTTGCTATTAGTGGCGGGCACTCTAAGTGGGTGGGTTGCCAGCACAAAAACGGTCTTCGGTGGCCGCAAGCCTGCCGAGGCCTTATTGAGTGCCTCAATCGCAATCTCAGAGCAAATTGGCGCACTTGCGAAAGCCGCCGAGGGAAGAATCGAACTAGCCTGCTGTTATTATCATCAAGGGGTGTTCGATCTGGCGCGTATCACGTTGACGCGAGCGCTCAAAGATCTGCCGAATACCGAACAGGAATTAAAAGGTATCGCATTAATCCGTTTGGCAGTGGTCGAGCGTTTATCCGGAAATCTTAGAGAAGCCTTACAACTATTGACGGACGCAACGCCCCTCATTGAACATTCAGATGATTGGCCCAAGGGCCGATATCATTTGGAATTTGCGAATACTCTAAAAGATCTCGGAATTGCTGAAGAACAAAACCTCTACTTTGAACGGGCCTTTGATCATTACCAACAGGCTCTTTCCAGCTTTAAGAGAGTTGGTAACCATCGATATACGGCTATCGTCGAAAACAATTATGGTTACCTGCTCTCGTCCGTGAGACGATTTGAAGACGCCTGTTTACATCTGGACCGGGCGCGCCACCTATTTGAGATGTTGAATGATCATGTGCGTAGAGCGCAGGTCGATGAAACTCTAGCTCAACTACATCTTGCATGTGGGAAATACGGACAAGCTGAACTATTAATTAATCTAGCCATAGAGACATTGGAACACAGCGGTGAGGACGCTTTTTTAGCTGAAGCCCTGACTACCCGGGGAAGCGTTTTGTGTCACTTAGACCAAATGCACGAGGCTAAGCACAGTTTCGAGCGCGCGCAGAGAGTGGCGGAGCGATGTGCGGATTATGAAACAGCCGGGCGGGCTCTTCTGATACTCATCGAAGAAATGTGTGACCAGCTGCCGGACGACGAGCGGCGGGAGATTGGGGCGCAGGCGAATCAACTACTCGCCAACTCCCAACAACAGGCCACCAGAGAACGCCTCCGGAAATGCCTCGAAAAGATCGCCGAAGCTCACACCCAACACGTCGCCCAACGCGAACAGGAAATTCACGCACAGAAAATGGCCGCCCTCGGCGAACTGTCCTTCGGCGTCGCCCACAACGTTAACAACACCCTCACCGGCATTCTCGGACGCGCCCAACTGATCCTGCGCAACAGCAACGACCCCGCTAAAGTCGAAGCAGGCCTCGAACTCATCATCAAAAGCGCAGAAGACGGCGCCCACATCATCCGCCGTATCCAGGATTTCGCGCGCCAACGTCCAAGCCGCGAATTCGAAGTCATCTCGATCGCCGAACTCCTCAAGGACGCCTGCGAAATGACCCGCCCACGCTGGGAGTCGCGCTCCGAATTCGCCCCGATCCGCTTCGCCCTCCACGCCGACTGCCAGGCGCACATCAAGGGCGATCCGGTCGAACTGCGCGAAGTACTCGTCAATATGATCTACAACGCCGTCGATGCAATGCCGTCCGGCGGCGAAGTCCGCGTCTCGACGCAGGAGACGCGCGAACGGGTCGTCGTCTGCATCACCGACACCGGCACAGGCATGACGCCTGAAGTTAAGCAACGGCTCTTCGACCCGTTCTTCACGACGAAAGGTAAAGCCGGCACAGGCATGGGCCTGGCGGTCAGCTTCGGTATCATCCGCAGACACGAAGGCGCGATCGAAGTCGACAGCGAACCCGGCCGCGGCACGACGTTCCGCATCTCCTTGCCCAAAGTGATCGCAACCACCGCCAATGCCGAACAAAACGTCATTTCCGCGAGCGGCGTTTCGACGAACGAAGACAAGGTGCGGGTCCTGGTGGTTGACGACGAGACTCACGTTCGCGAAGTTTTAATCGAGGCACTCGAATCCGAGCAGTGCGAAGTGGTGTCCGCGCCGAGCGGCGAGATCGCGCTGGCGTTGTTTGACCAGTATGAAGGTAAGTTTGACGCCGTGTTCACGGACATCGGAATGCCGGAGATGAGCGGCTGGGAACTGGTGACCGAGATCCGCGAGCGTTCGAAGACGATTCCGTTAGCGATTGTGAGTGGATGGGCCGACGCGATCAGCGTTCAGACGCGAAACGCGGTGAACGCCGATTGGGTAGTTGCGAAACCATTTGATATCAACAAGATCTCGAACATCGCGCAGGAAATCTCGCAACGAAAAACAGCGGCTGTTGGTTGAGCAAAGAGTCTTTACGCGCTAACGCTCAGTCGTGACGTTCGAGCTCAGGCACGTGCACGCCGACTGGGTAGTTGCGAAACCATTTGATATCAACAAGATCTCGAAACATCGCGCAGGAAATCTCGCAACGAAAAACGGCGGCTGTTGTTTGAACAGAGAGGTCTCTACGCGCTGACACTCAGTTCGTGACGTTCGAGCTTCAGGTACAGGCCGCGACGCGTAAGCCCCAACTCGCGCGCCGCTCGTGAGATGTTTCCGCCATGACGCCGCAAAGCGTCGGAAATCATGCGCCGCTCAACTACGGCCAACGCCTCTGCCAGCGTGCCGGAAGTGCTTTGCAAACCAGCCGTCGCCGGCATCGCCGCGATCGACGCTGCTGAAGGCGCAGTCGGCGATGACGTCCGTTTCAGTTCAGGCGACAGTTGTTCCGGAGTGATGACCGCTCCATCTTCGGCGCGCGCGACGGTGCGCTGGATCTCATTGCACAGTTGCCGCACGTTCCCCGGCCAGTCGCTCACCATCAACAAATCGACCGCCTGCGGCGTGATCTGTATATCTTTGCGCCCAAACTTCGCCGAATAATGATTGACGTAGTAGTTCACGATCGTCGGAATCTCCGAACGTCGTTCACGCAACGGCGGCACACGCAGGCGAATCACGTTCAGACGATAATAGAGGTCTTCGCGGAAACGTCCCTGGGCCACCATCTCTTCGAGATCCGTGTTGGTTGCCGCGATGATGCGCACGTCGACTTTACTGGGCCGTTGTTCACCGAGCGGCTGGATCTCGCCTTCCTGTAAGAAACGGAGCAGCTTCGGTTGCACGTCGAGAGGCAGATCTCCGACTTCGTCGAGAAACAACGTGCCGCCAGCCGCGGTGCGAATCACGCCCTGCGAATCTGAGACGGCGCCCGTAAACGCACCGCGCCGGTAACCAAACAGGTAACCTTCCGACAACTCCTTCGGAACCGCAGTGCAGTTAAACGGCACGAACACTTTCGCCCGTCGCGAAGAGATCGCGTGAATCGCGCGCGCAACCAGCTCTTTGCCGGTTCCCGACTCGCCCGTCACCAGCACCGTCACGTCAGACGAACGAATCTTGTGAACCTCTTCGACCAACTGCGTCATCGCCGGACTCGAATGAATAAATCCCGGCATCAAACTCGTTCCGGCCAACTCATCAGATGTCTCATTCGAGCCACTCTTGTTCGCGCCCGCACGCAAAGCGCAAACGTCCATACCAAGCTCGACGACGCGCAACAACGGCTCGATAGCTATACCTTTCGGCAACGTCGATCGGTCACGCGGAGCCAGGTACATCAACGCCGGCGGCGCATTCGACGACTTCAACGAGATCAATTCGACGTCGTGTTTCCGACAATACTTTGTCCGATCGCTTTCCGTCTGCAATGCGTCGAGATCGACGGCGATCTTCACGCTGTCGGCAGGCGTGCAACCCATCGCGACGACGACTCGCGGCTCCTGATGTTCGCCGCGCTCGGTGATGATCACGCGTTGTGCGCCGGTTTCCTGTCGCATCACCGCGGCGAGTTCGCGCAATAAAAGCTCGCGCGACGCAACCGCTTCAGCAAGACGCAACGTCAGGAGTTGTGTGAGCGCTGATTGTTCCGGGGAACGCTCGGGTGTGGCGCGCGCGAGTTGTTTCAACTCTTCTTCAGCACGCGCGAGATCGAGCTTTGCGCCGAGTTCACGAAAAGTATTCAACGCGCGGCTGAGATGTTCGCCGGCGCGCTCCGGCAGAATCTTGATGTAAGCGCGGCCCAACTCGAGATGCGCGCGCGCAGCGCGATAACGATCGCCGAGCATGTCGAAGATCGAAACGCTGCTGCCGAAATGCTGCGCCGCCGCGGCCGCATCGCCACGGGCCATGTTCAGCATTCCGTTCAGACGGTGCGACTCGCCGGTGAAACCGAGATCGGTTGCGGAGTCGGTTGTTGCTTCAGCGACTTTCTGCAACTCGTTCGCACATTCGTCAAAAGCACTCGTTTTCAAATGCGCTTCCGCCGCGATCAGCCACGACTCGCAGATCGCCTGGCGATCGCCAATCTGCTCGGCAAGCGCGAGCGCTTCTTTCGCTTTCGCGAGGCCCGTTATCGGATCGCCGATCGCGAGACAACAACGTCCGAGAGTTCTCAACGCCTGCCCCGCGTACCACTTGTTACCGTTTTCAGTTGCTAAGGCAACGGCCTGAGTCAAATATTCCTTCGCCGTGTCGAGATCGCCGCGAAGCATGTGCAGCTCGCCGAGCGAATCGAGAATCATCGGCACTTTCGCGCCGCGCTCGTCGACCTCTTTCGCTAAGTAAAACGCGCGTTCCAACGCTTCCTGCGCGCGTTCCCACTGGCCGATCAAAATGAGATTGATGCCGAGATTGTTATATCCATCGGCAGCGTTGGTCTTGTGGTCCGTCCGCTCGTAATAAGTAATCGCCTTCTTGAGATGATCGATGCCTTCCTGCGGACGTTTGAGAAACCAGCACGCACCGGCCATGTTGGCGTAGGTGCGGCCGAGCATGTATGCGGCCGGACGATCGCCGATCAACTTCAACGCCTGTTCGAGATTTTCGAGGCCCGACTCGTAATTGCCTTCATGAATATCGGCGACACCGACCCCGAAATACGACTCGGCCAATCCGCGCCATTCGCCGCTCTGTCGAAAACTCTCGAGCGCGCGCTGCGCGAAATCACGCGCAATCGGATATTCACTGATACTTCTATAGGTGCGAGACAGCGCGGCGTAAATCGGACCGAGATTGGCGGCACCGCTTTCCGCGTAATCGCGCAAAGTCGCCTGCAACATCGCGATCGCTTTCGGATGATCGCCGTTGTAGTTGTAACCGAGTCCGATCTGAACTCGAAGATAGCTGACAGTCTGCGCGTCGAGCTTCGCGCGCGACTCTGGCGACTCGTACATGGAAACTGCCGCGAGTGAATCGCGATAGTGGCCCTGTTGTTCGAGCGCAGTCGACAGCACGCAACGCGCCAGCGCCAGCACCGCCGGAGTATTTCGGGCGTTGTTGATTAGCGTAGCGAGACGTTCTTTGGCTTCGATCGAGAGACCCTGATCGAGCAATGAGCGAATCTGATCGAGTTCACGTAAAAGCGACTCGGTCGATGGCTTGCCTCGCGAGCGAATTCTCACGCGCGCATCAGCAAGATCAACCACACCTCGCTCAGTAAGGGGC
The DNA here is from genome assembly GCA_035760365.1 of Pyrinomonadaceae bacterium. Lineage (GTDB taxonomy): Bacteria > Acidobacteriota > Blastocatellia > Pyrinomonadales > Pyrinomonadaceae > PSRF01. The sequence continues at coordinate 197,010 of DASTTB010000005.1, forward strand.
TTTTGATGGTCACGGCCTGGGGGCCCGAGACCCACACGTTTATCCATTTAGTACCTATAAAAGATCAATAAAGCAGACTTTTCAACGCGTTTTGTTTAATGGGAGGGAACCGTCTCAAATCAGCTTTTGACTACGGTAGCCGCAAACGTGTTATTCAGTGGTGAATTTAACACATGCGACGATAGGCGTACAGGTGCTTCCGCGAGTTTTAATATAAAGTTTTCTAAACACACGGTTTAGTCCTTGTGATACGTCTTCAACTCGCCTTGACACTCCAAAACTCGGCCGCTATCATTTCCGTTTCCGTCCGCAGCGCGGAACTTCGCCTAGAGTTATGTTTGAGTCGCTCTCAGATAAATTAAAGCGGACTTTAAAGAATCTGCGAGGCGAAGGCGTGCTGACAAAGGAGCACGTTGACGCCGCGCTGAGAGAGATCCGGCTTGCGCTCCTGGAAGCCGACGTCAACTATAAAGTCGCCAAAGATTTTATAGCTGCCGTTCAGCAGAAGGCCGAAGGCCAGCAGGTTTGGCAGGAACTCAAACCGTCTGAACAGGTCGTCAAGATTGTTTTCGACGAGTTGGTCGATCTGCTCGGAGGCCAGTCGTCGCGTCTTGTTTTTACAAAACAACTGCCAAACACCGTAATGGTAGTTGGCCTGCAAGGTTCGGGTAAAACAACGTCGACGGGAAAGATCGCGCGCTGGCTCGCGAAGAACCAGGATCGAAAGCCGCTGTTGCTCTCGGTCGACGTTTACCGGCCCGCTGCGCGCGAACAGTTGAAGGTCATCGCGAAGGCGACCGGCCAGCAGATCTTTGAATATCCGCAAAGTGACGATCCGCTGACGCTCGTTCGCGAAGCGCAAAAGCACGCGCAACAAACCGGCTTCGACACATTACTGATCGACACTGCCGGACGTCTCCACATCGACGACGAGTTGATGGAAGAGCTGGTGCAGATCAAGAACGAGACGCGTCCCGTCGAGATCCTGTTCGTCGCGGATGCGATGACGGGCCAGGACGCGGTTCGATCGGCGGAAGAGTTTCATCGCCGCATCGGCATCACCGGCGTGATCCTGACGAAGATGGACGGCGACGCGCGTGGCGGCGCCGCGCTTTCGATCAAACAGGTAATCGGCCAGCCAGTGAAGTTTGTCGGCGTCGGCGAACGTTACGACGCGCTCGAGCCGTTCTATCCCGATCGCGTGGCCCAACGGATCCTCGGCATGGGCGACGTTCTTTCGCTTATCGAAGAAGTTCAGTCGAAGGTCGATCAGGAAGAAGCCGAAGCGCAGCTCAAGAAACTACAGAAGAACGAATTCACGTTAGACGACTTTCGTTCGCAGTTGCGCCAGGTTAAGAAACTCGGCTCTTTCTCAAAGATAATGAAGTTGCTGCCCGACCAGTTGCTCGGCGGAATCGGAATGCCGCAGTTGGACGAAGAGCAGTCGGCGATGATGGAAAAGGAACTGAAACGCACCGAAGCCATCATCGACTCGATGACGTGGGCAGAACGCAACGATCATCGCATCCTGAACGCCGGACGACGGCGCAGAATCGCTCGCGGTTCGGGAACAGACGTCGCGGCCGTCAATCAACTGATTAAACAGTACGTCGAGATGCGGCAGATGATGCGCCAACTCTCGAGTTCGGGACTGTTCGGCGGCGGTGGATTGAAAAGCAAGATGCTGAGAAAGATGACCGGCATGCCCGACATGGCCGGGTTTTCCGGCGAAGAAGGCGATTTGCCGCAGTTGCCGCCGGGTCAGTTTCCCGGTCAGTTTCCTGGCGCACCCGCTGGGCCGTCGCGGAAGAAACACAAGAAGAAACGTAAGAAGCGTAGAAAATAGTAATAAAGGATGCCACGCGCGTGGCACTTCGAAGGAGGACGATTTGTTAGCAATTAAATTAATGCGCACCGGGGCCAAGAAGAGCCCGTCGTACCGTGTCGTCGTTAAAGAGAAACAGTCGAAGCGCGACGGTGCTTACCTGGAGAACCTCGGCACGTACAATCCGACCCGGAACCCCGCCGAGATCAAGCTGAACCTGACCCGCGTTAACTACTGGATCGAAAAGGGTGCGCAACCCACTGACACCGTTAACCGGCTGATCAAAGCCAGCGCGAAAGCCGCGAACGCCGCAGCCGCGGAAGCTCAAGCGTAAGCTAACGAGCAGACGTCTTCTTGTAAAAAGCCATGCGAGACGCCATTGAAATGATCATCAAGTCGTTGGTCGACGATAGCGACAATGTTGACGTTCGTGAAGTCGATCAAAAGAACGGCTCGACATTGATCGAGGTACGAGTCGCGCCTAACGACGTCGGCAAGATCATCGGCAAGCAGGGACGAACGATACGCGCACTGCGCTCGTTGGCGAAGATTGCGGGCACGAAAAAAAATCGTCGTTATCTCCTGGAAATCGTGGAGTAAGCGATATGCCGGGAGCCGGCTCGGATCTGGTTTTAATTGCGCGAGCCGTGAAAACCCACGGGCTGAAAGGCGAAGTAGTAGCGGAACTCCTGACGGATTTTCCCGAGCGCTTCGAAGGCCTGGACCAGGTCGTCATCGTTTCGCCGCAAGGCGAACAACAAACGCGAGTGATCGAGGATTTCTGGTTTCAAAAAGATCGCGTCGTTTTGAAACTCGAAGGCTGCGACGACGTCGATGCCGCGAAAGAGTTGGTCGGATACGAATTCGCTGTTCCCGAATCTGAACGCGTCGAACTCGAGGAAGACGAGTTTTACGATTGGGAACTTGAAGGATGCACGGTGAAGGTCGGTGACGAAAGCATCGGCCAGGTTCGCTCGGTGATGAAAACGGGCGGCGCCGAAATACTGGTGGTCAGCGATGAAGCAGGTAACGAACGGTTAATTCCGCTGGCTGCTCAGATCGTGGTGGAGATTAACCCCGAGACAAAGACGATCGTGGTCGATCCACCAGAAGGGTTGTTTGATCTTTGAGATGTTGCGCTTTGACGTCATCACGATCTTTCCCGAGTTCTTTCGCGAAGCGATCGACTGCGGGATCGTGAGACGCGCGCGCAACGCCGGCATCGTCGATATAAAAGCGCACGACTTGCGCCAGTGGACCACCGACAAGCATCACGTCGTGGACGATCGGCCGTTTGGCGGCGGCGACGGGATGATCCTGAAGCCCGAACCGATCTTTACGGCAGTCGAAGCGCTAACCGGCTTCTCGCGAAAGGAAGATTTCACGAGCGAGGTTCGAGTCGTTCTGCTGTCTCCGCAGGGGAAAGTTTTTTCGCAGTCGTTGGCGCAGGATCTCTCGGAAAACGCATCGCGCGTCGTGCTGATTTGCGGACGTTACGAAGGCGTTGACGAGCGAGTGGCGGACGCGTTAGTGACTGACGAGATCTCGATCGGGGATTACGTCCTGTCCGGCGGCGAACCGGCGGCGATGGTGGTAATCGACGCGGTTGTCAGGTTGTTGCCCGGAGCGTTGGGCAGTGACACCTCGGCGGTGTTTGAATCTTTTTCGGAAAGGCTGTTGGACTATCCGCAATACACGCGGCCGCCGGAATTTAACGGCATGAAAGTGCCGGAAGTTTTGTTGAGTGGGAATCACGCGGAAATCGAACGCTGGCGCAGAGAAGCGGCGCTGGCGAAGACGCGTCGGAACCGCCCGGATTTATTGCAATCATAAGGAGCTTTGAGAGATGAACCGTTTAGACAAAATCGAAGAGACGCAGTTGCGGAGTAACATTCCGCAGTTTCAGCCGGGCGATACGGTACGCGTTCACGTGCGTATCAAGGAATCGGAAACGAAGGAACGGTTGCAGGCGTTCGAGGGTGTCGTCATTGCTCGCAAGCATGGCGGTGCGCGCGAAACGATCACCGTTCGCAAGACGAGCTTCGGCGTCGGCGTTGAGAGAATCTTCCCGCTGCACGCGACGATCATCGATCACATCGATCTGATCAAGCGTGGTCGCGTCCGCAGGGCTAAGCTTTACTATCTGCGTGGACTTCGCGGCAAGGCAGCGCGTATTCGTGAGCGCGATACGCGCGGACAGGAAACGCGCGGACAAGCCGCCGCCGAGAAAAACTAAGCGTCCCGCTTGCGGGAGACCAATACAAAAGGGATCTTTTGCGGATCGCAATCGATGCTCATTCAGTTGGGGCGCAGCTGGGTGGAAACGAAAGCTACGCCATTAACCTCATCGAAGCCCTCGCGCAGATCGATGAAGTTAATGATTACACACTCTACGTAACGACCGCCGAAGCACGCGATCGTTTCCACCAGCGTTGGCCCAACTTCAAAGTTCGCACCACTCTTCCTCACACACCGCTGATCCGAATTCCACTGACACTCAGCGCCGAACTACGCAAACATCCCGTCGACGTGTTGCACGTTCAGTTCACCGCGCCGCCGTTCTGTCCGTGCCCCGTCGTAGTCAGCATTCACGATCTGTCGTTCGAACATTTGCCGCATACGTTTCATCGACGTAGCCGTACGCAACTGCGCCTGACCGTACGTCACTCCGCCAAACGTGCGGCCAAAATACTCACTCTTTCCGAGCACACAAAGAGCGATATCATCGACACCTACGGCATCGACCCGTCGAAGATTTCGGCGATTCCGCTCGCTGCACCGGGGCATTTCAAACCAGTCGAAGACATTAGGGAACTGCAACGGGTGCGACACACTTACGGCATAGACGGCCAATACATTTTGTCAGTCGGTTCTATTCAGCCCCGTAAGAATCTACCTCGACTCGTAAGTGCTTATGATCTGCTGCGGGGAAAGTATGCTGAAAATGAGTTGCCTAAGTTGGTCCTGGTTGGAAAGCGCGCCTGGCTCTACGATGAAACCCTGCGCGTTCTCGAACAAACCGGATTGGCGAGATCCGTTATCCTGACCGGCTACGTGCCCGAATCGGATCTGCCGGCCCTATATTCAGGCGCGCTTTGTTTTGTTTACCCGTCGTACTTCGAGGGATTCGGATTGCCGCCACTCGAAGCAATGAAATGCGGCGCGCCGGTGATCGTTGGGAACCAAACAAGCCTGCCGGAAGTGGTAGGAGATGCGGCATTGACGCTCGATCCGTTTGACGTGAACGCGATTGCCGCTGCAATCGAAAAACTGGTCAATGATTCAGACCTTCGCCGGGAGTTGAGCGTCAAAGGTCGCAGTAGGGCCGAGGAATTCGACTGGCGAGAAACGGCCCAGCGCACCCTTCAGATTTACAAACAAGTAGGGAATGCGGCTATAAGTTAGACCATGCGTATCGCTATCCTGGGAACGCGAGGCATTCCCGCCAGCTACGGCGGGTTCGAAACCTTCGCCGAACATCTCGCAACACGGCTCGTGGCCCGCGGCCACGAAGTGACGGTCTATTGCCGCGCACACTACGTTTCCCCCAGGCAAATCGAGTATCACGGTGTTCGTCTCAAGGTTCTGCCGACGATCAGGCACAAGTATTTCGACACCGTAATTCACACGTTTCTTTCCGCAGTTCATGGTGTTGCGGGGCGATTTGACGCAGCACTGATCTGCAACGCCGCAAACGCTCCGTTCGCGCCGATCCTGCGACTCACCGGAACGCCCGTCGCGATCAACGTCGACGGACTCGAGCACAAACGCAAGAAGTGGAACTGGCTCGGACGTCGCTACTACCACCTCGCCGAACACCTTTCGACGTTGCTGCCGAACGAGATGATCACTGACGCGCAGGTGATTCAAGACTATTACCTCGCGCGGCACAATGCCGCGTCGACGATGATCGCCTACGGAAGTGAAGTCGAACGACGGCCGGATCGCGAGATGGTCCGTAAATGGCGCGTCGAGCCGAATCGTTACGTTCTCTACGTGTCGCGACTCGAACCTGAGAATAACGCTCACCTCGTGATCGAGGCATTTAAGAAAGTGCGCACCGCGTATCGCTTGTTGATTGTCGGCGACGCGCCGTACGCGGAACATTACATCAACAACCTCAAAGCTCAGGCGCGCGGCGATAAACGCATCATCTTCACGGGTTTTGTATTCGGACAGGATTATCGCGCGCTGCAACAGAATGCCTACTGTTACGTCCACGCCACGGAGGTTGGGGGGACGCATCCAGCACTGCTCGAAGCGATGGGTTATGGAAACTGCGTCTTGACGCTCGCAACTCCGGAGAATATGGAAGTTGTTGGCGATGCGGGTGTTCCGTACGCGGATGAGTTTGATTTGGCGGAGAAGCTACAGCGTGTGCTGCGCGACGGATCGCTGGTCCAGGCTTATCGGCACCGGGCGCAGCTCCGCATCCGCAGTCATTATGATTGGGATCGAGTGGTCGATCAGTACGAAGAGCTCTTCGCTCGGATGAGTGGAACGTCGATCGAAACTGACGCTGCTCGGGCCGTTGATTCGCAGACCTCGGAAGTTTTCCAAGCCACGAAGCACTAAAAACTCCTGTGCCGCCTGCGCTCCGTCGATGTAGAAACGGATTTTTTTAATCCGTTTTCCCATGGACCTCACACCGGCGCTTTGTCAATTTAAAGGAAAACTTGTCTGCAAAAAGAGAGGTGCCCCGTCGATCCAGGGGAACTGACGGGGCAAAACTTACGGGCAGGTTCGGGCAAATCAGGGTGGCAGACCTAAGCATGTGCGAATCGTCAGAACTACAACGACTCAAAACCGGCGGCTCGTATGCGGGCGGAAAATAATGCCAAATAAACTCTCGGCCGCGCGCTTGCCTACACAACCCTAAATCAAACTTTCAAAACAGCAAGGAATCTGGCAACGATTGTGCGAAATTATACGAAGAAAACGTGACCTGTCAAGCACATTATTAACTTTTTCGCAAAAGTCTCGTAACAGGTGAACCGAAAAAGCGGGTGTTTACTCCCCAGAACGCGTCTGCATTAGCCGGAAAGCCTGACGTCGAACAGTCTCGGAAACGTTGCGGTTCTGCGAGAGAGTCACGAGGTCCTTGGTCCGGATTCGCGGCAGAATGCCCATAGCGGTCGGTATCGGCGTACGCGGGTTTCGAGCTAGGTTGTGAATGATCGTGTACGACCTGGCCCATGTTCGATTCATCGAGACCAGCCGCAGCACTTCGGCCGCGACCGTCCTCATGGCCGAGATGTTTTCGATCTCCTGATCCGTGATACGCGGATTCTTGACAACGGCCGTGCAGACGACCTTGTTCGAATCGCGGATGAGAATGCCGCGCGCCTCACGATCGCCCTTCATCGCGAGCTTCATCCGATCGCGCGCGTTCATGAACATGACCTTGCGAATCAGCGAAACGCGCTCCGGAGAAACGTCGCCTCGCTCGCGTCGCTCACTGTCGACCACGCGCTGAAAGTTCGCCGCCGTCTCTTCAGCAGTCTCTGTGATCAACTCGTCGTATCGCTCGGAGGGCAGCCATGAATCGTCGATATCGGCATCCGAGACTTCGATGTGCTGCGCGATGATCCATGCGTCTTCAAAAGTCAGCTCGCCAGCCGTGGAGGTCAGATCCGCCGATTCAAAAAACTCGGCGGCTGCATTTTGACCTCGCGCACGAAGCTCGCCGGCGATCTGCCGCGCGCCGCGCTCCTTTTCGAAAAACTCCTTGCGCGTTTCCTGCGCGCGTCGTTCGGCTTCACCACTGCGCGCGGCGTTCCCGAGAATCGCATCGATGATTTCGGGATGACGAACGAGTCGCTGCTGGTTGATGGCGATCAGTTCGAGCAACGAACCATTCGCGGTGCTCGACGCGAGTTTCGCGATCGCTTCGTCTGGCGTTCGATTGTTCAGGATCGTCGCTTCGTAAACTTCGTGCGTGCCTTTGTGAGTGGCGAGATAAGCGAGCACATTCGGCGAAGTGTCCGGTGCTTTGGCGGCGAGCAGAAGGTTCTCGGGAGTCTCAGACTGGAGCGTTTCCGTTGCTGCTGATGAGATCTGTTCGTCGTCGCCGGTCGCGAGTGCGACGAGCACTTCGAGAAGATCGTTCTGTTGCAGCGGCAACATGCCGCGTGCGGCGGCGAGACGCGCGGGTTGCGGAGCCTTCCCGGTAATGATGGCCGCAACGACGGGATTGGTGGAAGTGATTTCTGAACTCAAGAAATGATCAGTACAAGTTGAAGTTGTATTCGAGCTGCATGAACATCGAAACGGGTTTGCCGTCGAGCGTTGCCGGCACAAATTTAATCTTCTTTGCTGCAGCGACGGAAGCGTCGGTCAGGCCGTACGGCAACGATTGCAGGACAAGAATATGCTTAACAGCACCGTCCGCGGCAAAGACACATCTCAGAATGACTGTGCCGGTCACCAGTTCGCGTCGCGCCGTCCCGGTGTAAACAGGTTCTGGTTTGCGGATTAATCGCGCTTTCGTCGTGACGTCGCGACCGATATAGACCTTATCGGGAGTGCCGGACCTGTCGGCGATGTAAAACTTCAGACTCTCCAACTGGTCCTTCCAAAGTTGCGCTCCTGCCGGCGCTTTCGCCAACTTCAGGTACTGCTCGATTGCCTCGGCGGCTGATTTATAACGGCTGACTCTCTCGCTCTTCTCTTCACTGGAAGGCCGCATGATGGCGTCGCCGTTGACGGACACGAATGCCTGGCTCTTTATTAAGTAAGCCTCCGCGAGATCCGGCTGCAACGCGATGAGAGCCTCCGCATTCTTCAGCGCTTCTTCCTTGTTTCCGCCGCGGAGATTGATGACGCCCATCGTGTAAAGCGCGTCGATGTTCTTTGGATCGATCGCGAGTGATCGTCGCGCGTGCTGGATTGCATCATTCAACTTGCCGCGCCGCATAAGTGCGTACGCGTATCCCGAATGTGCGCGCGCGTCAGGCGTGGGATTGAGTTTTATTGCGTCGCCAAACGCCGCGGACGCTTTTTTGAAGTCGGCGAGTTGAAGATAAACGACGCCGAGGTAGTACCAGGCTTCAGCGTTGTTCTTGTTTTCTTTGACCTTCAGTTTGAGAGCTTCGAGTGCTTCCTGACTCTTCTTCTCGCGAACGAGTTTGATGATCGGGTCGAGTTCGGTAGGTGAAACGGGAGTTTGACTCTGACTGAAGACGCTGCCGGTAATCGCGGCTATGAGTATCAGCGCGACAATCGGCAGCTTCAAACTTGGGGGGTAATACAGGAACACTGATTGAACGAATCTACGCGTATCAGGCATTTATGCCGTGACACTTCTTGTATTTCTTACCCGAACCGCATGGACACGGTTCGTTGCGTCCGACCTTCGGCTGATCGCGTACGACGGTTTTGACTTTGCCGTCTTCCTCGCCCGCCGGAGCCGCGCCTTGATTAGGTCCAGTGAAGCGTAACGATCCCGGCCGGCGTGCTGCGAGTCGTCGCTGTTGCAACGTCTCGGGCGGTTGCTCGGCTACGACTTGCAGGTTGAACAGCGATCGGATCGTCGTCGTGTCGATGCGGTCTAACATCTCCTGAAACAAGTCGAAACTCTGTTTCTTGTACTCGACGAGCGGATCTTTTTGTCCGTAACCGACCAGGCCGATTCCCTGTTTCAAGTGATCGAGCGACAACAGGTGGTCTTTCCACTGAGCGTCGATGATGTTGAGCATGATGATGCGCTCGTAAGTGCGCATCGCTTCCGGACCGATCTGCTGTTCTTTATGTTCGTAGTTGAGTTTAAGCCGTTCCCAGATCGCATCGACGACTTCTTCCGACGTCATGTTCCGGAGTTCGAGCCCTTCCTTGTCAACGTCGAGGTCGTAGATCGTCTTGATCTGAAGCTTGTAGTTATCGACGTCCCAATCGTCCTGCGACGTTTCAGGATTCAGATACTGCCGCGTGATGTCTGACAACAGATCGTAGGCGACGCCGGCTTGCGGCGGATCGCCGAGCAGGTAATCGCGCTGATCCGGCTCTTCCATCAACTGACGACGCAGCCCGTAGATCGTCTCGCGCTGCTTGTTCATCACGTCGTCGTATTCGAGCAGGTGTTTGCGCGCTTCGAAGTTGCGGCCTTCGACCGACTTCTGCGCCGCCGCGATTCGTTTCGAAACCATCTTCGACTCGATCGCGACGCCCTGTTCCATGCCGAGCCTTTGCATCAGCGCTTTGACTTTGTCGCCCGCGAAGATGCGCATCAGATCGTCTTCGAGTGACAGGAAGAAACGCGACGATCCGGGGTCGCCCTGGCGTCCGGCACGTCCGCGAAGCTGGTTGTCGATGCGGCGTGATTCGTGCCGTTCGGTGCCTACGATGTGCAGGCCGCCGAGTGACACAACTTCCTTATGCTCTTCTTCGACGATTCGCTTGGCGCGCTGGTAAGCGGTGCTCCACTGTTCCTCCGTCGCGTCGTCGGGATCGATCTCTTCCTTCTTTAGAAACTCGCGCGCCATGAAATCAGGATTGCCGCCGAGCAGGATGTCGGTTCCGCGGCCGGCCATGTTCGTGGCGATCGTGACGGCGCCTTTGCGTCCGGCCTGGGCCACGATCTCGGCTTCGCGTTCGTGATACTTCGCGTTGAGAACGTTGTGCCTGACGTTCTCTTTCAGCAGGCGACGCGCGATCAGTTCGGAGTTCTCGACTGAAACTGTACCGACAAGCGTCGGCTGTCCCTTCAGGTGACACTCCTTGATCTCTTCGATCACGGCGTCCCATTTTTCCGGCAACGTGCGATAGATCACGTCGGCGAAGTCCGTGCGGACCATCGGCATGTGCGTTGGGATCACGATGACGTCGAGTTTGTAAGTCGAAGCAAACTCGGCTGCTTCAGTTTCGGCGGTACCGGTCATGCCGGAGAGTTTTTCGTAAAGACGAAAGTAATTTTGCAGCGTGATCGTGGCGAGTGTCTGGTTCTCTTTCTCGATCTCGACGCCTTCCTTGGCTTCGACGGCCTGATGCAGACCATCGGACCAACGCCGGCCTTTCATCAAACGTCCGGTGAAGTCGTCAACGATGATCACTTCGCCTTCCTGGACCACGTACTGGTGATCCAGTTTGTAAAGCGTGTGGGCCTTCAACGCCTGCTCGACGCAGTGCAGCAACTCCATGTTTGAAGGATCGTAAAGATTGCCGACTCCCAGCAGTCGCTCTGCCTTGTCGACGCCTTCTTCGGTCAGCACAGCGGTGTGGGCTTTCTCATCGACAACGTAGTCGCCCGTCTTCTTTCCGTCGACGTCCTCGCCCTTTTTCAGGTGCGGAATGATCGCGTCGGCGTTTCTGTACTTGTCAGTCGCTTCGTCGGATGGTCCGGAAATGATCAACGGCGTTCGCGCTTCGTCGATCAGGATCGAGTCGACTTCGTCGACGACGGCGAAGTAATGACCACGCTGAACGCAGGTGGCGAGGTCAAACTTCATGTTGTCGCGCAGGTAGTCGAAACCGAACTCGTTATTAGTGCCGTAGGTGATGTCGGCGGCGTAAGCCGCTTGCCGTTCGAAGTCGTCCATGTCGTTCTGGATACAGCCGACTTCGAGACCGAGAAAACGATGGATCTGGCCCATCCACTCCGCGTCGCGCGAGGCGAGATAGTCGTTGACGGTTACGACGTGAACGCCACCGCGGCCCGTCAGCGCATTTAAATACGAGGGCAGCGTAGCGACGAGCGTTTTGCCTTCGCCGGTGCGCATCTCCGCGATCTTGCCCTGATGCAGAACGATGCCGCCGATAAGCTGCACGTCGAAATGGCGCATTCCGGTCGTGCGGATGCTCGCCTCTCTCACCGTGGCAAAGGCTTCAGGTAAAAGCTCGTCGAGCAGTTCGCGCTCGCGCTGCTTCAAACGCTCTTTGTCAGTGATGCCGGCAACGGCCTGTTGGACCTTGTCTTTGTAGATCGCCGTACGGCCGCGCAACTCGTCGTCGGAGAGCTTTTGCATCGCCGGCTCGAGGGCGTTTATCTCCTGGACCAAAGGACCAATCGTTTTCAAAAACCGCTGATTACTGCTGCCAAATACTTTAGTCAGAAATTTATCGAAACTCATGAGGGATAATTTACTCCAAATACCTTGCCCAGAACCACTAAGCACCGGGCTGCATCTGCTTCTTAAGCATCTCGACGACGGTCTCGCGCGGCATGGAAAAGTTAACTACCACCTTCCTGCCGTTGGCTGTTGCCACCGTGTTCTTCATTAACTTTGCTTCATCTTTTCCTGCACGCACGAGACCGCCGGCAACAAGCAGGCCATTCAGCCCCTTCGCCAACTGCGACGCATCCTCCGGTGAAGTCGCTTCTGATTCGAGCGTCGCCAGCACTTCATTCTCGCCCTGTTGGAGCGTGATTTTTACCGTGGAACCCGGATTGGCTTTTCTGATCCCTGAAAGATAGACCAACAATCCACTGTCGTTCAGCGCGGTAACCATGCGGGCAAACAGATCCGTCAGGATCGGGTCGCCTTCCTGGTTCAGAAAGCGGAAATTCTGAAGTTTCAGATTCTCATCCAACTGGGCTTCAATCGTCATATTGAACGGTTTGTTCAAATCGAGTTTGCCCTGATTCTTCAAATCGTTCGCATAAGCGGCCAGATCCTTGAGCGGTCTTTTGTTGATCTCGTTCTCTGTGGGCAGAGTAACGTTGTTCGCAGCCGCTGTTTTCTCAAGTTCCTTCTGCGCTTCTTCCTGTGTCGGCGGCGAAGGACTGGCATTCGCCTGCGCGATTGCGGAGGGCGAGGCGGAGGCTATGGGACTCGCGGCCGGACTGACCGAAGGACTTGCGGCTGGTGACGCACTCGCATCCGGACTCGGCGACGGCGACGCTTCGGGATCGACTTCGTTCGCCCGCCATTGCGAGATGATCTTCGGGGCAAACGGATCGTTCGCGGCAGCTACGGCCGGATTCGTGAAACCCTGGTTTTCGAGAGCAAAATAACCGTCCGGATAGCGAAACTTCTCGAGTTGGACGATCTGCACTTCGTCGCCGATTTGCGTCGCAACGTAGTCTTCATCTACAAACGTGGTGTTCGCAATCAGGGCAGCGACGTTCAGCGTGTCGCGAAAAGCGGGCACATAAAGCACGAGCCACAGCAGCACCAAATGGAGCGCCAGCGAGCCCGCGACCAGTTTTGTAAGAATTGGCCACTTAGGGTCGTGATTTACCTCAAAATTCGCGAATATCTCAGTCATTCCTAAATGAAAACGCCCGCTGAGCGGTTTTGTTTCAAGCCGATTAGACGCCCTCTTTGTTCGGCGCGTTGCGAGAGTCAATTGTAACTCTCCTGTGTCGGGTTAGAATAATCCCCATGCCACGCAAACATTGGGGTAACAAAGATCGCAGCCGCCGTCGCTCAGATCGGCAAAAAACACCCAATGAACTCCCCGCCAGAAAGTTGTCACTATCTAAAGACGTAAAAAAACTGCTGGATGGTATCGGCACGCCACCACAAACCCCGTTCAAGCCCGATCCCTTTCAACTCGAAGCACTCGCGATGCTCGAGTATGAAGACGTGCTCGTGACCGCGCCGACCGGCAGCGGCAAAACGTGGATCGCCCGCGAGGAGATCCGGCGACTGATCACCTCCGGCCGCCGCGCCTGGTACACGACACCGCTAAAAGCATTGACGAATTCCAAGCACCGGGAGTTTACAGAGGAATTTGGCGCCGATCGTGTCGGCATATTGACTGGCGACCGAAAAGAGAACTGGGACGCGCCGCTAATCGTCGGCACGACCGAGATTTATCGCAATCAACTCTTCGACTCATTGCGCGGCGGAAGTCAGGTCACGGCCGATCTCGTCGTGCTTGACGAGGCCCACTATCTCGCCGACGAAGATCGCGGTCACGTTTGGGAAGAAGCCATCATCCTGACGCCGCCGCGAATCCGGCTGTTGTTGCTGTCGGCGACGATCGGCAACGCCGGCGAATTTGCTTCGTGGCTCGAAGAAGTGCGCGGCGTGCGCTGCGGCGTTATTACCGGACCAGGCAAACGGCCCGTGCCGCTCCGATCCGCGTTGTTACTTCCCGATAGACAATTAATTCCGCTCATAAATGACGACGGGAGGATCAATCCACAGATTGCTCGGATAATTAATGAAGCTGCGAATGCCTGAAATGCCGCCCGCGACGTTGTTATCAACGTTGCACGGCTACAACTTGCTGCCTGCGATCGTGTTCATGCCGACGCGTCGTCGTTGCGATCAAGCAGCATCCGAAGCCGCGCTTGCGCGACGCGATCCGAACGAGGCTCGTTGCGAAGCACGACGCGACTTCATGCGCAGCTTCGTGCAACAGAATCCGGAAGTGCGCGGTCACCGTCACTGGGACACGATCATTCGCGGCGGCGTCGCTTCGCATCACGCGGGTCATATTCCGGCGTGGAAACTCGTTATCGAAAAACTGATGAGCGCCGGATTACTCGACGCCATCTTCGCGACCGCCACAGTCGCCGCCGGCGTCGATTTTCCCGCCCGCAGCGTTGTCCTGACCGGCGCGGACGCGCGGACCGGCAGCGGTTGGCGGCAGTTGTCAGCTTCCGAACTTCAGCAGATGACGGGACGCGCCGGACGCCGCGGACGAGACAACGTCGGCTTTGTCGTCGCCGCTCCCGGACTTCACCAGGATCCGGCCCGCATCGCTGAACTTCTGAAAGCTCATCCCGATCCGCTGACCAGCCAGTTTCGCGCCACCTACATCACGCTGCTCAATCTGCTCGACGCGTACGGAACGTTTGCCGGCGTGCGCGAGATCGCGGAACGAAGTTTTGCTTATCGCGATTACGCACGGCAGATGAGTCAACTCGAAAAGAGCCGCGACGAGAGTGAACAAACAATCGCGCTTCGCCTGGAAGAGTCAGGCTGTGATCTGCCGGTTTCACTCGTACTCGGGTTGGAGCGGCTGATCGGCGCTCGCGCGCGGCTTCAGGAAGCGAAGCCGCAGTCACGCGCGGAGGTGTTTCATCGCTGGCTCGACGAGGTTGTGAAACCGGGTCGTGTTGTCGGTGTTGGACGCGCAGGACGGCGACTCGTGATGGTGACTGAAAAGCGCGAGGGCAATGTGCGCGGATTTCGTGAAGACGGAAGCCACGCGAGTTTTCCGCAGGAGAGGATCGGACGCGTTTATTCACCCGTGTATCGCTTGCGCGAAGAAGACATGGAACGCGCGTTTGAGGAGATTCGCAAACGAGGCCGCGAGCTCGTTCTGCCTGAACCGCGTTTGCGCGACGCGTATGCTGAAGAGACTGACGCGTTGAAAGTTCTCGACGATCGGATCGAGAACCTTCTTCCGCAACACATCGCCGGCGCCGAGCGACAACGTTGCACCGAACTGCTCTGGACACTCCACGAAACCGCCGAAGATTACGAACGCGCGTCACGTCGGATCGATCTGCTGCGCGACGAAGTTTGGCGGCCATTCGAGCAACGCGCGAAAGTGCTCGCAGTGTTTGGCTATCTCGATTACGAAGCGCAGAAGGTGACCGAGCGTGGTCGCTGGCTCGCCGATCTGCACATCGATCGCCCGTTGCTCGTAGGCGAAGCACTCGAGAACGGACTGTTCAATTCGCTCGCGCCGAAACAACTCGCCGGCATCATGGCCGCGTTGACCGCTGATGAAGATCGCGACTACGGCGAGCTGGAGTTGGAAGACGACCTCGTCACGTCACTCGCGCGTTTCGAAGACATCGGTTTCAAAGTCTCCGCTGAAGAATGGAAACACGGCGTCGAACCTTCTCCCGATTTAAACTTTTCAGCCGCGGGCGCGGCGGTCCAATGGGCCAACGGAATGCCGTGGACGCAGATCGTCCGCGAGACACGCGCCGAAGAAGGCGATCTTTTCAGGATGTTCTCACGAACAGGCGAAGCGCTGTTGCAGGTCGGTGGCCTGCATCGCAGTCATCAGCAAGCGGCCCAAATGGCGGCCCAGGTGGCGGAAACAGTGTTGCGCGATCCTATTAGGTAGTGCAGAATCAGCCACCGTTATTGATACGAAAGGAATCATTTATGTCGACTCCCGCGTCCCAGCAACCATCACCACAATTGTTCTTCCAAACGATGAACGCGCATCAACGCACCGAGGCGTTGAAAGCCGGCATCGAGCTCGAAGTGTTCACCGCGATCGCCGAAGGAAACACGACCGTCGCCGAGATTGCGAAGCGCTGCCAGGCGTCTGAAAAAGGAATTCGCGTTCTCTGTGACTTCCTCACGATCATGGAGATGCTGACCAAGCAAAACGATCGCTACGGGCTGACGCTCGACTCGTCTGTCTTTCTCGACAAACGTTCGCCCGCGTATATCGGCGGCGCGACCGAGTTTTTGTGTTCGCCAAAACTGACAGGCGGCGCCAGGCACATGGCCGAAGCCGTGCGCAAAGGCGGAACGGTCATGGAAGACGACGGCACCGTCGCTCCTGAAAATCCTGTTTGGGTAACTTTCGCGCGTGCGATGGCGCCGCTGATGGCGCTGCCGTCGCAACTCATTCCGAAACTGGTCGATCCTCAAGCGGATCGCAAGTTGAGAATTCTCGACATCGCCGCCGGTCACGGTCTGTTCGGCATCGGCTTCGCGCAAAACAATCCACAGGTCGAGATCACGGCGCTCGATTGGAAAGCCGTTCTGGAAGTCGCAAAAGAAAACGCGGAAAAGGCTGGCGTGGCCGATCGTTACAGCACGATCGAAGGCAGCGCTTTTGACGTTGAGTTTGGTACCGGCTACGACCTTGTTCTGTTGACCAACTTCCTGCATCACTTCGATATTCCGACCTGCGAATCACTCTTGCGGAAAGTCCACGCTGCTCTTGCCGACGGCGGACGTGCAGTGACGCTCGAATTTGTTCCAAATGAAGATCGTGTGACTCCGCCGGACGCCGCGGGATTCAGCATGGTGATGTTGACCAGCACGCCGTCAGGCGACGCATACACGTTTTCTGAACTCGAACGAATGTTTACAAACGCCGGCTTCTCGCGCAGCACGCTGCATCCGTTGCCGCCAACAATCGAACAGGTCGTCATCTCGGAGAAGTAATCGTGCCGCGCTACTGCGTGTTGCTCCTTTTCTGTGTGGCAGTCTTGCTGCCGGTAATTAAAGGCCAGCAACAACCCGCGCGAACGGAAACACTCTTTCTACTCAAACCCGCACGCGTTTTCGACGGCGAATCGGCCCAGCTTCATGAAGGCTGGGCCGTTCTCGTTCGCGGGGAAAAGATCGAGGCAGTTGGACCGCTGAACAGTCTCAACGCTCCTCGCGATGCGAAGTCGATCGACCTGCCGGGTCTCACATTACTTCCAGGCCTGATCGAAGCCCATTCGCACGTGCTGTTGCATCCTTACAGTGAAACTGTTTGGAACGATCAGGTCGCACGCGAATCGCTGAGTCTGCGCGTCGCGCGCGCGACGAACCACTTGCGCAACACGCTTCAAGCCGGCTTCACCACGATTCGAGATCTCGGCACGGAAGGCGCCGCGTACGCCGACGTCGGTCTCAAACAAGCAGTCGAACAGAACATCATTCCCGGTCCAAGAATGATCGTGACGACACGAGCGATCGTCGCGACCGGCAGTTATGGACCAAAAGGATTTGCTTCCGAGTGGCGTGTGCCGCAGGGCGCGGAAGAAGCGGACGGCGTCGATAGTTTGACGCGCGTCGTCAGAGATCAGATCGGACACGGCGCTGATTGGATCAAGATCTACGCCGATTATCGTTGGGGTACGCAGGGCGCCGCGCCGACGTTCTCACTCGACGAGCTCAAACTCGTAGTCGAAACCGCGAAGAGCGCAAACGTCCCCGTCGCAGCTCACGCGACAACGGCTGAGGGAATGCGCCGCGCGACGCTCGCGGGCGTGGAGACGATCGAGCACGGCGACGGCGGAACTCCGGAAGTATTTCGACTGATGAAAGAGCGCGGCGTCGCACTTTGTCCGACACTCGCGATCTCGAACCGCGCAAATCCGGAACGAAAGCAGGCGGCTTTCAAAGCCGCGCTTGCCGCGGGCGTGACGATCGCGAGCGGCAGCGACGTCGGCGTTTTTGCGCACGGCGATAATGCGCTCGAGTTGGAAATGATGGTGAAGTTCGGCATGTCGACCGTCGACGCGTTGCGTTCAGCAACTTCCGTCAACGCGCGCGTGCTTCATCTCGCCGACAAGCTCGGAAGCGTGAGGCCTGGCCTGTTCGCTGACCTGATCGCCGTCGAAGGCGATCCGACAAGCAACATCGGCGCTCTGCGAAACGTGAAGTTTGTGATGAAAGGCGGAGTGGTCTACAAACAGTAAAGACTTACTTCGACACGAGTCGGCTCACGGTGAGCAATAGTTCTTCGGTACGGAAGGGTTTGCCGACGAAGTCGCTGAATCCGGTTTGCAGCGCGCGCATTCGATCGCGGTCCGTGTGCGCCGTGACGGCGACACACGGTATGTGGGCCGTAAGCGAATCGGCTTTGAGTTCTCGAAAAACTTCCCAGCCGTCAAGCCCCGGCATGGAAAGATCGACCATGATCAGGTCAGGCGGATTCTGGCGCGCCAGATCCAGACACTCCCGTCCGTTCTTGGCTTCGTGGACCTCGTGATTTGCGCCGGACAGCAATAACCGCAGCAGTTCGCGGTTATCGTCATAGTCTTCAGCGATGAGAATCGTGGCCATGGGTAAGTGGGTGTTGCCTCGACCGGTCGTTGTATGACGGTGTAGAGAATACCAAACGAAGCGTGCCGCTAAAAGGCGGGAGTTTTTCGGAGTTGTTATTGTTTGATTCAACTATGCTCACATACCGACTCGCTTTCACACTGATTCTGTGTCTGGTCGCCTGTTCCAGCGTTCAGCAACCACCGAAGAATTCATGGCAACTGGTATGGTCTGATGAGTTTGACTACACGGGACTGCCAGATTCGTCGAAATGGCGATACGACGTCGGCGGTCACGGCTGGGGCAATAAGGAACTGCAAAACTACACGGATCGTCGCCAAGAGAACGCTCGCGTCGAGAATGGTGTGCTCATTATCGAGGCGCGGCGCGACGGCGGAAAGGCTAATCCATACACTTCCGCCCGCATCGTGACGAAGACTAAAGGCGATTGGACCTACGGGCGGTTCGAAGTGCGAGCGAAGCTGCCTTCGGGTCGCGGCACGTGGCCCGCGATCTGGATGTTGCCGACGCAGCGCAGTTACGGACAGAATTATTGGCCTGACAACGGCGAGATCGACATCATGGAACACGTCGGGTACGAACCTGACGTCATTCATTTCTCCGCCCACACGAAGGCGTACTACCACTCGATTAACACGCAAAAGACTGCTAAAACCCCGATCGAGTCGGCGCGAAGCGGTTTCAACGTCTACGCGGTCGAGTGGACGCCTCAGGAGATCCGCTGGTACGTCAACGATCGAGAGTACTTCAAGTTTAATAACGAGCGTCTCTCAAATCCCGCGGCGGATTACAAACAATGGCCGTTCGATAAACCTTTTCACATCCTCCTAAACTTAGCCGTGGGAGGCACTTGGGGCGGTCGCGACGGCGTTGACGAGTCGATTTGGCCGCAGCGGATGGAAGTCGATTACGTCCGAGTTTATAAGGAACAGCGCTGAGCTGAATCCCGAACCAGGCGCCTTTCCTGGAAAGAGTGTCTTGTGTTGTTTAGCATTCTCCGCGTACCCCTGCGACTCGGCGGTAAAGAACCGTCAAAACATATAAACCGCAGAGACGCGCAGGACCGCAGAGCTACGCAGAGAGGAAATAAGACACTATCTTCTTGGAAAAACGATTGACTAGCAGATTATGAGCCGTTCATAATCACCCATGAGTCTTTGCGGCCCCTGCAAGACTCCATTGCTGGATAAGCAACCTTGGGTTAGCAGTCCCTACCTACGAAGACCTTGAGGTTTCGTCACCACTTAACACCACGACACGGAGGAGCGAGCTGTGGTCAACGGACATTTGGAAGATAGTTTGCGGCGTGAAATTGAGAGTTATCTCGATAGTCGCCTTAGCGCGATCAGGCAGGAAATATCGACGCTGCAAAGCCTGCTCAACGAATCGCTTTCGACTTTTCTTGAGCGCCAGGCCGACGTGCAAATGGAAGGCAGCCTGGTTGCTTCCATAACCGAGCACCTGCACGCCGCTCACGAACGTGGCGTGGAAATGGCTTCCGCCGAATCGTCGCGCGCCAAAGCGTCGAGCGACATGGCTATCGTCAAATCGGCCATCACGGAGATCAACGAGCAGAAATCGCAGGCCGAAGTACTCAAAGCGCTCGTCAATCGCGCCTCTTCCTTTGCGCCTCGCGTCGCGTTCTTCGTCATCAAAGGCGAAACGGCAAACGGCTGGCGCGCTCGTGGTTTCGAAGGAACTATCGGCGATCAGGCGATCCAACAGATCTCACTCCCGTTGGGCTCCGACACGGTTATTTCCAGCGCCGCGAAGTCGTTGAAGTCGTGGAGCGGCGGTCCGGGTTCCCATTCGGAAGATCATTCGTTACTGAACCGTCTCGGAGAAGAACCGCCACAACGCATGGTCGCGATTCCGCTGAACGTGCGTGGCAAAGCTGTCGCGGTGTTGTATGCAGACTCGGCTGGCCTCGATTCGGAATCGATAAATCTCGAAGCGCTCGAAACGCTGGTGACGGTTTCGTCGATGGCTGTTGAAATGCTGTCGATGTCACGCGCAGGCGCCAAACGCGCGCCGGAAGAAGCGGCGGCGCCCCCAGTACCTTCGCCGGTTTCGTACGCCCCGACAACTGAATATCAGCCGGAACCGGAGCCGGTTCCAGAACCCGAGCCAACTTCGGAACCAACTTTCTCAGGCGCGGAGACCATTGAAAGCTATCAGGCCGAAAGCTATCAGCCGGAACCCGTCGCCGAACCATCGTTCGCCAGCTCCCCAGTCGTCGAAGAAGAAACCAGCGTTTATGAAAGCAGCACGGGAGAACCAACTCCTGAATGGATGACTCCTGCTCCCGTCGAAGCTGCGCCGGAACCAGCGCCGCGACGCCGATACGGCCAGGATGCGGATCTTCCGGTCGAAGTTTCAGGCGATGAAGAACGTCGCCAGCACAACGACGCCCGCCGTTTCGCGCGTCTCCTGATTTCCGAAATCAAGTTGTACAACGAGCAGAAGGTTGCCGAAGGACGCGCGGAGCACGATCTTTACGATCGCCTGCGCGAGTACATCGATCGCTCTCGCGAGATGTATGACAAGCGTGTAAAGGAAGACGTCGCCAAGCGTTACGATTATTTCCACGGCGAATTGGTCAACACGCTCGCGGAAGGCGACCCTGCAAAACTCGGATCGAATTATCCCGGGGCAACTGTAAACGCCTAATTGGTTTTTGGAGCTTTGTACTTTGTCCTTGGTGCAACGCCAGGGTCTTGTTCGTAGCCGTTTTGGAATATACTCAGGCGCGACGAAGATTTAAGGCAACGGAAGTACAAAGAACAAAGCACTAAGAACCAATGGTCAAAAAGCATCGCTTACTTTTTATCCTGATCGGCGTGGTCGTTGCGGGCGGGGCTACACTCCCGTACCTCATGAGCGCGAGCTGCGTCACGCGGCCGCAAATTCCCGGCGAACAAAAAGCTCTCGATAGCCTGCGCAGCATGACGCGCAACGACGTTTTGCCGTCGGAAGACGTCGTGGCCGCGATCGAGAATCAGTATCCACGCACGAAAGCCGCCGCACTCGCCCGCATCCTTCGCGCCCGTATCAAGCTAAACGCACGCGATTTCGCCGGGGCAGCGTCACTGCTCGATGCTCGCGTGATCGCGGATCACACCTCCGTCGCCGACTACGCGCTGTTCATGCGGGCCGATGCGCTCGAACAGGCGGGACAGACGAAAGAGGCGCGCGCCGTCTTTCAGCAGTTGATCCAGGAACATCCGAATTCAATACGCGCGCGTGACGCAGCGTTGCGAACGGCGAACCTGTTGACGAAAAGCGGCGAGGCGGCAGCCGTGCCGTTGTTGTTGAAGGATCTCGCGCAGAACGACGACGCCGCGGCGTTGCTGGCAACGGCGAAAGCTTACGAGCAGTCGTCTGACCCATCGCGTGCGCTTGCTTCGTATCGCCGTCTCTACTTCTTTGCGCCTGCTTCAGATGAAGCAGCCGAAGCCGCCACATCGATCACACGACTTCAATCGACGCTCTCGCCCGCGACCGTCGAAGAAGCCATCACACGCGCCGATCGCCTGTACACTGCGAAGAAATTTAACGACGCACTTGCAGCCTATGGCGACGCGTTCGCCAAGTTCCCCGCAACTGCAACGACTGAAAACCAACTGCGTCGCGGCATCGCGGCGCACAACGTACGCAAAACGCCTGAAGCCGTTTCAGCTTTGAGCGCCGTGCCGACATCGGCCGCCGAGACTCGCGCCGAGGCGTTGTCGTATCTCGCGCAAACTTACGCACGCGCTCGCCAGTGGGACCAGGCACGCGCAACTACGGAAGAATTGCGGCGCGCGTTTCCAAACAGCAACTTCACGCCACGCACGTTCGTCGCCGTGGGCCAAATCGCGAAAGAAGCAAAGAACACGGCTGACGCTTCTTACTTCCTGCGCGCGGCCGTAAACGGATATGCGAATTCGCTGGAAGTCGCACAGGCCCAGTTCGATCTCGCGTGGGAGGCACACGACGCGAAGAATTACTCGGAGTCGTCGCGAATGCTCACCGAGCATCTCGCTTACTACGCCGACAAGAACACCGACAATCGCGGACGCGCCGGTTATTGGGCCGCGCGCGATTCCGAACGTGCCGGCAAAGTGGCTGAAGCCCGCGCCTTGTACGAGGCGATGCTCGCGCGATACGACGCCAACTGGTACGGCTATCTCGCCAAGCAGCGTCTGGACATCATACGTAAGACGACTCAGCCAAAGAACTTCGCGGCCGATTCGATCGTCGCTCGTGCGGTCGCGAATCTAAAAACCGTCACAGTCGCCGAAGAAACGGCCGGTCCGGAGGCTGACGTGCGAATCGTCAAAGCCGATCAGTTGTCAAACATCGGACTCGACGACTGGGCCATGAAAGAGCTTGCCGTCGCCGGTGAAAAAGCGCCGGACAGTCCGAAGATCAATCTCGCCATCGCGCAAATCTATCGTTCGGACGACGACAACGTTCGCGCGCTCAACACGCTTCGCCGCAGCTTTCCGGATTACTCGCAGATGAAACCCGAAGAGATGACGCGCGAACAGTGGGACGTCTTCTATCCGCTGAAGCACTGGGACATCATCGTCGACGAGGCGAAGAACCGCAGCCTCGATCCGTACCAGGTCGCCGGACTGATCCGACAGGAGACGATCTTCACGACGCGCGCGCGTTCGTCCGCGAATGCGTATGGACTGATGCAGGTGCTCGTTCCCACCGCTCGTTTGACGGCGCGGAAGTACGGCGTCGGCCGCGAGATCACTGCCGAGTCGTTGTACGAACCGCGTTTGAATATCCAAATCGGCACCGGGTACATGCGCGATCAGATCGATAAATACGGGCGTCTCGAGTACGTCGCCGCGGCTTACAACGCCGGGCCCGGACGCGTCGTTCAGTGGAAAGCGTCGCTGCCGCTCGAGATGGACGAATGGGCCGAAGCAGTTCCCTTCAAAGAGACGCGCGGTTATATTCAGGGCGTCATCCGAAACTGGCTGCAATACGTGCGGCTGTACGACGCGAAAGGCAACTTCAAACCGGAAGTCGGATCGCGCGTGGTCGATCCCGATCCAAACGTCCGTAAGCGACGTGTTTCCGGTGGTGGCGCCGAAGAATAAAATCCGTGTTATGAAGTTCGTCGCAGTACTTGCGGTTCTACTACTTGTCGCCCCGATAAGCGTTGCTCAGCAAACGCTGGTAATCACGAGCGAGCCGAACGCGATCGTCTGGATCGACGAAATACGCCGGGGAACGACCGACGCTTCCGGAAAACTCTCGCTGACGAAAGTCACACCGCGACGCCACACGCTGCGCGTTCGCGCAAACGGATTCAAAGAAGCAACTGCCGCACTGCTTCCCGGTCGTCGCGCGATCACAGTCAAACTCGTGCCGACGAACGACCCGGCCGAACTCGCGTTTCAAAAAGCCGAAACCGCGCGCGAAAAGGCTCGCGACGAAGCGTCGCGAGAAGCAGCCGCCGAACTCTATCGGGAAACTGTCAAACTGCGGCCGGCGTATCCCGCGGCGCACGTCGGTCTCGCGCGTGTGTTGTTGGATCTGAATAAAACCAACGACGCGCTCGCCGCAATCGACGACGCGCGCAAAGCGCGGCCTGTTTATGCTGAAGCGTCCGCGGTCGAAGGTCGTATCTATCGCGAAGCCGGAAACGATAATGAAGCGATTCGTTCGTTTCGTCGTTCGATTCGCGAGGCTGGAGGTTTTCAACCCGAGGCCCACGTCGGTCTAGCGCGCGTACTCGAAGACAAAGGACAGTTTGCCGAAGCCGTCGTCGAGCTTCGCAGGGCGCTCGATCAACTTTCCGACAGCGAGCCCGTCATCTATCAAATGCTCGGCGCGGCTTACGAGAAGCTGCAAAAGCCGAAAGATGCCGTCGTCGCTTATGAAAAGTATCTCGAGCTGGCGCCAAACGGCAGTTATGCCGCGGCGATTCGTTCGATCCTGAACCAGTTGAAACGCGAAGCCGCCGGTGAGGAGATCATCCCTTAATCACAAAAAGGCACAAGAGGCACAAGAGGCACAAAAAGACAGAGAAGCAGGACAGACCGAAGAGACGGAAGAGGCAAAAGAGTGATGGTCAATCACGTTTCAACAACTCCTTCTTACTCTCTTGTGCCTTTTGTGTCTCTTGTGCCTCTTTGTGGCTAAAGTGAGTAACGCATGTCAACAACCTCAAAAAGCCGCCACGTATCTCACAAAGCGAGTTTGTTTACCGAATCGGTGATTCGCGAAATGACGCGCGAGGCGCTGAAACACGGTGCCGTGAATCTCTCGCAGGGCTTCCCCGATTTTTCCGCGCCTGACGACATCAAACGCCACGCGATGGAAGCGATCGAACGCGACGTCAATCAGTATGCGATCACGTGGGGATCGAAAGACTTTCGCGACGCGATCGCGCGTAAAACGAAGTGGTATCTCGGGCTCGATATCGATCCGGAAACTGAGATCACCGTCACTTGCGGATCGACCGAAGGCATGATCGCCGCGATGATGGCGACTGTCGATCCCGGCGACGAAGTCATCGTCTTTGAGCCTTACTACGAAAACTACGCCCCCGACGCGATTCTCTCAGACGCCCGGCCCCGTCACGTGCCGCTGCGCGCGCCTGACTGGGGTTTCGATCGAGATCAACTCCGCGCGACGTTCAACGAAAAGACGAAAGCCATCATCGTCTGTAACCCAAACAATCCGACCGGTAAGGTTTTCACACGCGACGAGATGGAGTTCATCGCGTCGTTGTGCCGCGAGTTTGACGCGCTGTGTTTCACCGACGAGATCTACGAACACATTCTCTACCCGCGCGACGGCGCCGAGATTCAACACATCTCGATGGCCCAGATCGAGGGAATGCGCGAACGCACGGTCGTCGTCAATTCGATGTCGAAAACTTACTCGGTCACGGGTTGGCGCGTCGGTTATTGCATCGCGCCGCCGCAGATCACGGGAGCGATTCGCAAAGTTCACGACTTCCTGACTGTCGGCGCGGCTGCACCGCTGCAAGCGGCGGGCGCGTATGCGTTGTCGTTGCCGCCGGAGTATTACGACCACTTGCAGGCGGATTATCGAGTGCGTCGAGACGTGTTGTTGCCGGTCTTGGAACAGGCGGGATTTCGAACGTTTGTTCCGGATGGCGCTTACTACATCATGACCGACATCTCGGCGTTTGGTTTTCCGAACGACGTCGAGTTTACGCGACATCTGATTCGCGAGATCGGCGTCGCTTGCGTCCCGGGTTCGAGTTTCTACAGCAATCCGGCTGATGGCGCGCAGCAAGTTCGATTCTGCTTCTGCAAGAAAGACGAAACGCTGAATCTTGCCGCCGAGCGACTAGAGAAACTGCGAAAATCAATATGAAACTTATTGCGATCAGCGTTCTGTTGCTTGTTGTGGCTTCGGGAACGCTGGGCCAACAACTGCCCGATCCGGAGTTCAACACTTCCGTCGAAACGTCTGCGTATCAGCGTAATGGTCCACGCGTGATGTTCGACGAAGCGCACCACAATTTTCACACAGCGGATGGGCGGTACAAGCCGTTCGTCGATCTCATGGTGAACGACGGTTACCGGATGATTCGCAATCGCAAGCCGTTCACGAAGCAGTCGCTCGACAGTTTCAAGGTGCTTGTCATTGCGAATGCGCTTGGGGCGGAAGAGATGGATGACGAAGGGTCGGACCAGCCGGCGTTTACGGAGGCGGAGGTGCAGGCGGTTTACGATTGGGTTCGTGGTGGCGGCGCGCTGCTTTTGATCGCCGATCACGCGCCGTTTGGGGCCGCTGCTACTTTGCTTGCGACGAAGCTCGGGGTTGATATGAGTAAGGGATACACGTTCGACGCGGCGAATGCGTTGTCGCGTGGACCATCATTTCTCATCTTCTCGCGTGAGAACAAGTTGCTGGGGACGCATCCGATTGTTGAAGGGCGTAATGAGAAGGAGCGTCTCAATCGTGTGTTGAGTTTTACGGGGCAGTCGTTGAAAGGACCGGAGGAGAGTTCCGCTATTTTGAAGCTTGCCGATACGGCGCAGGATTCGCCGACTCATGAACAGAAGGATATGGTTTCAGCCGCTGGACGTGCGCAGGCGTTGGCGTTCAAGGTTGGAAAAGGACGCGTTGTGGTCCAGGGCGAGGCGGCGATGCTCAGCGCGCAGATTGCCGGAGCGGAGAAGTTCAGGATGGGGATGAATTTTGAAGGTTACGACAACAAGCAGTACGCGCTGAACGTGATGCACTGGCTGTCAGGGTTGTTGAAATAGCAACCGCGGATAACACGGATTTGTGGGATAAGAAGCGACAATTGATCTGGATCGTGGGTGGGTTGATTGTCGGGACGTCCGTCGCTTACGCCGACTCGTTTGACGACGACGGCACGTTCGTACCGCGCTTCTTCATCTTCATGGAAACTCTGGTGCTGTTAATAATGGCGGGGCTTTTCTATTTATACTCGCGACGAAGCTAATGCGGCTGTTGCATCGACTTCGACCTCACCGTAATTCCCTGATTCCCAAGCACGAGCAAACTCCGCGCCTGCCCAAACGGCGCACTCGACGGCACGTACGACAGCACATACCGATTCTGCCGTAACTCATCACAAATCGACTTCGCCGCCACCTGCGGTTCGTCGATCGAAAAGATCTGCCCGCCCGTACCTTCAGCCAATTTATCAATCACGACCTTCGGCTTCGGCACATCGCGACGAATCGCCCCACGCGTTCGATCGACAGCCTGCACCGCATAAACCATGATGTTCTCAGACTGCAACTCCGCGAGCGTCTCTTCAAACGTCGCTTTACTCCCGCGATCGAGACCATCGCTGATCACGACGATAATCCGCTTCTGTCCCTGCAACGGACGTAGCGCTTCCGCCACAACCGCCCGAATCGAGTCGAACAAATGCGGCTGCCCCTTTTTCCGAAACAGCTTCAACGACTTCTCAATCGACTGCGCATCGTCCGTCCAATCGGAGACGATCTCAGCCTGCTCGTCGTACCCGACGATCAGCAGCTTGTCGCCTTTGTAGATCTCGTAAGCAAACTCGCGCGCCGCAGCTTCAAGCTTCTCAACGTCAGCGCGAATGGAGAGCGAATTGTCGACCAGCAAAACGATGTTCGCCGGCGACGGATCAGGAGTGAAATTGCGGATCGACTGCTCGATCCCGTTGTCGTAAACAGAGACTTCTTTGCTGGTGATCGGCGCGTTGCGGTTGTCGTCGCGCCTGGCCACAACTCCGACCATCACGCCGCCGGATCCGCTCGTGTTTGGGCGCATACCCGACTGAGCCGCGATCGAGGCAGCCGCCAGGCTAAGGGCCAGCAAAATGAACAACAGCTTTCGCAACACGAATTGAAGTAGTTAATCGCCCGAGGTTGGCGAAGCTTTTGAAGTTTTCTTAGCCGGGGAGCTGGACTTCTTTTCGGGTTTTGCTTCAACCGTGGATTCGGATTCCGACTTTTCGCCCTTCGTTGCCTTGGAGGCGTAGTCCGTAACGTACCAACCCGAACCTTTGAACTGAATTGCCGGCGCGGACAGCTTGCGCTCGAGCCGGCCGCCGCACTTGCGGCACTTGACCGGCGGTTTGTCGCTCATCTTTTGAAAAACTTCAATGTGCGCGTTGCATTTCCGGCATTCGAACTCGTAAATCGGCATGACTCATTTTCACTCCATTCCTTTCGGGGGCTGAGATTTTGGATTATAAAGGCGGCCTTGGCAATAGCGAAATTGCCAGTTCGCATTTCCGGCAACCTTCGTCTATGCTCTGTCCCGACGATGTCTAACAGCGCCCAATCTCTTTCGTTAGAACGCAAGATCAAAATGCACGAGGCGCGCGAGGGGATCATCAATCGCCTCGCCATGACGCTCCCCCGAGCTATCAATCTCGACCGTTTCCTCACGGTCATCGTCTCCGAACTCGGCCGCATGATGAACGTCGATCGCTGCGACGTGATTCAACTCAAGTCCGCCAGCGAATTGCGCATCAGCCACGAGTGGCGCGCGTCAGACGACGTGTCGTCGAGTCTGGGAACCGTCATTCCGCTCGATCTGAAACAACTTTCCGAACACGTCGATATTCGCAAGGCGATCCGGATCAACGACACTTCCGCGCCCGGACTCGACCAGAAAGTGCGGTTTCTGACGGCGAGCCTCGGAACACGCTCGCTGCTCGTCGTGCCGGTGATGCTTGGCGACGACGTTCTCGGTCTCGTCGGGTTGCATACGACGGGAACGCCGCGCGAATGGCTGGACGACGAGGTCTCGTTTCTGGAATCGATCGCAGGCCAGATCGCGATCGGTTACCAGTACACACGACTTTACACGGACAAAGAACGCGAGGCGGAAACGAAACGCGCGCTGCTCTCGATCGCCAACGCGTTGAACGCGAGATCCGATTTTCGTGAAGTGTCGTCGCTCGTGCTGGAACGCGCGATCGCCCTCGTCGGCGCTGATTACTCGGCGCTCGGAGTGTTGGATCGCGACGCCGGAAAGATCAGCCTCGCGGCCTTCAAAGCCGCGCCGAACGCCTCGGTCGACATGCTCCAGGGACTTTTCGACGAACACGGACAATCGCTCGATGTAACGGCGTTTCCGGCGATGGTCGAAGTGCTGGCCCAGGGAAAAACTCTACGCCTGCTCGATTCCGATCTTCCGTTTGCGATTCGTCTCGCTTTCAACACCGTTCTCGGCGGACGCGCCGCGCTCGTCGCACCGGTTCGCGTCGCCGGACAAACGTTCGGGCTGCTCGGTCTGGTCTGGAGCGAGGCGCGCGAAGGTTTTGAAGACCACGTCGTTGCGCTCGTCGAAGGCATCGCGGATCAGATCGGCACCGCTCTCGAACGCGATCAGCTATCGGCCGAGATAATGCACCTCCGCACGGCGCTGCACGAGCGTTACGGCGGCGATCGCATCATCGGTCAAACACCCGGCATCCGTCGCGCAATCGAACTCGCGCTGAGCGTTGCCGACACGCAAACGACAGTTTTGATCGAAGGCGAGTCGGGCACGGGCAAAGAACTGCTCGCGAATTTGATCCATTTCAACTCCGGCCGCGAAGATCAGCCGTACGTGAAGTTAAACTGCGGCGCGATTCCTGAAACGTTGCTCGAGTCGGAATTGTTTGGACATGAAAAAGGCGCGTTTACAGACGCACGGGCGTTGCGTCGTGGACGATTCGAAGAAGCGAACGGCGGAACGTTGTTTCTCGACGAAGTCGGGGAAATGAGCTTGTCGGCGCAAGTGAAACTGCTGCGTGTTTTGCAGGATGGGGAGTTTATGCGCGTCGGCGGAAACGAAGTGATCAAGACCGACGTGCGCGTCCTTGCTGCGTCCAACGTCGACCTGAAACGCGCGGTCGAGTTGGGCTCGTTCCGGCAGGACTTGTTCTATCGCTTATCGGTATTTCCGATAAAACTGCCGCCGCTGCGCGAACGTCCGGAAGACACGCATCCGCTCGTCATCCACTTCATCGAGCACTACAAACAAAAGACCGGTCGCTTCATCACCGGCATCTCGAAAGACGCGCTCCAGGCGCTAATCACCTACGACTGGCCCGGCAACGTTCGCGAGCTCGAAAACGCGATCGAGCGCGCCGTAATCATCGCGTCCGGACGCCAGATCGAGCTCGAAGATCTTCCCGAAGCGATCAACAAGATCGCGCTTCAGAAGCGCGACCAGATCAAAGTCGAGCGGGCGAAGGCCGCGAGCGAAGGACGGACCACCACGTTTGAAATCACCGTCCCTTCGTCGATGGAAGAGATCGAACGCCTCGCCATCGAAGCCACGCTCGACTACACCGGCGGTGATAAATCTCACGCCGCCAAAGCCCTCGGCATCGGCCGCAAAACGCTCTACCGAAAATTGGATCAGTACAATGGGGGGTGAAAAATTTCGAATTGCGAATTGCGAATTGCGAATTTTAGAGAGTTTTAAACCTGCGACTGACAGACCTACAACGGGAAGTTGGTCCAGGTAATTCCGCAATTCGAAATTCGCAATTCGAAATCCCTCATGTTATAGTCCAAACACCGAAATAACCAGAGAAAGGACCCAGAAAATGGGATATGACGAATATCGGAGAGACAGCGGCGACAGCATCTCCACCCGCTTAACCTACTTACTGATTGGCGGCGGTATTGGGGCGATTCTGGCCCTGCTTTTTGCTCCTAAATCAGGTCACGAACTGCGCGGCGACATCGCCGACGCCACGCGCAAAGGCATCGATCGTTCGCGTGAAGCGGCCCAACACCTGGGCGAGCGCGCGGGTGAGTATTATGAAGCCACTCGCGACCGCGCCTCTGAGCTTTACACGACAGCCGCGGGTCGCATCGGTGAGGTGGCCCAAACCGCCCGTGAAGCCGCTACACGTCAGGGCAGCACGGTTGCCGCTGCTATCGACGCCGGCAAAAAAGCTTATCAGGAAGAGAAACGCAAAACCGAGATGTCAGGCCGTATCGAAGCTTCTCCAAACTACGGCGATAAGACGAACTAAGAACATCTCTTTTACCTGGATCGCGTCTGAACCATGTATAGCCCAGCACTCTTGCAAATGAACACCAACGATCCGATGTTCTGGGTGATGGTGATTATTGCTGCTTCGTTCGTCATCATTGCCATCGCGATGGTGGCAATCGCGGTGTTCGTCAATCGCACGGTTAAGACCGTTAACCGAATGGAGCAGAAAATGGAACCGCTCATCGAACGTGTATCCGCGATGAGTGAGCAGGGCAAGCAGATTGCCGTTCAGGGCAAACTGATCGCCGAACAGTTCACCGCCGTTTCGGGCCACCTGTCCACCGCGACTCAACACTTTTCCGAGTCGCTGGCAATCATTAAGGACGAAGTCGGTGAACTGAAGGCACTCGTCAGCGACACGGCAGTCGAGGCGCGCGATAAAGTCGCACTCGTCAGCAATACGATCGATCGGACGCACCGTCAGGTCGCGCTGACGACCGATTTCATTCAGACGAAAGTGATAGAGCCGGCGCGGGAGCTGGCCGCGATTATGGCGGGCTTCCGCCGTGGTCTCGAGGTCCTCGTAGCACCCGTGCCGAAGCCCATTAATCAAACTTACGCCGAGGATGAGATGTTTATAGGTTAAACCCAAGCCAAACCGGACTTGCCGAAACCCGAACCGTCTCATCGCTGGTTCGGGTTTTTTGGTTGTTATCCGTGTTTGCTAGTATTGCGGCTTCAAATTATGTCCACAGAAACCCCACTCGATCTCAAGAAGACAGTCAATCTGCCTAAGACGGACTTCTCGCAGAAGGCCAATCTTGCGCAAAGCG
Organism: Pyrinomonadaceae bacterium; assembly: GCA_035760365.1. Taxonomy (GTDB): domain Bacteria; phylum Acidobacteriota; class Blastocatellia; order Pyrinomonadales; family Pyrinomonadaceae; genus PSRF01. Next base: position 228,755 of record DASTTB010000005.1, read on the forward strand.
AACCCGCGCGCCTGCAAAAGTGGAACGAAATGGATCTCTATCGACTGATCCAACAGGCCCGCGCCGGACGCGAAAAGTTCATCCTTCACGACGGCCCTCCGTACGCCAACGCCGACATCCATCTCGGCACGGCGATGAACAAGTCGCTCAAAGACTTCATCGTCAAATCGCGCTCGATGATGGGCTACGACGCGCCGTACGTTCCCGGTTACGACTGTCACGGCCTGCCGATCGAACAACACGTCGAGAAGGCGCTCGAGAAGAAGGGGAAAAAGAAGAGCGACCTGAGCGTCGAGACTTTCCGCCGCATCTGTCGCGAACACGCTGAAAATGCGCTCAAAAGCCAAACGCGCGATTTCAAGCGTCTCGGCATCCTCGGCGAGTGGGACGATCCGTACCTGACGATGTCGAACCACTACGAAGCCGAAACGGCGCGCATGTTCGCGCGTTTCGTCGAGCGTGGTTACGTCTACAAAGGCGCGCGGCCGGTTTACTGGTGCATCAAGGACCAAACGGCGCTGGCTGAAGCCGAGGTCGAATATCACCAGCACACGAGCCCGTCGGTCTACGTGAAGTTTCCGCTGCGCAGCGATCCGGCCGAGATCGATCCGGCGCTGGCGGGACGAAATGTCTTCGTGCTGATCTGGACCACCACGCCCTGGACGTTGCCCGCGAACCTCGGCATCTCGGTCCATCCCGATTTTGAATACTCAGCGTTTGAATACGGCGACGACGTTTACATCGTCGCCAGTGAACTGGTCGAAGCGGTTGCGGCGAAGTGTAATTTGGGAGCGGCGCCGAAAGTTCTCGCACGTTTTCAGGGAGCGAAACTCGATCGCCTCGAATGCGGCCACGCGTGGCTCGATCGCCCGTCGCTGTTGATGGTCGGCGAACACGTCACGATGGGCGGTGAAGCCGATGCGGAAACGGAGCTCGACGTCAGCGAAGCGAAGAAATCAGGCGACAGCAAAGCCGGCACCGGCTGCGTTCACACTGCCCCCGGTCACGGACACGACGACTTCGTCATCGGCAAGCGGTACGGTCTCGAGATCTATTGTCCGGTCGATAACGCCGGACGTTTCACGCCCGACGTCGAGTACTTCGCCGGACAACGCGTGTTTGACGCGAACAAGCCCATCGTCGAGTTCATGCGCGAACGCGGCGTGCTGCTGTTCAGCGAAGACTACGAGCATCGCTATCCGCACTGCTGGCGCTGCAAAAATCCCGTGATCTTTCGCGCGACGCCGCAGTGGTTCATCGCCATGGACCACCGCCACACGGATCTGGTTGAGAAAGACGAAGACGGCCGCCCGGAAGCCAACTACACGGACAACGCTTCGGACGACACTCAAGGCCTGCGCGCCGCCGCACTTGAACAGATCGCGCAGGTCAACTGGATTCCCGCGTGGGGCGTCGATCGAATGCGCAACATGTTCAAGTCGCGGCCAGACTGGTGCGTCTCGCGCCAGCGCGTTTGGGGCGTTTCGATCCCGGTTTTCTATTGCGCGAAATGCACGGAAGCAGTCGCGGATCCGGCGGTGATCAATCACGTCGCCGACATTTTCGAACGCGAGTCGGGCGACGCCTGGTACACGCACGAAGCAAGCGAACTTTTGCCCGAGGGTTACGTGTGCAAGGGTTGCGGCGCCCACGAGTGGACCAAAGAAACCGACATTCTCGACGTTTGGTTCGACAGCGGTGTTTCATCCATTGCCGTACTCGAGGGTCGTGAAGGCTTGCGCTGGCCGGCGGACGTCTACATCGAGGGCGGCGATCAGTTTCGCGGCTGGTTCAATTCGTCGCTGATGGTCGGCGTGGCCGCGCACGATCGCGCGCCGTACAAAACCGTGGTCACACATGGCTGGACGCTCGACGCGCAGGGACGCGCGATGCACAAGTCGCTCGGCAATGCCGTCGATCCGAACCAGGTGATCAAACAGTCGGGCGCGGAGATCATCCGTCTGTGGTGCGCGTCGTCAAACTACTTCGACGACATGCGGGCATCGGACGAGATCCTGCAACGCGTCATGGATGGTTATCGCAAGTTGCGCAACACGGCGCGGTTCGCGCTTGGCAATCTCCACGGGTTCGAGCCCGCGCGCGACACGGTGCCCGAAAGCGAGATGGAGGAGATCGATCGCTGGGCGCTCGCCGAGTTGGATCGCGTGCTCGTGAAAGTGCGCAAAGCTTACGACGCTTACGAGTTCCACAACGTCTATCACGCTTTGTACAACTTCGCGACGGTCACGCTTTCGGCCCGATACTTCGACATCATCAAGGATCGGCTCTACACCTTCGCGCCGCGTAACAAGGCGCGCCGCTCGGCGCAGACTGCGCTCTTGCGCATCGCGGACGCACTCTCGCGGACGCTCGCGCCGATTCTCGTGTTTACTGCCGACGAGATCTGGGAAAACCTGCCCGATCGCGCTGAGCGTTCCGTTCACATCGCGGAGTTTCCTGTTGCCCGCAACGAAAATCACGACGAGTTGTTCGCGAGTTGGGATCGCTTGTTTGCGATCCGCGACGAAGTTTTGCGCTCGTTGGAAGATGCGCGCGTGGCGAAACAGATCGGCAGCTCGCTGGAAGCGAAAGTCACGTTGTCGGCTTCGGGCGACATGCTCAAGTTGCTTCAGCAGCATCAAAACGAGTTGCGGTATATCTTTATCGTTTCGCAGGTTGAAGTGGTCGAAGGAGAACAATCGATCAAAGTCTCGAAGGCGGAAGGTGAGAAGTGCGAGCGCTGTTGGAACTACTCGACGCGCGTCGGAGAGTCTGAAAGATATCCGACAGTTTGCGAGCGTTGTGTTGCGGCCCTTGCTGAGATCGAGAAGGGGAACACGGATTAATGGATAACGGCCAAGTCCGAACGCGTTTCGCCTGGCGCGCGGGCTATTTGCTCGCCGCGTTTGCCGTTTACATAGCGGATCAGGCCTCGAAGGCGTGGGCGGTCAAGACACTGCGCTTCGGCGAGGATTTCGTGATCATCCGCGGTTTTTTTCAGTTTGCTTACACTGAAAATCCCGGCATCGCTTTCGGACAGCTTCAGGAAGGCGGCGCGTTTGGACGTTGGTTCTTCGTTGCGCTTGCGGCCGCTGCGTCGATCGCCGTCTTTTACTACTTCATGCGCACGCCGCGAAACGACGATCGCACGCTCGGCGCGTGCGCGTTGCTGCTCGCCGGTATTTTGGGAAACTTAACCGACCGCGCGCGTCTCGGCTACGTTGTCGATTTCATCGTTTTACACGCGGGTGAGTATCATTGGCCCACGTTCAACATCGCAGACGCGAGCATTTGTATCGGGGCCGCTTTGCTGATGCTCGATCTATTCTTCGGTCATCGAAAAACGGTGACGGCGTCACCGTGAGCTTGGTTCTTTGTACTTAGTACTTTGTCCTCGTAGAAACAACCAAGCACAAAGTACTAAACACAAAGCACTAGATTATGTACCCTGAGCTTTTTCGCATCGGTAGCTTTCCCATCAACACCTACGGTGTTTTCCTTGCCATCGCGTTTCTGTGCGCGATCTTCGTCACGGTCAAACTGGCCGAGCGCGACGGATTGCCGCGCGAGCGCATTTACGATCTGTGTTTGTGGATGTTGCTGGCGTCGCTGGTCGGTTCGAAGATCCTCATGCTCTTTACTGAGCCCGAGTATCGTGAAAACCCGACGCAGCTTCTTTCGTTGGATTTTCTGCGATCCGGCGGCGTCTTTTACGGCGGTCTTCTCGGTGCTGTTATCGCCGGTTACTGGTTGATGAAGCGTTACAAGTTGCCGTGGTGGAAAACGGCTGACGCTTGCGCGCCCGGAATCGCGATTGGTAACTTCTTCGGCCGCCAGGGGTGCTTTTCCGCCGGCTGTTGCTGGGGAAAACCGACGTCGTTGCCGTGGGGCGTGCAGTTTACCGAAGCGGGGCACGAGATCACCGGCGTCCCGATCGACGCGCATCTTCATCCGACGCAGCTCTACGAATCGTTTGCGATGTTGCTTGTGTTTGGCTTCCTGCTGTGGCTGCACAAACGTAAACGATTCAACGGCCAGGTGATTCTCGTCTACGCTTTGCTCTACTCGATCATTCGTTTCTCGATCGAGTTTGTGCGCGACGATCCGCGCGGCGACATACTCGGCCTGACGACGCTGACGGGACTCTCCACCTCGCAATTGATCAGCATCGTAGTCGGCATCGCAGCATTGATTCTGTTAATTACTCGTAATCGGAGTTCAAAGGTTCTCGAATATGAAAATTCTCGTCCCCCTCTTCGCGCTGGCGTTACTGATTAACGCGGCGCCGCTTGCTCAATCCGACAATCTGCTGCTGCCGAATGAGAAACACCTGCGAAACATCAAGCAGTTGACGTTCGGCGGCGAGAATGCCGAGGCCTACTTTTCCGCCGACGGCAAACAGATCATCTTCCAATCGACGCGCGGCGATCTCGGCTGCGATCAGATCTTCACGATGAACGTCGACGGCTCGAACGTGAAGATGATCTCCAACGGCGAAGGCCGCACGACGTGTTCATACTTTTTGCCGGACAACAAACGCGTCATTTATTCCTCGACTCATCTGGGCGATAAACAATGTCCGCCGCGGCCGGATTTCTCGCGCGGTTATGTTTGGGCCGTCTATCCGAGTTTTGACATCTTCTCCGCGAATCCCGACGGCTCCAATGTGAAACCTTTGACGACTACGCCAGGGTACGATGCCGAAACGACGATCACGCGCGACGGCAAGAAACTGGTCTTCACATCTATGCGTGACGGCGACCTCGACATCTACACGATGGATCCCGACGGCAAGAACGTCCGCCGTTTGACTAACGAGCTCGGTTACGACGGTGGTCCTTTCTGGTCCTACGACGGGAAGCAGATCGTCTATCGTGCGCACCATCCGAAGACTGACGCTGAGAAGGCCGACTATACGAGTCTGCTCAAACAGAACCTGATTCGTCCGACAGTGCTCGAACTCTTCGTCATGAATGCCGACGGTACGAACAAACGTCAGGTCACGAGTAACGGCAAAGCGAACTTTGGTCCATACTTCTTCCCTGACGGCAAGCGCATCATTTTTTCGTCAAACATCGACGACGCGCGCGGACGCAATTTCGATCTCTACAAGATCAACGTCGACGGCACGGGGCTCCAGCGAATCACGTTCAATGACACGTTCGACGGGTTTCCGATGTTTTCGCCGAACGGGAAGAAGCTCGTGTTCGCGTCGAACCGCAACGCCGCCAAGACCGGCGACACAAACATTTTCATCGCCGATTGGGTGGAGTAAACGACCATGATGACAAAACGATTCGTTCGGATTCTCGCGCTTCTGCTCGTCGCTGCCGGCGCTGTCGCACAACAGCAGCGGCCTGTTTCGCAACACGAGGCGAGTGCGTCGAAGTTGCAACAACACGTCAGTTATCTCGCGTCTGACGCGCTCGATGGACGTCGCACTGGAACGGCGGGCGCGAACGATGCGGCGCGTTATATCGCGGGTGAGTTCGCTCGGCTCGGGTTGCGGCCGGGAACGAGTGGTCCAGCGTCGCGGCGCGGCAGCCAAATGATGGCGCGTTATCTGCAATCGTTTCCTTATGTCGCCGGTGTTGAGTTGGGACAGAAGAACGAGATCGTTGTTGGTTCGCAGCGCCTGACGTTGCGCGATGAGTGGACGCCGCTGGGCTCTTCCGCTAACGGAAACGTCAGCGGGTCGCTCGTGTTTGTCGGTTACGGAATCAAGGCGGCGGAGTTGAATCACGACGATTACCAGGGACTGCCTGTCTCCGGAAACATCGCACTCACGCTTGCCGGAACGCCCGACGGCGACAATCCGCACGGTCGATTCTTCCGCTTCACTGACGTGCGCTGGAAAGCGATCGCCGCGCGCGACGCGGGCGCGAAAGCGCTGCTCGTGATCTCCGGTGAGCCCGATTTCAAACAGGAACGTTTGGCAAGAATCAACTACGACAATCTCGCAGGCGAAGCCGGTTTGCCGATCGCGGTGATTTCCCAGCAGGCACTCGCCAAACTCGCACCCGAGTTGAATCTGAGCGAGTTGGTTAAACTCGCCGCCGCGAAACAACAGTCGACTATCAAGCCGATCGCTGGTCCGCTTACCGTTACGACTGACGTCGTGCGTAAAGAAGTCCCCGCTTACAACGTGATCGGCATACTCGACGGCGCGGATCCGTCGTTGAAGAGTGAAGCGATCGTTGTCGGCGCGCACTACGATCACCTTGGGCGTGGTGGCGAAGGAAGTCTCGCGCAGCGTCCAGGCGAGATACATCATGGCGCTGACGACAATGCGTCCGGCACTGCCGGGCTGCTCGAACTCGCGCGCATGTTTGCGTCGGAGCGTCCGCGGCCTAAGCGGACGATCGTGTTTATCGCGTTTGGTGGTGAAGAGGAGGGACTGCTCGGTTCGAATTATTACGTGAATCATCCGGTGTCGCCGCTGGCGAAGACTGTTGCGATGCTCAACATGGACATGATCGGGCGGATGAAGGATCGCAAGCTCGTGATTGGCGGGGTGGGATCGGCGAAAGAGTGGCGCGACATCATTGCGCAGGGGACTGCTGACGCGACGCGCAGTTTTGATCTCACGCTGAATGAAGACGGGTTTGGTCCAAGTGATCATTCGTCGTTTTATGGGAAACAGGTTCCGGTGCTGTTCTTCTGGACCGGAACGCACAACGACTATCACAAGCCTTCCGACACGTTTGAGAAGATCAACTACGCGGACCAGACGCGCATCGTCAATCTTGTCGCTTACATCGTTCGCAATCTCGAGACTGCGGCGCAGCGCGTCACTTACACGACTGCCAAAGCTCCGGCGACGCCGCGCACAGGCGGCTTCCGTGTCTATCTCGGAACGATTCCTAACTACGCCGACAGCAGCGATGGGTTGTTGATCGATGGTGTTCGAGACGATTCACCTGCGGCAAAGGCAGGACTCAAAGCCGGCGATCGCATCGTCAAGATCGGCACTCGCGACGTTAAGAATGTTTACGACTACACGTTTGCGCTGGGTGAGATGAAGGCTGGTGAAGAATACGTGATCGAAGTTATCCGTGGAAAAGACAGACTGACCCTAAAGTTAACACCTGCTGCAAGATAAGTTGTTCACGGATTAAAAGAAGTACGCGAATCTAAAGCAGGGGCAGCGGGGGGACGGCTGCCCCTAAATTTTTACCAGCGTGGTTCGCGTTCGTAACGATCGTTATCGCGATCACGGCCGCCGCCGCCGCCGCCGCCGTAACCACCACGACCGCCCCCACCGCGACCTCCACCATAACCGCCGCGGCCACCACCGCCACGATCAGTTCTCGGCTTGGCTTCATTGACGGTCAAATTGCGCCCGCCAAAGTCCTTGCCGTTGAAAGCCTCGATTGCTGCCGCTGCCTCTTCAGGGGTTGCCATCTCCACAAAAGCAAAGCCGCGCGAACGCCCGGTTTCTCGGTCTTCAATCACCGAAGCTGATTCCACTGTTCCAACTGACGCGAACGCGTCGCGCAGTTCCTCGCTCGTAGTACGAAACGAGAGGTTTCCGACGTAGAGTTTTGTAGCCATTCTACTATCCTTAGTCTGAAGGGAAGCTCGGGCTTACTGGAAGATCGCTGATACAGTTCGGGGGAGACGGCCGATACTTTCGGCGAGCTGCGACGCACCCGGTGCTCTAAAAATCTCGAGAGCGGCTTCTGAACTAGTTGACAACTGCCTCACTCTCTATTCAGCCGAACCTCGTCGCGTTACGATCACGGGCAGGCGCTATCACCATTGATGCGCGAGAGCAGGTACTGGTAAGCAAAAGTATGCAGGACGCCTTGGAAAAGCGTCAAGGATATTTTAGAAAAAACATAGTTGCACTACCCGGCAAAACTGGAATCCGTGTTTTCTTTTTCTGGAACCCGGATTTAGTTAATTCCACATTTTCAGTGTACTATTCCGTGCTTCTTTCTAGTTCCGCAAAAAATACCCTGAAAGGTTTGGAATAATGTCGAAACCTATCCCTATCACTGTCGCGAACGGCGACGGCATCGGGCCCGAAATCATGGCCGCCACCCTTCGCATCCTCGAAGCCGCCGAAGCCCCACTCGAAATCGAAACCATCGACATCGGCGAAAAGGTCTACCTCGCCGGCAATACTTCCGGTATCGAGCCCGGTTCCTGGGATTCGTTACGACGAACCAAGGTCTTCCTGAAAGCGCCAATCACGACGCCGCAGGGCAAAGGCTACAAGAGCCTCAACGTCACCGTTCGCAAAGTCCTCGGCCTGTACGCCAACGTGCGCCCATGCGTCTCGTACGATCCGTTTATCGAGACGAAACACCCGCTCATGGACGTCGTCATCGTCCGTGAAAACGAAGAAGATCTTTACGCCGGTATCGAATACCGCCAGACGAACCAGGTTTACCAGTGCCTCAAACTAATCTCGCGCCCCGGCTCCGAGAAGATCGTCCGCTACGCGTTCGACTACGCCCGTCGCAACAACCGCAAAAAGGTCACCTGCTTCACGAAAGACAACATCATGAAGATGACCGACGGGCTGTTTCACAAAGTATTTGACGAAATCGCCGCCGAGTATCCCGACATTGAAAACGAACACTGGATCGTCGACATCGGCGCCGCCAAACTCGCCGATACGCCCGAAGCATTCGACGTCATCGTGATGCCAAACCTGTACGGCGACATCCTGTCAGACGTAGCCGCGCAGATCGCCGGTTCAGTCGGACTCGCCGGTTCGGCAAACATCGGCGAACACGTCGCGATGTTCGAAGCCATTCACGGCTCAGCGCCCCGACGCGCGGGACAGAACCTCGCGAATCCGTCGGGCTTGCTGCTCGGTGCGGTGATGATGCTGGTCCATATCGGTTTGAGTGACCACGCGGAAAAGGTTCACAACGCGTGGCTGCGCACCGTGGAAGACGGCATTCACACGTACGACATCTTCGACGAGAAAGTCAGCAAGCAGAAAGTCGGAACAAACGAGTTCGCAAGCGCCGTTATCGAGCGACTCGGCCAAACGCCGCAGATTCTGAAACCACGAAAGTACAAAGCCGCCGACGCTGACAGTCTCGCGACCACCGCGGCCGCTGCGACAACGACGCCGAAGAAAGAACTGGTCGGCGTGGACGTCTTTCTCGATTGGACACAAGGATCGCCGAACGATCTCGGCGGCAAACTGAGTGGGTTGAGTGGCGACGGACTCAAGTTGACGATGATCAGTAATCGCGGCGTGAAAGTTTGGCCCGAAGGTCATGCGGAAACGTTCTGTTCCGACCACTGGCGCTGCCGTTTCCGCGGCGAGAGCGGCGACAACGCCGTGTCGCACACACAAGTGATCTCGCTGTTAAGCCGGATTGCCGGCGCTGGTTACGACTTTATCAAGACTGAAGGACTCTACACGTTCGACGGCGAGCGCGGTTTTTCGCTCGATCAGGGAGAATAATGATGGCGAAAAAACACAACGACAAACACAAGAGTAAAGAAAACAACAACGCGGAGAACTCGCTCGTCGCCGTGATCATGGGCAGCCAGTCTGATTGGGACACGATGCGTCATGCGGATGAGACTTTGACCAAGTTCGGCATTCCGCACGAATGCCACGTCATTTCCGCGCATCGATCGCCGTCGCTGGCGTCGGAGTTTGGTTCGACAGCCGAATCGCGCGGGCTGGAAGTGATCATCGCGGCCGCGGGTGGCGCCGCGCACCTCGCGGGTGTGATGGCGGCGCATACGACGCTGCCCGTGTTGGGTGTGCCGATGCGCAGCGAAGCGTTGGGCGGCCTCGACTCGCTGCTCGCAACCGTGCAGATGCCGGGTGGCATTCCTGTCGGCACACTGGCTATAGGCAAACCGGGTGCGGTTAACGCCGCGCTCTTCGCCGTGGCGATTCTCGCCAACAGCCGTCCCGAGCTGCGCCAGAAGCTCCACGAGTTCCGCGAAGCACAGGAAGCCAAGATCCGCGAAACAAAACTGTAAGAAGTCCAACCGAAAGGTGGTGTCCTAATCTGCTGTAATCTTTTTTAATCCGTGTTCTTCCTGTGTGCGTAACATCAGCTAAGGCTGCGCTCATAGGGAACACGGATAAAACGAATTTCAAATTAGGGCACTACCAAGCGAAAGTCTTCCTTGATCTTACTAATGCGTTAGCGCACAATGCCCTCACTGTCTTCGGACGGCCCAGGCTGCGCGTCCGAATCCCCTGGACCTCTTTGATTGCCTAGTTTTCTTCCTTTTCTCGCTTCGAAGGAACTCCATGCAAACATGATCGGCCAGACAGTTTCTCACTATCGAATTATTGAAAAACTGGGCGAGGGCGGCATGGGTGTGGTCTACCTCGCTGAGGACCAGCACCTCGCGCGCCGCGTCGCGATCAAGTTTCTGACTTCGACGGACCATCACTATCGCGCTCGCTTCATTCGCGAGGCGCGCGCCGTCTCCGCGCTCAATCACCCCAACATCGCGATCGTCCACGATTACGGCGAAACCTCGTCGGGCCAGCCGTTTCTCGTGATGGAGTATGTAAAAGGCAAGTCGCTGAGCGATCTGCTCGACGAAGGACTGACGCTGCGGCGTTCGGTCGAAGTCGTTTCCTCTATCACCGAAGCACTCGGCGAAGCGCACGATCAGGGAATCGTCCACCGCGACATCAAACCCTCAAACGTCCTGATCAACGAACGCGGCACCGTAAAAGTCCTCGACTTCGGTCTCGTCAAACACCTGTTCGCACCGGAAGGAAGCGGCGTCGATCTCGACGCGCAAACGATCTACTCGACGCAAACACGCAGCGACGTGATCGTCGGCACGCCCCTGTATCTCTCGCCAGAGCAAGCGACCGGAAAAGCAATTGACGGACGTAGCGATCTTTTCGCGCTCGGCGCATTGTTGTACGAGTGTTTGACCGGACAATCCGCGTTCTCCGGCGGCAGCGTGCTGGAGATCGGCGCGCAGATCATTCACGTAACACCGGCAGTACCATCCAGCATCAATCCGCAGATTCCACCGGAACTCGACCGCATCACGATGAAAGCGCTCGAGAAGAAAGTGGACGCGCGTTATCAAACCGCCGACGAACTGCTCAAAGATCTACGCGCGGTCGCGACAACGTTGACGGGCAACGGAATCCCGGTTTCGAGTAAGTCGAAGGGACAAACCGACGGCTTCAAACGCGCGACATACGCTTTCGCAACGCTTACCACGCAGTTGCGACGGCAACGCTTCTCGCTCGTAAGTGTCATCCCGGCATTCATCGTTGCCGGACTCTTGATCTGGGCCATCATTTACTTCTGGCCACGCACGTATTACCAGCCTTCGCCCGCCGCGCTGAGTTGGTACGAACGCGGCACGGACTACATCCGCAACGGCGCTTATTTCCAGGCGAGCAAAGCTCTCGCGCAGGCCATCGAGATCGACAACCGTTACGCGCTCGCGCGTGCGCGTCTGGCCCAGGCGTGGGCAGAACTCGACTACTACGACAAAGCAAAAGACGAACTACTCGCGGCTACGACTATCGCCGGCGACCGCGCGTCAGTCTCTCCACGCGACGCTTTGTACCTCGACGCGATCACCGCAATCGTGACGCGCGATTTCAAAGAGGCCGTCAAAAACTACACCGCCATCGCGCAACTCACTCCCGACGACAGCCAGGTCTACGTCGACCTCGGCTACGCTTATGAAAACGACGGCGATCCGGACAAAGCGCTCGAAAATTATCTCAAGGCGATTCAGCTAAACAGCGGCCAGTACGCGACCGCTTTTCTTCGGGCGGGCATCGTCTATCACCGCAAGACGCAGTCGGACAAAGCGATGGAAATGTTCGACAAGGCCGAGCAGTTGTATCGCGCCGGCAGCAATAACGAAGGCGTGAACGAGGTGCTGCGCCAGCGTGGCCTTTTCTACCGCGACAAAGGCAACTACCAGGAAGCGGAAAAGCAGTTTCGGCAATCGCTCGATTCGGCGCGCGCGATCGGAAACGAAGCACAACAGATCACGGCGTTGATCGACTTGAGCTATATCGCCTCGCGCAACGGCCGGATTGCGGAAGCCGAAAACTACGCACAGCAAGCTGTCTCGTTTGCGCAGCAGAACCAGCTCGAAAATCTCACCGCCGGCGGCTTGCTCGAGCTTGGCAACACATTCTCCACCCAGGGCGACCTGGCCAAGGCGGAACAGTATTTCAAACAGGCGATTCAGTTTGCGCAGGCCAACAAAGGCCGCGCGCGTGAAGCACGCGGTTTGTCGAACCTTGGCGGGCTCTACATTCAAACCCTGCGCATCGACGAAGGGCTGCGCATGGTCCAGCAGGCCTACGATTTCTTTCAACGCAACAACTATCCGCGCAGTGTCGCGTCCTGCTTGACGCAGATCGGCCGTGGTCAACGTCGCAAAGGTGATTACACCGCCGCCGCGGAAGCTCTCAACCGCAAACTGGACCTCGCCCAAAAGAGCAACGACCAGCCGGCGATCGCCGACACTTATCTCGAACTCGGAGCGTTGCACTTTGAGCAGGAGAAGTGGCCGTCCGCGCTTCAGCAGTACGAGAACGCGCAGAAGATTTACGAGTCAATCGCCAACAAATTCCGCATCGAGTTCTGCAAAGCAAATCGCGCAAACATCTTGTGGCGTCTCGGTCGTTATCCGGAGGCAGACCAGTTGCTCGACGAGTTGACGGCTTCGATTGCGTCCACGAAAGGCAACTATCTTCAGTTGCTGCCCGCGTTGACTCTTGTTAACAGCGAGATGCGTTTGAGTGAAAGAAACTTCGCCGGCGCGGTTGTGCTTGCGGACGAAGCGGTGACGTTGGCGGGCAAGCAGTATCCGGACGTTGCGATCGAGAGTAAGTACGTTCTCGGTTTAGCTAAAGCGCTTTCGGGTGGACACAAGGAAGCGCAGAAGTTTTGCGAAGAGGCGGTGAGCGCCGCCTCAAACGCGGCTGATTTTGGTCTGCACTCCCGGACCTTGTTAGCCGCGGCGGAAGCAGCACTCGCACGCAAGGACACACAAAACGCTTTATCGCTGGCGATGCAGGCGCAGGAACGCTTTGCGCGTGGTGGACAGTTTGAATCCGAGTGGCGTGCATGGCTCATCGCCTCACGAGCTAACGCCCAACTCGGCAACAAAGACCAGGCAGATTCCCAACTGAAGCGAGCTTCGGATTCCCGCGCACGACTCGAACAGGAGTGGGGGGCCGAAGCCTTCAAACAATATTCTTCCCGGCCTGATATTCAGGTTTATATGCAACCGGCAGGTTGATTTCCGATCTGCCACTCAACTCCCAATCATCAATACAAGGAGCTCAGAACAATGTCAGTAAACGATACCGAACGCGACCCACTGCCGATCGATCCTCCCGACAACCAGGGAGGCGGCGGCGCCTCAGCCACCAGCGTCGATTCCGACGCCGCAACCACAGATGCCGCACCGATCGATCCCCCTGACAACCAGGGTGGCGGTGGAGGAGCATAAGAACCATCGTCGTTTAGTCCACAGATTGCGCTGACGTGCGTAATCTGTGGACTAAAAGCGTTTCTCAGCCAGCCACTTTCTCACCACCTCTTTCGGATCTCGCTTGTTTGCATCGATCTCATGATTGAGTTGGCGCATTTCGTCAGTCGTGATTGCGTTTGCCAATCGGTCTAACACATCTTTCAGTTGCGGAACGCGCGTGAGTGAATCGCGTCGCACGAGGTAAACAGCTTCGTAGGGTGGAAAGTATCGCCGGTCGTCGGCGAGCTGGACGAGGTCTAGCTGCGCGATGCGTCCCTCCGTCGAGTTGCCGGCAATCAAGTCGACTTGTCGTGAGGAGAGCGCGATGTAAGTGAGTGAAAGATCCATCTCGCGCACTTCGGCGAAGTTCAATCCGTAGGCTTTTGAGAAACCGGGATAACCATCGGCGCGCGACATGAAGTCCTGTCCGAATCCGGCGCGCCAGGTACGCGTGTGCGGCGCCGCGTCGGAGATGGTTTTGAGATTCAACTGACGCGCATCATTGCCGCGAACGAGTATCGCAAACGTGTTTTCGAAACCAAGCGGGGCGCTGACCTCGACGTTGAACTTCTCGGCGTACTCTCGTTTGACTTGTTCGTACACCACGCGTGGATCGGTGATGGGCGCGTGTTGCAGAATCGCGGTGTAGGACGTTCCGGTGTATTCGGGATAGAGATCGAGCGTGCCGGCGATCATCGCTTCGTGCGGAAGATTGCCGCCGAGTTCGAATCGGCGCTCGACTGAAACTCCGCGCGCTTCGAGCATCTGCGCGACGATCTCCGCGAGCAACGCCGATTCGGTGAAGTCTTTCGAACCGACTGACACGCGCGTTTGATTCGACGCGGTTCTGGACGATCGCCAAAGTCCGATCGCGCCCGCGACAAGCAACACGGCAATCGCAGCCAAAGCGAATCGTCGCGCGGTTGAACTTTTGCGCCTCGTTTCAACACTGAAACGCCGCTCGATCAGCCCGAGTAGAAAATCCGCTGCGAGCGCCAGCAACGCAGCCGAAACTGCGCCTGCGAGGAGCAAGTTGTTGTCGTATTGCCTGAGCCCGCGAAAGATGTAAACGCCGAGACCACCCGCGCCGACAGCCGCCGCGATCGTCGTCACTCCCACTGCGATCACCGTCGCCACGCGAATGCCTGTCACAATCACACCCGCCGCCAACGGCAACTCGACTTGCCGCAACACCTGCGCGTCAGTCATTCCCATCGCCACCGCTGCTTCGCGTACGCTCGGTTCGACGCCGAGTATTCCCGTGACTGTGTTGCGAATGATTGGAAGCAGCGAGTAGAGCACGAGCGCGACGAGCGCCGTGCGCGTGCCGATGCCACCGATGAACGGCAGCGGGATCAGAAACCCAAACAGCGCGAGACTCGGCACTGTTTGCATCACGTTCGCGATGCCGAGCACTGGACCACGTAACGCGCGATAACGCGTCAGCAGGATTCCGGTGGGAACGCCGATCACAACCGCCGTGACGATCGAGATGAACACCAGAATTATGTGCTCTTTGATCAGCGTGGCGAGTTCGGCCCAGTTCGCCTGGAGAAACTGCCAGAAGCTCATGACAGTGTCTCCAAATATGCGCGCGCGTGTTCGTCCTTCGAAGCGCGGAAACCGTCAGGAGTCTCAAGCAACAACAAGCGTCCTTTGTGCATGAGTCCGATGCGCGTCGCGAGCGCGAGGGCTTCGCGCACGTCGTGCGTCACGAGGATCGCCGTCTTGCCCAAACGCTTCGAAAGATCCGCAAACTCACGCTGCAAACTCGCGCGCGTCAACGGATCGAGCGCACCAAAAGGTTCGTCCAACAACAACAGCGGCGGATCCGCCGCGAGCGCACGCGCAACGCCGACGCGCTGGCGTTGCCCGCCCGACAACTCGCGCGGATATCGTTCAGCAAAGCGCTCCGGATCGAGTCCGACCAAATTCAACAACTCGCGCACACGATCCGTGATCCGCGTCTCGTCCCAATTCAAAAGCGACGGCACAAGCGCGACGTTGCGCGCGATCGTGAAATGCGGAAACAGCCCGCCTTCCTGGATCACGTACCCGACGCGACGGCGCAACGCGATCGGATCCCACGCAGTCGTCGCCTTTCCCTCTACTACGACTTCGCCCGACGACGGCAACAACAAACGATTCACCATCTTCAGCGTCGTCGTCTTTCCACACCCCGACTCGCCGAGCAAGACGAGCGTCTCGCCTCGATGCACACTAAGATTCAGACCGGAAATTATCGGATTGTTTGATAGAGAAACGCCGACATCCCTGAACTGGACCAGCGGAGTATCAGCGTCGTCGTTCATCCCTTAGGCGGCGAGCAACAGATTACTACTGAAACGTTCCTGGGAATCGAACCACGTCCGCGAGCACGTAAAGCCCGTCTCCACGGCGAGCCGTTCGATTCCAGCCATGTCGTACTTGTAAGAGTTTTCGGTGTGGATCAACTCGCCCGCTTCAAAGCGAACTTCCATGTCGAGTTTTTCGATCCGTACGGTCTGGTTGAACAGACTCTCGATATAGATCTCGATACGGCCCGCGGCCGTGTTGTAGAAAGCGCGATGACGGAACGCATGAAGATCGAAAGTGCCGCCGAGCTCGCGATTGATCCTGGCGAGCACGTTCAGGTTGAAAGCGGAGGTCACGCCGAGCGCATCGTTGTAAGCGGCTTCGAGCACTGTGCGATCTTTCTTCAGATCCGCGCCCAACAAAAGCGCGTCGCCTTCGTGCAGCACGCTGCGCATCGCGCGCAGAAACCGATCCGCCTCCTCGGGATCGAAGTTACTGATGTTGGAACCGAGAAACAGTGCGAGCGTGCGGCGACGCGGTATTTTGCCCAACTCGGCGAGCCCGGCGAAGTAATCCGCCGCGAAGGCTTCGATGCGGAGTCGCGGATACGACTGAAGCAGTATTCGCGAGCTGCTTTCCAACGCCGTCGCCGAGATGTCGACCGGCATAAACATCAGTTCCGACTGCGATCGCAAAAGCGCTTCGATGATCAGCCGCGTTTTTGACGCGCTGCCGCTGCCCATTTCGACGAGCGTCTTCGATCCTTCGACGGCGGCGGCGATTTCGTCCGCGTAGCGTTGCAGGATCTCGTTCTCTGCCCGCGTCAGGTAATACTCGGGCAGCAAACAGATCGCGTCGAAGAGTTGCGAACCGAGCTCGTCGTAAAAATACTTGGGCAAGAATCGTTTCGGATACGCCGTCAATCCCGTTCGCACGTCTTCGGCGAGGCCGGCGCGGGGATCGCGCGTCACGAGGTTGTGAATGAGCAGTCTTTGGTCTTTGGTGGGTTCTGACTGTGCCACACGATTCTCCTTTTTTGGGATGCGGCTATCATAGCCGATAGCTCCCGGATTCACACACGGAGATTCGGTGGTGTCCTAAACTGACTGTAATCTCCTAATCCGTGTTCTGCCGTGTGCGTAACACCAGCTAACGCAGCGCTCAAAGGGACACGGATGAAAAACGAATTTCGATTTAGGACACCACCCGGAGATTGGCTACGCTTGACCACCAGCCCCAGCGCGGGCAAGATCGTCCGCAATGTTTTTGAGTAGATTTTTAGCGCTTGTTTTACTATCGCTCGCGGCAGGTTTCACCGGCTCTGTTTACGCTCAGGGCTTCAAACAGGAACTCGAAACGCCCGAAAAAATCTCGGTTTCGATAAAGAACATCGACGGCCGCGTCAGCGTCATCGCTTCCCCTGAACACGAGAAAAAGTTGGTCGTCGAGGCGACGTCCGCCGGGCAGGCGATCGGTTCGAAAGACGTGAAAGTGGACGCCCGAGGCGCGAAGATCACGATCGTCGTGCGGCCACGCGGTGAGAAAAATCGCATCGATATCGTCGTTACGGTTCCGCCGCGTTCGAGGATCGAAGTCGAAGGACAGGCGGGCGCCGTGGACGTCGTCGGAAACATGGAATCGGCCGTGGTCAACACCGACACCGGCACGATTCACGCCGACGTGCCGCTCGACGCGGTGAAGTTTGCCTTCGTTTGGGAAGCAAGCCGGCCGCGCTACATGAGCGACGTTCCGCTGCCGGAAGTGAAGGAAAAGCGCGGCGGAAGGTTCGAACTTTCGGGCCGGCTCGGTGAGGAGAAAGCGAAGAAAGAGGAAACAGTCGCGCTGGATTTCAGGACGCAACGCGGCGTCGTGCTGTTGAATATCGATCCGGCAATGGCGCCCAGCGATTTGCGCGAGCGTCCGCTGACGGAAGCCGCGCGGGCGATCGTGCGCAGTGGCGATTCGCAACTCGTGGAAGCGATCCGCAAAGTCTCGCCGAAGATGTTTGGCGATTACGCGAAAACGCTTCCGCCGCCGGAGAAAGAGCCGGCGTTGTTGAGCCGCACGCCGCCGGGAAAGATCGTCAGCTCCGTCGCGCCGCAGCTTTTGCGCTTCAACGCCAGCGTCACCGATCGCAATGGACGCGCGATCGGCGGGATGCGCGAGTCTGATTTCACTGTTTGGGAAAACGGCGTCGAACGTCGCGTTACGAACGTCGCGCCCGCGAATGAACCGTTTAATCTCGTGTTGCTGCTCGACGTCTCGGGCAGTGTCGAAGAACGAATGGACTTCATCCGCAAAGCCGCGCGCGACTTTCTGCGCACGACCAGTCCGCAGGATCGCATCTCGATCATCAGTTTTCGCGACGACATCCAGATCATTTCCGACTTCACGACTGACCGGCAAATGCTCTCGAAGAAGCTCGACGAGATCGACGCCGGCGGCGGCACCGCGCTTTACGACGCGCTCGGTTACGTCCTGGCCGAACCGCTCAAGCGTCTGCGTGGCGAACGCACCGCCATCGTCGTCATGTCGGACGGCGATGACAACAAGTCGTTTCTTCCGTTTCCCGCAATCCTTGAAGCGTTGACTGAATCAGGCGCTCTCGTTTATCCGCTCTACGTCCCGTCGGGTTTGATACCGGAAACGAGTGTGCCGAAACCGGAGATCACGATCGATCCGTTGCGCACGCGCTATCTGACGCTGACGACGCGCGCGGAAGACGAAGGACGCAAACTCGCCGCTGCGTCCGGCGGGATTTACTATCCGATTCGCCGGCTTGACGACTTGCAGAAAGCTTACGACGACGTCGTCGCGCAACTGCGGTCAGCTTACACGATCACATACGCGTCAAACGCCGCCTCCTCATCACCGCGTGTGCGCGTGCGGACGAATCGTGACGGCGCGTCAGTCCGGCTCAGCCCGGTGGTTGGCTTGAACAACACACCGTAAGTTTGAAAATTTCGAAATTCGAACTTCGAAATTCGAGTTTTAACTATGGCCAATCAACCCCTCTTCAACGCGCTCTTCGACGAAACTGAACGAAAGCCTTTAACTGTCTCCGAACTGACAAACTCGATCAGGATCGCGCTCGAGTCGCGCTTTGCCGCGGTCTGGGTCGAAGGCGAGATCTCGAATTTCAAGGCGCACTCGTCAGGCCACTGGTACTTCACGCTCAAAGATCAGGGCGCGCAACTACGCGCGAAGTGCTTTCGTTCCACAAACACTCGCATCCGCTTTCGCCCAACCGACGGCTTGCACGTGCGCGCGCGGGGAAAACTCTCGCTCTACGCGCCGCGCGGTGAGTATGAGCTCGTGGTTGACGCGCTCGATCCGGTCGGCGCGGGCGCGTTGCGCATCGCGTTCGAACAGATGCGCGATCGCCTCAATGCGGAAGGTCTGTTTGCGAAAGAGTTGAAACGGCCGTTGCCGGTGTTTCCGCGACGCGTCGGCATCGTCACGTCGCCAACCGGCGCCGCGATTCGCGACATCCTCAACGTCATTTCACGACGCACGCGCACGGTCCACGTCCTTTTTTCACCCGCGCGCGTGCAGGGCGACCTGGCTGGACCAGACATTGCCCGCGCGATTCGATTCATCAATCTCTATCACGAACGAGCGTTGCGCGAGGGAAGGACAGACGATCTCGTCGACGTGCTGATCGTCGGACGCGGCGGCGGCTCGACTGAAGATCTCTGGGCGTTTAATCAGGAAGAAGTCGCACGAGCGATTCGCAAATCCGCGATTCCCGTTATCTCGGCAGTGGGTCACGAAACTGATTTCACGATCGCTGACTTTGTCGCCGATTTCCGAGCGCCGACGCCGTCTGCCGCGGCCGAGATCGTCGCCGCGCGTGAGGACCAGCTTTGTTCGTCACTCGATAATCTCGGTCGCCAACTCGTCCGCCAAACAAAGTATCAAATCGTCAACTTACGCACGCGCGTGCAGAAACATGCGCTGTCGCACGCGTTTGACGAAGTCAAATCCCGACTCGCCAACGCACGACGGCGCTACGAAACCGCATCGTCTGCGTGCGACGCCGCGATGGACTGGAAAATCCAGCAGGGACGAGAACGATTAGGACTCGCCGCCGCATCGCTCGACGCGCTCTCGCCGCTCGGCGTGTTGCAGCGCGGGTACGCGATCGCGCAGGATGAGTCGGGCAAACTCGTGCGTGACGCCGCGTCTGTTAACGTAGGCGACGCCGTCACGGTGCGACTCGCTCGCGGAAGACTGAACACTCGTGTCGTAACTACGGACCAGGAATAATGGGCCACCAGCGCATAGTCATCAATCTCGATGCGCCATCGAGTGATGGACCGACGCAGAAGCGTGCGGTCGCACGTGGCAAGCGGCGGCGTTGGCCCAAGGTTCTCGGCGTTCTGTTCACGTTGTTCCTGGTGGTGATCGGCGTCATCGCGATTGGCGGTTTCTTCGTTTGGCGTTATTACCAGTCAACTCCGGCGTACGCGTTGTCAGTCATGATCGACGCGGCGCAGCGCGGCGACGTTGCGGAGTTTGAAAAACGACTGGACAGCGACGAGATCGCAAAGAACATGGTGACGAGCGTGAGTCAGAAAGCCGGGGCGCGTTATGGTCTCGCGTTGAGTAACAACGTCAAGCAGCGGATCGACAGCACGATGCCTTCGTTGTTACAAGAGTTGAAGCCCGCGATACAGAAAGAGGTCGCGAAAGAGATCGGCGAGTTTGCGGCGACGTCGAAACCGCGGCCGTTTATCCTGCTGGTGCTGGCCGTGCCTTCGTTGATGAAGATCACGGCGGAAGGAGATGCGGCAACGGCGTCTGCGTCGATCGACGATCGCAGTTTTCAGCTCGGGATGCGCCGCGGCGTGGATGGTTGGAAAGTTACCGAGTTTAAAGACGACATCGTGGTCCAACGCATCGTCGACAACGTGATGACGCAGCTACCCGCGATCGGATTCGATCGAAACTTGCCTCTGTTGAAGCCGGGCAAGACGCGGCGGAAGTAATTGCTTTTGGATCAACTTCAACATGTGTTTCCCGCTTGCGTGAGACTCATGAAAAAAGGATTTTTTTTACGCAACAATGAATAATGCTCAGGAACAGGGTCGCACTTTTGAAGCCTCGCTCGAGGCGCTGGAACGCATCGTCCGGCAACTCGAAAGCGGCGACTTACCACTCGACAAGAGTCTCGAATTGTTCGAACAAGGCATCCGGCTTTCGCGCGAATGCCAGGAGCGGCTGAACCAGGCCGAACGACGAATCGAGATCCTGCTGCGCGACAATCAAGGTCGTCCCACCGTCAGCACGTTCAACGCGCCGACTGAAAACGGCACGCCGGAAGATAATTCGTGAACCCAGTGTTGGAGAAAACTTTGGCCGAGAGCCGGGCGCTCGTCGAAGTCGAACTGAACAATCTACTGCCCGCCGCCGCGGAAGCACCCGAAAAAATCCATCATGCGATTCGCTGGAGCGTGTTCGCCGGCGGCAAACGCTTCCGTCCCGCCCTCGTGCTCGCGACGGGCCAGGCGTTCGACGCTGAAACCGAAGCGCTGATCAAAACGGCGTGTGCTTTCGAGATGGTTCACACGTACTCGTTGATCCATGACGATCTGCCGTCGATGGACGACGACGATCTGCGTCGCGGCCGTCCGACGTGCCACGTGCGTTTCGGCGAAGCAGCCGCGATTCTCGCGGGCGACGCTTTACAAACACTCGCTTTCCGCACGATCGCCGAAGACGATCGTCTCGACGTCTGGACTCGCGTCGCATTGATCTCGGAACTGGCGCGCGCGTCGGGCACGCCGGGAGGAATGGTCGCAGGCCAGGCGCTGGACATGGAAGCCGAAGCGCGTCAGGTCAACGGCGCGGAGCTCGAAGCAATTCATCGTCATAAGACCGGCGCTTTGATCGTCGCCGCCGCTCGCTGCGGCGCCATCATCGGACACGCCAGCGATGCGGAACTCGATCGCGTGACGAGTTACGGCGCGCATCTCGGTCTGCTGTTTCAGATTACAGACGATCTGCTCGACGTGACGGCGAGTGCCGAAGCTTTGGGAAAGACTCCGGGCAAGGATGCGCAATCGCGAAAGGCGACGTATCCGGCGTTGTACGGATTGGAAGAAGCGCGTGAGGCTGCGTTGAAAGCTCACCGCGACGCGTGCGAGGCGTTGGACCAGATCGATCGCCCGACGACTGTGTTGCGCGCGATCGCCGATTTCATTCTGAATCGGACGGGTTAGTTTAGACGAGGCGGCGCGGCGTTAACGTCACTTTCAGCGTTTGCTCGCCACGTTTGATCGTCAACTTGTACGGCACCGGACGTTCAAACATCTCGTTCAAATTCGAGAGTGTAAACTTCGACGCCGGTTCATCGTTGATCGACATAATCACGTCGTCCTTCTGCAACCCGGCTTCCGACGCGGGCGAGTTTTCGAGCACGGCGCGAACGCGAAACGTGCGGAAGTCGCTGCCTTCGGCGATCATTGCGAAGCCCGGCGTCGAATGATCGTACGGCGCAGCGAACGTCGAGTTTGGTTCGAAGATGATTCGCTTGCGTTCGTAGTCGAGGAAGAGTCGAAACTTGTTCGCGACGCGCGCGCCTATGTTTCCCGCCAGCGAGCTGCTCGCAAACGCACCCGCCTTGTCTTCTGAGAACAATGTAATCGGTTCTTTTATCGTAAAACTGCCGATCTTCAGTTCGGAAACACGTCCTAATTTTCCCGTCGTCTCGCCGCCTGCACCCGCGCCACCCAGCGCTTTGATCGTCTTTAACTCCGCTCCGGGCAATTGATGTTGCGCCACAAAAGGACTGTAAAGGGCGAGCGTTAACGACGCGCCGATGTCGAAAACAAAACTTCCTTTGAGCGGCGCGCTTCCGACCGGAGTCACTTCAGCTTCCACGATCGGATGGCCGTGGACGAGCTTGATCGGAATGCTCTCGCCTGCTCCTGAGTAAGTAAATTTGTCCTTGTCGTGCAGCTTCAGCACGCGCGCCTGGTAATCGATCTCGACCACAAATTGTTGAATAAACTCCTGGCCGATGATTCCTTCAAACGGTCGCCCGGCGCGCGGCGAAAGCACGTTGCCGAGCGGCAGCGCCATCTTCACGGGCTGCGAAAAACCGGGAAGCCCGTCGAGCGTGAACGTTGTGTCTTTAACAAGCGCGCCGGTGGAAGTGGACGCGCCCGCGCCGCCGACTCTGACTTCGCCTTCGAGTTTCAGGTTCATCCGTTTGGCGAGATCGAGATCGACAATCGCGACCTGATCGCCGGTGTCCAAAACAAAGCTGACCGGCTGCGAGTTCACCCTACCGTTCAGGTGGATGTGCCGGTTGTTCAGCTCGAAAGGGATCGTCGCGACAAGCGTTTTAGCGGCGGCTTGAGCCTGCTGTTGCGGTGCTGTGACAGCCGCAGTTTGCAAACCAAATGCGCTGGCGGCGACGAGGCAAATCAGTAAGAGGAACGACAGGAAAGGAGTTCGTTTATTCATAAGCCAATGCTTCTCTGACGGTTGTTCGCGATGCCTTCCAGGCAGGAATAAAACTGCCGGCCGCGCTGACGCTAAGCGAAATGGCGAGCCAAATCAACAGTCCGAGCGGCTCAAACGTGAAATCGAGCCCGCTATTGAACATCGCCTTTACGAGCACGTTGCCGACTGCGTTGCTGACGGGCCAGGCGAGGATCACCGCGATGATCCAGCTCAGGACGCCGATCATCAGTCCCTCGATAATCACGATCAGCCACACAATGCGAGGCGTCGCACCGATGGCTCGCAACACGCCCATCTCGCGACGCCGCTCGAGCACGTTCAGACTCATCGTCGTCATAAGACCTAATCCACCGACGCTGCCGACGATGGCCGACATGACGATGAGAAACACGTAGATCATCACGACGTGCTGGTCAAACCCGAATCGGCTTTCAGCTTTGCTCACGCTTCCACGCGCACGCACGCCCTCCCGTTCCAAATTTTGATCGAGACTTTCTTTGACGATACTGATCGAATCGAAATCGTTGCGGGCCAACACGAGTCGCAAACTGTTACTCATTCCCGGCTGCTGACGTTCCATGAAGCTCAGCGGAATGTATGCGATGGCGGGCGAGTAAGCTTCTTTAGCGACCCCGACGATGCGCCACGTTGATTCGACGTCTCCGACGCGGAGCGTCACTGTTTCGCCGACTCGTAGCGCCGGGACTCTCCGCGCGAGCGCATTGTTGATCAGCATCGCGTCGGTATCGCCGGGTTGCAGCGCGCGGCCGGCGAGGATTTCGAGATCGAGCAGTCGCGTGTCCGTCGGCAGCGCGGCTACAGTGAATCGCGTTTCCGTTCCCAAAACTCCTTCGGTGAAAAACCAGCCTTCCGCGTCCGTGATTCCGGCCGTGTTACTGATCGCACGTTGCAGCCGTTCCCATTCGTACGGATTAGTGAATGACACGGCGAGATCAAATTTCCGCGCCGCGAACATGCGATCGAGCGTGTTGATGATCGACGCGCGAATGTTCAGCGCCGAAAGAAAGAAAAGCCCGCCCGCCGTGAGCGTCAAGAGTGTCAACGCTAGACGCGCGCGCCGCCGGAATCCGTTGCGAATCGCAAACGCGAGCGTACTGAACTTGCCGCCGATCCTCGTCAACGCGCGATCGAAACGGCTGCCGCCAAACGTTCTTCCCGAGAGACCAAAATCAGTCAGCGCGATTCTGACCGGAACGCCTGTTCCCCTCCACACCGGATACGCCGCCGCGATCAGTGGCGCAGCGAGGCCGATGACAGCCACGAGCACGTAAACCCACCAAGGCACCGCGTAGCTGTTGATGTCGAAATTCAGAAAGATCGCCATGTACTGGCACAAAGCGCGGCTTCCGATGATGCCCAGCGGAATCGCAACGACAACCGCCGCGATGCCGAGAAACAGCGCCTGTCCGAAGTAGATGCGCGCGATCTGCCAACGCGTTCCGCCAATCGCTTTCATCACTCCGATCTGCCGCACCTGCGACGCCATCAACGCCGTCAGCAAATTGACGACGAGGATGCCGCTCAACAGCAGCACGAAGATCCCGAAACTCGACATCGCGAGTAACAACATTCCCATCAGATCCGAATGCGGATGTTTGCCCGGCGCGGGCACGTTCACATGACTAACTTGCCGCCCACGGCTTTCTAAGAAGCCTTTTACGTCCGCCGCGACTTTCTCGATGTGTGCTTTGTCGAACTTTCGATCGCGAACGAGGATGTTCAACTGATCGAGATATGGATCCTCGCCGAGTTGGACCAACGTCGCCAGATTGATGTAACCGTAGACGATGTTTTCCATGCGC
This sequence comes from Pyrinomonadaceae bacterium, assembly GCA_035760365.1. Taxonomy (GTDB): domain Bacteria; phylum Acidobacteriota; class Blastocatellia; order Pyrinomonadales; family Pyrinomonadaceae; genus PSRF01. The sequence goes on from DASTTB010000005.1 coordinate 253,819, forward strand.
GCCTGCGCCTGGCCCACGTCGTGTACCGTGCCGCTGACGACGAGTTGCCGTTGCGCGCCGTTCGCCGTTTTGATCGTGACCGTGTCGCCGATCTTTGCTTTCGCAACCTGAAGCGCGTCGCGTTCGATCAGGATCTCGCCGGTCGCGGGCGGCCACGCGCCGGCTTCGGGTTCGAGTTTGCTGACGCGAATGTCGCCGTAGTCTTTCACCACGAAGAGCACGAGATTGCGCCATTGAATCGGACCAGCCTTGATCTGCCCGCCCACTGTTCTTCGTGCTTCCGCGTCACTCACTTCCGCGTTTTGCAACACCGCCGAGACGAGTTCGTCATCGAGACGATCGACACGCAGCACGGCCGACGCAGGATTCGTGTCGAGATAACCGCGATCTAGTTCGCGCGTGAGAATCGCGTACGACGACAGGACCGAATCGAACGCGGAAATCCCGAGCGCGATCGCGAGCACGACGAGAGCGGTGCGCGCGCGTTCGGACCAGAAATCGCGAATCGCTTTCTGCCAGGGTGTGGTCATGCGGCTAACGTTCCATCGGAGATTTCAATGCGGCGATCGATCACGCGTGCGATGTCGGCTTCGTGAGTGGCGATCACGACGGTCGTGCCTAGATGGGCCATGTCGCGAAACAGATCGAGAATGGCGGCGGCTGTTGCTGAGTCGAGATTTCCGGTTGGCTCGTCGGCGAGCACGAGCGGCGCCTCGTTTGCCAGTGCGCGCGCGATCGCGACGCGCTGTTGTTCACCACCCGATAAAGTTGCCGGGAGTTTGTCGGCGTGAGCCCCAACGCCGACTCGCTCGAGCAACGACTCCGCGCGTTTTCGCCGTTCGCCCAATGGAAAACTTTTGCCGAAGTCCATGGGCAACATGACGTTCTCGGCGGCAGTCAACGTGGGCAGGAGTTGGAAGAACTGAAACACGAACCCGACATTGCGACCGCGCCAGGCGGCGAGTTTGTTTTCGCCAAAGTCGTGGATTGATGTGCCGGCAACGGTGACGGAACCTGACGAGGGCCGGTCGATACCCGCAATCATGTTGAGCAGCGTCGATTTTCCGCTGCCCGACTTGCCCACGACGCCGACAAACTCACCAGCGCGAATCTCGAGATCGATGTTTGTGAGCGCCGAAAACACTCCCGCAGGCGTTTCGTATTTCTTGCTTACCTGGTGTAAAGAAATCATAGTGGCGCGTACTCTAGGAGCGCCGCAGCCCGGTGTCCAGCACCACATTCGCTGATTCACGCGTAACTGAACAAAGAGGTGGCCAATGTCCGGAAACGATCATTTGCATCTTGCCAATCTCGACAAGAAGACCGACGCTCGCGTGCGGCGAACGCGCGACGCGCTCGGCGACGCGCTCGTGGCGCTGATGCAGGAGAAACCCTTCGACACGATCACCGTGCAGGACGTGTTGGACCGAGCGCACGTCGGACGTTCGACTTTTTATTCGCACTATAGCGACAAGGACGATCTGTTGATGAGCGACGCGGATGAGTTTTATGAACGTTTGTCGATGGGATTGTCCGAGCACGCCGAAGCGTCTGATCGAGTGTTTCCGGTGCGGGAGTTTTTCAGTCACATCGCGGAGGCGCAACGGTTCGTGAATGCGTTGTTTTCGTCGGGAAAAATGCAGGACAGTTTAGAGCTTGCGCGCGCGCATTTCGCGCGTGGTATCGAGCGACGGCTGTCGGAACTGCCGCGTGCGCAGTCGATCGCGGCGAGTGATCGCGCGGCGATCGCGGTCGCGCACGCAGGCGCGTTGTTGTCGTTATTGACGTGGTGGATCGATCGCGGAATGAAACAGTCGCCTGCGGAGATGGACGCGCTGTTTCACCGAATCGTTTGGGGCGCGCAATGATTCTGCGCTGCTTCCTGCTGATCTTTTTGTGCTGCGGAAGTGTCTTTGCGGCTGACGTGCTTCACTACGACGCCACGATCGAGCCTGACATCGCAGCGAAGACCGTCAAAGGCAGCGTCACAATCAAGTTTGTTTCCGATAGGGGTGAGATTGAGTTTGATTGTGGCGCGTTGGTGATCGATTCAGTGCGCGTCGCGGGTGCCGCCGTGAAATTCGCCGTCAAAGATCGGCGTTTGAAGATCGAATTGCCGAATGGGGCGCGTGAGGTCCATATCGAGTATCACGGTGCGCCAAGATACGGCATTCGTTTCTTTCCGGATCGCAATCAGGTTTACACGATTTTTTCGACCAGTCAGTGGATGGTCTGCGTCGACGATCCGTCAGACAAAGCAACACTCACGATGAAACTGGTCCTGCCCGCGTCTTTAACGGCCGTGAGTAATGGCGTTTTCGTTTCCCAACGTGATCTGCCGAATGCGAAGCGCGTTTTCGAGTGGCGCCAAACCAAACCAATCCCAACATACATCTTCGGTTTCGCTGTTGGACCATTCCGTGTGGTCACGGAGAAGAAGAAAGGTGTCGAGCTTCGCTATGTCTTCACGGATTTCACGGATGTCGAAGTTCGACGCATCTTTCGCGACACTCCCGACATGCTCGCATTCTTCGAAGATCGCGCCGGCGTTAAGTATCCGGGGCCAACTTACACGCAGGTTCTCGCCGCGGGCGGGGTCGAACAGGAAATGGACGCCTTCACCGCACTCAAAGAAGCCTACGGCAAACAGGTGCTCGCTAACGAGCAGGACCAATGGCTTGCCGCGCACGAGTTTGCGCATCAGTGGTGGGGCAACATGGTGACGTGCCGCGACTGGAATCACTTCTGGCTCAACGAAGGCATCGCGACGTTCATCGCCGCCGCGTATCTCGAACACCGCTTCGGAAGCGAGGTTTACATGCGCGAGATCGATTCGTATCGCGCTAATTACGAGAAGGTGAAAGCCGCGGGCAAAGACAAATCACTCGTCTTCCCTGACTGGCTCAACCCGACACGCGAAGATCGCACGCTCGTCTACGACAAAGGCGCGTACGTCATGCACCGGCTGCGTGAAGAAATGGGTGAACGCGCTTTCTGGAATGGATTACGACTGTTTACACGTCGTCATTTTGGAAAGTCGGTAGTAACCACGGATTTGAAAAATGCTATGGAACAAGCCGCTGGCAGGAATCTGAACAAATTCTTCGACGACTGGATTTACCTGAAGTAGTTTTACTCAGAAGAGACTTCCGGATCGGCGGCCGGCTGTTCGTCCGCGACCCACGAGACAAACAGTCGTAACCAGTTCTCGGTCGGTTCGGCTATCTGCACACCGACGCGCGCGGTGCCGTAGATCGCCGGCGCGACGCGCACGACCAGCGCCGTGACTTCGATCGGCGCACCATCCGGGCGATGAGCGCGCAGATACAAACGCTCGCCGCGATTCACTTTTTGATTGAGATGGAAAAGCGCCCCCGATGTGGAAATGTCGTCTGTTTCCGTCGGCTCGCTCCACGCGGATCCGTCTTCGGCGCGACCTGAAACCACAATCGGCAAACGCAACGACATGCGCAGCGCAAATCGTCGCTCTTCGTTGTTGTAAGGCGTGCTCATTTTCGACAACACTGTTGCGGGGTATCATGAAGACTGCGCGCGACGCAGATCTTCTTTCTCCTTACTCCAATCGTAAAAGCCTTCGCCGGTCTTCTTTCCGAGTTTACCTTCGCTGACCATGCGTCGTAAGACTTCCGGCGGTCGAAACGTCTCCGATCCCAATTCGCTATATAGATACTCGGCAATGCTCAGTCGCACGTCGAGTCCGACGAGGTCGGTCAACTTCAGTGGCCCCATCGGATGGTTGTAGCCGAGTTCCATCGCGGTATCAATATCGCGTGCGCTGGCGACGCCCTGCTCGAGCATCCTCATCGCTTCGAGCCCGAGCGCGACACCCAACCGGCTCGACGCAAAACCCGGAACGTCTTTCACGACGATCGGCTCTTTCCGCATCCGAGCGCCAACCGCCTTCACCGTTTCCACCGTCTCGGCGCTCGTCTGTTCGCCGACGACGATCTCGACGAGTCGCATGATATGGACCGGATTGAAAAAGTGCATTCCGACGACGGCTTCCGGCCGTTTCGCCACACGCGCGATTTCAGTGATCGACAGCGACGACGTGTTTGTGGCAAACAGGAACGCATGTTCGGTCGCCGAGTCGAGTTGCCGCAGGATACTTTGCTTGAGTTCCAGTTTCTCCGGCGCGGCTTCAATGATCAGGTCAGCGGCGGCACATTCTTCCAACTTCGTCGTGCCGCGAATAAGTTGCAGAGTGCGGTCGCGATCGTCCTCGGTCAGTTTACCGAGTTGAATTCCCTTCGCGAGATTTTTCTCGATTGAATGGACGCCACGCGCGAGCGCATCTCGATCGACGTCGCTGAGTAAAACTCGAAAGCCGGAAGCCGCGGCCACCTGGGCGATTCCATGGCCCATCGTGCCCGCCCCGATCACGGCAATGGATTCAATCGAAGCCATCAGGTTCGACTACCTCAATTACGGTAGTTATACTATACGCTCAACCGAAAAGGCTATACTTCCTGACCACGGATTTTACAAATAAACGAACGCCACACCATGAATAACGAAACTATCAAAAAAGACGTTGTGATTATCGGATCGGGACCCGCCGGGCTCACGGCCGCCATTTACGCGGCGCGCGCCAGCCTCAAACCGCTCCTGATCGACGCCCCGCCGGATGCCGAAAAACAGACGGCGCCGGGCGGACAATTGATGATTACGACCGACGTTGAGAACTATCCCGGTTTCGCCAAGGGGATCACAGGGCCGGAACTCATGGACGAGTTTCGCAAGCAGGCAGAACGCTTCGGAACCGAGTTTATGGAGACGTGGATCACGGAAGTTGACCTCAGCGAGCGCCCGTTTCAGCTCTACACGGACGGGCCGACGATCTCGACCGAAACGCTGATCATCGCCACGGGGGCGTCGGCGAAGTGGCTCGGGATTCCGGGTGAAGCGAAAGTGCCTGACGGGTTTGGCGGCAACGGAGTTTCGGCGTGTGCCACGTGCGATGGGCCACTGCCTGCGTTTCGTAACAAGACACTGGTTGTTGTCGGCGGCGGCGATACGGCGATGGAGGAAGCGACGTTCCTCACGCGCTATGCGTCGAAAGTGTACGTGGTCCACCGGCGTGATAAGTTGCGGGCGTCGAAGATCATGCAGGAGAAGGCGTTTCGCAACGAGAAGATCGAGTTTATCTGGAACTCGGCGGTGGAAGAGATCCTGGGAACACAGGAAGACGGCGTACATGGGGTGCGTTTACGAAATTTGGTGACTGGTGACCAACGTGATTTCCCGTGTTCCGGTGTGTTTGTCGCGATCGGTCACAAGCCGAACACGGAGCTTTTCAAAGGCTGGCTCGATATGGACGACGTTGGGTATCTCAAGACGTCCGGACATTCGACTGCCACGAACATTGCCGGCGTGTTTGCGTGTGGTGATGTGCAGGATTCGGTTTATCGTCAGGCGGTGACGGCTGCGGGTAGTGGATGCATGTCGGCGATCGACGCGGAACGTTTTCTCGATCACCTGCCGATCGCGATGCCGACGGGTGAGGAAGTCACGATGGAAGGCGAGCACATCACGGCGGATCATAAAGCGATCATCACGCCGGATGGTCACATGATTTCGAATGAGCCGAGTGTAACGGTGGGCGAAGATTGATTAATAATTAAAGCAGAACGATCGAATCGTCTTTATCGCGGCGGGGGTGGACTGGCTCAGGACGATGGACCGGAGCGGGCGGCAGGTCTTCGTCGTTGAGTGGACACGGCTCGCAGTAAAAACCGAGCCGTTCACGACGATCCTCACATTCATTACAACCAAGCGACAACCCGAGCTCGCGTAACGACTCGAGCAGCGGCAACAACAACCGCCCTCGCTCCGTCAACGCATACTCAATATGCGGCGGATTCCCACCAAAATCCGTGCGCGCGACAAAGTTGTCGTTTTCCATGTCACGCAAACGCCCAACAAGCGTACGACTGCTGATCGGAAACAGACTATTCAACAACTCCATCGTCCGCTTCGGCCCGGTCACTAACTCGCGCACGACAAGCATCGTCCACTTGTCGCCGAGTATCTGTAGCGCGCCGGTGATCGGACAGCCATCGAGTTCGCGTCGCTTCATAGTTGAGCGTTACGGTCTCAGGTTAATGTTGTAAGTTTTGATTTTCGAATTGAGTGTCGTTGCGTTCATTCCAAGCAAACGCGCGGCGCGCGACTGATGCCCGCCGGTCTGTTCCAGTGCGCGCCGGATCAAGTCGATTTCAAAACGCCGCACTTCTTCGTAGAAATTGATGCCGCGTCCGATGTCGCCGACAGCGATGCTGCTCGCGCCGTCATGATGACCAGCGACGACAGACTTCGGATCGCTGATCTCGGTGCGCAAACATTCCTTCGTGACCTCCTCGCCTGGCGCAATCACAACGGCGCGCTCGATCGTATTCTCGAGTTCGCGAACGTTGCCGGGCCACGAATAAGCTTCGAGCAAAGCAAGCACTTCGGGCGCGAGTTGCTCGGAGACGTTGCGGCCGTTCTCCTCGTTGTACTTCTGAATGAAATGTTGGGCCAGCGGCAGGATGTCCTGGCTGCGGTCGCGCAACGGCGGAAGCTCGATCGGAACAACAGCAAGCCGGTAGTACAAGTCTTCACGGAAAGTTCCCTGCCGCACCGCTTCCTTCAGATCGATATTCGTCGCGGCGATGATGCGGACGTCAACACGACGCGGCGCAGTGTCGCCGAGCGGAGTGAACTCGCGTTCCTGAATCACGCGCAGCAAACGGACCTGAGTTTCCGGTGGAATATCGCCGATCTCGTCGAGGAAGATCGATCCGCCGTCAGCGACTTCAAACAGTCCCTTCTTCGCCGCGACCGCGCCGGTGAACGCGCCGCGCGTGTGACCGAACAACTCCGACTCCAGCAACTCCGAAGGAATATTCGAACTGTTGACTGTTACAAACGGACGTCCCGCGCGCGTACTCGCCTCGTGAATCGCTTTCGCGATCAACTCCTTACCCGTTCCGCTTTCGCCGGTAATCAAGACAGTCGAACGCGCGGGCGCAACCTGCTCGACGAGCCGGAAAACTTCCTGCATCAAGTCAGACCGTCCGACAATCTCGCCGCGATCGACGGCTTTACTCATCGCGCGACGCAGCGTGCGTCGCTCTTCTTCCTTGCGCCGTCGCTTGATACCGGCCTGAATCGTCGCGGTGATCTGTTCGTTCTGAAACGGCTTGCGGATGCAGCCAAACGCGCCGCGTTCCCACGCCGCGATGGCCGTGTCGAAAGTGGCGTAAGCAGTGATCATCACGATGACTGCTTCCGGATCCATCTTCAAAAACTCTTCGAGCGCGCGTAAACCGCCGATGCCGGGCATCGACACGTCGAGCAAAACGACGTCGAACGCGCGGCGCCCGTACGCTTCCAAGCCTTCTTCGCCCGTCTTCGCGAGATCGACGCGATAGCCTTCGGCGTTGAGGAGCGTCTCGAGCACCTCGCGCATGATCTCTTCGTCGTCGACGACGAGGACCGAGCCCTTTCGCGAATTCCTTCTTTCGGTCTTCATTTGCATAAGTAATACCGGAAACGCGTAAGTTTAGCTACGCGAGGGTATAACTTCAAACACGAATTTTATAAATTAAATTAGTCGCCGACGGCCTGGAGGCGGGCGCGGACGCGTGCGCTTGGTAAGGTGATGCGGAAAGTCGTGCCGCGGCCGGGCGTACTCTCGACGCTGATGTGTCCGGCGTGCTCCTGGACGATGCCATACGTTACGGCGAGTCCGAGCCCGGTTCCCTGGCCCACGCCTTTCGTCGTGTAGAACGGATCGTAAATCTTCGCGACGTTCTCCGGCGCGATACCGATGCCGGTGTCGGAGATCTCGGCGATCAGCGAGCCGTCGTCGGCAGTACTCGTCGCGCAGGTGATGCGTCCGCCGTCGGGTATCGCATCGCGCGCGTTGAGTATCAGGTTAGTAAAGACCTGTTGAAGCTTGCCGGCGTTGCCGTAAACGTTGGGTGCGTCGTTCTCGTAGGAACGAACGAGTTCGATCTGGTTGCGACGCAGTTGCGGTTCGAGCAGTTGCAGCGTGTCGTCAAGCACGCGCGCAATGTTGATCTCGGCAAACTCGGTCGCGCTGCCGGTGCGCGAGAAGTTGAGCAGGTTGTTGACGATGTTCGTCGCGCGTTCTGCCTGCGTACGCACTTTCTGCAACAGCGCGTGCTTCGGATCGTTCTCGTTCAACATGCCGAGCAGCATTTGCGTGTACGACGAAACGCCCGTGAGCGGCGTGTTTACTTCGTGCGCCACACCCGCCGCGAGCAGACCGATCGACGAGAGTTTCTCGCGTTGCTGCAACTGTTCTTCGAGACTGATGCGCGCGGTTACGTCTTCGAGAACGACGAGCGCGCCGGTTTGTCCTTGTCCGTCCTGCAAAGGCGCGATGGCGATGTTCAGCACGAGCGAACGATTGCCGAGCGTTGCCGTGTGCAGCTTGTAGATATTGCGGATCTCGCGAAGATTCCAGCCATCTTTGCCTAAAACCTGGTGCAGCGTGTCGGCAAAGTCTTCGGAGAACAAATCTTCGACTCGCTTGCCGATCGATGCGTCGCGACGAAGATCGAGAATGTGTTCGAGCGCTGAGTTCAAACGCGTCACGCGCCCTTCGAGATCCACCGCGAGTAAACCGACGTTGATCGACTCGATGATCGACTCGTTGAATTCCTTCAACAGTTTCAACTCAGACGCGCGTTCCTGCTGATCCTTGTAAAGCAGACTGTTCTCGATCGCGACTGCGACGTAACCCGAAACGGTTCTCAAAATCTCAACGTCTTCCGACGAAAGCAACGCGCCGTCAACCGATCGTCCGAGGCCGATCACAGCGACCATTCGTCCACGCACGACGCACGGCACGAAATAGTGAAGCGTTCGTCTGACGGAGCCTGCCGCATCGGCGGCCATGTCGAGATCGTCAGCGCGAACGACTCCGGTTTCCGCCGATCGCACGCGAATCATTTCGCGGAAATCAGCCGGCACAACGATCGGAATCGACAAACCCTCCGCACGCGCGACTGTGTAACCTGACGTCGAATGTCTGTCTTCGACGAAGATCGCGACGCGGCCGACGTTCATCACTTCCTGTAAACGACTGACGAGTGAATCAAGCAGCGGCTCGAGCGCCGTCGTCGCTGAGAGCGTGCGGCCGAAATCGAGCAGGCTGTTTCGCAAGTCGTAACGTTCGCCGTAGAAGAGTCGATCGACTTGTTCCTGGAGGAAGTGTTTGACAGGCGCGGCAACCATCACGATCGCCGCCATCGCCAGCACCGCAATCACGACTCGCAACGTGATCTCTCCGGAAGTGAACGACTGATCCGATCCAAACGCGTAGAGACCGCCGGTGTAGACCACCGTGCCGATCAGCAACGCGATCGCGAGCGTCGTCAATGCGTAAACAAAAACGCGACGCACGACCAGCTCGACGTCCATCAATCGATAACGCAGTACTGAATAGCCGAAAGCAAACGGAATGATCGCAAGCGGCAGGATCGCGACGTCAGTCAGCCACCGATCCGTCGGCGCGCCGAAGAGGTAGACCAGGCCGTAAAGCGAAATGAATGGCGTGATGGCGAGTACCGTTCCCCACACGACCCACTTCACCTGCTGGCGCACAACCGTGCTCTTCGCTTTGATGAGCGTTCGGAGCAACAACACCGCACCGGCGACAAGCGCCGTGATGAAGTGTGCAACGAGCAACCAGTAGAAAAGACCGACGAGCGATTCAGTGACCGGAATATTCTTCAGGCTCGAAAGCCCCTTCGCCATCTCGTCGCGCAGGAAGATCACGATCGCGAGGAGAAGCAGCACGAGCGCCGGCACGTACAAAAAGACAGCTCGCCAGCGTCGTGTCGGGAACAATTGCTGTCGTGTCGGGTAAAGCGCGCAGAAGTGAACGAACAGCGGCGCAAACATAATGAACGCCGCCGCGTCGAGAAATCCGATCGCGAGGTCCAGGTCGTCGTAAGCGCCTATCGGAGTGTAGAAATGGAAAACGAATGCGGCGAGACAGAACGTCGCGAAATGCAGCACGAAAGGCGCGCGTCCGCCTTGCTTGAATAGAACGAAGAACCCGACGAACAAGTACACGAGACCGAGCAGGTTGATGTACAGAACGCGCGGCGTCCATTTGTGAAAGGTGCCGAGATTGTCGAGGTCGGCCCAGTACTCACGCGTTTCCGGCGGATACGAAGGCCGTTGCATCAGGTAGTGCAACTGGCCGCCTTCGCCCGCTTGTTCGAGATAAATCTGAACGTCGCGCGAGCGGCGGAGCTCATCCGGTTTGCTGCGTCCGTCGAAATTTATGCCGATCAAACGATCGCCCGGCAACAGCCAGGCGCGGTCGGCAGCGGACTTCGGTTCGATGGTCTTGGCAATGACGCCTTCTTGCGTGTCGACCCACTCGACACCGTCCCACGGGAGCATTCGGTCATGGGCTCGTTGACGGAAGTTCAGCACGCCGGCGCTGATCAATAAAGCTGCGCCGATGAGCAGTAACCACGTCTTAGTTGTTAGTACCGAGCCCTTCACTTACCTTCCGCTTTCTCCCAACTCCGTCCGGATTGCACCGATCCCACGCTTTTAAGCAAGGTATGTTCCGAGTGTTCAGGGTGCTTAATTCGGTTCGAGCAGCAGAACTTTTATGTAAAACCATCCAACTTTTCGGACTTTTCCGAGAATTTGGAATAACTGGTCTATCTATTGAGCTACTCGATTAAGGGAGCGTTACGAAAGGAGGTTGTTGGAGGACCCGCTCACTTCATCGAGCGCACATTGCGCGTTCGCTAAAACCTGACCGAGATTCCGCCCCGAACTGACCGCCGGCTGTTGCCGACGAAGGTCAACACGTCGCCGTTTTCAGTACTCACTTGCGCGTCAAGGATGTTGCGCGCGTCGAGGATGGCTTCCGCTCGAACAGGTAAACCAAAACTCGGGAGCTCCTGCGTTACCTGGATGCTTAGCGACGGGTCGTAAACACCGAGACGGCCCGCGAAAGGATCGATGGCAAACACTGTCGCCTCGGGCGAGAAACGCAGCACGGTTCGCACCTGGGTGCCGGTGTCGAAGCCTGCGCCGAGTTGTAGTGCGGCAGTTTGGAACAATCCGTTTTCAAACAATTCCGCCGGCGTGGAGAAACCTGATGCTGACAATCGCTGGCCGCGTCCGAAAGCGTAACCGGCCGATGCGGTCCAAACGCGATTCAAACGACGCGTGTAAACAACGCGCATTCCGCGTGACGAGCCTTGCTGGTTCGCGACGTGTAAAAACGCATCACCGGCGCTTCCGCTGAAAGCGCTGCCCGGAAAACTCATCAATCCGACGCCGCGTCCGCTGGTCGTGTCGAAGAAGGCGGTCGCTTCGATGTTGGAATTGTTGTCGAGCACGCGCTCGATGCCGAACTCGAGCCTGTGACTGCGATCGAGAATCGCCTGTCCATCAACAAACGCAACGGGACGAACCGCGTTGCCGCGAAAAACTACCTGCTCGTCTTCAAACGTCGCGACGCTTTGAATTCCATCTTCATCCCCACCGGAAGCGAAAGCTGCTTTCACACGCGTGCGTGCGTTCACGTCGTACTGGACGCCAAACCGCGGCGTGAATGCATGCGCATCGCCGGCGCCGATGAAACGCGAGTAGTCGAGACCCATCACGATCACGATTCCATCGCGCACGATCCATTCGTCGACGGCGCGCAGCGATAGCTGACCGTGAAGTGAGCCCTGATCGTTCAGGCGGCTGGTCCAGACTGGCGTTTCGAATCGCAATCCGGAAGCAGTCACGCCAACGCGATGGCGATCGCCGATGCGGATGCGTGTTGTGGCTTCAAGTCGTTCGGGCGCGTCGCCGAGTCCGGTTTGACCGGAGAAGATCAGCTCGACGTTTTCAGTGATTGGTGTAGCAAGCGCGAAATTCAATCCCGGATAAGAAGCGCCGTAAGCGTTGCTCGCGAAGTAAGTTTCTAAAACGCCGCGAGTTCTGATTCGTGAATCGGAATTTTCCGACTCGACCGGTCCCGTCGGTGCGGTTTCCATGCCGGCCGCGTCCGCGATCTGCGCCTCCGTCTGTGCGGCCTGGTCTTGCGCATTGTTCACGGCCTGGACGGTTGAGTCGACGCCCTCATCGACCTGGAAGATCGAGCGTTTGGGTTGGGATGAACGCAACGTCCATTTGACGTCATCGCGATCGCGGCGACGTTCGGGCAACGTGTTGCCATAACCAACCGGTTCGAGATTGAACTTGTAAACGAGTTCCTGAGAGGCTTTGACTTCGACTGAAGAGAAAATGACCGCGCTGAATCCCGTCGCCACTGCGCGGATTCCGTATTTACCCGGAAGAACTTTCGCGATGAAGTTTCCTTTGTCGTCCGTGCGTGCTTCCTTCGCCTGCTTCGCGCCTTCGCGCAACAGCGACACCACCGCCCCCATCAGTGGATTTCCCTTGTGGTCTTTAACGGTGCCGGTGATTGTGCCGAGTGTTTTGCTTGGAGCCGGAGTGGCAACAGCCTGCGCAAGACTCGCCGATAACGACACGACTGCGAGCCAGGACAAACCCAGACTTAACGCTCTCTTCATGCGACTATGACCTCCGCGACCAGAGTCCCTGGGAAGCAACGGGGAGCACTACATGACTTTTCAGTCTGACTAACACAGGATAATTGCACAGGAATAATTGAATTCCTACCCTTCACCCGCGCGCATACTGCGACTTGCAGGCGGAAGGTCCACACACTGGCTTGGGCGAGGAGACTTACCCGCACCAAAATAGGTAATCATTCTCTGCCTCGAAGCCCGATACTGTCAAGTAACAAGCGGGCAAAATATAGGCGATTTGCCCCGTTTTTTTATGTTTCTCGACGACCCTCGCCCCGCCCTACCGCTTCCGCCCCGCTCGTGCTAGGATTCACCACCCCATTCACCCACGGAGCCCTTAACGCACTGTTTGGTTTCCAACAGATGATAGACGAAGTGCAATCTACAAAACTCCCCAACGGGATCGCCGTTGTGACGGAACACATGCCGGGGCTGAGATCCGTCACGGCCGGAATCTGGGTCCGCCGTGGTTCACGCCACGAGACAGCGGAACTCAACGGGATCTGCCATTTTATTGAGCACGCAGTGTTTAAGGGCACTCGGCGCCGTACGGCTCGCGATATTGCAGTCGAAACCGACCGGCTGGGGGGACATCTCGATGCCTACACGACCCATGAGATGACGGGTTTTACGACGAAGGTTGCGGACGTCGCCCTGCCACAGGCGATCGATCTGCTGGCGGACCTTGTCGCCCACCCGCGTTTCGAGCAGGAAGACCTCGATCGCGAGCAAAAAGTCATCCTCGAAGAGATGAAAATGGTGGAAGACACGCCCGACGAGCTTTTGGGCGAACTCTTCAACGCCGCATATTTCCCCAATCAACCGCTCGGACGCCCGATCGAAGGCACTAAAGAGACTGTTCCCACGTTCGATCACAAAACGACCGTCGCTTTTCACGCACGCGAGTTCTCTTACAACAATCTCGTCGTGGCGGCTGCCGGAAACGTCGAGCACACTCGTCTCGTGGAGATCGTCGCGGAAGCTTTCAACGGCTGCGAGGGCCGCGCCGGTGTTCGTCCGCATAACCTGGACGGTCCGAAGCCGCGGCCGGCGGCGCCGATCCTGATCGAACAGAAGAATGAACTCGAACAAGCGCACCTCGTGATCGCCACACCGTGGCCGACCGCGCTCAGCGAAGATCGTTATGCGGCGAGTTTGTTGAGTTCCGTGATTGGCGGTGGAACGTCGAGTCGTCTCTGGCAAACAGTTCGCGAAGAACGCGGTCTCGCGTATTCAGTCGGCGCTGCTGGAAGTGCGTTTTCCGATGTGGGCGTTTTCAATATTTACGCCGGCACGTCGCCCGAACAACTCGACGAGGTTTTGGATCTCTCGCTGCACGAGTTGCGCGAAGTTGTTCGTAATCCGGTTTCAGAGGAAGAGTTGCGCATCGCGAAGGACCAGGCGATCTCTTCGATCCTGCTCAGTCTCGAATCGTCGAGCGCACGCGCGAGCACTCTGGCGCGACAGGAGATCGTTCACGGCCGTCGTATCTCACCCGATGAAGTGATCGAAAAGATCCGCAAGATCACGCTCGAACAACTTCAGGAAGTCGCACGCACGTACTTCAATTCGGAAACGATCGCACTCGGCGCACTCGGAAACCTCAACGGATTCAAGGTCGATCGTTCTCGTCTCGCAATCTAAGCCACAAAAGGGCACAAACCCAGAGCCACGAGAACGCACAAAAGCGTCAAAAGCTGATATAGTTGCGTCGCTCCTTATTTCTGTGTTTCTTGTGCCTTTTTGTGGCTAGATGAAACTTACCGTTCTCGGCAGCGGATCGACCGGCAATGCGGTTCTGATCGTTGCAGGCAACACGCGCGTGCTTGTTGACGCTGGTCTAAGCGCGAAAGAGATCGTGCGCCGGCTCGCCCTCGTCGGCGAAGACGCGCAACGACTCGACGGCGTGCTCGTCACTCACGAACACGGCGATCACGCAGGCGGACTCCGCGTGTTGTTAGGCTCCGTCGATTGCCCCGTTTACATTTCCGCCAAAACTCTCGACGCTTACGTCAGCGAACGAATCAACGTCACTAACGAAGAACCGCGCCGCCGCGCCGACGCGTTGCGCGGACGCGTCGAACAGATCGAGTCGAGCAAAGATTTTCGCATCGGCGAGATCGATTTCCATCCGTTCACCATTCCGCACGACGCCGTCGACAATTTCGGTTTCACTGCGACGCATCACGGAGTGAAGGTCGCCACCGTACTGGACTTCGGTCACATCACAACACTCGTCAGCGAACAGCTTCGCGGCTGCGCGGCGATCGTGATCGAGTCGAACCACAGCAGAGACATGTTGAAGGCCTGCGACTCGTATCCGTGGGAACTCAAGCAGCGAATTCTGTCTCGTCTCGGTCATCTGTCGAACGAAGATCTCGCGGACTGGATCAAGCACGGTTTCGACGGTTGCGCCAAGTACATCGTCCTGGCCCACCTTTCGCAGCGCGCCAACAACCCGTATCTCGCTAAGATCAACGCCGAAGTCGCGCTCCAGGAAGCGGCGCCGTTGTTTTTCGGGCAAACTGAGATTTCTCTTTCATATCCGAAGGAGCCGACGCCCTGGATCGAAGTATGAGACGGGGAATCGCACTGATCGTGCTGCTATCGTCGGCGGCGGCGTTTGCCTGCGCGGTAAACAATCAACGCGAACGAGTGCCGTCTCAGGTTCAAGACGCGGTCTCGAATATCGGCATCAACCTCGAGCAGGAGCGTTACGAACAGATCTATTCCGATTCGTCAGATCTGTGGAAACGTGACGTGACGCTTGAACAATCCAACGAAGTCTTTAAGACACTGCGAACGAAACTCGGCAAAGTTGAAAATCGCGCTCTTCAGTCGGCCGCCGAGCAACAGAATTCCGGTGGCCCGTTGAAGGGACATGTTTTCATACTCAGTTACGAAACACGGTTTGAGCGGGGGGCCGGAATGGAGACCTTTACGCTGATCGAAGAGAACGGCCGCTGGCTGCTTGCCCGCTACCTTGTAAATTCCACGGATCTCAAATGATTGATCGCTATACATTGCCCGAGATGGGCGCGCTCTGGTCGGAGCAGAACAAGTTTCAGAAATGGCTCGACGTCGAAATCGCCGTCTGCGAAGTTCACGCCGACAACGGCATCATCCCGCGCGACGCGCTCGAACAGATCAAAACGCGCGCTAAGTTCTCAGTCGATCGCATCAACGAGATCGAAAAGACGACAAATCACGACGTCATCGCGTTTACCACCAACCTCGCGGAGTCGATCGGCGAAGCTTCTCGTTTCGTTCACTACGGACTCACATCGTCTGACGTTGTAGACACTGCTAACGCGCTGCTGCTGCGTGACGCGTCAGATATTCTGCTGGCGAAAGTGGAACAGTTGATCGAAGCGCTGAAGCGTCGCGCGTTTGAATTCAAGAACACGCCGCAAGTCGGACGCACACACGGCATTCACGCCGAGCCGACGTCGTTCGGTTTGACGTTCGCATTGTGGTTCGACGAAATGCGACGCAATCGCGAACGACTGTTGCGCGCGAAAGAAGCAGTTGCGGTTGGAAAGATCAGTGGCGCAGTCGGAGCGTTCGCGCATCTCGATCCGTCGGTCGAAGAGAGCGTCTGCACACGGCTGGGTTTGAAAGCGGCCCCAGTCTCAACGCAGGTGATTCAGCGTGACGTTTACGCCGAATACCTGACGACGCTCGCGATCATCGCCGCCACGCTCGAAAAGATGGCGCTGAACGTTCGTCACTGGCAGCGCACCGAAGTACGCGAAGCACAGGAGCGATTCACTAAAGGTCAAAAAGGTTCAAGCGCGATGCCGCACAAACGCAATCCGATCATCTCGGAGCGCATCTGCGGCATGGCGCGCGTGGTGCGCGCGAACGCCGTCGTCGGACTCGAGAACGTCGCCCTCTGGCACGAACGTGATATTTCACATTCGTCAGCCGAGCGCGTCGTGCTGCCCGATTCGAGTATCGCTCTCGATTACATGTTGCAAAAGACGATCGGCTTGATCGACGGCCTCGTCGTTTATCCGGAACGGATGCTGGAAAACCTCAACGCCACGAAAGGACTGATCTTCAGCGGGCAGTTGCTGCTCGCGCTAACGAACACAGGCGTCTCGCGCGAGACAGCGTACGAGTGGGTGCAACGAAATGCGATGAGAGTTTGGGACGAGAATCGCGACTTTCAAACGCTCGTCAAAGCAGACGACGACATCAAGTCACACTTGTCCGTCGACGAAATCGAACGAATATTTTCGTTACAGCACTACCTGCGAAACGTCGATGCGGTCTTTGAAAGAGTGTTTCGGTAGTTAGGTTACTTCGTCGAAAACTTCTCGGCGAAATTACCGATCACCGGCAGCTTGAAGTATTGACGCTGGTAAGCCTTGATCAGGCACAGGATCACGGCCACGAAAATGGCGATATAGAAGACGACTATCAAGAGTCCGAACAGGAATCCGAACAATGCGCCCAGCGATTCGGAAATCATTGCGCCGATGATCGCCACAACGACCCAGGCGACCCAAAGTGCGATGCCGACTACCAGCGCAGTCGCGTTCAGCAGGATCGATTGCATCGCGTGAAAACGTACTAGCCGGCTGTCCTTCTCCATGATGAAGAAAATAAGTCCCGAGACCCAGCCGAAGATGTACGACAACAAGGCAGCAACATTGTCATCAAGTCCGGTACTCGATTTGGTCGTTTGGACGGGCGGCGGGTTTTGCATTATAAGTTTCTCCTAATAGGAAGCTTGGTAAGCGTTTGATAGCGAGCCTGGGCAATGGCCTACGAGCGGGAGATATTAGTCCAACAAACGCTTTTTACGCAATGTTTTATTCAAGTTAGCGGCACAGCAATCGAGATGAAAGCTAAAGTCTACGTAAACCTGAAATCCGGCGTACTCGACCCGCAGGGCAAGGCCATCCAGCACTCGGTCGAACTGCTCGGTTTCACAGGAATAGCGGACGTTCGCCAGGGAAAATACTTCGAGATCGCCCTCGACGAGAACCTCGACAACCAGCAGGCCCGGGAATCCGTCGAAAAGATGGCGCGTGAAGTCTTGTCCAACCCGATCATCGAAGATTACCGCGTGGAGATAGAAGCGTGAAGTTTGGCGTTATTGTTTTTCCCGGCTCCAACTGCGATCACGACGCCTATCACGTGATCTCCAAGCACGTGGGACAGCCGGTCGACTTCATCTGGCATCGCGAAACGGACCTGAGCACTTACGACGCCGTCATTATTCCCGGCGGCTTCTCCTACGGCGACTACCTGCGCGCCGGCGCACTCGCGCGCTTCTCGCCCGTGATGAATTCGGTCAAGAAATTCGCGGAAAGCGGCCGTTTTGTGCTCGGTATCTGTAACGGTTTTCAGATTCTTTGCGAGGCCGGACTACTGCCCGGTGCGTTGATCCGCAATCGCGATCTGCACTTTATTTGCGATCACGTTTACGTTCGCGTCGAAACGTCTGACAGCCCTTTTACAAATGAAATTCAAGCGGGTTCTGTACTGCGCATTCCGATCGCGCACGCGGAAGGAAACTACGTCTGCGACGATCGCACCCTGGACGAACTGAAACAGCAGGATCGCATCGTCTTTCGTTACTGCGACGAAACCGGCGCGATTACTGAAGCCGCCAATCCCAACGGCTCACGCGAAAACATTGCCGGCATCTGCAACCGTGAACGCAACGTGCTCGGGCTGATGCCGCACCCTGAACGTGCCTGCGAAGACCTGCTCGGATCGAGTGACGGCCGCGACATCTTTCGCTCACTGGCGGCCACTCTCGCAGCCGCGGTTTAACTAACCCATGAAGCGACTATTACCATTCATCATCATTCTCGCCGTTCTCGGCGTGGCCGTGGGCAGCGCCCTGTACATGACGCGTTCAAAACCGGCGACGACAAATCCGCCCGCTAACCCAGGTCCGCAATCGACGGCGTCCAACGCCCCAACGCCTGCGCCCGTGCGAACCGGCGTGCCGGGCGCCGACCCGCCGCACACGCTTGGGCCAGCGAATGCCGCGGTAAAGATCGAAGAGTTCGGCGATTTTGAGTGTCCGCCGTGTGGCATGTTCCACCCGATACTCAAACAGATGTTCCAGGAGTTTGGCGACAAGATTCAGATCACGTTTCGCGAATTTCCATTAGTGCCGCCACACCAGCACGCACTCGCGGCAGCATCGGCTGCCGAAGCCGCCGGGATGCAGGGCAAGTTCTGGGAAATGCACGGAATGATCTTCGAACATCAGAAAGAATGGAAAGTGGCGTTTGACGTGCGGCCCATTTTCGAAGGCTACGCGAAAGAGATCGGGCTCGACGTCGAACGTTACAAGCGCGACGTTCAAAGCGATCGAGTCGAGCAACGGATCTTTCTCGACGGCAAACGCGGCCACTCGATGGGCGTCAACAGCACGCCGACCGTCTTCATGAACGGGCGTGAAGTGCCGTTTGAACAGTTGCCGGCCGAGAAGTTGCGCGTGTTGATTCAGAACGAACTGCGCGTTGCCGCAACGCAAAAGTGAATTCCGTGGTTTCTGTCGAGAACACTGATTTAAATAATAAAACCAGGTGGTTTTACATCACGGCGGCTGCCCTTTCGCTCATCGGTCTCGCCGACTCGCTCTACCTGACCGTTCAGCACGTCACCGGGCAAAGCGTACGCTGCACGGTTGTTTCGGGTTGTTCGGAAGTGCTGAGTAGTCCCTACGCCGTCGTCGCCGGCTTCCCTCTCGCCGGGTTGGGCGCTGCCGCATACTTCACCGTTTTCAGTTTGGCCACCCTCGCAATCTTTGGTTATCGAATTGCTGGCAAACTGTTGTTGCCCCTCGTGGCGATGATGGCGCTGACCAGCGTGTGGCTTTTTTATTTGCAGGCTTTTGTGATCCGCGCCTTCTGCCAGTTTTGTCTGTTGTCGGCAGCGATTACAATCGGGTTACTCGTGGTTACGTTGTTAGCGTGGAAGAAAGGCAGTTGAGATGGATCGGCAAATTACAGTCGCGGACATGTTTCGACGCGCGCAGGCGTTGCGGCAGGAGCATTCCGATTGGTCGTACAAGCAATTGAGCGAGACCCTCGTGAAGGAGTTTTCCGGTGGTCCGTTGCCGTCGTTGCACAACTTGACCATACCCGAGCAGGACGACCGCGCGCCCGAAGAAGATTGGACGGCCGGACTGCCGATCGTGCGGCGCGGAATTCAGTTTAACGACTGGAAAGAGATCGTCGGCGGCATCGTGCTGAGCCTGGAACAAACAGAGAACTACGAACGCGCGCGCGGCGCTGAAGGCGATCGCGATGAGTGGCACAATCGAAACGTCGGCATCGCGGATGCGACTGCGAAAGGCGTTGGCAAGTGGATGCCCGAAGAGTTGATAGCACTGGCGGAAAAGCAAACGAAGCGCTGACCTTGGTACTTAAGTGCTTGGTACTTTGTTCGCTTGGCGAACGAGCCAATGTAACAAGAACATAAAGCTGGCGAACAAAGTACTAAGAACAAACTACAAAAGAACTACAAGATGAGTTTTCTCGATAATCTTTTTAGCGATCCGAAATACCAAACAACAGATCCGCGGCCGGCTGATGCGATCGACGATCCCGAGATCATCATCAGTCCCGACACGCGGCGTGAAAAGCGTTTGCCGCCCGGGCAGTCGCGCACGAAGAAGTGGCCCGTGCTCGACGCACACGGAACTCCGGATGTCGACGTTGCGACGTGGTCGTTTGAAGTTGACGGCCTCGTGGAGAATCCGCTGAAGTGGTCGCTCGAAGAGTTTATGCAACTTCCGGCGGTGCGTGTTTACGCAGACTTTCACTGCGTCACACGCTGGTCCAGGCTGGACAACGTTTGGAGTGGTGTTTCGACACGCGAGATTGCGCGACTCGCCGGCGTCAAACCCGAAGCGAAGTTCGTCCTCGCGCTCGCTTACGATTACGGTTGGACCACTAACCTTCCGATCGAGTACTTCCTGAACGAAGATTCACTCTTCGCCTGGGCCCACGACGGCCAGCCGATCCCGCCCGAACACGGCGGGCCCGTGCGTTTGATCATTCCGCAACTCTACGCGTGGAAGTCGGCGAAGTGGGTAAAAGGCGTGCGCTTCCTCGAACAAGATCAAGCGGGTTTCTGGGAAGAGGGTGGCTATCACATGCGAGGCGTTCCCTGGGGACCGGGAGACGGCGAAAGATTCCGGTGGTCGTGAGCAAGTAATGGAACGAACGGGAACGAACGCGCCGAAGGACGCAGCCGCGGTAATTCTCCTCCGGCAAGATACAGATCCGAACAATCCGGAAGTGTTTTGGGTCAAACGCAGTGACAAACTCGCGTTTCTCGGGGGTTTTCATGCGTTTCCGGGCGGACAGATCGATGCCGAAGATGCGACCGTCGACGTCCGCAACGCTCCGAATCCTGAAACTGCGGCGATGATCAGCGGCGCCGCACGCGAACTGTTCGAAGAGCTTGGCGTGCTGGCAGTGCAAGGCGGCGAGACGTTGACGAAGGGTCAACGAAAGTCGTTGCTCGACGATCTCGAATCGAAGCGTATGTCGTGGCCCGCGTTGTTGGACCACTTCAATCTCTACCTCGATGCCAATGACTTCACTTACGTCGGACGCTGGGTCACGCCGCCGTTCAACGCGCGTCGTTTCGACACTTGGTTTTTCCTCGTCAAATGTCCACCGAAACAAGAACCGGAAGTGATCGCGGGCGAACTCGCCGCGGGTGAATGGCTGACTGCACGCGATGCGTATGCATGTTGGATGAAAGACGAAGTCGTCGCCGTGCCGCCAACATTGCACGCATTGCAAATGCTCGGCGCGGGTGTGACGCCGGATCTCGTCGATCGTTTTCTGTCGCGACAGCAAGCTCACGGTATACCTGAGCGCCAGATCACTTTTCGACCGAACTACACCTGCTTTCCTGTTCGCACGCCGACGCGTCCGCCCGCGACTCACACCTGCTGTTACATCGTCCACAATTCGAAGGAGATGTTGATCTTCGATCCCGGTTCGCCGTACGAAGACGAGCAACAGGCGTTGACGGAATGTGTAGACGAGATGATGGCCGCCGGACGGCGTGTGCGCGAGATCATTTTGACGCACCATCATCCGGATCACGTCGGCGGACTCGAGGCCCTGCGAACGCATCTCGGCGGAGACGTTCCGGTCGCCGCTCACGAGGAGACAGCGAAAGCGTTGAGCGGCGTTCATATCGATCGTTTCATCGTCGACGAAGAGATCATCACGCTTGAAGGTGAACCACGGATTGAGTTGCGGGCGCTGCACACACCGGGTCACACCCGCGGGCATCTTTGTTTTCACGACAAAGACCGCGGCGTGCTGATCACGGGCGACAATGTCGTAGGTTTCGGATCGGTGCTGATCGATCCGTCCGATGGAAACATGCGAGACTATTTAAATTCACTTCAGCGCATGAGATCTTTGCCGAATCTATCCGTGTTGTTAGGTGGTCACGGGCCGGCTGTCGCGACGCCTTATAAAAAGCTCGATGAATACATTTCGCATCGTCTCGAGCGTGAACAGAACATTCTGAATGCGTTTCGTAACGGCGCCACGACGCCGAAAGAGATCGTCGCGCAGGTTTATACGGACGTGTCGCCGAAGGCTTACGCGATGGCCGAACGAGCAGTGTTGGCGCACTTAGTGAAGCTTGCAGAGGACGGCTTGGTTCCCCCGCCACGGATTTCCGGTTAGAATCTCTTCCCGACCCGAATTATGGACTACCCAAGGAACCTTCGCGAACTAAAAGCGAGCAGGTATCAAACCCTCTCGGTCAAAGACGAGCTGCGTTTAAACCTGATTCGAAAACTACGAGCGGGACAAAAGCTTTTCCCCGGCATCGTCGGCTACGACGACACCGTGATTCCCCAGCTCATCAACGCGATCCTGTCGCGTCACAACATCATCCTGCTCGGACTGCGCGGGCAGGCTAAGAGTCGCATCATCCGACAGATCACGGAGTTGCTGGACGAGCGCGTGCCGATCATCGCGGGCTCCGAAGTCAACGATGATCCGTTTCGGCCGATTTCCGCTTACGGCCGGCGCATCCTGTCGCAACAGGGCGATATGACGCCGATCGACTGGATCGATCGTGACGCGCGTTTTGTCGAAAAACTCGCTACGCCTGACGTAACTGTCGCGGACATCATCGGCGACGTCGATCCGATCAAAGCCGCCAAAGGGGGACACCTGCTCAGCGACGAGTTGACGATTCACTACGGTCTGCTGCCACGCGCGAATCGCGGCATCTTCGCGATCAACGAGTTGCCAGATCTCGCCGGCAAGATTCAGGTCGCGCTCTTTAACATCATGCAGGAAGGCGACGTGCAGATTAAGGGTTATCCGATTCGACTTCCGCTCGACGTGATGCTCATGTTTTCGGCCAACCCCGAAGATTACACGGCGCGCGGGAAGATCATCACGCCGTTGAAAGATCGCATCGGATCGGAGATCACGACGCACTATCCGAAAGAACTCCCGACGGCGATCGAGATCACGCGTCAGGAAGCGTGGACGGATCGTTTTGGGAATCCGGATCGCATAGTCGTGCCGGAGTTTATTCGCGAAGTCGTTGAGCAGATCGCGTTTGAAGCACGCGAAGACAATCACGTTGATAAGCATTCTGGTGTGTCGCAACGAATGCCGATCACGGTTATGGAATCTGTTGTTTCGAATGCCGAGCGGCGTTCGCTTTTGACGGATGAGCATCCGATCGTGCCGCGTATTGCCGACGTTTATGCCGCGATTCCGTCGATGACTGGAAAGATGGAGCTCGAGTACGAAGGCGAGCAACTCGGCGCGCATCGCATCGCGCGCGATCTGATCAAACGCGCTGCGGGTGAGATCTTCGAAGGCTACTTTGTCGGTATCGATTTCTCGCGCGCTATTCAGTGGTTTGACGAGGGGAATAAGTTGTTGCTTGCCGACACGGCGGCGGCTGCCGAGTGTATGAACTTGCTCGAAGCAGTTCCCGATCTGCTCGACACGGCGTCGATTCCGTTTGAATTCAATCGCACTGACAGCGCGCAACTCGTCGCCGCCTGTGAGCTCGCGCTCGAAGGTCTTTATGCGCAGAACAAGATCAGCCGCAACGAAGAAGGCGGTTACACTGCGGTCACAAAAGCACGCAAGGATCGTCGCGGCATGATTTATGACGACCTGAGTGAATCCAGCAAATATAGTTGATGAGGTTTATCCAGTGGCCTGCACTAGCGCTTGCGTGAGGCCAATGAAAAAAGGATTTTTTAGATTTATCTCCCATTGGACTCGCAATAGCGCTACGCCAGCGTCAAGGAACCGCGGGCCAGTCAACGGAAATCGGCAATGAAATTCACTCGCTATTCAAAGTTCAAGGGTTTTGACGTCTCGGGAATTAACCTTGGCGAGTTGATGGACAGCATGGCCGATGCGCTCCTCGACTCCGGCTACGACGACAACTATTACTGGACACGCGAACACCGCCCTCGCGACACGTCCCTCGACGCCCTTCGCCGCGCACTCCTGCAAGCACTCCTCGATAAAGGCCTCGTCGACGAACGTCAAATCCAGGAGATGCTCGCCGAGAACGAAGGCAAGTACAAAGGCTCGTTACTCGAAGAGTTGCTGAACCAACTCATCGAACGCCTCGTCGAAGAAGGTTACTTAACTCTCAACGAGCAGCAGCCCACGAGCGAACGCGAACAGCGTAACGGCGGCGGACAAGGCGAGATCTCCGATCCATTACCGCGCGACGTTCATTTCGAGATCACCGAAAAAGGACTCGACTTTCTCGGTTACAAAACGCTGCGCAACCTGCTCGGCAGTTTCGGCAAAAGCGCCGCCGGCCGCCACGATACACAACATCTTTCGACCGGAGTCGAAGCCGCCGCCGCGAGCAAACCGTACGAGTTTGGCGACACGATAAATCTCGACGTCAACACCACGCTGCTCTCAGCGATTCAACGCGAAGGCCTGCAAGTTCCGCTCAATCTCGAATACAGCGACCTGTACGTTCACCAGTGCGATTATCAATCGTCGTGCGCGACCGTCGTGATGCTCGACTGTTCGCATTCGATGATTCTCTACGGCGAGGATCGTTTCACACCGGCGAAGAAAGTCGCGCTCGCGATGTCGCATTTGATCCGAACGCAGTATCCCGGCGACTCGCTAAAGGTCGTGCTGTTTCACGATGCCGCGGAAGAGTTGCCGCTGGGAAAACTCGCCACCACGCACGTTGGTCCATATCACACCAACACCGCTGAAGGTCTTCGCCTGGCGCGCCGCCTGTTGCAAGCGCAACGCAAAGAGATGAAGCAGATCGTGATGGTCACCGACGGGAAGCCGACGGCGTGTTTCGTCGGCCAGGACGGTCCCGCTTTCGGATCGAAGCGCGCCCGGAACACCAGTCAAAGCCCGACTCGCCGTCTCTACAAGAACTCGATGGGCGGCGATCCTTTAGTCATGTCCGAAACGTTCAAAGAAGTTCAGGCATGTCGTAAAGCCGGTATAATGATCAACACTTTCATGCTGGCAAGCGACTACTATCTGGTCGAATTCGTGAAGCAAATGACGGCTATGACCAACGGCAAAGCCTACTTCGCGAACCCGGAAAACCTGTCGCAATTCGTATTGATAGATTTTCTGCGCAGAAGAACCCGACGGGTCAGATAAAGTTCCAGACTGACCGGCCGAATCAACCGTCCAACTCGCATTCTCGTTTCCATGAGCGAGCCAAACCGAACTCTGGGAGGGACGCCCCAACGATCACGCAATCGTCGCGTGCTGCTGCCTTATCTGATCCTGCTCGTCGGGCTCTGTTTCACGATCCTCGCCTATTACTATTTTTCAAAACTGGCTTACGAACAGGATCTGAGTCGCTTTCAAAAATCAACACAGGAGATACAAGACCACGTCCGTTTGCGAGTTGAGACTTCGTTGGCGCTCTTGCGAGCAGGCACCGGTCTTTTCGCCGCCAGCGACTCGGTCGAGATCGAAGAATTCGATCGCTTCGTGCAGCAGATCGATCTGCAAAAAAACTATCCGGGCATTTACGGCATCGGCTTCTCGCTTCGCTTCACGCCAAACGAACTACCGTCAGTGACTCAGCGGATGCGACAGTCAGGCTTTAAGGATTTTCATGTCTGGCCCGAAGATCCACGCAACGAATACAACGCCATCATCTACCTGCAACCGCAAAACCCAAGCAACCAGGAGGCGATGGGATTCGACATGTTTACCGAAGCCACACGCCGGCAAGCGATGGAACGCGCGCGCGATACGGGTATTCCCGCCGCGTCCGGCCGCGTGGTCCTGGTCCAGGAAAGAAACGATCCGCAAAATCAGCAGCCCGGCTTCCTGATTTATGCGCCCGTTTACCGAAAGAAGGCGCCGATTTCCACGGAAGAAGAACGGCGCGCGGCGCTCGTGGGATTTGTTTACAGTCCTTATCGTATAGACGAATTCCTGGCGCCAATAACTGCGCAAAAAAGTTATGACGTGAGTTTTCGCGTTTACGACGGGTCGAATGAAAACCCTCAGAACCTGATGCACGCGAGCCGCGATGCGGGCGGATCTGAAAAACCTCGTTTCACCACTTCAGTAAACGAAGACGTCGCCGGCCGCCCATGGACCATCGCGTTGGCGACGAAACCGTCGTTCGAAGCCGGATCGAGCAGGCCGTGGGCCAACAACACGCTCCTCATCGGCATCTTTCTGAGTTTCCTTTTCTTTGCCGCCAGCCGCGCGCAGGCGCAGGCCCGCATGAGCGCTGAACGGTCGGCGGCTGAACTGAAAGAGTCAGAATCAACTGTCAGACGGTCTCTCGCCGAACGCGAGCAAGCTGAAACCGCGCTGCGCGAAGCCGATCAGCGCGCACTCCTCGAGTACGAACGTCTGCTCGAAAGAATCTCGCTGCTGGCCCAGGCGTTGGGAACCGCGGGAGAGTTGAACGCCGTGTTTCGCGCGTTGCGAGAGTTCACCAACGTCTCCGTTCCGTGCGACGGATTCTTCGTCTCGCTTTACGATTCTGTTCGCGATGTACGCACCGCTTGTTATGGCTGGGGCGACGGCAGCGAAGTAGATGTTTCGGAGCTGCCGCCGATGCCCGTCACGGCGCATGGACCAAACAGTCGCGCAGTGCGCACGGGACAGGTCGTCATTACTGACAACTACATGCGGTCGCAGCGCGGACATCCGACCGTCATTGTTGGACCAGATAACGGTTTGCGTCCCGAGACGTCGATGGCGGTGCCGATGGCGGTGATGGGCCGCATCATCGGAACGATCGAGGTCCAAAGTTATAAGACAAACGTTTATCGGCCCGAACATGTGACCGCGATGAGCATGGCGGCGAACCTGACGGCCGTTGCGATCGAGAACGTTCGTTTGTTGAAACTCGAACGCACAGCGCGACAAGCGGCGGAAGAGTCGAACCGTTTGAAAGACGAGTTTCTCGCAACCGTTTCGCACGAACTGCGCACACCGCTGACGGCGATCCTCGGCTGGTCCAGGTTGCTCGAAGACGGATCGCTCGACGACCACCTCAGAAGACAGGCAAACGAAACGATCTGCCGCAACGCTAAAGCGCAGGCGCAGATCGTCGATGACATTCTCGACGTGTCGCGGATCATCACCGGAAATCTTTATCTCGATCTGCACCCGATGCAACTCGCGCCGGTCGTGAAAAACGCCATCAACGTCGTTCAGCCGACTGCCGACGCGAAAGGCATCAAGATCGATGCCTATCTCGACACGACGCGGGCGATGGTGTCGGGCGACGCGAACCGGCTCCAGCAAGTGATTTGGAACCTGTTGTCGAACGCGGTGAAGTTTACGAATAACGGCGGGCGCGTGACCGTGAAGCTGTCGCAAAAAGGATCGAGCGTTGAGATTGCGGTGACCGATACAGGGCAGGGGATTAGTCGTGAGTTCATACCGTTTGTTTTCGATCGCTTTCGACAGGCAGACAGCACGACGACGCGACATCACGGCGGTCTCGGGCTCGGCCTGGCAATCGCGCGACACCTCGTCGAAATTCACGGCGGCACGATCAAAGCCCATAGCGCCGGCGAAGGTTGCGGCGCCACGTTTACGATCAGGCTGCCCATCATCGAAACGGAAGTACGCACAGCCGCGGCCTCCCAACAACGCGAACCGGCCGTTCCCGCAGTGACTCAGCAACTGCTGTCCGGCGTGAACGTCTTGCTCGTCGACGACGACACCGACGCTCTGAAGCTGATGACGACAGCGTTGACGAGAAGACATGCCACTGTGACTGCTGTATCTTCTGCCGGAGAGGCAATTCAGGCGATCCAGCAACGGCGGCCCGACGTGCTTGTGTCAGACATCGCGATGCCTGACGAAGACGGCTACGGGTTGATCGAAAGGATTCGATTATTGGAAGCCAACGAATCGGAGACGATTCCGGCTGTTGCGATCACCGCGTACGCGAAGGACGAAGACCGTGAACGCGCGCTCTCGTCCGGTTTTCAGATTTATCTGGCGAAACCGGTGGAGCTGACCGAGTTGATTTCCGTAGTAGCGCGCGCCGCGCGAAGAGATTTCTGAAACTGCATGACAACAACACGCATTGACGATATTCAGTTGGCGTACACCGACACGGGCTCGGGTACGCCGGTGGTGCTTATTCACGGTTACCCGTTCAATCGTTCGCTTTGGAACGAACAGGTGGAAGCGCTGAGCGGCCAGTATCGCGTCGTCGCGCCGGATCTGCGTGGCTTTGGCGAGAGTGATAGCTCGCCTGGTCCGGTCACGATGAACCGCATGGCGCAGGACGTGGCCCAACTCATGGACCAGCTCGATATTCCGCAAGCCGTGATTGGCGGATTGTCGATGGGCGGTTACGTGGCGCTCGCGTTCTGTAAACAGTTTCCCGATCGCGTGAGGGCGCTGTTGCTGGCGGACACGCGCGCGCAAGCTGACACTGAAGAAGCAAAGAAAACGCGCGCCGAACAGGCGGAGAAAGCCATGTCGGAAGGAATGGCCGGCATCGCCGACGCGATGTTGCCGAAGTTGTTGACGCCTGACACGGTGAGTAAACGTCCGGAAGTCGTGAAACGCATTCGCGACATGATGTTGAAGACGAAACCGGAAGGCGCCGCGGGGGCGTTGTTGGGCATGGCCCAACGAGATGATCAAACTGAGTTCATCTCGTCGATCAAAGTGCCCACGTTGATCGTTGCCGGACGTGAAGACGCGATCACGCCGCCCGCTGACAGTGAAGCGATGCACTCGAAGATCGCAGGCTCGCGTTTGATCGTTATCGAGAATGCCGGCCACGTTTCAAATCTCGAACAGACCGAGCAGTTCAACGACGCGCTGCTGGCGTTTCTCAGTTCGATCTGATTGATGTCAAGCCAGAAGAAATTCACGATTGAAGAACGTGTGCGCTGGGGCGACGTAGACGCCGCGCGCATCATCTTTTACGGCGCGTACATTCGCTTCTTTGAATTCGCCGAGACCGAGTTATTTCGCGAGGTCGGTCTACAGTATGGCGTGATGTTCGACGAGTTGAAGATCTGGCTGCCGCGCGTGCATCTCGAATGTGATTTTAAACGCGCCGCGCGACTCGACGATCTGCTGGAAGTCAGTGTTTATGTCGGACGTTTCGGAACGAAGTCGATGCGACTAAATTTCGAAGTGCGCCGCAGACCCGAAGAGGAACTGATCGCGACCGCACATTTCGTTTTGGCGGCCGTCAATCAGGGTACGTTTGAGACTGTTCCCATTCCCGGCGAGTTGCGCACACGACTCGCGCCTTATTACTCCGAAGAATCAGCATGAGCATCCCTGAAGCGCTCGACGAAAGAACCGTCGAACAAAATCCCATCAAGCAGTTTCAAATCTGGTTCGACGACGCGATCGCCGCCGGTTTGCCGTTGCCGGAAGCGATGAACCTCGCGACTGCGACGCCTGAAGGACGTCCGTCTTCGCGCATGGTTCTGTTGAAACAGGTCGACGACGACGGATTCGTCTTTTTCACCAACTATCACAGCGCGAAAGCCGCGCAGCTCGAGAGTAATCCATACGCGGCGCTCGTGTTTTACTGGGCGCAGTTAGAACGCCAGGTGCGCGTCGAGGGAAAGGTCGAAAGAACGTCCGTGCAGGAGTCGGCGGCGTATTTTGATACTCGTCCGCGCGAGAGTCAGATCGGGGCGTGGGCGTCGCCGCAAAGCAACGTGATCGCGGATCGTGAAGTGTTGGAAGCGCGGGCGCGTGAGTTGGAAGAATACTATCGCGATCGTGAGATTGAGTGTCCGGGACACTGGGGCGGTTATCGTTTGCGACCGGATCGAATTGAGTTTTGGAAAGGACGTATCGGACGGATGCACGATCGACTGCTCTACGAACGTCTGACGGACGGCAGTTGGACCATCAAGCGACTCGCGCCTTAGTGCTACAAGCGGAACTTCAAAAAAATAAACCCGATCATCCTCATCCTGCCGGCCTCGCGAATCACCATACAATCGTCGATGTCGTAATACCTCGCATTCAGAGGTAAGACTCTCCCCTTGCTATAAGCGGTGAGAGGCTTGACGACGTACGCGGGCGGTTCCGACTGTTGCGAAAGGTTTCTCTTGATTTGTCGAACAGCCTCGGCGACGGACAGATTCGTAGCTACGAGATGGTCCACATGGGCGCGAAAGTCTGCCAGGTCGCGTTTCAACTGAGCGGCAAAAGCTTTTACCTGTTGTGGATCTTTCGGACGTTGTTGTTTGAAGATGTCTTCAAACTTCGGCGGAAATAATTCTGCTTTCTGTACGTCGTCGACTACGAGCAGTGGCAGTGACAAAAGTAGAAGTTGCGTCTGATCTTTATAGAGGCCGATGAGTGTGGCATTGTCGACTTGTGCCAGATCGACGCCTTCTAGTTCGATCTCCGCAATCGCAATCTGCCGTCGCTGAGCCGCGTTCGTTACAAATGTCGCTTCGAAAGCGCGTGAGAAATCGAGGTCCTCTGCGAGCGAGTGCCTGAACTGAGAGCAAACCTGATACGCCTCAACAACCTCGCGCGGCTGCTTCACACGCTTCGACTGCGCGACGCTCGCGACGAAGCTGGCCAACACCAAAGTCACGGCTAAACTTATCTTGATCATTCTTCTCAAACCGGCCGAAACGCGCTGCGCAGGAGTTTCCGCTTCAAATCGACGTATCCTTGTTCACCTGCAACCAGATCACCGAGCACACGCTTCACGCCGCGATGTCCGCGCGCGAACTCGATCATGCGCTCCGTAAACGGCGCCCCCCAGAAGTTTCCATAGAAACGTCGCCGCATCTGCGCAGCGCGGCTCAAGTCGGCGCCGAAGTCTTCGCGCCAGCGCGCTTCGTAAGTCTGAGGTCGACCATCGAGGTAAGCCGCCGCGAACAACTCCGCCGAACGTAACGCGTAATAGATTCCTTCGCCGGTCACCGGATCCGCGAAACCCGCCGCGTCGCCGAGTAACGCCCAGTCGCCGCCGCATACCTTTCTGTTCTCCCACGTTGTCGCAGCGAGGCCGGGAATGCGGGCGGCGTATCGTTCCGCCGTGTCGTTCAAGTGTTGACGCACGCGTTGCGACTCCGCTGTTTCATCATCTTTCCAGAACTTGATCTTCACGCCGTTGCATTGCTGGTAGTAACCGACCATGAACCGCCAGAGAAGATCGTCGAGCGGTTGATGCTCGAACGCGTCCTGCGTAGTGGCGATGCCGAACGAGATGTGATCAGGACGCGGAAACGCCCACGCGTAACCGACCCAACGCGGCAGGAAAGCAACCACCGTCGGCGTGACTTCATTTGCCGGCAGCGGTGCGCGATAACCAAAAGCGACTTCCATGTCCGACGGCGGTAATGGACCAGCAAGCATCTTTGCGATTCCGCTGTTTGCGCCGTCAGCGCCGGCGAGCATCGGGCTCGTCCACTCACGGCCGTTTTCGTCTTTCAAACGCCAGCCCGTTTCGGTCCGCTTTATTTTTCGTGCGGAGATCCTCCCGGAAACGATCTGCGCGCCGGCATTTTTCGCGCGATCGCGCAGATATGAATCGAAGACTACACGCGAATAGATCGCAAAAGGCTCGTCGAGCTCGAGATGCAGTTTCTTGCCCGAAGGTGAGTAGAGATCGAGTTCGTTGATCGTGCGGCCCGCGGCGTTGAGAAGTTGCGGCCAGGCTTTCAGCGCCTTTGCCGTCACGCCACCGCCGCACGCTTTCGGCGTACCTTCGGGACGGCCGTCAAAAAGTGCGACTTTCGCACCGCTTTTTGCCAGTAGCTCCGCGACAAATGAACCCGCCGGCCCCGCGCCGACAATCAACACGTCAAACTGTTTCATGAAAAAACACAGATCCGATCCGGTTTTACAAATTGTGATGCGTATTAGTCGGAGATAGAATAGCAGCCGTTCCCGTCAAACCCTATAAACCCTGGAAGGCGCGCGATGAGCGACAACCGCTCCCTGGTCTTTTCCGGCATTGCTCCGCATCCACCGATCATGGTGCCCGAGGTCGGGCGTGAATCGATTGCGGGTGTGCGCTCGTCTATCGACGCGATGGCCGAGCTCACGCGGCGTGTGATCGACAGCGGCGCCGTGTCGGTGATTCTGATCTCGCCCCACGCGCCTCTGGACGCCGATTCTTTCGTCGCTTACGAAGGTCCGACCGTTTATGGCGATTTCACTAACTTTCACGCACCGGGAACAGAGTTTTTAGCCGGAGTCGACTCCGAGCTGCTGACCGCGATCACGCACGCCGCGGAGGCCGAGAATTATCACGTCTCGATGTTGGCGGACGACGTGCTTGATCATGGAACAGCAGTCCCACTCTATTTTCTGCTGCGCAACGGCTGGCACGGACAGGTGGTCGCGCTCGGCTACAGTTTTCTGTCGAACGAGGATCATCTTCGTTTCGGCTCGTGCATCGCGAAGGCGGTCGATCGAGTCGGACGGCGCGTGGCGTTCATCGCGAGTGGCGACTTGAGTCATCGACTCAAACCGCAAGCTCCCGCCGGCTACAATCCGTCGGCGCGCTTGTTTGATGAAGAGGTTGTCGATGCGCTGCGTGCAAACGAGCCACAACGAATCGTCAATATCGATCACAGTTTGCGAAAGCTCGCCGGCGAATGCGGTTACCGATCGATGCTCGTCGCGATCGGCGCGACTTCGGAGTTGCCGCCGACGTGCGAAGTGATGAACTACGAAGCGCCATTCGGTGTCGGATATCTCGTGGCGCAGTTAACTAATCAACCCGCCGAAAACGATCTCGAAACGGACCAGTTCGATCGCGAAGTTGAAGACTTGCCGAGTCTCGCGCGGAGCGCCGTGGAAGCTTTTACCCGTTACGGTGAGATCCTGGATCCACCGCGATCAAGAACAGGCTTGCTTGCGGTGCGCGCGCCGTGTTTCGTCAGTTTGAAAACGCGCGATGGAGAGTTGCGCGGATGTATCGGCACGATCGAATCAGTGAAGGATACTTTGGCGCAGGAGATCGTCGCGAATGCCATCAGCGCAGCGACGAGCGATCCGCGCTTTGATTCCGTGCGTGAAGATGAACTCGCGAATCTCGTTTATTCAGTCGACGTGCTGTTTCCGTCGGAAACCGCAACGATCGACGAGTTGGATCCGCGGCTCTACGGTGTGATCGTGGAAGACGAGAGCGAGTCGCATCGAGGTCTTTTGCTTCCTGATATCCCGGGAGTTGATACTGCTCAGCAGCAAGTGGAGATCGCAAGAAAAAAGGCCGGCATTCCTTCCGGAACGCCGGTCAAGATCTCACGGTTCAAAGTTGAAAGATATCGTGAGAACACAGATTGAAATCCGCGTCCTGCTTTAGACGTCTAGATTTCTCACATCGAGCGCATTGTCTTCGATGAACTTCCGGCGGGGCTCAACTGCGTCGCCCATCAACACCGTAAAGATCTCGTCAGTCTCAACCGCGTCGTCAATCCTGACTTCCAACAACGTGCGCTTCTCGGGATTCATCGTCGTTTCCCAAAGCTGTTCCGGGTTCATTTCGCCCAGACCTTTGTAACGCTGAATCGAGAGATCCTTTTTCGCCGCGGTCAGCACTTTATCGAGCAAGGCTTCGCGCGTCGGCACTTCCTCGCTCGTACCGTTCTCGCCGGAGACAAACGGACCGGCAAGTGTGTCTTCGAGCGTCATGAAGAGTTCGATGGCTTTCTGAAACTCGACGTAACTCGCGCGATTCCAGTCAATCAGGATATTGGCGCCGGTACTCGTTACGGTTTCAATCTCCCAAAGGCCGTGTTCCTCGTCACGCGTCATTTCCGTCGTGTAGTTGGCCTTTTCCATCGCGCTGCGGATTTTGGACATCAGGTCTTCCCGCTCGAAAACGTTTCGCAGGGACTGGCCTTCCTTCCGCATTACGCCTTTCGTTCCGCCAAACGCTTGTAACAGAACGTTTAGCAGCGTGGCGTCGCCGGCGAGGCGTCGCGTTGCACGTTCACAGTAATTTTTAAAATCGACAACGCTCTCCAGCGACTTCGCGAGGTCTTTTCCTTCAATCGGCTGCTCTTTCCCCGCCGCTTTGACACTCATGTCGCCGGTTGCCTGGCGCATGAGATAGCGGAACATCGACCCTTCGTCTTTGATGTATTCCTCTTTCTTGCCCCGCTTTACTTTAAACAACGGTGGCTGTGCGATGAAAACGTGGCCGCGTTCGACCAGTTCCGGCATCTGGCGGTAGAAGAACGTCAGCAGCAGCGTTCGGATGTGCGAACCGTCCACGTCGGCGTCCGTCATCAGGATGATCTTGTGATAACGGAGCTTGTTGATATCGAAGTCGTCTTTGCCGATTCCCGTACCGAGAGCGGTGATTAGCGACTTGATCTCGCTGTGACCGAGCATTTTGTCGAAACGGGCTTTCTCGACGTTCAGGATTTTGCCTTTCAAAGGCAGGATTGCCTGGTTCTTACGGTCACGTCCCTGCTTGGCGGAGCCGCCGGCCGAGTCGCCCTCGACGATGTAGATTTCGGACAACGCCGGATCGCGCTCTTGGCAGTCGGCGAGCTTGCCCGGCAACATCCCCGACCCTAGTGCGCCCTTGCGGACGATTTCGCGGGCTTTACGAGCGGCTTCTCGGGCGCGTGCGGCGTCGAGTGCCTTCCCGACGATCTTGCGCGCCACAGGCGGATTCTGTTCGAAGAACTCAGTCAGACGATCGTTAAGGAACGATTCGACCGCGCCTTTCACGTCCGAATTCAGTTTTCCCTTGGTTTGTCCTTCGAACTGCGGCTGCGGCAGTTTCACCGAGATCACGGCCACGAGACCTTCACGCACGTCGTCGCCGGTCAGTGAACTCTTGAAATTCTTGGCCAGACCGGAAGATTGCGCGTAGGCGTTGACTGTCCGCGTGAACGACGAGCGGAAGCCCGACAGGTGCGTGCCGCCGTCGACGGTGTTGATGTTATTAGCGAACGAGTAGACCTTTTCGTCGTAGCCGTCGTTGTACTGAATGGCGACCTCGATCGAGAGGTTCTCGCCTTCCTTCTCGAAGTAGATGGGTTTGTCGTGGAGCGTAGTTCTGTTCTTGTTTAGGTGTTTGACGAACTCCGCGATCCCGCCTTTGTAGTAGAACTCGTGCGAACGCTCCGGATCTTCACGCTCGTCTTTGATCGTGATGCGAATGCCTTTGTTGAGAAAGGCTTTCTCGCGCAGGCGTTCAGAGAGTTTGTCGAAACTGAAAGCTGTTTCGGTGAAGATCTGCGAATCGGGACGAAACGTGATCTTGGTTCCACGTTTGCGCGTCTTGCCGGTTGGCTTCAGAGGGGCGACGGGAATGCCTCGTTTGTATTCCTGTTCGAACGTTGTTCCTTCGCGCCAGATCTCGAGATGCAGGTGTTCGGAAAGAAAATTGACGCACGACACACCAACGCCGTGCAGTCCGCCGGAAACTTTGTAAGCGTTTGAATCAAACTTTCCGCCGGCGTGAAGTTTCGTCATCACGACTTCAGCCGCCGAACGTTTCTCTTTCTTGATCTCGTCGACCGGAATGCCGCGGCCGTTATCGACGACCGTTAGTGAATTATCGAGATGGATAGTGACGTCAACCGTGTCGCAATAACCTGCGAGCGCTTCGTCGATCGAATTATCTACTACTTCATAAACTAAATGGTGAAGGCCCAGCTCGCCCGTCGACCCGATATACATCGCGGGCCGTTTGCGCACCGCATCACGTCCTTCGAGGATCGTGATTGAAGATGAATCGTAAGCTGGTCCTTTTTTAACCGGTTCTGTTGGTCCTACAGTTGACAAAATCTTTCTCCTAACTGCGTTCGCTGACACACACGACTATGCGAGGATCGATCCTGCGGAAGCTAAGCCAGTCGTCTGGCTGCTTCGGACTTGACCCTCGGCGATTTCGTAAACATTCGCCCTTGAAAAGAAACCTTCAACGTGGTTCCGCTTTGAGGTCGTAATGAAGGTCTGGGTGCGATTTTCAAGGTATTCCAGAAGGTGCGTAATCCTTTTCTCGTCCAGTTCCGCGTCGACATCGTCGATGAGGAAAACCGGATGGTCATTCGCAGCCAAATTATACAACGAAATCGCCGCTAAGTCTAATATTAACAATGCGCTACGTTGCTGTCCGGAACTCCCAAAGGCGCGAATTTCCCGGCCGTCCAGATGTATCTCCAAATCGTCCCGGTGAGGCCCGATCAGCGCGTGTCCCGCGGCCACTTCCGCCACTAATCTCAGCGCCAGTCTCGACCGCAGCAACGACTCGTAATCACTCAGATCGCCCTTGCCTTCGAGCGACGAAACATAGCGCGTCGTTATGTCTCTTCGTTCGAACAGTTGCCGCTCGAGTACTTCGTTTAGACCAGCGACATATTCTTCACGTTCGCGATGAATCGCAGCGCCGAGTTTTACTAACTGTTCATTCCATGGACTGATCAGATCCTCAGTGCGGTCCAGCGAAAACTCGTTTTCGTTCGCGGCCTGGAGCACTTTGTTCTTCTGCTTTATGACGCGGTTGTAGTCGGCGATCGTTCTCAAATACGCCGGCCTGATTGACGAGATACCACGATCGAGAAAACGCCGGCGTGCTTCCGGAGTACCGCGCACGACTTCGAGATCGGCGGCAGTAAAAGAAAAGATTTGTAACTGTGTCAGGTAGCGTGTGAGGGTTTCGCGTTTTGAGTTTACGAAGATCGTTTTCGAGTTGTCGTGAAGACTGACCTGGAGTTCTCTTTCGAGACCGACTCCGGGTTCGGCGCCGCTCGTAACTCGTCCTCTGACAACGGCGATCTGTTCGCCAAACTTAACCGCTTCCTGGAGTCGTTGTGTGCGAAAGGATTTTGTTCGGGCCAGGAGATAAATCGCTTCCAACCAATTCGTCTTCCCCTGGCCATTGTTGCCGTAGATGATATTGAGCTTTGGCCCCCATTCGATTCTCCCACTCAGGTTACGAAAATTGGCCGCTTCAATATCAGCGAGTAGCATTCGTGGATTTTAGCACGATGCTCAGATCCTCATCGGCATCACGATGTACTTGTACTCGTAATCGCCGTTCTCCGACGGCTTCAATTGAGCCTGTGAGTTACCGTCTTTGAACTCGAAAGCGATCTTCGCATCGCCGATCACATTAAGGAATTCCTGTAGATACTGTGCGTTGAAACCGATGTCCGTCGTCTCGCCGGTGTAGTCGGTTTGGAGTGTTTCGTTTGCTTCGCCTTCTTCTGCGTTTTGTGAGCTGATGATCAGTTGATTCGGTTCGAGATGAAAACGAATCGCATGTGATCTTTCGTCAGCCATCAAAGCGACACGACGAATAGCGAGATTCAACAAGCTGCTCTCGAATTCGACTGACTTATCGTTGTTCTTGGGCATCACCATCTCGTAATTCGGAAACTGCCCGTAGAGCATTCTCGAAATCAATAAACGTGGACCAATTTGGAAGTAGATATGGTTCTCGTCCATACCCAAGCTGATCTCTTCATCGAAACCCGCGGTTAACTTCGTGAGCTCAGCAAGCGTCTTGCGCGGAATGAGCGTGTCGATCACTTCGTTCGAACCATTCTTACTGATGTTCTTCTTCTCGACATAAGCGAGACGATGACCATCGGTCGTGACCATGCGCGCGCCGTTCCCGTCGAGCATAAACTTCGCACCCGACAACGTGTAACGCGACTCTTCCTGAGTGATCGCGAAGATAGTGCGATCGATGAACGTCTTGATCACGCCGGCGGGAAGTTTGGTCGGAGCTGATTTGAACGACGGCACTTCCGGAAACGCGTCGCGAGCAACGCCAACCATCTTGAACCTCGCACGGCCGCATTTCACGGTCACCCACTCGTTCTCTTCTTTTTTGAAATTCACCGGCTCATCCGGCAGCAAGCGAGCTATCTCGAAAAGCTTCCGTGCCTGCACGCACATCGATCCCGGCGTCGTGATCTCTTCGGCATCCATCTCACAACGAATCGTTACGTCGAGATCCGTTCCCGTGATCCTGATCGTCGTTTCACCAACCGACTCAATGAGGATGTTCGAGAGAACCGGAATTGTATTTTTCTTTTCGACGACTCCCTGAACGAAGCCGAGTTCTTTTTGCAGGTTTTGCTTGCTAACCACAAATTGCATTGCTGTCTACTCCTTCAAACTTCCACAAGATTGCGCTGCCGATTCTTCTCCTGCTGTAAAAATAAATAATAAGAAGATCTAGTAGTAGCAGTAGGGCCTGTGGATACGGTGGAAAACACCCTAAGTCTAACAGTCCGATTTACTTAAGCTCCCACAGACCCTGTGGAAAGCCCTGTGCAAATCGGCATCGATCTTCGGAAAAATCGGTTGTTGTGAACATTAACATATTTTCCACAAAACGTTCTCTGTGGATTGTGAATAAAATCTTTTCGCTACGCTAGGGCTGCAACGATTCCGACAACTCCGTGATGAGTCGTTGCAGCGTTTCATCCGTTGTGACAAGCGACTCAATTTTCTCAACAGAGTGTATAACCGTCGTGTGATGTTTGCCGCCAAACGCACGACCGATCTCGGGATAACTGTGCTTCGTTAAATGCTTGCACAGGTACATCGCGACCTGTCGCGGATGTGAGATATGACGCGCGTTGTTCTTGGAGATTAGTTCTTCGCGAGTCAGTTTGTACGTCGACGCCACCAGTTTTTGGATCTGTTGCATCGTCACCGCCGTCGACTCTTCTTCCTTGGCGATCGTGCGGATTGCATCCTGGGCCAGGCTCTTGGAAATCGGCTCCCCTCTCAGAGACGAGATTGCTATCAGCCGAATCAATGATCCTTCGAGTTCGCGAACGTTGCTCTTAACGCGGCTCGCGATAAACATCGCGACGTCATCAGGAATCGAAACGCCGATCAGATCGCCCTTTCGTTTCAGAATCGCGATCTTGGTTTCGAGATCCGGCGGTTCGAGATCGGCGATCAGTCCCCACTCGAAACGCGAATGCAAACGCTCTTCGAGTGTTGGTATTTCACGAGGTGGACAGTCGGAACTGATGACGATCTGTTTCTGCTGATCGTAAAGCGCATTGAAGGTGTGAAAAAACTCTTCCTGAGTTCTCTCTTTGCCCGCCATGAACTGAACGTCGTCGATCAGTAGCACGTCGACCGATCGATACTTCTCGCGAAAGCTCTGCGTCTTGTCGTAACGAATCGCATTAATCAGATCGTTCATGAATCGTTCCGACGAGATGTAGCAGAGTTTGAGATGTTGATTGCGCGACTTGATCGCGTGACCACACGCGTGCATCAAGTGTGTTTTGCCGAGTCCGACACCGCCGTACAAGTAGAGCGGGTTGTAAGTCCGCCCTGGCGCTTCAGCTACTGCGAGTGAAGCCGCGTGCGCAAACTGGTTGCACGAACCGACAACGAAACTGTCGTACGTGTATTTAGCGCTCAGCGATGGTTCGGGATGTTGTAATGGGGAGACGTCTTTCACGATCGCCGCAGCCGCGGCGGCACCGCTGCCAGTCGATACTGACACAGCCTCGTCTTCGATTCGCGCCGGCTCTAGCGAAGATGACGTCACCGTATCAGTCGTCCACTCCGGACCCTTGCCGACGACCCAACCGACCGAGTAACCCGACAAGTGCAGATCGTCCAATGAATCGTTGAGCACGTTGGCGTAGTTCTTCACTACCCAATCCTTCACAACCTGATTGGGCGCGCGCAGGTTGATAACGTGCTCAGAACTATCGAGGCTTTCGAATTGGATAGGTGAAAACCAGGTCTCGAGGGTTTGTTGATTAAGCCGGCCTTTTAAAGAGTGGAGTATCCTGCCCCAAACATTCGTCTCTACAGTAGTATTCATTAGAAAAACCGTGGAGGGATGGCTTCAGAGTGATAAAGCCCACGTAACAGAACCGTACGGAATCGCACGCAGTTCCATTTCAAGAACTCTAACTGTCCTATCCCCCTGTCCGTCCTGTCAAAGCCCAAAAGGGCAAGCCGGAGAGTTTTCCACAGCGTTTTCCACAGCTAGTGGAAAAACTGCCTCCCGGTTAAAGTAATGCATTAAAGTCTTTTTGTTTCAACTGTTTACAGGGTTGGTGTGTTTCAAGCGTGCGGAGACTAACATACAACTTTCGGATCGATCAAGGGACGCGGAGCAATAAAACAACGTCGGGAATCCGATAGGCGAACGATCATTTTCGTAGACCGATTTCAGTACAACCCAACAGCAAAGTAAATCGTTGTTTTACGCGAATCTGGCCTTCGGTTTCTTGACATAAACTGAGGCCGCGATTAGTCTTAGCGTTTCGTCTTTAGAGGAGATTCATTACTATGTCGAAACGAACCTTTCAACCAAACAATCGTCGCCGCGCCAAAACGCACGGCTTCCGCGCGCGCATGGCCAGCAAAAACGGGCGACTGGTGTTAAAGCGACGCCGCGCTAAAGGAAGAAAGCGTCTCACTCCTTCACATTACTGAAGGCGTAACACGCTTCGCAATGCGTAATCATTTGCGAGACAGCCGAGAATTCCAACGCGTCTATAGGAACGGCAAACGCTACGACGGCGTATTCATCACAGTATTCGTTATTGAGAATCAGGGATTGCAACATCGTCTCGGGGTAACGGCGTCCAGGAAGGTTTTAGGCAAAGCGGTACAGCGAAATCGCGCGAAGCGGTTGCTTCGCGAAACGTTTCGATCGAATGAATCCTCGTTGCGCACCCTGTCGAAGAATTACGATTGGGTCTTGAATGCGAAGAAGGCAGTGTTGAATGAGAAAGTCCACGCACCCGGCCAGGAATTAGCCGCGATCATCGAAAAGGTCGGCCGGTCGGAAGTGCGAGACGTTACCAGGTAAGCGATACGTGGTGTGAAGACCGTTCTGATCTCATTTCTTAAGTTTTATAAGTTGGCGATTTCACCACTCTTACCTCCTTCGTGCAGATTTATTCCCACTTGTTCGGAATACGCGGTCGACGCCATTTCTCGCTATGGAGCGCTGCGCGGATCCGCTTTGGCCGCACGCCGCTTGCTCCGTTGTCATCCCTTTAATCCGGGCGGCTACGACCCGGTAAAGTAAATTTTGTATCGGAGATTCGTGCCGCAGACAGTTAGCTTACGTTGGCTTTACTTAGCAGATGCAACAAAAACGACTTCTATTAGCTTTATTGCTCTCCTCCGCAATCCTGTTTCTGTGGAGTTATTTCTATCCGGTTGCACCACCGCCGAAGAATGGTCAGCCCGCGGCGTCTCCGAGTCCGACGGCCACAGCCGGCACTGATACATCACAAGCTGCAAATCCGAATCCGGCGCCGTCGACACCGCTTCCGGTCGCGAATGTAACGAACGCGCCGAGGCGAACGATCACGATCAAGACGCCGCTCTACGTCACGAAATTCGACACGCTCGGCGCTGAACCGGTCAGTTGGGTTATCACGACCAATAAGAATGGCGAGACGCCCATCTACTCTGTTGCCGGCAAGAAGTCAGAGAAAAAGCCGCTCGAGTTGATCTCGCCCGAAGGACTGAATCGTCAACCACGTTTAGTTCCGCTTCAACTGCAAACGGGCGACGCGGCGCTCGATGAAGTGCTTCGCTCGGCGACGTATCGAGTCGAAGGTCTCGATCAAGCCGATGGCGACGCTACGGTCGACCTGATACGTGGTCAGAAAAAAGAACTGACCTTCGTCTATGAAGACTCGAATCAGATTCAAGTAAGAAAGACGCTTGTTTTCGACGCCGATCATTACGAAACAGATCTCAAAGTTCAGATCCAACGCGGCGGGCAACCGGTGCCGCAGGTGAAGGTCGCGATTGGTCCAAGCATCGGCGACCAGGGAATCAGTTATCACACGTTCTACTCAGTCGCGCCTGAAGCAGTCTCTTACGTCGGCGACAAACTCGAGCGACATCTCGCGACGTCGATAAACGGAAACAGCAGCAGTCCCGACAAACTCGTGTTGAATGGTCCAATCGATTGGGCCGGCGTTGCCGATACTTACTTCGCGATGGTTGCGGTTCCACCGCAGAAGACCACCGGCCTTGAATATCGGACCACCGCGTACGAGCACAAGCACGAAGGCTCCGCGCCAGAGAAAAGATTTCTGATCACCGCGCTCGTGCCGATTCCGTCTGACGGCACGCGCACCTTGATCTACGCCGGACCGAAAGATCATTACCTGTTGACGGAGTCGAGCGAGGACATCAGCAAGACGATGCAACGTCCGATCGATCTCGACGGATTGATCGACTACGGTTATCTCGGCTGGCTTTCGCGTCCGCTCGCGGTTCCGATTCTTCAGGCGATCACTTATCTCTACAAAGTTACCAGCAGCTACGGCGTCGCGATCATTCTGTTCACGATCGTGATCTACTCGCTTTTCTTTCCGCTGAAGTGGCGCTCGTCGAAGGCGATGAAGAAAGCGCAGAAGCTGGCGCCGAAGATGAAGGAGTTGCAGGAGAAGATCAAAGGACTCAAGCAAAACGATCCGCGGCTGAAGGAACTGCAAATGGAGCAGCTCCGGCTGATGAAGGAAGGCAATCCGCTCGGTGGCTGTCTGCCGTTGCTGATCCAGATGCCGTTTCTGTTTGCGCTCTATCGCGCCATTACGATCTCGCTCGATTTTCGTCAAGCGAGTTTTCTTTGGATCCCGGATCTTTCGGCCGCCGAACCGTATCTCATTCACGTGCTGCCGATCCTGATGACGGGCACGATGGTGATCCTGCAACTGGTTACGCCCGCGCCGTCAGCCGATCCACTGCAGCGCAAGATGATGGCGATCGGTATGCCGCTCTTCATGCTGTACATTTTGTGGAGCGCGCCGTCGGGCTTAGTTCTTTACTGGTTGGTTGGTAATATTGTCGGCTTCAGTCAGCAGTTTCTGATAAACCATTGGACCAAGGACGACGATGAGGTTCCGGCACCTCCGGCGAAAGGGCCGCCGCCAAAAAAAAAGCGCCCTGAGCCGGTCCCCTCGGGTTCGTAAGGTGACGAGTGATGAGTGAGGCTACTCAACAAGCAGCAGAGTTTCTCGAGAACGTCTTCGACATGACGGGCCTGCAACTGCGCGTCAAAGTGAAGCAGGCGGTAAGCGGTGAAGTGTTGGATATCGAAGGCCACGACGCCGAACTGTTGCAAGCGCAGACAGGCGAGTTACTCGAAGCGCTCCAGCATCTGATCAATCAGGTGTTTGGTCGTAGTTTGAATCCCGGCGAACGACTCGTTTGCGACGTTCATGGATTTCGCGCGACGCGTGAGGCCGAGCTTCAGGCGATGGCGAACCTGGCGGCGAATCGCGTTCGTCAAACGGGCATCGCGTTTACGTTCGAACCGATGAGCGCGAACGAACGCCGAATTATTCATCTAACGCTTGCCGACAGTGCGGATCTTTCAACCGAGTCGATCGGTGAAGGAGCCGATCGCAAGTTGAGAATTAGTCCTAAGCAGACGGCCCGCCAGGGTTAAGTCTTAGGTCCTCCCCCTTTTCTT
This sequence comes from Pyrinomonadaceae bacterium, assembly GCA_035760365.1. Taxonomy (GTDB): domain Bacteria; phylum Acidobacteriota; class Blastocatellia; order Pyrinomonadales; family Pyrinomonadaceae; genus PSRF01. The sequence goes on from DASTTB010000005.1 coordinate 297,330, forward strand.
TTTTACAACCTACGATGAGCACGATCGTCGCACTATCGACTCCGAGGGGACGCGGCGCTCTCGCCGTGATCCGTCTTAGTGGTCCAACCGCGATTGAGATCGCGGCGCAGATGTCAGGCCTGCGCGATCTCGAACCGCGCAAGGCGAAGCTCGCTAAGCTCAACAGAGAGCGGCAGGTGATCGATGAAGTGATTCTCACCTGCTTCGTCGCGCCAAACTCGATGACGGGTGAAGACGTTGTCGAGATCAGTTGTCATGGATCGCCGGCAGTGGTGCGTCAGATTATCGATCGAACGTTGGATCTCGGCGCCGTGTTGGCTGGTCCAGGTGAGTTTACGTTGCGAGCGCTGTCGAACGGAAAGATTAACCTGGCGCAAGCTGAAGCGATTCGCGATCTGATCTCCGCGCAAACCGATGCCGCAGTTAAGCAGGCGACGCGACAAATCAACGGCGAGCTCTCGCAGGCGCTCGATCCTTTTAAAGAGAAGTTGGTTGAGGTGATTGTGTTGCTCGAGTCGGCGCTGGAGTTTGTAGAGGATGATTTGCCGGCGCCGCGTGTGAATGCGATCGAGCAGATGCTTGGGTCTGTGACTGCGGGAGTCGAGAAACTGAGCGCGAGTTACAGTTCCGGACGGCTGCTTCAGGACGGCGTTCGCGTCACGATCTCGGGCCGGCCGAATGTCGGTAAGTCTAGTCTCTTCAATGTTTTAGTGGCGCATGAGCGCGCGATTGTGACGGAGATTCCGGGTACGACGCGCGACACTTTGTCGGAAGCGATCGACTTGGGTGGAATCCCGGTGATTCTCACGGACACCGCAGGCGTGCGCGAGACCAGCGACGATATCGAGACGCTGGGAATCGAGCGAACTCATCGCGCGCTCAGCGATGCTGATCTCGTTTTGGTTGTGCTCGACGGAGGCGATGAAGTTGGACCAGCGGATCGAGATCTGTTGAGCCATACCGCAGAGAGTCGGAGGCTGATCGTGATGAACAAGTGTGATCTGCCGACATTTCGAGGCGCGGACAGTTGTCTTGGAGTAGGTCAAACTATTAATGTGTCGGCACGCACAGGAGAAGGCCTGGATGGTCTTCGCCAGGCGATACTCGAGAGTTTGAATAGCGCAGGCATCGACGATCAGGGATTACTGATCACGAACGTACGACATTACGATCTGTTGTGTCGTACGAAGCAGGAAGTCGAGTTGGCTTTGGCGGCTTTTCATGATCGACATAGTGAGGAAGTCGTACTCGTGCCGCTGCACAATGCCTTGAAGTACCTGGGTCAGATCACGGGCGAGACTACGACCGAAGATATTTTGTCGGAGATCTTCGCGACGTTTTGTATTGGGAAGTAAGTGATGTCGTTTGACGAGACTTTTGATGTGATCGTGATTGGCGCCGGCCATGCCGGGTGTGAGGCGGCCTCTGCCGCCGCGCGGCTCGGTGCGGAAACCGGTCTGATCACGCTGAATCTCGATCTCGTCGGACAGATGTCGTGCAATCCGGCGATTGGCGGGATCGCGAAAGGTCACCTTGTGCGAGAGATCGACGCGCTCGGCGGCATCATGGGTCGCGTCATCGATCGGACAGGCATTCAGTTCAGGCTGCTCAATCGCTCGCGCGGGCCGGCAGTGCAGTCGCCGCGAGCGCAAGCTGATCGGATGCGCTATCGCGCTGAGATGCGCCGAACGCTGGAAGCCACGTCGAATCTGCACCTGCGTCAGGGGAAAGTCGTCGATTTTGTGATTCATCACGGGCAGTTGGCCGGCGTGAACCTCGAAGACGGCCGCTGTTTCGGTGCGAAAGCAGTTGTTGTTGCGACTGGGACGTTTTTAAATGGACTGATTCATACCGGACGACGGACGTATCGCGGTGGGCGGGCAGGGGAACCGGCGGCGGTCGAACTCGCTGAGGCGTTGAAGAACCTCGGGTTTCCGGTCGGAAGACTCAAGACGGGTACACCGCCGCGGCTTGATGGGCGCACGATCGATTGGAGCGCGTTTGAGCCGCAGCCGGGTGACAAGACTCCGGTGCCGTTTTCGTTTTCCACGGACGAGATCGAGCAGGAGCAGATCAAGTGCTACATCGGCTACACGACCGGGCAGGTTCATGACTCGATCCGGCAGAACATCGCAGAGTCGCCGCTCTATTCGGGAAAGATTCAGGGTGTCGGGCCGCGTTACTGCCCGTCGATCGAGGATAAGGTCGTAAAGTTTTCAGATAAGTCGCGGCACCAGCTATTTCTCGAGCCGGAGGGGCACGACACGAACGAGGTCTACCTGAACGGCTTCTCGACGTCGCTCCCGGCCGAACTGCAACAGGATCTGGTGCGAATGATCCCGGGACTGGAAGAGGCCCGAGTTATTCGTCCGGGTTATGCGATCGAGTATGACTTTGTGGATCCGCGGGAGCTAGGGCCGGATTTGCAGACGTCGCGGATCGCGGGACTATTTCACGCCGGCCAGATTAATGGAACGACGGGTTACGAAGAGGCAGCGTGCCAGGGGCTGGTGGCTGGTATAAACGCCGCCTTGTTCACGCAGAAGCGCGAACCGCTGCGGCTGCGAAGAGAAGAGTCGTACATTGGAGTCTTGATCGAAGACCTGATCAAGCAGGGCGTCGACGAGCCGTATCGGATTTTCACGTCGCGTGCCGAATACCGGCTGGCGTTGCGGTACGACAATGCCGATGAGCGGCTTGGTCAGTACGGGAGGGAAGTTGGGTTGGTCGGAGATTCCGATTGGGAGCGTTTCAATACGCGTCAGGCGCGATTGGCGAAGTTGCGCACCGCGCTCGACAACACGCGGTTGCGTCGATCCGACGCCCAACATGCCGCAGTCTCCGCGCTACTGGAGGCTGATCTTGGCGACGTGATCTCGCTTGCTCAACTGGCGAAGCGTCCCAAGGTGAACTCGGAATTAATAATGTCGCTGTTGCCGAGCGAGCTAAAACCGATTGCTGAAGCGGATCTCAATTCCGTCCTGGCGGATTCGCTTTATGCGGGATATCTCGATTCGCAAAAGGCGACTATCGCACGGCTTTACCAGCACGACACCTTGAAAATCCCACGCGACACGCCCTTCGGTTCGATTAGCGGACTTTCAAATGAAATCGTCGAACGGCTCGACCGGGCTCGTCCGCAGACGTTCGGCGAGGCCCGCCGGCTGCCCGGTTTGACCCCGGGCGCCCTTTCAACCCTCTTGGTATTCCTTTCAGCACAGCAAAAATCCGCTTAATTAGCAGGAGGTTTCACGTGTCCCGCTTGTTTGTGGTAGTGTGTGCGGGACACGTGAAACCATGGCTAAATCCATAGCCGTAGCAAACCAAAAGGGCGGCGTAGGCAAGACCACGACTGCGGTCAATCTCGCGGCGATTATTGCGAGTTGGGGCAGTCGAGTTCTTCTCGTCGATGCCGATCCGCAGGGAAACGCGACTTCCGGTGCCGGAATTCAGCGCGGAAGTTTTCGCCGGGGCCTTTATCACGGCCTCGTCCTCGACCAGCCGCTTTCGGCCGTCAAGTTGCCGACCGCCATTCCGTCCCTTGATATCGTCCCGTCAAATAAGGATTTGGCCGGCGCGGAGATCGAATTGGTGGAGATCCCGCAGCGCGAGTTTCGTTTGAAGAGCCTCCTCGCCGCCGTCGAGCCGGATTACGATTACATCATTATTGATTGTCCGCCGTCCCTCGGCCTGCTCACATTAAATGCTCTGACGGCCGCGAAGTCGCTTCTCGTCCCGATTCAGTGTGAATACTACGCACTTGAAGGCGTCACCGAGCTCTTCGACACGCTCGCTCGCATACGGCGCGTCCATAACCCGGGGCTGATGATCGAGGGGCTTCTGCTGACGATGTACGACGAGCGCACGAACCTCTCCGCCGCAGTTGCCGCGGACCTGCGCGACTTCTATGGCCTGCAAGTTTTCCAGACGGTAATCCCACGCAACGTGCGGCTGGCCGAAGCTCCCAGCCACGGAAAGCCAATTATTAGCTACGACGCTAACTCAAAAGGGGCCGAGGCGTACGCAAGTCTCGCCCGGGAGATTGTCTATGAATCGAAAAGCGCTGGGTCGGGGTCTGGGGGCGCTGCTGTCAACTGACAGCACCGTCGATCTTGGAGCCGAACCGTCCGAAGTTGATCTAAATTCCATCACACCTGGCCCCATGCAGCCGCGGACGAGCTTTGACGAGGCCGCGCTCGACCGCCTCGCCGACTCCATCAAAACTCATGGTGTCGTCCAACCGCTCCTGGTAAGACGACGTGGAGAAGGTTTCGAGCTTATCGCCGGCGAGCGACGCTGGCGTGCGGCGAAGATGGCGGGCCTCGGGCGCGTCCCGATCCTGGTCAGGGACGTCCCCGATAAGGACCTCCTCGAGATCGCCCTTATCGAGAACATCCAGCGCGAAGATTTGAACCCGATCGAGGAGGCCCAAGCCTACAAGCGGCTCATCGAGAACGTCGGACTCACACAAGAAGCGTTAGCGACCCGTGTCGGCCGCGACCGGTCTTATATAACTAATTACCTGCGGCTGCTCCGTCTGCCGGACGACCTGCAACAGCTAGTCAAAGATGGTCAGCTCTCGACCGGGCACGCTCGAACGATCCTTGGAGTGTCGCAGGAGGACCTTCAGCGCAAGCTGGCTCGCCAGGTCATCGAGCAGGGGTTATCGGTTCGCGCGACGGAGCAATTGGTCCAGCAGGCGGCGACTGATCGGCCGCCACGGGCGCCACGGGTGCAGCAGGCCGTTGACCCGAACATTCGGGCGGCAGAGACAAAGCTGAGAAGGGCATTGGGGACTCAGGTTCGAATCATTCAACTCGGGACCGAAGGACACGGCCGAGTCGAGATCAGTTTCTACAACACCCGAGACTTGGATCGGATTTACGAACTGCTTATTAAGGCGACTCCAGTGTAAGTTGTAGTGTGTTAGACATTACAAAGTACAAGTGCCTCATCAGCATTAATGAACTATGTGTGTGTAACATTAGCTAAGTCAGCACTCATAGGAAACACGGAGAAAACGAATCCAAACGAGACACTACCGACCGGGGGCGTCGGTTGACCCTCTAACTTCACCATGTTAGACTCGCCCGCTTTTCGGCGGGCAAGAAATCAAACTCCATAAACCCTAAGGAATCCGATGTTGTTCCTGGCAGAGAACACAATTCAGTTGGTCCCTGACGCCACACTCCTGCTGCACCTGTTCTTTATCGCAGTGATGGTGTTCGTTCTTAACCGCACTCTGCTGCGGCCGATCAACGAAATACTTGCCAAACGCGAACAAGAGATTTCCGGCCGGCTCACCGAAGCTCAAAAACTGAGCGCCGAGGCCGAAGAAAAGCAACTGAAGTATCAATCGGCTTTGCGTGAGGCCCGTGCTGACGGTTACCGGCTACTGGAAAAGGAACGCGCCGCTGGCCTTAAAGAGAAGGACGACCAGGTACGCCGGCATCGCGAGAAACTTTCGAACGAGGTGGCGCAGCAAGTTCAGTCGACACGACAACAGCAGGATCAGGTCCGCTCGGAACTTGAGTCGCAGGCAGCGACGATGGGCGGATTAATTAGTTCTCAAATACTTCGCCGTCGTAGTTAATAAGCAGATGTCGTTCATTCTTGCCGCATCAGAAGCGCCTACATGGTTCAACTATCCGGGTCTTGAAGCCTGGAAGTTTCTGAACCTCGCAATCTTCATCGGTCTAATGGTCTATATCCTGCGGCGCAAGATCAGCGAAGCACTCGGCACGCGCCGCGATGCAATCAAACAGGAACTGGTCCAAGCCCAGGAGCAACGCGACAAGGCCGTAGCTCGCGTCGCTGAAGCAGACGCATTACTGACGCGGGTCGATACGGATGTTCAGTCGGTACACGAGCACGCTCGTCAGGAAGCCGAATCCGAGCGCGCGCGACTGGCAGCGGCGACTCAGCGCGAACTCGAGAAACTACAGCAACAGGCTCGGCGCGAAATGGAAACGGCCGATAAGATCGCACGCAAACAGTTGCAGGAGTTTTTCGCGCAGCGCAGTATCGAGGTCGCACGCGAGACTATCAAGGTGCAGATGAAACCCGAGGACGAAGCGGTTCTGATCAGCCAGAGCATCGGTGAATTGAGGAGGACGCGAGTTTGAGTGTACAAACGATCGCGCGGCGTTACGCCTCGGCTCTAGCCGATGTTGTGGTTGAAAAAAAAGAGGAACGCGAGGTCCGGCAGGAGATCGATCAGTGGGCTTCGATGATCGAGTCGAACCCGCAGTTGAAGGAAGTCTTCGCAAACCCCACGATCCCCTACGACGACAAACAGAAAGTTCTCGAAGAGTTGATTACGCGCACGCGTGTGAGGCCCACGACGGGAAGTTTTCTTCGCGTGCTGCTGCGTAACCAGCGTCTCTCCCAGTTGCGAGACGTCGCCGAACGGTTTGCCCTCGTTCTCGATGAGCGCGCGGGTGTAGTTTCGGCTGACGTCACCACTGCGAAACCAATTTCAGAAGACATGCAGAACACCGTGCGCGAAACGCTCGCGGCCGCTACTGGTCGCAACGTGCGCGTGAGTTTCAAAACCGATGAGAAGATCATCGGCGGCCTGGTGGCCCGTATCGGCTCGACCATCTTTGACGGTTCGGTTCAGAGTCGATTAGACCGCTTGTCAGAAGAACTCAGCGGTCGTTAGAAAATGCGATTGAGGAAATCATGGAACCGATAAGAGCTAGCGAAATCAACGAGATCATTCGTAAACAGATCGAAAACTTCGATAACGACGGCACCGTTACCGAAGTCGGAACTGTTATCAAGATCGGCGACGGCATCGCTGAGATCCACGGCCTCGAAAAGGTAATGGCGGGCGAACTGCTCGAGTTTCCTCACGACGTTCGTGGACTGGCGTTGAACCTCGAAGAGGACAAAGTCGGCGCGGTGTTGTTCGGCGAGTTCCAGAAGATCCGCGAAGGCGATCTCGTTAAGCGCACCGGCCGCATCATACAGGTGCCGGTGGGCGAAGCGATGGTCGGCCGCGTCGTCGACGTGCTTGGCAATCCGATCGACGACGGTGGTCCAATCGTCACCGAGCACTACTATCCCGTCGAGCGTATCGCTCCGGGCGTGATCGATCGCCAGCCGGTGAAAGAACCACTTCAGACCGGTCTCAAAGCCATCGACGCGATGGTCCCGATCGGCCGCGGACAGCGTGAGTTGATCATCGGCGACCGCCAGACCGGCAAGACCGCAGTCGCAGTCGACACGATCATCAACCAGAAAGGCAAAGACGTAGTCTGCATCTATGTCGCCATCGGCCAGAAGGCCGGAACGGTGGCCCAGGTCGTCAAAACGCTTCAGGACTTCGGCGCGATGGACTACACCATCGTAGTGAAAGCGACAGCTTCCGATCCGGCGGCGATGCAGTTCCTGGCGCCTTACTCCGGGGCCGCGATGGGCGAATACTTCCGCGACAACGGCAAGCACGCGCTCACGATCTACGACGACCTTTCGAAACAGGCCGCGGCGTATCGCGAGATCTCGCTGTTGCTTCGTCGCCCCCCGGGCCGCGAAGCGTATCCCGGCGACGTTTTCTATCTCCACTCGCGTCTACTGGAACGTGCTGCAAAACTTTCCGACGTGAAGGGTGGAGGATCGCTTACCAGCTTGCCGATCATTGAGACGCAGGCAGGCGACATCTCCGCGTACATCCCAACAAACGTGATCTCGATCACCGACGGACAGATCTTCCTTGAAGCCGACCTCTTTAACAGCGGCTTCCGTCCGGCCATCAACGTCGGCAACAGCGTTTCGCGCGTAGGTGGATCGGCGCAGATCAAGGCCATGAAACAGGTCGCCGGCACGTTGCGTTTAGACCTGGCCCAGTTCCGTGAGCTCCAGGCATTCGCGCAGTTCGGTTCCGACCTCGATAAAGCGACGCAGGCACAGTTGGCCCGCGGACAGCGGCTCACCGAAATTCTGAAGCAGCCGCAGTATCAACCAATGGACGTCGAGAAACAGGTACTCGTTATCTGGGCAGCGACCAACGGTTTCGTTGACGACATCGCGATCGAAGACGTGCGCCGCTTCGAGTTAGACCTGATCAAGTTTGTCGAGAATTCACATCCGGGACTGCTCGCGGCGATTTCGGAAAAGAAATCGCTGACGGACGAGATCAAGAATGATCTGAAACAAGTGCTGGAAGACTTCAAAGACTCCTGGCAATCCGAGTCGGCGGACTTCGCTCCGGCGACTGCAAAACGATCGTCGTCGGCCGCAGCTCCGACAGCTTAAGAAATGCCGAACCTCCTGGACATTCGCCGGCGCATCAAGTCGGTCAAGAACACGCAGCAGATCACCAAAGCGATGAAGATGGTGTCTGCCGCGAAGCTCAAGCGCGCGCAGGATCGCGTGGTCACCGCACGCCCGTTCGCAAACAAGATGGCGGAAGTACTCGGCGAGCTCGCGAAGCGCACCGATGAGAACTTTCATCATCCTTTGCTCGACCGTCGCGGCGATCAGCGTTATCTGCTGGTTCTGATCACTGCCGACAAAGGACTCTGCGGCGCTTTCAACACGAACCTGACTAAGGCGGCCCAAGCATTTATCAAGGACAATCCCGACAAGAATGTCGAACTGCTCCCAATTGGGCGTAAAGGGCGAGACTTCTTCCGCAGTCGTCGCGCCACGCTGGTCGGCGAGTTTCTTGGTGTGACCGGCAAAGGCCGCGTTGAGTTTTCCGAAGCGCTGGAAGTGTCGCGATCGATCATCAAGCGCTACACGGAAGACGAAGGCATCGACAAAGTTTTCCTCATCTACAACGAATTCAAATCGGTGCTTTCGCAACGTGTCGTGCTCGAGCAGATACTCCCCGTCGCCGGCGCGAAAGAAGAAGAATCGGAAACGAAGACTCAACCAGCCGTGTCGCTCGTCGATTACATTTACGAGCAACCGCCCGCTGAAATGTTTGGACATCTGCTGCCGCGACTTGTGGAAACTCAGATCTTCCGCGCGTTGCTGGAATCAGTGGCTTCCGAACATGGCGCCCGCATGACGGCGATGGATTCAGCGTCAAAGAATGCCAGCGAGCTGATCGACAGTTTGACGTTGAACATGAACCGCATCCGCCAGGCGGCGATCACTAATGAGATCATCGAAGTCGTTTCCGGAGCAGCCGCGCTCTAGCGCTTGACACAAAGAACCTTCAAATCCGTTTTTTCCATGTGCGTCGCGCAAGCGCTACGTCAATGATCAAAAGACGGACACGGGCATTCCTCAGCCGGTACGTTCCTCTCCTCCTGTGGATGGCGTTCATCTCGTTCGCATCAACCGGCAACTTCTCCGCCGGTAACACGTCTCGAATCATCGGCCCACTCGTACTCTGGCTGTTCCCCGACACGACTCCGGAAACACTGCTCGTAATCCACGGCGTCACCCGAAAACTCGCGCACTTATCGGAATACGCGCTGCTCGGTATCCTGGCGGCGCGCGCCTTTCGCGGTTCGCCGCGCGCGTGGTTGCGTGAGCGTTGGTTCCTCGTGTCGCTAAGTCTCATTGTTGTCTATGCTTTGCTCGATGAGTATCATCAGACCTTTATCCCCTCGCGCACAGGCACGATTTACGACAGCCTGATCGATATGACGGGTGGTTTGACCGCTCTGCTTATCGTTTGGCGTCGAGACTGGTTCGGCCGTGCATCAAATTCCCCCTTGTGATCGTATAATTCCGCTGGTTTCGATTTTGTAAGGAAATGAGGCTCAAATGGGAATACTTGATCGCCTAAGCCCTAGCTCGCAGTTCATCGAGGTAATTGAGTGGCTCGACAACACCAACAACACGCTCGTGTACCGATTTCCGGTGAGAGATCAGGAAATCAAGAATGGCGCGCAGCTAATCGTGCGCGAATCGCAGGCAGCGATCTTCGTACATGAGGGCCAGATTGCGGACCAGTTTCCTCCCGGCCGTTACACCATCGACGGAGGCAACACGCCCATTCTTTCGAAGCTGGGCGCGTGGAAGTACGGCTTTAATTCGCCGTTCAAATCGGAAGTTTACTTCGTGAACACGAAGCAGTTCACCGACCTGAAATGGGGCACGCCCAATCCGGTGATGATGCGCGACAGCGACTTCGGCATGGTCCGACTGCGCGCTTTCGGCATCTACTCGATGCGTGTCAGCGAACCGAAGGAGTTCATCAAGGAGATCGCCGGCACGAATGCCCACTTCGTAACGGAAGACATCGAAGGTCAACTCAAGCGGACGCTCGTCAGCGGTTTTAGTGACGCGCTCGCCGAGTCGAAGATTGCGGCGCTCGATCTCGCGTCAAACTACGACGAACTCTCCAAACTCTCGCGCGAGAAGCTGAACGAAGAGTTCAAAGGTTATGGATTGGAATTGACGAAGTTCTTCGTCGAGAACATCTCGTTGCCGCAGGAAGTCGAAGCGGCGATGGACAAGCGCACTTCGATGGGCGTGATTGGCGACGTCGGCCGTTACACTCAGTTCCAGGCTGCTGATGCGATGCGCGATGCGGCGCAGAACCCATCGGGCGGCGCAGGTACAGGAGCCGGACTCGGCGCTGGTTTTGCGGTTGGAAACGCAATGGCAAGCGCGATGACCGACGCCATTCGAGGATCGCGCGAAGGTGGCAGTGGAACTGGTAATGCCGCGCCTGCGGCTGCTGCCGGAATTCCGTGTCCGCAGTGTGGTGCGAAGAACAACCCTGGTGCGAAGTTCTGTACCGAATGCGGCGCCAAACAGGGAGCCGCGGTATGTTCGAACTGCCAGTCGCAATTGGCCCCCGGTGCTAAGTTCTGCAATGAGTGTGGGCAGAAAGTTTAGCTTGACAGTGAAAAGACGGATTTAGTCTACATGCTTAGAGCGTTGACGTGTCCCCGCCGGGTTGTCATCACGGGAATGGGGTGTGTCACGCCGTTGGGCATCGGACGCGAGGCATTCTGGAACGGGCTCCGCTCGGGTAAGAGCGGAGTCCGCAGAATCGAAGCGTTTGATCCGTCAAAGTTTCCCGTTCAGATCGCCGCCGAAGTTCCTTCCTTCGACTGGGAAGCACAGCTCAATCCAAAAGATCGCAAGCACGTGCCTCGCACGGTGCCGCTCGCGCTCGCCGCCGCGCGTGAAGCGCTCGAAGACGCGAGACTTTTTCCAAACGACTTATCGCTTGCGGAACGCCGCGCTTTCGGTGTCCAACTCGGAACCGGTGGCGGTGGACTCGCTTTCACTGAACAGCAATACGAATACTGGTACGTTGGTCCAACTAACAAAGCGAGCGTCTACACGATCCCGTCCTCGACGCACGGTGGGCTATCGAGCGAGCTCTCGATGGCTTTCGGCCTGCGCGGTTTGTCGCACATCGTTTCGACAGGTTGCACGAGCTCGACCGACGCCATCGCCTACGCCGCGCAACACATCGCACTCGGCCGTCAGGACCTGATGCTTTCCGGCGGCGTTGACGCGCCCATCGCGCCCGGAATTCTCGCCGGCTTCAACCTCATGACAGTCCTGACGAATAACTGGAACGACGAACCGCATCGCGCGTCGCGCCCGTTCTCTCGAAATCGATCGGGGATGGTGCTCGGCGAGGGCTCGTGGATCTACGTTCTCGAAGAGCTGAAACACGCAAACGACCGCGGCGCGAAGATCTACGCCGAGATAATCGGTTACGGCGCGACCTGCGACGCTTATCATCGCGTGCGACTCGCCGAAGACGGTGACGAACCTGCCCGCGCGATGCGACTCGCGCTCGACGATGCGGGTTGCGAAGCAAAAGACATCGACTACGTTAACCTGCACGGCACGTCGACGATGCTGAACGATCGGATCGAGACCAGCGCGTTGAAACTAGCCTTCGACGGACACGCTAAACGCATCCCGATGTCGGCGACTAAATCTCAGATAGGACATCCGCAGGGCGCGAGCGGCGCCGCCGGAATCGGCGCGACGCTCTGCGCGATGCACACCAACACGATCCCTCCCACGGTCAATCTTGACGACCCAGACCCTGATTGCGATCTCGATTACGTCCCCAACGAAGCGCGCGAGGCGCGTGTTAGGACGGCGCTCTGTAACTGCATCGGTTTCGGATCGAAAAACAGTGCCCTCGTTATTCAAGCGATCAGTTGATGCTGGACAAATTCAAGCGGCGCAGTCAGGAACTCGAATTCATTGATACCGGTGACTACACCGCCGCCGAGTACGAAGACTGCATCGGTGAACTGCAACTTGTGAATCGCTGGATGGGCGATGCGCACACGTTGAAGCACACGCTGTTGAGAGACATCGCCGCGGCACGTTTGCAACGCTTCTCGGTGCTGGACGTCGGCGCGGGCTCAGGCGAGCTGTTGCGTGTCGCGGCAACGTGGGCGCGAGAGACGAATCGCACGATGCGCGGCGTTGGTCTCGAACTAAACGAACGTTCTGCGTCGGCGATCCTTCAGGAGTCGCACGACTTTCCGGAGATCACTTCCGTGCGTGGCGATGCGCTGCGGCTTCCGTTTGCGGATGCGGAATTTGATTACGTGATCTGTTCGCTGTTCACGCACCACTTCGGTAACGAACAGGTTATACAAATTCTTCGCGAGATGAGTCGCGTCGCTTCGCGTCGAATAATCGTGATCGATCTACATCGTCATCCGATCGCTTATCTTCTTTATACGACGCTCGGAAAGTTGGTTTTGAAAAACCGTTTGATTCGTCACGACGGCGCGCTGTCGATACTCAGAAGTTTCAAGTCGCGGGAATTGTTTGAACTGGCGAAGTGCGCGGGACTGCGAAACGTTGGGGTCAGTAGACATTTTCCATATCGTTTGGCGCTAAATGCTCAAGCCACGTAACAACAGCTACGACGTGATCATCGCCGGCGGTGGTCCAGCGGGCGCGAGCGCGGCGATCCGTCTCGCGCGCAGCGGCATACGTGTGTTGCTGGTCGAGCAGAAGAAGTTTCCGCGCGCGAAGTTGTGTGGCGAGTTTATCTCTCCTGAGTGTTGGGGACATTTCGAGAAACTCGGTGTCGCCGGCGCGATGAAATCTTCCGGTCCTTCGCTGCTGGAAGAGACGGTTTTCTATTCGAGCAAGGGACACCACGTCGCGATCCCGAGCACGTGGTTTCGCGGTGACGGCGCTGCGTTTGGTTTGAGCCGTGCGGTGATGGACGAAGTGCTGTTGCGGCGTGCGCAGAACGACGGTGTGACTGTTTTGGAAGGGGCTAGTATCACCGAGCCGGTTATGGAATCGGAGACCGTCGCCGGCGTGCGCATCAAATTCGACGGCGAACACGACGAATATCGCGCGCCAATAACAATCGACGCGACCGGGCGCTCGCGGATCCTGTCGCGAAAGATCGATCAACCGTTGCGGAAGCGTCCGAGCCTCGTCGCGTTCAAAGCACATCTGCGCAACACAAAAGTCGCACCCGGCGCGTGTGAGATCTATTTCTACGACGGCGGTTACGGTGGGCTCAGCACAGTCGAGTCCGGCACGAGTAATCTTTGTTTCATCATCTCGTCGGAGCATGTGAAGCACTGCAACTCGGATCCGAATCGAGTGTTGCGCGAGTTTGTCATGCAGAACCGCCGGGCGGCACACACGCTCGACACAGCCAAGATTTGTTCTGAGTGGCTGAGCGCTTCGTGGGAACGTTTCGGCCGGCAACAACCGAGTCCCGCGCCGGGTCTGCTCGCTATCGGCGACTCCGCTGCGTTCATCGATCCATTCACAGGCAGCGGCATGTTGATGGCCTTCGAGAGTGGCGAACTCGCAGCGGAAACGATACTCCGTCACCAAAACGATTCATTCGCTAGACTTGCGGACGATTACACCGCCAGTTATCGACGATGTTTTGATTCGCGCCTACGGATTTGCGGATTGTTGCGACACGCAGCGTTCAGTTCGCGGCTTGCCGAGTTGGGCATCGCGATCTGCGGCGCCAGCGAGAGCGTCCGCAGTCGCATCGCCCGGGCCACTCGCGCGGGGCGAAATTCACATAACTTCTTGCCTCGTAAGTCTTTTTAGAGTAAAAAGACTGGGCAGTTTGGTCTCTCTGTCATCGCCCCTATCTCAAGGGGAACACAAAGAAACGACGTAAGATCCACTCCCAACGCGTCGTCAGCAATCGGAGACGGATCTCCGAGCATCTCGTCTGCGGAAACGAAACGAAATTTATCCTTGAGTAATTGCGCGAGTTCCAGAGCCGCGAAAACTAGGTGAGGAGAATACGACTATGTTTGTATCCTTGAAGTCCTGGGCCGTCAGATTATGTCAAGTCACTGCGCTGACGTTAGTCTCCCTTGCAGCAGTGAGTGTGGCCCCCACTGTGGCTCTAGGCCAGGCGCAGTCCAACGCAGCCGATCTGCAAGGTACTGTAAAAGATTCAACCAACGCCGTTGTGCCTAACGCGACCGTGACCGCACGTAACCCCGGCACGAACGTCACGCGTAACTCAACTACCAACGAAGAAGGCTTCTATCGCATCGTCAACCTGCCGCCCGGCACTTACGAACTCACTGTCGAAGCGGCTAACTTCAAAAAGGCCGTGCTGCCGAACATCAGCGTCACCATCGGTCAGGCCGCCGAGCTCGACATCGTGCTCGAACCGGGACAGATCACCGAAAGCGTCACGATCTCCGACGCGACTTCCGAGATCGTTGAGACTTCAAAAACTGCGGTCGCGACCACGATCGATCAGCAGCGAATCAACAATCTTCCAATCAACGAACGCAACTATCTGTCGTTCGCGCTGACCACGTCGACTGTCGGTCGTGACAACGGCCGTCCGATCGGACCAGCGCCTACAACAGGTTTGAACTTTGGTGGTCAACGCGGCCGTTCGAACCTCGTTCAAGTCGACGGCGCCGACAACACTGACAACTCAGTCAATGCATCGCGCTCGACAGTCAGTCAGGAAGCGGTGCAGGAGTTTCAGGTTGTAACAAACTCGTTCGCGGCTGAGTTCGGACGTTCCGCGGGCGGTATCGTCAACGTCGTCACCAAGAGCGGCACGAACGATCTTCATGGAAACATCTTTGGGTTCCTGCGTCACCGCAGTTTCCAGGCGCGCAACGCGTTCGCGCCGGTTGAAGATCCGCCGTTCACGCGCTCGCAGTATGGATTCACGATCGGTGGACCATTCGATCGCGATCGCACGTTCTTCTTCTTTGCGTTCGAACAACGCCGGCGCAATGAGTCGGGTTTCTTTACGAGCGACGTAGATGCGGGCCTGACCGGCTCAGTTACGCTGCCGCCACTTGCTCCGGGGTTTCCGGCGCAAACTTTAAGAAATATCACACCGGCGCAGGCGTCTTACATTAATGGACTGCTCGCGCTCGGCGGGTCAGCGGCGCAACTCGGTATCGGTTATGCCTACCTTGCTTCCGGCGGCGGCAGCACGGCGTTGAACGGGTTCAATCCACTGCTCGCCACCGGCGCACCGTTTACTCCGGGCACGGTGATCGGCAGCCGTTTCTTCCTGAGTGGCGTGCCGATTCCGCTTACAACGACTAACGCCCAGGGGCAGCCGATCGCGTTTCGTCCGCTGAACAGTCTGCAAACAGTGTTTCCGATTACCGACCGAACGACGTTCAACTCGTTCCGTTTGGATCACCTGATCACGCGCGAGCATCAATTCACTTTTAGAGTCGGCTACAATCCGAGCGAGATAAGCGGTATCCAGGTCGAGTCGCAGAACCAGTCGCTTGGCCAGAACGACTTTTCACGCACCGGCATTCAGACTCTGAGGGATTGGTCGGCGGTGGCGACAGTCACGTCGACGCTTTCGCCGCGAGTTGTTAACGAAGCGCGTTTCAACTTCGGTCTGCGACGCGCGACATTCAAATCGCAGAACGGCGACGCGGTAGCATTCAATATTTCCGGCACCGCGTTCATCGGACGCGAACTCTTCTCGCCAGTGATGCGCACGGAAACGCGTTATGAGTTTACGGACAACGTAAACCTCGTCGCGGGCAGCCATAACTTCAAGTTTGGCGGCGACATCGCTTCCGTTCGTATCCCCGAAGCGATCTTCGAGTTAAACTTTGCGGGACTTTTCAACTTCGGTGGCCTCGGTGCTTGTACGTTAGTCGCCCAACTCTGCTCGCCCGGATTGCCCGCGCCGCCCGACATCACGCCAGTGCAGCAGTACGGCCTGGGTTTCCCTGCCAACTTCATTCAGGGATTTGGCAATCCCATCAGCAGCATCAGCAACAAACCGATGGCTTTCTTCGCACAGGACTCGTGGAAAGTTCGGCCGAATCTGACACTCAACTACGGCATCCGTTACGACTACGAACTGACGGAACAGATCCCGACGCTGCCTTTGCGCGATCCGCTGTCGGGAATCACGTTGACTGCCGAACAAGTCCTTCAGGCGCAGGATGCGATGGGAGTTCAACAGGGATTCCCCCGCGACAAGAACAACTGGGCGCCACGTCTCGCCGTCGCATGGGATCCATGGAGTGACGGCAAGACCGCGATTCGCGCGGCGTTCGGACTCTTTTACGATCACCCGCTGCTCGCGATCGCGTTCAACTCGGACATCGCCGACGCGGTCCAACAGCAACAAGGTATTCTGACGCCGGGAAGTCCGGTGCAAACAGCGTTGTTGAATGCGGTCCAGGTGTTTCAGGGAACTGTTTGCCCGCCGGGTGGACCTGTGACGCCGGTTTGTCCCGCGGGTGTTGTGACGCCGGGTGTTGCCGCGGGCGCGCAGTATCAATTCGGACGCCAGCGCTTCAACGATCAAACGTTCCCGGGCTTTGGTCCAGTCCTTCCCTTCACGCTGCACGTGCAGAAGAACTTTGAATACGCCTATGCGACTCAAGGTAACTTCACCGTCGAGCGTGAAATCACGAGAGACATGACGCTCTCCGGCAGTTACATCTACGTCGGCGCGCGTCACTTGCCGCATCCGCTCGATATCAACGCGCCGCGAACGGAGTTACAGATTCAGAACTTCGTTCGCTGGTCGGGTCGGAATCCGGTGAGCACGACGGAAGCGATCGCGTTTTCGATTCCAACGTCCGGCGCTCCTTGTCCGGGCGGCGTGCCGCTTCAGTGTTTCACGATGACGACGCCAGTCGGCGCCCCGGCGTTTGGCACCAACGGCCAGACGTTCGCCATCATCATTCCCGGCATGATTGCCGCGCCTCTCTCGAACCTGGGAAGCCGCGTCATCAATGCGGGTATCGCAAACTTCTTCCGCCCGAGCGCGCCAAACTATTTTCTCGCTCAGGCGCTTTCCGGCGGTCTCGTGACTCCGGCGGTGCTGAACAGCGCGCTCGGCGGCACGCTGCGAACTCCGGGAACAGTGTCGCCGTTCGGCTCGATCAACGCGCAGAGCTCAGACGGCAATTCCAGCTACAACGCATTGAATGCCGAACTGAAGAAGCGTTTCTCGAACAACTTCCAGTTCCTCGCTTCGTACACGTGGTCGCATTCGATCGACGATTCGTCAGACCTGCAAACGTTGTTGCTGCCGCAGGATAATCGCAACTTCGACGCTGAACGCGCCGACTCGCTTTTCGATCAGCGTCACCGGTTTGTGTTCAGCGCGGTCATTGCTTCGCCGAGCAGTTGGAACTCGGGCAGCGGATTCAACCGTTTCCTGTCAAACTTCACGATCGCTCCGATCTTCGAGATCTCGTCCGGTCGCCCGTTCAACATCCTGAGCAACCAGGACACGAACAACGATCAGTCGAACCAAACCGACCGTCCCACGGTGCTTGACGATGGAAGGCTCTGCGTGGCCGGTACGGCTGGTTGCGTGGGGTTGATCACGAACGGGATGTTTACGAGTGGCAGCCTGCCACGCAACTACGGTGCGACGCATAACTTCATGTCACTCGACATGCGAGTAGCGAAGATGATCCCGATTGGCGAGCATCTGCGACTGGAGTTGATCGCGGAAGGCTTCAACCTGTTCAACCGTTTCAACGAAGCTGCTGCGTCGCCGTTCATCGACGACGTTCGCGCCGTCAACCAGCGGCTGAGCAACGGACGTTATTACAGCCGTTCGACGGCAGCATTTGACTCGCGGCAGTTCCAGTTTGGACTGAAGCTGAACTTCTAGAAACTGAAGTTCAAGCGATCGGCTGGTAGTTTTTGATGGTGAGTTGGCGGAGGCCGTTTCTTTCATAGGCCTCCGCTACTCTTCTCACCGCCGTTCAACATTCGTAAGCCCACTCGTTCAGATCCTTTCCAGCGGCTGGAACTCCCGATTCCCTTTCTTCAACTTACCACCACGCGCGCCACAAAATGTTAATCGTTCGTATTTCCGTACGTTTATCCACGGGAGACAACGATGGACTTACTGATCGAAACCCGTGGACTGACGCGCCGTTTCGGCGATCGAGTCGCTGTTGACGATCTGGACCTGTCAGTTCCGGCGGCGGGCGTTTACGGGTTTCTTGGTCCAAACGGCGCCGGCAAGACGACGGCCATTCGCATGTTGCTTGGTCTCATCAGGCCGAACGCCGGTGAGGTTCGTTTGTTCGGCGTTGCCGTCGGCGCCAATCGCGCGTCGTTGATGCGGCGCGTGGGCGCGCTTGTTGAATCGCCGTCGCTTTATCCGCATCTCAATGGTCGGGAAAATCTCGAAGTCACGCGACGTTTACTCGGCGCGCATCGGAACCTGATCGACGTCGCGCTCGAGACCGTCAAACTCACAAAAGACGCTGACCGCCGCGTGCGCGAATACTCGCTTGGAATGCGTCAACGTCTTGGTCTCGCACTCGCGCTGCTGAACAAACCCGAACTTCTCATACTCGACGAACCAACTAACGGACTCGATCCCGCGGGCATTCACGAAATGCGCGACTTGATTCGTCGCTTGCCGGACCAGTTTGGCGTCACAGTTTTTCTCTCGAGTCATTTGCTCAGCGAAGTCGAACAGATCGCCAGCCACATCGGCATAATTCACGAAGGCCGGCTTCTGTTTCAAGGCCCGCTCACCGAATTACAAACGCGGCAACAAACGCAATTAATCCTTGGCGTGAAGCAGATCGATGCCGCGGTCGAGTGTCTTACGAAAGCGGGTTGGAACGTTCATCACAGCGTTGATGGGATGCTGAGCGTTTCGGCCAAAACGTCCGACGATGCGATCGTCATTAACAAGCTGCTCATGGACCATCGCCTCGACGTCTTCCACATCACGCTCGCGCAACCATCGCTCGAAGACATTTTCCTGACGCTGACAAACACTGAAGCAAGCGGAAGGAGAGCCGCATAATGTCGTTGCTTCGAGCACTGCACGCGGAGTTGTTGAAACTAAAACGCACACTCGCGTTTCGCGTGATCTTTGTGTTGCCGTTTTTCGTGGCGACGCTGCAATTCTTCATCGCGTGGCGCACGAAGAAGTTTGCTCCGGATTTCGATCTCTGGAAAACGATCCAGACGAGCTCGTTACAGATCTGGGCCGTGTTCATGC
This sequence comes from Pyrinomonadaceae bacterium, assembly GCA_035760365.1. Taxonomy (GTDB): domain Bacteria; phylum Acidobacteriota; class Blastocatellia; order Pyrinomonadales; family Pyrinomonadaceae; genus PSRF01. The sequence goes on from DASTTB010000005.1 coordinate 316,729, forward strand.
TGCCGCTGCTGATCACTTTGGAAACGGCGCTGCTCAACGGCATCGAGCACAGCGATCGACAGTGGAAACACATCTTCGCGCTGCCCGTGCCGCGTTATTCCGTCTACTTCGCGAAAGTCATCGTCGCGCAGGTGTTGATACTAATCAGCACTTTTATCCTCGCGGCTTTGATCGTCATCGTCGGTTGGGCGTCAATGTACCTGCGTCCTGAGCTCGCGAACTCCGGCGCCGCGCCATACGGCACGATTGCGAAGAACGCGGCATTCGTTTGGCTGGCCTCCTGGTTGATCATCGCCATTCACACGTGGATCAGCGTGCGCTGGTCGGGCTTTCCGATTCCGCTCGGCGCGGGTATCGGCGGAACATTCTTCGCGCTGTTTGCGGCGAGTGCGGCGGTCGGAAAGTACTATCCGTGGTTACTGCCGATGAACGTCTTTCTCGAGGGCCGATTCACGTCGGCGATCGTGATCGGCGTCGTCGGTGGGATCGTCGCGACGGTCGTAGGTTGTTTCGAGTTCGTGCGGCGCGATGTTCTGAGTTGAAAAATACCCAATTAGGCAAACTCCTCACCCTCTGACCGCATCCGAAGCTTCACGGAAACGGTCTGAGCTTTCAAACCTATCCTCTCCCGAATACAATCTGACCACTATGACGAGATCTACCTTTATTCCGCGACTTTTGACCGCCGGAGCTGCGTTTCTGCTTGCCGCGTCAGTTGTTTCGGCCCAGACGACGAGACCCCGGCGCGCGACGAAACAGGCGACAAAAACGACAGCCTCCGCTGAGAAACCCGCGTCCGATCCATTGCTTCGTCCGGAACCGGCCGCGACGCCTTCCACGCGGCGCCCGAGTTCGAATGATTCGTTGTTGGACGTGCAGCCGGTCAAGCCGGTCGGGGACCCGATACTAACCGCCGGTGGTGGTGGGTCATCCACTACCGGATCATCCACTAGCGGAACCGCTGATACGAAGCAGGCTTATTTGTTGCTCGAACAGAAACAGTTTGCGGCGGCGGCGAAGGCAGCGAAAGCGTTGACGGTCTCTTATCCCAACGATCCCGAAGCGTGGAAGATCGCCGGCTTTGCCGAGTTGAATATGAAGCAGTACGCCGAAGCGACGAAGGATCTCGAGAAGGCGGTTCAGTTACAGCGGCAGTCGAAACAGGAAGATCCGAACACGGAGAGCGCGCTCGGACAGGCGTACGTGTTGTCGGAAAAATACCAGGAAGCGTTGCCGTATCTGGTTGCAGCAACCGGACGCAACGCTGACAAGCCTGACGCGATGTTGATCTACTATCGCGGCATCTCCGAATACAAGACAGGCAAGGTCGCGGATGCTGAAAAGAGTTTCAACTCGGTCGTGAAACTCAATCCGAAAGATTCGTTGTCGTTGTTCTACCTGGCCCAGATCGCGCTTTCGAAAAACGATCTCGACGGCGCGATCGCTTCGCTCAATCGAGCGACCGTCAACGATGCGCGGCTTACAGGCGCGTGGACGTTGTTGACTTCAGCTTATCTGCGGCGTGCGGCGTCGAGCAGCGATCAGGAGAAAGCGGATGCCGATTATCTGAACGCGGTTCGTGCAGGTGAAGGGTTGATCAAACTGCGCACCGATCCCGAAGCCGTCACACTTTTTGGCCAGGCGCTGATCGGCGCGAAGCAGTACGCACGCGCGGCGTCAGCGCTCGAACGCGCGACTGCGGCGCCGGATGCAACCGGCGTGACATTTTACCTACTCGGAGTAGCCCATTCGCGTGCGACGAATTTCCCGAAAGCGATTGCTGCTCTGGAAACTGCGAGTAAGAAATCTCCCGACGACGTCAACGTCTATCGTGAACTCGGTTACGCGTACGAAGTGACGAAGAATTACACGAAAGCCCTCGGCGCTTATCAACGTGGCGCTGCGCTCGAGCCATCGGCTGCGGATTTGAAAGAATCGATCGAGCGCGTGAAGCCGTTTGCCAAATAGAGTGGGAGCTTGGTGTTTTGTACTTGGTACTTTGCTAAAAACACTAAGCACTACGAACAAAGCACAAATCAGTGAAGAGTCTAAGCGCCACTGCTAGTGCATTTGCGACGTATTCTTTAGTTCCGTACCTCGGCATTCTGTTTTGTCCGGGCGCGGTGGTTGTCGGCACGTTGGGCGTCGTCAGGTCATATCGTTCCGACCAAACAAGCCGGACAGACCGTACAGACAACGCACGGTTTGTCTGTTATGTAAGCACGATCGTCGGCGTGGTCGTGCTCGTGCTGCAACTTTTACTTTGGTGGATTATGTATCGCGTGCCGTCGTGGGCGGCGGCTTTATAAGAGGAGAATCGACATGCGAACCATTTTGACTCTTTTGCTGTTGGGCGTCATGCTGAGCGGAGCCTTTGCGCAGCGGCCGCGAACCATAGAGTCCGAGCCGTCCAAAATGAGCATCCCGGCGCCCGCGCCGAAAACCGTCAAGGCAAAATACGAAGGCGGCGTCTTTGGTTACACCAAAACGATGGAGGGCACGTTGACCTTCGACGACGATAACAATCGCCTGCTTTTCAAAGACAAGAAACCGCCGAAAGAGATCTCGATACCTTACGAAGCGATCACTTCAGCATTCGCCGATACGAAAAAGGTTCAGCCGGCGGTCGCAACTGTCGCGAGCCAGGTCCCGACGATCTATTCGCTGCCCGCACGTTTCATCAAAACGAAAGTCCGTTATCTAACGATCCAGTACAGCGATCCCGATTCGAAAGTCAGCGGTATCACAAGCTTCAAACTCGAAAACAAACAGTTACTCGAATCGTTTCTTTATGCGCTGGCGCAGAAGGCGGACATGACGCCTCGCGGCGACGTCTACGTCAAGAAGCGCGAAGAAGCGTCTAAGTAACCAGACCTCAATCTGGTGGTAGTGGCCTAATTTGAAATTCGTTTTTTCATCCGTGTTCCCTATAGAGCGCTGCCTCAGCTGACGTTACGCACACAGGAAGAACACGGATTAAAAAAGATTACAGTCAGATTAGGACACCGCCCAATCTGGACCGCCGTTTGACTGGCCCCTCGTTCAGCCCGTAGGATTCGTCTATCTAAAACTCGTTAAACCAGGAGCTTTTAATGTCGAATTCTTACGAGACGCTTGTGCTCGAAAAACGTGAGCGCGTCGCGATCATAACGATCAATCGCCCCGAAAAACGAAATGCACTGAACATCAAAACGCGCGAGGAGGGTGCGGCGCTGTTGGAGGAACTCCGCAACGATTCTTCCGTCGGCGCGGTTGTGTTTACGGGCGCTGGTGACAAGGCGTTTATCGCCGGTGCAGACATCGCCGAGTTTGCGGGACGCACGCCGATCACGCAGCGCGACGTGATGATGAGCCGATCGTTGTTCACGGCTATCGATACGTTTCCGAAGCCCGTGATCGCGATGATCAACGGCTATTGTCTCGGTGGCGGCTGCGAACTCGCGCTGGCGTGCGACATTCGCATCGCGAGCGAGAACGCGTCGTTTGGTCAGCCTGAGATCAATCTCGGAATCATTCCCGGCGGCGGCGGTACGCAACGTCTGACGCGTCTCGTCGGTGAAGGAAAAGCGATGGAGTTGATTCTTGGTGGTGAGATCATCGACGCGAAAACAGCGTACGCGATCGGATTGGTGAATCACGTTGTGCCGGCGGACCAGTTGCAACAGAAGACGATGGAAATCGCACAACGTATCGCCGAGAAGAGTCCGATTGCCTTGCAACTCGCGAAAGAAGCAGTGAAACTCGCTTCACGTTCGAACCTCGACGAAGGCTTGCGCCGTGAAGTCGATCTGTTTGCGCTCTGTTTCTCGACGGAAGACAAAGACGAAGGCGTCAGCGCGTTTCTCGAGAAGCGGAAGCCGGCGTTTAAGGGACGGTAAAATTTAGTTCGGAGCGCCCCATTTGAGAGCGATCTTATTGATCGTCGGCATTCTGGTCGCCACGGCCGGTGGCGTAATCACCTACCGCGCGCTCTACGTCGAACCCAGGTCAGCAGTGATCGTCACCGAGACGGAAGTGCGTGAACTTCCGAATTACACGCGCGTCGTTGGTGGCGCACTGCTGTTTGTTAGCGGCACCGCTCTCGCCCTTTACTCCGCGGTCCGCAAGATGAAGTGACTTTGGGCGATGTCCTAATCTGATCCTTTTTAATCCGTGTCTTCCTGTGTGCGTAACATCAGCGAAGGCAGCGCTCATCGGGAACACGGATAAAACGATGAATAAATCCGCCATAGTCGGGCACCGACTTCACAATCAAAAACTAGCTTCATCGCGATTTCAGAAACCCGCCGACGTCGTGCGTTGGCTCGGCGCTGTGCAGTCGCAGGATTTCAACGCCGCGAAATGGGCGCTTGGTTTGCGAATGCAGAACGCGACGAGTGCGCTTATCGAAGATGCTTTCAACCGCGGCGAGATCGTTCGCACGCACGTGCTGCGTCCGACGTGGCACTTTGTACTTCCGGAGGATATTCGCTGGATGCTCGAGTTGACGGGCCAGCGAGTGAACCAGAAGTGTGGTGGAGCGTATCGCGCGTTCGAGCTTGATGCGGCTGTGTTCAAGCGATCGCACGCGGCGTTAACGAAAGCATTGCGCGACGGAAAGCATCTGACGCGTCCGGAACTGAAAGAGGTGTTGAATCGTTCCGGCGTGGCGTCGGACGATAACGTGCGGCTCGCGCACATTCTGCTGCGTGCGGAAACGGACGGCGTTGTTTGCAGTGGTCCGCTGAAAGGCAAACAGTTTACGTACGCGCTTCTCGAAGAGCGCGTGCCTGCGGGGAAGAAGTTCAGCCGCGAAGAAGCATTGGCCGAGCTCACGCGACGCTACTTCAGAAGTCATGGACCAGCGTCGTTGCAGGATTTTGTCTGGTGGTCCGGGCTGATGACGAACGAAGCTCGATTAGGGATTCAGCTATTGGATCGTGAACTCGAAGAGACGCTGATTGACGACGTTGTTTACTGGAATTCTGTTGCTAAACGCGATGGTGGTCCACCGCGGGCGCCGGAAGCCCATCTGCTGCCTGCCTTCGACGAATACAACGTCGCTTACAAGAACCGCACGCTGGTTCTCGATCCAGGGGCCGCACCACTAGTTAATAAATGGGACGCCATTGGCCCAACGTTTACCGTGAACGGACGAATCATCGGCACGTGGAAGAGCACTGTAAAAAAGAACTCGGTGACAATCGACCCTTTGAGAACTCTGAAGAAATCCGAAAAATTCGCGATTGCGACTGCCGTCGAAAGGTACGCAGCGTTTCTCGGTGTCCGTGGAATTATCGTTTTCGCGCTTCTTTTCTGTTTCTTCGTGTTCAGCGCAGATCAAGCAATGGGCCAGCGGTTGACGTATCCCTGCGGTGAACAGGCAAACGATTGGGACGAAAAGATTCTAAACCTCCCCGCGCGTCTCGCTGCGATCAAGACACTCTCCAAAGAGCTCGCCACTTTCAACAACGCTGCATGGTGGACGGCGGATCTCACATCGGATAAGAAACAGAATTTCTTAGAGGGAGAGTATTCGTTTTGGTTCGGGAACGATCGAGTGCGGCTCGTGATGGTTCGCGATCCTTGTTATCAAACTGAGTACGGCGGTTCGAACGGGTTCCTGCTCTATCGCCATGGCAACCAGGTGACAGTCACACAGGCGCTGGACGGTTTCTTCTCGCGTGCTGATCAACCTCTCAACATCGCCTTCGCGAAGCTCAACAACGAAGACATAATCGAAATCGCAACCTGGTCCGGGGGTTTGAATCCGTCGCTCACCAACTACTACTTCGCGATCGACACGCGCAGCAATCGAATCGTTCCGCGAAATCTCTTCAAGGGTGAACACGGTCCATCTAACCAAATATCATCTGCGATGCTCCTGGGTGACACGCCGGCGACGGAGCCGTTGAAACTCATCCGCGGCAAGTTGCTGGCTAAGAGTTTTATCGTTTACGTCGACGACGCCAACGGAAAGATCGACGACAACGGCCGCACACTCTCACGCAAGACCCTGCGCTTCGACGGCAAGCTTTACCGTTGACTCAATTCTTAGCAGTCGCTTTCTTGATCTTCTCGACGAGCGCGCGACTCTCGGCCGCGAATTGTCCGTGAGGTTCGAGACGCAGGTATTCACCAAACGCCCGGGCTTGTCGTCGTTAACTTCCCATCGGAGAGCAGCGTCTACGACATCGTTGTGCTTCCCGATGGAAAGATCCTCGTTGCGGGCGAAGTCTTCCTCGACAATTCTTTCCTGCTTGCTCGGTTGAATACGAACGGCTCGCTCGACGGCACGTTTGGGAATGGCGGCACGGTCAGGCCGAAAATGGGTCCAACCACAACTGCAATCGGCATAGCGCGCGCCATCACGATTCAGCCGGATCAGAAAATCGTCGTCGTCGGCGTTGCGGAAGAGTCGTGGGCCATCGCGAGGTTTCATCCGAATGGCGACCTGGACCAGGACTTCAGTGGCGACGGCAAGATCCTCTTCAACTTTGGTATTGGAACTGAGGAAGATTCAGACGTTGTACTTCAATCGGATGGCAAGATCGTCGTGGCCGGTTTTCGTGCTGGCCAGGGTGGTCCCAACACCGTCGTCGCGCGTTTGAATGCCGACGGCACGACAGACAATAACTTCGGTTCCGGCGCTAACGGAATAGTTCAGCCTGTTGCCGGATCGAATCGGGCCACGTCCGTGGTCATTGAAGCGAGCGGGAAAATACTGATCGCCGGCGACATTTCTCAGTTACCTGAGACCGACTTCCTGGTCACGCGTCTGAACACAAACGGCACGATTGACACCACCTTCGCTGGTGGAGGAAGTGCTCGCACGAGCCTCGGGGTTGAAGATCACGCTGAAGAGTTGCTGCTTCAGCCTGACGGTAAAGTTGTCGCTGCCGGGAATGGTGTGAACTCCGGAACCGGCGCATTCATGCTGGCGCGTTATCTGACCGTTCCACCTGACGAACCGGTGTTGCAGGTCGAGGCCGGCACGAATCACGCGATCGCATTCGACTCGGTGACATTCAAGCGCGATCCGTTTTCTGTAGTTAACGGTTCCAACTTCAACCCGGATCACCGCACTCGGGTCATTCTATTCGCGACGAACTTGACACTTGGCCCAGGCGAGACATCGGCCGCAGTCACGGTCCAGGCGGAACACTCGGGCGGCGTACACAATCTACCGGTTGAATTTGTTGGACAGGTACCGGGGTTTGACTGTTTGACTCAGGTCACAGTCAAGCTGCCCGATGGACTTGCGATAGGCAACGCGCTCATGAGCGTGACCTTTCGCGGCAAGACGAGCAACAAAGCTTTTATCGTGATTGAGTAAGAACGTCTGCGATTGCTTCAGAGATAGGCAGACCGGGGCTGCGCTCGAGCCAGAAGAATTCGCCTGACGGATTGAGCTCGAGAAAGACGTGGTGGTTATCGGGTGTGAGAATGATGTCGATCGCGCCGTAGTTTAAAGAGAAGTGGTCCATCAGGCGCAGGAGTTTCCGTTCGATCTCGCTTGGGAGTTGGTAAGGCTGCCAGTCCTGTAGCATGTTGATGCCATCACGGCGCCAGTCGTGGACTGCGCGTTGCGAGACTTGTGAGTCAACGGCCGCGGACATCACGCGCTGGCCCACGACCGTCGCACGAATCTCGAGCGACTTCGGCAGCAGTTCCTGAAACGTGGCGGGGCAGAGACTCAGGCCCGAAAGATCTTCAAGGTCTTCGGGCTTCACGGGATTCGTAAAGACGACGAGTTCCTTTCCTTCTTCATAAATCGCGAACGACGAGAGCATCTTCGTCACCATTCCGCCTTCGCAAGTTTCCGCGAATGTATGAACAGCGCGTGGGTCGTTTGTTGTAAGAGTTCGCGGTATGTCGAGACCGAGTTCGCGCGCGATCTGTAGTTGGAGCTGCTTGTTCTCCGCATGACGGATGTGATGCAAGTGGTCCATGCGGAACGCTTTGAGACTGGCGAGCATACCGTGAGCGGCGGCGCTTGCTTCGCCGAGTGACGCATGCCGCAATTGCTTGTCGAGTCCGGCGGGAAGATGCGCGCCGAAGCTCAAACGACGATGCCAAACGGCTGTGACCTCGCGCAGATCAAACTCGCCTTCGTCATTTGTAAGTGTTAGACGTTCCTCGCCCGCCCGACCGTAGTAACTCGTGAGACGCACATCAGTCGGATAGAGATCCGTGTTGAAGCGGATCGTGTGGCCGCCCTTGCGCGCGATGTGTTCGGCCACGCGCGTGATGCTTTCGTTATCGTCGCTGTGTGTGATGATCAGAATCGACATGAGTTTTATCTTCGACTAGCGCCGCGGCGATCGCTCCTGAAATCGGGAGTCCGAGATCGCGTTCCAACATGCCCCATTCGCCGCCGGGATTGACTTCGAGAAACACGTGTTCGTCCGAAGGCGTGCAGATCAAATCGACGGCGCCAAAGACGAGACCGAGATCCGACATCAATGCTCGCAGACCACGCGCGACTTCCGTCGGCAATTGGGCCTTCTGCCAACGACACTCGTCAGGTGCGGCGCGTCGCCAGTCTGTATGCCCGCGCGACGTGCCGCTCGCGTTGAGCGCGCCTGCGAAGGTTTCTCCGGCGACGTAAGCAACGCGCAGTTCGTAAGCCTTCGGAATCAACTCTTGAAACACCATCGGACAATGACGAAGCGACTCAGCCTGGTCCAGGTCTTCTTCGCGAACGCGATTCGTGTAGACAAAAGGGTTGCCGCCGTCCATGCTGACTTCGAGCGGGCGAAGAAGTTTCGCGACAGTTTCGCCTTCAGTCTCTGCGAAGAATTGTCGAGCTGCGGATGCGTCGTTTGTGACGAGAGTACGAGGGACGCGCAGACCGGCGCGCGCGGCGAGTCGCAGTTGTCGTTGTTTGTTTTCTGCGTCGCGTTGTCGCTCGAGATTATTTATCCAGTGCGAGTCGTGAAGTGCGTCGAGAAAACCTTCAAGCGCCGCGACCGACTCGCCGATGCACATCGAGCGATAACGTTCGTCAAGATCGTCTGACATGCGTGGCGACCAGAGTTTTCGCGCCCAGACCGCGCGCACTTCCGCCGTTGAAACGTGTTCGCCTGTTTCGGTGACGAGTTGTGTTGCGCGATCGTCGCCGGCGCGCGCCGCGAGTTTGACTTCTGACGGAAACAGATCGGTGTTGAAGCGAACAGGACGAACGCCGCGGCTGGCGAGAGCTTGTGTGACGAGATCGATGGTGTAGAAGTCGCCGCTATGTGTGAGCAGTAGAACGACGTCGCGCGATGCTGGTGTCATCCGTCGGAGAGATTGAAGGCACGGCCCGCGCGTATGTCGATGCGAGGGCCGCACCTGTTAGTTAGAGCTGTGCTATTTGTGGTCCGTGTACTCAATTCGCTGATCGATCTCATCGCGATCAGACGGATACTTGAGGGTCATGAATGCGTCTTTTGAATTGTCCTGGCCTTCGAGAAAACGAGCGAAGAACGGGCGGCTTGGTTCGGAGGTTTCGTTGGCGTGTGATTCTGTCTTGTCTCTCATTGAGAAGATCTCCTTTAAGGGTTGAACTGAGTGCGAGGTTACAAAATCTAACGACGACGCCTATGATGCGGTGAAAACGTTTTGGGATACTTCGAGGTTCATATTTTAATTGAGCAAACGGAATCATGAATGTCTGACCAATTTTTCTGGAGGTCACGTGAGCCGCACACGGGTCGCCGCGGAGTTTTGCGGGTTCTCGACGTTTTGTGGCAGTATCACGTTGAAATACAAACTGTAGAAACTCATTAAGCGGCTTGACTGAAATCTCGCACCCTTTCTTAATACCTGACCTCCGCTGAATCTTGAAGGCTACACGTCGCCTTCGCGGCTATGGTTCTGGACCACCGATGGCAAAAGACTGGGAAGATAACTTCCGTGATTTACTGCGTTGGCTTGATCCAGATCCTGAGCGAGCTGGGGCCAAGTATGAGGAGATTAGGGCCAGCCTTATTAACATCTTTAATTGGCGTGGTTTCAAGAACGCTGACGAACTAGCCGACGAAACCATAGGTAGAGTTGCAGCTAAGGTGATCGAGGTCTCGAAAGACTATCAGGGGGATCCGGCGCGGTATTTCTATGCGGTGGCCAAGAGGTTGTTTTTTGAGGTCTACAAGCAACAGCAGCGGGTGAAGTTCGTTTCCACCGAATCGGCCGATCTTGCAAAACAGGAAAACCCGTCGACTGAGGATCAGCAGGACCTCGATTGTCTTGACGAGTGTTTAAGCCATTTGTCGCCCGCTGACCGCGATCTCATTCTGCTTTATTATGAACCGGGGCAACCTAAGATCGCACATCGTAAGAAGTTAGCTGAGTCGGCGGGAGTTACCGCCAACGGTCTTAGAATCAAGACCTTTCGCATTCGCAGCACGCTGCAAGCCTGCGTCGAAAAGTGCTTGAAGACCGGATGAAACGAATCTGTGGCTAAATTCATCGTCATCGGGGGACGATCTCACAGGCGGCAGTCATGAAGGATTTGGAACAAAAAGAGCAGCAGGCGATCAGGAACTTTCTGCTGGGCGACCTGGACGAAGAGGATCGGCAGAGCCTCGAAGAGCGTTTCATGTCCGATAGTGAATATCGGACGGACGTATTAATGGCTGAAAGTGAATTGCTGGAAGCGTACGTTGATGGAGCGTTATCGGAAGAAGAGCAGGCGAAGTTTCGGAATCATTACCTTTCCACGCCGCGCCAGGAGAAACAGTTAAGAGCCACTCGAGCCTTAAGGAAGGCTGCCGGCAGGCGGCGGCCGGTTCAACCAACTCAGTCGCTCTGGCAGCGTTTAGCCAAACTGTTCAATTCAGCCAACCCGCGGCTGCAATTTGCGTCTGTCGCCGCCTGCGTCGTGATAGTCGTCGTCAGCAGCGGACTTATTCTCCAGGCTTTGCTCAAGAGGGGCACTGCAGGTCTTCGGGAAGAACTGGCGCAACTGAATGCGCCCGAAAATCTTGCCCGCACGAACGACTCCGTTTTGGCCGTGACTTTTCCGCCAGTTACTCTTCGCGACGAAAACATCTTGCCTAAGTTTACACTCACGCCCGGCATCAACGCCGTGCGGTTCAACGTCCCAATGGCTCGGGATGAGTATCCCTCTTATCGAGTTGAATTGCGTACCGTTGAAGGAAAGCATGTGGTGGATTTCGAGACCAGAGCACGGCCGCAAAACGGAGTCCTGCCACTCCAGTTACCGGCGCACATACTCACTCCGAATGACTATTCGCTCGTGATTCGAGTCTCAAAGTCCGATGGTCAGGTTGAAGACATCGGCGACTTCAATTTCCGCCTACTACCGCCTCAATAACTCAAGCTGAAATACTCTCGGCCTTTTTCCCATATAGGCATAGAAACCTTCGCAGGAGAAAATCGGCGATGAACACCTATGCATTGTTGGTTGGAGTCAACTATTACCTTCCAAACAAGTTGCCAAACGGTCTTTACTACAAAAGCCTGGGGGGTTGCGTTCAGGATATAACGAAGGTTGAGCAATTTCTGCGCAATGTAGTCGGAGTTTCAGATGAGCATTTGATTAAGCTTACGTCTTCGCACAGCGATGGGGAACAGCCGGCTGAGCCGCCGGAACAATGGCCCACTTATGCGAACATCGTCGCTGCGTTTGGGAAACTGGCGTCGATGATCGAAAGCGGCGATCAGGTTTACATTCATTATTCGGGACACGGAGGACGATGTCCGACCACTCCCGCATTTCACGAAATCAAGGGCGCTGAGGGACTTGATGAAGTACTGGTCCCGATGGATCTCGGTGATTCCGAAGGACGTTATCTGCGCGACACGGAGCTGCACTACCTGTTGCAGCGTTTAGTTGATAAGAAGTGTTTCCTCACGCTGGTGTTGGATTCCTGTCACGCAGGTGGAGCGACGCGCGCGCGCCTTTTCGACCACGCGGAAAAGGAAACTACAGTGCGCGGTGTGTCTGTAATCGACGACACGCCACGGCCGTTGGAAAGCTTAGTTGGATCACCGCAGCAGCTTGTCGACACGTGGGCTGCGTCCTTTGACCACAATGGATCGCAGCGCTCAGTGAAACCTGAAAGTGGCTGGTGGCTTGAACCACGAGGTTACGTCTTACTGGCCGCGTGTCGCACGTCCGAGTACGCGAATGAGTACCCGTTTGAGGGAAACGAGAAAAATGGCGCGCTGACGTATTGGTGGCTTGATTCGCTCAAACAGTTGCGGCCCGGATCGACATATAAGATGTTGCACGATCGCGTGCTCGCGCGAGTGCGCGCACAGTTTCCGGATCAAACTCCTCAACTTCAGGGCGAAGGAAATCGCATCGTTTTTGGCCGGGAGGAAGTACATTCACAAAGCGGCGTCACCGTGATCGAGAACCTGGGCTCCGATCGCATAGTTCTCAATGCGGGACAGGCTCATGGTGTCGAGCGTGGCGCACGATTCAGTGTCTTTGGCTTGGATCAGAAAGACTTTACGCAATCGGAAACGCGGATGGCGACGGTTAAAGTAGTGGACGCAGGAGCCGCAAGCTCAACGGCAAGCATCTTGAACTTAGTCGAGGGCGCAGTGATCGAGCCTGGTTGTCAGGCCGTCCTGTTTGACGTTGGACGACGACGACTGCGGCGAAAAGTACGCCTTGTTGGTTTGATCGACTATCTGGAAACGATCGATCGGATCAAAGAAGTCGTTGTCACTGCGTCGAATGGGTTTCTGGAAATGGTTGGTGAAGGCGAATGGGCCGATTATCTGGTGACGGTGCGCGATGGACGGTTTGTCATCTGCCACGCGAATGGGCTGGAGATCGAGGACCTTACGCCGGCGATCCCCATTGCCGCGGCTGACTCAGTCGGCCTCATAAAACGGCTGGTCCATCTTGCCCGGTACGATCATGTCAGGGCACTTCAGAACGATGGCTTTACATCTTTCGCAGACAAAGTGTTAGTTGAACTTACGGGTCCTTCTGGCGATTCGCGTAACGGCATTCTAAGCGTTGAAGAAGGCGAAGTAGCACTGCTGCGCGTGCGAAACAATTCCGACCTGGTCCTTAACTTCACGGTCCTGGATATTCAGCCTGACTGGGGTATCAGCCAGATCTACCCATCCCGCGCGGCTGCTTTCGAGTCGCTCGATCCCGGCCAGGAATTTAAATTGCCGATGAGAGTGAGATTGCCCGAAGGGTATTCAGAAGGAATTGACATGATCAAGGTGCTCGCGACGAAGGAAACCACTAGTTTTCGCTGGCTTGAACTTCCGGCTATGGAAGTTGCCGCCAAACGAAGTGGCACTGCGTTGCAGGATCTTTACGCGACGATGGCTTCTGAAGAAGCGATCACTCGACAAGTTGAAGTATTAGCCGGTCCTGATCTGGAGTGGAGCGCGCATCAGGTAGAGATCGAGATCAAAGCTGCGAAGGTGTTAGCCGGTACGGCGGAGTTTTAGAGAGACAAGAATAGTGATGAACGATGCCGCCATCACGCCTGCAATCAAAAGAATTGCGTTCCGACTTCGGGCGTGTGATCGGGCCGGGATCAGAATCTGGTTCTTGTATTCACCCTGGATAGTGAAGGCTGCCCAGAAATAAGGTGAACGCCAACGTTCCTCGCCCAGCATTGCGATTTTCGCTTTTCGCAGAGCGGCTGCGGGCGGCAGGTTTTCCTCAAACATGCCGGAATAGAATTGTTTCATCAGGTCTGCCGTGGCGCGATCGTCAACCTTCCACAAACTCGCCACGACGCTCTTGGCGCCGGCATACATGAATCCTCTCGTGAGTCCGACCAGCCCTTCTTTCCTCACCTCTTTTCCGAGGGCCGTTTTACAGGCACTCAGAACTACCAATTCCGTGTTGGGTAAGTTGAGATTGTAAATATCGTGGATTTGCAGAAGTCCATTTTCATTCTTTCCATCGCGGTTGAACATCGACAGCATTACTCCGGACAGTTCCGGATGGGACGTGTCGATAATTCCATGTGTTGCAAAGTGCAGGACGTGGTAGTCCTTGAGTTCGCCATTCATCACAGTTGTGCGACATGCGTCAAAATCCATCGATAGTTTTCCGGTTCCGTTGGGTGTTACCGCCAGTATTGCTTCCGCCTCTTTCCGCGTGGCCGGCAAACGACCGATGGTTGGACTGACATTGCCGGCATCGCTCAACGCCCGCTGGTGGTATTGAGTTAATCGTGGATCGTCCTTTTCAAAAACCGGATCGGCGACAATTGCGATCAATCGTTGCGCCTGTTGTGAACGACGCTCCGTCCGGCGAAGAGTTGCCAACACCGAAGCAGAAGGGAGATTCACAATCTCGTGATTAACCACCAGCGGAACAGGTAATTGCTGATCACTCTTCGGCACAGGCAACGCTTCAAACGGTAAATACTGCAACGCGCCATCGGAGACGATCAGTAATCTTTTTGTTCCAAGCTGAGAAATTATCGGACCGATTAGTTTTTCGCTTAGAAGCGACGCTTTTTGCCAATACAAAGCATCCGCTCCCGCAGCGTTCTCCTGAAAACGATCGAGGGCCTGCTCGTTAAGATTCTGTCTGGTTGTCAACAGTTCGTAGAGCTCAGCTACGGCTGTTTCTATTTCAGCTCTGGCCGGCAACTGGTACGGCGTTACTGAAGTGCTGCTGACAACCCACAAGTAACTTCTTTCCTGTCCGAGTGAGAATTCAAGTAAGAGATCCGAGTCTTGCAGTTCGGCTTGAATCTGGTCGAGCTTCAGAGGTTGAGGTTGAACGAGATTCGCAAATTCCGGACTTTGCTGTCGGATCTGCGTCTCTATTTCCTGGTAAGCGGTCGCTAACTGGCGAATCTCCTTGTGAGCCCTGGCAATCTCATCGGCGTTGACTTCGCTGGTCAACAGGCGCGTCTGGTAAGCGGCTTTGGCTGCCAATTGTTGCTGGAGCTTGCGTTCTTCTTCGAGGAGGTTCGGGTCAACACCTTGGCGGATAGCGGTACCGATCTCGGTAAGCATTTCAATCAGCGCGCGAGCACGAGCGTTCTCGCTTGCTTGAAACGCAAGGGCCGCAAACTCCTGATCCGGGTTCGCCCAATGTGCCTTCATCAGCAAGTCGATATAGAGTTCCCAATGATTGCTTACCGATGCAAAGTAGGAAGCGCGCAGTTCCGGGCTCACCACCTGCGAACGCAGGTCTTCGATGATTTTGATGGACTTCTCGAGCACGACGAGGGCGTCGCGAGGATCGCCCGCGTCACTCGTCGCTCGCGCGATGTTGTAGAGCGTGTCGGTTTCGGCGTGTCGATCGGCGGCTTTTCTGCTCAGCGGCAGTGCTTGTTGAAAAGATCGCAACGCCTGTTTGGGTTCGCCGCGCGACAGGTAAATCTGACCGATGGCGTTCAGGGTGTTCGTCTGACCGCGGCGGTCTCCGATTTCCTTATAGAGCTGCAATCCACGACGAAGTTGAATGACGGTCTCATGGCCTTGCGCGCCGGACAGCGTGCTCAGCGCGTAAACCGCGTAGGCAGCCACGCGTTCTTGTTCCAGCTGTCGGGCCAATTGGAGGCTTTGTTGAAGATACCGACGCGCTTCTTCCTTTTTTCCCAATGACTTATTGACTCTGCCAAGGTAATACTTTGTAACTGCTTCAAAATCTCGGTTGCCAAGTCTCTGATAGATCTCCAAAGCCTGACTATAGTTGTCCCCAGCGGTCAGCAGCTCGTTCAAATCCTCGTAAGCTTCTCCGATGCTGTTGAGAGCGACGGCCTCACTCTGATGATCGCCGACCGTGCGAAAGAAACTCTTCGCTGTCTTATGAAGATCGAGTGCTTTCTGTTTTTCTCCTATCAGGGAATAGGCGGAGCCACTCGCGGTCAGCGTGAGTGCTTCGCCGCGCAGGTCTCCGATCATTCGGTATAGACGCAATGCGTCGTCGAAGTACTTTCGGGCCTCGACAATATTTCCGGAATCGAGATGACTGTACCCGAGATTCAAATACGCGCGTGCCTGACCTCTTCGATCTCCGGCGGTCGTTGAAGCAGCCAGAGCACGATTGAAGTAATCGATCGATAAACGCAGTTTCCCGAGGGAGTAATAAGCTTCACCGGCGCTGTTCAACGCAAGCGCCTCCCGACACCAGTGTTCAGGATTCGCCGATTTGGATCGTGAGAAGAACTCGAGGGCCTGGGATGAATTTTCGAGCGCCTCGGGGTTCTTACCCAACGTGGTGTAAACGAGACTTGCTTCCGCGCGTTGTCGCATGGCGCCGGCGCGATCCCCGGAAGCCCTGCTTTTTCTGCTGGCTTCAAGGTAGCGATCGATTGCTTTCTGATACTCACTAAGCGTGACGTGAATGGCGCCCATGTTTTCGAACGTCAGCGCCGTTTCATGTGGAAGCCGGGCAGATTGCCACAGACTGGCTGCCTCTTCGTATTTCTTGAGCGCCGTCCTTAGTGCCTGCTCTTCCCATTTCAGCTTTAGAACGCCGGCTTCGGCGCTCGCCAACACAGCTGCCGCGATTCCCTTGTTGTGTTCGTTGGCCACTTCCACCGATTCGACGGTCAATTGAAACCCTCGTAGTTCTTCATCTGCCTCGAGTGAGCTAACGAGCAATTCGTATGGCCCTGAACGTTGAGAGATGAAGGCGACGCGGACAGGTTCGAACGACTTGCTGATCGTTTCAAAGACGGGCTGTCCTTGTGAATCGAGAAGTTTGGCAGAGATCTGAAGGTCGCCTTTGTTCAGCAAGAGACTAACAAACTGGTTTTCGGCGACATTCATACGAAACGTCCGCTGAGTCGCTTTCACAAGCTGTCGTTCGATAATGGCGCCTGGTCTTAGTTCGAATGACTCTGAGGTCGGTTTGGAAGTGCCTGCGGGGTTTTGGGCGACCTGGTTAGACGGAGCTAGAGCGGCCAGGACCAGGCTTAATAAGACACACGCAAAGGTTAATCGGCAGCAACGGTAGGAGCCGATTTCAACTGACATTCTGGGCTTAGAACTGGCTTTAGATCTGAACATGCGGGGGCTTACTTCGTGTGTGTCAGTACGGCTAACTACGCCGGCGGCAGGATCGAGTGCGCTCCGGCCTAAGGATCTAACACAAGCACGAGTTGAGCGCAATTATGTGTCGGCTATCTGGGCGATCTACTCGTCTGGCGTACTCGGCGTTTCTCCGCGTAGTCTGCGTTGAACAAGAGTCTAACGCAGAGATCGCTGAGAGACGCCGAGAGACGCAGAGTACGCAGAGGGGTGAGGCAGGTGAGGTTCCTTTGTGGCGTTTGTCATGATGGAAGAGGTTATTTCGACGACTGAGACGCGCCCTTGGTAACTACGTCACCGCCGGCTCGTTTGCCGCTGTTGAGATCTTCGGCCGACTGGCTTGGCCCCTTAGTCACTACATCGCCGCCCGCTCTCTTCCCGCCGCTTTCCTTCTCGCCGCTCTGGCTTGCACTTTTGGTTACTACATCACCGCCAGCGCGCAAGTTGCTGCTATTCGTCGATTCCTTGTTGTCCGGATAAGACATGGCTTTCACACTCCTCGTAAAGATGTTTGAGATTGATGGTAAGCGCAGTGCGCAATCGTGATAGCGAACTGTACTCGGTGAACCGTTGTTCCCTGGGCTTCCCGATCGTTAATGTGCTTAAGCCACAAATCATTTCATCCCGAAATGTTTTTGTAGCGAACGTCATAAGGTTGCAAAGGCTTTCTATGAATAGAGGTAAGAGATGCAACCACTCATATCGCGTTCCGTCACCACTGAGAGAGTTTTTCCTCCGATAACGCCAGCGCTGTACAAACCGGAGAACGACCGTTCCAAACTCAACCCCGATCAGAGCATGGCGCGAACACTGGTCGCCTGCCCGACTCCCTTGACGTTGAGCAAACATTTTCGACGCCGGCGAAACGGGCGCGACTTTCTGACTCATGCGTTGTTTACGCACCGGTCGGCGTTTGAATCGGAACTGGCGGGGGAAGTTCAACGAGCGGACTTCTTCTGGGAAGAGCTCTACACTGAATTGAACTTCACTGATCGGCAGGACGTCTGGTCGTCGTTGGCTCAATCGTTGTCGAACGAGCAACGGCAACTGGAAACGTTAAGCGATCCGACAGAACTCCGCTCCCGCTTCGTCGATGAGCTGCTGATTGACACACACGCGGCATTCTTTAACGGCTACGTGAGAAACGCCGCCGAGTTAGATCTCAATCACCGTGCGTGGAAACACTTTTATTTTGTGCTTCAGCTTCTGGACTGGAGCGGACTGGGCAAAGACGAGAAATTTCAGCTAATCCGTGCGGCAAGTGAAGCCAGGTTGGTACTGCTCGAGACGGCGGAACGGTGGCAGCAGGTGCGCGATCTTTGCAAGCTGTTGCTTAACTACGCTCCGAATCCCGTTGTCTACGAAGATCGCATCTCGAACGCAAACCTCTCTCAAAGAATCAATCATCACGTCAAGGCAAACAACAGCGGCCGAACAGGTGTTCACAACACGCTTGCTGCCGTACGCGATCTGAAGCAACTGATACCGGCGTATCCTCAGGATCGATCTCTTTACAAGCGACTCGCTGCTCTTCATTACGATTCAGCCGTACAACTAAACGATATCGGTGAGATTTCTTATGCGCTCCTCGCCGCGCAGCAATCCGTTACCACAAATCCCACGAATAAAGAATATGCCGCGCTCCTGGCCCAACTCACCACCACGATGAACGACATTAAGGAAAGGGCGAATGGCAGCCCGCCGCCTGGTCCTCGTTATCAAGGTACTGGACCATATTTGCGCGACCTCGCCCGATCCGGATTCAGTCTGGTCGAGGAATACAAAGCTTCAGACGAAGCCAGAGTAGTGTTTGAATCTGCTCGCCTGGCCGAAGCTCTCAATCTGTGGCGCCGAATAGGATTACCGAAACCATCCGATCGTTGGCCTGAGCGAGCCTGCAAATTGTTGGACGCCGTTAGCTCCATATTTGCCAGCCGGCCCGCGAACGCCAGGGAGATTGCCCAGTCATGGCAAACCTGGGCCAGGGGCGATCGAGACCTGTCGGAAATTCAAGCAACCGAGGTCTGCGACTTTCTCAGAAAGAAACTGGTGAAGCGTTCTCCTGACGAACGAAAGCCGGAGGTTGAGGCGGTTTTCCTGGAACCAGCTTCAAGATCGCGAAAACAAAAAGAAACAGCGCTGCCTTTCCGAACCTGGTTACTCAGCAAACGGGAACGGCGTTTAAAGCTCCAGGTAGCTGCGGCGGTCGTCATTTTTCTTGTCGCGGGCGTAGTTTTCCTCGTCGATCTCCGCGCGCGAAGTGTTCGCACAGCTTCGTATCAAAGCATCCTTCAAGGTGAGACGAATGGGAACTACTTGCAAGTGATCGACGGAGCGGAAGCATTTCTATCGCACCCGCTGGTGATGTTGGCCGACGATCGCGACGCGGAAGTCGTGAAACGTTACAGCGAAGCGCTGGTGATGTGGGTGGCGCGGCAACCCGGAGAAGGAACTCCTGAAATAACTACGCGCGTTGAGCGATATCAGCAACTGGTTGCAAATGGCAGTGGAGGTGGATTATGAAAAGATTGTTAAGCCTTGGCAGCATTCTGCTGGTCCTATTATCGGTCGTAATCTGCTTTTATCTTTTTCGCGCTGTCGAGACTGCAAGTGCAAGTGCCAACCCTGCGTTTGTAGCCTTTCCAATCAACCAGCCGCGTCTAATCAATTTCGACGTCAATAGTGAGGCATTGGCGGACAGGAGCCCACGCGAACGGCTGGACCAGACGCGCGACTGGCTGTTGTATGCGGTGCTCTCTGAATCCGGCAAATCAGTCAAAGAGCTCGGCGAAATGCTCTATGACCTGCCGGCGACGCGCACAGGCTACATGCATCAGGTCGGCAACTTCGAGTATGGCGAGATACGCTCGCGCTTCATCGGTGACGGGCAAGTGGTAGCGCTCGTTCCTGCCGGCAATAGTAAAGAACGTCTCGATCAGTTGGCCCATGTAGCTGACGAGCATCGCAAGAATACCGGTGCCGCGCCGTCGTCAATTCTGGTTTTTGATTACCAGTTGAATGCAGACGAAAACAGAAACATCTCTTCCGGTGAGATCACGCGCCGCGAGACGATTGACGGCAAAACGCTGTTCACGCCCGAGTACGGATATTACGAAAGCCAGATCAAGAGTCTCGACGAACTCAAGCAGTTCATGCAGCAGGTTGACGATCTGGTGTTTGCGAAAGTGGATGGCGAAACGCTCAAGTTGGGCGGACGAAAACTGCTCGGCCGTGCTTATCGTGGAATCAGCGTGGAAGACGTCGCCGCCATCTGGCAGTCCGAAAGCAAACTAACAGGAGCCCGTGAAGGCAGCGGTTTTTCTCTCGATCCCGGCTATCGGTTCGACAAAGTGAAACAGTTCTTTAACGGTACTCTCGTGCCACTGTTCGATCCGTTCACGGATTTTGGGGCGGATTCGTACGGTTTCGTTCGACCGGAAGAGGTTCGCAAGGGGTTAGACGACTGCGACATTGAACCGCTGTTCAGGTGGATCGAAGAGCAGCGAACGATCTATCCGGAAGCGACGGGCCTCAGGACTTTAGAACCGTACATTGCGCAGAAGTATGGTCTTCAGAAGGCTCGCTATGACGGCGACTTGCAGGGAACCGAGGTCGGCATGATTCTGTTCTATACCGACCTCGTCGCCAAGCTTTGGGATTTCGATTACCAGCAGAGTATTCCGCGGGAGATCCAGGATTTCAAATCGGAACTGGAGCTGCATCGGACCACAATCTCGCCCGTGTTTAAAGAAGAGCTCGAGAAGACGCCCTGGGCGAGATTGTGGTTTGGTCCGGACACGAGGGGTTACGCCTCGATTGAGAATGGCAAGAGCCTCGTCTTCGCCAGACGCGCCACCAAGATATTTGCCAAGTCCAGCTCTACGGTCGGCTCCAAGAATGAGGTTGAGGCGGATGTCGGCATTGCCTCGTTTATCAACTGGTGGGACGACCATTACGAGGAAGTCGCGCAGTATGAGCCTGAGTACGAGCGACTGAACCAGATTATGAAATGGAGCCTGGTTATTACCTGGCTCAACAATGCCTCACAAGGAAGTCGACTTGGTTTTCTCGATAACTCTTCCATGGTTAATCGGAGTTATCGTTTTCCGGAGTGGGTAAAGCAGCAGCCGAATTTGCGCTTCAACAAATGGAGCGACAAGATGTTTTTGCCCGCTGATACCAAGTGTGTATCCACTGAAGCATTGCCGTTACTTGAATCGGTAAAGTTTGCGAGCGTCGGTGAGCAAGACGCAAAGTGGCAGTTGAGTGGCGGCGTATCACTCAGCAACAAAGCGTTGTTTGGCGAACGAACGTTCCTGTCAGCGGAATCAAAGGTCGCCTCACTTGCACAGCGTTCAGGGATCAATTACTCCCCAATTAGGTCAACCGAAAGCGCGCTCGAGATGGTTGAGGGCGCGTCGTATAAGTTCCAGTCTCTCGCGCCCAATCGCGTCTCCGTAAAATCCATTCCCAAACCTGAAGCAGCGCTGCGTACGAATTACGGCAGACTGGCAACAGGGGATTTTCAGTCTGTACTTGCCACCGAGCGTACGGGATTGAGTGTTGCCACAAAGTACGGCGAGACGGCAATCGGAAATCTCTCAGTCAGTCGAACGGGCAACGCCATTACGATCGGCTGGCGGGGTCGCGAGCTGGATCTCGGCCAAACGTTGGCGCGGAAGCTTAGCACCAGCACAACGCCCGAGAAGCTTCTCGCTACGGATTCGTCCATCGAGTCGGCAATCAGTTTGGGGAATGGAAAAGGCTATCTGATCAAATTAAGCGGTTCCGAAAAGTGGACCCGCGTTATGGTCGAAAAGAGCGCTGGTCCTATAGACGAGACATGGACCGCGACATTTGGCGGCCTGGATGCCTCAACCAAGCCGGTAAAGCTGGCCTGGGTGGATGACGCTGGCGTCGGAGCTGAACTCGGCGAAGGTTATGTCGCTGTCAGCACTGAAGGCGCTCAATCCGGGTCAAGTCTGTTGAAGATTTTGGATAACGCTCCCCCGCCGTCCGGAAAGCCGATCACCCTCCTCAACGGCGAACAGAGGATCAACGCGGTGTTTGACCCGGGATCCAAGTCCGTCTTAGTAAGGTACCGCGATCTTCCGGAAACGTTTCAAAAGAATCCTGGCGGGTTGCAACGAGCGGTTGCAAGGAGCGACGTTGCGCTAATGCAACGTGAAGGTGTCTTGCGTCTGACGGAAGCCACGTCTTATGAAAGTGCTCTCACGCGTGATTTTGTGAATAGAGACTACGCCGGTTTAAGCAAGCAGCTCACGGAGTCGCCTTCAAAATTCAAGGCTGCTCTCGAAAGTAATCTGCGGGAAGGATTGCAGCAGAGCGACGCGTTACTCGCGAGTAAAAGTTTTGGCTCGGTCGAAGAGCAACTCGACATCCTTATCAAGATTTATGGTGAGCGACCGGAACTCGTGATGCGCAGAGGAGTCGCTCAGATTCGGTCCGGACAGATGCAATCCGCGGCGATCGCTCTTAGCGAACACTTAGCGCCGCTGCAACCTGGTCCGCGTCAACTCTTCTTTAACGAGATTAATTTGCGTTTGCGAACGAGCAGTGGTCCGGGCGATCCGATAATCGAACTCGTAGACGCCGGCGGCGCTCTTGGAAGCCGAGTGAAGATTCCCAATCTTCAGGGATCAAAGGTGTCCGCGGCCGACATCGACTCCGGAACCTTTTATATTCAGGATAGCGGTCACCTCAGAAATCTCGATTGGCAGAGTAATTTTCAGGGTTCCTTGAACGAGGTTATTTCAGGTGAGTTCGCTGATGTGATCAAACTTCCACCGGGCGGTCCCGGCAACTACAGGCCCACGGAGATCTATGTAGGCGATACCGGCATGATGTTGTCGGCGGCTCGGAAAACTACGACCCGATATAACCTCAACGTTCCAGTTCGCGTCATGATGCGAGCTCCGTGTCAGGACGATCAAAACGATCGGGATGAGCGAAACCGTGAGAACCGCTGTAGCGACATTTACCTCGTTGTAGATCGTCGCAACTGAGGAGTTGCATTGAGCGCCCCGTCATCGTTGGACGAGCTCGAGTTTTACGTCAGGCAGGCCGAGAAAGCGCGGCGAGCCGGAAACTTTTCTCAAGCTCTGGATCAGTACCTGATCATCCTGACGCAGCGATTGTCCGCGCTCAACGGTGAAGCTTCGTCAGATCTGACTGCCGCGGATCTCGTCATTACCGAACGGGCGGCGGAACTTGCCATACTCTTCGGCCATTACAAAGGCGCGGACAATTTGCTGGCGGGCATGGCGTCCACCCTCGAATCCGCACTGAACTTTTTCAGTGCCGATTTCATTACTGTCAAACGCATCCATCTCGCTCCCTGCTTCGGTCAACTCCCGCACGTAATGGAGTTACTGAAAACGATAAGTCGTCGTATCGGCGACGTCGAGTCGGTGCCGGATACAAACGAAGGACTCCGAAAGTGGGAAAATTCCTGTTGCTGGGATCGAACCACGCCTCGCGATCGGATGGTGATTTTCTCCCAACTCTATCTGGTTCTGGGTTGGTTGCTCACCTCGCTGGGCCAATATAACCAGGCGTTATTGCTGCTGAATCGAGGACTGGAGTTCACGGGACAGGATGCACCAGATCTGGCCCGACAGGTGGAAGTTCACTTGCGACTAAACATCGCGAGCGCGTTCCTTGAACAAGGAGACTTAGCGAGTGCTGAAGCGCACCTTGATCGCTTGACACCTCTGATCGATAAGCACCGGCGGCCCGGATCGTATGTCAGAGCGGCGGAACTCCGCGGCAAGTTAAAAATGCTCCAGGGCGATTTCGGCGCGGCACTTTTACAGTATTCAGAGGTTCTCGCCGCCTGCAAAGACAAAACATTCGCGAGGGCGGAACTCATCGCGATGTTGAACCTCTCGCAGGTGCTGATTTTTCTGAACTTCATCAGCGCCGCGCAGCACTTACTGAGCTCGATCGTGTCGCGAGCCAAAACGCTTAACGATAGCGACGCATTAGCGCGCGCCGAGCGACAGTTAGCTGTTGCGCGAAAACGCAGCGCTTCGTTTGAAGGACGCGCCGCAGTCACTCAATCAAAAAACAGGCGCGAAATAGATACCGAACCGCCGGTGGTTCAATTGGAGTTATCGGAAACCGCTGAGGATAAAAGCTTCCTGTCTCGATTTGAGGATCGCACCCTTGAGTTCTTTTGGCAGTTAGGCGCAGGGAATCTCGAAATGGCCTCCGTCATTTGCGATCACTTGATCGAGTCATTTGGATTGTCAGACTCCGCACTTGTCCTCATTCGATTGCAGGTGCTTGAAGGCACGCTCGCTTACTATACGCATGACTTCACCCGTGCTGAACGACTGTTGCGAGACAGTTTGCCGGTGTTACGGGAACTCGGATTGGGTCCTGATTTGTGGCAGGCACAGAGAATACTAGGTTGGTGTTGGCTGCGACTTGGCGTTCCGATGGGCCAGTATCAAGAACTTGCTGCGAACAATCAGCGTGTGCTCGCAACGATGACTGCGTCACTTCCGCCGGCGTACCAGGCGGTTTACCTGTTGAACAAATGGACCGCTGAAGAGGAGTTCATTGCCGGTGAGATCAATCAGCTCGAAGAGTTGAGAAAGACCATCGACACGAAGCCCTGGTTTCGACGACCGCGATTGCGCTGGTCATTAATGAAGCGCATTTACCATCTCCAACGATACATCGAACGATACAAAGACTCGCTGAGTCGAGACAGTCAGCAGGATCACGGACAAACTGAAGCGGCGGAACCTTCGCTTCTGAAACTGTTATGGAGCCACCCCGGAGATCGGATCACTCTGTCGTTTCTGGTACTGCCTGATCGAGTTCTGATTATTCGCGCGAGACGGATGAAGCTCGACTTTCAAGTCGCGGAAGTGAGTCGCATCGAAATAAGAGAGCTCGTGCGGAAATGGCACGTTTTGGTTAATAGTTCCACCGGACGTGGGGCGCAAACGCCGCCCGGCATTGCTAATGACGATCTAATTAACGATGAATATCTCGACACGCTGGTTACGGCTCAACGCAATCTCGAGCCTTTGTCGATGGACGCCGCCGTTCACCGGTCTGAAGAAGATGCGACGAGCATTGCCGCCACATTAGCGCGTCACTTGAAGATTCCGGATCTAATAGACGGATTCTCACCACGAGTTCGCGCGCTCACGATTATTCCGCATGAGGCCCTGGTCGGATTCCCTTTTGCGGCGATTAATCACGAAGGAAGTTATTTAGGTGAACGATTCGACATCAGCACGGATGTTGGATTCGTCAACCGGCCGCCTGCGAATAAGTCTCACATCGGAAGCAAAGCGCTTTTTGTCGGCATATCGTCGGGAGCGTGCGAGTTTCCAAAACTGCCTGGCGTCGCACGGGAGATCCAAGAGTTAGAAAAGTGGTGTAAAGAGCGCAATCTGCCCTATCAGCTTCTGATGGATGAGGCGGCGACGAAGTCGTCATTACTCAGGCATTTCAACAGTTCATCGCTGCTTCATATCGCCTGTCACGGAGTCTTCCGCGCCGACCAGCCTGATGCGTCTGGCCTGGTTCTGGTTACTGACTCGCATCAGGTTGAGATTCTTAGTTTGCGCGAGCTGTCCGAAATGGACCTGACTGGCGTGCGACACGTCACTTTGTCCTCATGCTCGTCGGCGGACAATTTTATTCTTCCGGGTCGATTGATCATCGGACTTCCGGAAACGTTTCGCCGCGGAGGCGTCGAAAGCGTGCTGGCCTGTCTGTGGGCCATCGACGACCGATTCGCGACAGCTTTTGCGGTGCGCTTCTGTGATTATCTTGGCACGCATGCGCGAGACGAGGCTCTCAAACTCACACAGCTTGATTGCTTGAAGATCAAGCATCGTAACGGCCAACTGAGACCGCTGGAAAACGTTGCTGGGATTGACACAACTAATCCCGTTTACTGGGCCAGTTATGTCTTATGTGGGAATCACGATCGGCTGCGACTGTGATTCACGGAGAGTTCAGTTAAATACTCAGAATCACGCCGTTGCTTGACTCAATGCAAAACGCTAGGCTGGTCTGCATCGGTCGTTTACGAACGACTTCCCGCACGCATTGGGGCCGTAGCTCAGCTGGGAGAGCGCATGACTGGCAGTCCTCAGGCTACCGTTTTGCTAATCATTAACAATTAAGCAGGTTGCAGCCAGCGAGGATTTTGGGAGTTTCCCGTTTCGTTACAGATCGTTGGACCAACGTAACGGACGGTATCGGTTTTCTGCGGCCACAATTTGGCCACAACCGCAGATGTCAATAAGAATCTTCGGTCGTTCCATTTATCGCGGGTAGCGACTCGAAACCAGAACTATGTTAGCCGTCCAAACAAAATTGTGTGACAGTCGAAAAACGAAGACTGGCCTCCCCTGTAAGAACCGCACTCCTTGTTCTAGACACTCCTTGAAATCGGTAAGCCAAAGAAAACTCGGCAAACTTCACTCAGACCAACGTGACAGGCTTGTAAAGGGTGTTTTGGCAGGTAAAGACGTGCGCCGCGCCGCACTCGATGCTGGTTATTCAGAGACAACCGTGCAGGGTCGAATTTATCAGATCATAAAGACTCGGGATATGCGCGAACGTTTCAGGCGAATTGCGAACGCTGCCGCACTAGATACAAACGAGATTATCGGTACGCTGGTCCAACATATGCGTTTCGACCTTAGCGGACGTGTTGCCCGACGTTCCCTTACTGCAACGAGCGAAGCGTCTCGGGATCTCCCATTCGATTAAGAAGATTAAGGTTCGACAGATAGTAGCCGGATTCGATAGAGACGGCTCTCCGATAATGGGGCTGCAGCATGAAATCGAAGGTTACAGCTCTCTTGAGGCGGCCAAGCACTTAACGAAGGTTTTTGGTCTTAAGGACCTTCCACCTCCACAGGTAAAAGCTCACCAAGACTTCAAGGCCGCCGTGGAAAGAGTCATGCAACGAGTTATCGCGGCGGGCGTTGACATGCCAACTGGAGAACTACGTAAGGAAATAGAGAAGCGCCTCAAGCCTGCTTATATGGATTAATCCTCAGTGTTCACGAAAATCCTTGTACCTGGCACAAATGGAACTCGCGGGATATGAGAATTAACCCGAACAACTTTGAGAAGTCTCGGCTGTATGCGTGTCTCAGTTCGTTCGCGGGGATCTAACAAGCGACTAACAAGCTCCTGAGCAATTGTTAAAGTGCGCTTTGCCAATTATGTTGCAGGATCTGCGAAAGAACCGTCACCCGCGGTACTCCTACACGCCAAAAAAATAACAAGCGCCGTCAGAGTATTGCGAGGTCAAGTTCAGGCAGGCTGAAGCAAGCAATGACGGCGAAGGTGAAGCGGGCAAAGCCCTTCTTCGTAAAGCATGCGATTCCCAGGATAGGAAGTAGCACGATTCCAATCACAAGTAGCTGTAGCTGGAGATGTTCGTTTTGAGCGATCTGGTTGACATGCGGAAGCCCATTGAACATTGCCCACCAGAAAAACACTACAAGCAGGAAAATCAGAATGATGAAGCTACGCCACCCGGGTCTGAAGGTCCGCCGCACACGTGCAAACTTGTTGACGTTTATTACTTCGACGCGCATACGTCACCACTGCGAGAATTCAATGAGAATGCAGCGGCGCCAGTAACCTTCGACGCCGCTGCATGTATGACGCGATCAGCGTTCCGTTCGTAAACGTGAGGAGCGCAGTGCCGCTCGTAGCTGCACGGGGGTGTTAAACGCATCATCCAAACTACTTCTTTCTGGTTGCCAGGTCAGATTGGAGTTGCAGTGTGCGGTTCAGGATCCGGTGCATGTTGGCGAGCGTTACCATTTGATCCGAACGTCGATGACCTGGATTTGTTTTGTTGTGTATCCAGGTGTGTTTTCAGCCACTCTTCCACGAGTGATTTTGAGATCCTGGCCTGCGCCTCAGCCAGTTGCGGGCCTGCGAAACCATCGATTTTGTCCATAGTCCTTCTGCTGAGTTCCAACTTTGCCGCTAACGTTTCCGCACGTATTCGGTCCACGAGCGCCAGGTCAGTCTCAAGCTCTGTGTTGATTTCCAGTCTTTTTTTTTGCTCCCTGACCCAGACGTCGTGTTCTAACGTTTCATAGATCTCGTCGTACGGTCCGCGCTCAGAAAGGATCTTGACGAAAATGGGCGCCGTTTCGAGCAGTATGAAAAGGACCATCAGAAACCAACTCGTCAACCTGACGGAGGAATGCGCCTCTGCCAGGTCACTGAGAGTCGTAAGACGAGCGATCAACCCATTTTCCCGCACGGTAGGCACACGTCCGCGCTCTCGTTCAATTTGTTGACGCCGCAGGTCTGCGATGACGATATCGTTAGCGGCAATCCGATCTTCATTGGTCTTCTTAAGGTCCACAAACACGCGTTGCTCGCGCTCGTAGGCTTCCAGTCGTTCTCTGTAAAACGGCCCCTTTCCTGAGCGCCCTGTTGTATTGCCGCGCTGCTCACCCATACCCTCAGCAATCGCCAACTCATACAAACCATCGACTTGAGTCTTCTTATTGTTGATTTCGGTTCGCAGGTTCTCATTCTCCGTAGTTAATCTTGCGATGTCGGGAAACTCCGCGGTGCTTTGTTCTCTCAAGCGGCCAAGGTCGGCGCTGGTTTGGGTGTCGAGCGCCTTATTGATCTCTGATTGAAACAACCTCAGCTCGATAGGTCGGGTAATGACAATGGAAATGAACACAGCCAACAGCAGACGAGGAGCAAAGTGCCCGAACTCCCTCAATCTCCACTGGATCTGTTCCCTGAAGGTAAGTTCGGGAGTGCTGTTCTTCCTGATAGTCGAGACGATATACCTATCTAGATTGAAAATGATACAGCCCCACACCAAGCCAAAGCCAATCGCCATCGGAACGGAGTGAAAAACCGTAAACAGCGCATATCCGCCTGACAGAGTTGCGAGCAGGGCCGTCGAGAAGATCGTCGCACCGATGCCGACATACTTGTTCACTTCGACGCGGCACTCCGGTCGAGTCAGGATCTCCAGATCACATCCTGAACACACCAGAAAAAATTTCTTGATCCACGGCAGGCGATTGGTTTGTTCTTCTTGCATTTTCGATCTCCTATACGGCTAAGTTCACTGGTCTTGCTTTTCAGCCGGCGTGTTTTTGACGCCGGCTGTGCCCGTGTCTTTCTTCTTGGGCGTCAGCTTCTTGGGCGTCAAGCGTCGCTTCGGCGTTGGGGATTGTGCTGGGAGCGGTTTGGCGCCGGTCTCCAGTTTGATAGGGGGAACGTCTTGCTGGTTCGAGGCATTCGGTGGCGCCGCAGTCAGCAGTGAGGGTGAGGGTTGAGGAGGTGCGCTTGTTTGTTCTCGACCGGATCTCGAGCTCGTCAGCCGGGCCTCCATCTTGTCGAGACGGCGATCGAGCCAAACTATTTCAAGCAGCATGGTCAACAAACCGAGCCCCACTGCGAAGTAGATGAAAGCCATTATTTTGCTGGCCCGGACAGTCGTGGTTTCAGACGTGGTTGAGTCCGGAATTGGTTCCGCGATATGGGCTGGTGCCGGAGTCGTGTTTACAACAGCCGGCTCGACGCTAGCATTCTGGCTGCCTGGCCTCTGCTGCGGAACAACAGCGAACATCTCCGAACTCTGTTTGGGTCTGATCAAAGCCTGTAACGAGCTCTTAGGAATCAAGAGATTGGCTTTAGGACCACGATACACCCCAAGCGGCTCATTTCGATCCACGCCACTGATCACGATCCCTACGTGATTAGGATCTCTCCACGTCGATTGCTCGGTGATATCTACCGGGCTGAACCGCGCCGGAAACCGTGGGTGTGAGTGATACCAGCCGATGATGTCCAGTCCATGTGCGGAACTCTCCAACCTGCCGCGCACCTGTGCCTGGCCGTTGGCGGATATGCGAACATGACTTGGTGTCGCCTCGACTTCATCAGGGCGCGCTCCCGCAGCCGCCAGGACCAGTGTGTAAGGGCCTCGTTCGTCACGTACGACGCGGCCGGCAAGCAGGCCGATAGTCTCATTTGGAGCGGCCTCATGAGCCTCATGCCTGATTACCTCCTGGACGTTCCGGTGAAGAAAGACTTCAAATGCATCGCTTTCGGAAGCGAAGGAAATGAAGGTCTCATCTTGCTGCGGACGTGTGATAAACGGCAGTGAGGCGTATGCGTTTTTCTCTTTTGGTCTGAAGAACTCTTCCATAGGAGCTGTCCTTGTCAAATGTATTTTGTCTCGTTACTTTGCCTTGAACATGCTTTGGTCAAAACCACCACCATCGCTTTGCGTGTTTGATTGTTTCGGTTGAAACATTCCCCCGATCGATTGACTTTTCGGACTGAACATATCTGACGACGGTCCACGCGAAGCTGAGAAGAGAGTCAACTCATCCACCAGAGGCGGTAATGGGGGATAAGGCAAGTTAGGAGTGATTGGTTGTTTCTTGAGTTTTGTGCGCCAATACGCGGCTGCGGCCGGAGTATAGCCGCCGTAGTTTTCACTGCGGGGGATTTCGTCGAAGTTCAGCAATTTGGCAACGTGCACGACTAACTCACCGAATAGCATCTTCCCGCGTGAGTCTTTCCACATGTCGTGATCAATGCAGATGGGGGTGTTTTGTCGGAAGTGAGGCGTCCAGGGCAATCGGCTTGAGATTACAAAGCAACCGGGCCATGAGAATGGGTAATTGCCATTGGCGAGCAAGTCGAAACTGACGGATGTCTTCTCCATGAAGTCGTCAGGACCGGCGAGGGTTTTTATGCGATAGTCCGCGATGTAGTGAGTCGCCAAATGACCCTGATCCTCCGACATGATTGGGTTTTGTCGTTTTTCGAGATCGTCAGCGTTGCGATAGGCGGTGACATTGATGAGTGGGGTCTTCATTCTCATCACCACCTGATAATCCATTTTCAAACGCGACTGAAGTTGTTCTGGCGATAGTTTCATTGCTGGAAAGCTCCTTGTCCGGCTTGTCGGATTTCAATCACATCGTGATCAATGACTCCCGCTTGAGCAAAGGTCATGTTCGGCGGAATCATTGCGCTGGTACGTTTCAAGACAAGCTCATAGGGTCGCCCGGCAGGCGGAGTGTCGAGAAACGCCCCGTCTTGATTGCCCTGCATCAGGCCTTGAACCGCTAACTGCGCGGTGCATTGCAAACTGACTTCGGCGCCGAAGGTTCTTGAG
This sequence comes from Pyrinomonadaceae bacterium, assembly GCA_035760365.1. Classification (GTDB taxonomy): domain Bacteria; phylum Acidobacteriota; class Blastocatellia; order Pyrinomonadales; family Pyrinomonadaceae; genus PSRF01. The sequence goes on from DASTTB010000005.1 coordinate 347,891, forward strand.
TTTTCGCGTGGATGAGTGAACGTAACATTCACCATATTGTTGTTGTTCATAGTGTTTCTCCTGACTGGAAAAGATTTTCGACTGACCCGGCCATTTCAAAGAGCTGAATAGGCCCGTTCTCCGCCGACGCTTCGACAAACGCAAGCGGCGGAAAACCGATTTCAGCGCACGTCCTGTTTAGAATTTGTTCGTTCGACTCTGAGTCGAGGTAATAGTGAATTATCGGGCTGCCGGCGCCGTTCCTGGCCGTGCGGGCAAATGGACCGTCACACTGTTCGCACCGGCTATTCGCCGCCCATTCCCACACGCGCTTACGGACTTCCGCGATTTCGGTGCAGTTCGTACACGCGGCGCTCCATACCAGTCCGGGATTGAGTTCGATTCGCGCCGGCGCTCCGAAGAAATCATTCAACTCATGCAGCAGTTGTGAGACGGTGTCGTTTGCCGACGCCGTGAGTTTGGTTGGCGCCGTATCAAGGTGTCGATGAACTCCGGGGCAATCGGGATCTCTCAACAGCGTAATTATGCGAGACTGTCCGGACCTGATGTTCAAATCCATTGCGCGGAACTTTAGCGGCAACGGCATTGCCTCATGTAGGGAAAGAATCGCCGCTTCTGCCTGAAGACCCGCTAACGTCGCGGCGGCGTTTTGAATAGCGGGAACGAAGCCGGCAGCAGCGATATTTCTTGCATATGCAAGGCACGAGAAGACGGTGCCTTCACCTTCAATCTCCTGGTGGGAACATCGCCAGCACGGAGTTGTGCCGGCTTCTTCTCCGCGCACCGCTGGAAAGCACGATAGGGAGATATCTGCTCCATCGAAGCCGGCTTCAATGAAACCGATTCCATGCAGACGAGCTTTATCAGCAAGGTAAGCACGCGCGCTTGGTTTGTCCACGCACGCCAGGACGGCAGACACATTCTTGAACGCGCCATCACCGAGAGCTTCTATCCACGAGTGCGCGTGACGCACGCTGGCGCCGGCGGCGGTCATGAGGGGTTTTAGTTTCCGCGCTACAGTCGGAGCTTTGGCGGAACCGTATTGCTCCTGCTCTTCGGGCGATGGGAAGAGCGGACTTCGAGTCCTGTTGTGCGGTTCGAAGTAGTCCTGGTCCACAATTCGAATCTCACCAACGCCGGCGAGCGCCAGATCGTAGACGACGTTCTGGCCCAGGGCGCCCGCTCCGGTTACGAGCACAACGCTTCCCGCCAAGAGCTCAGGCTCGTAACCTGTTAATCGTTCCCGCGAAAATAATTGGTTACTAGACTCCATGGGTCTTCCTCAGTGCTTTGCAGTCCGCGCATGAACAAACCCGAAGCGTATCTCCAAACAATCGGCAACGTGCGTCCCAGTTGATCGCGGACTCGCCGCCTTTGAACAGGGGACTTGTGGACGAAGTGGGTCGAGTTGGAGGCGTTACTTCCACGCGTTCATATTTGTGCCCGTTACCAAACAGGTTTGCGAATGAATTGACCCTGTGCCCCGGTCGCGATCCCAGAGTCCCTTGTTGTGTTGGTCTTACATCCCCTCGAGGCCCGGTTGGAAGAAACATATCCGTCGAGACTGGTCCTCTTTGCTCCAACGCATTTGGTCGCCTGGGGTGAAAGAGTGATTCATCTTGCGAATCTTCTATTCTCGGCGTCGAAACCGGCGTGCGGCTGATGCCCGTGTTCAGTCGCGAACTCCGAGACTTGTCCGGCGCTACAGCGGCGACAAAAAGCAGGACAATGATGATCAGCAACACGAGGCAAAGAAGAATCAACATCATTCCGGTCATAACTGGTTACGCTTCCTCAACTCCTTAATGGTTCGTTCAATCAGAATGCCGGGAACCGCGTAAGCGTTACGGCAAAATTTTTCTAACTACTGGAATGTTCGCGTTCGTCAGCGACGAGGCGTGAAGAGTTTTCGGAAAATATTCGGCACGAAGACATTTTGCAGTGTGGACGCAACTCTCACTTCCAGATTGAGACCAGCGAGGCTCGGTTGGGCTACCACCGTTCGATGCAGCAGGAGTTGATCAACTGGTGCGGGATTTATCGCTCGTGCCTCAGCCAAAGCAGCTACGAGCATTTTGCGTTTGCCTCGGGGCCCGGGTGTTCCGACCTCCGTGAGGACGTAGACAAACTCTTCGAACTCGTCCGGTTCACCCATCGCAGTGACTACATATGCGAGAAGCTCCGCGGGATCTGAAAGTAGCCCGTCAACCAGCCTGACGTTGAATTCGAACGGGATATGTCGTAAACGACGCGTGGATGTTGCTCTAAAAAGCTTGAAGAGTGTTTTGACCGGTGCGGGGTCCAGCGCATAACCCGCGGCTAACGCCTGTAATAACTCATCCATGGAGCCATCGGGCCCCGGCTCCGCCAAACGATCCAAACCGCGAGCGGTTTCCTCTGCCGTGGGAGCAGAACGCAGGTAAGCAGTAACAGTCGCGACGAACTTCGCTGGATCGTGAAACAGGCGCTCAAAAATCCCGCTCCGGACTTCAGCTACCAGCGATTCAAACGTTGACGAAGCGAGTTGCTTCAGCTTTCGCAGCACTCGATCCAGGCCGGCTCGGTTTTCGGCAAACGAGTCCGCCAGCGCGGCTACAAGTTTGGCGCGCGAACCGTACCCTTCGATTTGCAGCAGCGTAGCCAGTGCGATGTAGACCTCCGTCGTCAACTGTTGGTTCTCGAGTTCGTCGAGCAGGTCGGCGATGAGCTGGTTAGGAGTTTCCATCAGCTCGTACCACCGCTGAGTGCGCACGTCGGCCGCCAGAGTTGGCAGAGCCGGCTGAGTCGCAGCCTTGAGGCGGATTAGTAACCGTTGATCGAGCAGTCCGAAAGGAATCTTAGCCAGTCCTGAGACCAGGTCTCTTCTGGCGTCATTCGGCAGTCTGAGGACGACATTGCGGAACAGCGACAGCGCTTTTTTCTTGTGACGCTTGTGGTTGACGATTTCGACGAAGGCGCTCGCCACTATTTCGGCATCGTGACGGACCAACCGGATGATTTCTTCATATGTCTCTTCGGTGCGTTGATGCCAGACATTCCAGACTATTACGCAGCCGGCCGCGGCCCAACGCTGGTTCTTGTCGTCTGAAGACAACCATCTGTTGATCACTGCCAGTGCGGCTGGTTCATTGAAGACACGTGCCTCATTCAGAGCCTCAGCAACATTGATTTTGGTCTTAGCTGAATCATCCTGGACGACCAGTGCGAGAAGGTTTTCTATCTCCTCCGTGAGCTCTACCTTGCGCACTGCACGCTTGAGCGGAATCGAAACGAAGAACCTGATGCTCGTACGTGAATCGCGGGCCAGCTTGTCCAGCCGGCGTAACGCCTCTGTGGCGATCGGCTTATCAGAATTTGAGGTTGCGATAGTGCCGAGAGCTGAAGCCGCTGACCATGCTCGCCTGAGTGCGTCGTCTCCGTTGGAACGGTTTTTGGTCCAGTTATCCAGAATGGTAAAGACCTGCTTGGTCCCGAAACTTTGGCTCGCCGCCTGTCCCAGACACTGTGCCGCGGCGTCGCGCACCTGCATTATCGGATCTGTGGCCCATAGCTCGACCAGCCTCGTTACGTCAGCCAGTCCATATTGGCCAATCTTGCCGACCATATGAGCAGTGGCAGCCCTTAGTTGCTCGGTCTGGACCGCCTGGCGCCTTCGCGTGACGGAAATAGCGTTCTCCCTCGAGCCGTTCCGTCCTTCCGGAACTGACCAGGCCTCCAATAGCGGCAGGAGTTCGATGAAGTACTCTCGATAGTTCTTCGCGATTTCACGATAGATTGTGTCGGCGACGCGTTCTTCAGTGAAGTCAAGAGGGCCTTCGGCGACGACGTATCTACTGGCTCGTTCACGACAGATTCCGAGTGGCCACATTGAAAGATCAGCATTCAAAATCCGAAGTCTTTCCACGACTTCTTTGTATTTGACCCACAGCTCCTCCTGGCGCAGGTCAGAGAACAGGGAGAGCACCATCACAAAGCACCTGGTGGAGTCGTCCAGCGACACAAACCAGGAATGGATTTCGTTGTCGAGATCAGCGTTGCGTTGTATCAGTTTTAGAACGTCAGCGGGTTTTTCGGCTTGTCTCAGATCCAAGGTGACGAAGCGTTCAATGTCGGCCGGTGACCAGTTTTCAATGATTGAATTGAGGCTTTGCCGAACTTCGCTCCCGCCGGCCCAGGCGTGTTGTTGCTCATTGATTTCCAGCGCCTCGCTGGCAAAATCGAGCAGCTTGTCGAAAATACTCAGCTTGTCGTCTCTGTTGAAAAACTGATGGGTGACTTCGACCGTTGCGCGCCGCGTAAACGAACGCTTACGCATCTCCTGAAGGATTTCCAGATATGAATCGTTAGATACCGTGACTATGATGGTGTTATTTCGCCCTACGAGTGATTCCAGCCGGCTCAATTCGTTGCTTTGGGCCTCTTCGTCAAACAGAATACCGGGAACTACGTCGTTGAATATGATTATCGAATCACTGATCAATGAGTTATAGACTTTGGACCAGCGTTGAGTCTTGGGAACTTCATAGATTCTACGGGTTGTATGCGGTTCCGCTTCATTCTTAACGGCGTCTGTTTGCTGTTTGATCGCGAGTGAGAGCGCGAGGTAATTTCGCGCGCTGGCATCGCCTTTAATCCAGATGAGTTTCTCCTGTTCGAGCAGTGTGTTTGTTTCGGCGAGTTTTGCACCGAGCAGTGATGCTCGAACGATCTTCGTACGCCAATCACCGATGGCGTAACGCTCTAATCTGTCGACGTTTGCAGGAGGTTTGCGGCCGCCCACGATTGCGCGTCGAAGTTCAGCGATGAGGTTGGCATTATCACCGTTGTAAATAATGTGCTGCTCGCCGCTGAGAGCCGCGCCGATGCCGGTCACGTACTCCTCAATCGTGTCCAGGTGAACGGGAATTATCGTTGGCCTTCGAAACCGTTGGAAGCGTTTGTGCGCAAGCGCAAGCTCGAATGCTATCCAATCAGCGTCGTTGCGATTCGAGTTCTCCGATATCAACGCAATGACGAAGTCCGCTCTGTCCATTGCGTCTTGAAGATTTTCCCTCCAACGCCCACCGCCTGCCGTTTCGGTGTCCAAATACACTTCAAAGTCGTTTTCCAGTTCCTCAGTAAGCAGTTCCTCCTCGATCAGATTTGCAATCGACTGATCCGGACCGGCGATCTGTCGGTGGCTTATGAATATCACTCTTCGCTCGTGCAGATCTTCCTCCGCTCCCAGCAGCAGGGCGACTTCCGGCTCGTCTTCGTCGTCAGGCAAATCTTCCATGTCGGGAAGCGCCAGGGTGGGTGGCGGCCCTGGAGTTACAAGTTGCAGATCAGTCTGAGGCTCTTGAGTTGCGAATCGAAGATCGTCGCGTAACAGCTCCTGAGTAGCAGGTTGCGGATCAGTCTGGAGTTTTTGAGTTGCGAGTTGAAAATCGTTGGGTAACGGCTCAAGGAAATTGGTTGGGTCTTCCATAAGGCTCCTTTGACACGGCGGACACGACCGTCGAACGGTTGGTTCAGCGCAGATTCTTTTCTTTAGCCAGGTGCCAATAAAACTGACCAAGCGGCGTCAGGCTGATGGTCTTTGATTCCAGCGCGATGTAATAGAGATCCTTTCCCTCTTCAGTCGTTAACAGCCTTGCGTTGCGTAGCAATTTGAATTTGTTGAAGATTTCGACGTGTTCTGGGATCGCGCTCGGATCGGTATGCTCGTAGCTGGGATCCATCTTGAACCAGTCATTGACGTTAGGAAACGTCTTGGGTAACCACCGCAGAATAGAATCGGGAACACTGGGTGCGCATCTTCTAAGTGGAGGAAGGTTATAGGCATGGGTTTTATAGACTGCTCGCTGATCCCACTCCCCTAATGCCTGGTCTGCGTATGCGTACACTGAGGCGACAGAAACGTTGCCGCGCACATCGGCTGCGCCTCCGTGCAGGGCGGCGAGCAAGAGGCTTGTAAAGACGCTGCGTCCATATGCGATTTCGGCGGTTTGCTCGGGGCGAGAAGCTGCGAGAATCGTAAGCCCCTCACGCAGTAGAGCGACGCTTTCGACTCGTCTTCCGCCCTGAAGCACGCCTGGATTTCCCAGCATCCCCGCGAAGCAACAATCGAGAATCATTACCACCGATTTGGCGCGCGAGTTATTCGCCAGGGTAAGAAGATCGTTCATGCTGAGGCCCGGGTCGCCTGGTTCAGCGTCCTGGGTAACGATGAACCCGCCGACGTCCGTTGGATGTCCATGTCCTGAGAAGTAGAAGAGGATATCTCCTTCGTAATTATCAAATAGTTCGGACCATTTTCGCCGCAGTAGTTTCCGCGTGATGGGGGATGCTCCGCGGCTCGTTAAGAGAAAACAGCTATAGTTTGCATCACCGTTTTCGTGCGTTTCGAGTGCCTCACGCATTGCATATGCATCATCGACACAGCCAGTAAGGGGTCGAAGGTTGTCGTATTTATCGATTCCCACTATTAAAGCCCGAGCCATAATTCTCATACCTCCACAGGATCTGGTGCACTTGTCTGAAGAGTGTGTTCCGTAGTTATGCCCACTCCTCCACGAACGTTACATCCGAGTGAGGCCCGCCCCTTCAAAGTAACGTTAGGTGGTCGTTCGTCATTAAGTGCTGTAACAACCAGCACCCGCATTCGGCGTGTGACATTTTGACAAGGAGAAAGACAATGAACGAAGTTGAAGATGGACAAGCGCAGGAGTGTATTGCCGCGGGCGAAGAGGCAGAGAGCGAGCTTCAGAATGACCTGAAAGGCGGCATACTCGACAAGTCGAAAGACGGAATCGGTCGGGAACCTTTGGGAGGTGAAGGCAAGCCCGACAGAACCACGAGAATGTCGGAATAAGGCACGCCGCCGGCGTTTTCCGGCAATCTCTTCCCCGCATCAGAACGTATCAACCAGCGATTACGCTGCGCATGGAGCCTCACCGGTCTCACTCCGGTGAGGCTCCTGAGCGTTGAACAATTAACTTTATAGTGCTAATTTGGCGACGTTACCTGACGCTCGCAGCCTCAGCGGGTTTGAGTGATTTCTCCGCGCCTATCCACTCATTACTCGCTTTGACTCAGGTTGAAAATGTCCAGACAAGTCAGTAGTCTTCTACCTCAGCTTTGGTCATTACTCAAACCTGCGAATCTCTTTGTTTGGTCTAAGAGAAGCCTGGTGCTCGCCTGTGTCTTCACGCAATTGTTCGTGCTTGCCGAGGCTGCTCCCAGACAACTCCCGACTGAATCAACTGTTGCGGCAACGTCAGGAAACAACTACGAAGCCGGCGCAAAATCCTTTGCCGAAGCCGAGGGTCTGCGAGCAACCTGGGAACAGCAAGCATTGCGGCAAAGTATTGAAATGTATGAGAAAGCGGCTTCGCAATGGAGTTCGGTCGCGCCCGACAAGACTGTTGCCGCTCTGAGATCCGCGGGCGATATCTACTTCATGTTGAGCGAATACAGCAGCGCTCTGGAGGAGTATGAGAATGCCCTCCGCGTCAGCCGCGCCTTAATTGAAAAGCTCGAACTATTCAACAGCATTGCATACGTTTATATCTTTCAGGGAGAGAACGAAAAGGCACTGCGTCTGCAAAGAGACGTAACGCGCGGGCTGGAGAGATTGCCTGCCTCTGTAGATCAAGCGCGCAAGACCAACCTTCACGCGCAAGCTATTAATAACCTCGGAGAAATCCAATACGGTCTGGGCGAACTCAAGACTTCAATCAAATACTTTGATGATGCTATCAAGCTTTGGACCGCCGTAAACAATCGACGAGGCATTGCTCTGGCCCACATCAATTTTGGTTACTCCTACTCCGATAGTGGAGACCTCCGCGAGGCATCGAATCACTACACTCAGTCGCTGGCGATTTCGCGAGACATCGGCGACCTTCGAGGAGAGGCCGCGGCACGAGCGGCGCTCGGAGGCGTTTACGTATCGCTGGGTGCAAGGCAGCGCGCTCTCGACTCCCGCATGGAAGCTCTAACTATTTTTCGGAAGATTGGAAATCATCAAGGAATTGCAACTGCCACCAATGGCATAGCTGAAATACATGAGGAATTAGGCGATTACAGCAAAGCGCTGGCGCTCTTCCGTGAGGCTCTGGGTATTTACGAATTTATTAAGAGTCGCGGCTATGTAGCACTTAACAAGTACTGCATCGGCCGCGTCTACTTTGCGATGAAGCAGACTGGACCCGCGCGTGAAGCGTATTTAGAGGCGCTTTCAATTATTCGCGAGGTGGGCGACAAACAGATCGAAGCACATATCCTGAAAGCCCTGGGGAATCTTGAACGTTCCGACGGCAATAGTCAGGCGGCGTTGGAGCAATTCCGCAAAGTAATGGTCGTGTATAAGAAAATCGGCGACCGTCGCAACCAGGCGTATGCTCTCAACAGTATTGGGCAGATTTATGACTCGATGGACCAACCCAAAAAGGCGCTGGCGTGCTTTAGTCAGGCGCTCAAAGAGATCCGTGCCACCAAAGATGGCCGAGCAGAAGTCGAGACTCTGTACAACCTCGCAAGAGTTGAAAAGAATCAGGGAAATCTTAAGAGAGCATTGTCCTTCATTAAAGAAGGAGTCGGCATTGTTGAGGCTTCCCGCTCGATGATTGATAGCAACGACTTGCGCACCGCCTATTTGGCACGCGAACACAAACACTACGAGCTTCTTGTCGATCTGCTGATGCAGTTGCGCAAGCAGGAACGTGTTGAAGGGTATGTGGCCGCGGCTTTCCTTGCCAGCGAGCATGCTCGAGCCCGCTCCCTGCTCGACATACGCACAAGCGACGAAGGAAATCCTGACGGGAACGGCCTCATGCAGCGTCGATTTGAATTGAGCCGCGTGCTTGATGCGAAAGCGGAGTATCAATCACGTCTCTTGAGCGCCAAACATACGCCGGCCCAGGTCGAGGCAGTAAGTGAAGACATTCGGCGGCTCTCAGCCGAGTACGAAACGATACAATCTGAAATCAGCCAGCAAAATCCTCGTTATGAGGCGATAACTCAGCGGCGTTACACGGATCTCGCGCAAATCCAGGGCCAACTCAATCATGACACGCTTCTCTTGGAGTTCATGCTCGGCGAAGAAAGAAGCTATGTGTGGGCCGTGGCTCAAACCTCCGTGGAAGGGTTTGAATTGCCGGCACGCGCCATCCTAGAGCAGGACGCCACCGAGCTGTATGGTATGTTGGTCGCGCGTCAAATGGCGTATGAAAAAAGAACCCCGGAAACGCCAGTCGATGTGGCCGCGGCTGACGAGCAGTCCGCGATTAAGGCGAAGGCTTTAAGTGAAACTTTGCTCGGGCCGGTTGCAGCGCAACTCGGCTCAAAGCGTTTGCTATTGATCACCGACGGTGCGTTGCAGTACATACCTTTCGAGGCGCTACCGCTTCCGCGGCGGATTTTGCTCCAGCAGGAGCAAGCTAATGGCGACACCACGCCTTTGCTGATAGATCACAATGAAGTAGTAATGTTGCCCTCGGCCTCACTGCTGGTCGCAATCAACCAGGAGGCCAAGCGAGAAGTCTCGACCAGAATGATCGCAATCTTTGCCGATCCGGTGTTTGATAACACGGACCCACGCGTCAAGCAGGCAAAGGATCCGTCCATCCCGAACACGAAAGAGAACGAACTGTTTAAGAAGGTCTCGAGAACTTTAGGCGGAGGGAATGGTTCGATTCCCCGTTTACCCGGATCCCTTCGCGAGGCAAAAGCCATCATGGATCTCGCGCCATCCGGAGCAGCTACGATGGCAACCGGCTTTGACGCGAATCGCGAACGAGTAATGACGGAAGAGTTCAGGCATTATCGCATCCTTCATTTTGCCACTCATGGGATTATCGATAGCGAGACACCGGAAGCTTCGGGTCTTGTACTTTCAATGCTCGATAAGTCTGGGAATGCCCAAAACGGTTATCTGGGTTTAAGCGATATTTATGATCTCGACGTGCGCGCCGACATGGTTGTATTGAGCGCGTGTCGAACTTATCTGGGTCAAAGCGTGCAAGGAGAGGGTCTTATCGGTTTAAGCCGCGGTTTCATGTGCGCCGGATCCAAGAGCGTCGTGGCCAGTTTGTGGAAAGTTGACGATGAAGCGACGGCGCATTTAATGAGCGCTTTCTATAAAGCAATGTGGAGTGACGGGTTGCCACCCTCGGCGGCGCTGCGACGCGCCAAGTTGAATATGCGTGAAAATCAACAGTGGCGTGCTCCTTACTACTGGGCAGCTTTCGTGTTTCAAGGCTCCTATAACGAAGCTCTCACAGCTCCTGACAATACAACCGAATACACGACTATTTTGATCGGGGGCGTCATCTTAGCCTTGGCTCTTCTCCTTTTATGGCGCGGTAAGAAGATGTTGAGCAGGTGTTAACTGCCATGCGCTAAACCTGACAGTCCGCTGCTTATAATGAAACCCCACACCTCTTGGACTCCCGACGACCTGGAAGCGCTATTTGCATGGCTTGATAAGGACAGAGACCAGGCAATAGCCAAGTACGAAATCATTCGCCGCGGTCTAATCGAGAAATTTGTCGTCGTCGGTTGCGTGGATGCGGAAGCCCTTGCAGACGTCACCATCGACCGGGTTATCAAACGCCTTCCGGAGATTTCTCTTTCGTATGAAGGCAATCCGATCTCGTATTTTTATGGCGTTGCTCGGAACGTGTTGCACGAGTATTTTCGGTTGAAGAGTCGAGAGGCGCGACGGGCGCCGGTGCAAACAGAACCGCGCTTCAGTGAGAGGTATTATCAGTGTCTTGAATCATGTTTGAACCAATTGGACCCGGAAAAACGCAAACTGATTGTGCGCTACTATTCTGAGGACAAAAGGGCAAAGATCGAGTCGCGAAAAGCAATCAGGAGCGAGCTGAGTTTGAAAGCCGATGCGTTCAGAATCAAAATGTACCGCATCAGGCAGTTCCTAAAGGAATGTGTTTTTGAGTGTCTTCACCGTAATGAATTGCTTTAATTGACATTTATTTGTGAGCGGTGCGTAATTCGACGATAGGCCAATGCGTACAGGCAAAGATCCACAACTTGTAAGAGAGTATCTGCTACGTGCGCTGGATGAGCATCGACAAGCCGAGTTTGAGGAGCAATTGCTTGACGATGCGAACCTTCAGGCGGAGATTGCGGAAGCTCAACATGATCTGATCGATGATTACGTGTTTGGCTTACTGAACGATCGGGAGCGGGCACTATTCGAACAAAATTTTGCATTGAGTGACGAACGGCTGCATATCATGCGGCTTTCGGAGGCGATGCTAAAGTACACCGAATCGAACCCCCTCGAAAGTTCCTGGCAACGGTCGCTGCGTTTTCTCAAAGAGCACAGACTCGCGGCAGCATGTATCGCGATTATTGCGTTGGCCGCGGGTTATGGTCTATGGACCATTTACAATTACCAGCAGGTTCAGAAACAGTTGGCAGCCTTGCAGGCCCAGCGGCTTTCGGTAGAGAAGGAGCTCGCGCGATTAAACGCGGGCCAGTTGCCTGACTCTGCGGCTAAGGCAATTACGGTCATTCTCCGCCCACTTCTCCGCGATGCCGGCGAGCCAAGTCAAGCCAGGATCGAGTCGAACACAGAGGTTCTCAAGGTCAGGCTGGAATTAATAGAGTCCAACTATCCGTCTTACCAGGCGATCATAGAAACCAGCGAACGCGCTGAAATGTATCGGGTGCCCAACTTGAAACCGGAAACGGCCAACGGTAAAACGCTCTTAATTATCCTGCCGGCACAATTGTTGCCAGTCGGCAGTTATCAGATTCATCTTATCGGAATTACTTCCACGGGCCAGGGAGTTGATTGCGGCAAGTATCCGTTTCAAGTGGTGCACTAGTTGGAACGGCAATCACAATTCATACCAAATAAAAAAGCCGCCGGATAGCTCCGACGGCCTTTTCGGCAATACCCTGGATCGCTTATTGCCGCAGAGCTTCAATGTTCAGAAAGACTTTGAAGCTGCCGGTCTGTTGAATGCCAAAGAGCAACTGATGTTGATGCATTTCTATTACGACAGACGATGCATTTAGGTTTGAGGTTAATGCTAGTTGCATCCTACTTAGTCTGCATCTGTGTAAGCGATAAATTTTCCTCTCGCCACCGCCATTGCGGGTCGCGGCTTCCAAAGGAAATACCTGATGATAAAATACATTAGTTTGAGTAGCTGTTAGATTTCCTGCGGGTTTAAGACAATACCAGCTCAAATCTCACGCATCGTTTACCACGTTTCGCGAGAATTTTCGAAATCGCCACAAAGAGGGTTTTTACCGGAAAAGTAATGAACTGCTTCTTATGTTACCCCGAGAGGCGTTGGGTTTACGCCCAAACAGAGGAGTTTTATGCGATGTTGGGCCTTGGGCCGATCGTGGAGGGATATAGTTTAATCGGCACGGTCGCTCACGTTCCAAGCATGTTGGATCTATCCGAAGGCGACGTCGATAAGTTAATGGCATTTAACGATCGTGTTCGAGAAGTCTTGGCCCATCACTATGGGGAAGTGATCATAACGGAGCACGGCCGGGTGCCTCCGTGCGTCGATCGGGACCGCGATGGGCAACAAGCTCACTGCTTTCATGCGCACCGGCTGGTATTTCCGATCTCGGCCGATCTAACGGACGCACTGGAACAGTACTGTCCGGAAGTGCTTGAATATGCCAACTTCAAAGAATGTTGGCGCAGTTTCTCGTGGCGGGGAGAATACCTGTACTACGAACGCCTAGACGGGAGTTGCGTTGCGGGAATGGCTCCGATGCGTACCGTTAGGCAGTTCTTCCGATATAGAGTGGCTGAGAAGCTGGGCCAACCGGAGTTGGCAGACTGGAAAACATATCCGCGCCTCAAAACAATAGAGGCTGCTAGAAGTTATCTATTGCCTGATAAAAAATGATCGTTTGGACTCAAAGCAGATTACTGAGATTGATGGAGCAGGCAAAGCAAGCCCGCGGAGCTATCGAGTCATTATTCGTGAATGATGTGATCGCTCAATCGGACTCCACGTGGGCATGGGGTCAGTTTTTTCACGACACTCGAGAACATAAGCAATATGGAATTTATGGCACCAGTGCCGGTACGCAGGTACTCATCTTGTCCGGTCATGGCCCAGGAGATCGTTATGTGCTGGGAGCCCGTAAACTATTACAAGAAAGTTACACGTCTCGCGATCCGAATAATCGGTTCTACAAAGATCATCATTATGATCGCGTCTATAAGCTAACGTCCCTAATTGAATCGGAGAGCGCAGATCAAGAGACGACTGCAGAGCCCTCGGCAGCAATGCAGGATCTGATTAGTCGGTTGTTACCTGAACAAGGTTGGGGCGAATTCTGCAACTCCGACTTAGACAAGGATGAGTCTCGCATTACATCGACTTCGGTGGCATTATTGGCCCTAAGCAAATATCGAAAATTTCGTGCAACTCCCGAATGTGAAAAAGCTATAACCTGGCTCTGCAGAAGGCTAACCGAAAAGCTTGCGCCAGCAATTTACGAACTCGCCTTAGGGACTCTTGCGCTGATTGAGTACCGATCCTTAAGTGATCGCGTTTCTACTCTCGATGAAACAGTCACGCTCTCGACAAACCGGCTTGCGGAGTGGGCACGAAGTCGTAAGCATGTTCTATTAGGGGCGGACGAAAGCCATCATTACCCCACCAGCTCTGACGGTAGTCGCGGCAATCGATACCTATTTTTCTTACCTGACTGTTTGGCGGCATTGGCATTTCTAAGGCTGGGGTCCCCTCAAGGTACTAGAACTTATGTCTTAAACGTTGTTCATTTCTTCGTAAAGAGCATCATTGATAAAGGAGGATTTCGATCTGTTTCACGGAACCACTTCTGCACCGTAGATCATTTGTGGATTTACCGACTTCTTATAGAATTCGTATCAAAACAGGCGATCACCTTATTGCCACAGCCGTTTTATTTTTGGGCCGCAATGCCGACTCTAGCGAAGTTAATAACCTCACTGGGGTTTTTAGCCGTGGGGACTATGGGCCTGTATTTCAATTTGTCGTCAGCACTATCCGGAAATCGGAAATCAGTTTTCTTAACAGTGTTATCAACTGTGGCCCTGGGTTTGTTTACCAGAAGTGTTTGGGAGCAATTCAAGGGAAAAGCAAATGACTGAGCGAGATTTTGTTTTTCATGATCCACTTTATGGCTCAGTAAATGCTCCTGAGTGGCTTCGCCCCGTATTGTTCTCACCCGAACTTCAACGACTTAGAGGGATTCGATTACTTAATACAACATCGCCGTCGTGCTCTGGTCTCAGCGACGCGAGAAGATTCACTCATACGCTAGGCGTGCTGTTTCTCGCCTTGCGGCTGGTGGAGAAAATAACTCGCAACTTTTCCTCGCAAGAGGCTCGCACGTTCTTGGTATCAGCGCTATTACATGATGTTGGTACGCCAGCATTTGGACACTTATTCGAATATCAACTTGCGGCGATCAAGGGGTGGAATCATCAAAGGTTTGTCGCGGAGATCATTCGCGGAACTTATCGGCCAGAGAAAAGATGGCAGCAAATCTATTATGGAAACAAACTTCGGCTTCACCAAGTCCTTAAAGATATAGCGATTGATCCAGAAGCGGTGGTCTCTTTAATCAACGGAACCGGCCCACTCGGACAATTACTAGCAGGCTATATCGACCTGGATAACATCGACAACGTCTTCCGAATGGCATCTCTCTTGGGCTTTCAACCTGATATGCGAGCACCATTGAAGTTGGTTGACTCGATTACACCTACCAGAGAAGGTCTAATGTTTGAGAAGGAAGCGTTTGAGTTTTTAGAGCTATGGCAGGACCTTCGAAAACGAACATACGAGATCTTGGTCTTTGATGAGCAATGTCTAAGCGGGCAAGCTATGCTTACGGACTGCTTCTCTGGCGCATTGAAATCGGGAGATCTTGGAGAACGTCATTGGCCTTTTACTGACGAAGAAATGCTTGATCACCTCTATAGGAAGAGAAGCACAAAGCAGGTAATTAAGAGATTTTCGGTCGGCGATTTTTACCATCCCGTGTTCTTAGGCTGGTATTCATGTGGTAAGGGAAATGCCGATTTGCGACACCATGAAGCACGCGGCGACCTATCGCAGAAGCTTCGAGAGGTGACAAAAGTTTCCTGTAGCCCATATGTATTC
This sequence comes from Pyrinomonadaceae bacterium, assembly GCA_035760365.1. Classification (GTDB taxonomy): domain Bacteria; phylum Acidobacteriota; class Blastocatellia; order Pyrinomonadales; family Pyrinomonadaceae; genus PSRF01. Next base: position 363,037 of record DASTTB010000005.1, read on the forward strand.
TATGATTCTGGAACATTCTCAAAGCGGCTAACTTTAACGTTTAGAATGGGACTCCAGACCCAGGAGGTTGAACTGGGAGAGAAGTCCGTCTCGACGGTTGTTTCAATATTCAGCCAAATGAGAATAGGAGAAACGCAAACTAAGAAATTTAAAAACGTCATCTTAGAATGCCTAAGTGATTACGGCCTCCACAGATCTTGTCTAAAACCAATACCCTTTCAACACCAGAACCATGAAGTCCCCAGACAAAGAACGATACCGTTCTGAACTCAAGAATATCGATTGGGACTTCACTGGTGACCATGGTGACACTGGGTTTGCAACGTATCACTGGTATCCTGCCCGGTATGTACCGCAACTACCGGGTATCTTAATAAACTATTTTAGTGAGCCAGGTGACACTGTGCTCGATCCATTCTGCGGCAGCGGGACTACCCTCATAGAGGCTTTCAAATTCGGTAGGCGAGCTGTGGGGATTGATCTAACGCCAGCTGCCATTTTAATGACAAGAGCAAAGGTTACCGAATTTGAAGCAGACTCCTTTACGAGGTTTAAGCATAGACTTCTTTCGGATGTGGAAAACAGACTGTTTCAGGTGCGTGGAAGCCGGAGAAATGAACACGTCCTTCTTCAATCCGTTCCGAATTTTAAAGAGAACTCAAGATGGTTTCATCCTTCCACGTTAATAGAATTAACGGCAATTTGGTATAGCATAAAGGCCCACTCTGATTCTCACTATTTTGCCGTAGCGCAAGCCGCCTTCTCAGCAATTCTCATTCAGTGTTGTAGTCAAGAGAAACATTGGGGGTGGATCTGCGATAACGTTAAGCCCAAAGAGTTATTGCAACGCAACGCGATCGTTGCATATTCGAATAAACTTGCCGAGTATGAAAGATGCGCCAAACAATTGATGTCTGAAGCTAAAGAACTGCAAGAACAGCGGGTTTCCTTGTCAGACATAAACGTCGAACAAGGAGACTGCTTCGAAATCCTCCGGAGGTACTCTAGTGAGAGTTTCGATCTAGTTGTTACATCACCTCCGTATTTCAATGTTACTGACTAC
>DASTTB010000006.1:0-206002 GCA_035760365.1 Pyrinomonadaceae bacterium
GGTAGTGCCTCAGTTTGAATTCTCCGATCTCTGTGTCCTCTGTGGTCTCTGCGTAAACGGTATTCTTGGAGCATATTCAACGCAGAGAACAGAGTAGTACGCAGAGATCACATCAGAGAAAACTTCAAACTGAGGCACTACCCAACCCTGTTTGACAGCTATGAAGACTGGAAGTATCGTCTACTCTCGATTACTTCCTCGCTGCTAACATTTATCTTTATTCTCAGGCTCGTAACCACGCCGCCAGACTAACGGTAGAGCTGTGCAAGGGCTGCTCATGAACAGTCTTCAGCAAAGCGCGAAAATAATGATGCAAGATAAGACGCTGGTTTTGCGCCTTAAGGAGCTCAACGTCTCACCGCTAACGGTAGTCGGTGACTGCTCAATACTAAATGGACGACGTATTCAACTATCCCCATCTTATATCACTCTCGTTAGTGGTTGCGATTAGCACCTTTCTTGCAAACTGGCACTCTGAACGCCGGCGCGGTCAAGAAGAAGGGGGACTAGGAGACGCCATAGCGGGTAGCTTTTTGACGCTGGTATTTACGCTGTTTTACTGCTCAGTTGCGTTTCTTTTACCCGCGATTGTCGTGGCCGTTGTATTGGATGCAGTCTTCTCTCTGCCTGAAGCAACACCAGACGTAGTTCTGGCGGAAAACGCTGCCCGCATAGCAACGTTGTTCGCCGCCGGGGCGAATTTTGCCGACGTGAGTAGCACGTATGGCAGAACGACCTTCTTGAGACATCTGCGACAATATCTGCTTTTAGTCCCGGTAGTTTATTACGCAACAATGGCGCTAGCCTGGTTGGGAGCGCAGATTCTTGCCGGGATATTTACCTATCTGCCAGCTAACACCGCCCGTGCCTGGCGGCTCTTTGCAGTTCCTTCTCTATCAACTCACATAGGACTGAATATTATTGTTTTCGTCACGTTGTATGTAGTCATGGGCGTCGTTTCTTTCTTTCTCCGTCGACGTGGCGAGGAAAGGGGCCTCGTGGAGTCTTCGGAAGAGGCCCACCATCGAGATGAAGCTGCTGAGCGCAATTTTATAGCCATCCATGAGCTTGCCCGGGAAAGTCGAAAGCAACATGCGCTTGCTTCAGATGCTGAGGCATTTGTCTACCTTTTCTTACAGAAGGTCCTTCTCCTCAAGGAGGATGCAATCAGAGATGCACTAACGCATGGCCCGGATGACGGAGGGATTGATGCAATTCATGTCGATCACAAGGGAGCGCAAGTTGTAGGGTGCGATTATCAGGGAGCCCACATAGTGGTGTGTGATTATGCCGACAGCTTACGAGAGACGAAAAGGCCAATTAATCGTGCTCGCCTCGAAAGGCTCGTAAAGACCTGGATTGCCATTTCGTCGAGCAACGACGAACAGCTAAAACTAAACCCTGCGCTGCGAAGGAGAATTGAAGCTTTACATCGTTACTGGGACAGCATCAAGAGCGTGCACGTTCCTCACGACATTTACATTGTCACAAATCGTCAGCGATCCGGAATTGATCGCGCGGCGCTTAAATCAAAGATGGATTACTATCAGAGTGAGTTTTATCACTTCTATGAACAAGACGACCTAATTGCTTGTTTGGCAAACGGCCACGGGCCTTAAACTGTCCTCAAACCACTCTCGCGCCGTCCGGTAGGCTTCTTCTAATTTATCTCTGACGTCTGTCGACGTTGGAAGTTGCTTTAATCGTTTGGCTTGCTTCTTCTTGTAGTTCCAGATGTTCATGACAAAAGTTTACACCTCACGTTTCCCCTAAATGGAGTTTGCGGTGTGATTTTTGTTGGACCGAAGCGCGATCCAGTATAAGCTGCGACTTCGCTTAAACCGAATAACCCAACACGACCCAACATCCCACCTTCAAAGGAGACCAACCCCCATGGCCAACAGCCTGTCCAACATCAACCACATCGTCGTGTTGATGTTTGAAAACAGATCCTTCGACAACGTCCTCGGAGCGCTTTATCCAAACAGCTCCTCGTTCAACGGACTCGTCCCCAACTCAACCGCCTACAACATCAACCCCCAAAACGGCGACGTCTGCTGGGCGTGGAACCAGCCCGGCACCGACACCACAACCATGACGATCCCAAATCCCGATCCCGGCGAAGCGTTTCAGGATATGAACTATCAACTGTTCGGCACCACGCTCCAGCCGAACCAGTCCCCCGAGATCGCCAGCATGGGTGGCTTCGTCGCCGATTACTCACCCGTGCCGCCTTACCCGAACGGACTCCCAAACGGAGGCGAATGGCCCACGCTGCCGCGCACCACCTCAACCGGCACGCTCGCCAGCCCTTGCGACGTGATGCACTACTTCACCACCGTTCCATCCGGCGAAAATCCAGCGCAGATGCCCGTCACCGGCCAACTGGCCCAGGCGTTCGCCGTAAGCGACTGCTGGTTTGCCTCATCGCCTACGCAAACATGGCCCAACCGTTACTTCCTCAACTGCGGCAGCTCAGCCGGCGGCGTGGACAACGTTGACTACACAAACCAGGGCTTCACCGACATCCCTATCAACTCCATCTTCGAAGCACTCGACAACGGTCAATCCCCTTCTCCAGCCAACTGGAAAGTTTACATCGGCGACTTCCCTGTCGCGTGGAACATCAAGTACGTGTGGGACACATTCGGGATCAAGGGCCAGACGAACGTCATCTTCTACGACGAGCAGTTCGCCACAGACTGTAACAACGGCACGTTACCAAAATACTCGCTCATCGAACCGCGCTACACTTCGTTCCTTGGACCACCGAACAGCAATCATCCGCCATTCGACGTCACGTACGGCGAGATGCTCCTCGCCGACGTCTACAACACACTGCGCGCCAGCCAATCGTGGGACGACACGCTGCTGATCGTGATCTACGACGAACACGGCGGTTGTTACGATCACATGATGCCGCCCACCAACGCGGTCGCGCCGGGCACGGGCTGGACGTTGCCGACGCCGTCGTGGTTTGGGTTCAATCGTTTTGGCGTGAGAGTGCCGGCGATCCTGATCTCGCCGTACGTTCCGGCCGGAACGATCTTCAGGCCCGCCGGATATGTTTACAACCAGGTCACGCCTTACGATCACACGTCAGTGTTGGCGACCGTCAACGAGCGATTCGGCACGGCGCCGTTGACGAACCGAGTCGCAGCCGCGCCGTCGTTAGGCGACGTACTGACGCTGACGTCGAGTAACCTCAACAATGGACCAGGCTCCGTAACACCACCCGCGCCCGTGGATCCCGCGAAGTCGTTAGCGATCGCGAGTGCGGCGCCGCATCAATGGGATCCGGCGATGGTGGCGTTGATGACTCGAGGCGGTCTCAAGATTCCACTCAAACCGTAAAGACATAAAAACGGCGCGCGCCCAAGACGGACGCGCGCCGGTCAAATCAAAACAACCAGGTGACTGCTCAGCGAACACCCAGAATGTGAACGACCCAAACGATGCAGTCGCCCTGTGAAAGGTAACGGACGGAATAATTAAATCCGCCGCCCGCAGCAAGGAAGGCGCCGTTACCAAACACATCGGTGTGCGTATCCCAAAGTTTGTTCAGCGGTTCGCCGTCATATCCATTCCAATCTGAATCACGGTTAAGTCCCCCGCCATCCCCCTTGATCTGTATCTCGGCTCCGAACGCGTTCCTGATCCACGTTCGCTCGTCGCTGATTGATGGAATCGATCGCAAGCCGCAATTCGCAACGCCGACCTGACCATCAGCGCCGATGCGGCTGTGTTTCAAATTCGGCAAGTTGCCGTTGATCGGAAACCCGGTAGGATGGGTAACGAGGTGCGGACCGGAGAACATCCGCGGTCCCAGGTGCACATAAATCTGCGCCGTTCTCGGAATGCACGGGTTGGAATAGAAGACGATCAAACTCGCGCCTTCAGAAAGAGGCAGTGCATTACCTGGACCAGCACAATTGCCATCAGCCCACGGGCAGCGCCCGTTGGTGATCGCACTACGCAGGCCTTTGACTCGATAGTCGCCGTTGATGCCCGGAACGATCTGGCTGGTGACGTTCGCGAGATACGAGTAGAACGTGCCGAGTCCGTTCCAGCACGGTTGCGTCGTCGCGCCCTGCACTGGAACTGAGAAGGTCGCGCCAGTGGAACAGTCTGGTCCAAAGCCGACGGTGTAAGGATTCGCAGGCGCGGCAGCGATCTCGCCCCATACCAACACGGCGCTCAACAGAGTCGAACCCGGCGGCACGCCGCGCAGCCTGATCACGCCATTGCCCGAGTTTCTCGTTCCTACGCCGGCGACCACGTGATCGATTCCACCGGGTAACGGAACCGGAACGTGTTTGAACGAAACAGGAACTGGTCCGACGTCTGCGTCCCGCTCGCCGTTCTGTTCTTCGATGGCGCGTTTCTCCACTTCGTCCGCATCGAGGAACAGGTCCGTGTCTTTGGTCTCCTCGGCCGTCTCCGCCCCTGGAACGGAACTGAAGCCGTCTTCCTCTTTCACCTCGGTCGCCTGAGGTTCGATAGCTTTCTGTGCGGACACAGTATTCGACTCCACACCAACGAGCTTGTGTTGGATCGAAGTCATCGTCGTCAGTGCTACGAGGAGCAGCACTACGATAACGGGGATTAGCCTGTGATTTCGCATTGATGTTCTCCTTTCTGGTGTACGGGTATACACCTGCACTCGAAAAGCGCTAGCTCTTTTGAGTGATTGTTGTGGTTAGAGGAACCACTCAGGCGCTGGCTGGCCTTAAGTGAGTCTTCGTTTGGTTATTTCATTTCATGCAACACAGAAACAGCGGGCTTAGCTTCACGATTGAAGGGAGGACTTCATCACCGTTGGGCCTTGGGAGCTGTCGGGCTTGGGAGGACGCAAATTGGGGGATCAGGAGGCGGCCACTATAGCCGGAAATCTTCGAATCTCAAACGAATCTTATAGGCCATTCTTGCTATTCATTGGCGAATCATGCTGCAACTTCGATCACTTCAGAAGCCGGAAACAGTAACTGCGGTATCCTGCCGCATCGAACGAAGCGAATGCGTAAATTGAGGTGTTTAGCCACACGCAATGGCTGAATGCGTCACAGATTTTCAACAAACTTACGTGTGAATAATAATAGTTGCGTTGTGAGGAATCTGATAAGCTGCGGCTCTCTTTCGGACTTACAGATTTGAACCAGGGCGTGGGCCGGAGAACTCGATTGAGTGTGGTCTATCCGGGGCTCCGTGCGGCAACAAGTAAGTCTGACTTGCCCCTTATGACGCGTTAAAGCTGAATGGATCGTCAAACAGGAGGACATCATGACGACTCGGCATTACTCACGGCTGTTGATTGGAACTGCCATCGCAGTCCTTATCGTCGGAATGCTTTTCACGGGCCTCGATAAAACGTCAGCAGCAGGACCAGCGAAAGGGGATCGATCCGCACCTACCGCGCCAACAAATCTCGCGGCCAGCAACATCACCGAGACTACCGTAAATCTTTCGTGGGGAGGCTCGTCCGACAACTCCGGAAAGTTTACTTATAAAGTTCAGATAACGAATCTGAACAACTCGGCGTACAACTCGCTCGCAACCGTCAGCCAAACACAGACCACGTACCAGGCCAGATACCTGGCGCCGAACAGCTCGTACACGTTCACCGTCTACGCCGTCGACGGCTCAGGGAACAAGTCAGCGAACAGCAACCTGGTCCAGGTGAGTACGCCGAAGGACACGACGCCGCCGGCAGCGCCGACATTGCAGGCGACAGTGTTAACGCCGTCACAAGTAAAACTCGTCTGGTCCAAGACTACCGACAATGTAACCGCGAACTGCTGCTCCTACAGCATCAACGTGAATGGAGCCAAGTACACCGGTCACATCAATTGGATCTCTCCAGCGCCGGCAGGAAGTCTCGCCGCATCCATTCGTCACCTGACGCCGAACACCAACTACTCGTTCAGCGTCAGCGTAGCCGATTACTCGGGAGGCAACGTCGCGACGAGCAACACTGTTTCAGTCAAAACTGATCCCACCAGCGACTTCACACCGCCGGCAGCGCCAACGGGGCTGCAACTCGTTCGCGACGACACGTGCGGCGAGGTTTGGCTGGGATGGGTTCAGACTACGGATAATGCAGATCCACAGGACGTCATCGAGTATGAGATCTGGGTCAACGGCGTCATAAGCCCGTTGCCGGTCGGCGCCGGTCTCGATCTCGATTTTGTGTACGGAACGAATCACGGCGATAACTACTTCCAAATCAGGGCTGTCGATCGCTCGGGAAATACGTCTGCTCCGAGCAATGTACTCAAATTGTTCCTGTGGCCGTGTTAGAATCCCGCGCGTACTGTTGAAATGACGAATGCCGGATCGGGGCGATGCCACTCAAGCCCGTCGCCCCGTCCGCGGTGACGTGCCTCCCGCAGTGCCTCACGTTACGATAGTCAATCTATTACTTAATTCACCTTGGGAGGTGCCAGAATGGTCCCTGACCAGAACGGACTGCTGGCCCATGAACGAGCCGTACTTCGCGAAACGGAGATTCTCCGCGATGCCAGTATCGCTCTGACCGAAAACCTCAGTCTCGACCGCGTCCTGGAAACACTGCTCGATTACCTGACGATGCTGGTTCCTTACGACAGCGCGAACGTCATGCTCCGCAAAGGAAAATCGACGTTCGAAGTGAGTGCCCTGCGACGTTACGAAGTTTTTCAGAACGTCGAGACCACCCGCGCTATCGCATTCGACGGCGATGCCAATCCGCTTCTCCGCCGCATCTGTATGACGAAAAAAAGCGTCGTCGTACCGGACACGATCACAGAGCCGGACTGGCAATTCGTTAGCGGCGCCGATCACGTGCGCAACTGGATGGGCGTGCCGCTCGTCGCTTCCGGAACAGTCATCGGCCTTTATTCTGTAGACAAAATCGAGCCGTTTTTCTTCAAACCCGAACATGCGCGGCTGGCGGAAACGTTGGCGGCGCGCGCGGCGAGTGCGATTCAAAATGCGCAACTGTTCGAGCAGAGCCAGCATTACGTCGCCGAACTCGAAGAACGCATCACGGAACGCAAGCGCGCCGAAGAAGCGTTGCGCGAAAGCGAGGAACGTTATCGAGAGCTGTTTGAAAACGCGCGCGACGCGATTTACGTTCACGATCTCAACGGCGACTACACGTCAATCAATCGCGCAGCGGAAAGACTCTCGGGCTATTCACGCGACGAGATTCTCGGTCGCAACTTTTCAGAGTTCGTCGTCAGCGAACACATGGAACAGGCGCGCGATTGTTTGTTTTCGAAGTTGGCGCAGAGCGGCGAAACGACTTACGAAGTTGAAGTGATCGCAAAGGACGGACGGCGCGTGCCGGTTGAGGTCAGCAGTCGCGCGATCTACGAGAACGGCGAGATCGTCGGCATCCAGGGAACCGCGCGCGACATCACGGAGCGCAAACAAGCGCAGGACACGTTGCGCATGTTCTCGCGGCAGTTGATCGAAGCGCAGGAAGACGAACGTCGCCGCATCGCGAGAGATCTGCACGATCAGATCGGGCAGGCGTTGACGGCGGTCAAGATGAACCTCCACACGATTCAACAGTTGTGCCCCACGCCCGAAGCGACGGCACGCATAAAAGACAACATCGACGCCGTCGACGAAGCACTACGCCTCGTGCGCGATCTCTCCGTCGATCTGCGGCCGCCGCTGCTGGACGATCTCGGACTCGCAACAGCGTTGTGCTGGTACGTCGATCGCTACGCGCAACGCGCTGGTGTGACAACTGAGGTTCAGATCGAATTGTCGAATCGTGACGAACGTTTCTCACGCGAGCTCGAGACTGCGTGTTTCCGCATCGCGCAGGAAGCGCTGACGAATGTCGTTCGCCACGCGCGTGCGACGCACGTTTCGCTTCGGTTAACGCGCAAGAAGAACGATCTGGAGTTGATAGTTAAAGACGACGGCGCGGGTTTCGATCCTGCCGCTTTACGCAAGCGCGCGCCGCGTGCTGCCACGCTCGGGTTACTCGGAATGCAGGAACGCGCGCACGCGGCCGGCGGCGAGATCGTGATCGACTCGAAGATCTCCCAAGGAACTATGATCCGCTTTACAGTGCCGCTGGAACATAGTGTTCCAGGATAGTTCTCATCATCGATTCAGCGCTATAACCTCTTACATCAGTACATGGCTCGGTGTACGCGTCAAACCATTCGTTGTGTTTGGTCGCGGCGAGCATTGCGGGATCGTAGCCGTAACGCTTGCGGATATCGATTCCATGCTGCTGCATGGTGCTGAGCCAGACATCGAGAAGAAAGCGTTGCGCGTCAAGCGAGCTCCGTTGGACGCCACGATTGTCGGCGTGACCGTTTTCGACGAGCGTCAGATGGTTGTGCGCCTGAATCAATCCCGCGAGTAAACCTCCGGTTTCAATCTGCACGATCCGGCTCGGAACGGCTGACTCGGCGCGGCTGACAAAATTATAGGGAAAACCCTGGTAAGCGATGTGAATCGGCCCGCACGGCCCATCATCACACGAGATGTTCCAGGTTTCGTTCTCGACCTGAAAACACGGTCGATCTCGCAGATCGCGGATAATCGGTCCAAACTCCTGATCGCCCGCCGAACCGCTAAAAAGCCTGATACCCGGCCGGTAACGCATGGGCCACTTGTCTTTAAACGGATCGCGTCCGGAAGCTCCAAACACGTACTCGCAGCGCATCATTAGATCTTCGAGTGAGTCTACGCGCGTGACCTGGTCGCGAAGATAATGAGGCACCTCGAGGTTCGGATTCGGATCGTAAAAGAGGACCCGACTCCCCTGCCGTGTTGCTCCGTCGGCGAGTCCCCTGCCGATACTTCCGAGGCCGATGATTCCGACTTCAACGTCCTGGAGTGAGTTTCCGCGCAGAAACTGCGCGTGCAACCTGTTCATCAAGCAATGCGAGAAGATCGGTCCACCAATCCGTAGTTTTATTGCCGACCTGGCCCAACTCACGACCGCAAACGGCGGTGGATTGTCTTCAAAGACAAAGATTCCCAGCGACGTCTGTTCGACGCCTGCAACCTGGTACTGCAACAGCAATTTAGCGGGAATGTTCGTGATGCATTTGCCGCCGTCGTCGAGGACCAAAATACGTTTGATCCGCTGCTGGGCCACGTGCTCAGCAACCAATCTCCAGAGTCGCTTCACGTCGTTTTCAAACGTCGCGTCAAATTCTCCGGGCGGCGGGAAGGTGCTATCCAAAACTGTCACGCCCATGTCACGAAGCGCCGAGATGATTGGCCCACTGTTCGAGTAAACCTTACCCAGTGCGAAGACATTCTTTGGATTTAGACCTATGTGTTCGGCCGCTTGAAACATGTCAACCGTTTGGTAAAGCATGTGTTGCACTGCAACCAGCGCAGTATCTTCGCCGAAATCGAAGCCCGCGCCGCGTGCGCAACCCGACAATGCACCTGTCACTTCCATCACTAATTCATGACGTTTTTGCATATGTATTACGGGACAGAAGGAGAGACATTTACGCTGGCAGCGTGAAGCTGATTTGCGTGGTCCGCGAGGTGACGTGTATTCAGATGCTCCGGCGTCGCTTTACGTTGACGTAGAACGGGGCGTTTCAGTACATGTTGTGAGATTCATAGCGAAGAAATTCACGTAATTCGAAATTCGTTTCATCCGTGTTCCCCCTATGAGCGCGGCGTTAGCTGGTGTCCACGCACACAGGAAGAACACGGATTAAAAGAGCTTACAGCCTGATTAGGACACGACCAAGGAGGCCCGCTTCCTTGACACTGCTGAACGGCGACTGTTAAATTACGCGGTCTTTTTCTGCACTAAATTCTAGTCTGTACGCACAAAGGAGTTGTTTTGACCACCGAATCCGGTTACCTGTTCACCTCCGAATCCGTTACCGAAGGACATCCCGACAAGATCTCCGACCAAATCTCGGACGCCGTGCTCGACGCGGCTCTCGCTATCGACCCAATGGCCCGCGTGGCCTGTGAAACGCTCGTCACGACCGGCCTGGTCGTCGTCGCCGGTGAGATCACTACCGACGCCGTGCTCGACTTTTCAAGAATCGCACGCGAAACAATTCGGGATATTGGTTACACCCGCGCGAAGTACGGCTTCGATTGCGACACTTGCGCCGTGCTTTCCGCTCTCGATCGACAATCGCCCGACATCGCGATGGGCGTGGATACCGGCGGCGCCGGCGATCAGGGCCTGATGTTCGGTTTCGCCTGTAACGAAACGGAAGAACTGATGCCGTTGCCGATCCAGTTGGCGCATCGGCTGGCGCAACGTCTTTCGGAAGTGCGCAAATCCGGCGAGCTTCCCTATCTTCGTCCCGATGGAAAGTCTCAGGTAACAGTTGAATATCGCGACGGCCGCCCGTTCCGAGTTGAAGCCGTCGTCATCTCGTCGCAACACGACGCGAACGTCACGAACGAACAACTCCGCGCCGAGATCGAAGAGAAAGTCATCAAACACACCGTCTCTCCGGAACTTCTCGACCAAAACACGAAGTATCACATTAACCCGACCGGCCGGTTCGTCACCGGTGGACCGCAGGGCGACTCCGGACTGACCGGCAGAAAGATCATCGTCGACACCTACGGCGGTTACGCGCCACACGGCGGCGGCGCTTTCTCCGGAAAAGATCCGACGAAGGTCGATCGCTCAGCCGCTTACATGGCTCGCTACGTCGCGAAGAACATCGTCGCCGCGGGTCTCGCGGATCGTTGTTTGGTCCAACTCGCTTACGCCATCGGCGTCGCCGATCCCGTTTCCGTGCTAGTTGACACACACGGCACCGGCCGTATCAGTGAAGCAGCATTGTCGAAACTCGTACGCGAGAATTTCGAACTTACACCACGTGGCATAATCCAAGATTTGAACCTGCGCCGGCCGATTTATACGAAGACGGCGGCATACGGACACTTTGGCCGCAACGAAGAGGGCTTTACCTGGGAAAAAACCGATAAAGCTGAAACTCTGCGCGCCAGTGCAGGTATCTGAAAACCTTCATTTCATAAAGGAATAGATCAAGTATGAGTGCATCACCCGCCGTCGAATTCGACGTGAAAGATATTGGTTTGGCAAGTCAAGGCAAGCAGCGCATTGACTGGGCCGAACGCGAGATGCCGGTCCTGCGGCTGATCCGTGAAAGGTTCGCCGAAGAGAAACCGTTGAGCGGCGTGAGGCTCGTTGCCTGCGCCCACATCACCACCGAAACCGCGAACCTCGCGCGCGCGCTGCACGCGGGCGGCGCGGAAGCAGTGCTCATCGCTTCCAATCCACTGTCGACGCAGGACGACGTTGCCGCCGCGCTCGTTTCCGACGGCATTCCCGTTTACGCAATCAAGGGCGAGTCAACTGAGACTTACAACCGCCACGTGCGCACGGCCCTCGACACCCATCCCGATATCATCATCGACGACGGCTCAGACGTCGTCGCGACGCTGCTGAAAGAGCGCGGCGATCAGATCAAAGAGATCATCGGTTCGACTGAAGAAACAACCACCGGCATTCAACGTTTGCAGGCGATGCAAACTGCCGGCGTTCTGCCGTTTCCGTCGATCGCGGTGAACGACGCGCAAACGAAACACTTCTTCGACAATCGTTACGGCACGGGCCAGTCGACACTCGACGGCATCATTCGCGCGACGAACATCCTGCTCGCGGGACGAAACCTTGTCGTTGTCGGCTATGGCTGGTGCGGTAAAGGCGTCGCGCTTCGTGCTCGCGGTATGGGCGCGAACGTGATCGTCACCGAAATCGATCCGATCAAGGCAGTCGAGGCAGTGATGGACGGGTTCCGTGTGATGCCGATCTTCGAAGCCGCTGCCATTGGCGACATCTTCGTCACCGTCACCGGAAATCGTCACGTCATCGACGGCGAACATTTCGCGCGCATGAAAGACGGCGCGATCGTTTGCAACAGCGGACACTTCGATCTCGAATTGAACCTCGTCGCGCTTCGTGAAATGGCGGGTGCTCCGCAAACGATGCGTCCGTTCGTTGAAGAGTACAAGTTGCAATCGAATGGACGTCGAATCATCGTGCTGGGCGAAGGACGTCTAATCAATCTCGCTGCTGCCGAAGGACATCCGGCCAGCGTGATGGACATGAGTTTTGCGAACCAGGCGTTATCAGTCGAGTATCTCGTGAAGCACAAGGGCGAGTTGCCGCCGGGCGTTCACCTGCTGCCGAAGGAAGTCGATACTGAAATTGCGAGCCTGAAGTTGCGAGCTTTGGGAGTTGCGATCGATACGCTGACGGCCGAACAGCTCGAATACATCTCGAGCTGGGAAACCGGTACGTAAAGAACCACAAAGAGGCACAAGAAACACAAAAGGCACAAAAGCATAAAAGGGGGAAATAGTTTTCTCTCTTACATTCTCTCTTGTGCCTTTTGTGCTTCTTGTGCCTTTTTGTGGCTACTACCCGATCATTCACGTACGCACTCGCGAAAGAAAGTAGGTCCCCGCTGCCGTGAAAATCAGTAGCGGGGACCAACCTGCCACAGTAGGTCGCAGCAACCCGTGATTCCCCAGTTGCTGAAATCCTCCACCGACAGCCCAGTATGCAATCCCGACGACGACCGCCGCGCATAACGCGATCACAGTTCCCTTCCGTCCGAACGAAACAGCCAGCGGCATTCCGATAAACGCCATGATGATGATGCTGAACGGACCGGCGTACTTTCGCTGCAAAGCGACAGCCATGGCCGAAACGTCCATTCCGCGTTGCTTGGCCGCGTCGAGATAGCGTTGCAGATCGTTGGCGCTGAGTTGTGAAGGCTTGTCGATCGTGGGTTTGAAGACTTGCGACGGTTCGACGCCGGTTAAGACGGTTTCAGGTTCCAAACGCCGATCCACTTCCATCGCGTTCAGGGCGAGCGTTTCAGCGTTAGTGATTTTAAGGTGCGTCGGATCGTTCCACGACGCGCTCTCGCCTCTTATAACTTGCGCGAGATGGACGGCGTCAGCGTCGAGTTCGTAGATCGTGGGTTCGATCAGCCTTCCGTCTTCGCCGAACTCATACGAATAAAATCGCCGAGTGTCAGTTGACGCAAGCCACTGTCGTCCGGTACGCGTGATCGCGCGAGCCTCACCGCCGCGAATCCGCGCGCGCAACGCGTCCTGTTTGAGATTGCTGCCCGGCATCACGTATTCCTGTATCAACCAGGAACCGAACGCCATCAGGATCGCGAAAATAAAGCCTGGCACCATCAAGCGATACACACTCTGGCCTGACGCCCACCACGCGATCGCTTCCTGTCGTCGCGCGAGCAACGCGTACGTTACGAGCACTGAGACTAGCATCGTCGCGGGAAACAGTTCGACCGCGACCAGCGGCAGCAGGAACAACAGATAACGTCCAACGAGATCGAAGCCTGGTTGCGTTGTCGCGATGAATCGCCACAGTTCAAACAGCGTGAAGATGTTGAAGATCGATGCGAGTGCGACAAAGCAAACGACAAAACTCACTAACAAAGCGCGCAGCAGCGTCGCGTCCATCAGGTTTGGGAATGCGAACGTTTTGCTGAAGCGAACCGCTATGTTCGCGGATTTGTCTCGCTTGTCCGTGGAGTTTCCTTGCTCGCCTACCGATTTTATGCGTCTTTGTGGCCACGGAATTCGCGGGAACGGAATGCGTTGGACCAGCAGAAACACCAAACCTACGCAAACGATAAACACCGTCGCCAGCCATGGCCCAACGCGCGGAGAAACAGTGCCGGCACGCGCCAGCGATTCACCAAGCAGCGAGAACAGGTAATAAATGATCACTACGATCAAACTGAGCAACACGCCTACGCTTCGACCGCCGCGTCGAACGCGCAATCCGAGCGCGGCGCCGATCAGCGAAAAGACGAATGGCGCGAGCGAGAGCGCTGCACGGCGGTTCAGTATGCGCGAGGCCTCGCGTTGCTGCTCAGGCGATCCCGATACAGTTCGTTCGCGTAAGTCCTGCCAGTCCATCGCATCGGCGTTTGTGTCGCGTTCGTTCAAACGCTGCATGATCTCAGCGCGGCCTGTATTGATCGAAAACCTCAACTGGTCGAAGCGCTCAACGACGTACTCTTGTTTGTCTTTAACCGGCGGTGCAGCATCGGCCCTGGCAGCAATCGGAAACTCCGTCGCCAGCACATCGCTCAACACCAGTTCCGACTGTTCACCCGAAGAATCGATGCGGCCCGATCGCGCGGTGAAAACCTTGTTCGTATTTTCTTTCAGTTGCGCGAAGATGAAGACGCGTCCCCACGTACCTAACGCCTTATCGCCGTCGCGCACGTAAATCACGTATCGCGGCAACGTGCTGAACGTTCTCGGCTCGACCGGCGAGTCGAGTTTCGCGAGCGCGCCTTGCAGAGCGATTCGTTCGAGGTCGCGCGCTGCTTCGGGCGCTTCTTTCAGGTGAAGCCACGTGGTTGCGCCGCTAAAAATCAGCCCGATTAACAACGCGGGCCAGAGCATGGTCCACGATCCGACGCCCGCCGATCGCATCGCGACGATCTCGCTGTCGCTTCCCATGCGCGAGTAACCGACGATGATTCCCGCGAGCGTGGCGAGTGGAATCGAGAACGTGAGTACGCCGGGCAACAGCGCCGCGCCGATGCTGCCAAGCAGTGAAAACGGCAGATCCGTGTAGATGATTACTTCGGCGAGCCGGCTCGACTGTTGCGCGATCAGGATGGCCGTCAGCAGCAGCAGCGACAGACCGATATACGGCGCCATCGCCCCGATGATGTAGCGAGGAATTAAAACGCTTCTGGACCTGAAGTTGTTCCTTAACACTATTGGACGAAGGTCGGCCGGGCTCGGGGCATTCGTTCGAGCGACCTGCTTATCATCTGATACGTCAACTTAGCGAGCTCTATTCTTGTCCCGGCGGCCACTTCCCTTGCCGCTTCAGCAAACTTCGCGGGGGACAGTTTCTCCGAGGCTCGTAACTGTTGATGCATTTCTTTAGGGATTACTCGCCCCCGTCCGGCACCGCAATTCGAGCAACGAAACGTCAAATCAGAACCAAGATGAAGCACTTCGTTGTCGTTGAATTTTTGATGACAGTTACCGCAGTGACGAAGATCGGGTAGAAAGCCTTCGAGTTTTAACAACCACACCTCGAAGTATCGCAGCACCCACTCGAGATCCGCCGGCGATTCCGCTACGGCGTCGAAACACGCGAGCGCCATTCGATAGAGATTGTCGTTGGCTTGTCGTGGCGGCGAGAAGTCGAGCAGCAAGTCGCCCATGTAGGAGAAGCCACTCATGATCGTGGCGTCGGACGTTAAGTTAAAGCGAGATCTCAGGATCTCGGTTTGACTGAACGATACGAGTTCCTGGTTCTCTTTTTCGAAGTAGGTGAGATTGATGAGCGTGAACGGCTCGAGCGCGGCGCCGAAACGATTCTTCAGTTTGCGGCAGTTCTTCGCGACGCCTCTGATCAGCCCTGATGAGCGGCTCAGGCACACGACAATCTTGTCAGCTTCCGCCAGATTGTAGCTGCGTAAGATTAGGGCCTCGGTTTCAAATACAGACATCTTGAAAGGCCGGGAAACACTGCGCGCGCGAGCGCGGAGCGATCAGGGGATGAAGTAAAGGAGCCAGCCCAGCACCAGACCGATCACCATGAACTCAGCAAACACCTTGGCCCCGTAGATCCAGCGATCTCGCGGAGTGTCCTTCGAGATTGCGCCAAAGACGACGGACGCGAGCAGGGCGAACAATGCCATAGCGAGGAAATGTCTCACGATTTCCTCCCGGCCGCGATGTCGAAAGCATCCAGCATAACGAGGTAATTCAGTAGTCCGGCAATCAGCAGGAACGTGTTGCCATATTCATAAGTCGCGCGCGCGGCTTGTTGTGGATCGTCTGCGAAGCCGCTGTCCATGATCCACGAGACGATGTAGAGCACGCCGGTTCCGAGATTAGCGATTGTCGGCGGAACCTGAATTATGGTGGCCCATTGAAGCAGTCCCGCGAGGCCCGGCTGTTCGGGTGTAACGTCGAACAGGTGACCGCCCATCGCCAAACCGACAAAGAAACACAGCCACACAGCGCCACCCATCAGCGCGGCGCGGCCCCATTGCCTCACTATCAAATGACCGCCGCCCGGGAAGAACCACGCGGCGAGACCAGTCAGCCACGCCGAGCCGGGCGCTGACTCAACTTCATCAGCTTTCAATCGTTCAGTCTTAACCAAATCTGCCTCCGTTATCGCGGCACGTTCGCTTGAAGTTTTACCTTAATCACCGTCGCAGGTTCAACCAGAGCATGAACCGTCGGCGCGACGACCTTTAACAATTCACCTTAACGATAGAGCAGGTACGGCGCCCGCGTTTTTTCAAACTCAGCGAGGCCAGCTTGCCAACTGTCTTTGATGCTCGCCAGCTCAGCGCCCTGCTCGATCGCTTCACGAATTTTGTTGGTGCCGCAGATGACATCGAATGGGTTCTTGTCGAACTCGTATTCGTACGGCGGCTCCTTCCAAAGAAACTCATTCGGATACATGTCATACGCGACCTTAACCATAGCAATGCCGGCCAGCACCGAGTCGAACCGATCGCGATCGACGACGTGAACCTGCACGCCGCCGCAACTCACCTTCGCGTGCTTCTGGAACGTCGGCTGAAACACACACGCTCTGAACACGACGCCCGGCAGACCGAGATCCATCAGCCTGGTCGCATACGCGTCGGGATCGATGTAAGGCGCGCCGATCAGTTCGAAAGGCTTGGTCGTTCCTCTTCCTTCAGACATCTGCGTACCTTCGAAATGCACGCCGCCGGGAAACACAGTCGCCGTATCAAGCGTTGGCATGTTTGGCGACGGCAGCACCCACGGCGCGTCCGTTTCATCAAGCCAAAACCGCCGTTCCCAGCCATTCATCGGCACGATCTGCAAATCACATTCGACGTTGAATTCGCCTTTGAACATCTGCGCCAGCTCGCCGACGGTCATACCGTGCCGTGTCGGCAACGGAAATAATCCGACAAACGATGCGAATGCCGGCTCGAGAATGTTTCCGGAGATGTCCACGCCATTGATCGGGTTCGGACGATCGCAAACGACGACCTTCTTTCCTAACTGGCCCGCGATCTTCATGCAGTTCGCCAGCGTGTAGACAAAGGTGTAAATACGACAACCAACGTCCTGCATGTCGAACACGAGCACGTCGACGTCTTCCAACATCTTCGCCGTCGGTTCCCGCGTTTCACTGTAAAGCGAATGGACGGGCAATCCGGTCTTGCGATCCGTGCCGTGCGCCGTTTCGATCATGTTGTCCTGGACGTCACCGCGAATCCCGTGTTGCGGTCCGAAGAGGGCGGTCAGCTGAAATGCGGAGTGCTCGTGCAGAAGATCAGCAGCGTGCTCGAAAGCGTGGTTAACCGACGACTGATTACAGATCAACCCAACGCGCGCGCCACGCACGACGTCGGGAACGTCTTCAAGTAAACTCTCAAGCCCCACCTGAACCGCGCGAAGTCCCCTGGTCGAGGCTCTTCGCTCAAGCTCACGTTCTACAGTTAAAGTCATGCATCAAGCTCCCTATCCGCACAAAACGGATCCACCGTTGACGTTAAGCACTTCACCCGTGATGTTGTCTGCCCACTTCGAACACAGGAAAACTATCGGACCGGCGATATCTTCGGCCGTGGCCACGCGGCCGACGGGAATCGTCTTCAGAATCGACTCCCGGCTCATCGCGTCGGAAAAGACGTCGCGCGTCATGTCAGTCTCGACCCAGCCCGGCGCGACTGAGTTGACGTTGACGCCCGCCGGCGCCAGTTCCGACGAAAGCGACTTCGTAAAAGCGATCTGAGCGCCTTTCGAGGCGGCGTAGTTTGAGAACGACGCTTCGCCCCGCTGCCCCGCCGTCGAACTGACTATTACGATCCTGCCGAACTTCTGGTTTTTCATGACCGGCGCCGCCGCACGGCAAACCGACCAGGTGCCTTTGAGGTTGATGTCCATCGTCCGATCCCAAAGCTCTTCGGAGATCGACTCGACCGCCGCGCCTTCCCAAATCCCGGCGTTACAGATCAGAAAATCAATGCGGCCAAACTGTTCAGCCGTCTCTCGAACAACGCGCTCGCCTTCAGCAAGCTTCGCAACGTCAGCCTGAATCGCCAGAGCCTCGACGCCAAGCGCCCGCGCTTCAGCCACAGTCGCCGCCGCGGCCGCTTCATCACTCACATAATTGACGACGACCTTGGCCCCATGCGAGGCAAGCAACAGGACAACGGCTTTACCGATACCGCGTGAACCGCCGGTCACGAGCGCCACACGATTCGCCAAACCAAGATCCACGCCGTTCCCTTCCTTACACCGCGGAAAGATCTTCAACGCGTTCGCGCGCGTGGCTTACAAACGTCGTAAAGAGCCGTTCAGAAAACTGATCGTTCTGCCAGCCAAGCTCCGGATGCCACTGCACCGCCAACACAAACCGATCCTCACGCGGATCTTCAAGTGCTTCGATGATTCCGTCAGGACTCCACGCCGTCGCGACGAGATTCGATCCGAGCTTTTCGAGCGCCTGGTGATGATGGCTGTTCACCAAGACTTCCGGCGCATAAAGAATTCCCGACAGCCTGCTGCCCAACGCAAGTCGCACCGCGTGCGACGGACGATCGCGAGGCACGCCCTGCTCGTGTTTGAGCGCGTCCGGCCACTGCGATCGAATGTCCTGGATGAGCGTCCCACCGCGAGCGACATTCAACACCTGCATTCCGAAACAGATCGCAAAGAGCGGGAGTTGCCTGCGTTCCGCCGCTTCGATAACCAACAAGTCGGTTTCGTCTTTGATCGGATGAACCGTACCGAGCGCCGGATGCGGCTGCTGTCCGTAACGAAGCGGATCGACGTCCGTGTCGCTGCCCGGCAACAGGATCCCGTCAAGCGCGTCAACAACGGCGTCAACGTAATCGCGTTTCGGAATCAGACTGATGTGAACCGGAGCGCCACCGGCGGCTTCCACGGCCTCACTGTAATAACGCGACAGGTAAAAACGGTCGGTAGGGTGTTCAATACGCATCGGAATCCCGATGCGGGGTCGTCTCTCCATGCGCGTATGATAACCCAAATTCGAGAGTTTGCCTTTCCGGCGAAACTGCTCGCCTTGACTTACATTCAAGCGAATTTCTATAGTGCTACCTACATAAACATGCGGAAAGAAAACAATAGGGTGCGTAGCACTACTGTCCTCCTCGTAAGGAAAGACGCTCACGTCGCACTCGCTGGAGACGGGCAGGTGACGCTCGGCGAGACTGTCATGAAAGCCTCGGCCAAAAAAGTCCGGCGACTCTACAACGATCAGATTCTGGCGGGATTCGCCGGCGCAACAGGCGACGCGTTCTCGCTGCTCACGCGCTTCGAAAGCAAGCTCGAACAGTATCACGGCAATCTCGAACGCGCGGCGATCGAGCTCAGTAAAGAATGGCGCACCGACAAGATGCTGCGCCATCTCGAAGCGCTCCTCGTTGTCGCCGACAAGAAGTCGTCGTTCCTGCTCTCGGGCAACGGCGACGTGATCGCACCTGACGAAGGCGTACTGGCGATCGGTTCCGGCGGCTCTTACGCGCTGGCGGCCGCACGCGCCCTGATCAAACACACGGATCTTTCCGCTCGCGAGATTGCAGTTGAAGCGCTGCGCATTGCCGGCGAGATCTGCATCTACTCCAATCAAAACGTCGTCGTCGAGGAACTTTAGTTCTCGCGCAAAAGGATTCCGGCGCGCACGCGCGCTTGCGGTAATTTGTTAGGCAACACCAATGGTTATTTATCTGGCTGGAGAAGTTGATGAGGAAGCTCGGCTCGACGAGATGTCGCCTCGTCAGATCGTGACTGAGCTCGACAAGCACGTCGTCGGTCAACGTAACGCGAAACGTGCGGTCGCGATCGCTTTGCGTAATCGTGTGCGGCGTCAGAAACTGCCGCCCGAAATGGCGGTCGACGTCATGCCGAAGAACATCATCATGATCGGCTCGACGGGCGTCGGTAAAACCGAGATCGCGCGACGACTCGCGCGCATGTCCAACTCGCCGTTTCTGAAAGTCGAAGCTTCGAAGTTCACTGAAGTCGGTTACGTCGGGCGCGACGTCGAAAGCATGATTCGCGACTTGACCGAGATCTCAGTCGAGATGACTCGCCAGGAGAAAAGCGAAGAGATCGCCGAAAAAGCCGAGCTCAACGTCGAGGAACGAATTCTCGATCTGCTGCTGCCTCCGCCGCGTTCCGCGATGGGATTCTATGATTTCGACTCCGACACGAATGAGGAAGCGCCCGCGGAAGAAGACTCGCCCGCTCGCGACGAACAGTTTCAACGCACACGCGAGAAACTGCGCACGCAACTCCGCAGCGGCAAGCTCGACAATCGTCTCGTCGAACTCGACGTTCGCGAAAGAAACTTCCCCGTCATCGAATTAGCAGGCCCGCAGGGCGTCGAAGAAATGGGCATCAACATGAAAGACATGTTGGGTAACCTGTTTCAGGGACGCACGAAACGGCGCAAGATGCGCGTCGACGAAGCGATGGAGTACCTGATGCAGGAAGAGGAAGAACGTTTGATCGACATGGACCAGGTGGCCCGTGCCGCGATCGAGCGCGTCGAAAACTCCGGCATCATTTTCCTCGACGAGATCGACAAGATTGCGGGACGTGAATCGGGTCATGGTCCTGACGTCTCGCGCGAAGGCGTGCAGCGCGACATCCTGCCGATCGTCGAAGGCACGACCGTCAACAGTCGCTACGGCATGGTGCGCACGGACCACATTCTGTTCATCGCCGCGGGCGCGTTTCACGTTTCGAAGCCGTCGGATCTGATTCCGGAACTACAGGGACGCTTTCCGATTCGCGTCGAACTGGAGTCGCTGACGATCGAAGATTTCAAACGCATTCTGACTGAGCCGCGCAATGCGCTGATCAAGCAGTATCAGGCGATGATGGACACCGAAGGCGTCAATATCGAGTTCACTTCGGATGCCATCGACTCAATCGCGAACTTCGCCGCGCAGGTCAATAAACAGACTGAAGACATCGGCGCGCGTCGTTTGCAAACGATCATGGAAAAACTGCTCGAGGAAATCAGTTTTGAAGGTCCCGATCTCGAGCCGAAGCAACAGCGCATCGATGCGGCGTACGTCGAACAAATGCTCTCCGAGACTGTTAAGGATCAGGATCTGAGTCGTTACATTCTGTGAGACTCCTCAAAACACGGATCTTAAGCGCCATTCTTTGTCTGATCGGTGTTCTTGCTATTGGTTGCGGCAAGCGCCGTCCGCCACTGCCTCCAGTCGAACGCGTCCAGCAGCGCACCGAACTTCTCTCCGGCACGCAGCAAGGCAACGAAGTGATTTTGAGTTGGCCCGCGCCTTCAAGAAACGCGCCCGACAGCAGCGTCCAAAGCATTCGTCGCATCGACGTCTATCGTCTGGCTGAGAAACCCGGCGCACCGCTGGCGCTCACGGAAGATGAGTTTGCCGCGCGTTCGACACTCGTCGGTTCAGTCACTTACGAACAGATCATGAACGCCGGCGACACGTTGACCTATCGCGACGCTCTCGAGCTCGCCGGTCAACCGACGCGTCTGCGTTACGCGCTTCGTTACGTTAACGCCTCCGGCCAGCGCGCCGCATTTTCAAACTTCCTGAGCATCGAACCGGCTGCTCGCATCGCGCAGGCGCCGGCGCTGTCAGCGCAAACAAAACTCGCCGAAGACGCGATCACGATCACGTGGCAAGCACCGGCAGCCAATATCGACGGCTCGACGCCCGTCAACCTGCTCGGCTACAACGTCTATCGAATGGACGAATCTCAGAACGAGCCCAGCCAGGGACCGATCAACTCCGCGCTCGTTTCGGGAACCGAGTACGCGGATAAGAACTTCCAGTTTGGCAACACCTATCGATATATCGTTCGCTCGGTTTCACTCGGCACGGGCGGCGCGCAGGTCGAGAGTCTGAATTCAAACTCGGTCGAGGTTCCGGCGCGCGACATCTTCCCGCCTGCGCCGCCGGAGCCGCCGAGCATCGCACCCGATCCGTCGTTTGGGCGGCTCGCCATTTTCTTTGCCGCGAACAAAGAGCCGGACATCGCCGGCTACAACATCTATCGCTCGACCGATCCGAACCTGCCGAAGGACCAATGGACCAAGCTGAACCAGTCGCTCCTGACGCGTACGACTTTCCAGGATGAGCGAGTCGAGTCAGGCAAGGCTTACCATTACTACCTGACGGCCGTTGATAAGACGGGCAACGTCAGTCAGCCTTCAGCAGTCGCATCTGAGACTGTGCCTTAAAAGTAAAACATGAAGATCTGTCGCATTACTCATAACGATCTTGAAGGCCCGCGCTATGCAGTGGCTGTTGGATCGAACGTCTTCCCGCTCGCCGCTGACTTCAACTTCGACCGCATCGAGATGCTGACGGGTCAAACCGGCTTGCCTCTGAGCGAGGTAAAACTACTCGCGCCGGTGACGCCGTCGAAAGTCGTCTGCGTCGGCAGAAACTATCGCGACCACGCCGCTGAGCTCGGCAATAAGATGCCGGACGAGCCGTTGCTGTTCCTCAAACCGCCGTCAGCCGTGATCGCGTCCGAAGATCGAATCGAGCTCCCTGCTGCGTCGCAACAGGTCGAGCATGAAGGCGAACTCGGTGTCGTAATTGGGAAGACTGCGCGCAACGTCCAGGACGATCCGCTGAGCTACATAGCCGGTTACACGTGCGTAAACGACGTCACTGCCCGCGACCTGCAACGGAAAGACGTGCAGTTCACGCGCGGAAAGTCATTCGACACGTTTTGCCCCACCGGTCCCTGGGTCGTGACTGATATTGATCCTCAAAACGCCACCGTTACGACACGTTTGAATGGTGAAATCAAACAGCAAGGGAACACGGCAGACATGGCGTTCGGCGTCGCTTTTCTAATCAAGTACATCTCTGCGATCATGACGCTGTATCCCGGCGACCTGATCGCAACCGGAACACCGGCCGGCGTTTCACGCATGAAGCACGGCGATGTCGTCGAAGTTGAAGTGAGTGGAATCGGTATTCTGAGGAATCAGGTGTACGATCGAAGGGAAATCATTTAAGCAGGAGTTCGGTTATGAAATTTTTTCTGGATAGCGCGAATCTCAACGAGATCCGCGAAGCAGCGGCATTCGGTTTCGCCGACGGAGTCACGACGAATCCATCACTCATCGCCAAGGAAGGCGACGTCGATTTCAAGCAGCACATCGCCGCGATTTGCGAGATCGTGCAGGGTCCGGTTTCGGCTGAGGTAACGAGCCAGGACAAAGAAGGAATGGTGCGTGAAGGCGTCGAGTACTCGAAGATCGCGCCAAACGTCGTCATCAAATGTCCGCTCACGAAAGACGGGCTTAAAGCGACACGTCAGCTTTCGGATCAGGGCATCGCCGTAAACGTCACTTTGTGCTTCTCGTCGGCGCAGGCGATTCTTGCGGCGAAGGCGGGCGCATCGTTTATCAGCCCGTTTCTCGGACGGCTCGACGACATCGGCGAGAACGGTCTGTACCTGCTGCAAAGCATCATCGAGATCTATCAGAACTATCCGTGGAAATGTGAAGTGCTGGCGGCGAGCTTGCGACACCCGATTCACGTGATCGAAGCGGCACGTCTGGGTGCCGACATCGCAACCATGCCTTTTAAAGTTATAGATCAGCTCTTCAATCATCCGTTGACCGATAAGGGGCAGGCGCAGTTTCTTGCTGACTGGGCCAAGAGCGGAAGAAAATGAGTGGAAGAAAGTGATTGGCCGTTAAAGTACCGATTGAAGTCCGCGTAGATAAATACGACGGCACGGAACATCGACGGTGGCCCGCCTGCGTAGTTGAGCAAGCCGGGCCACTGCTGGTTCTCGACGCTGTTTTCAACGAAGACATCGAACACGATCTGCTCGGCAAGATTGCTTCGGGAACGATCAGTACCGAATACTATTGGCTCGATCGCTGGTTCAACGTGTTTCGCTTCGGCAGTCGAGACGGAGTGTTTCAAAGCTTCTATTGCAACGTGAGTATGCCGCCGAGTTTTGACGGGCGCATTCTCAGCTACGTCGATCTCGACATCGACGTTTTAGTCAAACCCGATTTCAGTTACCAGGTTCTCGACCTCCCGGATTTTGCAGACAACGCGATTCGTTACGGCTATCCTGTCGAAGTCCAGGAAAACGCGCATGGCGCACTCGCGGAGTTGATTAGCTTGATCGAGACGAGATCGTTTCCGTTCGGCGAATAATTATGGCCTCTCAACAACAGACCAAACAGTCGAAATCGAAGTTGGAATCACTGCGCGAACGCAGTGCGCAGGCGGAGCAAGGCGGCGGCGCCGCGCGCGTCGAGAAGCAACACGAAGCGGGCAAGATGACGGCGCGCGAACGCCTCGAGTTTCTGCTCGACGAAGGCTCGTTTGAAGAGTTCGACAAGCTGGTCGTGCATCGCTCGAAGGATTTCGGTCTCGACAAACAGATCTATCCGGGCGATGGCGTGATCACCGGCCATGGTTTGATCGACGGGCGTAACGTTTTTGTTTTCGCGCAGGACTTCACCGTATTTGGCGGTTCCCTTTCCGAGACTCACGCCGAAAAGATCTGCAAAGTGATGGACCTCGCGATGAAGGTCGGCGCGCCGATCATCGGTTTGAACGACTCGGGCGGCGCGCGCATCCAGGAAGGCGTCGTCAGTCTTGGCGGTTACGCGGATATTTTCCTGCGCAACACGCTGGCCAGCGGTGTCGTGCCGCAGATCAGTTGCATCATGGGACCGTGCGCGGGCGGCGCCGTTTACAGTCCCGCGATCACCGATTTCAACATCATGGTCAAAGACACGTCGTACATGTTCATCACTGGACCAGACGTGATCAAGACCGTGACGCACCAGGAAGTCACGAAAGAAGCGCTTGGCGGCGCGCTCACTCACAACAGTGTCTCCGGCGTGGCCCACTTCGCGGCCGAGTCAGACGAACATGCATTGCGGCTCGTGCGCGAGTTGTTTTCGTTTATTCCGTCAAACAACGTTGAAGATCCGCCGCGCTTGCAGGTAAGCGATCCGGTCGAACGTGTCGAGCCGAAGTTGAACGAGATCATCCCCGCGGCTTCGAATCAGCCGTACGACATGCGCGACGTTATCAATCACGTCGTCGACGACGGTTACTTCTTTGAAGTTCATCAACTGTTTGCGCCGAACATCTGCGTCGGGTTCGCGCGTCTCGGTGGACGCGCGGTGGGAATCGTCGCCAACCAGCCGGCGTTTCTCGCGGGCGTGCTCGATATTTCTGCTTCGGTTAAGGGCGCGCGGTTTGTTCGTTTCTGTGACTGCTTCAACATTCCGCTCGTGACGTTTGAAGACGTGCCTGGTTTTCTTCCCGGCGTCTCACAGGAACACGGCGGCATCATCACGCACGGCGCGAAACTGCTGTACGCGTTCGCGGAAGCGACGGTGCCGAAAGTCACGGTGATCACGCGCAAGGCTTACGGCGGCGCGTATTGCGTCATGGCGTCGAAACACATTCGCACCGACGTCAATCTCGCGTGGCCTTCCGCTGAGATCGCCGTCATGGGCGCTGAAGGCGCGGTCGGTATTCTTTATCGACGTGAGTTGAGTGACGCGCAGGACAAAGACGCCGCGCGCAAGTCGAAGGTCGCCGAGCTTGAAGAAAAATTCGCCAATCCTTACGTGGCGGCTGAACGTGGCTTCGTCGATGAAGTCATCGAGCCCGCGCAAACCCGCCCCAAACTCATCCGCGCGCTGTCGCTACTCGAAAACAAGCGCGACATTAATCCACCAAAGAAGCACGGGAACATTCCGCTGTAGTTTTAATTCTCTTCCGCAGGTTCGAACGCGATCAAGCGTGTGACCGGATCGAAGGTGATTCTGAAGGGAAACAACGCGCCACGTCCCAAAATGATCGGCGTGCCTGGAGCGGTGCCTGACAGGACATCTGTCGGGACGCCGTTCAGAGAAAGGACGCCGATGTTTACTGTTTGCGGTGAGATGCGGCGCGACTGAACACGTCCGCCGCCGAGATCGTGACTCGTTCGTGGTTCCGGGCGTTGCGAAGCGTGTCCTTTGCTCACCACCTGACGTTCGTTCAAAGCTAATCCAAAACCTGAGCCGGTATCGACCAGCGCGAGACTGCCATCGCCGAGTTTGACGAACGGACGATGACTGCCGCCCTCGCGCACCCAACGCACGACCGCACCATCGCGCGGCTGCTCGCTGACGTTCAGTCGTTGCGCGAATACTCGTAACTCTTTATTCGGTAAGTCGACCGTATAGCCAAACGGGCTGAAAACATCCGTCGGATCCAGAACTCCATCAATCGCCTGCGGCAGATTCGCCACGACCGCGGCAACAACATTGCCGGGAACGCGATTGTCCGGCTGCCCCAGTGCAAGGCCCGTGATGCGTGTTTCCTGGTTCGACGAGATCGGCGACGTGCTCAATCCACCGACCAAAGTCGTCGTGGATTTCGTCACTTGCAACTTCGCCTGGTCAGCGACTCTACGGCTAATCAGCGACGCGCCTGCGCCCGTGTCGATCACGAACACAAACGGACCCGCGCCGTTAACCCACCCTTTGGCCAGCAGTCCGTGCTCACGATCGTCGCGCAGACGAATCGCAGCAGGCTCGACACGTTGATGGGCGGCCCCCATCCGGGGAACCGCCCAAACAACTGTTGCCGCACAAAGAGTAACTAGAGCGATAGCAAGTTTAGCTTTGCTCACGACTCCGGACCTCGTTTACTTAGTAGCTCCGGTTTCGATTGCGCAGCTTGTACGTCCACAGCGCCGAACCACCCGCGCCGGATAGCGCACCAATCGCCGCGCCCTTCTTGCCGCCGATCAAACCGCCGACGGCTGCACCAGCACCGGTACCAATCGCCACCGTCAACTTATCGCGGTGCTTGTCCCAGAAGCTGCGTTTCCTGGGCGCATAGTCGTAGTAAACGCGTCGCGCCGAGCTGTTGCCGGCACTGTTGCGATAAACCACGCGCTGCGAAGCACGTCGCGTACTCGTCTGGCTGACTGTTTTCTGTTGCTGCTCACTGGCCGCCGCGAAACCATCCGCGAAGCCCGTCTTGTAAGCAGTTTCCTCGGCGGCACTAGCAAAACCCGCCTGAGTTAAATCTTGCTGAGTCTGACTCGCCGCAATCGGAGTAGCTGGAGTCAGTGTTCTGGATGTTGCCGGCGTGGTGGTCTCGGCCGTCGCCGACTGGCTCCTGTTCATCACCAGCGCACCGACTGAACCGCCGATGAGCGCCGCGATCAGGGCAACTGGAAGCAGTTTGTTTGTCATAATCATCGCTCTCTGTTCTCCTCAAAAAAAGTCGAGTGCGTTAAGCACGTCACTTATCTCTGCAAGAGCCATTCCGATATTGGCCCCCGATGTTGCGTTTGAGGAGATTCGTGCAAATTCCTATGCAAAGCCGCACGTTGCAAGAAAATCGCAAGGTGACGCCAATGTTTTGGCTAGATGAAGGAGAGAGCGTGTATTCGATATGGAAACGGTGTAACCGATATCGTAAACCGATTCAGTTACACCGTTTCGCTAAGGAGATTAAGTTGAACTGTTAAGCAGCTTTCTGGAGCGGCTTGTCTTTGAGCAGATCGAGCGCCTTCTTCAATTGAAGATCTTCAGAAGCAGGCTTGACCGCTGGCGCAGGCGCCGGAGTCGTGGCCGCGGGTTTGTCACCGGGCTGCTCTGGTTTCGCGATCGGATCGTCGTCATTGCCGGTCAGGTCGTCCGGATCGACTGCCTCACTGACTTCCGGTCCTTTGACTTCGACTGACGGAGCAACACCAGAGTGCGCGCGATCTTCGCCGAGGAATGTCTTGCCGGTTGCAGTCGCCCACTTCACGGTCGTCAGCAGCAAACCATCGCCGCCACGCAGTGTAAAGAGTTGTTGCTCAGTGCCGGCGCCGAAACTCTTCTCGCCGACGACCTGCGCACGATTACGTTCGATCAACGCGGAGGCGAGCACTTCAGCCGCACCGGCTGATCCTGTGTCGATCAAGGCAACGACTGGTCCCGCAAACAGCACCTTCGTTGGATCCGCGGTGAACGTCTTCAACGCTTTGCCTTCGCGGCCGACGGTCTGCGCGAGCACGCCGTCTTTAATGAACAGGTTCGCGACGTTAACGGCTTCCTGTAACGAACCACCCGCTGTGTCGCGAACGTCGATGACGATCTTCTGCGCGCCTTGTTTGACTAGATCCTGAAGACGGGCGCGAATCTCGTTGGATTCACCATCGGCGAAACTGTTGATTCTGAGAATGCCGACGCGTCCTGCTTCCATGCGCGATTCCGCCGCGGCAGCGCGCGCCGTACCGCGTTTGACGCTAACGGTCAACGGGCTCGAGTTCGCGCGCAGGACTCTGAGTTTCACTTCCGATCCGGCGGCGCCGTTCAGCAACTGTTTCGCGTCGTAGAGCGAGATGTCTCGAGTGGCTTTGTTGTCGATGTACTCGATGATGTCGCCCGCTTTGATTCCGGCCTGGTCAGCCGGCGAGCCTTTCATCGGTGCGATGACGTAGAGATACGAAGCGACCTGCGACAGCTCGGCGCCGATACCGGCCTGGCTCTCTCTGTTCCCTGCGTTGTATTCGCGAACCTGATCGGGCGTGAGATACGTCGAATAAGGATCCAGTCCGTAGGCCAGACCGCGAAGCGCGCCGGCTCGAACCTTATCCATGTTCGGCTCATCTACATAATCGTTCTGAATGTGCTGCAACACGCTCTCGAAGATGCGCAACTGGGCGTTCGGATCGTTTGCCGGTTGCTGGGCGCGTGTCGAAATCCAACCACCAACGACGGTATAAAGGGTGAGAGTTGCCGACAGCAGGATCAGGATAAACTTGGTACGAAATGACATTTAGCTACCTCTTCGATTACGTTAGAGCCGAGAACAATCGCACGTTTGCGAATCGAACCCGTATGATACAGGCCGTATTTGGCCTGCGCAAGCCTGAGTATTTGCCACAAAACGCGTGAACAAACGTGAAAACGACTTCAATCTGATGGGGCCGATTCTCGCCCTCGATCTCGGTGAAAAACTGGTCGGCGCGGCCGTTAGTGATGAAAAATTAATAACTATCAAACGACTCCCACCGCTAAACCGCTCAAACTGGAAAAAACTTCTTCGGGATGTGCTCGACTTAATTGAACGCTTTGACGCCAAAACGATAGTGATGGGTTTGCCGTTGTCGCTCGACGGAACACGCGGCGACGCAGCCGAAAACGCGCAACGCGTCGCTCAAAATCTCGCGCGCTCAGTGTCGCTTCCCGTTTATCTCCAGGACGAACGCTTGACTTCATTCGAAGCGACGGAGAATTTAAGAGGCGAGGGCAAACGGCCGGACGAAATTCCCGGCCTCGTCGACGGCGAAGCGGCGGCAGTGATTCTGCGCGATTTTCTGCGAACCGATCAGGACAGACTGCTCGTTAATCCACAGAGGACCAGGACACGACTCCGTAAATGAAGCGACTAATACTTTTGATAATCGTGGTGTTGTTAATCGCCGGCGGTGCGTCGGCCGCGTGGGTCTACGCGGAACTGCGCCGCCCCGTCGTCCACAACAAGAGCGG
Organism: Pyrinomonadaceae bacterium; assembly: GCA_035760365.1. Taxonomy (GTDB): domain Bacteria; phylum Acidobacteriota; class Blastocatellia; order Pyrinomonadales; family Pyrinomonadaceae; genus PSRF01. The sequence continues at coordinate 29,558 of DASTTB010000006.1, forward strand.
TCAGTACATCGAGATTCCGCGCGGATCATCACCGTCGTCGATCATCAAGAAACTCGCCGACGAAGGCATTATCAAACACGAGTGGCCACTGAAGTTTTACCTGAAGGGCACTGGTCGCGGATCTACGCTGAAAGCCGGCGAGTACGATTTTCCATCGCCGGTATCGCCGTTGCAGGTGCTGGCCAAACTTCAGCAGGGCGAACGGCGACTCACGCGTCTCACGATTCCTGAAGGCTATACGCGTTGGGACATCGCTAAAGCAATGATGCAAGTTCCGGAACTTCATCTGGAGAGCGAAGCTCAAGCTTTAGAGTTAATGAATAACGTGAGCTTGATAGGCGATCTTGATCCGGTCGCGCAGAACCTCGAGGGTTATTTGTTTCCTGACACGTACGAGTTTTCACCAGAGACGACACCGGCTGAGCTCGTCGAGATCATGGTGAAGCGATTTCGCGACGTGTGGGAACCGGATTGGACCAACCGCGCGACCGGCATGAGCATGTCGGTACGAGAGATTGTCACCACCGCTTCGATCATCGAGACTGAGGCGAAGCTTGACGACGAGCGTCCGATCGTTGCGTCTGTCATTTACAACCGGCTGAAGAAAGAGATTCCGCTCGCAGTCGATTCCAGCATCGTTTACGCGTCGAAACTCGAAGGCAAGTGGCGTTACGACGGCAAGGTTTACAGAAGCGACATCGAGCGACGTTCGCCGTACAACACACGCATCTACGCGGGACTGCCGCCTGGCCCAGTCGCCTCCCCTGGCGAGGCTTCGTTGAAAGCGGCGTTGAATCCCGCCACGTCGGATTATCTGTACTACGTTCGCAATCCCGATCGCGACGACGGCGCGCACAATTTCTACAGCAACGGCGCCGACTTCGAAACGGGCGTGCAGGCGCTGCGCCGTTGGGAACGCGAACGCGATGCTGAAAACGCACGCAAGAAACGCGAAAATGGTACGCAGTGAAATTCTTTTTATCCGTGTTCCCTATGAGCGCTGCCTTAGGCTTATGTTACGCGCACAGGAAGATCACGGATTTAAAAAGATAAAGGTCGGATTAGCACCACCCAAACAACCAAACGGCTTGTGTTTGCCTGACCGTTAAACTATTCTCAGTTCGAGCCCCGTAAACAAGTTCTCTTTGACGAAATAAGGGTGTCGATATGTTCCGCATAATTGCTGGTCTCGTGATCATGATCGCTTGTTCTCTTCCCGCATTCGCACAAGCAGCGAAGGGCGTCGACAAGCAAAACGAACGTGTCAGGGATAGTGGCTCCGATCGCACTCCCGCGAACAACGGAAACAAGACTGACGTCGGCGCGGGCCGCGGCTTTGATTTCGGCAAGGACCGCACACCTGAAACCGTGCCGTTGCCGAATCCATTTCGATTGACCGGCCGGCGCGACGTGATCATCAACGCGGTGCAGGAGCTGATGCGCGATCGAAAATTAGTGCTCGACGAAGCTGCGTCGAAACTATCCGAAGGCATCATCGTCAGCCAACCATACACGTTCACGAAAGGCGCCGTTGTCTCACAAGGCGAGATCAGCAGGTACGCAGACGCGCCAGTCTCCGCCGCACGCGCATGGACGCGCGGCCGCTACACGCTGACCGTAGAGATACTGCCAATCGACGGCACGAGCGCGAACGTCGCAGTTAACGCAAAGGTCGAAGGACGGACGGATGGACCAACGGGCGCTGAGTGGACCACACTGCGCAGCACCGGCCTCGCCGAAGATCAATTCCTCGAAGGACTGGTCACGGCAGTGACGGGCGCCGCACCGCCGGGACGCGTCCCACAACCGTGAAGTAATACGTGAACCACGCGGGCAATACTTGAGAGGTGACCTAAAGTAGTTTCTGCATGATCAATAATCCTTTTCACCATGAAGAAGCCATCGCACAACAAAACGAGACGAAGAAGCGATTACTTCTCGGAATCGTTTGCGCGGTGGCTGTCACGGCACTGCTCGTAACGGGCTACACTTACATTCGTCGTTATCACGCGCAACGCATCCTCGCCGAAGCCACTCCACCGCCAGTGACTGATTCAGGTCCGAAAGGACCGCCGCTGGCGCACGTCGTCGTCGACGAGCCGATACTTGAAAAGGGTTTCACCGTGATCGGCGGCGCTGTAAAAAACATCTCCGATCGCGATCTGTCCGGTGTTTCCGTTGTCTTGGAACTGCGAAGACGCAAAGACGGCGGCCTTGAAGAACAAGAGCTGCCCGTTACTCCGTCAGCATTGCACCCGCAACAGGAAGGCTCTTACTCACTTAAAGCGCCGGCTCAGGACTTCGCTTCCATTCGTCTAACCGGCTTGAAAGTCGACCCGCAATCCACGCTGATCGCCTACACCTCAGCGCAAGGAAAGAAGCGGCCACCCGAACGATTCGAGCCACGCACAATCGTCGTGAAGCGATCCGGAAAACCGGGTGAGTTCATCAACTCGCCGGACAATCCGGGACGCCTGCCGTAACCCAACTCCCCAATTGCGCTGAGGTTTTTGTTTAAGGGTCGGCGTGCCGATGGTTAAGGTAGATTGTGAGATTTAGTCTCATGCAACCGAGCGCTCCTCCGAATCGTCACAGTGACGGGATGAAATACACGCTCCAGCTCCTGATTCTGGCCGGCGCCCTTTTCCTGCTTCCGACCCTGGCTCCGACCCTAACCTTAGCGCAGAACAGCAATCGGCCTATCTCGCCGCGCGCGGATGCGTCGAACCTCGACGACCGCCCAATCAGCGAGATCGAAGAGGAGATGAGAGCGAAACAGGCGATCAAATTCGCCGAAAAGGGACACCAGGAGAATCTCAGTCGCGCCAAAGAAGTCTCGGACATTGGCAAAGAACTCAAAGCCGCCGTAAACAACGCAACGCTTCTCAATAACGACTCTTACAAGAAGATCGAACGTCTCGAAAAGCTGACGCGAAAAATCAGAGGCGAAGCCGGTGGAGAGGATCAGGAAGTCAAACTTCCGGAGCGGCCGTCGGATGTGCCGACTGCCGTAAGACAGATCGCCGCAGCCGCCGAGGTTCTGTCGAAAGATGTTCAGAACACGCCGCGTCAGGTAGTATCTGCCACGGTGATCAACAACGCTAATGTTTTACTTGAGCTGATCAAAGTCATGCGCTCCCTGGCTCGTCAACCTTAATGATCGTCAGACTTAACTGAATGCCAACTAGTCGCCTTCTCTCTCTGCTGGCACTCTTCCTAATCGCAGCCGTCGCCGTCCACGCCCAGGACGATGACGACGTCGTACGCACCAACACCGAGCTCGTCGTACTGAACTTAACCGTCACCGACAAAGCAGGCCAGTACGTCAAGGCGCTCAAAGCATCCGACTTCAAGATCTATGAAGACGGAGTTGAAGTTCAGCCAAACATGATCACGAGCTTCTCGCTTCAGGAAGCGCCGTACGCCGCGGTGGTCCTGCTCGATAGTTCGGGAAGCATGGAAGCACGTTTCTCCCTCGCACGTTCCGCGGCGATCAGGTTTCTCGATGGACTGCGACCGGAAGACGTCGCCGCTGTTTATCGTTTTGATTCGAAGGTCGAGCGGGTGCAGGAGTTCTCGGGTGGACGCGATCTTGCGCCGATGGGATACGCCATTCGCGCCAAAGGGATGACGACACTGAATGATGCGATCGTCGAAGCCGCAAACACACTCGCCGCGCGTCCCGAACATCGCAAAGCGATCGTGATCCTGTCTGACGGCATGGACACGTTCAGTAAAGCCTCGAATGAGAAAGCGGTGGAGAGTGCACTCGCGGTTGGTGCGAGTATCTACGCCGTCGACATGTCGCAGGTTGAAGTGACTGGATCAGGAAAGCGTATGGGGGCTGCGTCGCTGAAAGGGTTTGCGGAGAAGACCGGCGGACGATTCATTGCCACTCCCGGAGGGCAGGCGCTGCGCGATGCGTTCACCGGTATCGCCGATGAACTCGGCAAGCAATACACACTCTCGTATCGTCCGGCGAATCAAGCTCGCGACGGGAAATGGCGCGCTCTGGAAGTTAAAGTGAAACGTGAGGACCTGACCGTTCGAACGCGCAAAGGCTATCGCGCGCCAAAGAAATAACAAAATTTTCTAAACTTCGAATTTCGAACTTTTTATAGTATGCGGAGTTAATTGCAGTCCGTTGCAACTCCGATACTCATGGCACGTTTCACTGACGGCTTTGCCGTCTGATGTGAGGCGAGGCTCTGCCTCGCCGGCAGTTATGAAAAGAAAGTGGGGCTACGCCCCTAACCAAGGGCGAAGCCCTGAGTTTGATCGGGCAGCAACGGCGAGGCACAGCCTCGCCTCACATCGCGCGGCAAAGCCGCTTCAGATGAAGTTAGGGCAACGCGGGTTTTCGGGCCAACCGAGGCGAACGTCACCGTTTCGAACGTCACCGTTTCGAACGTCACCGTCGCGAACGTCACCGAGGCGAACGTCACCGAGGCGAACGTCACCGTAGCGAACGTCACCTCGCGAACGTCACCTCGCGAACATCACCGAGGCGAACGTCACCGTTAGCGGCTCGTTTTAGTTAACGACTTGTCGCGGTGACGTTCGTAAGCAAGCTCGATCAGCGTCTCAAGCAATCGTGAAAAAGGAAGTCCTGACGCCGCCCACATCTTTGGATAGCCTGACACCTCAGTCAAACCGGGCATCGTATTCAGCTCGTTGATCACCAGGTCGCCGCCGTTGCGCGGCAGGAAGAAGTCGACGCGCGCCAGACCTGCACCGTCAATCGACTGAAACGCACGAATCGCCATCTTCTGGATCTTCGTCGTCATCGCTTTCGACAACGGCGCCGGAACGACGAAATCGACGTTGCCGGTGCTCGAGTATTTCTCGGTGTAGTCGAGAAAACGCGCCGCTTCGTCATGCACGACGTACTCACCGGGCAAGCTCGCCTTCGGTTCGTCGTTACCCAACACCGCGCACTCGATCTCACGCGCAACTAACTCTTCCTCGACGATGATCTTCCGATCGTACTCCGCCGCCAGATCGATCGCTTCGCTCAACGACTTCCGATCCTTCGCTCGCGAAACGCCAACGGACGATCCGAGATTCGCAGGTTTCACAAAACAGGGCAGACCGAGTTCGGCGACAATCCTGCGCATCACTTTCGCCGGATCCTTTCGCCACTGCGATCGCAGGAACCAGATGTGTTTACAGATCGGCAGCCCCGCCTCGACGAACAGCGACTTCATCGCGACTTTGTCCATGCCGCAAGCAGACGCCAGCACACCACAACCGACGTAAGGAACGTCAGCCATTTCAAGTAATCCTTGAAGTGTTCCGTCTTCGCCGTACGTTCCGTGAAGCGCGGGAAAAACAACGTCGAGTTTTTCCGCGACGAGTGGTTGAGTGTGGGCTTCGAGAGAGATGAGTCCTTTGTGTGAAGGATCGCCGATCAGCGCGACGTCGCCGCGAGCTGGACCATCGGCGCGCACGAGATTGTGAACCGACGCCGGCAGTAGCTGAGCCGACTGCGACGGCGCGAGCCACTTCCCTTCTTTCGTGATCGCGATCGGAACAACTTCAAACTTTCGCCGGTCGATACTCTCGACAATCGCACGCGCCGATCTGATCGAAACTTCATGTTCACCCGATCGGCCACCGAAGATCACGCCGATGCGAAGTTTTTTTGCCACTCTGGTTGGTCCAACCTTTTACAGAATTGTCTTGCCCAGCGCCGACAGGATGAGTTCGACGCCGAGCTCCGCGGTTTTATTGTTTACGTCGAGCGCGGTGTTGATCTCGACGATTTCCAGAAAGCGCATCCCGCCGGCTTCCGCAATCTTTTCCATTCCGAGGTGCGCTTCGCGATACGTGAGTCCACCGCGAACAAGCGTGCCCGAGCCGGGCGCGTCGCCGGGATCCAGCGCATCGACGTCGAACGTGACGCTATACCCGGCAGTCCCCTGCGACGCGATCTTGATCGCTTCGTCCATGCAGGCAGCCATGCCTCGTTCGTCGATGTCCCTCATCGTGAAGAAGCGAATTCCCGACTCGCGGATCAGTTCCTTCTCACCGGCATCGATGTCGCGCGCGCCGACGTGGACACACAGACGCGGATCGAGTTTTGGACCGAAGCCTGCGACGTGCGTGAGCTCAGGCGCACCGCGGCCGAGCAACACGGCCAAAGGCATACCGTGAATGTTGCCGGACGGTGTTGTTTCCGGCGTGTTCATGTCGGCGTGGGCGTCGAACCAGATCAGGCCGAGCGTTTCGTCGCGTTCTTTGAAATATGAGGCGGCGCCGGCGAAGGAACCGATGGCGATCGAGTGGTCTCCGCCGAGCACCAGAGGAAACTCATCAGCTTCAAGTATTGCTTTAACTTCAGCGGCGAGTTGTTCGCAGGCATTGCTGATTTCTCGAACATACTTGAGCTTTTCGCCGGCTTCAGGAATCGAGCGCAAGCGTTCGAGACGCATGTCGCCGAGGTCGCGAACCGGATATCCGAGCCGCTCGATGCGTTGCTGCAAACGGGCGACGCGCAGTGCCGCCGGACCGATATCGACGCCCGCCATGCTCGCTCCGTAACCGAGCGGCACGCCGAGGACAGTTACCGTCTTGTTCCCGTTTGCTTTCATAAAACGTCTTTCTAAGCTCTGCGTCTCCGCGGTTACCGGCCATGCGAAAGTGGGACTTACCGCAAAGACGCAGAGCTTCGCAGAGTTCAGATCGCAGCCGCCTTCACAATTCTAGCCGCCAAGATTGAAATTGAAACCGCCGCCACCGCCGCCCTGGCTCGGGAAGAACGGCTTCAACAGACCCGCCAGCGCCGCGAGGTTGCGAGTCTGAATCAGTAGCTCGCCCGGTCCCATAAACTCCGCGACGATTCCCTCCCCGCTCATCATACTGCGAAAGAACCCGGACGCCGCCTTGCGCAAGGTGTATTGCGTCGTGCCTTCCCACGCGACGAGATGACCGGTGTCGACGATGTAACGCTCGCCGGGTTGCAATCGTTTGCGATGGATCGCGCCAAACGACGATACGAGCAGCAGTCCTTGTCCCTGGACCATCAGGACGAACAATCCCTCGCCTGAGAAGAACGATTTCGCGCCGCCCCATTTCGTGTCGATTGTAAGACTCGCGTCGCCCGCGAGATACGAACTCGATTGCACAAAGAACGGCTGGCCACTCAATTCGATCGCCGCGACGTCGCCCGGTGTGCCTGGCGCGAGTGTCACTTCGCCTGGTCCACCGCGAGCAGTAAACGTCGAGATGAATGCCGACTCGCCACCGGCCGCTCGCTTGATCGCGCCGAACAGTCCGCCTTTCATCTGCGACTGAAGTTCGACGTTCGCGGACATCGAAACCATCGCGCCTGCTTCAGCCTGGATCGCCTGCTCCGCCTGGAGTTGTAACACCGCGAGCGAGAACGAAGGCTGATGCAGCACTTCGTAAGTGTATCCGCGACCCTGTCCGCGCGAATCCTGATCGATGTTGATACTGTGCGCGCCTTGATTCATCGGTTGTGTTGCCGTTCCTCCGCCCAGTCGATTACCACAAGCGCCACAGAACGTCGCACCCGGTAACAATTGAGCCCCACACTTTGGACAATTCATCGTCAAACTCCTGATTAAGGTCTGATGCGATACAACATGCGCGGAAACGGGATCGTTTCGCGAATGTGTTCGATGCCGCACATCCACGCCGTACATCGTTCGATACCCATGCCGAACCCACCGTGCGGAACGCTGCCGTAGCGTCGCAGATCGAGATACCACTGAAACGCTTCTTCCGGCAGTTGATGCAGCGCGATCTGCTCCTGCAAAAACTCGAGCGACGTGGCACGTTCACCGCCGCCGATCACCTCACCGTAACCCTCCGGCGCCAGCACGTCGACACCCAACGCCAGTTCCGAACGCTCCGGATCGCGTGCCATGTAAAACGCCTTAATTGCCGCGGGATAGTGATGGACCATCACCGGTTTGTCGAACTGGCTCGAGATGTAAGTCTCGTCAGGCGAGCCAAAGTCTCCGCCCCACTCAAACTTCGCCTCGAGCGCGCCTTTCTCGAATCCCTCCTGAAGCATCTTCACAGCATCGTCGTAGTGAACACGCGGAAACGGCGCGACGATCGCTTCGAGTTTCGAAGTATCGCGCTCAAGCACTTTCAACTCTTCTTTCCGATCTTCCAGCACGCGCGCCGCGATGTACGAAAGAAAGCGCTCCGCCAGCGACATCACGTCTTCGAGCCCCGCGTAAGCCACCTCCGGCTCGACCATCCAGAACTCGGTCAAGTGACGCCGCGTCTTCGACTTCTCGGCGCGAAACGTCGGTCCAAAACAGTAAACTTTCCCAAACGCGGCGGCATTGGCTTCGTTGTAGAGCTGCCCGGACTGCGTCAAATACGCTTTCTCACCGTCAAAATAATCGACTTCGAAAAGCGTCGTCGTACCTTCACACGCGGCCGGCGTGAAGATAGGCGAATCGCACAACGTGAAGCCGTCGTTATCGAGGAAGTTTCGCACGGCGGACACGACTGTGTGACGCACTTTCAACACCGCATGTTGGCGGCGCGAGCGCAGCCACAGGTGACGATGGTCCATCAGAAACTCGGTGCCGTGCTCTTTCGGCGTGATCGGATAATCGTGAACCTGCTGGAAAACTTCAGCGCCATTCACGTCGATCTCGAAACCGCCCGGCGCGCGACTGTCCTCGCGTACTGTGCCTTTGACGGCGAGTGCCGATTCCTGTCCGAGTCCCTTCAGCGTTTCAAACGTCTCCGGATCGATCGCGTTCTTCAACACCACGCACTGGACCACGCCGGTGCCGTCGCGCAATTGCGGAAACAGGATCTTGCCGCTCGAACGTATGTTGTACAGCCAGCCTTTGAGCACGACCTCCTGGCCGACGTGTTGTGAAAGTTGGTTGATGTAAGTGTGATTGGTTGTAGTGCTTGCAAGTGATTGCGTTGTCATCTAGGAAACCCGACGGGATTGTGTTAGTTAGTTGATACGTTCCTTCAGCATACGACGGAGGGTGGGGAACCTGTCGAGCCAGTCGATAGCCTGCAAAACGATCTGAATTGTTGGATCGATGAAATGCTGATAAACCGCGCCACGTCCGGCGACGGCTGTTTGGTACGAGAAAGTGCCCGTGGCTTTCAAACCGCGCTGCACGGTCATCAGCCGAAATTCCTGCGCGAAATCATCAGGATCGATCGGGGCGAGACCAAGCAAACGGCGCTGTTCGAGAAAGTACAAACGATGCGTCCGCAACTCAGCCAGCGTCGGCGGACACGGCTGTCGATCAAGTAGAAACGAGACGAGATCGTAACTTGCCGGTCCCATTCGCGCGTCCTGGTGATCGACGATTCTCATGCGCTTCTTGTGATCGATCATCAGGTTGGCGGCGTGATAGTCGCGATGACAAAGCACGCGCGGAGCGGCTGCGAGTTCCGCGGCGATGTCGTTGAGTTCCGCTTTTACTTCCGCGGTCTCGCCGTGACTCAGTGTCTCCTTACGCAGGCTGCCGAAATAGTGATCGAAGAAGAAGTCGAGTTCCCACGAAAGCTTTGCTTCGTCAAACGCGAGACGGCTGGCAATCGAGCTCATCTCGTACGCTTTGTCGGTCGCCTTCTGAATCTTCGCGATCAGTCCGATCGCCTGCTCCTTGTACTCATCACACCTTTCGTCCGACTCGTTCTCGTAAGTGCGAAAAAGCTGTTCGTCGCCGAGATCTTCCTGGACGATGATTCCGGCGGTGCCGTCGACTTCGTAGATCTCCGGAACGGGAATATCGCACTCGAGAAACAAACGCGTGACGTCAAGATAAGGATGAAACTCCGGATCGAACGGTTCGGCATACACGGCGGCGATCGCCGTGCGTTTCTTCCATCCAATGCGGTAATACTTGCGAGTCGAAGCGTCGGGCGTGAGCGGAATGACTTCTTTGCCGGTTGATTCCCGCTGAGCGATGAATCTCGCAAGCCGATCAGACGCCGAGGATTCAAATGCGTTGGAAATCACCTGTTTTGCGGAGCTCATTTAGTGAATTGATGATGCCGACGATGCGGCGGATTGTATCACAACGGAACGACAAAGTTTTCACCCCGAAAATCGCCCGGAAGTGCTTTCTCCGGACGGGTTTTGCCCTCGACCAGATCACGCCGCACCACGACCGCATTCTCAATCGTTTCGTTCTCCGGAATGACGACGCGATCCGCCAGAATGCAGCGATTTACACGCGCGCCGGCGTGAACTTCAACACCATCCCACAAGATCGACTCCGTAACGTCCGCGCCTGGCGAAATAACGCTGTTGGCGCCGGCGACATAACGTTGATCAGTCTCTTCCAGCATCTCGCGACTGATGTCGAGATAACGTCGCAACGTCGAGAGCTCGCGCCAGCGTCCCGCACCGACATGCGCGGCGATCGTTTCACTTTCGGCGATCGCCTTTGGATAAACGTGCGTCACCGAGTCGGAGAAAACGCCGCGCGGGATGTATTCAAAGATGCGCGGCTCCATGATGTGAATGCCGGTGAACATCAAGGGCGCCGGACCTTCGTCGCTCGGGTTGGGCATCCCGGCAAAACGCGTGACGCGTCCGTCCTTAGTCTCGACGATGCTGAAACGTTCACGCCGCGCGTTTGGCAACAGCACCATCGTAGCGAGCGCGTTCATGCGGCGATGCGTTTCGAGTGCGGCTTTGAGATCGATGTCGGTGATGATCTTTCCGTTGGCGACGAGAAACGTATCGCGCTCGAAGAATTCGCGAGTGTTATCGAGAGCGCCGCTCGTTCCCAGGATCTCGGGTTCTTCGACGTAGTGAAGCTTCACGCCAAACCGGCTGCCGTCGCCCAAGGCTTTGCGAACCGAGTCGGGCCGGTGATGCAGATTCACGACGATCTCGTCGAAGCCGTAACCGGCGAGATACTCGGCAACGTAACCAACCAGCGGTTTACCAAGAATCGGAATAGCGGGTTTGGTGCGATCTTCGGTGAGCGGCCAGAGACGTGTGCCGTAACCGGCGGAAAGAATGATCGCGCGCATCGGGCGTTATTCTACTACACGAAATTTAACTCCGCGTCCCTCTGCGCCTCCGCGGTTATGCTTGCTTCACGGTGGAATTACCGCCGAGGCGCAGAGGGACACAGAGAAATGCTTTCAGATAGGGACACAGAGAAATGCTTTCAGATTAGGGACACCACCCGTTGACTAGGAGGCCTTGGACGAGGCGTCGCGCATTACGAGGTCGAACGTGCCGGGCGCGACTTTGCGGAAGCGGGTGTTGCGATTGAGTGAAACGGCGACGCTGATTGTCGGGTTCTGGCCCGTAAACTTAAACCCGCCCTCGAGCAAGCGATTGTAGATCTCGTTGACGTGAAGTGGGCCGCCTTCTTCGCGCAGCAGGAGAGTGACTGCCTGCGGGATCGTACGATCCATAAAACGATCGCTCAGCGCTTCGACATTGTTTCGCACGACGGGGATCTGCGGCCGGCGCTCTATCGGAAGCGGGGCCGGAACGGGCGCGCGCTGAGGCTGGGGACCGGATTGCCGCATCGCGGCTTCCAACTCGGCGTCGCTCGGCAAGCCAAACGATAAGTTCCCTGCACCGATGACCGACGAAAGCAAACGACAAATTGCCGCTTCAGTCTGGCCTGCTAACGTGTCGATCTCGGCCAATTCCGCGCGCACGGTGTCAGCCTCGGATTCCAATTCGCGCAGACGCGCGGCCAGATGCATTCGCGCCGTACGCGACTGCCGCAGGCTCTGTTCCAATCGAGATAGCAGGTTTTCGTTATAAGGCCGGTCCATCCGCGCGCGATTATAGCCGTGTTTCTACGATTGTGGAGAAAAAATCATCGATCGCGCATGAGCACGTAGGTGGGCAGCGCGCGCAACGAATCGCAGTATTCTGACTCGGGCAGGTCGTCGAGTGCCGCGCGCGCGTTCTCGGCGTACTGGTCTGCCATGGTGCGCGCCTGATCCAGCGCGCCGGTGCGGAGCAACGCCTCACGTAAGTCTTCCTGTCGCACAGCGTCGTAGTTTCCGTCGAGCAACACGCGACGGACCATCTGGGACATCGACGCATCAGCCGTCATCAGGTAGATCAACGGCAGCGTCACTTTGCCGCCGAGCAGATCGGCGCCCGCAGCCTTGCCCAACGTTTCGTCATTCGACGTGAAGTCCAATAGATCGTCGACCAACTGGAACGCAGTTCCGAGATTCAGGCCGTAGTCGCGCAACGCTGTCTGTTGTTTCTCGTTCGCGCCGCCGAGGATCGCGCCGATCTCACAGCTCGCGCTGAAGAGATACGCCGTCTTGCGTTTCAGAACGTCGAAATACTGACCTTCGGAAATGTCCGCATGGCCCAACAACGTCAACTGCAACAACTCGCCTTCGGTCATCTTGCGCGTGACGCTCGTGAGAATGTCGAGAATGGGCAGCGATCTTTCCGCAAGACTCGTTTCGAAAGCCGACATGTAGAGCCAGTCACCCATCAACACGGCAGTCTCGTTGCCGTAAAGCGCGTTGACAGTCGGACGATTTCGCCGCGTTTCGGCTTTGTCGATGATGTCGTCGTGAACGAGGGTCGCGGTGTGCAGAAACTCCATCACCGTCGCCAAGCGAATGGAGTTGTAACGCGCGCCGTCGCCGCCGACAGCATAGTTCGAGAGAATCGTCAGCGCCGGACGCACGCGCTTGCCCCCAGATGCGCGGAGGTATTCGCCGAGATACGCAATCACCTGCACGTTTGAACGCGCCTGGCGTTCAAACTCGATCTCGACCTGTTGCAGTTCGTTCGCGATCACACTGAAGATGCGACGCGCTGAGAGTGTCACTTCCTGGTCGAGTGTGATTGTCTGACTTGAAGTAGTCATACTTGGCGACTTTGTACCTCTTGTGCCTTTTTGTGGCTCAATTCGATCGATAGTTCGTGAACTGCATGTGGATGCCGAAGTCTTTATCTTTGAGTTTCGCGATCACGTCCTGAAGCGTATCTCGATCGCGACCCGACACGCGCACCACGTCACCCTGAATCGACGCCTGGACCTTGACCTTGCTGTCTTTGATGAACTTAACGAGCTCTTTGGCTTTTTCCTGCGGAATGCCCTGCTGGATCTGCGCGCGTTGTTTGACGGTGCCGCCCGCGGCCGGTTCGATGTTGCCGTAGCTGAACGCTTTCAACGGCACGCCGCGCCGGACGAGTTTCTGTTGCAGGATGTCGTTCATGTTGCGGAGCTTTGTTTCGTCTTCCGCGCTGAGCACGAGCTCCGTCTTCTCCAGGACCACGTTGGCGGAGCTGCCTTTGAAATCGAACCGCTGGCGTACTTCCTTGATCGTCTGGTTGAGCGCGTTAGTGATCTCCGCGGCATCAACCTGGGAGACGATGTCGAAAGAGTTCTGTTGAGCCATCGGCAGTGTCTTAAAGTGTTGGAAGTCTATCGTTCGTTGGTGGTGAGAATAACATTAAAATGCTGCATGTGAAACTTATCTCTTAGTCTTCAGCAGCAACAAATTCATCGTTATTACAAACCGAAAAATCGCACAAAGTTCTCTGTGGCGATCTGGCCCAACGTCTCGATCTCCAGGTCATGAAGATTGGCGAGACAACGAGCCACTTCGACCACGTAAGCAGGCTCGTTTCGTTTCCCGCGATACGGCACGGGCGTCAGGTACGGACAATCGGTCTCGATCAGCAGATGGTCCAGCGGCACTTCCCGCGCGATGCTTCGTAACTCGTCCGCCTTCTTGAAAGTCACGATTCCCGAGAACGAGATCATGAAATCCAACTCAATCGCGCGTCGCGCAAGCTCGGCGCTGCCGCCGAAACAGTGAAAGACTCCACGGCGCGCCGCGTCGTGATATTCGGACTGGAGAATCTCGACAGTCTCGGCTTCAGCTTCGCGTGTGTGGATGATGACCGGAAGATCGAGCTCGCGCGCGGCGTGAAGTTGACGCTTGAAAACGTCGACTTGCACGTCGCGTGGTGAGTTGTCGTAGTGAAAGTCGAGACCGATCTCGCCCCACGCGACGACGCGTTCACCACCGGCGATTAACGCTTTCGTCTTTGCTTCAGCTTCGTCGTCGTAGTGACGAGCGTCGTGAGGATGTGTGCCGATCGCCGTGTAGATCGACTTGTGACTTCTGCCGAGTTCGATGGCGCGTTCGAACGCGCCGCTGTGCGGATCGCCGGTGCCAACGTTCAGGATCGCGGAAACGCCGGCAGCGGTTGCGCGCTGGATAACGTCCTCGCGATCCGCGTCAAACTCAGGACCGTCAATGTGCGCGTGCGAGTCGACGAACATCTCTTTAAATTTCGAAATTCGAAATTCGAATTTCGAATCTACTTTAAACGCGCTCCATTCGGCACGTCTTCGGTGAACGTCGCGATCACCGGCCGGCCCTCTTCGCCGTACGAAGCGGCGACGACCATGCCTTGCGATTCGTACCCGCGCAGTTTTCGCGGCTTCAGGTTCGCGACTACGACGACTTTGCGTCCGACCAACGTCTCAGGCTCGTAGTATTGAGCGATCCCGGCAAGCACCTGCCGGGGTTGCGCTTCGTTCAAGTCGATCTTCAGCAGCAACAGTTTGTCGGCTTTCGGAATGCGTTCGGCTGACAAGACTGTACCGACGCGCAGATCGACTTTGGCGAAGTCGTCGATCTCGATGAAGTTTTCAGCCGGCGCGGATTCTGCCGGCGTTTCAGCGGCTACTTGCGTTTCTTTGCTTTGGATATCGGACATGATCTTCGTTTTGTCGAGACGTGGAAAGATCGGTTGGACGTCGCCGATGGCAGTTCCTTCGCGAAGTTCTCCCCACTTGAGCGACGCAGGATCGATCTTGTCCGGCGTCTCGGTTAAACCCAACTGTTTCGCTATCGATAAGCTCGCGCCCGGCATCACGGGATAGAGCAACACACTCAGCCAACGAAGCGTTTCGGCCGCGCGATACAGCACAGCGTTGACCGTGTGTTTTTGACTCTCGTCTTTAACGAGATCCCACGGCTTCGCTTCGGTGATCATCTTGTCGATACGCGCGATCACGGACCAGGCAACTTCGAGTGCACGGCTGAACGCGAGGTTCTCAAAGTGCAACAGAAACTGATCGCGAGCAGCTTCGACAAAACCACTGATCGTGGTGTCTTCCGGACTCTGCCCGGATGGAATTTTGCCGCCGCAGTAACTGGCGATCATCGTCAACGTGCGGCTCGAAAGATTTCCGAGACCGCTCGCGAGATCGCTGTTGGATCGATCGATCAGACCTTCGTAACCGAAACGTCCGTCCTGACCGAACACCATCTCGCGCAGACAGAAGTAACGAATCGCGTCGATCGAAAAGTGTTTGCGCAGGATGTCGAGCTCGATCGTGTTGCCCAGCGTCTTCGACATCTTGCGACCGTTCGGATCGAGCCACATGCCGTGGGCCACGATCGCGCGCGGCAGTTCGACACCGGCCGCCATCAGAAACGATGGCCAGTAGACGGCGTGAAAGCGCAGAATGTCTTTACCCACGACGTGCAGCGCGGGCCAGTACTTTTCAAAACCGGCGACACGCTCGCGTTCTTCGTTGCCGAAACCGATCGCGGTGATGTAGTTCGTGAGCGCGTCGAACCAGACGTACATCGTGTGCTGCGGATCGTCCGGCACAGGCACGCCCCAACTCACCGACGTCTTCAAACGGCTGACTGAAAGATCCTGCAAGCCGCCGCGCACGAAACTCATGACTTCGTTTCGTCTCGATTCAGGCCTGACGAAATCCGGACGCGTCTCGTAAAGGTCGAGCAGCGCTTCAGCATAGTCGCCGAGACGGAAGAAATAGCTTTCTTCCGAAATGCGATCCAAAGGCGTTCCGATGTGAACGAGACACGTCGGCACGCCGCCGGCGCTCGACGGTTTCTCATACTCGTCTTCGGTTTTATAAGCGGCACACGCGGCGCAGAACCAACCTTCGTAGTGACCTTTATAGATCGCGTCGTTGCCTTTTGGTGTTTTTGCTTTCGCGCAGCGTCGCCACAACTCGCTGACGCCCTGGTAGTGAAACGGCGCGGTCGTGCGCATGAAAACGTCGTAGCCGCCGTGTTCGGTGTCAAGACCAAACTCGCGCGTCATCTGTTTGTAGTAATCGACTACGAAGTCGGCTTGTTGTTGCGGCGTGCGGCCTTCCTTTTGCGCGGCGCGTTCGATGTTGATGCCGTGTTCGTCGGTGCCGGTCAGGAAATAGGTGTCGACGCCGCGCTGTCGCTTGGCGCGCGCGATGCTGTCGCAAACGATCATCGTGTAGAGGTGACCGAGGTGCGGCAGACTGTTGGCGTAGTAAATGGGTGTGGTTACGTAAAAAGTGTTCATCTAATGGTCTTTAATCTTTTCCTTTTATGAGCGACATGGCTTCGGCGCGTGTGCGTGGGTCGCTGCGAAAGCCGCCGAGGACTGCGGAGGTCACCGTCATCGCGCCGGCTTTACGCACACCGCGCAACGTCATGCACGTGTGTTCGGCTTCGATCACGACCATCACGCCGAGTGGCGTCAGACCTTCGAAGAGCGTGTTGGCGATATCGGTCGTCAATCGTTCCTGAAGTTGCAGCCGGCGCGAGAACGTTTCCGCGAGACGCGCAAGCTTCGAGATGCCGAGAATGCGTCCGCCCTTCGGGATGTACGCGATGTGACACTTGCCGACAAACGGCGCGAGATGATGCTCGCACAGCGACGCGATGCTGATGTCTTTAACGATCACCATCTCGTCGTGCGTGTCGCCCGGCAGCGGCAGCACGTGTTGCCGCGGATCTTCACGCATCCCGGACGTCAGCTCCGCGTACATCTCGGCGACGCGTCTCGGCGTCCCTCTGAGTCCCGGGCGTTCCGGGTTTTCGCCAATGCCCTCGATGATCAACCGCACGCCTTGCGCGATCAGATCGAGATCGACTGGTTTCTGTTCATTATTGCCCACGGATTTTTGTTAGCGCGACGCGCGCCGCCTCCTCCACCACTTTCAACGGAACACCTGCGCGGACGGCAGCCTCGCGGCATTCCTCAAACTCCGGCATCTCGTTTACGACGCGTCCATTCAGGTGCGCCACTTTAACACCGATTGGCCCAAACTGCGTTTCCACCTGGACGACGCTGCGACGCAACGCGCGCCGCTCGACTTCGTAACTGCGAACTCCCAGCGTCGTCGTCTCTTCGAATAACAACTTCAGCACCGCTTCTTTCTCTTCCGCGCGGCAAAGCACCGATAACAACACGCCCGGACGATTCTTCTTCATGTGTACGGGCGTGAAGTAACAATCGAGCGCGCCGAGTTCGAAAACACGATCCATGACGTGCCCGATGATCTGCGGCGACACGTCGTCGAGATTCGTTTCGATCATCCACAGACGTTCGTCGACACTATCGTCAACTTCAGTCTCGCCGATCAGCACACGCAATACGTTCGGAAAATCTTCGTACTCACGCGTGCCCGCGCCGTAGCCCATGCGATCAGTCTTGATACGTGGTATCGGTCCAAACTCTTTGCAAACCGTGGTGATGATCGCGGCGCCGGTAGGCGTCAGCAGTTCGCCTTTGATGTCGCCTGAATAAAACGGCACACCGCGAAGTAACTCGGTCACCGCCGGCGGCGGCACCGGAAAACTCCCGTGCGCCATCTGGACCATTCCACTGCCGACGTGCAGCGGCGAAGATACGAACCGATCGATCTTCATCAGGTCGAAACAGATCGCGGCGCCGACAACGTCTACGATCGCGTCAAGCGCGCCGACCTCGTGAAAGTGAACTTTCTCGATCGGCTCGTTGTGTACGCGAGCTTCGGCTTCCGCGAGTCGCGTGAAGATGCGCAGCGCGAGATCCTGCGCACCAGGCGCGACACCGGAGTCCTCGATGATGCGACGAATGTCCGACAGATGACGATGCTTGTGCTCGTGAACCGTTTCGACACGCGCGTACGTCGCGCTGAGACCGGAGCGATTCACTGTCTCGAAGTCGATCTTGAAACCTTCGACGTTGAGCAGCGAGAGTTGTTCGCGCAGCGCATTCGCATCCACACCGGCCGCGACCATCGCGCCGAGTATCATGTCGCCGCTCGCACCGGCGAAACAATCGAAATAGAGTGTCTTCATTTACTGATCTGCGTTACAACGTCGCCTGCTTTGCCGGTCAGCACTTCGTCGCACATTTCCGAAAGCGGTGTTCGCTCCGGATTGATCTCGCACAAATACGCACCCGCCTGTTTCGCGATCTTCGGTAAACCGGCGGCGGGATAGACGAGCGCCGACGTTCCGATCACAAAACAGAGATCGCACTGCGCCGCTTTCTCTGACGCAAACTCAAATGCGCCCGGCGGCAACATCTCGCCAAACAAAACCACGTCAGGTCGAAGCGCATTGCCGCACGACGGACACGCTTCCGGCCGTTCGCTCCGGGCCATGTCGTGCGCGTGCCGGCAAACCGTGCAACGTGCCCGCCACACGTTGCCGTGCAACTCGATAACGTTGCGCGATCCGGCCTTTTGGTGCAATCCGTCGACGTTCTGTGTCACGAGCGCGAAGTCGGAGAACCGATCCTGCCAGCGCGCGATCTCGTAGTGCGCGGGGTTCGGTTCGAGCGACGTGAGCACACTGCGACGATAGTCGAACCATTCCCAAACCGCCGGCAGGTTCCGCTCGAGCATCTCTCCGGACGAGAGAACTTCGAACGGCAGTCCCTTCCAGACCGTCCGCAAGCCTTTCCCGCGAAACGTCGGCACGCCCGATTCCGCCGAAACGCCCGCGCCGGTCAGCACTAAAACGCGCTTCGCTTCAGCGAAACGACGACACAGTTCGCCCGAAATCGCAGATTGCATGACTCACGCGATGGTAGCATATCGGTGTTATCCGCTATACTCTGCCCTTTTGTTAATCATGACCTTAACGAACCTCCAAGAAAAATTAAAACAACGGATCCATGCCGCTGCCGGCGAGATCTTCGGCGTCGAGATCGAACAACTCAACGCGGATCAGCCTCCGAAGCCCGATCTCGGCGACCTCGCCTTCCCTGTTTCCTTCGAGCTCGCCAAACTCGTCAAACAGAAGACCGGCGAGAAACAAAACCCACGCGCCATCGCGGAAAAAATCAAGACGCAACTCGAAGACATCGACGAAGTCGCACGCGTCGACATCGCCGGCGCCGGTTACATCAACGTCTTCTTCGACCGCGCCAAACTGCTCAGCCTGATCGCCCGCCCCGACCTCGCGGAAGCTCCGCTCGCTGACGAACAGCGTCCCAAGAAGATGGTCGAACACACGAGCATCAACCCGAACAAGGCCGCGCACATCGGTCACGTTCGCAACGCCGTGCTCGGCGACACGTTCGTGCGCATCCTGCAAGCCGCGGGCGATCGCGTCGAAACGCAGAACTACATCGACAACACCGGCGTCCAGGTCGCCGACGTCGTCGTCGGCTTCATCCATCTCGAAAAGATGGACCTCGATCAGATCAAAGCCCTCGACAAGTCGCTCACGAAAGACTATCCGTTCGATTACTACTGCTGGGATCTCTACACGAAAGTCGGTCTCTTCTATCGTGACGGCAATCCCACCGGCGCCATCAGTCCGGAAAAAGCAAAACTCCGCACCGACGTCCTGCACGCCGTCGAAGCCGGAGACAATCCTCTCGCCGAACTCGCGGACTACGTCGCCACGCGAAACGTCGAGTGCATTCTCGACACGATGGAACGTCTCGGCATTCGCTACGATCTGCTCGCACGCGAGTCAGACATTCTGCATCTTCATTTTTGGGAACGTGCCTTTTCGCTGATGAAGAGCACCGGCGTCATTCGCTTCGAAAACGAAGGACGACATGCCGGCTGCTGGGTGATGCCTTTCGAGTCGCACACCGGAACTGATGAACACGAGTCAGACAAGATCATCGTGCGCTCAAACGGCACCGTCACCTACACCGGCAAAGACATCGCTTATCAACTCTGGAAACTCGGCAAGCTCGGTCTCGATTTTCACTACCAGGTGTTTCGCACTTACCCCGACGGTCACGTGCTCTGGGTTACGACTACCGATCCCGAAGCTGAGACTAAGAGCGGACACGCCCGGCCACACTTCGGCGGCGGCGTCACCGTCTACAACGTCATCGACTCACGACAGTCGTACCCGCAGGACATCGTCGCGCGCGGAGTCGCCGCAGTCGTGCCTGAGATCGGCGACGACGCGAGTGTTCACTTCAGTTACGAAATGGTCGCGCTATCGCCGGCGGCGTGCGAAGAGCTTGGTATTGAGCTCAGCGACGAGGATCGCGCGCGTCCGTATATCGAGATGAGCGGCCGCAAAGGTCTCGGCGTCAAAGCCGACGATTTGATCAACCAGCTCGAAGCAGGCGCACTCGCCGAAGTTGAGAAACGAAATCCTGAGCTGTCCAGCGAAGAGAAGCAGGCGACGGCGCACGAAGTTGCCGTTGCCGCACTGCGCTACTTTCTTTTGAAGTTCACGCGCAACACCGTGATCGCGTTCGATTTCAAGGAAGCTTTGTCGTTTGAAGGCGAGACCGGACCTTACTGCCAGTACGCGGCGGTGCGAACGAATTCCATCTTCCGCAAGCTGGGTCGTGAAACTGTGGCAGAGGCCGATTCGTTAATAGATAGCTTGGCGCACGATCCTGAGATTCAGCGACAAGTCACCGACGTGCTCTCAGGCGAACGCGGCACGGAGATCTGGTCTTTGTTGATGTTGACGCAACAACTCGATGATGTGATAGTACAGTGTCGTAAGTCTGCGGAGCCCGCCAACCTGGCGAAGTACACGTTTTCGCTCGCGCGAACCTTCAGCAGGTTTTACCACGACCATCGAATTCTCACTGAGAAAGATGTTGTGCGCCGCGCAGTCTTAATCGCCGTGACAAAAGTAGTGCGTGCCCGACTGACCGCAGCTCTTGGAATCCTGGGCATCAACGTTCCCGATCAGATGTAAGCTTGGTGCTTTGTTCTTTGAACTTTGATCGCTGGCGAAAGAAGCGGCTCGAGAGGTATCTGCCCGCGGGCGAACAAAGAACCAAGTGCAAAGAACAAAGCACCAAACGGAGGCGTAAGAACTAAAGAACGACGAGAGAAACATCATGCTAATCGTAATGAAAGCCGACGCCACTGACAGCCAGGTCGATGCTGTCCTGCGCGTGATCGAAGAGTTGGGATACAGAGGCCATCCGATGCCGGGCATGACCCGCACTGCGATCGGCATCACCGGCAATCCCACCGCGATCGATCCGTCGCACTTCGAAAACCTCGCCGGTGTCGCCGAAGCAATCCGCGTCAGTAAACCTTACAAGCTAATCACCCTCGATTTGCGTCCGGAAAAGACTGTCGTGCGCGTTGGCGATGCGACGATCGGCGGCGACGAGCTCGCGATCATTGCCGGTCCATGCGCGATCGAGAGTCGCACACAGGCGTTTGCGATTGCGGAAGCTGTGCGTCGCAGCGGCGCGCGTTTCTTCCGTGGCGGCGCCTACAAACCGCGCACGTCGCCATACGCGTTTCAGGGTCTCGGCGAGGAAGGCCTCAAGATACTCGCCGAAGTGCGCGAGACTTACGGCTTGAAGATCGTGACGGAAGCTCTGGACGAAGCGGGCGTAGATCTCGTCGAACGTTATGGCGACATGATCCAGATCGGCGCGCGCAACATGCAAAACTTCACGTTACTGCGTCGCGCGGGCAAGGCTCGCATTCCCGTGTTGTTGAAACGCGGACTGTCGGCAACGCTTGACGAGTGGTTGCTGGCGGCGGAGTACATCATGGCCGAGGGTAACTACCAGGTCGTTCTTTGCGAACGAGGCATTCGCACGTTTGCGCAACACACGCGAAATACACTCGATCTATCGGCTGTGCCTGCGGTCAGGCGCATCTCGCATTTGCCCGTGGTTGTCGATCCGTCACACGGCACCGGAAAGAACTTCATGGTCACGCCGCTGGCGCGTGCCGGAGTTGCAGTCGGCGCCGACGGATTGATCATCGAGGTTCACGATCAACCGGAGCACGCGCTTTCAGACGGCGCGCAAGCTTTGACACTTCCTCAGTATGAACAGATGGTGAGTGAGGTCAGGTCGATTCACGAAGTGATCGCGCCGGTCACTGCGGCCCTGTAGCGAGAATCTCGCCGAGGTCGCGCGCAAATACGGATCGCGGAATCACGCGATCGAAGCCGGCGGCGGTTGCGTTTCGTTGCAGATCCGTGTGGACGTGCGAGAAGAAACCCAGCAGCGGAATCGCTTTTAGCTCGTCGTCGGACTTGAGCTGTGTCGCCAACGTTGCCGGGTCAACCTTCGTGTTGTGCAGGTCAACTACGACTAATCCGGGCTTCGTCTCTCGCGCCGTCTCGATCAACTTCTCTATCGATCTCGCAAATTTAACCTCAACGCCAACAGCCTCCGCCGTCGCGCGAATTTTCGACGCGAAGAACATGTCGTCTACAATGGCCACTACGACCCGGCTCATAAGCAGTTACTCCTTAGCCACAAAGAGGCACAAAAAACACAAGAATTGCTGGCTATTAAGAACGGTGGTTGCTGGGGGGTCTCGGTTCGCAGAGTCTGTCTTGTGTGTTTTTGTGCCTTTTTGTGGCTAATATACATGCACAATGGTCACCGCAATACCCCCTTTAACCGATGCCGAAAGACTCGAGTTCGGCGAACATGCTAACAATCACTCGCCCGCTTCCGACCGCCGCAAACTCGTCGTCGCATCTTACAACATTCGTTACGCGCGTGGTCCTTATCTGATCCCGGGCGGCATTGTTCGCAAGCTGGGATTGATGAGTCTCGCACGACGTCCGCAGCACGTCGGCAATTTGATCTCGGTTGCCGCTGGTGCGTTCACGCGTGGAAAACTGTTGCCCGCCGTTGACGTGCTCGCGTTGCAGGAAGCGGACAAACGTACCGTGCGCACGGGCGGCCATCACGTCGCGTGCGAACTGGCGGCGCAGTTACGGATGAACTGGGCACACGCGCCTGCGGGAATTCCGCGTGGAATCAAACCCGTCAAACGACAATGGTGGCTCGATTTTGAAGAGCCGATCGATCTGCATGACGAAGGCGACACTGGCGTCGCGCTGTTGAGTCGTTTGCCGATGACGGACGTGACGCGTCTCGATCTGCCGTGGCAGGAGTGTCCGTGGCGCCCGCGACTCGCGATGGCAGCGACGATCTCCGCCGGCTCGCGTGAGATTCGCATCCTCAACGCGCACGTCGATCCGCACGCGGCATCCGACGGTCAACTCGCGCAACTCGAAGTGCTCGCCGCACATGCCGAAAGCACGACCCTGCCGACGTTGATTCTCGGCGACTTCAACACGCTCTCCAAACAGAAGTGTATCGAGACGCGACGATTTCTCGAATCGCGTGGTTACACGACGCCGTATCCGACCGGAACGCCGACATGGCGCGGCGGCGGCTTGCTGATGCACGCCGACTGGATTTTCTCCCGCGGGCTAAAGATCGACCGCTGGGGCGTCGCCAAACCGCTGAATGTTTCAGACCATTGGCCGGTTTGGGTCGAAATAGAACTTGGTGCTTAGTTCTTAGTACTTTGTGCTTTTTTAGCCCGTAAAGAAGCAAACAAAGTACAAATCACTAAGTACAAAGCACAAAGCACTTGTAAACCTCAACTGATTTCATTTAGTGTAAGCGCCCATGACACAAAACCCTCCGGTCTCCCCTGTTGGACCGTCGGACGGCGGACGTTTGATCGTCCTGACGGCCCCGCTGACAGAAGCAATCGATCACGCTGGTTACTTCATTCAAATGGCAATGGCGTCATTGCCGATCTGGATGGAAGGCGTCATTAATCGAAAGTATCCGAAATGGCGCGAAGTCGAGCACAACGAAGACGGCTCCGCGCGCTACATGCCCGCCGGTGTGCGACTGGTCGAGAAATCGCTGCTGCGTGAATACAGCAGCGACGATATCGTCGCGTGTTTCCCCGACGACCTACACAAGTTCATCGGCCCGCGCACCCGCGTTGTCGCCGTTTCGACGCACAATCCGCTGGGCGTTACGTTCGCCGCCGGCGTTTACACGTCGATCTTCGGCTCGTCGCGGATGCCGATCAATTCGCATTACTCGCGACAACTGTTCGCCTCGATCAAGTCGAACCCGTATCGCGAGAATTTCAAGGTTATCGTCGGCGGATCGGGCGGCTGGCAGATCACTCAGACAAATACTTATGACGAACTGAGCGTCGATTGCGTCGTCGAAGGACGCAGCGAATCCACCGAGACGCTCGAGCTCTTCCGCAAAGCCATCGACGGCGAAGAACTGCCGCGACGCATCGACGTCAAACATCCCGTCGAGCGCGACGCGATTCTCTTCCCCGACACACGCACGACTTTCGGCGTCGTCGAGATGACGACCGGATGCGGACGGCGCTGCAAATTCTGCGTTCCCGATCTCAATCCGCAGATCGATCTTCCGAAAGACAAGATCATGGATGCGGTGCGGGCCAACGTCCGCTACGGAAACAAGCAGATCTCGCTGGCAACGGAAGACATGTTCATCTGGGGACAGGTCCACACCGATACGCCGTTCTACTTTCCGAATCGTGAAGCCCTCGTCGATCTGTACACCGACATCGTCAACACGCCCGGCGTCGAGCAACACGTTTTGAGTCACTGCACGATCGCGCCCGCGGTTGTCGATCCGTTGTTAATTAAACAACTTTCCGACGTGTTGCTGCCGAAGAGCCCGATCCATTTTCCGTATCTCAGCAGTCATCCACAGAAAAAGGCTCTCGCACCGTTGATCGGACTCGAAACGGGTTCGGTGCGCATGGCGAAGCAGATCATGTCGAGCAAAGGCGTGCCGTTTGCCATCGAAGACTGGCCCAGCGTCGTGCTGGAAGGTCTGCGTGTGCTGAACGAGAACAACTGGTTTCCGGCGATGACGTTGATTGTCGGTAATCCCGGCGAAACAGATCAGGACGTGATGGAGACGATCGATCTTGTTTACGAGATGGAACGTCGCGGACTATTCGCGTTCCTGATCCCGTCGATCTTCACGCCGTTGCACGACACGCGAATGGAGAAGGAAGAGGGTGTCAGGCAGACTAAACAACTGACGCCGCTGCAATGGCAGTTGATGATGAAGTGCTGGAAGATGAACCTGCGGCCGGGTCAGTATAGCTGGTGGGGACCGATGGCGTGGCGCGTCGGCTCGATCGGCATGTGGCTTTACAAGTTGCGCCGGCTGAATGGACCGAATTTCACCTGGCCGTTGTGGATGTTTTCGGGCGCGATTCCGGAAAAGACGCTCCAGCGAATGGGCAAGATTTATCCCGGCAAACCATTGAAGACGAAGAACCGGCGAGAATTACTCGCTTCGTTGAAGCCGAAAGACTGGCAGTATTTGCGCGCGGATAACGGCGACATGCCGATCGAATACGTGCCGCGGATGCAATATCAAACTCAGACCGCATGATTGCTCTGCTTTCGATTGATTGGAACGCAGTTTTCTGGCCCTCAAACTCGCTCCTTGAAATCATTCTGCGCGGAACGCTGGTCTACCTGTTCCTGTTCATCGTGCTGCGTTTTCTCAGACGCAGCGCGGGAGCGATCGGCATCTCCGATCTGCTCGTAGTCGTAGTGATCGCCGATGCCGCGCAGAACGCGATGGGCAGCGAATATCGTTCTGTGACTGAAGGCTTCGTGCTCGTCACCACGATCGTAGCGTGGGACTACTTTTTCGATTGGCTTGCCTTTCGTTTCCCTACTCTTTCGCCGATACTTCGTCCACGCGCGTTGCTCTTGATCAAGCACGGAAAGCTTCAGGAGCGAAACCTGCGCAAGGAGATGATCACGGAAGACGAGCTGATCGGCGAATTACGCGAGCAGGGCGTCGAAGACGTGAAAGACGTGAAGTACAGTTACATGGAATCCGACGGTCATATTAGCGTCGTCAAAAACAACAGGGATTAAGTTCAAGCAGGAACGATGAAAGATCTCAAACGTCTTCTCGATCAGAACCGCGAATGGGCCAGGGGGATCACCGAAAGCGATCCGGATTTTTTTTCAACGCTCGCCAAACAGCAGTCGCCCAAGTTTCTCTGGATCGGATGCGCCGACAGTCGCGTACCCGCGAACCAGCTCGTCGGACTCATTCCGGGCGAGATGTTCGTACACCGCAACGTGGCGAACGTCGTCGTACACACGGATTTCAACTGTTTGTCCGTAATGCAATATGCGGTAGACGTGTTGAAAGTCGAACACATCATCGTGTGTGGCCATCACGGCTGCGGCGGCGTGAAGGCGGCGCTGGAGAACTCGCAACTCGGACTGATCGATAATTGGCTGCGACACGTGCAGGACGTCGTCCGCCAACACGAACCGGCGCTCATGCAGATGGAAGACGAAAAGATGCGGCTCGATCGACTCTGTGAGCTCAACGTCATCGAACAGGTGCGGAACGTGGCGCGCACAACGATCGTGCAGAGCGCGTGGCAACGTGGCCAGGAACTGGTTGTACACGGCTGGATTTACGGGTTACAGGACGGACTACTGCGCGATCTCGAAGTGTCGATCGATTGCTGACGATTCTCGCAGCGGTTTACGACGGGGGTTAGCGATGTTTCAAAAACTCTTCCAGGTAACTCTCGTAGTTTTCGTCGTGATCTTTTCTGTCGTTGCCCTCGCGATAGTCGGGAGTTTGATCATGTCGCTGATTTCCGCGCGGATGATGGCGGGAACAGGAGGCAGCACCGGCAGCATCAGCAGTTTTACCTACGCGATCACCCAACGACAAATGGCACTGATGGTCGTCGCGGCATCGCTGATCATCGGCGGCGTTTATCTTTACGTGCGTCGTAATCGTTTTCGACGCTGAAGACATCGTTCTTTGCTGGTCCAATGCCTCACTTTGAAATTCCCAGACGTCTGTTTCTCCAGGCCGCGGCCGCTCCACTCGGTGTGGCTTTACTGGATCGTCTTCTTCCCTTCCCTCAACAATCCGACTTCGAACGTTTTGCGGAGCTGCGTGCGAACCTGCTCGAGATGGTTAACGAAGAGCGCGCGGTTGCGAAGGTGCCGTTGGTCCAGATCGACGATCTGGCAACGCAGGTCGCGACCAGGCACGCGGTCGAAATGGCGACGCATGAGTTTGCCAGCCACTGGGGCCGCGATGGATTGAAACCCTATCATCGCTACTCATTCGCCGGAGGCACTGACGCCACCCAGGAAAACGTTTCCGCCGCCGACAACACCTGGTCCAATAAAATGAGCGACTTGAAGCAGGATACGTCTTACCTGCACCTGCGTCTCTACCAGGAGACGCCGCCGAACGACGGTCATCGCAAGACAATTCTCGCGCCGCAACACACGCACGTGGGTTTCGGAATCGCCGTCGATAAGCTGAGACTGAGGATCGTCGAGTTATTCGTCGCGCGGTATGTCGAGGTGAAATCGTTTCCTCGTGAGGCGAAGCCAAAGAGTGAGTTCGTTTTCTCGGCGAAGATGTTGAAGGGAGATCTGACGCTGAATCACATCGAGGTCTTTTACGAGCCGCCGCCGAAACCGCCCGAACTGAGTTGGCTGCGTGACGCGCGGTCGTACGGGTTGCCGGATCGTTCAAAAGTGCTGCGTCCGAAAGTGATGCCGCCTTACATGTATTCCGATCGCTCGCAAGGTGACATCGACGTGCAGCCTGATGGAAGTTTCAGCGTCCCGATCACGTTCTTCGAAGACAAGCCGGGAATCTACACGATAGTGGCGTGGATCAAACGCGGATCGGGCAAGGCGTTTCCCGCGACAGAGGTTTGTATCCGCGTCGGGTAGTTAGCCACAAAAAGGCACAGAAGACACAAGATAAATCAATTCTTGTTTTGCTTGTGACCGGTTTGGACCGAATTCTCTTCTTGTGCCCCTTGTGCCCCTTGTGCCTTTTGTGCCTTTGTGGCTCACGAGAATGATCGTTGACGCGCGGCCTCGAAGAGGAGAATGCCGGCGGCGACGGACACGTTTAAGCTTTCCACCGCGCCGTGCATCGGAATGCGAACGATCTGAGTCGCACTTTCCATTTCATCCGCTGTAAATCCCGTTGACTCAGGACCAAGGACGAGCGCAACGGCCCGCGTCCAATCGAAATCCGTGTGGGCCAACGGCGCGTCAGCGTCGGCGCAGATTGTTGCGATACCGCGCGCGCGACACCATTCGATCATCTCGTCGTAAGTTGGTCCACTCCAGATCGGCAGACGAAACGCGGATCCCATCGCGCCACGCAGCGACTTCGGCGAGAGCGGATCGCTCGTGTTCTTCGTCGTGATTACGCCACCCGCGCCGGCGGCTTCCGCAGTCCGCAGGATCGCGCCGACGTTTACGGGATTGTTGATCTGGTGCAGGACGACGAGTAGCGAATTCGCATCGATACTGGCGGACAATCGTTCTTCAGACGAGTCCGGCCGCCGCGCGAGCACGACGATTCCCTGCGGCGTCTTCGTGTAAGAGATCGACTCGAGCAGTTTCTCGCTCACTGACGCTGTGCGATGCGACGCACGCGACAACTCCTCGATCGCAGCCGCGGCTCGTTCCTTGCGCAGCAACTCCTCGGAAGCGATGACGGCTTCGATCTCGAGCGACGAGCGCAACGCTTCTTCGCACAAGCGCAAGCCTTCGATGAAGACGTAATCCGCGTCCTTTCCGTCGCGCACCGCACGCGCGAGCCGGAGCAGCGAATTGTCGCGGCTCGTGATCGACCTAATCATCTGCCGTGCTTTTCCTCTTGAGACTTGATCAACTTAATTTGAGGTTAATTCGCGGCTGGAAAACTGCTGGTTTCGATGACGCGTTGCGCTTGTTGAAAGTGTCGTCGCTCATGCACGACTATGATCCGGTAGGCGTCCATCAAGCTGTAGGTGACTGGAGCGGCTGCCGGAGACGTAATTACGATCCGCTCGAGGTCAAGGTTCTCAGTCGCCTTCATTTTTTCCATTACGACGGCTTGCTGGGCGACAAAGTCGCTAATTATCGAACCACTTATGTCACTTTGAGCGGGTTCAAATCTTTTCGGGGCTTTGATCTTGCGCGCCTGTTTCGGATCGAGCGATTTGATCAACAACTTTCCCCAAATGCTCGGCATAAACGGCAACTTCTGCCAGACGCTCGACTTCTTGCGGCCTTGCAGAACGTCGTCGATGACCGGCAGGTAACCGCTGTTCGTCGTAATCAGGTGGTCGAAACATTGTCCCACGCTCCAGCGCTCAGGCGCGGGTTTCCAGTTCAGTTGTTGCGTCGTGAGCCCGCCAAACACTTGCCGCGCATCATCGGCGACCTTCCCGGCCTGACTGATGAGACTATTTAATGCTTCGTTCATTTCAGTAACCTAATGCCATTCCGTCCTTGCGCGGATCGGAGGCGCCCATCAACGTCTTGCTCACCGGATCGATCATGATCGCCTGTCCGCCGCCCATCGAGGATCGTAACACTCCCGGCGGTTTTGCACGCACATGGCCCATCGCGATCAAACGCTCGATCACATTCGCGCCGAGTTCATCTTCAAACAACACACTCTTGCCGGTCATGAATCGATAGCGAGCGGCGTCGATCGCCTGTTGCAGATTCATGCCGCGATCGATCAAGTTAACCAACACCTGAACGTGAGCTTGCGGTTGGATCGCGCCGCCCATCACGCCGAACGACATGAACAGCTCGCCATCTTTGAAAACCATCGCCGGGATAATCGTGTGAAACGGACGTTTGCCTGGTTCGAGCCGGTTCGGATGATTCGGATTGAGCGAGAAAGCCGTGCCGCGATTCTGCAACACGATGCCGGTGTCGCCGGCGACGATTCCGGACCCGAACGCGTCGAAGATACTGTTGATGAACGAAACCGCGTTTCCGTCTTTATCGACAACGGTGAGGTAAGTCGTATCGCTGCCCATGTTGATGTCGCCCGGCGGTGGTGACGCGAGCGCTTTGTTCGGATCGATCAACGCGCGACGGCGAGCGGCGTATTCCTTCGAGAGCAACTGCGTCACCGGGATCTTGCCAAACGCCGGATCCGCGATGTAGCGATTGCGATCGGCAAAGGCAAGCTTCGTGGCTTCGATCAACGTGTGGTAGTAACGATCGGGTTGCGCGCTCAACTTCTTCAGATCGAAACCTTCGAGAATGTTGAGCGTCATGAGCGCGGTGATTCCCTGCCCGTTTGGTGGGATCTCGTAGACGGTGTAACCGCGATAGTTGGTCGAGATCGGTTCGACCCAGTCGTGTTTCGTGGCGGCGAGATCTTCGAGAGTGATGAAGCCGCCGTTCTTGCGGCAGTAATCGGCGATCGCGTGGGCGATCTCGCCTTTATAAAAAGCGTCGCGTCCACCAGTCGCGAGCGTGCGCAACGTGCGCGCGAGATTTGGTTGACGAAAGATCTCGCCTGCGCGCGGCGCGCGACCATTCACGAGATAATTCGCGGCCGCCGCTGGGTTCTGCTTGAGCCTGTGGACTTCGGCTTCCCAGTCTTCCGCCGTCTTCTCCATGACGGGAAAACCGTTTTCCGCATAGCCGATCGCGGGCGCAAGCAAGTCGGCCAGCTTCATCGTGCCGTACTTCTCGTTCAATGCGACCCAACCATCGAAAGCGCCCGGCACAGTCACGGTCTCCATGCCGAACTCCGGTATCTGTTTGACATTCTTCCGCGCGAAGTAGTCGAGACTCAACGCGCGCGGCGCTCGGCCACTCGCATTCAGTCCCTTCAACTCTTTGGTTTTGGACCAGTAGACGAGGGCAAACATGTCGCCGCCGACGCCAGTCATCATCGGTTCAGTCACGTTCAGAACCGCGGCCATCGCAACCGCAGCGTCAACGGCGTTGCCGCCGCGCTTCAACACGTCGAGACCAGTGAGTGAAGCCAGCGGCTGGCTCGACGCGACCATTCCGTTCTGCGCGCGAACGACTGAACGTCCGGCAGTTTGCGCAAACAAATCCGTGTTCACGTGGTTGCCCAATAACACGCCACAGATACAAACACAGATAACACGGATAGTGGAGGGAAAATGTCTCAGTTCATAAACTCCTGCAAGTCTTTCGCAAAACGCTCGGGACGCTCCCAATGCATCGCATGTCCCGTGTCTTCATAGACCTTCAGGCGGGCGTTTGGCAAGGCCGCAAGGAGTAAATCCTGTTCAGAACGTGGAAAGACGGTTTCTTTGTCGCCCCAGAGAATCAGCGTCGGTACTTTGATCTTCTTGAGTTCGACCTGAGCCTCGGGTGACAACATCTCCGCCATCACTTCGCGCCACACTCGCGCCGGAATGTTCATGCTTTCTTTAACGACAGCAGTCACAAACTCGTCGGCGAGCGGTTGAAACGCCATGCTGACCTGGAAGTCGCGGACAAACTTCTCAGGAACCGGATCCTTGAGCGCGTTCACTTCGCGCTGGAGATCCGTAACGACGGCGTTACGAATGGTAGTCGCCGAGCCGGAGAGCACCAGGCGCTTAACGCGATCCGGCGCGGCGACTGCAACGTGTTGGGCCACAAAGCTTCCCATTGAGTGGCCCACCAGCGTCGCTTGTTTGATATTCATCGCGTCCATGAACGCCAACACGTCGTCGGCGAACTGCGGCAACGCGTAACCACCGACCGGCCGATCCGATTCACCATGACCGCGCTGGTCCAGGATGTAAACGCGATACTTCTTGTCGAGCAACGGCAACACCGTGCTGTACGAAAGCCACGAATCGGTGTAACCGTGCAACAGGATGATCGGCTCGCCGGCAGCATCACCCTGATGCGCATAACGCAAACGAACACCCGTCTTCAATAGCGCGTTGGCAAACTGCACATCTGTCGCCGGGCGATAAACGGACGCAGCTTTCGGCTGAACGCCTATCAGACTTTCAACACTCAATTTCGTGTCGGCTGAAGCCCACGCGATTTCAAACTCGCGTTGGACCATCTGGGCCGAGGAGTTCTTGCCTTGCTTCCGCAAACTCTCCGCCAGGCCAAACAACGCGCGTCCGTTGCGTGGATGTTTCTCGATTTCCGCACGAAAGACGCTTTCGGCCGTAGCGTAATCACCACTGGCCAGCAGCGCGCCGCCGAGGAACTCGCGAACGGGAAGATCCCAGTCTGAGGGTTCGTTGTAACTCGTTGCATCCTCGGCGGCGACGGCCTTGTTGAGCAAGTCAAAGGCCGCTTGCTTGTCTCCTCGCGCGTACGCAATCTTTCCGGCAAGAGCAAGATCCGCAACTTTCAAAACGTTGACGGCGCCACTGTTTCCCATCGGTGCATCGGCGGGAATCGTCTTGATCAACGCCTGCAACGCCATCAACTCCGCGTCAGCTTTTGCGACCTGGTTCGTCGCGGCGTACGCGCTGCCGCGTGCGAAGTGCCAGAAGCCGGTCGTGATCTTCAATTCCGGCTCGGGTTTTGGTTCGTTCAAAGCCTCATCCCAACGAGCGAAACGCACGATGGTGACTTTCGGATACGGCACGAACATCTCGAGCATCGGCATCGCTTTCACGTGCGGTTTCACGTTTGCTTCGAGTTCGCGCGCCGCTTTGATCGAGTCGGCGTAACGTCCCTTCATGGCGCTCGCTGCCGCCAGGAAGTGAATGTTGTGGTTGTAGTACATCATCGTGTAAAGACCCTGCGCTCCGGTCTTTGCGATGTACTCACGATCGGCCGCGATCGCGTCGACGTTTGACTGTGCTGCTTCCGTGTAATCGCCGGTACGAACGTAGATGTGCGAAGGCATGTGGACCAGGTGGCCCGCCTTTGGTGCGATCTTGCCGAGGCGGGCGGCACTCGGCAGAGCTCGCTCAGCAGAGTTCGAGGCTTCGACGGCGTGAATGTAGTAATGATTTGCGCCCGTGTGATTCGGATTGCGTCGCAGAACGCCTTCGAGCACTGCAACGATCTCGAGTGTTTCAGGCGCGGGCTTCCCGTCATGAGACCAGAGCTTCCACGGCCGCAGGTTCATCATGCTTTCGGCATAAAGAGTCGCTGCGTCGAGGTCGTCGGGATAACGCCTGGCGAGTTCGCCCATCGCGTTTTTGTAGTCGACGGCGAGCTTGTTTTGATCGGCTTGAATGTCGGACGAGTAGCGTTTCGCGAGCGCGTTGATGTAAGCGCGTTCGTGATCTGACGCTTTCGGCGCGAGTTCGATGGCTTTTTGCAGGTTGCTGTAAGCCTGGATTAACGACGGGCCGTCAGCCTGCACGTTGTAGTTCGAACCGAGCGCGAGCGAAATGCCCCAGTAGGCCATCGCGAGCTGCGGATCGAGTTTGGCCGCTTCTTTAAAGGAACGCACGGCTTCTTCGTGATTGAACCCGTAAAGATAAGCCAGTCCCTGATTGAAAAACTTTTGCGCGTCCGCGTTGTTTGTTGAAACTGGATGATTGATGTCGCCCAATCCAGCGGTCAGCGTCGCCGGCGCGGCTTCTTTTGCCGGGGCGTGTCCGTGCTGGGAATAAGCGGTAACTGGTAAGAACAGCAGAATTGCAAGAAACAGATGCTTCATTTGACTTCATCTCCAATTCATAACGCGAAAAATCATGCTAAAAAGGACCGATCATTCGCCGCCGTACTTTAAATGCGCAACTTTCGCTTTGCCTTTCGCATACACAGTCACGACAAACAGATCGTCAAACTTCTTTTCGTCGATCACCGGCGTGACGTCGCCGCCAAGCATCTTGATCACGTCGGGAATGGAATTGCTGTGACCGACGACCAGCACACTCTCGCCGCCGCGTTCCAGAATCTTATTTGTGACTTCCGCTGTCGATTGTTCCGCGATCATGCGCGGGTTCGACGGACTCTGACTCAGACTGATCGGCGTCGCGGCGACGTTAAGTTTCTTCGCAAGCGGTTCCGCCGTCAGTTTCGTGCGCGCAAACTGCGACGTGATGATGGCTTTGACGTTTGCGTTACCAAGCACACGAGCGAGTTCCTGCGCCCGCAACGTTCCCTTCTCGGTGAGTGGCGGATCCTGTCGCGGCTCGTCCGCGCGTTCCGCGTGACGAATCAGATAGACGGTCACGGGTTTCAAGTCGTCCTGTGAAGTAACGGGAACAGTAACAAACAGCAGACATGCGGCTACGATTACGATGACAAACTTCAATGAAGTTTTCTCCTTTGTGTATGTTGTGCCTCTTTGTGGCCTAGACTTTCCAGTCTTTTGGCGCTTCGGGCCAGACTTTATCCGGACTGACGGGATTCGCCTGATCGCGGCCGAGGCGATCGGGCGTAATCTCGGCGACGATGAAATTTTCGGGCGGTACCGGCGCGCCTGCGAGGCGTCGCAGTAAAGCGAGCTGGCCGGCGTGAGTCATCGCGTCGGAGAACGGTCCCTGAAGCAGGCGTTCTTCAGTCATTCCGTCGAGCAGAATGTCGCCGTCGCGGAGATGTTGGGCCAACGTGCCGAGCATCTCGTGAAAGCGAACGATCTCTTCGTCGAAAGTCGATAAGGCTTCGGGCCAGTAGCGGCCGCCGATGAAATGCGTGCGCGCGTAACCGAGTACACTCGTCATGTGACGAACGAGCTCCGCCGGTGTTCGCACGCCGTCAATGACACGAAACGAGCCGAAGCTCGCGGGCGCGTCGCGCAGTGCTTTCTGCGTGCGATACGCGAGAGCTGCCAGGAAGTGACCGAGTAACGCTCGTTTCGCTTCGGTGGTCATATTCGGTTTGTTTAGTCGAACTCGACTCGCGGTGACGATTGATCGGCACCGACTCGTCCAGCTTCGATCTCGGCTTTGAAGTAGTTCTCGCCTCTTATTGGACCACCGGCGACACGGCGCAGGATCGTGATCTGCCCGACGTGTGTCAGCGCATCGGCGAGTGGACCTTGAAACAGGCTTTCGGGCGGCGCGGCGAGAGGTTCGTCGGAAGCGAGATACGAATCGAAAACCTTGAGCGCGGCAAAGAAGCGGGCCGTTTCGTCCTTCCACGGCAGCGGCGTTGAATCGTGCCAGACTTGTTTGCCGGAGGCGATCGATAACGCCCAGTCAAGCAGATCGCCGATGTGCGCGAGGATCTCGCCCGGTGTGCGAGCGCCTGCGGCAACGCGGAAGTCTTTGAAATGCGGCGGTGGGTTGTTCACGGCCTTACCGCAGCGATAGGCGAGTGTCGCCACTATGTGTCTTAAAAGTTCGCGTTTATCGTCCGAGCTGGGTTGGGGGCCGGTAGACATGATTGTCCTTTCGCGATTCACAACTGTTTACGCATAGGAACGAATGGGATTTTTACACCATCGTTGAGTTCGAGATCAAAGTCGCCGTTCTTCGAGTAACCGCAGGACTCGTAGAACTTTATCCCCGGCAGAGTCGACAGCAACTCCAACGCGCGAAATCCATTTTCCTTTGCTTCAGTTTCGCAAACAGAAAGGAGCGCTCGAGCAACGCCTTTGCGCGCGTGTTCCGGATGAACAAAGAAGGCGCGAATCCTCGCCGGTTCGCGTTCGGGATCGATAAAACCGGTATCGCGTTTTGAAAACTGATCGCCGCCATACAGCGTCTTGCGACGGCTCCAGCCACCGCATCCGATCAATGTGCCGTCTTGTTCAGCAACAAAGTAAGTGCCATCCTCGATCAGGGATGAATCGACGCCGAAGACGAACGCGATCGCAGCTTCGATCTGCGCATCATCGTAATGCTCGCGGCTCAAAAGTCTCGCCGACGCGGCGATCAATTGCGTGATCGCCTCGCGATCGGCGAGCGTGGCTTTACGGACCTCATGGACCATAACTATTTAAGTGTGATTACAGACTCCGACCACAACGCCAACGGTTCTTTTGCTTTGCGATTGTAGCTGGTCGCCGCTTCGTTGTAGGTCGCGAGCAACAGACGCTGGTCGCACATCACGTCGATCAGTTTCTGCTTGCCAAACGTCTCTTCGATCAGAGACGACATGCGCCAACCGACGGTGTACCACGGTCCTTGAACACCGAAGAAAGCGAATCCTTGTTTGTTGATCTCCGCGCCGGTGATCTTTCCTTCCAACACGCCCGTGAAGAAACTCTCGACCTTCTTCAGATCCGCGTTGAAGTTCTTCATGTCCGCGTCCCAGCGCGCGCGCTCGGCCGGCTGGCTGACGTCATGCGGATGAACCGACGCACCACCCGCCGCCGCGAGCATCGCAAAGCCTTCGCCGAACCCACCGATCCACCTCAACGCCGCTTGCGCATTCGGCGACAACTTCGCGATCGCAGCTGAAGTCTCCTGAGTTGGACAACCACTGCCGTAACCGATGTGATGAAGCTCGTGCGCGAGTGTGTTTTCAAACTTCTTCTGATTAACCGCCGGATCGATGTACAGAAAGATCGCCGGATCGGTTTTGACGTCGAAGACGAAACTGTTGTCGCGTGGCTTGATCACCGGATAGATCTTGGCCCGAATGCGAGCAGCCGCGGGTAGATAAGCAAGCGCCAACTCACCCGATCTCGTCACGTCAGCCTGTTTCCATTTTGCGAGCGTCTCTTCGAGTGCGGCCGCGCGTTGGGCCAACTCGTCTGACAGAACAAACTTCCGAAACTCCGTGTCTTCGAAAGGGCGTTCCATTGAAAGCTCGCGCTTTTTCAGACGCGTGTAGCCTTCGCTGTTGAAGATCCGGCTCCAATCGTCTTCGGTGATCGGCTGGTTCGACTTCTTTTTCGCGAGAATCGCGAGCACAGCTTCCGGCTCGTCAGTCACGAGCCGAACGTCGAGTCGCGCCTGCCAACCAAAGCACAGCGCGGGCGTGAACACGATCAAACACACAAGTGATCGAAGTAGAAGCATAGTCTATGGACGCGCAGGCGCGGCGCCGGTTGCCGGATGCGTACGGTTGTAATCGGCGATGAAGTCTTTCGTGATATCCAGGCTCGACGCTGCGTAGATTACGGGCACGCGGTTGAGATCGATCAACAACGAGATGCCCTTCGCCTGCGAGTACGACGTCAACGCAGTCTCGATATCTTTCTGCAACGGTTCCAGCGCGGCACGCGACTCCCTGGTGAAGCTGGCCTGCGCGTCTTCCGCTTTGCGTTTGATTTGGAGTTCGAGACGGTCGGCTTCTTCCGACTGCTGCGCCGT
The DNA here is from genome assembly GCA_035760365.1 of Pyrinomonadaceae bacterium. GTDB lineage: Bacteria > Acidobacteriota > Blastocatellia > Pyrinomonadales > Pyrinomonadaceae > PSRF01. Next base: position 66,535 of record DASTTB010000006.1, read on the forward strand.
CATCCTCGCGTCCTGAATGCTGCGTTTCTTGTCGATGTCAGCACGCATCGTGGTCAACCGATCGCGCATTCCGCGAAGCTCCGTGCGCACTGGTTGAAACTTGGCTTCGAGCGCCTGCATCGCGGACATCACGCGCGCGATGCCGGCTTTTGGGTCGTTGAAAGCCGCCGAGTCGATCACAGCAATGTTCGCCGGAGCGGCGGCTGGCCTGGTTGCTGGCGCCGCCGGGTTAGTTGCCGGTCTCGTTTGCGTGTAAGCGAGGATCGCGAATGCCGCAAACACGATCGCGGCAAGACTGATACGAAATACTCTCATCTCTTCTGCTCCTTAGAGTTGTTGCTGGACTCGTCGGGGATTCGGTAAAACAGATAACACAGATGTAACAGTGAATCTAGTGGTCCATCTTCGGCTGTTTCAGGCCGGGATTTTCTTGCGCCGCTCACAACGTTGTGATAGCGTGCTCCTGCTTCATCGTTCCCGCTTGTCTGGTAGTCCACAGTTCGTTTTTTACCGGCTACACTCCGAGGCGAAAACTCGGCCACGTTCGAGCACTCTGCATTGGGAGATTTAGATATGAATTTACGAACCCGAATAGTAATTCTTGCTGTAGCAGTTTTTTTCATCACCGCGTTGGCAGTCGTTCCGCGAATTATCGAGGCCAAACGGTCCAAAGCCGCGGAAGTTAGCGGTACATCCACCTTCACACCGCCCCAGGGACGTAAACAGGACATCGCGTCGGGCGTATCCGTTCGTAACGACACTTCGATACCGATCCGCGAAATGAAGCAGAAGCCGATTGGCGAAAAAGCAAAGCGCGAAGGTCCCACCAACCCGAGAGTGGCGCACTTTCATAAAGACGCACCCGATAAGGTGGTCCAAACGACCATCACCGGGACCGATTTCGCCGCGGCAAACATGCCGACCGCCGACATGAACTTCAACGGCATACAGTTTCCCGGCGTCACCTGCAACTGCGCGCCTCCGGATACAAACGGCGAAGTCGGACTGACGCAGTACATGCAGAGCGTCAACGAAGGTTTCCAGGTGTTTGATAAGACGACCGGCGCTTCCCTGCTTGGACCATCAGCCATCTCGACGGTGTGGCAAGGCTTCGGCGGCGTGTGTGAGTTCAACGGCAGCGGCGATCCCGTCGTGCTTTACGATCAGCTCGCGGACCGCTGGGTGATCTCACAGTTCGCCGGCGTCTCAGTTCCGACTGACGAATGCGTCGCAGTCTCCGCCACGAGCGATGCGACCGGCGCATACCATCGATACGATTTCCATCTCGGATCGAACTTCTTTGACTATCCGCACTTGAGCGTGTGGCCCGATGCTTATTACATGAGCATGAACGTGTTCAATTCAAGCGGTACGTCGTTTCTTGGACCGCAACCCTTCGCGTTCGATCGCGCGAAGATGCTGGCGGGCCAGCCGGCGACGTTTGTAACGCCAGGCATCACGAATGGTCCACTCGAGGAAACTTATTTGCCCGCAGATTTAGACGGTTCGGCATTGCCTCCACCGGGCGCACCCGGAGTTTTTGTCGAGTTCCCCGGCGGCGGCACTTATCGCACGTTCCATTTCCACGCCGACTTCGTCACGCCCGCTAACTCGACGTTTACGCTCGTCGGCGCTCCAGCGGCAGCGGGTTTCTCGCAACTCTGCGCGTTGACGCGTTCGTGCGTACCGCAGTCGGGAACGACGTCGCGCCTCGACGGTATCGGCGATCGATTGATGTTCCGGCTCACGTATCGCAACTTCGGCACCCATGAATCGGTTGTCGGCAACTACACAGTCAGTGCGGGAACCGTCGCCGGTATTCGCTGGTTCGAGTTACGCAACGTGACTTCCGGACCAGTCACTGTCTTCCAGGAAAGCACTTATCAACCTGACTTGACCTGGCGCTGGATGGGCAGCGCGGCGATGGACCGCGACGGCAATCTCGCCATCGGTTACAGCGCGTCGAGTGCGACGATCTTTCCGCAATTGCGTTACGCAGGAAGATTGGCGACAGATCCGTTGAACGTTCTCGGGCAGGGCGAAGCGACGCTGTTTGCCGGAACGGGAAGTCAAACCGGCACCGGCAGTCGCTGGGGCGACTACAGTTCGCTCACGGTCGATCCGGTTGACGATTGCACGTTCTGGTTCACGAGCGAGTACTACGTAACGACGAGCAGTTTCAACTGGCGCACGCGAATCGGTTCGTTCAAGTTCCCAACTTGTGGCGGCGCACCAACTCCGACGCCTACGCCGACGCCTACTCCGACGCCAACTCCAACTCCGACACCAACGCCGACGCCAACACCCACTCCGACTCCTCCGCCGGTTCCCGCTGCACCAACGAACCTGAGCGGAACGGCAGTTTCCGCCACTCAGATCAACCTGACGTGGTCGGACAACTCCGGAAACGAGGACGGGTTCCGCATCGAACGTTGTACAGGAAACAACTGCTCGAACTTTGTTCAGATCGCGCAGACTGGACCAAACGTCACGAGTTTCCCCAACACGGGACTCTCCGGGAACACGTGGTATCGCTATCGCGTGCGGGCGTTCAATGTGTCCGGGAACTCAGCGTACTCGAACATCATCGGCGTGAAGACACCTAAGCGCTGACCTTGTTCATTTCGACGGCCCACGGATCAGCTAGATTCGTGGGCCGTCGTGTTTTTAGTTGATCGTGAACTTGATGTCGTCCGCCGTTTCCGACAGTTTCTTATCGGCGCGGTTGTAAGCTTCGATCTTCCAGCGATAACTTCCCTTCTCCACCGGCTTCGCGACCTTAAAACTCGTGCCCTCGACGCGTTCGTTCGTGTAAGGCGCAGTCACGAGGTGATTATCGGGACTCAGACTGAACTTGTAGTAAGCAGCGTCCGGATACGCTTCCCACTGCAATTCGAGATCTTGCGCCGTCACGGTTGAACCGGCTTTCGGATTCACAGTCTTGAGATCGGCCTTGAAGATATGCGTCGGCGTGACAAACAGCGTCTTGTCAGCGGTGACGTCGTACTTCGCGGCGCTGATGCCGGCGATGCCCGTCGTCGCGAAGATGTAAGAATCGGTATCGAAGACGCGCACCATCAGTCCCTGGTATTCCTTCGGCTCGACGTTCGCGATCACGTAGTCGCCGTCCTTGTCGGTCTTGGCGGTGTAAGTCTTGCCGCCGCAGCCGCTGACAAAGCGACTGAACGTTTCACACAACTTCACTTCGATATTCTCGACCGGCGCGTTGTTGTACAGCACCTTTCCCTGCACGTTGCCGGTTCCCGGCGCGGGCTTTACCTTCTCGACACCTTCGACCGGAGCAGCTTCGTTGGACGCGCGGACGGCGTTCGTCCCTGAATCCTTCTTCGCGCAACCGGCAAGCGCAACGACGACAACCACACAAATCAAGACCACTTTTCTGAGCATCAAAGTAGTTTCCCTTTCTCGAATCATTGTTGACCAAACACGAGAATCAAAATCAGGATCACGAGGAGCACAAAGGCGACGAAGAGCAAGATCTTCAAAACGCTGTACGGGCGGTCGCCCTGGATCTCACCCGTCCGCGCGTTTACGACGATTTGATAGACCTTGTTGTTGAAGCGATACGCGCCGGCGTAAACCGGCAGTAACAGATGTTTGAACGTGATGCCGGAATAGTGTGTCGAGAGTTCGTCGATCGTTTGCACGTCACCGCCGATATCCTCGCGCACGTCGCTCTCGATCTGTCCGGCGATTACGACCTTCACCTGCTCAAAGCCCTGGCCGAGATCGACCTGGTAGCGCTGCGCTTTGAATCCTGACAAGAACGCCGGATTGTACGGCTTTAACTCCGAGAGATCCCACGGCTCCAACGCAAGCAACTTGTTTGACGATAGGGACAGCGTCGCGGGTATCAACACGTCGTCAAACCACCGCGAGACAGTTCCGGAAGCAGACGACCAGCGAGTGTGTCGCACCTCTCTCGTGCGCTGAACCTCATTTCCCTGCAAGTCTTTTTCGTAGTAAGTCTCGGTGACGTAATAGTAATCGCCGCGCTGGCCGGTGTAGTAAGTCGCGGTGTTTGTATCGTAGGTCCAGAATGGAATGTAGATGCCGTGAATCGCTTCCGGCTCCGCAAAACGTTTGAGGTCGTTAGGCGCGAACCATCGCGACGACAGCCATTCGCGAAGCTTCACCGTGACGTCGGGTTGGGCCAGAGCGAACGGCAGCAGTCCTTCAGGCGCGACGATGGGATCGGCCGACTTCGCCTGGGCCACGATCTGCACGCCGCAAAACTCGCAGCGACCCGCAACCTCGGGCGGCATAAACAACGACTTCGCGCCGCAACTCTGGCATTGCACCTCCAGCGCGCCCGACGCGAGTTGGCCCATCTGCTCCGGCCGCACTCGCAAGTACTGCTCAAACGAACGCTCAACAACCTCGGCAGCGCTTTGCGGGATCGCTTCTTTATGGCCGCAGTACGGACACGTCAGAAACCCGTCGCGCGGCTCGTACAAAAGATCCGCCCCGCACGACGGGCACGGAAAGTGATGAACTTTCTCGGTTGGCGCCTCGACGTTCTGCACTTTTCTTATTCGCTTCCGCGAGTCATTCCGAAAATGCGATCGAAGAACGCCGCGGTCGCAATGTTGACCTTCAAAAGATTCGCATGACGCATGAAGTGATGCGTGTCGTCGGGAATCACGAGTTCCTCGTACGACACACCCGCCTTCTCCAGTCGCCGGACGAGATCGGTTGTTTGACTGAAGCGGACGTTGCGATCGTCGTCACCGTGAATGACCAACACCGGCGACTTCCACGTCGCCATCGATGAAACGGGCGACGATTGCCACGCGACGTCGAGTGCGCGTTGAACGTCAGGAATTTTCTCGAAACGATTTTCGAGTAGCGGCGCGGCCCGTTCGGCGGTCCAATTATGAACGCCGTGAATATCGACGCCCGCCGCGAAGAGCTGCGAGTCGCGAGCGAGGGCGAGTGCCGTGAGATAACCGCCGTAAGAGCCGCCATAGATACCGATTCGTTTGGCGTCAACCTGCGGCAGTTTTTGTAAATACTCGCCGCCGGCTTTCACGTCCTGATACTCGGAAGCGCCCTGCACGCCGGCATTCTGCGGACGATGAAAATCGTGTCCGTACCCGATGCCGAGCCGGTAGTTCACTGACAAAACAACATACCCGCGACTCGCGAGAAACTGGTTGAGGGCGTACGCGTTCGAGTAGTAATCCGAGTAATGCCAACCGAGCAACATCTGCCGCGGTGGACCACCATGAACGTAAACGATCGCCGGCTTCTTCGCGGCGCCCCCCGGCGCTTCGAACAACTGCGCGTGAATGTTGAGGCCGTCCGGTGATTTGTAGACCACTTTCTTCGGCGTGACGAGCTGGGTTGTGGGAAAGTGTTTTGGAAGTTGATCTGCGGCGACCATCATCGGGTTGCCGCCCGCTGCGGGCATCACTGTCGGCAGCGGTGGACGCTGAGACGTGGCTGAGAGATACGCGATGTGCTTGCCGTCGCCGGTAACAAACGGCGTCCATTCGAGACCTTTGCCCGGAGTCAGCACGACCGGCTCTGCTTTGTCCACTGGGACTTTCACGATGTGACGTCGATCGACGTCGTCAGCATCAGATCCGGAGTTGCCCGCAAAGATCATGTACTTCCGATCGGGACTGATCGAGATGTACTCGGCCATGTAGTTGCCCGGAGTCAGCAACAGTGGTTCGCCGCCGGTTTCCGGAATCGAATACAGGTGCGGTTGCCCGTCGAGATACGAGAGGAACACGATGCGTCCGGCGGCTGCCCAGTGCAAATTCGTTCCGCCGTGTGTTGACGGCGGTGAGCCGCGCAAAGTGAACGGGCTTTTCCAGAGTGGACGACCGTCGCCGCTCGCAACATCAGCGGCCCAGATGGACCACGCCTGCGGGCGCTGTTCCAGAATCGGCTCAGGCGCGCCGCCGTTTCCCGGGCGCCGTACAAATGCGAGGCGCTTTCCGTCAGGCGACCAGCGCGGGCTCGAGTCGCGATTGGTTGACGGCGCGATGTAAACGATCGGTGTCGAGTCGTTTGTGTAGACGCCGATGAATGAATGATCGCCGCGACCGGAGACGAAAGCCATGCGCGAGCCATCAGGCGACCACTCGGGCGAGCCGCAGTCGCCGCGCGCGAAGAACAGTCGCTTTGCGGCACTCGAGCCGTCGATCGGCACGGTCCATATTCCGCGATCCTTCACGAACGCAACGCGATCGCTTTTCGGCGAGACGACGGGCTCGTCACCGTCGGCAAGCAGCTTTGGTTCGCCGCCTGCGAACGGAACGCTCCAGATCTGCACCTTCATTTGTCCGGGCACGAGTCCGGGATTCACCGGCGCGGAACTGTCAAAGTTCGAGCCATGATCGCCGCCGCGCACATAGACCACGTAGTTTCCATCCGCCGACAACGCGAGACTCGTCAACTCCTGGCCGTCGTCCGAGTTGTAATTCGTCAAACGACGCCCTTTGAAGTCCGGTCCTTCGGCTACCCAGACGTTGCGCAAACCACGCTCGTTGAAGGCCCAGGCGATACGCGAACCTGTTGACGCAGCCGTCAGCTCATTCGGAAAGGGATAGCTCTTGACCTGTTCCATCGTGAACGATTGCGCGTTTATAATCGGCGCAATCGCCACGCAGATCAGTGTTAGGATTAGTGGCCGGATTTTGGGTGCTCGCATGGTGCGCATCCAATCACAGCATCCACGTTGGAAGCAAGTCCTAAATTAAATGACAAAAACGATTCTAATTCTGTCAGTGTTAATGCTGGGCAGCTACGACGCGCGCGAGACGTTCTGGGAGCAGTTCAAGGCAGCGGTGGCGAAGCGAGACGTCGAAACGGTGGCCACACTATCGCGTTTTCCGATCGGGATGTCGTACGGCATTCCCAGCGTCAAGAGCAAAGTAGACTTGCGCAAACGATATCGCCGGGTTTTTAATGAGCAGACCGACGCGGCGACGTGCTTCAGCAAAGCCAAGCCGGAACTCGATCCCGACGACGCGAAACACTTCAGTGTTGCCTGTCCCGATGCCGCAGGCAACGAGGTTGTTATTTATCACTTCACTCAAACTCGGACCGGTTGGAAGTTCACCGGACTGGATAATCTCAACGAGTAGACCTTCACGAATCGAGGTGACACACATGCGCGGACTCAAAGCTCTTCTCATCATCATCGTTACCATCCTGGCCGTCGCCACTCCGACAGCGCTTTCGCAGCGGACCAGCGTCGGACGTCTGTTCCCAGTTTATGAAAACGGCGGCAAGCCCGATCTCGTCGTCGATCCGCAGCGTTTCGTCTCGCAAATGGAGATCGTCGATCGAAACTTCGACCTCGACTCGTGCGCGATTCAGGAAGGAGTTGTCGGCGGCGGTGGTTATCGTCGCATCCTGCGCTTTGACACGGTCCTGATGAACAGCGGGGACGGCGACCTGATCGTCGGCGATCGCCGCGATCCGAATAACCAGTATGCTGAGTGGTTCGAGTTCGCGCCGTGTCACGGGCATTTCCATATCCGCGACTTCTCTGTTTATGAGTTGCTGAACACGGATCGCACTGTCATCATCGCCGCGCACAAGCAGGGCTTCTGCATGGAAGATTCGTTGAAGTACGACGGCGACAAGAGCAACGGTTACAACTGCGCGTTTCAGGGCATCACGTCAGGTTGGGGCGACTGGTACTTCAAACAACTCACCGGCCAATGGATCGACATCACCGGCGTTCCGGAGGGCGACTACATCGTGCGCGTCAGCATCAACACCGCGGGGACGTTTGATGAAGGCACGAATAAGTATGTGAATTCCGTCGAGACCTCGATTCACATCCCCGATCCACGCAAGAAGGTCACAATCGACGACTCACCGGCGATCGTTGCGAAGTAACGACCGCGATCCGACGCTCGCGGCCCTTGCTGTGACTGATTGGTTTCGCGCGGATCAGATCGTGCGCGACATTCGCGAGCCATCGCTACGGCTGCCGCTTAGACTTGAGTTTGCAGGGGCGATACTGGCCAGGGAATTGAAATCGAGAAAAAGCCAAACTGGTCCGACTAATTAGATTTGCCAACAGCGGAAACTATGTCGACTCCGGCGCTGTCTTCTCTCTCAACGGTCGTCACTTCAGAAGCGACTTTTGGTTTGGCCTCTTCGTGTTTCACGTATCTGTCGAAACCAAAGCCAAGAAAGATCGTCGCCATAATGAACGCCGACGCGAAGAAGTAAGGCGATGAGACGCCGAGGGTGTCGAAGGACCAGCCGAAGAAGAGAGGCGCGATGATGCGCGCGACGCCGCCGTAAGTCTGTTGCATTCCCATGTAGAGTCCGCGCTCGAGTGGAGAGATCACGCGCGATAACAAAGACGTCACACACGGAAACGTAAACGCCGTTCCCAACGGGATGAGCGCCACAGCAATCGCAAGCATCCACAGGTTTCTCGCCAACGGCATCCCCACAACGCCAGACGCCAGCAACACGAGTCCAAGTCGTGAGAGTTTCGCTTCACCTAACCAGTCGACCATCCGCCCGAGCAGCAACACGCGCGTAAAGACAGAGATCGATCCGATGTACATGAAGAAGTAACCGATCGTCTGTTCAGTCACCTGGAAACGCGCGTTGAGGAAAAGCGCGAGCACCGAGAAGCTGCCTTGAAACGCGCCGATCGCGATCGCGTACGTCCAGATCAAACGCGACGAAGGTTCACCCGAATGCGAGATGACGCGCCAGATCACTTCACGCGAACGGCGCCGCGGTTGTCCGGCGGCCGAGGCGTGTTCACTCGGATCGCGTGACTCAGTCAGATAACGCGCGGCGAACGCGATGTTTATCAGACAGAGTCCGGCGGCGATGATTCCCGGCGCAGCCTGGCCCATGTGCCACGTCGCCGGTCCGGGAACGACGTCGTACTTGCCTAACGTGATCGCGAACGATCCGAGCACTGGTCCAAGCGCGACGCCGAGGTTCGTCGTCGCCGATAACCACCCGAGCGCGCGTGCGCGATTCTGCGGCTCCGTCGAATCCGCCACGTACGCCTGGATCACCCCGACAGTCCCGCCACCCGCACCCTGAACAATGCGTGACAAAAACAAGAGCAGCAGCGAGTCGGCAAAACCAAATATCAGATAAGCAATAGCCGACGCCGTCAACGCGATCAGCAACGCCGGACGTCGCCCGACGCGATCCGAAAAGCGTCCCCACAACGGCGCGCTCAACAACTGAGCTACGGTGAAAGCGGCGATGATGAAACCGACGATGATGCCGATACCGAAATGAAATCCGAGAATGTTGACGCCAGCGCCGCCCAGCGATTTCACATAAAACGGGAGCAGCGGGATGATCATCAACAGGCCGACCATGTCCATAAACGCGGTCGCCATCAGCACCAGCAGTTTCGCCGGAATCTTCCGCACCTCGCGCCACAAAATGTAAAGAAGCCCGCCCGCGATCGCGACGAGCAATACGCGCAAGATTGGTGATTGAAACGATTGTGCGATGTTTTGCTGGATGATCATCCGGGTTCTGTGCGCACGCGCCGGCCCTCATCATACACCACTGCCGTTATAGACGTGTGACAGGTGCTGTTTATGCTGGCGAACAAATTTTCACCCTGCATGACGGAGGAAAAATAATGAAGCTGACGGAGTTTTTCAGAAAAGAACTCGATCGCGAGGTGGAGCGCTCGCGCAAAGCGCTCGAACAAGTTCCCGAAGGCAAGTACCAGTGGAAACCACACGATAAATCCATGATCTTCGGCTATCTCGCCGACATGGTCGCAACCATTCCAACGTGGATCACGATGGAGATCGATCGCGACGAATTAGACGTCGCGCCCGCCGAAGGTCAGGGCACAAAACAAGCTCCTAAGGAAAACAAAGAAGCTTTACTGAAAGCGCTCGACGAGTCGGCCGCTGCTGCTCGCGCGGCGCTCGAAAAGACTACCGACGAGCATCTGATGACCACGTGGAAACTCCTCGCTCGCGGAAACGTCGTTTGGGAAGGCACACGCGAGGAGATCATCCAGGACACGATCAGTCACTGGTCACATCACCGCGGGCAGATGACCGTTTACCTGCGGTTGATGGGCGCGAAAGTGCCGGCCATCTTCGGCCCGTCCGCGGACGACCAGAGCTTTTAAACTGCGCGGGCGATGAGGTAGACCACGGATCTGCGTTCGTTTTGCTTTAATTTTCTGGCCCAGGTGGTTTCAAATTCAGACCATTGACTTGCGGGCACAGATCCGTGTTCCAAAACCTCAAATCCAACCGATCGATAGCGTTCAATGAGTTGATCGGCGATATGGTCGTTAATCACAACCTCCAACAACGCACCTGGGGAACAGATCCGTCTAACGTTTCGCAGTACTTCAACGTCGGCGGTTACGAACGCGCGCAACAAACTTCCCCACGGAAAGTGCACGTGTACTTCATCGGCGACGCCGTCCAACTCGGCCGGAAGATCCTCGACCGCCGATTGCACGAACAGTACGTTAGGCGCGCCGCCCTTCGCCGGCTTCCGGTGGACCTTCTCCGAGATCTTCTCCAACGGTTTCACGTTCGGATCGATCCCGATGTAGAACTTGTTCGGGTTCTGCCGCGCAGACTGGTACACAAAGCGCCCGTCGCCCGTTCCGATGTCGATGATCACTCCCCCGGGGGTGAATTCGCCGATAAGGGGCGATGAGTTTTTCAAACGCTTCTCTATCGAGTTACTAATTGGTACTTCCACGAATAGTTTTGATCATGTCTGCTTCCCTTCTATAACAACGACTGTATCCAGCCGCCGTCGACTTGAATTGACGTTCCCGTAATATAACTCGCGCGATCCGAGACGAGAAAAGCTGCGAGCGCCGCAAACTCACGCGGCTCGCCAAGCCGGCGCATCGGGATCTCCTGTTCCCACTTCCCGCGAAACTCAGCCGGGCTGATTCCCTGCTTGTCCGCCATCATCCGGGCCAACTCTTCGAGACGCTCCGTGCGTGTGTAACCCGGCAGGATATTGTTTACGGTGACGCCATACGCAGCGACTTCGTTCGCGAGCGTCCGCGCGAATCCGGTTAAGCCTGCGCGCAGACTGTTCGACAGCATCAGGTTATCCACCGGCTGTTTCACGGCGATCGAAGTGATGTTGAGGATTCGTCCCCAATGTCGTTGTTTCATGCCGGGCAGAACCTGGCGTGCGAGCTCGATCGCGCTGAAAAGCGTCAGCCGCGTCGCCTGTTCCCATTGGTCGCGGCTCAACTGTTCAAACGCGCCCGCCGGTGGACCACCTGCGTTCGTCACGAGAATGTCGATGCGTCCGAAACGCTCGTCCGCGGATTGGACTAGACGCGCGATCTGGTCCGTGTCCGTGACGTCAGTAGGCACAGCGAGCACATGCGCGCCGGTGCTGTCGGCAATCGCAGCCGCAGTCTCCGCCAGCGTGCTCGGATTACGCGCGCAAAGCACGAGCGAAGCGCCTTCAGCCGCGAGCTCTTCCGCGACCGCGCGTCCCAGACCCTGACTGGCAGCGGCGACGAGCGCGACTTTGTCTTTCAGTCCGAGATCCATCGCTTCTACCTGCGCAGGTAATCGTCAGTCTTGTTGAGCCAATCCTCACGCGGGGGACTGAACACGTCGACGTCGAGGGTGTCTTCAAGTGCTTCCGCCTTGTGGTAGACCATCGACGGGATGTGCAACACGTCGCCGGCAAGCACGTCGAGCATTTCGGATTCGTCTTCGCCGATCCAGAAGCGCAGCCCGCCCTCGAGGATGTAAGTGATCTGCTCGTTCTCGTGACAGTGACGCGGAACGATCGATCCTTTCTTCAGATAGACGTGCGAGATCATGATACGGTCGCCGGTGATCAGCCGCCGATCAAGCGTGTCGCTCACCTTCTCTTTGGGCATGTCTTCCCAGCGATAAAACGTCACTTTGCGTTGGTCCATTTAGATTATCTCCGTGTCCACAAATAAAAACGCATTATGCAACCAGTTGGCTGCATAATGCGACAGGTAAGTTTAGAAATGGATTGCTGTTAATTCGTCGAAGGCGTGTTGCGCGATTTGAGGATCTTGCGCAACTTCATACGCGCCTTGTGTAATTGCGACTTCGAGGTGCCGACAGCCACGCCGAGCATCTTCGCGATCTCTTCGTGTTCGTGACCTTCGATGTCGTGGAGCACGAAGACCGTGCGATATCCCGGCGGTAGTTGTTCCAACGCGTTATCGAGCGCGATGCGATCCATCACCGGCATCGCGTTCGGGTTCTCCGTGCCGCGTACGATCTGCACCGGAGTTTCACCTTCCTCGGTCGTCTTTTCGAGCTTGACGCTCCGTTTGCGGAAGTGCATCAGGCACTGGTTGACCGTCAGACGGTGCAGCCAGGTCGTGAAAGCCGACTCGCCACGGAAACTCCCAATCTTGCGAAACAGTTGGATAAAAGCTTCCTGAGCGAGATCTTCCGCTTCCGCGGCATTTTGCGTCATACGCAGGCACAACGAATACACACGCCGGTTGTGTCGTTCGTACAACTGTTCGAACGCGCCCATATCACCTTGTCCGGCAGCGATCGCCAGCGCGTGATCCGACTGCGGAGCCGGCGCTGTTTTCGTTTTTGCGGCCAAGCCGCTCTGCCAAATTGGGAAGACTTCTGTGTTTGTCATAGTGTCGTTCTTAGTGCAAACGTGGGGCCACGCGCGCAGGCGCAAAAACGGGCGTTTTTCAGATTTTGTGGGGAATTTTACTCGCGGGGATGGACGAAAACGGGTCTTAGGCAACCAAACCGTATACAGACGTAACGCGCGAGTTGCCTGCGCTCAAACAAGACAAACAAACGCCATCATTTATCCACGTGTCTCCCGCTGGCGCCACGTCGGTAGAAACACGGATTTTCTAAACACAGGAGCAGATCTTCACCCGCAGAGCCCGGACGGATGAAGACCTGCCTTACAAATCAAACTAAAACCAACTACGGTCGCGTAGGATTTGAACTGCTGGTCGTGGTTGTCCCTGACTGGTTCATCCCACGATTGATGATCATCTTCACTTCCACGCGACGGTTCTGCTGGCGTCCTGAGGCGGTCGTGTTTTCCGCAACCGCATCTGTCTTGCCGTAACCCATCGGCGTCACAAAACGACGCAGCGGGATCTTGTGCTGCACTGCCAGATACTGAACGACTGCATCAGCACGTTGGCGGCTCAGGCGCATGTTCTTCGATTCGCTGCCGGTCGAATCAGTGTGTCCCGCAACTTCGATCATAAACGCACGCGCACCCTGCGTCTTCGCAGCAAGCTCGTCGAGCTGCGTTTTCGCTTCCGGCGACAAAACGGCGCTGTTAGTACGGAAAGTGACCGCCACATGCTCCTGCACATCGTAATCGTCAAGTGCCGAGACGCGTTCGTTTACGGCCTTAACTTCAGCGCGAGCTTCAGCGGCGACGGCGTAAAGCTCGTCCATCTGTCCCGCGATGCGTTCCTGGTTTGCTTCAACCGGGCTCACGCGCGTGTCGCTCGTGATCGCCGCGCGCATGTCCGACTCGTTGAAGCGAATCTTTTCAGCCACGAGCGTGCCCTGGTTATCGCCTCTTCCTTCAACTTCGACGATCAGGCCGCGCAAAATATCGGTCACCGGATATTTTTTACCGCTACGTAAGAAACCGCCGTGGGTTTTGATACTCGTATTGTCAGTTATTAGAACCTCATAGTCGGCGCGACTGCGGTCGCGAATCGTGAACATGTCGCCCTCGCGACTAATGACCACGCCCCTGAACTTCATCTTCGAACCACTTGGAACAGAACGGACGCTCGTGGCGCGTTCTCGCGTGGCGGTGGTGGTGGTTTGTGTCGGTGTCATTTGGCCCAGGACCAGCGGTGCAGCCGAAAATGCGACGGCTAGGATGCAACCGGCGGTGAATGGGCGAAACTTGTTAAAGCTCATAGTTTGCTCCTTCAATCCTTCATCAGGAATGCACTGCCGCGCGACGCGCGCACACTCCCGGATACTTCTTTTTTGTCGGGGCAATGTAAATCGGTGGGGGTTGCAGACAGGTTAGCAAATGAAGGAGGTGTTGCAAAGCAAGTTAGGCCGCGGAATATTGCAGTCGTCTTGCATTACTCCGCAATCTCTGTGTTATCCGCGGCCTGAGCGTTGGAGGCCTAACTTGAAGGCGGTTTCAGCCCCATCATACGCATGTAAGTGATGATGTTTCCGTAGTGCAAACTGGTGTGGCCCACGTTGCCCATGAGTGGTCCAAACACAGCGTTCGGCGCGGCGTAAGCGGCGTTGCAACGACCGACAGCTTCTTTGAGTTTCGGCAGCACCGTGTCTTTGTCCGTCTTTCCCTGTTCCACCGGATCGGCCCACTCGACTTTATTCCCCGCACCACGCGCGCAGAAAAAGTTGTAGGAGTCAGTGATGTGTGCGACGAGCTGACCGAACGTGCGTACGGTATCGACTGGTTTGTAAGCGTACTTGTCGGCCGGCACTGTTTCGGCGGCCTTGAGCACCCAGTCGTTGACCTCGTTGAAGCCTTTGCGAAGTTCTTCGTTTGGTGATTGGGCCTGACCAAACACAGGCGCTGCTGAGAGCAGCAAGCAGCATAGGATAAGGATTTTCATGGCGCGTTTTTTAGAACACGGATCTAACGGAAACAAGAACAAATACGTGAACGGTATCAAATTCAGGATGAACGGGCCTAAAACAGAGATCTCTGTAATCCGTGTTCGTGTTTGATTACCGCATCAAAATCGGCTCGTGGTTCCAAATTAGTTTCGACAGTGCGAACGAGACCGTCGAGCCGGCGGAACCCGTCGATCTTCTCGCGGTCGCCTAACTTCGCTGCGTACAGTGATTTGCGCAGGAAGTCGAGCGACTCGTCGTATGTCTTTAACGGCACCGGAAACGGATGACCATCTTTGCCCCCATGCGCGAACGAGAAACGCGCCGGATCGCTGAAGCGACTCGGAGCGCCGTGGATGTGCCATAGTGATGGACGACGGTCTCCGTGATCGCCGTGCCGAGTTTGGTCATGCGCTCGGCCAGCCACAGCGGAACACGCCCACCGTGAAGAGGCAGATCTGCAAAGCCCGATCTTTTCATCCCGTAATCCTTGTTCTACTTGTTCTACTTCGGCGCGTTTAGCGGCGTGTCGCTGACTTTGAACCAATCGCCGCGACCATCGTTCGTGCGCAACATCCGCATCGTCTCTTCAAGATTGAACGGGCGTGCGCCGCGACGGCCGAAAACCGAAATCTGGTTGCCGCTTTCGTCAACAGCGCGATCGCGATCGAGACCTTTCGAAACTGCGAGCGCTTCGCCTTTCGTCTTGAACGTCGCGATCAGCTCAGGTCGCGGACGCGGACTGAAACCGGCGTACTCCGCCATCGTTTCCGGCGACGTCAGTTGCAGTATGCGCAACCCGTTCTTGCCGTCGGCGACGTAAGCAAACAGGCTCGCGTTCGTCATCGCGATCTTCACTTGATGCACGTCGTTGAGTGCGCCACCGGCATTATAAATCTGATCGAGTCGCGGGCGCTCCGGCTGCTCGACGTCGACGATCGCGATGCCGTGTTTTCCGTTGGCGACGTAGGCGTACGTGCGCGCGACGTAGACGTCGTGTGCATCTTCCAAAGCAACAAACGCGCCTTCCACCAACCGCGCCTGCTCGGGAACAGTCACATCAACGACTTTCAAGCCTTCTTCGTCAACTACGAAAGCATAGCGAAACTGTATCGCTGCGGCGTGTGGGTGCTTAAATGCGATCTGTTTCACAAGACGCGGATTTAACGGATCGTTGATATTGATGATGGCGAGCCCGGTGTCGGTCGTGACGTAAGCATGAACACCGGCGATCGTGATGTTGTTTGCGCCCTTGAGCACGCCGTCAGGGTTGAACGCCGGGCGCGCGCGTTTCAGATAGTTGTTCAACGGATCGCCGTCCAACAGCGTCGCCGCATTCACGAGGATCAGGCCTTCGTACTTGTCCGCGATGTACAGGTAACCGTAAAGCGGATGAATCGGCTGCTCTTCATTCTCTGCGCGCCGCGTGCGCGCGGGATCGACAGCCAGCGTCGTCGGCGCCGCCACCGCCGTCGCATATTTCGTCTTCACCCAGAACTTCTGACCGAAACGCGAAACAGGCGCCGTCACGATCCGTTCCGAAAAACCCTTGTGATCGATCTGCGCGACGTCGTAAACACGCAAACCGCCCTCACCCGCAGCCACATACGCGTACTCACCACGCAACTGCACCTGCAACACACGCGGATTCCCGACGTGCTCGTAAAACGTCTTCAACTCCCGCCCGCCACGCACAAAACTGTCGTAGTTCGACGGATACGCGATCTTCTGCAACGTGCTCCCCATCACCGCCTGCGGCTCGGTCTGCTCCGTCGCGACGACAACATCGAGACTGTGCCCCGCGGCGACGTAAACGTACCGGCCCATGAAGTTCACGAAGTTCGTGCCTTGCAACAACAACTGCGCCAGCCACGCGTTGTTGTCGTTCTTAGTCGAGACGTGACAATCGCTGCACTGCTTCGTTTCCTTGGATCGAACCGTGTGCGGGACGTGCGTGTTGAAAGCCTGTCCCGCGAAGCCCTCGGCGGAGGTGGTCTGTTGTTGCGAATAGATCCACTCGCGGTTCTGGTTCTGCGAACTAACAAGGACAGCAGACGACGAACGCACCGGCGCGACGCGTTTGCCGGTCACCGTGCCGTCGCGGCCCAGCATGAAAACGTCGTCGCGCAAAACCTGAAAGTTGTACTGGGTGAAGTTGCGCGTGTCGCCGCCTTCGTTGTGACGATTCGGCATCTTGCGATTCGCCTGCATCGAGAGATGACAACCAAAACAGCTCGTCATCCACGACGAATGACACGAGACGCACGTCATGTCGTTATCGCGATGGGCCAACTGATTTGCGTCCGCGGGAACGTCGCCCCAGGTCGTGTTGTCTTTGCGAATCGTCTTCGCGTAGCGCGACTTTTCATTGTAATCACGAGCGTTGGGAGTCACGGTGTCGAGCGTTTGCGGCACGCGCCACCAGCGACCGGGAACGACCATCGAGTTCTGCATGACGTCGCCGGTTTTCAGATCGACGTCGCGTCCCTGTTCGTCTTTGCGTTTTCGATCGCGCGTCACGCGTTGAAATAGCGGAATGCGCGCGCCCTCAGCATCGCGCACGCGAATACGCGTCAGATCCTGGCCCAACAACGGCTGGTTCTGATTCTTCCGTCGTTCAGCAGCGGCGCCAGTCGCAGCCGCGGCCGCGGGACCAGACGTGAACAACGTCGCTTTCTTTTGAATCGTGCCGTGACAGTCTTCACACGCAATCTCGATCGACGCGCGCGGTTCGTTGTAGAGATTGCCGTCGCCGTGCGAGTCCTGGCGAAAGTGGCAATCGACGCAGTGCATTCCGCGTTCGAGATGAATGTCGTTGAGGTGCACGGCCTTGTCGAACTTTTTCGGATCGTCGGCGGCGACAATATTGCCGTCGGCGTCGAGCAAATTGCCCTTGCGATCGCGTTTGAACACTTTGCGAAACAGCCAACCGTGACCGTGCGAGTCCGCAAACTGCGTGTTCTTCAACAGCGCGTTGAACTCCGACGTTCCCGTCTTCTGTAAGAAATCAAAATCGGACCACAACCCGCGCAGACTCGAACCTTCAGGATTCCGATTCAACTTCAACTGCTCTTCATCCTGACTCGGATTGTGTTGCTTCGCCGGATACAACTTCGTGCCGTCGCTCTCGTTGTCCCACCACGTCAGGCCCATGTAACTGGCGACCATGTTCGTGCCCGGGTGCATGTGACAGACCATGCATTGCGAGGTCGGAATCTGGCTCGTGAACTGATGCTTGATCGGATGGCCCGATTCGGTTTTGACAACACTCGTGTCGGCGGTTTGCGAGCGCCCGAGATTGCCCGCCTGCTGGTAGAACGCCGAGTGCGCCGGATCGCGATCGTTTGCGTAGATGACGTGACACGCCGAACAACCCGACGAACGATAATCGCCGGGATGATCATTCGTGCCGGGATGGTTCAACGTCGGATCGAGCAGGCGCGTTTTTTGCAGACCGAGAAACACGGGATCGGTGCGATTCGCAGTGCCGAAACCACGCGGACTCAAACCTTTGTCGGGCTTGCCCGGCTCCTCTTCTTTGTCCGGCAGTCCGACTTCGAGACGACGCTTGCCGCCGCGCTCAAACACACGCAACACGTTTCCCGGTTGTGAGATCTCCCAACGCGGAATCGGATCGATCAGACTCAGAAATCCTTTGACGCGACGCTCTTCGTCAGTCGCCGCTTGCAGCAGTGTTTGCGGTTCGCCTTTTTCGTTGTAACTCTCGCCGAAGCGCGGATCCTTCAGCGGGAAACTGCCGTTGTTGTAAAGCGCCGCTCCCCACAGCATCGCGCCGTGCGTCATCATGCTGCGCGGAACGTTTTTCGACTCGATTTCATGACACGCAGAACTGCCGCAGGTCTTCGCCGCGACGCGCAAGTCGCCGGGATTGATGAAACGAACATACTCCCAGATCTCGAGATTCCACAGTATCTTGCGACCGTACCGGGGCCGCACGTGAGCTTCGTCCTTCAGCTTCGACGCCGGATTGCCGCCGTGACACGAGGTGCAACTCAACCCGACTGCGTCTTTTCCGTCTTTCAGCTTGTCGAGCGTCTCGGTGGTCCCATACTTGTGCATCGGCTCGATCAGTCCGTGACACGAGACGCAGCCTTCCACCTTTGGCTGAAACAAAAGAAGCAGAATGAAAATCAGCGTCATTAGAAAACTAATTTAACCTGCGCAAAAAGTGAGTACAGAAATTTGTTCGGACTGATCACGTCTGGCTGACAGAAATCTTCGACACCCGGCGGACAATTCCGATTCGCGTCAGTAAAAATGTCGCGAAACCCGCGTCCGGTTTGCAGCGCGTTCGCGCCAAACGTCATCGTGAAGTTGTTGATCAAAAACGGCCGATAGGCCACGCCCAAACTGTAATCGAAACCGATGTCGTGCCGGATCCGATTCTGAAACAGGACCAACTCCAGCGGCTCAGTGCGATGAAACCGCAAATAGCTCGCGTTGAAAACCGCCTTGATGCGTTGCGTCAATTCAACATCGACGCCGGCGTTGTAAATAAAGATGCCGGGATTGACGAAGTTTGCCTGTCCCTGAGTCTTGCTGCTGCGCAAACTCGGCAACAGGCTGTTCGGTTGGACCAACCCGACGCCCGTTTGCGTCAAGCGGATCCCGTTTCGCACCCAGAAAGAAAACTGCCCGCCAACGAAATTCGGATCGTCGAAGATGGCGTCGAATCCCGAACCGCGATCGTCGGTGGGATTGCTGTCGCCCTGTGCGAAGAAAAACGAACCCTTGAAACGAAGATAATCCTTATCGACTGACGCCTCGGCCGCGGCCATGTTCGATCTCACGTCGACTCTTCGTCCGGCGATCGGATTGTGTTCGTCGTGTCCGAAAACGAAGTAGTACGAGTGCGAGAGATTCAGACGGCCGAGGTGCCCGTCCCCACTGAATCCAAGATAACCGACTTTTACCGCGTGTGGGCGCACGTCGCCGATCGGCGCGGGACGGACCAGAAACCCGTTGCGATCGAATTCAACGCTGCGTCGATCGTCGTTGTAATGAAAACTGCCCTGGATCGTGTAGCCCTTGCGAATGAAATCCTGCCGAAAGATGTTGGCGATGTAAACGTTTTGGTGGCGCGTGTCGAAGCGATTCAAACCGCTGTTCGTGTCTTTCTCGAGCATCGAGAAATACGCGCCGTTGAACTGCACGCGGTTGTTGTCGAGTGCGCCAAAAACCCGCGCGCCAAGATTGTTGTCGGAAAAAATGAAGCCGCGAAAGTCGGAGACGAACGGTTGAATGCCCGCGCGCACGGAAACGAAATCGTAATTTGCGTTGACGTCGGCGAGTTTCACTTCGCCGAACGCTTCTTCGAGTGACGCGTGCCAATCGGTGCGATTGGTGCCGCGGCGGACGTCGATGTTGACGACGCCGTTTTCACGCGCGTCGAGATAGTTCGGGACGCTGAACGTCGGCGAGAACTTGATGGCCCAATCGCGCGGCTTGAACACCGTGTCGCCGTGAAACAACTCGAAACTGAACTGGACGGTCTCGGCCGCGGCGAACTGTTCCGGCCTGCCGAAAAACTCACCACTCACGGGATCGACGCTGCTGACGTCCGAAGGCGTGGGCGCGCGTCGCTGTTCGACGGTTGTCGAACTGACGGCGGTGAGAATCAAGAACAGCTTGTCGCCTTTGATCGGATAGTCGCCTTTGAGGACGTTTTGATTGTACGGATCCCACCAGCTGCCCTTCTTGAAAGGAATATCGCGGCCGCGCGCGCCACGATCGCCGTAACGATCGTATTCGGGAAACGTGACGCGCCATCGATCGGGAGTGTCGCGACGTTGCGGCGGCGTGGGCGTCGCCTGTGCGGTCGCAGGCGGAGCGAGTGCAATATCGACGACGGTGTCCTTCGATGGTTCGATAATCACGTTTTCGAGCGTATCGCCGCGGATGATCGCGAAATCGCCGTAGTTCTTGTCTTTGTCAAACTGCGCGAGGTGCGGCTGGTCCAGCGTGATGCGATACGCGCCCGCGCGGAGTTGGAGCTCGTAACTTCCATCCGCATCCGTGCGAACACGTTTTGTTTCGCCTGTGACTTGATTTGTAACGACGACGACGGCGTTGGAAGCGGGCGCGCCCGTGGCCGAGCGGACCACACCTTTGAGGTGGCCGGTCGTCTGTAAAAGACAACTCGCTACGATCAGTAAAATGATCACGCGTTTTGCGTTTTACCACAGATCAACCGGATTACACAGATAAAATTTGTGATACATTGTGCGCCGATGTGGCGTCGACCGATCTTCCTGGCGTGTGTGCTCTTCGCCGTCTATGCTGGGGCGCAACAAAGCGGCCCCGTTTTGATCAGTCACACCGATTCGACGCGCGCCATCGCTTTCGATTCCGTCACCCGCCAGCGCGAACCGTTTACGACAACCAGCCAGATCAAGTTTGGCCCGGACCAGGCGACACGCATCATGCTGTTTGCGATGAACCTGACGCCGCAGCCAGGTGAAACTGTCACCGCTGACGCCGAAGACGCTGCACACAACATCTATCCGCTCACGGTCGAAAGCGTTGGACAGGTTCCCGAACAGCCATGGGCCACGTCGGTCGTCCTGCGGCTTCCGGCTGATTTACCGCAGGCCGGCGACGTGTTGGTGCGGATTACATATCGCGGCGTGGCGAGCAATCGCGTACGTGTCGGCATCGGACACGTCGGTGGTGGACCACCGGACGACGTCAACGCGATTCCGACGCCGGGACGTATTGGTCCAGTCGATCCGCCGACAAACGTCGCGGCCACAAACTTAACCTCGACCGACGTTCAGACGATCATTCAACAGGCTGCTTCAGCAGCGGAGTCACTCGCGAAACCCGTAACCATCGTCGTCACCGATCGCGAAGCAAACATACTCGGTTCTTTTGTGATGACTGGCGCTCCGCCGACTTCCACCGTGCGCAGCGTCGGTGCTGCGGGACGAGGACTTGAGGGCGCGGTAGTGCCGTCAGTCGAAGCCGCAACCGCAAAAGCCGCGACTGCCGCGTTTTTCAGCACGACGGGCAACGCGTTTTCGACACGCACGGCGGGTTTCATCATCCAGGAACACTTTCCGCCGGGCGTGAGTTTTCGCGCCGGTGGTCCATTGTATGGCGTGCAGTTTTCACAATTGCCGTGCAGCGACATCAAGAAGCCTTCGGCGCGTCTCGGGCTCTCGGCGGATCCGGGCGGTCTGCCGATCTACAAGAACGGTCTGCCGGCGGGCGGAATCGGTATCGAGGGTGACGGTCTTTACACCGTCGATCGCAATCCGATCGATAACGATCAGCCTTTTGAAGAAGTGATCGCCGCATCGGCTTTGCGCGGTTTCGAAGCCCCCTCCGGCATTCGCGGCGACACGATCCTCGTCGACGGCATTCGGCTTCCGTTTGCAAACGTTGGGACACCGGCGGCGCCGTCGAACGTCGCAAACATCGCGGGCGCGACGATCTCGTTTCCCGCTCCGAATTCGGAGTTTGTGCCGCAGGTCATCGGCGGAATCAGCGGTGAAGTCAGTCCACGATTCTTCCCGTTCATCGCGGGAACGGCGCCTGCCGGTGCAAACGCCCTGAGCGCCGCGGACGTGCAAACGATCATTTCACGCGCGGCCCAACAAGCAAACGTCACACGCGCGGCTATCCGACAGCCGCTTGGCAGCAACGCACGCGTCTCGATCGCCGTCGTCGACACGGCAGGCGTCGTACTGGGTGTCTTCAGGCAACAGGACGCGCCGGTCTTTGGTTTCGACGTCGCGGTCCAAAAGGCGCGAACCGCCGCTTTCTTCTCTGGTCCAACAGCAGCTTCGCAACTCCGTGCGGCGGGGTTCGGATCTTACATGGACCGCGCCTCCGCTGACGGCGTGCGTTTCGACGGTGCGTTTGCTTTCAGCGCTCGCGCGATCGGATTTCTTCATCGTCCGTTTTTTCCGGATGGGATCGACAACTCGGGGGCTGGTCCACTCAGCACGCAGATCAACGAGTGGAGCCCTTTCAACGTCGGACTGCAACTCGATCTCGTCCAGGCGGGATTCCTCGCTTCGCTGGGTGGGCCGGCAGTTCCCTGCACTTCGATTCCGAGTCTGCCGAATGGGATTCAGATCTTCGCCGGCAGTGTCCCGCTCTACAAGAACGGCGTGCTGGCGGGCGCAATCGGCATCAGCGGTGACGGCATCGATCAGGACGATCTGATCGGCGCTGCCGGCGCCAATGGTTTTTCACCACCTATCGCGGTCAGGTCTGATCAGATTTTTGTACGCGGCGTGCGTCTGCCGTTCTTGAAGTTTCCACGCAGCCCGAACCTATAAATGAAACGTGCGCTAATACTGGTCCTGCTGTCGTTGCTCTTGTTGCCGACAACAAGCGGACTCACGCAAACGCCAACCGGCGTGTTGCGCATCCGTGTGCGCGTGAAAGCCGACGACGCAGCGCCGCAGAAAGGGCTGGGACGAAAACGTTTCTTTCTCATTCCCGGGACGATCGCGGAGAACCGCGCGCTTGTCGATGCGGTTACGAATCAGCCGCTGGTTACGCGCGACTGTTACTACCGCAAACTCGGCGCGAGCCAGGCGTTGATCGACTGGTTGAAGGCAGGCGATTGCGAATCGGTCTATTGTCGCGAGGTCGAACCGGAGTTCATCGCTGGCGTGCCTGAATTTGCTACAGCGTTCGCGGCGAGTCAGAAAGAGTTTGGCGGCGACGAGACGGCGCGCAAGTGGGTTACCACGAATCTTGCGCCAAATATCCGCGATGGATTCTATCGCGATCGTCAGACAGCAATTTCAACCTTACTAAA
Source organism: Pyrinomonadaceae bacterium (assembly GCA_035760365.1). GTDB lineage: Bacteria > Acidobacteriota > Blastocatellia > Pyrinomonadales > Pyrinomonadaceae > PSRF01. The sequence goes on from DASTTB010000006.1 coordinate 89,923, forward strand.
ACAATCCCGGGTTCCGGTTTTGTCGGTGATGACGGATCGAAACGGCACGGCGTACTTCACCGATCTTGGACCAGGAACGTACGTGTTGACGAACGTGATCCCGGCGGAGTTGGGCCAGACCGCGGTCACGTGGAATTGTGAAGTGCAGATAAAGCCGGACGATCTCGGCGCGGAAAAGCCGTTTCTGATTTCGAATAAGAAAGACCGGCTGGTGAAATGTGTGGGCGTGGAGAAACCTGTTCCCGCGTGTGAGTAAACACGAATGAAACTGATTCTTTTAATCGGTGTACTCAGTCTGTCTTTCGTGGACTACTCGAAGTTTTCTCACGCGACGAAGAAGCACCAGGCGGAGTGTAAAACGTGTCACGTCGTGCCCACCCGCGAATGGACGAAGGCTTCAAAGTTTCCCGACATCGTCGACTACCCGGACCACGCGGCGTGCGTGAGTTGTCATCGCCCGCAGTTTTTCAAAGGCGCACGGCCGCAGATCTGTTCCGTCTGTCACTCGAAGACTTCGCCGCGCGACGACGTGCGTTATGCGTTTCGTAATCCCGCGTCGCGGTTGCAATTCACGACCGAGTTCCCGCACGACAAGCACCAGGACGTGATTGCACGACTCTTCACTCAGCGACCGCGCATCGATCTCGCGCACGCGGCGCCGCAACAGCAAAACTACAACAACTGCACGATCTGTCACGCACCGCAAAACGCGACGTTCAAAGCGGCGCCAAAGGACCACGCATCGTGTTTCAATTGCCACTGGAAGTCGCAACAACCCGTCGCCGTGAATTGCAATGGCTGTCACAAACTTGCCGGGACGCCATTAGACGCGACAACGGCGCCCACGCGCATCTCGATGAAGTTTATACACGACGGCGGCGGCGAGAAGCTGAACCACGTATTGGAATGCACGTCGTGTCATATCAACATCACGAAGTCGGCTTCACTGCGCGGGTTGAAACCGGACGTGCCGATCACCGCGTGTACGGAGTGTCATAACAAGGACGGCGGACGGCAGGATCTCAACAAGGAATTGGTCGAGCTCGAAAAGAATCGCGCGTTCGTCTGCACGTACTGCCATGCGCCGAACGTGGGTAATCAGGATGCGCCGCTGAGTCATTTCCTGATCGCGCAACGCAAACCGTTGAAGCGCAAATGAACAGAATTTGTGCAACTCTGATCGCACTGGTTTTCTGGGTACCGGCGACGGCGCCGGCTACGGCGCAAGGTCCGGAGGTCGACTACTCGAAGTTTCTGCACACCAGCCAGCGACACAGTTCGCTTGCCTGCACGTCGTGTCACGAACGAACCGACAACTCCGCGACGCCACGTTTTCCGGGTCACAAAGCGTGCACCGATTGTCATCGCGGGCAGTTCACGACGCCGGCGATTCCGATGTGCCTGATCTGCCACGCCGACACGAAGAGCAGCAATCCGCCGTTGAAAAACTTCCCCGCTGCTTTCAACGAGCGATTCAACGTGAAGTTTGACCACACGCAACACATGACGGGCGCGGCTCGTCCGCAACAGGGATGTAACGGCTGTCACACGCCTGCGAATCGTGGTGTGGCGTTGTCGATTCCCGCGAACACAGCGGCTCATAACGGTTGTTACAGTTGTCATACGCCTGCGAGTAAATCAGCCGCCGGACGCGAGATAGCCTCGTGCGGCGTCTGCCACGAACAGAAAGCGTATCGGCCCACGCCGACCAGCGCGCGCTCTTATCGCTACGCGTTCAGCCACGCGGATCATGGTCCAAGAGACCGGCTCGCCTGCGTCGATTGTCACAAGCTGACGGCCGGCGCGCCGCAAACACGTCAGGTCAGCTCGCCTGCGCCGGCTGAGCATTTCACCACGACGCGCGGGCAGACGTGCGCGACGTGTCACAACGGAAAGCGTGTTTTTGGCGGCGATCTGGCGTTTAAAGACTGCCGCAAGTGTCACACTGGTCCCACTTTCCGAATGCCCCAGTAAAGGTAGTTTAAATTACTCTTGCGTCGCTCCGCGGTCCTTCGCGTCTCTGCGGTGACATGTTTTGGCGTTTCTTTTACCGCAGAGTCGCATAGGTACGCAGAATGCTGAACAAAACAAGACACCACTCCAGTAAACAAAAAATTGACACGCGTCGAACTTAATTTCTAAGATTCGAGTCTATGAAGATACTTCTTATCCTCCTTCTCAGCGTGACCAGCGTGGCGCTCGTTTCTACCCAGGAAAAAGAGAGCCGCATTCAACCCAAAGAAATCACGCTCGGAAAAGACAGCCAGTCAGACAAGTACGGCGAAGTGCCTTTCAATCACGAGACGCACTCGACCAAGAAGTACAGTCCTGACGGCCAAGCGGTGCTGAGTTGCGTCGAGTGTCACCACACGGACCAACCCGCCGCGAGTTTGAAGGCGCCGTTAAAGACGTCTGAACGAAATGTCGTTTTGACTGCGGAGATCCTGGTTCCCGCGGATGCGAAGCCGGTGAAGAGCTGTCGCGCATGCCATCTACAAGCGGGCGACGATAGCGCGCCGATGCCGGTGGTCCAATATCCCGACAAGCCGGCGCCGACGAAACTCAACAACGAAGTCGCGTATCACATGAACTGCAATCTCTGTCACGATAAGGCGATCGCCGCGCGACCCGCGCTCAAAGGCAAGATTCCCGGTTCAAACGATTGTTTGCCGTGTCATAAACCAGCGGGTTGATTACTTCGCGGCTAATCCCGCTAACATCGTCGCACTCCAGCGGCGTTTGTCGAGGATGTGCTGGACGTGACACGACGTGCAGTTAGGCTTTCCAAGCTCTTTGTTGCCCTCGTTGTGACAAGCAGCGCACGTCTTTCGCGGCGTTTCACGATCGATCGGATCGAACGAGTTGTGACAACTGTTGCACGACAGCCGTCCCTCACTGTTTCCCTTGATCCCGGCCACGACCTTCACTCGTTGATCGTGCAGCGCATGAAACTGGTTGCTGCGCCACTTCTGATCTGAATCAGTCGCCAACCGCACGACCGGCAACTTTCGCAACTCCCACTCTTCGTCGTTGATCGACTTCGCGCTCCACTGGCCTTTCACAACCGGGTAACCGAACGTCCCGCCGTGCGGCGTCCCAACGCGCTTTCCGTTGTAGAGCGTCGAATTACCATCGACGTGACAGGCAGTACACGAAGCCAACGCGCCTGCTTTGGCGCTGAAGTCCGCGCCTTTGTGCTCGGCGTGACAGTCGATGCACCCGATGCCCGCTGCTTCGTGCGGCTTGATCACCGTGGCGACAAACGCGTCAGTCTTGTGACACGAGGCGCAACGCTGTTCCATGTTTCCCTGCCACGAGTGACACGACGTACACGAACCCGCATTCGCACTTGCGGCAATCGCCGGAGTGACACGCAACTGGTCCACCGTGTGCGCGGTCGAAAGCGGCGCCGGGGCGTAGGCTTGCGTGTACACGTAAGCGCCGGCGATCGAGATCAAACCGACAACTAAAAATCCCCACACGAAATACGACACCGGCCAGCGTGACGCGAGATCCGTCGTGGCGGTCCAATTCGACTGCGCCTTGCCCGCACGCAGGCGAGCGCGCGGAAACAGTGGCGATGGCCGCACCATCTTCGCCACCTCGCGCATCCGCTTGTCCCAGAAGATGTCGAGCGCTTTCGTACTTGCAACCGGCGCCGCACGCGGCTTCTTCGCCTTCGCGGCGTCAGGCATCACAAGCTGCGCCGTGCTCAATCCCGCATCGCTGACGTCGATCTCCGAAGGACCAACGCCGATCCGTAACTCAACACGAATCAGCAAACCCTGTTCGCCGATCTCGATCTCGAGGTGAAATGGTCCAACCGCGATGTCGTCGCCGGACGCGAGCGCTTCGTTTTCCTCCACCGGCTTGCCGTTCAGCAGCACCGGATTACGCGGCCGCAACGGAAACAGGTGATAGGCATTCTCGACCTGCTTGATTCCCGCCTGCACACGCGACACCGAAGGGTGATTCAACAGCACTTCACACTCCGGCAAACGCCCGATCAGCACTCCGTCACTGATGATCGTGATCGGATCGATCGAGAGGTCGGTGCGAACGATGACGTACTGGTTGGTAGCGGCCATTTATTGTGCTTTGAAGAACACGACCTGAATGATGTGAACGATCATCAGTGCAAGCATCAGAGCAGTCGAGATGACGTGCGCGGGAATCCAGACGCGCAGCGAACGATGCAACAACAACAGCGAGTCGATGCGACGCGCGGTCACGGCAGTTTCCACCGCGGAGATCAGCAGATCGCGTTCTTCGGCAGTGGCGAGACGCGTGAGCCTTTCCTTGAACTCCTCGCGCGCGCGAGCTTGCGCGGCTTTGAGTGATTCGCGCTGCGACAGTTGCTGCCACAAAAACCCGCGCGAAAAGAAACGCGGATAGACTCGATCCTGAATCTCGTCTTTCAACCAACCCTGGCTCTGCTGCAAGATCTCTTCCGACTTCGTCTTTAACTCCGCGCGTCGTTCGACGAGATCTTCAACCAACAGCGGCTCGCCTTCGATGCGCGTCATGATCCGCGGCGCGACGTAGTAACAAACAATCCCGAGCACACCCGACATCACGACGACGTCGAACGCGATGTAAAGCAGCGTCGTCAACACGCCTCCGGTTCGCGTGCCCGAATGTAACAACAGAACGACTCCCGCAATCGCACCGATGTAGATATGGGCCAACATCCAGTAACGCAACGCGCCCGCACGGCGGCGATAGATCTGTTTGCGCAGCGGATAAGTCATCACGGCGGCAACGCCGAACAGACCGACAAGGCCCGTCAACCAGCGCATCGTCAGCCAGGTGCCCGCCAGCACGCCGTCAAAGCCATTGCGCGCCAGGCCAACAATCGTCGCAATGGCGATGGCAATCGTCAGCAGCGCACCGCCGATGTGCCACACGCGAGCGAGCGGATCGCTCTTGTGAATGTTGCGTCCGACCGCGTGCGTCTTGTCTCTGAAAACGAGGCCCTGAGTGGATCCGATCTCGGTGAAGTACTCGATCGGATTGACGCGCACAAGCGCGCCCGTGGGACAGTTCTCTTCGCACGAATAAGCCTTGCGGCGCGCGCCCGGCGGATTCAGCGGCGTCTGATCGCAGAGGTTGCACTTGATCGCAACGACGTCGTCGCCCGGTTCAGGCGTGACCGGCGGATCGATCTTGAAACTGAACGCCTTTTTGAGTAACGACGCAAACCCGCCATTTTGCGGCGGCGCCGCGCGCGGGACCATCGAGATCGCATCGTACGGACATTGCGTCGCGCAGTCGTAACAACCGATACAACTTGGCGCATCGATATCGATATGGCCCAACGGATTGCGAGAGATCGAACCCGTCGGACAGCCCGTCAAACACTCAGGATCCGCGCAGTGCATACACACCTGCGGCACGAGCGCGTGCTGCAAACGCTTCTTTCCGATTGAGACCGGTCTTTCAATCTGAATTCCACGACGGAGCAGGCGCGACTGCCCGTGAACCTTGTGACACGCGAGCGAACAGTTGCCGCAACGGACGCAAAGATCCATGTCCATCACGAGCACGTTCGCGCCGTCGATGATGCCGGTGGCGATCTCCTGCTCAGCCGATTTCAAAACATTTAGATCCGGAACTGAATCGATCGTGAGCGGCAGCGCGTCGTCGGCGTTTGAAAACGCGGAAAACGTCGCGGCAAGTTGTTCGCGCAGTTGCGGATCAGATGAAAAGCTCGCGAATGGAACTTCCAGCACTTCCGTTCGCGCCATCAGACTGGCGTTGTATTTCCACCGTTCGGAATGCTTCACGCCTTCGAGGCCGAGACAATTTCCGCCGCCGAGAAAATCGACGCCGATCGTTTCATCGACGCCCATCACGACTTCCGGCGTCGCCGCATGAAACCTCACGCCGCGCGAGCGTCGCACCCAACCGCTCTTCACGAGGATCAGTCGGTCGATCGGTTCGCCTTCTTTGCACAGGACGTGGTTCTTGCTGTAGACCATGTAACGCGCGGAACGCCGCAGTTCTTCCGCGAGCGCCTGGCCCACCGGCCTGTCGGAAATCAAAGCGAGATCTTCGAGCACGCGGCCGAAGCCGTGCGCGCGATAAGTCTCGTCGAGCGTTTGGCCAAACTTCGGCAGCTTGCGCAACAGACGCAACGCCGGACGCGCCACTTCGAGGACCACCGCAGTCTGCCCTTGCGGCACACTCACCGTCGCATTGCGTTCGATACCCGCCAGCAACGCCATCTCGCCGAAACACGCGCCGGGCTCGACCCGACCGATCAACTTGCGTCCCGAGCCGTCGCGCACGTACACGTCGAGCGCGCCGTCAACGGCGATGTAAAAAGTGTTTCCGCCCCACTCGCCCTGGCGCATGATCTCTTCGCCGGAATCATAGGCAAGCAGGCGAACGTACGGACCAACGCGTTTGCCGTTTCCGTATTCGCGACCCTGAACGATTACTTCCAGATCGCTGCCATACTTCTGTTTGCCATTTTGTTCTTCGAAAAGTTCGGCAGTAAGAGCGAGATTCTGAACGGCTTCAACAACGCGACCCCGATCGGTGATTTCGCGCGGCATAGGTTTGTTTATACTACAGACAAACTGCGAAGGACTAGAACTTTGTACTGAGTGTTTAGTTCTTTGTTGGCTTCTTTGCCGTTCAACTCTTAACGAAGTCTCCCGGCGAAACAAAGTACGAAGCACAAAGTACAAAGCACCTGGAACGTGATAAACTTCGACCCGAATGGCTTCTGAACAACTCTATTCACTTCCCCGCGAACAACAAATCGGACAATTCTTATTCATCGGACTTCCGGGTACGGAGCTCGACGCCGAAACACGCGCGCTCGTCACTGAAACGCAGCCGGGCGGCGTGATCATCTTCGGACGCAACGTCGCGAGCGCGCAGCAACTGCGCGGCCTGCTCGACGGCGTTCGCGAACTGGTCAAGACGCCGCCGCTCTTCGGCATCGATCAGGAAGGCGGGCTCGTCGATCGCCTGCGCCGCATTTTCACGCCGATGCCGTCGGCGCGCACGATTCGCCAGCACGGCGATCTCGCCGCCGCGCGCGCACTCGGACGGATCACCGGCGAGACGCTGCGGATGCTCGGGTTCAACATCAACTTCGCGCCCGTCATGTCGATCATGACGGACGATCGCGATCTGCTGTCGAACGGCCTCTACTCGCGATCGTTCGGACGTTCGCCCGGCGAAGTTCTCGGCTACACGACCGTTTACATGCGCGGTTTACAAGGCGCGGGTTGTCTTGGTTGTTTGAAACACTTTCCCGGCATCGGCGCCGGCGAAGTCGACTCGCACGAAGAGATGCCGGTTGTGCGTCTGTCACACGACGACCTGATCGCGCAGGATCTCGCGCCGTACATCGAATTGTTTCAACGGCGAGACGATCGCGTGCGTTGCGTGATGGTGAGTCACGGCGGTTTTCCGAATATCGACATCAGAGAGGAAGTGACCGGCGGGTTACTCGAACCGGCGTCGCTGAACTACAACATCGTCACCAAGCTGCTGCGAGAGGAGCTCGGTTACAAACACCTCGTAGTCACCGACGATCTCGAGATGGGCGCGATCACCCGTCACTACGAAATGGGTGACGCAGTTGTGCGTGCCAAACTCGCGGGCGAAGACATGCTGCTCATCTGTGCTTCGCCCGACAAGATCAGGCGCGGTCATGAAGCGCTGATCGAGGCCGCCGAAAGTGGAACTTTACCCGACGCACGCATCCGCGAATCATTGACACGCATCGCGCGGACGAAAGCCATCGTCGAACCGTCGCTGCCGCTCGATCTCGAGCGCTTTCAGTTTCTGTCCGACAGCATCGAGAAACTCAACAGCAAGCTCAACTACGTTTATGGAGGCGCGATTAAGTGAGGATAAGTAAATTTATCCTGCTCTTTTCTTTGATAGTTTTATTGATTGTTCCGACCGGTTGCCGCACACGAAGCGACGCGTTCGTGATCGCTTTGGGCGACAACATCCGCACGATCGATCCGATCGGTTCGCCTTCAGTTGACGCTGCGAGCGAACGTGTTCGCACGTTGATCTTCAACACGCTCGTCAAGAAAGACGAACGTTTCGACTACGTCGGCGAGCTTGCGTCGGACATCAAGCGTGCGGAGGATGGTTTGAGTTTCACGTTCACGCTGCGCGACAACGTGAAGTGGCACGACGGGCGCGCGTTCAGTTCAGCCGACGTGAAGTACACGCTCGATCTGCTGCTTCGCAGCGACTTCGCGAAGTCGGCGAGTTTCTTCGAAGGCACCGGACAGGACAAGAAGAATTACATCAGCGGCGTCGAAATACCCGATCCGAAAACAGTTGTTGTGAGACTGTCGAAGCCGTGGGTTGGACTGCTGTCGAACCTCGTTGCGATTCCCATCATCGCGTCGGACAGTTACGAAGCGCAGAAGACGCACCCGATGGGCACGGGCCCGTTCAAGTTCGTCAACTACGACAATTCTCAGCAGGTCTGCGATCTCGAAGCGTTTGCCGAGTATTGGGAAGGCGCGCCGAAGTTGCAGACGATTCGCGTGCGCGTGATCTCGGATATGAACGCGATGCAAGCCGAACTTCAGGCTGGACGCGTCGATATCGCTCCGCTGCCGACGAGTCTTTCGCCTGACGCCGTCAAGCGACTCGAACAGGATCCAAACCTGCAAGTTAAGTCATTCAACGGATCGAACGTCGTGCTGTTGACCATCAACACCACGTCAGCGCCGCTCGACAACGTAAAAGTGCGACAGGCGATCGCGCTCGCCGTCGATCGCCAGAGCTTAATCAACAAACTCTTGCTGGGTTTTGGCAAAGTAGCTCATTCGATCATTCCTGAGGAATCGTGGGCGTATTCGCCGGGACAGACTTATCCGTACGATCCCGCCGCCGCTAAGAAACTGCTCGACGAAGCGGGCTTCCCCGATCCCGACGGCGATGGACCACGGATGCGTTTCGAGAAACCGATCATTTATAAAGTCTCGGGCAGCAGCGTCGCCGGACGTCAATACGCAGGCGTGATCTACGACCAACTCAAGGCTGTCGGTATTCCGATCGAGATCCAAACTCCCGAAGCGAATACTTTGTTCGACGAACTGCGTCGCGGAAACTTCCAGATTGCTTATTCGCAGTGGGTGGGCGGCAACCAGGATCCGATCTTCTACAAAGATCTGTTCGCGACTTCGGAGATTCCGACGCAGGCGAGACCGTCGCGCAATCGCAGTCGTTACAGTAATCCCGATCTGGATAAGCTGCTCGAAGAAGCAGTGAATACTTTCGACCGGCAGAAAGCGCGCGAGCTTTACGTGCAGATACAGAACATCGTGAGTCGCGACGTGCCGGTGTTTCCGCTGTGGTACCAGGCGAACATCGTGATCGCGCGGAAGAATGTCGGGAACATTCAGGTGAATGCGAGTGGTGACTGGGGCTTCATCAAGAACCTTACGCGCCAGTGAGAATGTCTTTGGCGGCGATTGCGCCTTCGCGAACGACGCGAATGGGTAACGTGGTTGCATCGACAACTGTCGAAGGCTCGGTAGCCGTCACCTCGCCGCCGTCGATTATCAAATCGAGACCTTCGGGAAAGTAATTTGCTACTTCCTGGGCCGAGCGGGCCGGCTCACGGCCCGCGGGATTCGCGCTCGTCGCCGTCAGTACACCGCCACACTCACGCACAAGCCGGCACACAATCTCGTCGTTCGGAAGCCTGACGCCGACGGTTCCCGTACCGGCCGTGATCCCTTCCGGTAAATCCGTGTTTGCCTTGCCGACAATCGTCAACGGACCAGGCCAAAACCTCTCCGCAACCGCAACAAACTCCGCCGTCCGGTGAGCGATCAACCTGTCGACCTGCTCGAGATCCGAGATCAATAACAGGATCGGTTTGTCGTCTTCCCTGCCCTTCAACTCGCGGACACGCGCCACCGCATCGGCATTGAACGGATCAGCGCCGAGCCCGTAAAACGTGTCGGTGCGAAACGCGATCACGCCGCCTTGTTTGATTACCTGGTCCAATTCGTATCGATCCGTGTTTTCTTTAAACTCGGCGCGTCGAGAACGTTCGCGTCAAATCCCGAAACGTAAGGTTTGACGACCGAATACGACGACGCGAAATAAACCGGCATCGCCTTCAAATCCTTCAACGCCTGTGCTTCCGACTCCGTTCCTTCATCGTCAAACAGCATTCGCAGGTTCGTGAGTTCGCTCGTCGTCTGCATCACCATGCCGCGCCGCACGACGTCGTAATCACCGGCGGCGATCGCCGCTTCATACTCGTCCCAGTTTCTGATCACGATCTCAGTCTCGACGTTGAGCGTCGCGCGCCACATCGCCGCGATCGACTGGGCCACGATGCGCTGTTGCTCGTTGCGATTGATCAGCAGACGGATGACGGGAAAACCATCGCCGTCGGGATAACCCGCCTCCGCGAGCAAAGCACGCGCCTTGTTCGCATCGTGTTCGAGCAGCTCAGTTTCGTCGACGACGGGCTTTTCGCCGCCTGACATTGCTTCCGGCAAAAACTTTCCGGCCGCTTCAGTCGCGCCACCGAGATCGTCGCGGCTGATGCGTTCGCGATCGATGGCGAGCGCGAGAGCTTCGCGGACGCGAATGTCGTCAAAAGGTTCGCGCGAGGCGTTGAACCGATAGTAAGTCAACGCACCGTACGTCGAACGGCGAAAGTCTTTGTAAGGCGCGAGTAATTTTAACGCCAGCGGTTCGAACGGTGCGTTCGTGACCGCGTCAATTTCACCCGCGCGATAAGCGGCGAGCGCGTCTTCGGCGTTGGCAGTGTTAACAAACGTGACGCGATCGAGCGCCACTGACGCATCGTCCCAGTAAGTCTTCGCACGTTCCAGCCGGACGCGATTGCTCTCCGTCGCTGATAACAAAAACGCGCCGTTCGAGATCAACTCATGCGACTCGAGACGCTGTGTCCGCTGTGCGTCCTCGACTTTCACCGGACGAAACACCGGATGGGCCACGAGCGATGGGAAACTGTGATCGGCGTGTTCGAGCGTGACTTGCAAAACGTGTTCGCCGAGCGCGCGCGCGCCAAATGGCGGCGGTGTTGGCGCGGGTTCGGGCGGGTTCGGCTCGGTAGGTTGCGTAGTAGCGCCTTCGATGTTCGCGAGCAACTCCGTGTGCGGCGCGAGTGGACCGATCTTGAGCGTGCGTTCCCAGGACCGAACAAAGTCGCTGGCGGTGACGCGTTCGCCGTTGGACCACCGCGCGTTGTCGCGGAGATAAAAAGTCCAGACGCGCCCGTCGGATGAAGACTCCCAGCGAGTCGCGACCGCCGGCACGGGCGTCAACGTTTTCGGATCGTAGTCGGTCAGTCCCTCGAAGAGAGCGCGCACGGCGTCGGTGTCGGGCGGCGCGACTGCGAATGCGGGATCGAAAGTTTGCGGCAGCCCGCCGTCGCTCCAGCGAAACTCCTGCACGCGCGGAGTCACGACGGTGCCGTAGTACGGCGAAGGCTCCTCACCGTTGAAGCAGCCGCTGTGCGTCAAAGTCAAAATCAGTACTAAGGAACAAATGGGAGAGATTCGCTTCATGCGAGCTTACGTAATTGGTTGAAGACTTCGACGGTCCGTTCTCGTGTCGGTTCGAAACCGTCAGACGTGTCGATCAAGTAATCAGCGTACCGTACTTTTTCTTCCTGCGGCATTTGCGACGCGATGCGCCGTTGTGCTTCCGCAAGCGGGAGATTGTTGCGCAGCATGAGCCGTTCGAGTTGGACCTCGGGCCGGCAATGGACCACGATAAGCTTGTCGAAACGTTTGTAACCGCCTGATTCGATCATCAACGCGGCATCAACGATAGCTATACCATGCGGATTTTCGGCTTCCCACTCCCGCAGGATCTCATCCTGTCGCGCCAGGACCAACGGATGAAGAATCGAGTTGAGATGCAACCGTTTCTCTTCATCCGCGAAAACTATCGACGCCATGCGCGCGCGATCGAGTGTTCCATCCGGCGCCAGGATCTCTTCGCCAAACTGAGCGACCACGGCCCTCAAGCCATCCGCGCCCGGCTCGACGACTTCGCGCGCCGTCAGATCCGCGTCGAGAACACGACAACCGAGTTCGGCAAACACGGAGGTCACGAATGTTTTGCCAACGGCGATCGATCCGGTTAAGCCGACTCGGAGCATCTTAAATTCGCGGCTTTCAGTGTGTTTTTCATCAACATAGCGACAGTGAGTAACCCGACACCACCAGGAACCGGCGTCAGTTGACCCGCGACTTCGCCCGCGCCCGCAGGATGCACGTCGCCGACGAGCGTGTAACCGCGCTTGGACAACACCGACAGCCGTTTCTCGGCATCCGCGCCGAAGAGATCGCGCACCTGATCAGCGTCCGAAACCTTGTTCATACCGACGTCGATCACCGTCGCCCCGGGTTTGATGTGTTCGCGTCCGATCATTCCCGCACGGCCGATGGCGACGACAAGCAGGTCAGCCTCGCGCGTGACCGCCGCGAGATCGCGAGTGCGGGAGTGACAGATGGTTACCGTCGCGTCACGTTGCAACAGCAGTTGGGCCATCGGACGTCCGACGATCTGGCTGCGGCCGACGACACATGCGCGCGCGCCGCGAATCTCGATACCGCTGTCGTCCAGCAACTCGATGATTCCCGCCGGCGTACACGGCACGAACACGGGCCTGCCGAGTGCCAACCTCCCCGCATTGATCGGATGAAACCCGTCGACGTCCTTCGCCGGATCGATCGCTTCGATGATCAACCGCTCGTCGATTGCGGCGGGCAACGGAAGCTGCGTGAGTATGCCGTGAACGTTGTCACTGGCATTCAAGGAGCGAATTAGATCGAGCAGTTCGGCCGTCGTCGTCGACTCAGGCAACGCGTGATGCTCGGAACGGATGCCGACCTCGTCGCACGCCTTGATCTTGTTGCCGACGTAAACAGCCGACGCGGGATCGTCGCCCACACGCACGGCCGCCAGTCCCGGGCGAATGCCGTGCTTTGCTACTATCTGTTCGATTTGTGACTTAACTTCCTGTTTGATCCGGTCCGCTAATGGACCTGCTTTAAGTTCTTTAGCTGCCATTGTTTGAGCAATAGTATACACCGATTATAATTCGACCTATGTTATTGACGAGATTAATCCTCGTATCGCTGTTGTTCGTGTCGCCCGTGGTGGCGCAATCCAACGCCGACTACGCGCGCGGACGCGAAGCGGAAGCGGCAGGCAACATCGCCGGCGCGACCGCAGACTACCAGGCTATCGTTTCGCGGGAGTCGCCGCTGAAAGAATATGCGCTCTGGCGACTCGCGCGTCTCGCGCGCGCCACCGGCGATCTTCCACTCGAGCGCGAACGACTGCGACAAATGCTGTCGACAGCGCCCGCGAGCCTGCTTGCCGAAACCGCGACGTTGCGACTCGCGGAGAGTTTCTTCGAAAGCGCGGACTTCGCGTCGGCGGCCAACGCTGCTCGATCGCTCACGAGTTCCAAAAACGTCGTCGTAGCTCGTGAAGCCGCACTGTTGATGGGCCGCGCGCTCTCTCGCGCCGGTAAACCAGCCGAGGCGCGCGAGGTTTTCAACAACATCGTCATGCAGATGCCGGACGCATCGCGGCCCGATGATTTCGCACTCGCCGCCGTCCGCGAGCTCGATACTTTCGACGAAAAAGCCACTTTACCGGAAGCACAACACCTGCTGCGCGCCTCGATTTATCAGTTCAATCGCGACTTCGCCGGCGCGCGGCGACACTACCAGACGCTCGCCGACGAGAACCCAAACAGCGTCACGGTTCCAAACGCTGTGTTTCAAATCGGCCGCGGCTTCTACAACGAAGCAAAGTATGACGACGCGCTGAAAGCGTTTCAGAAAACCTTCGACACTTACCCAGATTCTTCGAGCGCGCGCGAGGCGTTGAGTTTTATCGGCTCGACTTACCTGCGCATGAAGCGCTACGACGACGCCGTCGCGACTTACAAACGCTTCATCGAACGTTTTCCCGATGCGCCCAGTCCTGAGCGCCCGTATCTAAACCTGATCGACACTTTGCACGAAGCCGGACGTCACAACGAAGCGCTCGATTGGGTACAACAAACCCGCGCACGCTTCAAGAACGAAATCGGCGGCACGCTCGCTTTGTTCGCGCAGTTGCGAATTCACCTCGCGCAGGCGAACTGGCCGGCAGCCGTACGCGATGCCGAAGAACTCGTGAAGTCTTCCGATCTCGACGGCACGCGCGTTCCCGGTGGAACAAACCCGGCCGAGATCAATTTCCTCCGCGGTTACGCTCTCGAGCAGTCAGGCCGGACCGAAGACGCCGTCGCCGCTTATTTATCAATCCCCGACGGCCGCAATGAATACTACGGAATGCGCGCCACGCAACGTCTCCTCGCGTTGGGCGCGAATGACAAGTCGCGCGCCCTTGTTCAGATGCGTTTGAATTCATTGCTGAATGAGACGAAGTCGGGAACACCGGAGCAAGTTCGAGTGGCGGCGACATCGGCGTTGCGGCTTACAAACAATCGCGCGGAGATACTGAAGTCGCTGCAAAAAGCTTACGATGCGCTGCCCGCGTATCGCCTGCCGAAGTTCAATCTGGTTTCGCCGATCAAAAAAGACTCGGATGCCATTCCCGATCTGCTTCTTGGGCTCCAGCTCTACGACGAAGCACTGCCCGAGCTTCTGGCCAAGCGCGAAGCGCCTGCGCCAAATTCAGACGAGGCTTACACGCTGGCCGTATTCGCGCTGCGCGCGGGTGTGCCGAATCGCGCCGTGCGCTTCGCCGAACAACTCTGGAAAACAGTCCCGGCCGATTACGTGCTCGAACTCGCGCCACGCAACCTGTTGGATCTTTACTACCCCGTTCCCTTTCGCGACTCGCTGTTGAAACACGCGCCGTCGCGCAACGTCGATCCGCGTTTCGTGCTGGCCATCGCGCGCCAGGAATCGCGCTTTCAGGTTGACGCGAAATCAGTTGCCGCAGCTCGCGGAATGATGCAGTTCATCCCGTTGACGGCGAATCAAATCGCGGCCGAATTGAAACTTCAGAAGTTCGAGCAGGACGATCTCTACAACGCGGACACCGCCGTACTCTTCGGTTCGCAATACCTGTCGAACCTGTTCAAACTGTTTCCCGATCAACCGCAGGCAGTCGCGGGTTCTTATAACGGCGGCGAAGACAACCTCGCGCGCTGGATCGCGCGTTCACGCTCGAAAGAAGCCGATCGCTACGTTCCCGAAATCGGCTTTTCACAAACGAAAGACTACGTCTACAAAGTGTTGGCAAACTACTGGAACTATCAACGCCTGTACGACGCGCAGCTCCAACCTCCATCGCAGGCGAATCTATGAAGAAAACTGTTTTCCTGTTGCTGATACTTATCGCGAGTCTCGGCGGCGCGGCGTCATGTCGCCGCGCGTCAGGCAACGAGAAACGTTACGATCTCAAAGGCAAAGTCGTCTCCGTCGAACCTGAGAAACGGCAGGTCACGATCGCGCATGAAGATGTGAAAGACTACATGCCGGGGATGACGATGCCCTTCACCGTCAAAAACGACGCGGACATGCAGATGCTCGTTCCGAACGCCGAGGTGACGGCGACGCTCGTCATCGACGGCAAACATTCATGGCTGGAAGACCTGTTTGTCGTTACGAAACAGGAAGCGGGCAGTCCGGTCGCCAACGCGATCCCGGCAGCGAAGGAAGGCGACGAAGTTCCAAACTACACGCTCCTCAACCAGGACGCGAAACCCATTCGCATTCGCGACTATCGCGGCAGAACGCTGCTGCTGACGTTCATCTACACGCGTTGTCCTTTTCCCGATCAGTGTACGTTGATGAGTAACAACTTCGCGCAGATCGACCGGCAGTTGGCCCTGGACGCAGAGGTGTACGCCAAAACACACCTGCTAAGCATCAGCATCGATCCGTCGTACGACGATCCGAAAGTATTGCGCAGCTACGGCGCGGCGCACACCGAGCGATACGAGAAAGAAACGTTTGCGCACTGGGAGTTTGCGACGGGAACAAACGATCAGGTTAAGGAGATCGCGCAGTATTTTGGCTTGCGATACTGGCCGGAGAAGGACCAGATCATTCACGCGCTGCGGACGGTGATCGTCGGTCCCAACGGCAAGGTGGCGAAGGTTTATACCGGAAACGACTGGAAGATCGAAGAGGTCGTCGCAGAGATCAAAAAATCCGCGTCTACAAACCCTTGATCTTCTTGATCTCTTCGGTGAGCACGGGCACTGCTTCAAACAGGTCGCCCACGATCGCGTAATCGGCGATGTCGAAAATCGGTGCTTCGGGATCTTTGTTGATGGCGACGATCGTGCCGGAGTTCTTCATGCCGACGAGATGCTGGATCGCGCCGGAGATGCCGAGTGCCACGTAGAGTTTCGGCGCGACAGTCTGTCCTGACGATCCGATCTGGCGATCGATCGGAAGCCATTCGGCGTCGCAGATCGGTCGCGACGCTGCGAGATCACCGCCGAGCACTTCGGCGAGTTTCTCCGCCAGCACGAGATTGTCTTTGCTCTTGATGCCGCGGCCAACCGCGACGATCACTTCCGCCTTCGTCAGATCGACGGCTTGTTTCGCTTCCTGGAACGGCGCTTCCGGAATCATGCGCACGTCGCCAATCTGCACCGCCATGTTCTCGACTGCCGCGGAGCCGCCTTTCGTCGCCTGGTCCGGTCGATACGCGCCGGTTTGAAACGTCGCAAACACTGGCGCTTCACCGTCAGACGAAACGTCAGCGTCGAGCTTGCCTAAAAAGATACGTCGCGTGAAACCGATCTGGCCGTTGTCTGCTTTCGCGCGAATACAGTCGCTGATCAACGACTTCTTAAAACGCGCGGCGAGCTTCGGAGCGAAGTCGCGCACCTGGTACGTGTGCGTCAGAAAAACGAGGCTCGGATCGACTTGTTTGACGACTTGTTCGAGCGCGTCAGCGTAAGCATCCGGCGTGTATTCCGCGAGCTTCGGATCGTTGACACAGATCACGCGCGCGACGTCGTAAGCGGCGATCTCCTGGGCCAACGCCGACGCATCAGCGCCGAGCACGACAGCGCTCACCGGCTGTTGCAGTTGCGAACCAAACGCCTGCGCGGCGGCGATCGCTTCGAAAGAACTTCGATTGGCAGTCCCGCCTTTGTTTTCGATGAAAACGAGTATTCCGTTGCTCATTAACTATTCCTTAAAACACTCTCGCCTCAGTGTGAAGCTTCTGGGCCAACTCGGCCGCGCCCGCTTTTGCATCGCCATTGCCGAGCATCTGCGTTTGCTTGGTCTTCTGCGGCAGGTAGATCTTCTCGACGCGTTGATGTGAAGGACGATCGACGATCTCGGCCGGCGCCGTGACTTCTTTGATCTCCTTCTTCTTCGCCGCCATGATGCCCTTCAACGTCGCGTAACGAATCTGGCTGATGCCTGACTGAATTGTCAGCAAGGCGGGCAACGGCATCGTGTACCACTGGTACCAGCCACTCTCCAGCTCTCGCTTGACCCGAAACTTGTCCGCCGCCGCATCCAACTCGATAACGATCGTCGCGTGCGGCAGTCCCAGCAGTTCAGCCATGATCACGCCCGTTTGTCCGTAACCGTGATCGTCCGACTGTAATCCGGTCATCACGAGATCGGGCTTCTCTTCCCGAATCGCATCGGCCAGCACTGTCGCAGCCGCGAACGGCGAAAGGTGCGTGAGATTGTCGCCGACGACGTGAATCGCGCGATCGGCGCCACGCGCGAGCGCGTCTTTGATCACGCTCTTGACGCGCTGGGGGCCCATCGAGCAAACAACCACTTCGCCGCCCAGTTTCTCGCGCACACGCAGCGCTTCTTCCAACGCATAACCGTCGGACTCACTCACCTCGAACGACAAGTCGCCTTCTTCGATCCAGGTGGCGTCTTTGTTAATGCGCAGGATCGCGTCTTTGTTCGCGACCTGTTTCATCATTACGACGATCTTCATCTTCTTCAGAGTCTCGCTCTTTGTACTTTGTGCTTAGTACTTAGTTCTTTGTTCTTTGGTCAACGTTTGAAGTCAACTCGTCGGTCACGCATGCCGAACAAAGTACCAAGCACTAAGCTCCAAGTTCCCTACTCTTCGTACCTCTTGAACAACAACGCCGCATTCGTGCCGCCAAACCCGAAACTGTTCGAGAGCACGTAATCGACTCTGGCCTCGCGCGGCTCGTTCGGAACGTAGTCGAGATCGCACTCAGGATCGGGATTCACGTAGTTGATCGTCGGCGCTATGACGTTGTGATGCAGCGTCAAAACACAGAAGATTCCCTCGATTCCGCCCGCCGCGCCGAGCAAGTGCCCCGTCATCGACTTGGTCGAACTAACGGCCAGCTTGTAGGCGTGCGCGCCGAACGTGTCCTTGATGGCAAGGGTTTCAAACTTGTCGTTGTACGGCGTCGACGTGCCGTGCGCGTTGATGTATCCGACCTGTTCCGGTGCAACGCCCGCGTCTTTCAACGTGCGCTGCATCACGCGCCGCGCGCCCGAACCCGTTTCGTCGGGCATGGTCAGGTGAAAAGCGTCGGCGGCGGCTCCGTAACCGACGATCTCGCCGTAGATCTTCGCGTCGCGGCGTTTCGCCGATTCCAACTCTTCCAGGATCATGATCCCGGCGCCTTCACCAATCACGAAACCATCCCGATCGCGCTCGAACGGCCGCGACGCATGGATCGGATCGTCGTTGTTGGTCGACAACGCGCGCATGGCCGAGAAACCCGCGACGCTCATCGGCGTGATCGCCGACTCCGCGCCGCCACAGATCATGATGTCCGCGTCGCCGCGTTGAATGATCTTGAAACTGTCGCCGATCGCGTGGGCGCCGGCGGCACAGGCGGTTGCGGTCGCTGAGTTCGGTCCCTTGGCGCCGAAACGAATCGAGACCTGGCCGGCAGCGAGATTCACGATCGCCGAGACGATAAAGAACGGCGACACGCGATCGGGACCATCGTCGAGCAGTTTCGAGTGCTCGCGTTCGATGGCCCAGAAGTCTCCGATTCCGCTACTGATATAAGTGCCGACGTTCTCGGCGATATTGTCGGGAAGTTTGCCGGCTTCGGTAAGCGGGAGGCCGCTGTCGGCCATCGCTTCGATAGACGCGGCGATCGCATAATGAATAAACGCGCCCATCTTGCGCGCGTCTTTCTTAGCGATAAAAGTTAGCGGGTCGAAGTTTTTAACTTCGCAGGCAAACTTTACTGAAAACTTCTCAGCGTCGAACTTTTTGATGTAGTCAGCGCCGCTGCGGCCGTTCATCAGCGCAGTCCACGTCTCTTCGACAGTATTGCCAACAGGAGTGACAAGGCCGAGGCCCGTAATCACGACACGACGTGTCAAAATTGAAAACTCCTTCGGGTAATTGCCAATTGCCAATTGCCGATTGCCGACTTGAAAACCATTGGCAATCGGAAATCGCACATCGGCAATTTAGTTACTTCTTGTGCTGGTCGATATAGTTATAGGCGTCGCGCACGCTTTGAATCTTTTCCGCGTCTTCGTCCGGGATTTCGATCCCAAACTCTTCTTCAAAACGCATCACGAGTTCAACCGTGTCCAGCGAGTCGGCGCCAAGATCGTCGATAAACCGCGCATTCGGCGTGACCTCGTTCTCATCGACACCTAGCTCATCGACGATAATCTGTTTTACCTTATTCTCGATCTCTTGATCGGGCATCGTGTTAGCTCCTCTGTGAGTTAATTAGACTAATACATCTCTCGCAGCAAGCGCGGCGCTGGTCGCCTCCAAACTTGCTGCGTCTTCCACGTTAAGACATTTCATGTCGCGACTCGTTTTACGCATGAGTCCTGACAGAACTTTTCCTGGTCCAACTTCGACGACTGTCTCGACGCCGTTCTGGGCCAGCAACTGCATCGACTCGACCCAACGCACTGGCGCGGACACCTGACGAATCAGCGCATCGCGCAACTCTTCGGGCGCGGTCGTGATGCGTGCATCGACGTTGGTAACCACCGGGAACTTCGGTTCCCTGAAATCAAGCCGCTCGAGATCAGACGCCAGCCGCTCCTGCGCCGGCTTCATCAGCGCGCAATGAAAAGGCGCGCTGACGTTCAACTTCACAACCTTTTTCGCGACGCCTTTCAACAGTTCAATCGCGCGATCGACGGCGGTCGCGTGTCCCGCGATGACCAACTGTCCCGGCGAGTTGATGTTTGCGATCGAGCAAACTTCATCGCCTGCCGCTTCAACACATACGCGCTGAATGTCTTCCAGTTCGCCGCCCATCACTGCCGCCATCGCGCCCGTGCCGACCGGCACCGCTTCCTGCATGTATCGTCCACGCGCGCGAACGGTTCGCAAAGCGTCGGATAACTCGAGCACACCGGCAGCAACAAGCGCAGAGTATTCACCCAAACTGTGTCCCGCGACAAATGCCGGCGCGGGTGCGCCACTCATTTCCAACGCGCGAAACGCCGCGATCGAGACGGCGAGAATCGACGGTTGCGTGTTCTCGGTTAACTGTAATTCTTCCGCCGGGCCTTCGAAACAGAGACGCGAGATCGCGAATCCCAACGCATCGTCGGCTTCTTCAAACACCTGTCGCGCGACGGCGAAGTTATCTGCTAGATCTTTTCCCATTCCGGGGCTTTGCGATCCCTGGCCCGGAAAAACAAACGCTGATTTGTTTACCATCGGACTAAGATCGAACCCCACGTAACGCCGCCGCCAAAGGATGACATCAATACCAGATCGCCTTCCTTGATTCGTCCGGCCTGAACGCATTCATCCAACGCGATCGGTATCGAAGCCGCTGAAGTGTTGCCATGGACCGCGATGTTCGAATACACCTTCGACATGTCGACGTTCAATCGATCCGCAACCGCTTCGGTGATGCGCTGGTTTGCCTGGTGCGGAATGAAAAGACTGATGTCCTCCGACTTCATTCCCGCCTGTTCCAGCACTTCGCGCGAGATCTCGGCCATCGAACGTACGGCGACTTTGAACAGCTCGTTGCCCTTCATCTTGAAGAAATGATCGCCGGCCGCGAGTGTTTCCGCAGTTGGCCTGCGACGCGTTCCGCCGCCCGGTGAAAAAAGCTGCTCTTCGTAACGTCCGTCTGACTTTATCTTCGACGCGAGGATGCCGCGATTTCCCTCGACTGGCCCAAGCACGGCCGCGCCTGCGCCGTCGCCGAACAACACGCACGTTTGACGGTCCGTGTAGTCGACGTACTGCGTCAGTACCTCAGCGCCGACAACAACGGCGTGTCGCACCTGTCCCGTCCTGATCATCGAATCAGCCAGCGAGACTCCGTACAAAAAACCCGAACAGGCGGCGACTACGTCCATTGCCGCGGCGTTATGCGCGCCGATTTCGGCCTGGATGATGCAACCTGTCGATGGAAGTATTTGATCGGGAGAGACGGTGGCGCAGAGCAGGAGATCGATGTCTGACGGATCGAGCCGCGCTCTTTCTATCGCCTGGCGCACGGCGCGGACAGCAAACATCGACGTGTACTCGCCGGGCGCGGCTTTGCGGCGTTGCTTGATGCCGGTCCGAGTAGTGATCCAATCGTCCGAAGTCTCTACCATCTGGGCGAGATCGGCATTGGTCAGTATGCCTTCCGGGTACGAGTGGCCGGTACCCAGAATTGCAGCTCGTTGATTTGCCATTAATTCCTCAGAATATGAAGCTCGTAATAGTATTCTTTAAACCCGTGTTCTGCAAAGACGCCGCGCGCGCGCAGTCGCTTACGCAACCTGTGAAATTCGTGTTTCCGTAATTCCCTTTTCAATACGCTCGCTGGTCCGATGCTCCGAGAATTCCTTGACGCTCCGGATCGCGTTGCGAATCGCTTTCGCGTTCGATCGTCCGTGACCGATGACGACGATGCGATTCACGCCCAACAGCGGGGCGCCACCGTATTCCGTGTAATCGAGTCGCTTCTTGATATTGCGAAACGCCGGTTTCGCGAGCATTGCGCCGGCTTTCGTCACTGCCGACGCCATCAATTCCTTTTTCAACATCGAAAGCGTCGCTTCCGTCAGTCCTTCGGACAGCTTCAGCATGACGTTTCCGGTAAATCCGTCGGTGACGATCACGTCCACCATTCCGGAAAAAACATCGCGGCCTTCGACGTTGCCGACAAAGTTGATGTCACTCAACTGCCGCAAGAGTGGAAACGCTTCTTTCGTCAGATCGTTTCCCTTCGCCTCTTCTTCGCCGATACTCATCAGGCCGACTGTTGGCTTCACTGTGCCGAGCACCGATCGCGAATAAGCGTCGCCCATGATGGCAAACTGGGCCAGGTGATGCGGTTTGCACTCTGAATTGGCGCCGACGTCGAGCAACAGCGTCGGTTTCGCGGCTTTCGTCGGAATCATTGCCGCAAGCGCCGGACGATCCACGCCGGGAAGCGTTCCGATAACCATTTTGGCGGTCGCCATCGCGGCGCCGGTGTTTCCTGCGGAAACAAAACCGTCTGCTCGGCCTTCGATGACCAGTTTGCTCCCGATTCTCAAAGAACTCTTCTTCTTGCGGCGGACTGCGTTTGCGACGGCTTCGTCCATCGCGATCACTTCAGCCGCTTCGACGAGCTCGATTCCGAGATCGCCGTCACCGCGCCAGCCGCAGCGTCGCAGTTCCGGCTCGACCTTGTGAGGTTGGCCCACAAGGATCACGCCCACGCCGAAGTCGCGCGTCGCAGCGAGCGCGCCATCGATCTCGGCGTGCGGGGCATGGTCGCTGCCCATTGCGTCGAGAACGACCTTGCCCGTCAACGGGGCTTCATTCTTCGACTGACTTCGCACTTAATTGCTTAGGATTGTTCCACCTGCACTACTTCGCGACCTTTGTAATGGCCGCATTTTGGGCATACACGGTGGGGCATACGGGGCTCACGGCAATTCGGGCACAGCGTGGTTTGGGGAATTCGCAGCGCATCGTGCGCGCGGCGCTTGTCTCGACGAGCTTTGGAGTGTCGTCGTTTTGGATTTGGCATAATGACTCCGTAATTTACTTATCTGTCTTCTTGAAACCCTTAAGTGCGGCCCAACGCGGATCGATCTCCTCGGCCGCGCAATCGCACTGGCCGGTGTTCAAATCGATGCCGCATTCCGGGCAGATTCCTTTGCAGTCTTCCTGGCAAAGCGTTCGTGCAGGGACTGCCAGCAGAATCTGTTCTTTCACGATCTCGTCGACGTCGATCGCCTCGCCGTCAAACACCGAGACCGACAATTCCTCTTCGCTGAGTGCCGCTGCGGAGCTGGACTCATAATCCGCTCCGGTAATGTACTCCAACGCGAAATCAGCGGTAACCGGCAATTGGACCGGTTTCAAACAGCGATCGCACTCGACTTCCGTTGTCGCGTCTACGTGGCCCTCGACAAAAACCTCGTTGCCGGAGAGCCTGATGCTACCGCTAACAGTCGCAGGCTCGGTCAAACTTACCCTCTCATCGACTGGGTTCAGCTCTTCAGGCTGGTAAACGTGGGCGAAACCGCCCCTGCCGCCCTCCAGGTTCTCGAGCTCAATCCGCATGACCACCCCGCACTACCGCCGATCGCTTTTTCCGGCGCTATGCGCACAAAACGGCCATTATAGCGCCCAAACCCGGTCTGTCAACGCACGGTCAGGATCCGGTAGGGTCTGAATTTGAGAGATCTCTGCGGTGCTCGGCGTTCCTCTGCGTTGAACTGCCATTAACGCTGAGGGACGCTGAGAACGCTGAGGGACGCTGAGAACGCTGAGGACGCTGAGAACGCTGAGGGACGCACAGCGCGCAGAGAAAACTCTTTCAACTTAAGACACCACTCAGGATCCGGTAGTGTCCTGATTCGAAATTCGCTTTCATCCGGGTTCCCGATCAGGATCAGTGTTACTGACTTTCCCTGTGTTCGCGGGCCAGAGATAACGCGTCTTCTCTCAAAGTATCCGCGATTCTCTTGTCGGCGCTGGCTATAAGACGGGGCATTCTCGATGTTGTAACGTGGAAAAGGGGAACGTTTTTCTGATTGCGAGCAGAAGACGTAAGCGACAAATCGACGGGATCTGAGGCTTTTTGTAGCGTTTGCTCGGCCAGTTCCTTGCGGCCCATGCGTTCGTAGACCTGGGCCAGGAGGCAGAACGCTTCGGTGTAGCCTGCGTCCATCTTGGTCGCTTTGCGCAGGTGACGCACGGCGAGAGTGTCGCGATTGAGTTCGTAATAAAGACAACCGAGGACGTAATGCGCTTCCGGTGAGGGACGGACGGTCAGTGCACGTTTGAACTCGTTCAGAGCGCGACGCCAATTCTTTTCGGCCACAAACAGCCAGCCCAGCCCGTAGTGTCCTGCAAAAGACGATCCCCCCTGTGCGGTTGCACTACTGAGCAGATCTTTTGCGAGTTCGACTTCTCCGTCGTCGGCGCAGGTCAGGCCGAGCAACAACGAAACGCGCACGTCGTCAGGCAAAGCCGCGTGTGCCTTCGCCAGATAACCGCGCGCTAGTTTTGATTTTCCTTTGCGGAAGAAATGCTCGCCGATGAACAGATTCAACGCGGCGTTCTCGTTAGAGATCTCAGCGGCGCGTTGTAGTTTTGTGATGCCCTGCGTGACCTGCTTGTCTTCGATGAGGAGAAAACCTTCGTTAACTAATTGCTCGAAAGCCTTGCGATCCGGCGCGTCGCCGCGCGCGAGAATCCGCAGACGCAACTCGTCGCGGTGAACGTTCTCTTCCTGCTCGACTGCGTCTTTCTGACAACGATCGGTCCACAGCTTTTCCAATCGCTCAGTTTCAACGACACCATCTTCGGCGAGCAGATTAACCAGCGCCCTGACGAGCGAGCGATCGAAGTAAGCGTTTTGCGCGTAACGCAGCAGCAGATCGAGACTGCGTTCCAAACGTTCTGCGAGCCGCGCCACTCTGGTTTCAGCGGCTGAAATTCTTTCGAGCAGATGTTCGTCGGTCGAGAGACCAGCGGTGCCGACTTCGTAACGCGCGGACGTCGGTTCGACGACGATCATGAGACGCGTGCCGCAACGCGCGCAGAACTCCTGGCCCAGCGGATTCGCCGCGAGGCACTTTTGACAGTAGTGGGAGATGGTGGTCATTCTGGAGGTTGGGGCTTGGGGCTTGGGGCTTGGTGCTTTGTGCTTTGTGCTTTGTGCTTTGTACTTTGTACTTTGTACTTTGTGCTTTGTGCTTTGTGCTTTGTTCGCTATTCAAAAACGAACTATCAGTAGAAGTAACCCAATCGAACTAAGTTACCAAGTACTAAGTACCAAGTACCAAGTACCAAGTACCAAGTACTAAGTTACCAAGTACCAAGTACCAAGTACCAAGTACCAAGCACCCTAATACTCGTAAAACCCGCGGCCGCTCTTTCTTCCGAGCCAGCCGGCGTCGACATACCGCTTCAACAGCGGGCACGGCCTGTATTTTGGATCTCCGAGCCCCTCATATAACACATTCATAATCGCCAGGCATACGTCCAAACCGATGAAATCCGCGAGCGTCAGCGGCCCCATCGGATGATTCATGCCGAGTTTCATGATGCCGTCGATACTCTCGCGCGTCGCGACGCCTTCGTACAAAGTAAAGATCGCTTCATTGATCATCGGCATCAGAACGCGATTGGAAACAAACCCCGGCGAGTCCTGGCAGTCAAGCGCGATCTTGTCCATCTTTTCTGAAAGCGATCGCACGCGTTCGTAAGTCTCGTCGGATGTCGCCATGCCGCGAATGACCTCGACGAGTTTCATCACTGGAACGGGATTCATGAAGTGCATTCCGATGACTTTGTCGGGACGTTTTGTCGCGGCGGCGAGTTTTGTGATCGAAATCGAAGACGTGTTCGAGGCGAGAATCGCGTCCGGCGGAGTGATCTGATCGAGTGACTTGAAGACTTCGGTTTTGACTGCGAGGTTCTCCGTGACCGCTTCGATAACAAACGACGCCTCGCGGAACGCTTCGAGATCTGTTGTCGTGCGAATGCGCTCGAGTATTGATTGTTTACCAGGGGCGTCGAGGCGTTGTTTATCGACGTCTCGTTGCAGGCTTTTGTCGATGGCCGCGAGTCCGCGTTGCAGAAACTCGTCGCTGACGTCGCGCATGATGGCGGTGTAGCCGGCCCGAGCAGCAACCTGGGCG
Organism: Pyrinomonadaceae bacterium; assembly: GCA_035760365.1. Taxonomy (GTDB): domain Bacteria; phylum Acidobacteriota; class Blastocatellia; order Pyrinomonadales; family Pyrinomonadaceae; genus PSRF01. Next base: position 116,007 of record DASTTB010000006.1, read on the forward strand.
ATTCCGTTTCCCATGGTGCCGGCGCCGACTACGCCAATGATTTCACTCACTGTGGTCCAATCTCCTCCAACTTATCGCCAGTCGGGTGGTGGCTGTGGCGGATGATACTGGTTCTCACGTTGCCGGCTAGCGTCGTAGTTGTACGTATCATTGGCCCACGTTTGCCGGCCCGGGGGCAGCGCATACTGGCCCTGCTCGAAGAACTGTTTCCCTGGGTCGCTGAACAGAAACCAGAAAGTGTAGACGGTAACAGCCGTTCCGAGTGGAAACTGCATCGCGGCAACAACCGCCGAGATGATGGCCCACGTCCGCGCCCACTTCTTCCGCTTGAGCAACGCATAGCCGGCGATGATAGATGGCAAAGACATCGCGGCGTAGATCGCGGCCATGAACAAGAACATGAAGAAGAAGATGATCAAGGGCGGAGCGTCAGGCGCATTCATCAGCGAGGCGATGAATATTCCTCCGAATAACAGCAGAAAGATCAACGTAAACAGGAAGAAGATTCCACCGTACGCGATATGCGACCAGGCCAGGTATTTATTGTGTTGTTCGGGGGTCAAGCTCAACTCCTCTTGCAGAAACCGTCAATTAACGTTCGACTGCCAGCGCGACAGCGTTGCCGCCGCCAAGACACAGCGCAACAACTGCGCGGTGCGCATCCCGACGTTTCAACTCGTAAAGAACCGTGGTCAACAAACGCGAACCGGATTGTCCAATCGCGTGACCAAGCGCGACCGCGCCGCCGTTGACGTTCACACGCTCGGGATCGAGGCCGAGTTCCCTTGTCACAGCCACCGCCGCAACTGAGAACGCTTCGTTCAACTCGAACAGATCGACTTCACTCGCCGACCAGCCCGTCTTCTTGAACAACTTTCGTACTGCCTCAACCGGCGCCATCATCACATACTTCGGTTCCAGACCCGCAGTCGCCTGACCGACGATTCGCGCCATCGGCTCCACGCCGAGAGCGTTCGCGCGCTGCATCGACGTCACAACTAAGGCCGATGCGCCGTCGTTGACACCGGGCGCGTTGCCCGCAGTCACACTTCCCTCTTTCTTAAACGCCGGCTTGAGTTTGCCTAACACTTCGACCGACGTGTCTTCGCGAACTGTCTCGTCCGTGTCGAAAACCAGCGCCGGTCCTTTCTTCTGCGGAATCTCAACCGCGACGATCTCGTCCTTAAACTTACCAGCATTGATCGCAGCCGCGGCTTTGAGATGTGAGTTGACCGCAAACTCATCCTGCTCGCTTCGACTCACCGAGTATTCATCGGCGACGAGCTCGCCGGTGCAGCCCATGTGATAGTTTTCGAAAGCGCACCAGAGACCGTCGTTGATCATCGAGTCGATCAGTTCACCATTTCCCAAACGATAACCCTCGCGAGCTTTGGGAATCAGGTAAGGCGCGTTGCTCATCGACTCCATGCCGCCGGCGACGACCATCTCCGAGTCGCCGAGCCGGACCGCCTGCGCGGCCAGCATCACGGCTTTCAAACCCGAACCGCAGACCTTGTTAACTGTGACGGCGGCAACAGACGACGAGAGGCCGCCTTTCAACGCTGCCTGGCGCGCGGGATTCTGGCCCAGTCCGGCCTGAATTACGCATCCCATGATCACTTCGTCAACGTCTTCCGGCTTCACTCCCGCTCGTTTGACACTTTCGCGTACAACGATCGCGCCGAGTTCGGGCGCGGAAAAACCTTTCAGCGATCCTAAAAACTTCCCTACCGGCGTTCGCGCGGCGCTGATTATTACGGCTTCATTTAAATCGCTCATGTGCTAATCCTAATGCATCCGCGTAATCCGTGTCATCCGTGGTTGTCATCAGTGTCATCCGTGTTAGACTTCCTCACGCATATGCAAGCACTGATTCTCGCTGGAGGCAAAGGCACGCGCCTGCGCCCGTTAACCGTTTACACGCCGAAACCGATCGTCCCGATTTGCAACCGCCCTTTTCTCCTTTATCAGATCGACACGCTGCGCCGCGCGGGTATTACCGACATCACGTTGTCGCTGTCGTATCAGCCAAACAAGATCGAACAATTGCTCGGCGACGGTTCTGATTACGGTGTGAACCTGAAATACACCGTCGAACCGCAACCGATGGGCACCGCCGGCGCTTATAAATACGCCGAAGACCTGATTCGCGAGCCGACGGTCGTCTTCAACGGCGACATCCTGACCGATCTCGATCTGAAAGCCGTCATCCGCGAACACAACGAACGAAAAGCGACGGCGACGATCGTTTTGACGCCCGTTGAGAACCCGCAGAGTTACGGCCTTGTCGAAACAGAAAAGGATGGGGCGATTCGCCGCTTTCTCGAAAAGCCGAAACCAGACGAGATCACCTGCAACACGATCAACGCCGGCACTTACATTCTCGAACCGAAAGTGCTCGACTATCTGCCCGCCGGCGAGAATTACTCATTCGAGTATGGTCTGTTTCCCGATCTACTGAAACGCAAAGAAGCTTTCTTCGCGCACATTCCTGCGCGCACTTACTGGATCGACATCGGCACGCCAGAGCGTTATCTACAAGTCCACTCCGATCTGCTTGCAAATCGCGTGACGCGTATTCACATCAAGGAGCGTCGCGGTAATTTCGACGCGGCGACAGTAGCCGAGATCGACGACGTGTCGATGATCGGCGACGACTGCCAGATCAAACCCGGCGCGCAGATCATTAATTCTGTTTTGGGTCCGGGCTGCTTTGTCGAGGAACGCGCGCGTGTCGAGAATTCAGTGATCTGGCCGCACACGCGCATCGGATCGACGGCGCAAGTGACCGGCGCGATCGCCGGACGCGGATGTCACATCGGACGTTCCGCGATTGTCAGACCAGGCAGCGTACTCGGCGACAAGACTTCATTAACCGACTATACGTTGACATAGCGCAGTAGTGCTCCGCGTTCCTCTGCGCCTCTGCGGTTATGTTATGCGTAAGAGCCTCCGCGGTTATGTATGCGTAAGAAAAGTAAAACGCGGAGTCGCAGAGCCACGCAGAGTTCCGCAGAGTGATTGAGACACTACAAGGAGGAATCAGTTGTGAACTGGGACGTTTTTAGAGCTTACGACATCCGCGGCGTTTATCCCGACGACATTGACGAAGAAGCCTATTACAGGATCGCAAAAGCTTACGTCTACCTGTTCAAACCGAAGTCGATGGTTGTGGGCATGGACGCGCGTACGTCTGGTCCAGCGTTGAAAGCCGCTTTGATCAATGGGTTTGTCGACTCCGGTGTTGACATCATCGACATCGGCAAGATCACGACCGACATGCTCTACTACACGGTCGGCGCTTCCGACTATTCAGGCGGCATCGTAGTCTCGGCTTCGCACAATCCCCAACAGTACAACGGAATGAAGATGGTGCGAGAGAAGGCCGCCGCGATCTCGTCTGACACCGGTCTCTTCGACATTCGCGATGTGCTCAACGCAGGAAAAGACGCGGAGGTCACTTCCGACACGAAAGGCACAGTTATCGAACGCGACATCCTGCACGACTACATCGAGCACGTGCTGAAGTCGGTCGATACGAGCGCGATCAAGAAGTTTCGCCTCGTCGCAAATGGGAACTTTGGTTTTGTCTCGCGGCCTGTTTCTGTTCTGACACAAAAGCTCGGGCTGGATCTGCTGCCGCTGAACTTCGAACCTGACGGATCGTTTCCGAAAGGACCGCCGGATCCGATGTTGCCCGGCAATCGCACCGAGATCGAACAGATGGTGAAAGACGAACATACCGATTTCGGTGTCGCGTGGGATGCTGATGCCGATCGCGTGATGTTCTTCGATGAGAACGGGCGATTTATTTCCGGCGCTTACGTGACTGCGCTGCTGGCTGACATCCTGCTCGCGAAGTATGGCAACGACAACGCCATCATCTTTGATCCGCGCGTTATATGGCCCACCATCGCTGTCTGCGAAAAGCGAGGGGCGCGGGCGATCATCGCCAAGGGCGGTCACGCGTTTATGAAGGATCGGATGCGTAAGGAGAACGCCTTATTCGCGGGCGAGATGAGCGCGCACTACTACTTCCGCGAAAATTTCTACGCCGACAACGGCATCATTCCGTTTCTGCTCGTCCTCGAATACCTTTCGAAACTCGGGAAGCCGTTCTCGGAAATGATGGCGCCGTACATGGCGGGTCATTTCATGTCAGGCGAGTTGAATTACAAAGTTAAAGACATTCAAAAGGTCATCGCGGCCGTGCGTGCGAAATACGAAGGGCATGGCACCGAAGACTTCACCGACGGTTTCTCGCTCGATACTCCCGAGTGGCGTTTCAACATTCGTCCGTCGAACACCGAGCCGTTGCTTCGTCTCAACATCGAAGCGCGCAAGGACGGCCTTGTCGATCAGATCAAAAGCGACATAGAGCAGATCATCGAGAGTGACAAGTAGCCACAAAGAGGCACAAGAAACACAAAAAGTTTCTTTGTGAATTTCGTGTCTTTTTTGCGGCCTTTGGTTTGTGCCTTTTGCGGCTATGCCTGAACTTCCCGAAGTCGAACACGTTGTACGCGCCTTGCGCCCGGTTGTTGTCGGACGACGCATTCTTGCCGCCGAGTTAAAACTCAAACGTATCGCTCCCGACATTTCGCGTCCTGCGTTCGATCGCGGGTTGCGCAATATGCGCATCACTGCTGTCGGACGTCGTGGGAAGTACATCCTGTTCGAGCTCGAATCAGGACGGATGCTCGCGACGCACCTGCGCATGACGGGCAAGTTTCTCGCGCTGAGCGTGGACGACAAGTTGCCGCCTTACGCGCACGTCGTATTTCATCTCGACGATGAACGCCGTTTGGTGTTTTGCGATATGCGGCAGTTTGGTCGTATGCGTCTCATCGTCGACTCTGAACGCCTGCCGAAAGAGCTGACGACGCTCGCGCCTGAGCCGCTGTCGGAACAGTTCACTGAAGAATATTTTCTCCAGACGCTTGCTCGATCGAAACGGAGTTTGAAACAACTGTTGTTGGACCAGACGCGGGTGCTCGGTCTGGGGAACATCTACGCGTCGGAAGCTTTGTTTATCGCCGGTGTGAATCCGATGAAGCCGGCGCATCGTCTGTCGAAGCCGCGCGCGCGTAAGTTGTACGAGGCGATTCGCGTAGTTCTACAGGAAGCGATCGATGCCGGATCGACGTTGAGAATCGATCTCGCGGATGGGTATTCGAGTTATTTCGAAGCGCCTGAACGTTTTTGGCGGGTGTACGAGCGAGAAGGCGAACCGTGCGTCAACTGCGGCACGAAGATCAGGCGCGTGGTCCAGGGTGGCCGGTCCACTTATTACTGTCCGCGCTGTCAGAAAACATAGTTTGCGCTCCCGCTCGACTTCGGCTCCGCTTCGACTTCGGCTCCGCTTCGACTTCGGCTCCGCTTCGACTTCGGCTCCGCTCGACTTCGGCTCCCGCTCGACTTCGGCTCCCGCTCGACTTCGGCTCCCGCTCGACTTCGGCTCCCGCTCGACTTCGGCTCCCGCTCGACTTCGGCCGCCGGATGTGAGGCGAGGCTTGCCTCGCCGGAACGCTTCTATAAAAGACCCGGGCTATGCCCTTGGACCAGCTTCGAAGTAACAATTTCTGTTACTCGCCGATAACAGATTGCGGCACTTTAGGACTCGACTTCCCCGCCCGAATACGGAAAATTCTCCGCCAGCACCGCCCGCATCTTCACGTGTCCGTACAGGACTTCCAGGAAAGTTATAAACTTGTGCAGCAGCGATTTCGCGTCGAAGTTGTTCTCGATCGCCGAGATCACTTCCAGCGCGAGACTCTCGTAACCCCGCCAGTCCTTATACATCAGGTACTGCATACTGCCGTCTTTGAACTCGAGAATTCTCTCGGCCACGGCGCGCAACACGTCGGGGTCGGAGTTCGCTTGCGACAGCTTCACAAACCGCATCAATGATGAGAGGTCTTTGCACAGGACCAACGACTGTTGCAGGCGCAGTTCGATGTCGTTGAAGAGCTTTGAGGCGTCGATGGGTTTAAAGACCTGGAGGAGTGTGATGGTCGATTGCTGGAAGCAGTTTGTTAACAGGCCGTGGGCGTGGAGGATCTTTCCGTAGACGATGGGCGTCGATTGTTCGGTAACGCCGCGGACCAGTTCGCGCTCGAAAATGCGGCGTAAATCGTGAGTAATTCCGTAGGAAATACCGTCCAGGACATCGCATAGTCGTTCGTTGCCGACGGTGGAGGCGATCTTCATCGCGCGGTTGTTGATGAAGTCGATCAGCGAGCGCGCTTCGAATTCGAGGACTTCGAGGAGCGAGAGGTTTTCGAGTAGCGTGTCGAGTTTGTGGAGGTTGTTTTCGATGCGGTCGAGCCAGTCGAAGAAGCGGACCAGCTCGACGAGGATCGTGTGTGAGACGTCGCGGAGTTGAGGATTTTCGATGAGACGGAGGACGGAGTCGATTTCTCGTTGGAGGTTATCCTGAACGGCGCGTTGGACTTCGGTTTGCGAATCGACTGGCCCGTCGTGGACGAGGAGCGGTAGCTGAGGCTCGGGTTCGTAAGTGATGGTGGCGAGAGGTGTCATTAAGTTCTCCTGAGGCAAGAGAGGTACAGTTTCGAGGACGCTGGTGGATCAAGCTAGCGCTGGTTCGCAAAAGACGCTGCCCTACTGGCCCACGTTCCGGTGGCAAGCTGTGTGCCAATGGAGGCGAGCGAATGGTGAGGTCTGGTCCGAAACGCCGCAGCCAAGCACAACAGTTCTAGTCCTAACTGCGGAGCACTTATCCTTAGTAATGCAGAGGACGCCGCCAGCGAAGGTGGTCTCGAGTTTTTCAGGTCGTGAACCTGACGCTGATTAAGAATCATTGACTGTTTTGGACCAGTTCTTATATGCTCCGCCCGCCTTCAAGCTCACCGTCGCTCATCAACCGATTTGCGCCAGCACTGAAGAGCTCACACCTCAGGAGAGCACCATGGATGCAACCGTCGTCGAAGTTGACCTCATTAACTATAGCGAGATCGCGCGCCAGATCGAGCGTGAGTTGGGCATAGGAGCTGCGGGCGTTTCACTCCTAAATCAACAGCTCGAAGACTTGGTGAAGAGAGCCTTACACCCTCTGAGATTGGAACCCAAGAAAATAATCAAGAACAAAAGGGGCGATGGTTTCGTGTTGGTTTTTGACCATCCAGACGATGCACATCGTTTTTCGGTCGAGTTTCATAAAGTGTGCATCGATCACAATCAACGCTTTGCAAATAAGTCAGCTCACCGTTGGTTTCGTGTTGGAGCAGCAACAGGCGATTTGAATGAAGTAGACAATGAGATTGCGGGAGTATCGATCATCGAGGCGGTGCGTTTAGAGAGCAAAGGAAATAAGGGACATATCCTGATTGATAAGAAGACCTATGGCTCTCTAACGAACGTCTGTCGCAATGACTATCCTCCGAAATCGGAACCCATCACTGACAAACATAACAACATTCATCACGCTCACAGATACGCGATGAATGGGATTCCAGAAGAGCGTTCGCCGGGGGTCGTGAGTCCCACAGAATTGTGGGCATCTAACAACCGCTTGTCAGATGAGGTATTTGCCGTTGAGCTTCTAACCCGACCCGTCAAGCTCGAACGCGACGCACACGGAGTTGTGACTGTGACGATAAACCGCGACGGAGTTGAAGACATGGTGATTTCCAATGCAGGGAAGACGGCCATGACCGAGCGGTATGTTACTCCTGAAAATAAACCGGACCTGCTCCAACTGGATAGAGAGATTCAAACTTTTCTTGCCGCGGGTGGTCCTGCAGACACAATGCGACTTGATTTACCGAAGCGTCTGCGATGGGCATCGGGCGGAGTTCTGTCGATTGTCACGTACCCCAACGGAACGCAATGGGTGCCTCTTTTCTTTCGCGACATCAGGCCGTACGGCTGGAACATTTCGCTCGGAACTACTGAACGGTGGTTCAACGATTCCGATCTTCTCGACCCGAGTTACAACCTGTACGCAGACTTAAATAGCCCTCGCACCTTCATTTTGCGGGAGTTTCTTGAGGAATCGATAGTTGTTAACGGCGACCCTAAAACGGACGGAACTTTAGTCCATAAACCCTTCCGTTTTCACAACCAACCTGCGTTCTTTGAGAACCGCGCGAAAAAATTCTACAGCAAGCATTCCCAGCTTCGGGAAGAGGAAGATAAGCTAACAATCAAGGAAGAGCGCGGATCTACAATAGAGGTTAGATTCGACAACACTAAATGTTCATTAAGGGTTCTTTCTGACTCAGGCGGTGAAGAGACGAATGACCTGCTGATTTGCTTTTCGCTTCTCGATCTTGGAATTGAAGTCGTCAAGGTTGCGAAATACAACCTTGGTGACGGCGATTGGATGCTTGACGGCGAAATCTGGGAGAAGCATAGAGCCGAAACGGGACAGACTGAAAGGCAGCTAATTCGAATGCCCGTCGCAATGCTGTCGCTCGAATATCTCAGGGAGATTTTTGCCGGTCATGAAGATTGGCACTGCTACACTTTCGGCCCGCAACCCTCAATCCAGGTCCAGCGCGCTCCCGGAAGAGATGAGATTATTTACTTTCCTTGGGACAGCGAACGCCGTATGAAAGCCGTAGAAGGAGAATGGGGCAACAAATGGCACCGGGACAGGTTCGTAGATTGGTATGACAAGTTTGGTTCGAATTTTGTCGAGGAGAGCAAGTCGGCCGATAATCAATGGCAAATGTCTTCCGCGAGTCCATCGAGGCTCTTTGTGCCTGGCGCGGCGAAGATATTGAACCTTTACTTCTGTTTGCTCGATGGTAAGGAGAAAAATGAATGACCCGCAAGCATGGATACAGCGCTTATTGAACCTGGGATTCGCGATCCAACGTCATCTTCACGGAATCCTTATCAAAGGCGAAGATGGCTTAGCGCTGCCAATAGGTTTCGCAGGTGGAGATACGATTTTTGAAATCGACCGTCACGTTGAGCCAATCATCGAACGTGAGATTAACGCTTGGCCAAGCGAATGCAAGCCGCTTGTTTTGATCGCCGAGGGCATGGGACAGGATGGGCGCCTCACGTTCGGTCCAACCGAACTACCCCCGCGCTTTCGCGTCATAGTAGATCCAATCGATGGCACTCGAAATCTCATGTACGACAAGCGCTCGGCGTGGTTCATTGCCGCCATCGCAGAAGACGGCGGTGAACACACTCAACTCAGCGACTCCTTTGCGGCGGTGCTCGTGGAGTTGCCCACCAGCAAACAAATCCGGTGCGATGCGTATTCCGCAACCCGCAACGTAGCAACTACCGGCATCCGCACGCAGATAGGCGGGGGTAACGCGCGACCATGGCCGCCGCGACCCAGCACAGCATCCACTCTCAAGTTTGGATTTGGGGAAGTCTCGAGTTTTTTCCCGGGAACGAAGGCCCTGGCCGCAGACTTAATCGAACGTATTGCAGCGGAAACCTTGGGGATGATTGAACCCGGCCAATCGTCACTCTTTGACGATCAATACATCAGCACCGGAGGGCAGATGGTTGAATTGATGGCTGGTCACGATCGCTTCTGTTGTGATCTGCGGCCGCTGTTTTATCGCATCCTCCAGCAGCAATCTCCCGGTCTTGCCGTTATTAGGGGTTTGGAATGTCATCCTTACGATGTTGCCGGCACGCTCGTGGCCAGCCAGGCAGGCGTTGTAATTACCGACGGATTCGGCAGGCCATTGCAAATTCCGTACGATGTACACACGGGCGTCCATTGGTGCGGATTCGGAAACGAAACGCTGGCGAAATCAATACAACCGATCATCACGCGCTGGCTGGCGGAACACGGAGTAACTTCCGACAGCGGTGGACTCAGTTGAGTCGCTTGCGAAAGCGCCATACGTTGATCTCTCAAGGTGATCGTGAACACGAGCAACGACAACGCCAGTTGGCCTCAAGAAGTTGCGAAGATTGTCCACTATGGGCTATCGCAAGCGGATTGCCAGTCGGTGTGGAACGTGCATAACTTACCGGACTTGCGCGCTTCTTGCCACTTTTGAAGGAAATTGAGCATTTCCGTCGGTGGACTCAAGAGGAAGTTGCGAAGATTGTCCAGTGTGGGGAGACACGCTTGAAGAAGGCCGCTGGATTAACTCCAGCGGCCTTGCTCTTCGCCAAGCGTGGTCGGAAGGAAACGTGAATACTTCTACAACCCGCTTCAAAGTCCAAGCTGTACTAGAAATTGAACATCTTGCTGAGCTTCCTTGTCAGTTGCGTGTCTCGAATGAAGTTCGAGTTGTTTGTTGGGATATTCAGGTCGCCCACATTGATGTGTGTTCCGGCAAACACTCCGCCCTGTTCATGAAAGCGCTCAACCACGCAAACGAAATAGGTGATGTCGGCGATATACAAATACGCCAGATATTCCCAACCGCTGATGTAGCCGAACATGTAGAGGAAGCTTAGCGTCGCATAAGTCGCGAAGATGATGTAATCCGGCATCATCGGAAGCCAGTCAGGATTGAAGTGATAGGTCCCATGCTTCGAGAGGGAAAACGCAAGTTCAATATGGTGACCGGCGGGAACAGGTTGCGATGGAGAAAGGATCCGACTCTGATCCACAAGCGTGTCTTCATGTGCAGCCGTAAAGAATAAATAGGCTTTATACGCCTGAGGTTCAAAGTTGTAGGTGTTGGGACTTGAAACCGGCGCAGCGATCAGCACAGCAGAACGCTCGTTATCGAGTGGGTGATCTGTAATTGCTGGCAGAATTTGGCTGACGGTATAGCCAGCGAAACCGAGGGAGAGGGACAATCCCTCGCAGAGTCCTCCGGTGGCGAGACCATCATCGCGGTTCCACAAAGTAAGATAGTCGAGTTGCAAAAACCCCCACTGATTGCCATTAGCATCCGTTCTAAAGCCTGCAGGTTTAACCCTGAAATAGCTGATCGGTGGAACTGGCCCGAAGACTTGCTGCACCGTCTGTGGGACAAAGTTCCCGAAACTCGCAAAACCAGTGCCCGATCGTTCACCCGCCGAGACGTGGTAAAAGGGAGTGAAGGCGCTGGCTACAGTATTCTCGAACTTTTCCGGCAATCCATCTTGATCCGCATCCCGTCCCATTTTGCTTGGAGTGGGCGAGGGAGTTGGCGCGGGCGTGGGTGTCGGCGAGGGAACAGGTTCGCAGGACGAGGGATTAATTAGGCAGGGGTTAGGTTCACATTCGGGGCACGGCTCGCAGTCGAAACATGGTGTGGACGTCTGAGCGCTTTCTGCTTCGACGTTTGATTTGCTTACTTCCCGGGCTTTGGCTGTGACGAGCAGCCGCTGACCGTTATCGTCGGTAAAGGCAAGCGTCGAATCAACCTCCCTTCGTCCCTCCTGCTGCCTCTCGTTCTGCAAATTTTCGATAATGGTGCGGTATTCCGTTAGCACCGTTTCCTTTTGCTCCGGCGTAAGCGAGTCCCAAGCAGCTTTGCGCTCGGGAGTCGAGCCAATCACCGCGTTAGGAGGCAGTTTGCGAGTAAAACCGTTACCTGCTTCGAAGGGGTCTTGAAGATTGGTAAGTTGAGCAGTGGAAGTGAAGCTGCCAGCGCATGTTGCTAGCAGCAAACTGAGCGTGGTTAGGACGGTGATCAAGCTTTTCATAGTGGTTCAGTCTCCTTAAAGAGGATTGTTGAGGTGCGCCGATAAACGACGCGCGGGACTAGAAGGGCATTCATCACTTGAACCTCAAATGAGAGGGCGATGACTATGAGTAGGAGGTGAAAGGTGCGATGAGAAGTTCAAAAATAATCTTTGCCTCGCTACTACTTTCACAACAAGACTCAAGAGGGTGTTCCAGAGAAGCGTTAAATACTTCGAGTCAATCACAATTGATCCCTGCTATGCGATAGCGTGCGCCGACTTGGCCGAAATGTTAGTGGCGGTGGTCAGGCAGAGGACTTCTCACCACTGTTAGAAGAAACTGAGTATTTCTCTTGTTAGCGTCAAAAAGAAGTTGCGAAGATTGTCCACTGTGGGGCTACCACAGGTGCACTCGTACGTTCGCGCCACTGCTCACGATTCGGAGTGAGTCGCAGATTTAGGGCGCTTCTCGCAACTGTTGGAAGAAACTAAGCGCTTCTGTGGTTGCGGTCAAGAGAAAGTTGCGAAGATTGTCCAATGTGGGGAGCACTGATCCCTAAAATAAAACTGAAGAAAAGGCCACTTGCGAAAGTGGCCTTGATTTTTTGTAAGATCAACTCTGAGGTTCGCGGCTTCTAAGAAACTAAGTCTCATTCGTTCTGGAATTAAGCTAAATTCCTGGCAAATCGATCGCGGAAATGATCAAGATGATTCTCACCCCATTGTCCTAGTGTCATGATTACAGGCAGAGCGCTTTTGCCTATGTCCGTCAAAAAATATTCTACTTTCGGCGGCAACTCGGCAAAGATCTTCTTTGAAACCAACCCATGATCTTCGAGCTGGTTTAACTGCACATTCAAGACCCTTCGCGTAGCTCCAGGTATCTTCTTTTGCAATTCGCTGGGCCGCTTGTTTCCTTCACCAATAAAGTAGAGAAGGTGCATTTTCCACTTTCCCAACAGTACCTCTTTGGCGAGGTCGAGCCCGCAGCCTAAATTGACAGGTATTTTACGTTTGTACATTTTTCCTCAATCAGCTCCACCCAAGTTTGGACCACAACGGGATAAATTTGTCCGTATCCGATTCTGTTATCCGTATTTTAATCCGAATTCGAACTGAAGATAATCGTGGTACGAGGTGACCCTAAATGGAATCTAAATCAGCATACGAACTCTCTGGAAAGAATGCCTTAGTGACAGGCGGGACGAAGGGCATAGGCGAAGCAATAGTAAACCGTTTGAGGCAGGCGGGTGCAACCGTTATCACCACGGCTCGTACCCTGCCGCAAAACCTCGAATTACCCAGACTCTTTGTTCAGGCAGATATAAGTACGCCAGAAGGAGTTAAATGCGTTGCCGAGAAGGTGTTTTCCAGCATTGGAGATATCGACATTCTTATCAATAACGTCGGAAGTTCTTCAGCACCAAACGGTGGTGTATTAGCCCTCGACGACTCTCATTGGCTACAGGCTCTCAACGACAACTTGTTAGCTGCGGTTCGCCTTGATAGGGCGTTCCTGCCAGAAATGATCGCCAGAGGGTCGGGAGTCATAATACACGTCGCATCGATTCAGCGTACTCTGCCCCTTTACCAATCGACAATTGCATACGCGGCGGCGAAAGCTGCGCTTGCGAATTACAGCAAGAACCTTTCAAACGAAGTGTCGCCGAAAGGCGTTCGAGTAATAACTGTTTCACCAGGTTTTATTGAGACTGAGGCGACTGCTCATTTCATCCAAGGTTTGGCTATGACCAACCAGACTGATGTTCAGACTGCACGGCAGGGGCTAATAGATTCACTGGGCGGCATTCCAATGAATAGGACCGGAAAGCCCGAAGAAGTTGCGGAACTCATTGCGTTTTTGGTTTCAGAGCGGTCCTCGTACATAAACGGAACTGAAATTGTAATCGACGGCGGAACTATTCCAACTGTGTAAAGACACCTTCGCCACTATGCGCAGTCATTCAGGAGACCATTACGATGAAAACCGATTTGTCGATACCCGAACCCATCAACGCTGCTATTAATGCGGCTAACGATCACGATTCTAACCGCTTTGTTTCGAACTTTGCGGAGGCGGCCGTACTGACTGACGAGGGGCAGGAGTACCGCGGAATTGCGGCCATAAAAAGATGGAGTGATGAAAAACTTATCGGGGCAAACGTTACGTTCGCAATCACCGACATTACAATTAGCGGTGACAGTAGCGTCGTTACAGCGGAGATAGATGGCGATTTTGACAAAACGGGGCTTCCGGAACCCATCGTAATGACATTGCACTTCGTAATCTCCGGCTCGAAGATCGAACGTCTCGCATTCCATTTGCCGGAAGAGTAAGAACATTGTTATCTCTGATTGGTCACCAAGCATACCAATTGCATCAGGTCGTCGTTCTCCAAGTACACGCCTGGGTGCGGCGTTTCCCACAACTCGAATCATCGCGCGGCGGAGCTCGTGACTAGAGCGCTTCCCGCAACTGTCGCAAGAAACTGAGCATGTCTGCCTTAGCGTCAACAAAAAGTTGCGAAGATTGTCCAGTGTGGGAAGAATTAAGGCCACGCTCAACGAGTGGCCTTTACTTTTGGACATTAATCAAACTCTCAAACGAAGACTTTATAACGACTTCCAATGTGCTCACGGATCTGGGTGAGATAGAACCAACAAAATGGTCCAACAAGTAGCTTGAGGTGGTCCAGTGCAGCAATGCAGCAAGTTGCGCCAACAAATAGCAAGAAACGCCATTCAAAAGAGGTTGTCCAGAAACACTTTTTGATCAAGCTTTAGCGCTTCACACAGTCAGGTCAGGTTTACCGCTCCTTCAAAACGTAAGTATTTACGTCCACAACCCAACCTTGGTCCAACACGCTGCCAAGCGTCTGCAAAAGGAGAGATCCCAAATGGCTAATATCTCGAAAAGAAACAGGAGGCGTGAAAGAGAGATCAAGAATGCCGCAAAGAACCGGCGGGAGATAATCGCCGCTGGTTTGAGTCGTCGTGACATGATCAAAGCAGGTCTCTTGACCAGCGCCGGCTACTTGATCCAGAAAAATGGTCTGAGCGCGCGCGCCCAGTTCGGTGGTGGCGGCGGCTTCGGTGATGACTGTGATCGGCGCTGGTGGGACGGATCCGGCGGTAACGGAACGCCGATCAGTCCACCAACGACTCCCTTCGTCGAGCCGCTGGTCATTCCGCCTGTTGCGCAGTCAGTCGCCTCGCTCAGTCCGGCGCCGACAGTAGCTCCCAATACTGCCGCCGGTGAAGCCCGCACACGTAATCATCAGGCTTTGACCACGCTACCGCCCGTGAAATTCTATGAGGTCCATCAGAGAGAGCAGTTAGTCAGTGTGCATCCCCAACTGCCACTCCAAAGACTCTGGACCTTTAACGGCACTTCCCCCGGACAGACCTACGTCGCCCGTTACGGAGAGCCGATTCTGGTTCGTAACTTCAACGACCTTCCTACCAACAATGGCGGCTTCGGACTGCAATCGGTTTCAACCCACCTTCACAATGGCCACACGCCGTCTGAATCGGACGGTTTCCCGTGCGACTTCTTTGGCCAGGGAAAATGGTACGACCAGCATTATCCGAACGTGCTGGCGGGTTTCGCTTCGAGTCATCCACCGACCGGTGATATCAACGAGTCGATGAGCACGCTCTGGTATCACGACCATCGCGTCGACTTCACCGCACAGAACGTCTACAAAGGTCTCGCTGGTTTCTACCTGCTCTTCAATCAGTTTGATACTGGCGACGAAACCACGGGTTTTCGCCTGCCGAGTTTCCCCAACTTCGACATCCCCATGATGTTCAATGACAAGAATTTTGATCCGGATGATGGCTTGCTGGCTTTTGACCTGGCGAACCGCGACGGCATTCTCGGAGACAAGTTTCTTGTCAACGGAAAGATCCAGCCTTTCTTCGAAGTCAAGCGGCGCCGTTATAGATTTCGCTGGCTCAATGGAGGGCCATCTCGCTTCTACCGGATGTATCTAACGAAGTCGAACCTGACAAACCATCCTTTCTGGATAATCGCCAATGACGGCAATCTCTTGAAGAACCCGGTACAGACAACCACCGGTGTGATGATTGCTGTTGCCGAACGTATGGATGTGATCGTCGATTTCTCTTCGTTCGCACCCGGTTCGATCATTCACATCGAGAACCGTTTGGAGCAGTGTGACGGGGCAGGGCCAACAAACAACATCCTGCCCGCCGGCCAGGGAAATAAACTACTCGAGTTCCGCGTCGTGTCTGACACTGTGACCGACAACAGTGTGGATCCGGCTACGAACCCGACTTTCTATCAGGTGCCGACGCGAGTAACAGAACGAATCACGCGTTGCTTCGAGTTTGACCGGCGCAACGGCCAATGGGTCATCAACGATGAACTCTTTGACTGCAACGACGTTCGCTTCCGGGTCAAACGTAACACCGCTGAGATTTGGAAGTTGGATGGTGGATTCAACTGGTCGCACCCGATCCACATTCACTTTGAGGAACACCAGGTTCTCAAGCGCAACGGCCAAACGCCGACGCTGATCGAGCGCGGACGCAAGGATGTCATCCGACTAGGTGAGAACGACGACGTCGAGATCTATTTCCGCTTCCGCGACTTCACAGGGCGCTATCCCATGCATTGTCACAACACGATTCACGAAGACCACGCGATGATGTTGAGGTTCGACATTGACGACGTGGGGAACAACAACGAAAGCAGCTGCGGCTTCCGCTGATCGTCTGACGGCTCAACTAAGTTCGTCAGAAGGTTACTTAACCGCTAAGAAATCGAAAGGAGAAAAAGATCGTGCCAGACATGAACAGAAGAAAGTTGCTGGCGACTTTGGCGGTAGCGCCCCTCGCCGCTGGGGTGGTGGGGCAGGCAGCTAGTGCGGAAAACAAATTCAAAGTCGCAGACTCAACACGCGAAAAACTTCAGAAGCGTTATTTCCCGAACTTCGAACTGACGACACACGAAGGCAAGAAAGTCCACTTCTACGAAGACCTGATCAAGGACAAGATCGTCGTGATCAACTTCATGTATGTGAAATGTCAGGGTGTCTGCATGCCCGTCACAATGAATCTGAAGAGAGTGCAGAACCTGCTTGGAGATCGCGTGGGGCGTGATATCTTCATGTATTCCATCACTCTCAAACCGGAAGAAGACACTCCGAAGGAATTGAAGCGCTACGTGGGCGCGCATAAAATCAAACCCGGTTGGACGTTCCTGACGGGCAAACCTGATGAGATCAATACGCTTCGGCGTAGTCTCGGCTTCAAGGATGCGAAAGCCAAGCTTGATAACGATCTCACCAACCACACCGGCATGGTCAAATATGGGAATGAAGCACGCCAGTGGTGGGCCATGTTCCCAGGTGAGGCCAATGCCCCATGGATTGTCGAATGCATTCACTGGATGGACGGTCCAGATAGGAAGCCGGGGCTTGACGCAAAGCAAAAGGAAACAAAGCGCACAGAGCCCGGACATAAGCACTCGAAAAGTTAACGGCGATGACTGAAACACCGAGGGGACGGAATGCAACAGAAAGCGACTCCAAGATATAGAGTGTTGAAGATTCCGTCCGCCTTTGTGTTTGCAATAGTTGCCTTCACTGTCTGCTTTTCACAAACGCAGCCCGACACAACGAAACAACCGCAAGTTCCGGCGATTCAAAAGACTGACTTTCCGGTTGGCAGAAAGCCTAATGCGATCCTTTTTGATGGAGCGAACATTTGGGTCGCCAACCAGGAAGGCGACAGCGTAATGAAACTCAGCGCGAGCGACGGGTCAAACCTGGGA
The DNA here is from genome assembly GCA_035760365.1 of Pyrinomonadaceae bacterium. Taxonomy (GTDB): domain Bacteria; phylum Acidobacteriota; class Blastocatellia; order Pyrinomonadales; family Pyrinomonadaceae; genus PSRF01. The sequence continues at coordinate 133,375 of DASTTB010000006.1, forward strand.
ACATTTCCCACAGGTAGTAGACCCGTCGCGCTCGCATATGACGGCGAGAGTATTTGGGTGGCAAACAGGTTCAGTAACAACGTGATGAGGCTCCAGGGAAGCGATGGGAGTCTGGTCGAGACGATTAAAGTCGGTAAAGGTCCGGAAGCCCTGCTGTTTGACAGCGGAACCATCTGGGTCGCCAATGGTGAAGATAATTCTGTGACTAAGATACGTCTGAGCGATAGTGCGTATTGCACTTTTCGTGTTGGGACTCGGCCCATTGCTCTTGCTTCCGATGGAAGTCATATCTGGGTAGCGAATAACAACGGCAGCAGTGTTACGAAACTCCGGGCAGACGATGGCACGAACCTGGGAACGTTTGATGCGGGAAGAGAGCCCACCGGGCTTGCCTTCGATGGAGTGAACCTGTGGGTAGCCAATTTCTACAGCAAGAGCGTGACTCGGTTGAATGGCGACGGGTCCGTGAGGGATAGAATTACTGTGGAGGATGGGCCGGCAGCCATCGGCTTTTTCGGCGGCTTTATTATGGTGTTGAATTACGGTGGTCGGTCGGTTTCACAGATAGATCCGCAGACTGGGAAAGTTGTTAAGGTCTTTGCAGTAGGACGAAGTCCTGTCGGGCTCGCCTTTGATGGCGTCAACATCTGGGTAGCCAATGGCGGTAATGATTCAGTGTCAAGAGTAAAAACTTCAATTGCAAAGCCCTCCCCTTAGGAGCACCCATTTCTCACAACGATACGTGTTGGAAAACGTAGATACAATCATGGGGAGCATAGATGACTACCACGACCTGGTCCTCTCAGTCCCATGGCTGAAGGAGTTCATCAACACGCACCCTCGATTAGATTACGAGCTCAAATTCGCAGGCGACCGCTCTTTCAGTGAGAAGGCGATGCAGAGCTTCACAGCCGACATGAAACTCAGAGGTAAAGAGTCGTTGGTTGATGAGGTAGCCAAAATCCAGAAGGGCGTGAGCTTACTTGTTGTAGAGTACAGAACGTGGCTGATGGTGCTGCCTGATAAGAGGGTAGTGCTTTGGCGATTGACGACTTTGACCCTACACACCTGTCGAAAAATGAAACCGCCCCGTGGGATTGTACTTATCAAGGAAAGTGCGTCGGGGGGTTGTTTCGGCTGATGGCGCACTAGTCAGATGACGTAACAAATCCGCATTCAACCTCGCCTTGCTGAGGGCACTGCCGCAAGCTTGCGCGAAGCCATCACAAAATAGATCCTGCTAATCCGACCTTCGTCGTTGATTTGGAATAATGTCGCGATCTTCTTAGCGTACCCAGGCGGGGCGTTGTCTCTCTCAGTCGCCATCGCAAACAGCCCGTTCAACTCCACCGCCCGCGTTCGGGACGCGAACGCACTAGTAGCGTTCAAGAGTTTCGACAAGAACAACGAAACTTTGCTTCGTCCCACAACCGGCACCCGCGCCGCAAAAACTTCTCCGCCACCATCGCTCAAACAGACGACATTCGCCGCGAGCAGTTTCGCGGCTCCTTCGGTGTCTCGTTTCGTCAGAAACTCTACGAGTTGGGCCACGACCTGCCCGGTCTTTTCCACCAGTGATTTATGCGGCACGAACCTCTTTTCCTCATACTCGCGCATCACGCGGCGAGCGCGGTGGTGCGTGGTCTTAACGTTCGGCTCGCTGAGCTGGAGGATCTCCGCAGTCTCGCCCACGTTAAAGTCAAAGACGTCTCGCAGGAGCAAAACAGCTCGCTGCGTCGGCGTCAATAGTTCAAGCGCGAGCAGGAACGCGAATGACACGCTCTCGAGCATTTCATAACGCGCTGACGGATCGCGTGCGTCTGACGTACCGGTTGCAGCCTCCAGATCGAAAAGCGACAACACGTCTTCGTTGTTTTCCGTTTCGAATGGCGCCGGCAGCCATTGCCCGATGTAGGCCTGGCGTCTTCGCCGGCGCAGGATGTCGCGACTCAGATTGACCGCGACGCGCGCTAACCAGGGACGCAACGGCTCCTCCGTGTCTACCGGAGGCTTTTGCATCAGCCGGACAAACGTTTCCTGCAAGACATCGTCAGCATCCGCCGCACTACCGGTCATTCGGTAGCTGAGGCCCCACAGGAATTTTTGGTTCTCGTTAAAAGTCTGTTCGAGCCGCATAACCCTTTAAAAGATTGCCTTTGACTCAAAAGCGAAATAGACCCGACCACCGTGCCGAACAATTCGGAGATGGCGAGCAGGTACGCCGTGACCTGGAACATCTGCGACCACAATGCGGGTTGCAGCTGTGCTACGTGTGACACGTGATCGATCGTGTCTTTAATGAAGTGGTAGTACAAACCGAATACGAGTGAGCCAAGCATCGAAGTTGCCAGCAGCAACGCCCCCGCCTTGTAACGCTTCGCGAGGATAAATCCGGCAAGCACCGGCGCCACGATGATGACGGGGATGATGAAGGACAACTGCGCGGGACTCGCTTTGACTGATAACACCTCGTGCGCGATCGAATGCAGCACCACGATCACAAAGTGAAATGCGATCACAGCCAAAGCTATTCGTCTTAACGTGTTTCGATTAGTCATGTCTTTACCTCGCTCAGTTGACGAAACCTTCCGTTCGCCATGTTCGAATGACTTCGTCTAAACCGACACGAAACGAAGGAAACTGCGGCGACCAACCTATCTCTTCCCGGAAGCGCCGGTTGGAAGTACGCGTCGAGCGTGTAAAAAACTGAATCACGCCTTTCCAGACAAACAGCCTGGCAAGCCACAAAGGGATACGCCTCGGCGCTGGCGTGCCTAGCTTGCTTGCAAACTCCGACAGCATTTCTTTGATTGTCGTCGGCTCGTCGTCCGTGATGTGCCATAGCCCTCGCCTGCCTGCTTCCGCCGCGGTCACGAACGCGCTCGCCGCATCGTCACCATGAAGATTGGCCGAGACGGCTTCTCCCGCGCCTATGATCGGGAGGCGTCTTTTTAAAAGCCCGTGCGCGAAGCTTCGTGAGTGCGCCGCGTCCGCTGCGTAAAAACCGCCACAGCGCAGGATTGCAGTGTTGAAGCTGTGCTTCTCGCCGGCTTCCGAGGCGATTTGCTCGCCGTCGAATGCGGAACGGTAGAGTTCATCCGGCTGCTTTACTACTGTGGTTTCGTCAAAGAACGAATCGTCTGCCGGACGCGCGACCCACACGATGCTTTGTTGAATATAAGTTTTTGCTCCAAGCTTCGCGGCTGCTTCGGCCAGCGCGCGAGTGCCTTCACGCCTGAGCCGGTCGTTCATCGCCCAATCCGCGGGGTTGCTCGCCACTTTAGTGGGAATCGCGGTTGCAGCGTGAATTACGACGTCCGCTTCCTTGACCGCTCGCGCCATCGAATCGGCATCAAAGATATCGCCGATGATGGCTTCGCCTCCCAATCTTTCAATCGTCTGTTTTCCGTCTTCGCCGCGTGCCAGACCTACGACACTGTGTTTTTTCTGTCTGAACTGTCGCACCATTCGACGACCTAAAACGCCCGTTGCCCCCGCGATAAAAACTCTCATGCTTTTCTCCTTCAACTGCCATAAATCGTGTTCCAATACCATCACGATTTACCAGGGCTGAAGGTTACAAGCTTCGAGGCGGACCCGCTCACAGACATTTCGAACACGAAAAAGAATAAACGCTGTCGTTTTGAAACGAACGTTTATTTTGACCGGACTGCTTTGGGAAAATGTTGAATGAGATTGAAGCGGCGGCCAATAGGAAATGAATGACTCCACTGGCTTCGTAACGGCCTTGAAACCCTGCGATACCATTCACTAGTTCTTCTTAAAGTTCCGCTTTAACTGCGCCAGCAGAAAGACAGAATACAAGCGCCAGAGATGCGAGCGCGAGTCGTCGCACGTACATATATATGCTTCCCTTTCATATGAAAAAGTGGCTTGCCGCACCAAGGGCAATTAACGAAGGAGAGCTTCTATTGGGGATTGGGGAATCGCATCGTAGGTCAAATGTGTGAGCGAGTCAATGTTTTTGAGAATCGAGGCGCGTGCTCTCATCTGTTAACTATCAAGGACACGGGTGTCTTCGTTAGTTGACACTTTCATCCATCACACTTCGCGCTTCCTCTAATTCTCTAAGCTGAAACGTTCCGCTGCGGTTGGCATCAGCATTGCTCCGTCGAAAAGCATGAGCGCCTCATCCTCCTCAGTGCGCGGCCTAGCGCCGCTATTCGCAATTGTCGTTATTTGCTTCGGCTGGTCACCTGTCATACTTGCTCTTCTCTCATTTCTTACATACGACTTTTTTAGGCTCCCTTTAGAAGCACGATCCAAGAGGTCGTATTGGCTGGAACTTGTGCTGCTTTTATGCTCCTGGGGGTGGTTACTGCCATCAATCTCGATGTAGCGGAGTATTAACGAAAATCCTCACTCGAGCTCCGAACGATTTTCGAGGACAGCCCGCTTCACATCTTTGCCGTTGGGTGCTAAGGATGAACATCTTTAAGATTCCGAGCCTTTGGCCATTCTCCTTCTACCAGGAAAAGCCAACGGCGATTCGCGTTTTTCCGTGTCCAGCCTGTAAAGAGACCATTTCGGCGGACGCCAACAACTGCCGTTTCTGTCATCTTCCAATCGACGCCGCAACTGCGAAACGGCTCCTGCTCGAAAACCAACGGGTGACGAATGCAGTTGCCCGCGCCAATACTTTCAGACTCTCGATCTCGCTGGCAGGGTTCGTAACTCTCATCGGTGTGCTGGAGAAAGATTCCTCGCCGACGTTCTCATTGCCGCTCGTTGGATTCGGTTACGGCGCTTTATGGCTCTACAGGTATGGATCGCTCACCACGAGCGACGTGGATTATCCTCTCGCCGTCAAGAGAGTGAAACGAATAACCCTGGTATGGCTTCTCGCACTGGTCGTGCCGTGGGGTATCTACAAGTTGGGTGTCGCGGAGCGCTGGTCACCGACTGAAAACACCGTTGAAATACAGGGAGCTGATCCACCTGTATTCGTACTCTCTGGACCTGGAAGCATCACTTACTTCGGCGTCGGCGTGTTCTCCCCAACACTACCTGAGGATTCGCCAAACAGAGTTCAGATTATTTGGGAGATTTTTCCACACGACATTTTTAACACCAAAGTTGAGTCGGTGGGTCAAATAGCTTACGGCACAGTGCCGCCAGGTTTCTCACAAAGGACACCACCCGACGGACCAACGCTGCCACTGGCGCCGCTCGAACCAGGCAAGTATTACGTTTTCTATCTCCTCACAATGAATGCACCTCACGTGATGGGTGCATTCGAGATGAAAGACGGAAAAACATCCCGAGTGTACGGTCTTCCTTTTTGCGTCGAGTTCAACGAGAAGTTCGAAGGAGTATGGACTCGTTGTCGCGGAGACGAGAGTCCTGCGGAGTAGCGATTGTAATTTACAGTTGATTAGCGGGACTAGCCGCTCAAGCGCCGCGTTCGGCGCTTACATTTCGTAATTCAAACTGTCATGAGCAAAAGCAAACTTCAATATCAGGTCGACGCCATGTTGCGGCGCGGCATATTTTTTTCGATCTTCTGGCTAATGGGGGTTGGGTCACTTATCTCAATTATCCAGGCAGTCAAGGCTCGCAAGATCATTCAGCAGTCCAACGGCGAAATTCGCGGCTGGGGTAAGGTAGTGTGGTGTTTCATCGTTGGCGGCGCGGGCTTGTTGTTTTGGGGTTACATTCTTGTGATGGTTGTTATAAGCGTCGCGACCACTTAACTACAACCAATCAAGCCGGTTCTGAATCTTGCTTTTGTTTGTCTTGCAAGCGAGGAATTGGCGCTGGTTCGCAAAGACCCTGCCCTGTCGGCCCACGCTCGTGGTGGCAAGCATCGCCATGGAGCGAATGGTGAGAGCTGGGCGCTCTCCCGCAACCAGGGAACAGTTCGAGTCCTAACTGGGATAGTCTGTCAATTAGCTGCATAGACCTTGTATTGAGTAGAAAAAAGGTGTAAGAAGGCTAGGCATGCAGGACGAGAACGCCGCCATTCGCCACTGCGACCGCCACTTTGTAGTAGCTATTAGCATCTTGGTTGGTGTCGTTGCCGGATTCGTTACCTTTTCGATTTTGTTCATGGTGACGGTTTCCAAGGAAGATGTGCTCGGCCCATTCGTAATCTCAGTACTCTTGGGCCTGTTCGTTCTGACGATCGTGCCTTTTGTTTACCAGTTTCTCGGGCGCATTTGTGCGATTGAGATTGACAAGACTCGTGAGCGCACATTCGGAGACAGTATTACGCGTTTGACGAAATCCGAGGTTGTTCGGCTAAGCACCACTAGTCTTTTTTTCTATCGCTCCAAGACACTGTGGTATTTTCGGAATTCAGTTTTTCGATGAGCAGTGGTCCAACGAAAACGCAAAAGTATCTGAGTCCTCTCACAAGTCATCACAAAAAGCCCGCACGGTGTAAAAGTACCAATAGCCAATACTTGCATTTCGCTTGCGGGGAGGACAGGCGAGGCAAACATCTACGACGTGAATCTTTACGTCATGCCGCTACGTCAACTTAGCCGTTCGTTTCTCGCGAGACCTAATGCCTCTTGCGGTGCTACCCGGTCAACTCTGACATTACGCCGCTACTTTCCCTAACGCGATGTACACTCTCGCTTTGATGATCTTTCTCATTGCTTTGTTTCAAGCCGGTATTCATGTGCACCAAGTATCAGAATATATGACAAGTACGAGTGGGCTCTCCATGCGACAGTTTACTGGGCTTTCTTTTTCATTGCAGGACTCATTGGGTGGTCGATCTGGACCGACTTATATCCCGAAATACCAGTCGATATTCTACGTGACCACAGTCTCCCGAAGCGCTTTTATGTTCTCTTGTCATTTTGCTTCTGGGGACTCTCATCTTTTTATAGGATTTGGATAAATAGGTATGAGCGAACGCGACGTGCGTTCAACTATCAGGCATCAACCATTACGCTTTTAATCAAACCCGTAGTATCGATAGTTTCATTTATCGCTTCCGTGCTGACTATTGTTTCGTTCTATTTGCAGTTTCTCAGAAAATAAACCGATCAGCTGAAAGAAAAGGCCACCCGCAAGAGGTGACCTTTAACTGTATTTTCTAATCGGGGGTCTTGAAATGAAAGCGGGTCTTTTAGGTTCGGGACTATTTATACTCCTTCCTGTGTTAGTTTTGTTTTCCCCGCTGGCGAGCCGTGACGTGAGCGGAGGCCAAATCTGGTTTTACTCCAACACTCAATATGTGGCGTCGTGTCTGGCGTTACAAGGTGATGGCGCAACCTTCGATTCGAATCCGCAGCCAAGCACCAGGCAAAATGTTGTTCGCATCGCAGCATATCTAATCCATTGGGTTATAGTTCCCTTAATTCTTATAATCATGTTTTTGTACGCCCTTCGCCTACCTTACCAATCGAGCAATGAGGCTGACCAAGCTGGTGCTGACAAAGCTGCGGCTGCCCAATCAAGGGATGGAACGATGAAGAAGGCTGGCACAGCAGGAATCTTTTCGGGCCTTATACTGTTTATAGTATTCACTCTTACTCTCGACGCCAAAATCTTTGAGGCTTCCTTTACTATCCCGGCCTATGACTTTTCCTTTTCATCAGTTATATGGCTTGTTGTGGGAGCCGGAGCGGGCTTCTTTGTAATGTGTGCGACAAACAGATGGGGGCAGGAAGCAACTCCGGTAGCGTTTCTCGTCATGATTCTTACCGCGGCAACGTCGACAGTCACATATAGCTATTTTCTTTATTTCGGAGCGCGCAGCACCATAGTCTACCTCGCGCTCGGTGGAATGTTTGGTGCACTCATTCGGGTTATGGTTAATCCTAAAAAGGCTGATGAGCCAAAAAAGGCTGAGCATTAGGCATCTAATGTACTTACAACTGCTGAAAGAACTGAGCATCTCTGGCGGGCGTCAAGAGAAGTTGCGAAGATTCTCCACTGTGGGCTATCGCTGTACTCTTAGGCGCTTATGCGCAATGCTCGCGACTTGGCGTGACTGGCAGATTTAGGGCGTTTCTCGCAGCTGTTGAAAGAAACTGAGCACTTCTGTGGCCGTGGTCAGCAGAAAGTTGCGAAGATTGTCCAGTGTGGGGAAGCTTGGCAGAGCGGAATTGGACGAGTTTGGGGAGTTAGAATGTTGAGGACGGGCTTCTCGAAAGAACCCCTGATGTGATCTGCCCTGTGCTTTGTTTTCTCTAACGGAGTGTAGAAAATTCTGCCGTGTTCTTCCTGACTCCCACTGCATAAAGAAGCTCAAAGTTATAGGCATGCAGAATCGTTCGGTTGCAACGAAACGCGGCGAGTGTATTCGTGCCGATAACGTCGCTGCTGGTGTTCGCTCATCCAACCGACGCCCAGACCAATCAGGAGCGAGTCGTCGACACCAAGTTCGCTATGTCTGTGGCAAAGCCGGCCTACAAGGACAGGCACCCCGCGGTGGGCGGCTTCGCGTGATGTTACAGCAAACTAAAATTTATTGAGTAGAAGAACATGGGCATTCACTTCAGCGTAAGTCAAGTGTTTAGCTTTAGCGGATGGAGGTATTGAATGTCAGAATTTATCGCGGCGACGGACGTAAGTGGCGGAGTTGTCCATGCCGAGCACCATACAAAAAGGGTGCTTATCGGTGATGCCGAGAGCGTGAAGCGACGCCTCATACCCGCCCTTGAGAGACTTGACTATCGTGTGCTCAGTGAGCAGCCGCTCCAAGCTAAACGGAGCGGGACGCGAAAAGTCATCGGTAAAATCTTTAACGCATCCATTAAGCTGACCGTAGCCTTGCGCCACTCGACCGCCAATTCAACGCTCGCTGTCTTCGACTATGAAGTGATGAGTTCGACGATGTATCAAGGCGACCACCACACAATCGAGCGCGAGGTGGACGCCATCGTTGCCCTTGCCAGCCAACGCCCCGTGTCAAGCGTCTGCGTGGCGTGCGGTGCAAATAACACGGGCGATTCGCGCTTTTGTCGCGTGTGTGGCGTGCCGAATACCGGCGGCGAACCTGCGGAACTCGAAGTGCTACGGCTAAACGCTGAAGCGCGCACCGGACACAGAGCTATTATCACGGGCGTGAGCCTCGTGTTTGGCATCTTGTTGCTGGCGCTGCCTTTGATCCTGTTCGGTAATCCGAAAGGGATTAAAGCGGGATGGGCAATTCTGGTACTCGGTGAAATTGCAGGTTGGCTTACTTTGTTCTATGGGATGTTAGTCCTCCATCGTGCCCTAAATCCGAAGAAACCACGCCATCAATTGCCGTCGGGCGCACCCCAGATGATGCCGGCGAATGATCCAGTCGCTCTTCCGCCACGATCGGCGCGGGCGTCGGTAACGGAAAACTCGACCGAGTTGTTATTTGACCAACGACAGAAACGGGAAGCTATCCCGATCAATCGCGGTGGAGATGATACCACTGTAATCGGGTAAGCATTATTCCCACTACCCGCCAGCCAACAACGGCATGCACCCGACCGCGATAGCGCGGCTTTCGTCCGGTAGGTTCAGTGGTTCTTTGTTGTGTGCGCGGCGGTGATGCCTGGCGTTAGGCGTGAGAGATGTTGGCGAATGCACAATTCATTGGCACGCGGCGTCGGACGGCGCCGCGCTGAGCGGCATTCGTAGTACCTGTCGGTGAAGGGGTTCTGGCCCGTCTACCAGAGGACAGTGTGTAGAATCTAAACCGTCCGCACTTACTGGCAGATGTGGGACGGTTCTCCCCACTGCTGGAACAAATTGAGCACGTCTGAGGTGGTGGTCAAAAAGCTGCGAAGATTGTCCAGTGTGGGGAGCACTTTCCCTTTATTAGAATCGAGAAAGAGGCCACCTGCGACGGTGGCCTTAAGTATTACGTGGTCGCAAAAACCTTACGAATAGAATCGTTCAAGACTTCAAGTATTTGACTTTTGTTCTAAACAAACTAATCTCCCGCACGCTTCAATCGAAGGCTGAGCCCGAGCCTCTGCATACTCGCCAATCCGGCCTTCGCTTCGACCGAACACATGGGAGAGTCAATTAGAAAGTTGGGCCGTGAAAATTTCGTAAGTCTACCGCCAGACCAGCTTCTGGAAAGAATGGTGGAGCTATCATTGAGAACCGAAGAGAACCTTTAGTTCATGGCTGGGAAGGGCCGGTTGGCACAAAAGTCGATGGCGTAGGAGTGCCAGTAAGGCGGATTCATAAACATCGACGGGTACAAATGCACAGTCTGTGGTGAGTGGCACGATGAGCCGCCGATGAGCTTCGGAGCGGGCGCGCCGCGTTGGTACGATGTTATTGCCCCCGAAGAGCGAGAGGCGCGAGCGGGGCTTAGTTCCGATCAGTGAACAGCGAAGTGGTATCACAATGCGAGAGTTAAAGAGATTGCCGAATGCGTGTTGCCTGACGAGGCAACATCCACCTAACAACGGCATGCAAACGGAATCCCTGCACAGCGTTGCCTTGATCGTTTACACCGCTGTCCCGAGTTGGATGAAACTGAGCATTTCTGACGTTGGCATCAAAAGAAATTGATCGTGGTAGGACTGCCAGTTACCATCAGCCCGCACAAATGTGGTCCGCCTTCTTGCATTGCTTTCTCTGACAGCCCTGTAATAGAGTGCGCCTCGTTCTTCCTGACTTCCACGGCAAAGGAAGCTCACATGATAGCCGTTCCACGTACACGCGGCGTCTCTGCCGGTAACTGGCAAATACTCCTAACTGACAACAACCTGAATGCACCGCGATTGGCATGTACACCGCGTGACGTCTTTTGCGCCTAAGTAGACAGCAGGTCTTTTAGGAAAGCCGACTTTATACGGAACCGGATAAGACAACTTTAAGGAGGATAAACAAATGACCCAGAACCCGAACAAAATCATGATTATCCGCCATGCGGAGAAGCCGCCACCAACTCCCCCTCCAAATGGGGTAGATATAAACGGAGTTGTCTCCAACGACTCTTTGATTGTCCAGGGCTGGCAGAGGGCAGGCGCGCTGGTAGCTCTTTTCGCACCAGCCAGAGGGCCAATGCAAGACCCTCGTCTTGAGACTCCCCAATTTATTTATGCGAGCGCTAGTTCAGACCCCGAAGGTAATCGGCCCGAGGAAACCATAACGCCGCTGCTCAGCAAACTTTCTTTGATAGGAAACTTCAGTTTTGAGAAAGATAACCTGGACGGCCCGACGGGCGTGGTGGCATCGGTCTTAAGCTGCGAAGGAGCAGTGCTCATCAGTTGGCCGCATGGACAGATACCAAACCTGGCCGCGCTGATACCGCTTAGCCCAAACAATAAAAAACCGGTTCCGACGGGAAAGTGGCCCAGTGATCGGTTCGATATGGTCTGGCTCTTCATGAAAGATTTGACCTCCGATACAGGAGGCTATACCTTTCACCAGATTCCTCAGCTGCTACTGTATGGGGATAGTCCTGACCACATCACTTAAGTAGGAGCGACATTCTTTGCGCGGGAAGTTTAATAGCGCCGCGAACAGCATCGCGTGGAGAGCAATTCGAGCCGGTGTTCTGCCTAAAAAATGTGAGCTCACGCCAGATCCAGGCGTGAGCTCGCGCCTGCGAAGATCTTCATCGTCAATCACGGATTACATCCCGGGATCGTCCGCCGATGGTCCATAGATCGACGGCACCTTCCCGCCCATCGGTCGGATATAGGCACTCAACTGCCCGCGATGATGGATCGCGTCAAACATGAAGTCCCAAATCAACTCCATCATTGGTTTCTCCATCACGACCTGTCCCCCGTAAAGAAACTGTGCGTTCCTCTGCTCGGCTGTATCGTCGAGCGCAGCGACCTTCTCGAGTATCTCCGCCGACCACTTCTCATACATCGCGATCATCTCATCCAGACCCGGCGGTGCAATGTTTTCCCAGTCGGCTTTGCCCGTATCAATAACATCGATTAACGCTTTCATTTCATACGTCACGGTCCAGACGAGTTGCTCGGCCGAGGGCGAACGTTCATGCGGTTTGTAGCTAAGGTCTTTGGGCAACGCCCTAAGTACTTTGAGAAAGACCGGAAACTCCGCCTTTGCACATTTTAAATAGAACTCCTTCAGCGTCATCCTTGATTCCTCCTGAATTCACGTTAACGGTTTTGAGTTCGCCATTGTAATGGACATCGTTAAGTTTCCTACAGTCTCGACGGTCTTGATGAAGTTTGTTTCCGCAACACTCTCGCATTAATCAGAAACACCAGGAGAGAGAAGTGGGACAAAGCACCGATGCGACAAGAACAGCCAATGAAAAAAACTTTGCGAATCTGGCTCATGATGATATATCCCTCTCAAAAGCCTACAAGCCGCAGGGAGGATCGCACCGATGACAAATTCGAGGAGATTTGGATCATTGCGTTATCGAATGCTGGTGTTAACCGCATTGTTGATATGCCTGACAGCACTACTCGTTCCAGCAGCAAGTCCACAATCAACTTGCTGCCAAAGGTGTCTGGACAGGTTCTTTCAATGCGATGGCACCACGGTAGTTTGCTGCAAGATTTATGACTCATGCGTGCAGCAATGCCAGGGAGGTTGCGCGGGCTGTCCTGACGCCGAATAGCCGGCAAGCTTGAACAATCTTGAGTTAATCGTCCCGATAGGTTTTGGTCTACCTTTCACTTTCCGGAGCCGAAAGACCCATAAATCCTCTCGGAGATGTTGCGTCGATGTAGTTCCCGTCAGAATTACGCCGGTGAAGGACTGTCTGACTATGAGACGATAGGCGTTGGGACACAACCTACAGTTTGCGTAGAAGGCCGCTGGAAGTGATCACCAGCGGCCCTTTGTCTTTGCGTTACTGCGGGTTCTCTAGTTATTCGGAATCCATTCCACAAAATAAGTTGAGTTGCCGGCTTTAACGCCCGTTTTCGTTTTCATCGTTATTACCTCCTGATTAAGTCTTATACGGCAGGTCTTATAAGCCAGCCTGTCGATTACTGTATTGAACAAACTGGAGTCGCGTAGAACAGATCTGCGGTCAAATGCCGCAACGCTCACGCCACCATCATCTCAACAGTGGTCAGGAATGCCGCACTTGGTGTTTTTAAAAATCAGTTCTCGCGCGCCGTTGTTATCGACTCCCGTCGTCGCGTTGATCGGACGCGCCGAGGCAAACATTCCCAACGTACCCGCGGTGAAGTTCCACGGCAGGCGATAATGAAACTGGACCACGCCGCGATGACGTTGATCGACCACGCTTGGTCCACGTTCTTCTTCACCGAGACGCGTGATAATGCTCTGGTTGGGATTGACGCCGTTGCCGTCAGGTTCGGTCGTGTTCGTGGCTTTCGATAGCGTGTAACTCAGCGACGCAAACAGCTTGCGGTTGCCGCGATAAACGAGATTCGTTTGCAGCGCGTTGTAATCCGCGACGCCGAGATTCGGTAACACGAACGCGGGCAACGCGCTGGAGAGAAACGTCGTTCGATCCAGGGGAGCGTCGAAACTTTCCACGTCCCTCTGCGACTCTGCGGTAAAGAACGGCAAAACATAAACCGCAGAGACGCGGAGGACCAGAGCGATGCAGATGGAGATTAAGACGCCAGTCTTAGTTTGACTTGTGCACACGTTTCGCATAGAAAACATTACATCAAAATCCAACAACGCAATTGGGGAGCTACTCAATATGAAGAAGCGCATCTATGCAGTCGTTTCGTGCGCGGCGGTGCTTACTTTTGCACTCGCGTGTACGACCGCTCCGACCACGTCGAACCTAAACTCCGGTGCAGCCGACAGTTCAGCCTCGGCTGATTTGAAGCCCGCCTTTGACGCAATCACCGCCGACGGCATCATGCAACACACGAAAGCCATCTCGGCGGATGAGTACGAAGGGCGCGGTCCGGGAACGAAAGGCGAAGAACTTACCGTCAAGTATCTGACCGAACAGTATCAACGCCTCGGCTTGAAGCCCGGCAATCCGGATGGCACTTATGTTCAGAAAGTTCCCCTCGTCGGATTTACCGGCGCGCCGACGGCGTCATTCACAGTCGCGGGCAAGCAAATGAACCTCGCGTTTCCGACAGACTACGTTGCCGTGTCGCGGCGGTTCGTTCCTGAGTCGAAGGTTGAAAATTCCGACATGGTGTTTGTTGGTTACGGTGTAGTGGCGCCGGAGTATGGGTGGGACGACTACAAGGGTTTGGACGTGCGCGGCAAAACGATCGTGATGCTGATCAACGATCCGCAGGTTCCGGACGCCGCCGATGCCTCGAAACTCGACGACAAGATGTTCAAAGGCAAAGCGATGACGTATTACGGTCGTTGGACCTACAAGTACGAGATCGCCGCGCAAAAAGGCGCTGCTGCCGCCGTGATCATTCATGAAACCGGGCCGGCTGGTTATCCCTTTGAAGTTGTTTCCGGTAGTTGGTCTCGCGAGAACTTTGATGTCCAGCAGCCGGACAAGAACATGGGACGCCCTGCTGTCGAATCGTGGATCACGACCGATCGCGCGAAGGAGTTGTTTACCGCGAGCGGCCAAAACTTCGACGCACTGAAAAAAGCCGCGCTCTCGAAAGACTTCAAGCCCGTCGCTCTCAATGCGAAGGCAAACATGTCGGTCAAAAACACGATACGTGAGATCAATTCGAATAACGTCATCGGCAAACTCGAAGGATCCGATCCGGCGCTGAAGAACGAGTACGTTATCTACACAGCACACTGGGATCATCTCGGTCGCGATCCGAAACTCGCCGGCGATCAGATTTTCAATGGCGCGCTCGATAACGCATCCGGCACTGCCGCAATGCTCGAGATCGCTGAAGCATTCACGAAACTCCCGACGCCGCCTAAACGATCCATTTTGTTTCTGGCAGTGACGGCTGAAGAGAAAGGGTTACTCGGCGCGAAGTATTACGCTGAGAATCCACTGTATCCGCTGAACAAAACGCTCGCGAACATCAACATGGATGGCGTTAATCAGTGGGGCAGGACTACCGACATCACGATGGTGGGCGACGACAACAGTACGTTGATCGATCTGCTGCGTGACGCTGCGAGCTCACAGAAGCGCACAGTTAATCCCGATCCGGACTCAGACAAAGGTTTTTACTACCGCTCGGATCATTTCGAGTTTGCGAAACAAGGTGTTCCGGCGCTCTACACTGATGCGGGAACTAAATACGAAGGCAAAGACGCAACGTTCAGCAAACAAAAGCGCGACGAATACGAAAGCAAGGACTACCACAAAGTTACCGACGAGGTTAAACCTGACTGGGATCTCACCGGAGCCGTCGACGACGCGCAGTTGCTGACGATGATCGGATACCGCGTCGCGCAAGCTGACAAGTATCCCGAATGGAAGGCGGGATCGGAGTTCAAAGCGAAGCGCGACGAGATGATGAAGGGCACCGGCTCGGGTGGCCCATCGATGCCGTAAGACACTATTGATTGCCTCGACCGCGTGCCAACAACGTCTTGTTCTGCTGTTCAAGCGTTGAGACGATCCGGCGCAGCTCTTCGATTTGCGCCTGCTGCTCTCGGATCGCGTTGATGAGAACGACGCCTAAACGTTCGTACTTTACACCTTCGACGAGTCCCTGCTTGTTGTGAGTGACAAGCAGGGGGGCTCGACTCGACTTCGGCCACTTCCTCAGCTAACACGCCGAAATCATGCATATGTCTCAAAATAAAGACGGGTACACGCGACCGCGTACTTGGAGATTGTTGTATAAGTTCTCGATGCTAAGCACCTAACCTCACTTGGCCAATGAAGTCATTCTCAGGATCATCAAGTAACCAACTAAAGTTTTAGTTGACACGACGAGGCGAAGTGGGATACATACAACTAAAGTCTTAGTAGGTATGCGACTATGCCACGTCAGAAAAGCGATCAGATGACTCCGCTGGAGCTGGAGATCATGCAGGTTCTTTGGGAAAAAGGGCCGGCCAACGTCCAGACCGTTCAGAAAGAGTTGAAGCGGGAACTTGCTTACACGACGGTGCAGACGATGCTCACCGTCCTTCATCGCAAGAAACGCGTAAAGCGAATCCTCAAAGACAAAGCATACATTTACCGGGCGGCGGTGAGTCGCAACAAGTTTACGGGACAGGCGCTGCGTGAGTTTGTCGATCGCGTCTTCGGCGGATCCGCGGAAGGACTCGTCGTCAGTCTACTCCAGGAAAAACACCTCACCCCCGAACGATTGCAACGTCTCCACGAACTCCTCGACAAGGAGGAAAGCGATGACAAGCATTAGCGAATTCATTCTGAACTTTCTCGTGAATTCCGCCTGGCAGGTCCTGGCGATCTGCGCGGTTGCGGCGCTCGGAACGTACCTGCTGAAAAATTGCTCCGCGCATTATCGATACATCGTGTGGACTGCGGCGCTGGTTTTGTGTTTCGTTGCGCCGATGATCACGGCCGTGCCTTCGACCACGTTAGAAACTCCGGTGGTGTCGCAACATCAAATTATCGACGACGCGGCCGACAATGAGGCCGTAGTCAATCACACGCGCCGACGAAGCTCGCAAGTAGTTGTCAGCGCAACACAAGGCAACATGCGAATCATTACGGTCGCGTATCTACTCTTCCTGAGTCTTGCCGCGCTCAGGTTCGTGCGACTCTGGATTTCGAAGGAGAGACTCCACCGCTCGGTGAGTTTCGACGGATTGAGTCAATCGGCGATCGCCGCGATGAAACAGTGCAAGACGCTGTTTGGAATCGAAAGAGTTGAACTCGCACGATCGTCGTCGGCCCGCGTTCCTTACACGTTAGGTGTACGCCGCCCTTTGATCGTCCTTCCCGACTCTTTCTATCGCGACGTGGACGACGAAACACTGCTCTCGGTCATCGCGCACGAGATGGCCCACGTTCGCCGTCGAGACTTTCTCGCGAAGCTGGTTTGCGAACTGGTTTCGCTGCCACTCGCTTTTCATCCGCTCACGTTTCTTATCAGACGACAGATCGAGCGCGAACGAGAACTGGCCTGCGACGAAGTCGTAACACGCCACGTGTTGAGCGCTGAAACATACGCGCGATCGCTTTTGCGCGCCGCCGATCTTGCAATGCTTCCCGCACCTGCGGCTGTCATGTTGAGCGTTTTTGACGGGCGAATGCTCGAGAAAAGGATTCAGCTGTTGAAAAACAAGCGAACGGCGTTCAGCAGTTGGGCTGGACGGTTGATAACAACCGGGGTGCTCGCGACGCTCTGCCTCGCGTCACTTTTCGGATCCGCTTTCGGTTTCTCGCTGCGTTCACCGCTTCAGAGCGCACCGATAGCTCCGTCGGTATTTAATGAGCCGGTGACGGCGCGCAAAGACCAGGATCCGGTTCCTGTGACGAAGCGCGTCAACTCACCTGCTCCACGCGAACAGGGCGGTGCGCAGGATCTCGCGCTCGCCGCCTGCGAAGCGACGAGGACCGGAGATACAGAAGCGATTCCCTCGCTGATCGCGATGCTCGGAGACGAGCGAACGACTGAACCGCTCAAATGCTGGAACGGCCGCTGGAGTCCCGCGCTCGACACGTTCAAACACCCTTCGCCAGGCGAACAAGCAGCACTCGCACTCGCCTCAATGGGCCGTCCGGCGTTCGCGCCGCTCGTCAACCAACTCGATAACTCAAATGCCGCAACACGTCGGAACGCTGCGTGGGCCATCGGCGAACTGACCAACATGTTGCCTGACGAGCGTGGCGCCGCCGTTCCGCAACTCATCACGTTACTCACCGACGCGGACGCGTGGGTGCGTATGGCAGCGGCTCGCGCCATCGGTGAACTCCGAGACAGACGCGCAAGTGACACGCTGATCGCCACGCTGTCTGATTCCGACTGGCGTGTACGTCGTCTCTCGGCGGGGGCGCTAAATGAAATGAAAGAGGACAAAGCCGTCGCCGCGCTCGGCAACTTACTGCTGACGGATGCGCGTGCCGAAGTGCGTAGCGCGGCAGCCGAAGCGCTCGGCGAAATCAGAAACGCCGGCGCGTTGCCGTCGCTGCAACAAGCGCTCAACGACTCCGAATCGGACGTGCGCGCGAAAGTGCGCTGGGCCATCGACGAGATCGAAGGATAGTCAAAAACCAAAGAGATTGAGAAGGAGGCATCGCGTATGTCGCTGTCGAAGTGTGTCCGCTCGTTAACCAGCCTGTGTTTTGCTCTCTGTCTCTCGAATGTGTCGATCATGGCCCAGCAAAAAGCCGGGACGCTGAAGATAAAGCCTTACAGTTTTGAGAACAGCAAAGGCGAGAAGACGCCCGCGGAATTCGGGACGCTGCTCGTACCCGAGAAACGCAGCGATCCGCAGAGCAACTTGATCGAACTCGCGTTTGTGCGCTTCAAGAGCACCGCGCAAAATCCCGGGCCGCCGATCGTCTACCTTGCCGGTGGACCAGGCGGATCCGGGATCGGCGCCGCCTACGATTCTCGGTTTCCACTCTTCATGGCGCTGCGCGAAATCGCCGATGTGATCGCGTTCGATCAACGTGGCACTGGTTACTCGAAACCGAATCTGGGCTGCTACGAGCGATTGGCGATGCCCCTCGACGTTGCTCCCTCGCGAGACCTCGCGATCAAAGAATTGCGGAAGAACGCGGCGGGCTGCGCCTCTTACTGGCGTGATCTCCAGCGTGTCGATCTCACTGGATACAACAGCAACGAAAGCGCCGACGATCTCGACGATCTCAGGAAGGCGCTCGGTGTTCCGCAGATCAGTCTTTGGGCCATCAGCTACGGCACTCACCTCGCCTTCGCAACTATGCGACGACATCCGCGAAGCATCAGCCGCGCGATGCTCGCAGGCGTCGAAGGTCCGGATCACACGTATAAGTTACCGGGCAACGTTCAGAAACATCTGGAGGATCTCGCCGCCGTGATCAAAGCCGACCCGCAGATCGGGAAAGAGATTCCGGACTTCTTAGGCCTGATGAAGTCGGTATTCGATCGTTTGGACGCAAAGCCCGAGGTTGTTGAGATCACGGACCAGCGCACAAAGCAAAAGGTTCGCGTGACGGTGAATAAGTTTGTGCTGCAGTACATTGTCGCGAACAACATCGGGACGACTGCTACGGCGACTTTTCCCGCGCTGTTCTATCGCGCGTCGAAAGGTGATTTCACGAATCCGGCGCAGGTGTGGTTGAACACATCTCGCCAGGGGATCGGCTCGGCGATGAGTTACATGATGGATTGCGCTTCGGGGCAAACAGCCGCGCGGCGCGAGCAGATCGCGCGCGAAGCGAAAGCGACTTTGCTTGAAGATATTTCCAACTTTCCGTTTCCGGATGTGTGTGAGGAATGGAACGCGCCGGATCTCGGCGACGAGTTTCGTTCACCGTTGAAGTCGAACGTGCCGGTGCTGTTCATCAGCGGAACGCTGGACGCGCGGACGCCGGTGAGCAACGCCGAAGAGTACCGAAAAGGCTTCGCCACCAGCGCTCACATCATCATCGACGGAGCGGTCCACAGCGACCCACTCTTTCTTTCCTCGCCAAAGATCCTGGAAGGGATGATGGAATTCCTACGCGGCCAACCCGTCACCGCCACCCACCTCGCCGCGCCGCCAATGAAATTCGCGCCGTTGATCGCGCCGTAGGTCCTACATCCGGCTTGCCCAATAACCCGGTTTGCGATGCTGGTGCATTACGGCTGCAATGAAGAGATGATCTTGTCGAACCTCGTACAGGAGGGTGAAAGGAAATCCGCGGACGAGCGCTTTACGCATATTGGCGCGCTCCAACGAGCCTGATTCAGGGAACTTTGTGATCCGCCGAACTGCTTCCTGAATTGCATCGAGTAGATCTAAGCCGAGCCCGGAATTCTTAACTTCCAGATAACGCGAGGACTCCAGCATTTCATCGTAGGCGTGAGGATGAAAGACAACCTTCATGGGGTCAGATCTTCTCGGGCCCGCCTGAACGCCTCATCTGCGTCAATCCCTTCGACCTTACCGGTATGAAGTTCTTCCAGACGGCGCTCGGCCTCGTCAAACCAAAGTCCTTCGACGTCCGTATCAGTCTGGTCGTCGATGGTTGAAACTAATTGCTGAGCCAGGCGAACACGATCTCTCAACGGCAGTTTCATCGCGTCGGCAACAATTCGATCGAACTGAGTGCTCACAACAGTACCTCCGATCCTGAGAGCCAAGCATAACAACAATCAGCGGCCAGCCCAACTGAAACACAACTTACAAGTTCTTCACAATGAAGTCCGTCATCATTTGGCGCATGTGTTTGAGCAGCAGTGGATCGGTGACGCCGTGGCGCTGCTTCGGGTAGAGCATCAGGTCGAACTGCTTGCCTGCCTTTTGCAACTCGTAGACGAACTGCATCGTGTTTTGCATGTGAACGTTGTCGTCGATCGCGCCGTGAATCAGCATTAACTTTCCATGCAGGTTCTTCGCCGCGTTCACCGGCGAACTCTTCCGATAACCTTCGGGATTGTTTTGCGGCGTGCCCATGTAGCGCTCGGTGTAAATGGTGTCGTAGTCGCGCCAGTCAGTCACACTGCCGCCGGCGATGCCGATCTTGAACGACTGACTGTGCGTCAACGCGTAGCTGGTCATGAAGCCGCCATAACTCCAGCCCCAAATACCGATTCGCGCCCCATCGACGTAAGGCTGCGTCTTCAACCACGACACGCCATCTTCGAGATCGCGCAACTCGAGCTCGCCGAAGTTCTTGTAAACGGGCCAAGTGGATTCGAGACCTTTACCACTCGCGGTGCGATTGTCGCAGACCCAGATGATGTATCCCTTTTGCGCGAGCATTTGATGCCACATGTACGTGGTCGAGCCCCACGCGTTTCGCACCTGCGGCGCGTGTGGTCCACCGTAAGTAAAACTCATCACCGGATACTTCTTCGACGGATTGAAATCAGGCGGCTTGATCATCATCGCCTCCATGACGAAGCCGTCACGCGTCTTCACCTGAAGCAACTCCGCCGCGCCAAGTTTGTACTGCTGCAACGCGTCGACCTTGTTTTCGGCGATCACGCGCACAAGCTTTCCGCCGGCATCGTAAAGACGCACTTGCGAAGGCGTGTTCAAATCACTCCAAACGTTGACGAAGTAGTTGTTTGCAGGACTCAGATCGATTCGATGTGTTCCCTCGCCTGTTGTGAGACGCGTGAGTCCCGTGCCGTCGAGCTTGACGCGATAACCCTGCGGCGCGATGTGACTGTGCTGCGTCGACGTGAAGTAAATAAATCCATTCTCTTCATCGACACCTTCGATCGTTCGCACTTCCCACTTGCCGTCCGTAACCTGCCGCAACAACTTCCCATCCGCGGAATAGTGATAAAGATGCTCCCAACCGTTGCGCTCACTGGCCCATAAAAACGATCCATCTTTCAACCAGATCGGGTTTTCATTGATCCCAACCCACGCTTTCGAAGTCTCGTGAATGATGTTTGTCGACTTCCCGTCACGAGCGTCGGCAAAGTTGACGTCGAGAAACGTCTGCTCGCGGTTCTGCGCCTGAAACACGACCTGCTCGCTGTCCGGCGTCCAGGCGACGCGCACGATCAGCAAGTCTTCGGGTGGATACTTAAACGTGTCGACCCAGCGAATATCACCACCGGCAGCATTCACAACGCCGAGTTTCACGATCGGATTCGGAGCGCCGGCCTTCGGATAAGCCGTGACCTCCACGTTCTGGTAATAAGGAATGTGATCGACGACCGTAAACTCCGGCACCGGCGTCTCGTCAAACCGCAGAAAAGCGATCGTCGTTGAATCAGGGCTCCACCAGTACGCGCCAAAGTCTCCGCGCCCGTATAACTCTTCCTGGTACACCCAATCCAAACGCCCGTTGAGAATCTTCGCGCTGCCGTCGCGCGTCAACGCGCGCTCGCGTCGTTGCTGGGCCAGGTCTTCAACGTAAAGATTGTTCTCGCGAACGAAGCTGACCATGCGCCCGTCGGGACTGAATCCCTCGCCGACTTCCGGTTCCGGCGTGCTCGTCAGCCTGATCGCGCGATCGCTGCCCAACTCGTAGTAGAAAAGATCGTTGGCCCAGTTGATCAGCACTGCTGTTTCAGCCGGGTTCAAGTTGTAATTCCCTCGCCCGGCGAGTTGACGCGCATCCGCGGCACTCACACCCGGCAACGCCGCAAATGCAGCCTGCATTTTCGCGGCGTCGAAAAACGGCGTCGCCTCACCCGTCGCGGCGTTCACCTTTTGCAACCGCGGCACCTCGCGGCGCGAACTGTCGTTGGTCTGCAAATAGTGATTGCCGTCTTTGAGCCAGCGAATCGTAGGCGTCGTGCCGTTGAAGTTGACACGCTTCGCCGGATCGAAAATGTCGTCGATGGTGAGTAGTTTTTGTTGGGCCTGAGCGGAAACTGTAAGCGCCAGCACGAACGCCAGCGCAAAATAGAAGCGACTGAGCAACGTTTAATCTCCTGCGAGTTTGTCTTCGTTCGGAAGCAACTTCTTAATGAATGGCACCATCAGGCCGAGAAGCACGGCCGCACCAATGAGCGTCACTGTCGTTGCGATGAATAGCTTTGGCATCTGGTCCAATTTTTCGGGATCGACGTTGCCACCTACCAGACCGCCGATGAGATTTCCCACTGAACTGGCGAGGAACCAAATCCCCATCATCTGCCCAACATACTTGCGTGGCGACAGCTTGGTCATCGACGACAGACCCACCGGACTCAAAGACAGTTCGCCGAAAGTTTGGAACAAGTAACTGACAATCAGCCACAAAGGTGACACTTTAATTGACCCGCCACTATTAACGACGATGTTTGCAGCCAGGATCATGATCGCAAATCCTACACCGATACTCAGAAGCCCGATTGCAAACTTTGCGGTACTCGGCGGGTTCGCTCCTCGTTTTCCCAGCGTGAGCCAGAGTGACGCGAAGAGCGGCGCAAAAAGGACGATGAATATTCCATTGGCGGCTTGAAACCAGATCACCGGGACTTCCCATCCGAAGATATAGCGATCCGTGAAGTCCTGCGCGAAGAGATTCAACGATGTGGGGGCCTGCTCAAAGGCTGACCAGAACACCGCGGCAAACACAAACAATACGGCGATGACGACAAGCCGCTTTTTCTCATCCGTCGTTAGACCTCCGAGGAGGAAAAGAGCGGCGAAATAAAGGACGGCTGTTCCGACCAGCACATAGAGCATGTACTGCCCGATCACCACCGGATTAAGAGTGATTGTGCCCGTCACAGCGAGGATTATTACCAGCGCCAGCAAGCCGAGTCCGCCCGCCAGCCCCAGTATCATCATCCTTTGCTGGCGTGCCTGTTTCACCGGATCCGGGTGGCGCGTAACGTCCAGGCCGAGGTCACCAAGAGTTGGTCCAGCCCGCAGTGCAAACCAGATGAGACCCAGGAGCATTCCGACACCGGCAATACCAAAACCCCAATGCCAGCCGACTTTTTCGCCGAGTAACCCGGTCGCCAGAAATCCGGCCGTGGCGCCGGTATTGATGCCCATGTAAAAGATAGAGAATCCGGCATCGCGGCGCGCACCGCCTTCGGGGTACAGGTCACCGACGATAGCGGAGATGTTGGGCTTGAGAAGACCGGTTCCCAAAACAATCAGAACCAAACCCACGAAGAACGGAGCTTTTGAGTGTGCGAAAGATGAGAGCCCGATGGAGATGTGGCCAGCCGAGATCAGGACTGCACCAAGCATGATCGCTCGACGCAAGCCCAACAACCGGTCTGCCACCCAGCCGCCGGGTAAGGACGAAAGGTAAACACTGGCGGCGTAGATACCGACGATCGCACTGGAGTATGTTCGTTCAAAACCGAACCCACCACTAGTGATCGCCGCTGTCATGAAAAGGATCAGCAACGGTCGAATTCCGTAGAACGAAAACCGCTCCCACATCTCCGTGAAAAACAGAGTAGACAACCCTCGTGGGTGGCCGAAGAAGCTGCGATCGTCAGCGGCTGTAGGGCGTACAGCCACTTCTTGCGCTGTGCTCATAAAGTGAGTTCCTCTGTTGCAGCGGTATAAAAACGGGAAAGACCGTGAGCATTCAGCCAAAAGCAGGCAGGACTGTCAAGAAGAGAGGCGTGTAATCCGCGGTTCCAGACCACGGATTACACGAATTCGAAGGGGTTTATTCGCTTATCGCGACATCGGGTCCATTATGGAGGTTAAAAGCATCCGCGGCTTGTGCCGGAGGCAGCACCGGGTGAAACGTTTTACCGTAGCGCTTGGAGATGATCTTTACGTAGTTGCGCGTCTCTTCGTACGGTGGAATGCCGTCGTACTTGTCCACCGCGCCTTCACCAGCGTTGTAGCCGGCGAGTGCGAGCTCGACGTTCCCGGAAAAACGCTTCAACAGCCATGAGAGATACTTCGTGCCGGCCTCGATGTTCGAGGCGGGATCGTTTCGATCGTGACAACCGAAACGTTCAGCAGTGGCAGGCATTAACTGCATCAGTCCGACCGCGCCCGCGTGGGATCGCGCTTCGGCTTTGTATCTCGACTCCTGCCAGATCACAGCATGAATGAACCGCGGGTCGACGCCTTCACGTTCGGCGGCTTCAAAGATCAGCCGGTCGATACTTTCGGTTCCGGACGTTGGAATGTCTGCGGGAATTGATCTAAGAACGGCAGTCGGTTGCGCGACTACTTCAGGCGCGAGCACTCGACTGAACAGCACACCAGTCAGGTTGGTGAAGAGGAAAAACGAAAGGACCGCGAGGGCCAACTTCAGGGAACGAACTAAGGGCAACTTCCGGGGCAACTTCATTCAGATTCTTCTCCATGCTAACGATGACCATAAGGCACACCTGGGCTTTCGGACGGCACACGTCCTCTCTTGGGGGCTGTACCAGCTTCACAACTTTATCGGAGGCCGTTAGCGACGACCGCCGACTCTGATGGGTAGAACTCCCCTTCAGTTGCCTTTTTATTAAAGTTTTCTCGCCGTAAGTTGTTGAAAATAATGTTCTTATTCGGTCCACGTGATCCGGTCATTCTGAGAATGTAGTCAGCCTGACAAACAAAACCGGACACTGAACGGGTCAAACGAAAAGCAAAACTTGCCAATAGATAGTTGTTGCACTCGACGATTAAGTGAATGAGAATGCGGTCCGCACCGATCGCACCCACAACTTGTTCGTCCTTCCTTATAAGGAGTCGTCATGAAAGCAAAAACGATTGCGGCTTTGGTTTTCGCGCTCACCCTCGTCGTCCAACTGTTTGTTCAAGCTCAGCAACTTTCGACGTCCGCGCCTGCGAACGCGTGGAAGACGTTGGTGCCTCTCCGCTCGACTCGTGCTGATGTCGAGAAAATGTTTGGTGCGGCGAGCGAGGTAAACGGACACCGCTACATCTACAACCTCAAGACGGAGTCTGTTTGGTTTACTTATGCGAAGGGCAACTGCAGTCCGCAGGATGGCTGGAGCGTGCCGGCCGGTACGATTCTCGAGATCAACGTCACACCACAAACCGCGGTCCTTGCGAGCGACGCTGGTTTCGATCTGAGCAAGTTCGTGCCTGCGAAAACTGACGACGCTGAGTTGGCGATCTACGCGAACGCAGACTACGGCGTGACGATTCGGACGAAGGGCAACTCGAAGGCTGTTGTGGGAGTGAAGTACGGCGCCTCGAGCGCCGACGTCCCGCGCGCGTGCCCGTAAGGGATGGTTGACTGAAGGTTCATTTATCACTCGTGGACCTGCGTTGTTGTCGCGTTGGCCCACGCGTGATCCTCGCTAATCCTCACCGATTGTCGTTGACCCGTCTCCCAAACGCCACTATGATGCGCTCGATCTGGACCTCTTTGGTCGACCTCATCACGTTCTGCGAATTTCACTGTGACTCTAAATATCAAACCTCGCTGTCAATTTATCTTCGGCCTGATTCTCTCGTTTTTGCTTGTCAGTTCCGCCTCGGCATTCACCTGCACTGAAGCAACGAACGTCGCGCTCGCGGCAAACGGGGCCACGGCCACCGCGTCGTCTGCCTTTAGCGGCTTCGCTGCGAGTGGTGCAATCAACGGCGATCGCCGGGGACTCTATGCATGGCAGAACGGGTATTGGTCCACTGGTGCAGCAGGGTTTCCCGCGTGGCTGGAAGTGCAATTCGACGGCAGCAAGACAATCAGCGAGATCGACATCATCACGGTCCAGGACAACTACACCACTCCGGTGGAACCGACGGAATCAATGACGTTTTCACTCGGCGGTTTAACTGGTTATCAAGTGCAGTATTGGAACGGATCCGGATGGGCGACAATTAGCGGCGGCACGATAAGCAGCAACGATCGGGTTTGGCGCAAGATTACCTTTACACCACTCACCACTACCAGGATCCGCGTTTTGGCCAACGCTTCGCCCGATAATTACAGTCGTCTCGTGGAAGTAGAAGCGTGGACTGGTCCATCGCCGGCGCCGCGTTACAACCTGGCCCTGGCGGCGAGGGGATCGGTCGCAAGCGCTTCCAACAGCTACAACGCCGGGTATGGACCAGCCGGTACAAATAACGGCGATCGCAAGAGCTTGAACTGGACCAATGGCGGCGGTTGGAACGACTCTGGACCGCCGTTTCCTGACTGGCTGCAGATCGATTTCGGATCAGTCAAAACGATCGACGAAGTCGATGTTTTTACACTGCAGGACAACTATGCGAATTCGGCCGAACCAACTGAGTCAATGATCTTCTCACTGTGGGGCTTGACCAGCTATGAAGTGCAATACTGGAATGGTTCGACGTGGGTAACCGTGCCCAACGGCAGTCTAAGCGGTAATAACAAGATCTGGCGCAAGTTTACTTTTTCTCCCATCGTAACCAGTAAGATTCGAGTACTCACAATTGCTTCGGTGGACGGCTATAGTCGAATCACCGAAGTAGAAGCTTATGCACCGCAAGAGAGTAGCTGCGGTGAGATCTCTCGGCTTGATCCATTGAACGCGACTGGTGGCGGCCGCGAAAACCCGTTGTCACAGAACTTCAATTGGAACTTGCCGCTCGTAACCCTACCTGGCCGTGCGGGAATGGATCTGGGGTTGACGCTTTCTTACAACTCGCTAGTTTGGTCAAGGAACAACTCAACGATCTCGTTCGACGAAGACAACGGTTTTCCCAGTCCCGGTTTTCGTCTCGGCTTCCCGGTCATCCAGCCGCTTCATTACAACCCTCAAACGGGCAAGCAAGGCTTTATTTTGATTGGTAGTGACGGCAGTCGCACGGAGTTGCGGCAGGTCGATTCGTCTTTGCTATTCGAAGCAGCGGACTCGTCGCACCTGTTACTCGACGCTAACGAAATGAAACTGCGCCACACTGACGGCACGGAAATGACTTACGTGTTGCTCGGCGGCGAATTCAAGTGTACGCAGATCAAAGATCGCAACGGTAACTACATAACCATTGATTACGTTTCCGGCCGTCTAGACAAGGTAATCGACACACTGGGACGGCAGATCAGATTCAACTACAACAGCAATGGTCTGCTCACTTCCATCACGCAGACCTGGAACCAGGGGTTGTCTAATCAAGTTGAGCATCCTTGGGCGAGATTTACGTACCTCGACACTACTATACAAACGAACTTTCCAGGTCTGACTGTTAACGGACCCGCCAACAACAGCAGCATCAAAACGCTTTCGAGCGTCACACTGGCTGACAACTCGCATTACGACTTCGCTCACACAGGTTGGGGACAGGTTTGGAAAATTAGCTACATCACCGCTGATGGGGGTGTAGTCAATTACCGCGCCTATAAGTTGCCGGGCTCACCCTTGTTGCCTACCAGCGCGCAGGCTGACTGTCCACGCTTCACTGAGCGTCGCGATTGGGCCACGTATTGGAACGGCGACGTCAACGGAACCATCTCCAGTGCCGAAGATGCCGTGACCGCTTTTTCTGGTCCAATACCCGATACCTGGACCATGCCGGGCGAATCACAACCCTTGAGCGGCAGACGAACCGAGGTGACACAGCCGGATGGCACCGTAAACAAGATCTATTTCGTTGATATGGCCGGCACGCCGCGGTGGCGTCGCGGCCTACCGGCGCTGGTGGAAACGTCCAGCGGCGGCAACTGGCAACGCAAAGTAAAGACGACCTGGACGCAGGACAATACCAACGTTGACTATCTACTCAATCCGCGCGTATTGGAAACCAATGTTTACGATCCGGCGGGCAACCGCGCACGCACCGCAATTGCTTATCAGCATTTTACATTTGCCAATAACCTGAGCTGTTGGCTGCCGCGCGACGTCTTCGAATACGCGGCCGATGCTTCGACGGTCCTGCGCACCACGCGCACCACGTACAATAACAGCAGCGATTACACGAACCGTCGTATTCTGGGGTTGCCAAGTCAAAAGCTCCTGTATGAAGGAGACGTCAACGCCATCACACCAACGCTGGTGTCGAAGTTAGAATTCAATTACGACGAAAGCGATTCAATTCAGGAGAATGACCCGCCAGTCCAACACGACGCAAGTTACTCGTCAAGCTTCGTTACTGGCCGCGCGAATCTCTCGAGCGTTAAGCGCTACAACGTCAACAACTCCGAATCCACGACAACAAGCACCAAATACAACACGGCCGGCGCAATCGTTTCTTCAAAAGATGCTTCCAATCATTCGATACAAATCAGCTATACCGAATCATTCTCTGACGGAAATAATTCGCGCAACACACTGGCCTATCCCACGACAGTAACCGATCCGGATGGCTATTCATCCAGGGCAAATTACAACTTTGACTTCGGCGCCATAACGTACCAGCGCACACCGCGGCCAAACATCACCAATCCCAACGACGCTACCCCCGGACCCGAACAGACCTTCACCTTTGACAGTATCGGGCGGCTGCAACAGATCACTAACTTAACGAACAACGCATACACACGTTTTCTTTACTCTACGACGCAGTTGCGCCTCGATACCTACGCCACGATTCAGGACGGCTTGGGTGAGGCACACTCGTTCCGGATCACAGACGGTGCCGGCCGCTTAATTGCCAGTGTTCTGCAACATCCGGGAAGCGATGGTGGCTATAGCGCACAGCGGATGGTGTATGACGTCATGGGTCGTGTTTTCAAAACTTCGAATCCCACCGAGACCGATGTAGTCGGCGCCACGCCTTTCAACTGGGAGGTCAGGGGAGACGATGTATCAGCCGGGTGGATCTTCTCCGAGCAAACATACGACTGGAAAGGTCGTCCGCTGGTGACAACGAACCCCAGCCTGACGAACAATCCTGCGGAGACCACAACGCGCACAGCTTCTTACGCCGGCTGCGGCTGCGCGGGCGGCCAAGTCGTGACGCTAACGGATGAAGGAACTAAAGTTGGAGTGGACACGAAGAAGCGACAAAGGAAGATCTATTCGGACGTGCTCGGGCGCGTTGTTAAGACTGAGATTCTAAATTGGGATGGCGCCGGTCCTAACGGAACCGGCGGCACCGTTTACTCTACGATCACTACAACTTATAACGCTCGCGATCAGGTAACACTCGTCAGAAAATATGCCGGAACAAGCTCAAGCACGACTTTTCAAGACACCATCATTTCCTATGACGGCTTCGGACGCTTAAAGTCCCAACACTCTCCAAACCAAAAGGTCGATCCGAACAACAGCGCGTCTTCTGACCACACAACTTGGAACTACTACAGTGATGACACGATTCAGAGTGTAGTTGATGCTCGAGGCGTTATCGCGAATTTCAGCTACAACGGGAGGCATTTAGTTTCGACAATTTCCTACGATGCCAGCAATCTTCCCGCGGGCGCCAACGTTGCAGCTACAACAAGCGTGGCTTTTACTTACGATGCTGCAGGCAACCGCAAGTCGATGTCAGACGGATCCGGAACAGCGACGTATCATTATGATCAACTCTCCCGTATGGATTGGGAGGAGCGAACGTTCTCAGGTTTGCCAAACGCCGGTACATTCCGACTTAGTTATGAATACAGCATCGGTGGGGTGTTGAAGAGAGTTACAGACGAACGTTCCGGTACGAGCTTTACGGAAACATTGGATAAAACCGGACGAGTTACAGCCGTCAACGCAGTTGGATTTCAGGGAGCACAAACGCAGTTTGCGTCGCAGATACAATACCGAGCCGGAGGGCAGTTGAAGTCCAGAACGCAAGGCAATACTACGCTGAGCTTCGACTACAACAGCCGCGGACTGGTCAAAGCATATTCGCTCACCGGTCACGTAAATGCATCTTATACCTACCATCAGGACGGCATGATCAAACTCGCCCAGAACGGTGAACCGATTAAAGACCGCGCCTACAGTTACGATGTAGCTCACCGACTACAAGCGGCGTATTCAGGCGTGGAAGCCCGACAGTATGTCGATAATGGCAGCGCTGGTACTGCGGATGGGCCATACCGTCATAACTACACGTATGATAATTGGGACAACCAGACCGCAGTTGATAGCCGCTTTTGGACGCGCGACGCGGACACCTTTTTAACCTTCGACGCTAATAACCGCGTTTCGGGCTGGTCGTACGATGCCGAAGGCAATGTGCTGTCACGTAATGAGCCCGCCGGCTTCCCACCGTTTGAAAGTGCTCACTATAACTTCGACGCAGCAGGCCGCGAGATTGGCAGCACCCAGAAAAGATCATCCTTCTTAATAGAAGAAGGAACAGGCTATACGCTCACTAATGACTTCGTGAATACACGAAAGCATGATGGAGATGGGCAAGTGGTCGATTATTCCGTGTTACGTCATCTCTATGTGAACACGCATTTCTCGACCACTTTCGGAGGCAGGACGTTCTTGCTGCGTTCCACAGTGCTCGGGGGAAAAACTATTTCCGAATATGACGACACCGCGACATGGATGACGACGCACGTGTTTGTGGCCGAGGAGCGCATCGGCCAAGTTGGTCCCAGTGGAGCTCCTGCGGTTCTCTGGCACAACTGGGATCCGATCACCGGAGACCTTGTTGATACGTTATCGAACGGCAGTTTGTGGGCTCGAACGACACTCGATAGTGGCGGCGCAAACCTAGGCGACGTTGATCCGTTTCCACCAGATGGAAGCGCCGATCCGGATGGCCTGCTTCCGGAAGCCCCAGGGGGGAAGAGTGTGCCGGGCATTTTAGGATCCGGCGGTGGGCGTTCGAAGTGTGTGCTTGATGGGATTGAAGTTGAGTGTTCGTTTATTCGCGACGAGAACTCAGTTCAGTGTCCTGATAACGATTGCGGGCCTCGATGGAATCCAAGTGCCAACAACCCAGACGGTTCGCGTGGCGCTTTCGAACACTTTCAAGCGTTCGTCAACGGCTACGCCGGGTACATGACACAATATGGCCGATATCATTATGACAGCGGTAGTAAGTTTTCCAACTCGCCGTACGAGGAGGAAGTGCCAACCGGTGTTTTGGGGATGGGCCAGACAAAGACCGGGCAAAAGACTGGTACTAAGAATGCGCCGCATGTCATACATAAAGAAGTACTCAAGAACGCTTTGGCCGACTGTATCAACGAACTGTATCCCATGTTCAAGATGGTCAGCTACAAACCGACGCGCACTCCACTTGACGGTAAAGACGACTCCTACAACGGAATTATCTGGATTAAAGGCCAAACCGGCTCAAGTTTCCCGATCATTTCGGATCCTTCGCCGCCCGAATACATGATAAAGAATATGAAGAGTGTGAATGCCCGAGGCGCCACATCTAACTTTGGAAATCCGACTGGCGACAATCCTTTCTGGACGTACAGTTGCCCGAGTTGTGACCTCTCAAGTGGTGATAATTACGGGCGACCGGCGGAAGCGCGTTACCCGGAACTCTTTCGTGGAATGACTAGTCATGAAAGAGTACAGATCCACGAACTGGGTACAGCTTTAACAATGATTCGGAATGCCTATTACCCGCCGCCGGCGGTGCTGGTAAACGGCTATCCCCCGCTTGAAGATAATGGTCTCTATAAAGACGGTCACGACGATGATGGACCGGCAATGGAGGATTGTGTCGGCCGAAAATATTACAATATCACCGGTCTTAAGCCGCGTAACTAAGCGGAAGCAATTGTTCGCTTTTTTTGAGTAAACCAATGACCTGCAAATCGATCCTTATTCTGTGGCTCCTCTTTCCCTTGAGTGGCTGCGACCTCAAAACCCAACGAACGTCCGCGGAAGTGAGTAGTCAAACGCTTGCTGTAAGTGTGTTGAAGCCGATCGAGGCGGTGGTCACTGAACCCAAAGATCCGCTCCTTCAGACAACAGAATCGCGGATTGTGTCGCAGGCCGACAGAGATGGCCTGATTCAGCGGGCGCAGTTTGTGAACGAACAAACAGGGTGGGCCATCACTGAGAAGTCAGTGTTTATTACCTCTGATGGAACAACCAGCTGGCGCCGGTTACCGTTCCAGGCACCTAATGAATCTCGCGTTGCGTCGTTGTTTTTTGTAGATGAAGCGACCGGCTGGTTGGCGGTTACAAAACAAACCTCAACAGAACGTTACGGTCTGGGGAATTCTTCTCAAGTGCTCGCAACGAGAGATGGAGGTAGCACCTGGCAGGAACAGGCTAACTTGACCGAGGAAGTCAAAATCAACGACATCAGTTTCTTTGACGCAAACCACGGTTTGGTCGTGGGAAGCAAAATGATTGATCAACCACGTGAACAGGGTCCTCCATACGTTGAGATAGCAGCTTGGAGGACAAACAACGGCGGCAAGGTCTGGACGGAGATTTCGGACACACTAAAGACGGCACTTAACAGCGCGAGAGTCTCTGCCAATGATTCCGGACGGGATATTCAGTGGCTATCGTCTACGCAGATTTTGTTATTAACGAAGCACGGAAAAATACTTAAAACTTTGGATCAGGGCACTACCTGGCAAGCCATCGCACGCTTTGAAGACGAACGTCCACACGGCCTGGTCTCATCAACCGGGTACTACAAACTCATCCTGAATACCGAAAACAATATCAGCGTAATCGCCGGTGCTCTTGGAGACGAAGGTTACTGGGGTAACTTGGTCGTTACTGGCAAGGATAAGTCTTGGGCGAGTTATGAGCTCACACTGATTCCAATTTTCGATGCAACGTTCTTGTCAAACGACGAGATCCTCGCATCCGGTATGGACATGAAGTCGGCGAGCGAGAAACGAAAGGCCACTACAGTGGGTGTCATTCTGCACTCACAAGATCACGGAAGAAGTTGGACACCGATCTACCGGTCCAACGTTCAAGAGAATTTCATCAGCCTCTCTAGAGTTGGAAACAATACGTTCTACGCCGTGTCTGATATCGGAAGAGTAGTAATGTTTTCCTTTCCGCAAGTCTAGGATGACGGCTCAAACTTGACAGCCGCCGCTTCGCAGGCGTATAAGCAGCGATGGAAAACGTGGTGAGTTAAGGCGACTTGCGGCCACGTAAAATAACCAGCTAAACAGCTCGGGCGCGCCTGAGAAAAAGCCCGAAACAACTTCAAGCAGTTCTGAAGTCCCGTTGTTTAGCGCGGGGCTTTTTTCTTTGCTTGCGGACGTCAGTTAACATCAGTCGTCAGTTAACGACACGTCGTCCAGTTAACAACACGTCGCCTACTTAGCAACCGTATGGAATCTTTCAGAAACGTTCTCGACACCGATCGCATCCACGTCGTCGATGGGGCGATGGGGACCATGCTCTACGCCAAAGGCGTTTATATCAATCGCTGTTACGACGAGCTCAACCTGAGCAATCCCGACCTGGTCCAGGAGATTCACACCGAATACATTCGCGCCGGCGCCGACATCATCGAGACCAACACCTTCGGCGCCAGCGCTTACAAACTCCAGCAGTACGGACTCGAAAGCAGTCTCCACGAAATCAACGCCCGCGCCGCGCAGATCGCTCGCAAGGCCGCGGGCGATCGCGCCTACGTCGCGGGCGCGCTGGGACCACTCGGATTGCGCATCGAGCCTTATGGTCCAACTTCCTTCGACGAAGCAAAGGATCTCTTCAAAGCCCAGGTCATTCCGCTGCTCGAAGGCGGCGTCGATCTCTTCTGTCTCGAAACATTCTCCGACCTTTCAGAGATCCGGCAGGCGATCGCCGCCGTGCGCGAAGTCTGCGATCTGCCGATCATCGCGCAGATGACGATCATGACCGACGGCAACACGCTGTTTGGCACCACTCCCGAGTTGTTCACGGAACGGCTCGACAGTTGGGGCGCCGACGTGATCGGACTGAACTGCGGCGTTGGACCAGCAATCATTCTCACCGCGCTCGAAAAGATGCGCGAGGTCACGAAGAAGAAGCTGTCGGCCCAACCCAACGCCGGTCTTCCACGCGATGTGCAAGGACGGCAGTTCTACATGTGCTCGCCGGAGTACATGTCGAAGTTTGCGAAAAGGTTCATCCAGGCTGGCGCGAAGTTTATCGGCGGTTGCTGCGGCACAACTCCGTCGCACATCAAACTGATCTCCGATTCGGTGCGAGCCGCATCGCCACGCGCGCAAAGCATTGCGTTCACGTCAGGCGCTGCCACGGCGGTTGAGATCACGCCGCCGGACATCAAAGTCGTTCCGCCGGAAGAGCGATCGAAGTGGGGACGCAAGATCGCATGCGGCGAGTTTGTGACTTCCGTCGAAGTGTTGCCGCCGAAAGGCGTCGACGCGAAGAAGACACTCGATTCGATTCGTTTGCTGAAAGACGCGGGCGTCGACGGCGTAAACATTCCCGACGGCGCGCGAGCCCAGTCGCGCATGAGCGCACTCGCCACCGCCGTACTCGTCGAACAGCAGATCGGCATCGAAACAGTGCTGCACTACTGCTGTCGCGATCGAAATCTTTTGGGAATGATGTCAGACCTGCTCGGCGCCGCCGCACTCGGTCTGCGTAACCTGCTCGTGATCACAGGCGATCCACCGAAGATGGGACCATACCCGGACGCCACCGCAGTCTTTGACATCGACTCGATCGGTTTGACCAACATGATCAATAAGCTGAACCACGGACTCGATCTCGGAAACAATCCGATCGGCGAACCGACGTCATTCTGTGTCGGCGTAGGCGTGAATCCGGGGGCGATCAACCTGGACGAAGAGATCAAAAGGTTCGAATGGAAGGTCGAGGCGGGCGCGCAGTACGCGATCACGCAACCGGTGTTTGATACGGATCAGCTGCGCGATTTTCTGAAGCGCATCGAACACGTGCGCATACCTATAATCGCAGGCATCTGGCCGCTCGTCTCTTATCGAAACGCGGAGTTTCTGCACAACGAAGTTCCGGGCGTGCGCGTGACGCCGTCGATCATGGAACGAATGCGAAACGCGGCGGCGATCAGCAAGGAAGCAGGACGCGAAGAAGGCTTACGAATCGCGCGCGAGTCGTTGATGGAAGTGCGCGACGAGATCCAGGGCGTACAGGTGTCAGCGCCGTTCGGCAACGTCAAGTACGCGCTCGAGGTCTTTCACGGACTGACCACGGGAATCACGAATTAGTCTTTGGCGTAAACGATCTTGCCGCCGACGATCGTGTAAAGAACATTCGTGTTCAAAACTCTTTCGGTGCGACTTTCAGTAGATTGTTTGACAGCACCGTGAGATCTGCCAGTTTCCCAACTTCGATCGATCCCTGCAGATCCGCTGATTGCTGACCGTGAGCCACCGAACACAGCAATAGAAGCGTGAGCAACGTAAGCTGTTTCATGCGTATTCCTTGTGAAGAATTCGTCTCAACGCGAGTTCCAGCCTGGGCCATTGAAACCCGAAGCCTCTTGCCTGCAACACCGTCGGTTCCACTCTCTGGCCTGACAGCAACAGCGCATCGGCCATCTCGCCAAACCCAAGACGAACCGCGAAAGCGGGTACGGGAAACAACGTCGGGCGCGACAGTACTCTTCCGAGTGTCTTCGTAAACTCCGCGTTCGTCACCGGAAACGGCGAGACAAAATTCACTGGTCCATTGACGGCAGTGTCGCGGAGCAGAAATCGGATCGCGCCGGTCAAGTCGTCGAGCGCCATCCAACTCATCCATTGTTTGCCGCTGCCGATGCGACCGCCGATGCCCATGCGAAACGGCGTCAACATCTGCGCCAGCGCGCCGCCCTTTTCGTCGAGAATGATGCCGAAACGACCGATGACCGTGCGGATTCCCTTCTCCGCGGCGGGCGTGGTCGCCGCTTCCCACTCCTTACAAACGTGCGCGAGAAAATCGTTGCCGGCCGCGCTTTGCTCGGTTAGCACTTCGTCGCCGCGATTGCCGCCGTAGTAACCAACGCCGGAAGCGCTGAAGAAAACCGACGGCGGATTCGAGAGTTGGGCCAACGTCCGGCTCAACAGAGTGGTGCCTTTGACGCGGCTGTCGAGAATCGCCTGTTTCTTGGCGTCGGTCCAACGACTCGAAGCGATGCTCTCGCCGGCAAGATGCACGACGGCGTCCAGGCCTTCGAGACGTTGCGCGTCGATGCTGCCCTGGTTTGGGTGCCACTCGACCTCGCTCGCGCTCGCGCTGGCGTGGCGGACGAGTCTGACAACTTCATGGCCCTCGGCTGTCAGCAACTTGATCAGTGCAGTACCGATGAGCCCGTGCGAACCGCTGATGAGGATTTTCATTGTTGTATGCACGGCGACAGCTTATATCAAATTTTGTGTTGCGTTTTCTTTTTTGATCTGTAAAATGCGCACACAAAATTTTCGTAAGGGAGCAACCTCACTATGCTTCGAATCCTCATCGTCAGTTTCTTTCTGTTTCACTTAACAACTGATTTGACGTTTCTGACTGCGGCTGGAACTGTGTTGAACGCGGCTTCGCTCGGCCACGAACCGGCGGCGATTACGCAGATCGCGCCGGGCAGTATCGCGGTGTTTCGCGCCACGGGGATCGCCATCAACTCGGTCGCGGATACGACCGTGAAGGTAAATGGCGCATCGGCGAGAGTGTTTTATGCAGCACCGGAGGAGGTGCAGTTTGTCGTGCCGGATGACGTGGCCGCTGGTCCGGCGCAAATCGTCGTTACCAATGCGGAAGGCGTTGCATCGCAGGCAGACGTAATGATCAAGCCTGCGGCGCCCGGAGTGTTCACTGCTACCGGTGACGGCCAGGGCGAAGGAATCATTCTTGACGCCGATTCGCTTTTATCCGCGCCATTTGATCCAATCCGTGGCTCAAAACGGCTCTCGATCTTTGCTACTGGCCTCCGGCACGCGGAAAAGGTTTCCGTCACGATTAATGGAAACGGGGTTACGGTTGAAACCGTCGAACCGGCGGAATTCGCAGGGATCGACGAGATTCACGTGCTTTTGCCTGCAACACTGAGTGGAGCAGGCACTGCGACGCTGATCGTCGATGCCGATGGCGTTCAAAGTAATCCGGTTTCTTTATTAATAGGTGGCACCCCATCCGCGCTCCCCAAAATCGTCATCAACCAGGTCTTCGGCGGCGGCGGCAACTCCGGCGCACCTTTTAGAAACGATTTCATCGAGCTCTTCAACGCCGGTAACACGGCGGTGAATCTCAGCGGCTGGTCTATTCAATACGCCAGCGCCACCGCGACAACCTGGTCTACGACGCCGTTAACCGCCGTCACGCTATCACCCGGCCAGTACTACCTCGTTCAACAAGCAGGTGGAAACAACGGCGCCGCACTTCCAACGCCTGACGCCACCGGCGCGATCGCGATGGCCGCAGGCTCGGGCAAAGTGGCTCTCGTCAAAAACACGACCGCACTAACCGGCGCATGTCCGAACGATTCAAATATCGTTGACGTCGTTGGTTATGGATCAACTGCAAGTTGTTTCCGAGGTTCAGGACCAGCGCCGGGCGCGAGTAACGCAAACGCCGCGGCGCGAAAAACAAACGGCTGCACTGACACGCAGAACAACGCAAACGACTTTGCACTCGCACCTCCAAATCCGAAGAACATCAGCGCTCCTTTAAATCCATGTACGATCACAAAATCCGTGTTACCTTCTTTTTCCGATGCCCTCGCTCGACGACGCAATAACGACTCTGCGGCAACACTTCGGCTTCGACGATTTCCGTGAAGGGCAGCGCGAAGTAGTTGGTTCGATCCTCGAAGGTAAAGACGCCGTCGTCGTCATGCCGAC
Source organism: Pyrinomonadaceae bacterium (assembly GCA_035760365.1). Taxonomy (GTDB): domain Bacteria; phylum Acidobacteriota; class Blastocatellia; order Pyrinomonadales; family Pyrinomonadaceae; genus PSRF01. Next base: position 171,266 of record DASTTB010000006.1, read on the forward strand.
CGGAAGCGGTAAATCTCTCTGTTACCAGCTTCCCGCGATGATTCTCGACGGCGTGACACTCGTTGTCTCTCCGTTGATCGCGTTGATGAAAGACCAGGTTGACGCGCTACAGGCGCGCGGTCTGCCGGCCACGTTCATCAACAGTTCGATCTCGGAACCTGAACAACGCGCGCGCATCGAGTCGCTGCGCCGGCGCGAGCAAAAGCTCGTCTACATCGCCCCCGAACGTTTTCGCAGCAGCAGATTCACTTCGGCGATCCAGTCGATCCCGGTTTCGTTATTCGCCGTCGACGAAGCCCACTGCATCTCGATGTGGGGTCATGACTTTCGTCCTGACTACCTTCGTCTCAAACACGTCATTCGCACTTTAGGCCGCACTCAGACCGTCGCGCTCACCGCAACGGCGACGCCGTACGTTCGTTCCGACATCATTCAACAACTCGGACTGGCGCAACCGCAGACGTTTGTCAGCGGCTTTGATCGTCCGAATCTCTCGATCGAAGTCGTTCACACTGAAAAGGAAAAAGAGAAGATCAACCGCATCCGTCGTCTCGCGAAATCAACCGACGGTTCGGGCATCGTCTACGCCTCGACGCGAAAAGCAGTCGAGCAAGTCGGACGCGAACTGAAGAACGCGGGCCTCACTGTTTCGACGTATCACGCCGGGATGAGCGACGGCGTGCGCGTCAAAGCCCAGGATGATTTCATGTCGGGCCGCACGCAGATGATCGTCGCCACGAACGCGTTCGGCATGGGTATCGACAAGCCCGACATTCGCTTCGTGGCCCACTACCAGATTCCCGGATCGATCGAAGCCTATTACCAGGAGATCGGACGCGCCGGCCGCGACGGACTTCCCTCAACATGCGTGTTGCTGTTCAACTACGCCGACAAAAATACGCACGACTTCTTTATCGAAGGCTCGTATCCCGACATCAGTACTGTCAAGAATGTCTATCAAGCTTTGAAAGACACCGACTCGAAGCGAATCGAGTTGACGACGGCTCAGATCGCCAAGCTGGCGAAAGAAAAGAACGAGATGGCGGTGCAGTCGGCGCTGTATTTACTCGAACGCGCCGGACACATTGCACGCGAGGCTCCACCGATCACGCGCGGCCCTCGCGCTCCACGTCCGATCATCATGCTCGACTCGGTTCCCTTATCTGCACTCCGCGTCGACGCGCGACAAGTTCTTGGCCGGGCGGATCTGGAACGGCGCAAGCTGCGCGAGATGATCAATCTCTGTTACACCGACTACTGTTATCGCGCGCACATTCTCAACTACTTCGGCGACCGCCATCACGAACGCGAATGCGGCACGTGCGGCAACTGCCACCCCACACCCGCGACGCAGATCGAAGCGATCGAACAGGACGACGGCGCGCCAATCGCCCTCAACTCCGAACCACGCGCTCTGAATGACGACGAACTACTGCGTGTGCGTAAAATACTGGCGTGCGCAAAGCGGATGAACGGGCGGTTCGGCAAGAAGATGCTGACGGCGACGTTGCGAGGCTCAGCGGCGAAGCAAGTGTTGAAGGCGGGTCTTAATCAACTTTCTACTTATGGATTATTGAAAGATATGCTCCAGGACGATCTTCAGCTTTACGTCGACGCTTTGGTTGCAGCACATTGCCTGAAAGTCAAAGGCGGTGCCTATCCAACTATCTCAACCACGGATCTGGGTGATCGAGTCATGCGCGAGCAAGAGAAAGTGGAATTATGTCTTCCGTAAAATCAATAGGTCAGTGATATGCAGCTAACACCATCTAAATTTAAAGCCGCCGTTTTGCTGTTGTTGGTGTTCTCGACCGTGGCCGCCGCGCAGGATGAACAACTGCCGGCGCCGTGGGCCAAGTTCGAAAATGAAGGCGCGGGTTTCAGCGTACTGATGCCCGGCAAGCCTGTCGAGACGATCACGAAGCGCCCCAAGTACACGATGCACTCATTCACCGTTACTCTCGGGCGCTCGGTCTTCAGCGTCAGTTACAGCGACTACATTCCGGAAGTGAAGCTCGACGACAGTTCGGTTTCGTCGAACATCGAGAAGTTCAACAAGAACCTGAGTGCGACATTGCTTACAAAGCGCGAGATGAAGAGCGACGGACAAAGCGGTGTCGAGTTCACAGCCGAAACCCCGGCCCTGAACGTGAAGTCACGCGTGTTCGTGATTGGAAACCGAATGTTTCAGACCGCGGCGCTGGTCTTTAAGGACGTCGACGATACGATTAGCGTGAATCGTTTCTTCGACTCTTTTAAATTCACGACGACGAAGGGTAGTGTCGTTTTTGTTGGGCCATTCTCTGCGTGCCTCTGCGACTCTGGGGTAAAGACCCGCCCGACACATAAACCGCGGAGACGCGAAGGACCGCAGAGCGTCGCAGAGGGAAATTAAAAACACTATCCGACGAAGTGATTACTTCACCACGCTCTGCAACGGGCTCGAAGCACTCGCATACAAACGCTTCGGCATTCGACCCGCCAGGTAAGCCAGTCGCCCTGCCTGAATCGCAAGCTTCATCGCCGTCGCCATGCGTGACGGATCCGCTGCCTCGGCGATCGCCGTGTTCATCAACACACCATCCGCGCCGAGTTCCATCGCAATCGCTGCATCGCTTGCCGTGCCGACACCGGCGTCGACGATGATCGTCGCATCGGGCAGTTGTTCGCGCATGATCCGAAGATTGGCCGGGTTCTGAACGCCGAGACCCGATCCGATCGGCGCGGCGAGCGGCATGATCGCGGCGCAACCAGCGTCCAAAAGCTTCTTTGCCATGATCAGATCGTCGTTGAAGTACGGCAGTACGACGAAACCTTCTTTAACGAGAACGCGCGCTGCTTCGAGTGTCTGTTCGTTGTCGGGAAACAACGTCGTCTGATCTCCGATCACTTCCAGTTTCACGAGATCGGTTTGCAGTGCCTCACGCGCGAGTCGCGCGGTGCGCAACGCTTCTTCCGCCGTGTAGCAACCCGCTGTGTTCGGCAGAATCTGTAACGCCGGATCCAAATGATCGAGAAATGATTCAGTGCTGCGATCGAGCGGCACGCGCCTGACAGCCACCGTCACCATTTCGGCGCCCGAAGCCTGGTGCGCGGCGCGCATCTCTTCATGACTGCGATACTTTCCCGTACCGATAATCAATCGCGAACCAAAAGCGCGGCCCGCGATGTTCAAACTTTCACTTGAACTCTTTTCTGTAATTGCTGACGACATGTCTAAACTTTACACGGATTCAGCTTCCACCACCAACGAAGTGGACGACCTCGATCCGATCCTCGTCGTGAAGCTCGGTGGCGCTCCAGTCGCCACGACGCACGACGGTACGATTCAGCTCGACAGCGATTCGGGTTTCTGGCAGATCAAGTTTTGTGATGAGTTGAGCGAGTGACAGTGGGTCTGAAACTTCTCGGGGCTCGCCGTTTACGTAAACGCGCAACTTCTAAAGACCTCACCGGGCGGGATGAATGACGCGCCGGAGTTCGGCAGCCTGATCCTTAACGACGGCGCGCACCAGCACCGCCGCACGTCCTGAATTGAATTGCGGAATGTCAGTGGCGACCGTGGCGACGCCGTCGCTTTCAGTCTTGAGCGAATAGATCAAAGGACGAAAAGTCGTACCCAGAATCTTGATTGAAACGGCAGCGCTCGGCAACGGGTTCTCTTCACCGTTCGACCAGTTACTTATGAGGACGCGCAACGTGTAGCGCTCGCCGGAGTAGAACTCCTCGTCGTCGAGCATGGTGATCGCGAGTCCATCAGGATGTACCTCGTCAGCCTCTTCAATTTCCTCGGTGTACTCGGGCTCACTTGTCTCTTCGACCAGAGCGAATTGCGTTTCGGCCTCCTGGACTTCCGCGGGATCAGGCGGCGGCGGGGGCGTCCATTGCTGTGTTAAAGGCCAGTATTCGATTTCGAAAGGCTCTTCCGCAGAAGCAGGCGCCGCCCCCTTTAGATCTTCAGTCTCGAGATCTTCGACTTCCGTCTCCACCGGCTCGCTCACGACCGTGGAATCCTGCGCCGGTTTCGGGCGGACACTCATCTTTTTCAGATCGTTAATACGTCCGGAATGAATAGCAGCGCAGATCAAACGATGCTGCCGTTTTAAACGCTCGGCGAGAGCTTCGTCGCTGAATCCCTGTTCGATCAGATCGGCATAAGGCGAGCGTTTACTGGCCAGGATCGTACCGCCGGAATAGACGAGTGAGAGGATGATTGGTGAGTCGAGACCCTTGTCTTCGGTTTGCACATGATAGACGACGCCATCATGTTCTATGTCGGTGTTGAATCCGGTAATCACAGGGTCAGGGACTTTCCCTCAACGAAAGGCCGCTTAAAAGCGGCTGTTGACTGAACGGTAACACAAGCATTTTTTCACGGTCAATCAGCATTTTTATTGCACAAATTCGCCGCGGGAACGTTGCTTGACACCCATGATCACTTCGACTAGCATCACGCTTGTACAATGATTCTCAATCTCGTGATCGAGTGCCACTGGCCGCGCACGATTGGTTTTCAAGGGAAACCAGTCCCCGGCAGGTGGCGGTGTGCGTGAGATGACGTTTCGCCTTTACGATTATCTGCCGATCCTTTTGATGTTCGTCGTCGCGGGGGGCTTCGCCGTGGGCAACGTGTTGTTGTCGCAGTTTGTGGGCCAGCGCAAACGAACGAGGACGAAACTGATGCCGTACGAGTGCGGCAAAGATCCGGTCGGCTCGGCGCGCGAGCGTTTCTCCGTAAAGTTCTACTTGATCGCGATGATTTTCATCCTCTTCGATATAGAGGTGATCTTCCTCGTGCCGTGGGCAGCGGTTTTCAAATCGCTGGCGGCGCAGGGACCGGCGATGCGCTGGTTTGTGTACCTGGAAATGATGGTTTTTGTGGGATTGTTGCTCGTGGGCTACATCTACGTCGTCAAAAAAGGCGCGTTTGATTGGGGCGAAAAGGCACGTCGCGAGGCCGAGGCTGAAGCGCGCGCGCTCCACGAACTGGAAGAACGACAGCTTCAGCGCCGGCGGCCGGCGGCATAAATTCCGTGTTCTGAACGCGGTAGGTTGTTTTTATGGGACTGGAAAACATAATTGCCGAAGCTTTACCGGAAGTACTGACGACGCGCCTCGATTCGTTGATCAATTGGGCGCGCAAGTCATCACTGTGGCCGGCAACATTCGGATTGGCCTGTTGCGCGATCGAGATGATGAACGCGACGTCATCGCGAAACGACCTCGCGCGTTTTGGTTCGGAAGTGTTTCGCGCGAGCCCGCGCCAGGCGGACGTGATGATCGTCTCGGGACGCGTGTCGCGCAAGATGGCGCCGGTATTGCGCCGAATCTACGACCAGATGCCCGAACCGAAGTGGGTCATTTCGATGGGCGCGTGCGCGACGTCGGGCGGTGTTTTCGATAACTACGCGATCGTGCAGGGTGTGGACAAGGTCGTTCCCGTGGACGTTTACATCCCGGGCTGTCCTCCGCGGCCGGAAATGTTGATTCACGCGGTGATGATGTTGCAGGAAAAAGTAATGAAGGAAAGCGTGCGCGATCGACGCGACATTCCGGAAGCTGAAGCGCGCGAAGCCATCGTTCCCGGCACTTTGCCGATCACCGACGGTTCGACGGCGCGGCAGAACACGTTGCCGGAGTCGCGGCCGTACACGATTGCTTCGCGACACGAGCGGCGGCGTTCTTCGTAACACGTAAACAAAATACGGATGGAAAACAACGAGCCAGCGACTGAGACAAGCGAGAGCTTGGAGTCTTCAGCGCCGTCACCCATAGTGGCGGCGTTACAGCGTGAACACCCCGAGTGGGTGGCCGACGTGATCGCCGCATTTGGCGAGCTCACTGTCGTCGTTCCGCGCGAACACCTGATCGCGGCGTGTACGTTTCTAAAGACGTCGCCCGATACACTGTTCAACTTTCTTTCCGACATCTGCGGCGCGGATCGTGGTCCGGAAGAAGAGCCGCGTTTCGAGGTCAACTATCACCTGTTCTCGACAACGATACATCACCGGCTGCGTCTGAAAGTTGTATTGAACGAAGAAGACATGCACGTGCCAACCGTCACCGGCATTTGGAAGACGGCGAATTGGCACGAACGCGAAACATTCGATCTGTTTGGCGTCATCTTTGACGGCCATCCGGATCTGCGCCGGATTCTGCTGCCCGAAGACTGGCAGGGACACGCGTTGCGCAAGGATTTTCCGTTGCGTGGTTACGAACCGTATAGTTTGAAATGAACATTTTCCGTTTGTCATTTTCCATTTTTCGTTTTCCATTTCTGCAATGACAAATGACGAATGGAAAATGAGAAATGGAAAATGAATAGGGTTTCAAAAGCATGAGTTCTGCACCGACTATTCCGCCACAGTTTGAGATCGTCGATCGTCCGCTCGACACGCAGATGACGATCTCGATGGGTCCGCAACACCCGTCGACACACGGCGTGCTGCGCCTGGAGCTCGTGCTCGACGGCGAGATGGTGGTCAAAGCGACTCCCGACATCGGCTATCTCCACACGGGGATGGAGAAGCTGTTCGAGTACAAGAAATATCAGCAAGGCATCGTGATCACCGACCGGATGGACTATCTCAATCCGCTCGGCAACAACCTCGCCTACGTCATGGCGGGTGAAAAACTACTCGGCCTCGAGATTCCCGAACGCGCGCAGACGATTCGCGTGCTGATGTGCGAACTGCAACGCATCGCATCGCACCTCGTCTGGCTCGGCACGCACGCGCTCGACATCGGCGCGATGACAGTCTTCTTTTACTGTTTCCGCGAACGCGAGAAGATCCTGAACCTGATCGAAGCCGCTTCCGGCGGACGACTCACGCCGTCGTACTTCCGCATCGGCGGCCTGATGATGGATCTGCCGGCCGGTTTTGAGAATCGCTGCAAACAGTTTCTCGACGGCTTTCCGCCTTCGCTCGCGGAGTTTCACACGCTGCTGACCGGCAACAGGATCTTCCAGCGCCGGACACAAGGTATCGGGCGCATTTCCGCCGAAGACGCGATCGACTGGGGACTTTCCGGTCCGTGTCTGCGCGGCAGCGGCGTCAATCTCGACATCAGGCGCGCGAATCCCTACACCGGTTATCAAAACTACGACTTCGAAGTTCCGACTGAATCCGACGGCGACGTTTGGGCCCGTTACATGGTTCGTATGCGCGAGATGAAGGAGTCGCACAAGATCGCCGTGCAGGCGCTGTCGCGTCTCAAGCCTGGTCCAGTCAAAGCCGACGCGCCAAAAGTTGTTTTGCCCGATCGAGAAGCGATGAAGAGTCACATGGACGCTTTGATTCATCACTTCCTCATCGTCGCCGAAGGTTTCGACGTTCCCGCCGGCGAGGTTTATCACCCGATTGAAGCGTCGAAAGGCGAACTGGGTGTGTACATGAGGTCGGACGGTGGACCACGGCCGAGTCGCGTGCATTTCCGCGGGCCGAGTTTTATCAATCTTTCGGCGCTGCCCGTTATGTCCGAAGGCGAAATGGTGGCGGACGTCGTCGCGATCATCGGATCGCTCGATATCGTGTTGGGAGAGATCGATAGATAAGGGTCTTTGGACTTTGGACTTGGGCCTTTGAGTTCAAAGGCTCGATGAAAGACCAATGGCCGAAGACCTAAGACCAAATGAGTACACAGATTACACAGATTCAGCCGCTATCTCAGCCTGTCGAGCTCGGCGTCGAACCCGCAACGTTCTCGCCGGAAGTCGAAGCCGAGATCGATCGGCACCTGGCGAAGTATCCGATCATCCGTTCCGCGATCCTGCCTTTGATGTTCATCGTGCAACGTGAGCGTGGTTATCTCGATCCGCCGGGCGTGCTGTATCTCGCGAACCGTCTGAAGTTGCGCGTCACGGACATCTGGGAAGTCGCGACGTTCTACTCGATGCTCCACACGGCTCCGATCGGGAAGTATCACGTCCAGGTCTGCCGCACGTTGTCGTGCAAGATCATGGGCGCGGGAAAAGTCACCGAGCATTGTTCTAAAAAACTCGGCATCAAGGTCAACGAAACGACTGCTGACGGGCGCTTTACCCTCTCGGAAGTCGAATGTCTCGGGTCGTGCGGCACGGCGCCGATGATGCAGATCAATTTCGACTACCACGAGAACCTGACGCCGGAAAAGATCGATCAAGTATTGGACGCGCTGCCCTAGAGTTTATGCGTATCGAAGCCATCGGCTGTGAACCATTGCAACTACGTCGAGTTCATCTCGAGAACTCGCGTTCCCTCGACGTGTATCGGGCGAATGGCGGCTATGAAGCACTGAAGAAGGTGCTCGACTCGATGTCGCCCGACGACGTGATCAACGAAGTGAAGAAGTCGTCGCTTCGTGGCCGTGGCGGCGCGGGTTTTCCGACCGGCATGAAGTGGAGTTTCGTGCCGAAGGATTCGCCGAAACCGAAATACGTCGTCTGTAACGCCGACGAATCGGAACCGGGCACGTTCAAAGACCGCTACCTGATGGAACGCGATCCGCACATGCTGATCGAAGGCATGTTGATCGCGGCTTACGCACTCGGCGCGCGGACGAATTACATCTACACACGCGGCGAGTACAAGTATCTGATCGACATCATGGACGTCGCGCTCGACGAAGCACGCGCGGCGGGACTCCTCGGCGAGAAGATTCTCGGCACCAACTTCGCCAGCGACGTCTACACGCACACGGGCGCCGGCGCTTACATCTGCGGCGAAGAGACCGCGCTGCTCAGTTCACTCGAAGGACTGCGCGGCCATCCGCGTATGAAGCCCCCCTTCCCTGCCGTCTCCGGTCTCTACGCGTGTCCCACTGTCGTCAATAACGTCGAAACACTAACGGCCGTGCCCGACATTATCAAGATGGGCGGCGAGGCTTATCAAAAACTCGGAACGGAAAAGAGTGGCGGCACAAAGCTCTGGTCCGTCTCCGGCCATGTCAACAAACCCGGCGTTTACGAACTGCCGATGGGTTACGACGACATGGAGAAGTTCATCATGGAAGACTGCGGCGGAATTCTCGGCGGCAAACAGTTGAAAGCCGTCATTCCGGGTGGCTCTTCCGTCTACATCATGCGCGCCGATCAGATCATCGGCAAAGACGTGCGCATGGACTACGAAGGACTCGTCGCTGCCGGATCGAGTGTTGGTTCCGGCGGTTTCATCGTGATGGACGAGACTGTCGACGTCTTCGAGTCGACCAAGAATTTGACTGAGTTCTATAAACACGAATCGTGCGGCTGGTGTACGCCGTGTCGCGAAGGCACTGATTGGCTGGTCAAGGTTTTCAAACGCATCGACAAAGGCGGCGGGCGACCCGAAGACGCACAACTGATGCTCGATCTCTGCGACAACATCGAAGGCAAGTCGTTCTGCCCACTCGGCGACGCAGCCTCGTGGCCCATCCAGTCGGCCATCAAGCGGTTCCCGGAAGATTTTAAACGGCGGCTTCAGGCCAATGGCGATCACTCGACATAAACTCTGCGTTCCTCTGCGGTTACTGCTCCACCGGCGGCTTTACCGCGGAGACGCAGAGGAACGCAGAGATTGCAAGCAGCGAAGTAAGGCGAGTACTGAATGGCGACTGAGTTAGTAAAAGTCACAATCAACGAAAAAACATTCGACGTTCCGAAAGGCGCGCGTCTGATCGACGTGTGCCGCCAAAACGGTTACGACATCCCGTCCTTCTGTTACTACTCCGATCTCGCGTTGCAGGCTTCATGTCGCATGTGTCTAGTGCGTATCGAGAAGATGCCGAAGCTGCAAACGTCGTGCACGATCACCGTTACCGACGGCATGGTCGTCACGACACAAAGCGAGGAGATCGAGAAGGCGCAACGCGGCATGAACGAGTTTCTGCTCGCGAACCACCCGCTCGATTGCCCCGTTTGCGATCGCGGCGGTGAGTGCGAGTTACAGGAGATGACCTTCGACTGGGGCGGACTCGAAGAACGTTTCACGGAAGAGAAAAACTATTACCCCGAGAAATATCTCTCGCCGATGGTCGCCAACGATCAGCAGCGTTGCATTCTGTGCAAACGCTGCACGCGTGTTTGCGATGAGTGGATGGGCGAGGAAGCGATCGAGGCCGGCGGGCGCGGCGCGCACACGGTTATCGGCACGTACATGGGCTGGCTCGACTGTTCGCAGTGCGGCAACTGCATCGAGGTCTGTCCGACAGGCACGCTGCTCGACGCGACTTATCGCCATCAAACACGCCCATGGGAGTTGGCCCAAACGATCTCGACGTGCAACTTCTGTTCGGACGGATGCCAGATGTCGCTGGGTTCTCGCGGCGGTGAACTGATGCGCGTCGTCGCACGCGATCGTTACGTCAACGGCATCAACGGCGAGTTTCTGTGTGTCAAAGGCCGGTTCGCGCATCCGTTCGTCAATCATGAAGCGCGAATTCGCACGCCGCTGATTCGTTATAAAAAAGGCGGCAAGTTGATTCCTGCGACCTGGGATGAAGCGATTCGTCACGTCGCCGAACGTCTCGACACGATCGCCAACGATCATGGACGCAACGCGATTGGCGTGGTCGGTAGTCCGCGACTGACAAACGAATCGTTATACACGTTGCATCGATTCGCGACCGAGCTCGTCGGCACGGACAATTACACCGTCGCCGACGCTTTCAGTCTGAAGTCTTTCTTCGCAAACCTCGGCGCGCCACTCGCAACGCATCGCGATATCCGAAACGCAAAAACGATCCTGTTGATCGGCGGCGAGCCGGAAGAGTTACAGCCGTTGACGGGCAAACAGATCCGCCAGGCCGTGAGAAACGGCGGCGCGAAACTCGTCGTCGCAAACTCCGTTCGCATTCGTCTAACGGAACAGGCGGCGGCGTTTCTGCATATCCGGCCGGGAACCGAAGACGCCATCGTCCTCGCTCTTGCCGACGAAGGGACCAGCTCATTGGCCGCGCAAAAGACCGGTCTCGAAACGAAAGACATCGACGCCGCGCGCGAGATTCTGGCGAACACAGCGGGCGATGTCGTCGTCATGTTTGGCGGCGAGCTCAGTCGTGAAGCGCAGGCGATTCTGGCCCAACTGACGTTCGCAGCCGAAGGACAACGCGTTTTGTTCCATCCGCTGCCGCTCTTCAACAACAGCGTCGGCGCGCTCGACATGCATATGCTCGACGGTGCGATGACGGCGTCCGAAATGCTCGACGCCTGCGGTAGCGAGATCCGCGCGATGTACGTCGCCGGCAGTTTTCTGCCGCAACATCTCGAAGGACGCGAAGACGCGCTCGCGAAGCTCGATTTTCTCGTGGTCCAGGAACTGTTCGAGACTGAAACTACAGCGACAGCCGACGTCGTCTTCCCTGCCGCGTCCTACGCGGAACAGGACGGCACGTTTACAAACAACGACGGGTTGGTCCAACGGGTGCGGCAGTCGATTCCGCCGCTGCACCAGGCCAAAGCCGACTGGATCATCCTCGCGCAACTCGCGAAAGAGCTCGGGCTCGATTTCGGTTACGAGTTCGCGCCGACGTCGGTGTTTCGCAGTATCGCCGAAAACATTCCCGCCTATTCCGGTCTGCGCTATCCGTTACTAAAGGACGAATCGCAGCCGGTCCAGGCCAGGTACAACATCGGACAGACCGACGTTAGCGAAGCACTTACCGCTGTGCGTGGTTCAGTTGAAGCTCTCGCGAACGAGGGCGACAAGATTTTTGGAACGCCTAAAGTCGGTCACGAGTTGTTCAAGATTGGAAACCTAACGGACAAGGTGCCGCAGTTCCACCTGCTGGCTTCCGGCAATCCGCGGCCCGAAACCACGGCAATATCGCCCTTGTACCAGATAACCGTTAAGTAAATTCGAATTTCGAATTTCGAAATTGAAAGTAGATGGATTCACAGACCGCCATAGACGTCGCCCTCAAGCTCGTTGCCATCACCGTGGCTTTCACGGTCGTGCTTTTGATCGTGGCCTACACGGTGCTGGCCGAACGCCGCATACTCGGTTTCATCCAGGGGCGACTTGGTCCAAATCGCGTCGGCTACGGCGGCATCCTGCAACCGTTCGCGGACTTGCTGAAGTTCATTCTCAAAGAAGACATCGTCCCGGATAAATCGACGCGCTTTGTTTATTTCCTGGCGCCCGTCGTCGCGACCATGGCGGCGTTGATGACGATGATCGTCTATCCGTTTGGCCCGGAAATACCAATTCCCTTCACTAACATCGTAATCCCGTTAACGGTCGCGCGCTTTGACATCAGCCTGCTTTACGTGCTCGGCGTTACGTCTGTTGGCGTCTATGGGATCATGCTCGCGGGCTGGTCATCGAATAACAAGTACAGCTTGATGGGCGGACTACGCGCGTCGGCGCAGATGATCTCCTACGAACTGGCGCTCGGCTTGAGTCTGATCGGCGTCATTCTCCTGGCCGGCACGCTCGACCTCGCGCAGATCGTCGAAATGCAATCGGGCTGGCACGGTGCGCGTTGGTTCATCTTCTTTCATCCACTCGGTTTCATCATTTACATGATCGCCGCGATTGCGGAAACGAATCGCGTGCCTTTCGATCTACCTGAAGCCGAAACAGAGCTCGTCGCCGGTTTTCACACTGAATACAGCGCAATGAAGTTTGCGCTTTTCTTCCTCGCCGAATACATCAACATGTTCACGGTGTCGATGCTGGCCACGACGTTGTTTCTCGGAGGCTGGAACGTACCGTTTGCGGAAGACATCTTTGGGCGTGGGACGTTCCTGTTTGGGCTCGTGAGCGTGCTCGGTTTTCTGTTGAAGATCATCTTCTTCCTGTTTCTTTACATCTGGCTGCGCGGGACATTACCGCGATTCCGTTTTGATCAACTGATGAACTTTGGTTGGAAGGTCCTGTTGCCGTTTGCTCTGCTGAGCATCTTCATTACCGCGACGCTGATCTTCCTGTTTCCGAATCTGTGATGCTGGTTTTACTGTTCATTCTTTTCGCCGGGATGGCGATCGGGTGCGCGCTGGCGGTGGTGGCGCAGCGTAATCCGCTTTACAGCGCGATCTCGCTGATCGGCGTCTTTATCTCGCTCGCATGTTTGTACGTGATGCTGGCGGCGCCGTTTATCGCGGCGGTGCAGGTGATCGTGTACGCGGGCGCGATCATGGTGCTCGTCGTCTTTGTGATTATGTTGCTGAACGTCGAGGAAGAAGCGCACCAGCGGCCACGACTGAAGTTTTTGCTGCCGTTGGCGATTGGGCTGGCGGCGGTGCTGATCGCGGAAGTCGCTTTCATTCTCGTCTCGGTGCAGCAGTCGCCCGTGACGGCGATCTCGAACGGCACGGACGTCGGCGTGACGCACTCGATCGGTTCGGCACTGTTCACGCGTTACCTGCTGCCGTTTGAAATCACTTCAATTCTTTTGTTGATGGCCATCGTCGGCGCGATGACACTCGCGCGTCGTAGCGCGTTGCCGCCAAACGCTCGCGTCGTGCCGGGAGCGCAGGTTTTGCCGGTGACGATGTTTCGCGACACCGGACTTCCGACGCATGACGACATGCGGGCCGTTGAAACTGATTCAACTGACGAAGCGGCGCGCCTGCTCGGCGTCGCTGAACTTCGCGATCAATCGAAACGAGAGTAGAACGATGGAACCACAACTCTCATGGTATCTCGCGCTTTCCGCCGTGCTGTTCACGATCGGAGTGACTGGCGTGATCATCAAGCGCAACGTGATTGCGATGTTCATGTGCATCGAGTTGATGCTCAATGCCGTGAACCTGACTTTTGTCGCGTTTGCGAGTTTCTTTCAGGACGTCACGGGACAACTCTTCGTATTCATCGTCATGACCGTCGCCGCGGCCGAAGCTGCGGTCGGTTTGGGAATCATCATCGCCATCTTTCGCAATCGCGAGACGCTGGACGTCGATGAAGCCAGTATTTTGAAACTTTAGTTCTTCTGTGTTTTGTAGTGTCGTTCTTTGTACTTAGAGCTTTGTACTTTGTTCGCTCTTGCTTCGAGCTACTTCTGATGGATCGAGTAAGTCACGGACGGCAACAAAGCACAAAGGACTAAGCACCAAGCACCATAAATGGAAACGAATCTCCTCAGTTTGATCATCTTCGCGCCGCTCGCGGGTGCGGTCATTAACTGGTTCGTCGGACGCCGCGTGCGTGACGAACGGTTTATCGGCCTCGTCGCCTGTGGTTCGGTGGCGATCTCGACGATCGTCGCGTTCTATCTCGCGTTCAACTCGCACGGCGCGCTCCGTGGTGAAGCGCCGCTGTTCGACCATATCTGGACGTGGCTGCAAGTCGGCACACTGCGCGCCGACTTCGCGCTCGCGATGGACCGCCTGAGCGGCACGTACGCGCTGTTTATTACTTTCGTCGGCTTCCTGATTCACGTCTTCGCCGTCGGTTACATGCATGGCGAAGCGGGTTTCTATCGCTTCTTCGCTTACCTGAACCTGTTCATGTTTGCGATGTTGACGCTCGTGCTCGCCAACAATTTCGTCCTGATGTTTGTTGGCTGGGAGGGCGTGGGACTCTGTTCGTACCTGCTGATCGGTTACTACTTCGACAAAAAAGAAGCGGGCGACGCAGCGAAGAAGGCGTTCATCACGAACCGCATCGGCGACTGGGGTTTCATCCTTGGCGTGATGCTGACGTTCTACGTGACGGGTTCGGTGACTTTTATCGCGAATCCCGCGGCCGGCGAGACTGCGCAAACGGCGCTTTCGTTTTTCACGAACCAAGCGGTTGACCCGTTCACGCTCGGCGCGATCACGGCCGGCGGCGCTACGTCGATTGCCCTGTTGCTCTTCATCGGCGCGGCGGGCAAGAGCGCGCAGATTCCGCTTTACGTTTGGCTGCCCGACGCGATGGCTGGTCCAACGCCTGTGTCGGCGCTGATTCACGCCGCGACGATGGTCACCGCCGGCGTCTACATGATCGTCCGCTGTTCGGAGATCTTCGTACACGCGCCGACGGCGATGTTTATCGTCGCGATTGTCGGTGCGGCAACGGCGATATTCGCCGCCACGATCGGTCTCGCGCAAAACGACATCAAGAAAGTTCTGGCTTACTCGACTGTTTCGCAGCTCGGTTACATGTTTCTCGCCTGCGGCGTCGGCGCGTTCGTTGCGGCGATCTTTCACGTCATCACGCACGCGTTTTTCAAAGCGCTGTTGTTCCTCGGTTCGGGCTCGGTGATTCACGGAATGCACCACGAACAGGACATGCGGCGCATGGGCGGGCTGAAGAAGTACATGCCGGTCACGTTTGCGACGATGCTTACGGGCTGGCTGGCGATCTCGGGTATTCCGATCTTCGCCGGGTTCTTCTCGAAAGACGAGATCCTGTGGAAGACATGGAGCGCGCACGGAATCGGTTCGGCGAATAAGGTGCTGTGGATCGTAGGCGCGATCACGGCGCTGCTGACGGCCATCTACATGACGCGCATGATGGTGATGACGTTCTGGGGTAAGGAACGTTTCGATCACTCGCATGTTCATCCGCATGAGTCGCCGAAGACGATGACGATTCCGTTGATCGTGTTGGCGGTGTTGTCGACGGTCGGTGGGTTTATCGGCGTGCCTTATGCGCTGAGCTCAGTGTTTACGGATCGTGATGTGAATGTGATCGAGCACACGCTTGAACCTGCCATAGCTCACACGGAGCAAGCAGAGGCGCACTCTCACGATGAAATCGTGGCCGAGCGCGCGTTAGCTGTAGGTTCGGTCGTGATTGCCTTAATCGGAATCGGTCTCGGTTGGACCATCTTCAAGAAACGTCCAACACTCGAAATGCCGCGAGTGCTCGAAAACAAATACTACGTCGACGAAATCTACGACGCGGCGTTGATCCGTCCCATCGTCGCCGGATCGCGCGAAGGACTGTGGAAGATATTTGACATCGGCGTCATCGATGGCGTGCTTCACGCGATCGGGCAGGCCGTAACTGAACTCGGCCGCCTCGGACGTTATCTGCAAGCCGGTTTCGTTCGCGGTTACGCCGCCATCATTCTGATCGGCGCGCTGATTCTGATCGGACTCTTTGCGTACCTGGGGATGAGGCCGTAACAACATGCCGAAGCTACTGACAATCCTGATCTTGTTGCCCGTCGCCGGCGCTGTCGCATCGGTCCTCTACGGTATCGCCACGAAACGCGAAGACCATCACAAGTGGATCGCACTCATCACCACGACAGCAACATTCGCCGTCTCTTTGCTGCTGTTGCGCGGCATCGGCGCAAGCGGCGCTGAATTTCGTTTCGAAGAGAACGTCAGTTGGATCGGCGCGATCGGCGCGCGTTATCACGTCGCCGTCGACGGGATCAGTCTGTGGCTCGTTCTGTTGACGACGCTGTTGATGCCGATCGCCATCCTCTCGAGTTGGACCGCGATTCACAAACGACAGCTCTCGTACTACGTCTTTCTGCTGATTCTCGAATCGGCGATGATCGGCGTCTTCGTTTCGCTCGACCTGCTCCTGTTCTATCTGTTCTTCGAAGCCTCGCTGGTGCCGATGTTCTTCCTGATCGGGATCTGGGGCGGACAGCGGCGCATCTACGCAGCGATCAAGTTTTTCATCTATACGGCTGTCGGCAGCTTGTTGATGCTGGTGGCGATCATCGCGCTGTATTTCACGTATCACACGTTTGATTACGTGACGATCCTGCAGGCGATGCAGTCGAACCCGCTGACCGGATACGCGCCGGTTTGGCTGTTCCTGGCGTTCGCGCTGGCATTTTGTATCAAGGTTCCGGTATTCCCGTTTCACACGTGGCTGCCTGACGCTCACACCGAAGCGCCAACAGCCGGCTCGGTGATCCTCGCGGGCGTCTTGTTGAAGATGGGAACTTACGGCCTGATGCGTTTCAACCTCGGGCTGTTTCCCGAGATGTCGCGCAAGGCGGCGCCCGTCTTGATCACAGCCGCCGTGATCGGAATCATCTACGGCGCGCTCGTGGCGATGGTCCAACCCGACGTCAAACGCCTCGTGGCCTACTCATCAGTGAGCCACATGGGTTTTGTGATACTCGGGCTGTTTTCGTTTACCGAAATGGGGATGCAGGGCGCGCTTTACCAGATGCTGAATCACGGCGTATCGACCGGCGCGCTGTTTCTTTTCGTCGGATTTATTTACGAGCGACGACATACACGCATGATCAGCGACTTTGGCGGTCTCGCGACGCCGATGCCGTGGTTTGCGACGCTGTTCGTCGTCGCTTCGCTCTCGTCGATTGGCTTGCCGTTTCTGAACGGCTTCGTCGGCGAGTTTTTGATCCTGATCGGCATGTGGACGTCGACGGCAGTCGGGCGGCCGTGGGTAGTCACGATGCTCGCCTCAACGGGCGTGATCTGGGCGGCGGTTTACATGCTTTGGATGTTGCAGCGCGTGTTGTTTGGTACTACGACGAATCCCGAGAATGCGCGTCTCCGTGATCTCAACCCACGCGAGCTCGGACTGCTGCTGCCGCTGCTCTTCCTGATGCTTTTCATGGGTGTTTACCCGCGCGTATTTCTCGATCGATCGAAGCCGAGCGTCGTCGTGATTCGCGATCGCATCATGCAAACTACGACCGGTGGCTCTTACACGACCGTCAACTACAACAGCAAGACTGAATGAGACTTTTACTCGCGCAATCAACGATGCCGATCATCAACTGGGCGCTTATCGCACCGGAATTAATCGTCTGTGGGGCGGCCGTGCTCGTAATGTTGGTCGACGCATTCGTCAAACCCGCACAGCGCTGGATCACCGGCGGCATCGCGCTCGCCGGACTCGCCTTGGGCGCTGCCGCGACAATCTGGTTGTGGGCTTCGGGAACAGCTTCGTATGACGCCTTCAACGGCATGATCGTGCTCGACGAGTTGCGGCTCGGGTTCACGTTGATCTTCCTGCTCGTCTCGTTTCTCACGTTGCTGATTTCAACGGTCTGGGTCGAAGGCGAACAACTTCCCGCCGGCGAGTTTCACTCGCTGCTGATGTTCGCGACCGTCGGCATGATGTTGATGGCGTCAGGAAACGATCTCGTGATCGTATTTCTGGGATTAGAAATACTCTCGATCGCCACGTACGTCATGGCCGGTTTCCGGCGCACTGACGTCCGTTCGAACGAATCGTCGCTGAAATACTTCATCCTCGGTTCGTTCTCTTCCGCCTTTTTACTCTACGGCATCGCTCTCGTTTATGGAGCGACGTCGCTGGCCCAACCTCTGCCGGGTGGAACTTTCAGCCGCATCATTCCCGGAACGACGAACATCGCGGAGCTGGCCAGCCGCGTCAACGACGCTCAGTATCCCGCGTTGCTTTTTGCGGGCGCGGCAATGATGCTCGTCGGTTTTGGTTTCAAGATCGCCACCGCGCCGTTTCACATCTGGACGCCTGACGTTTACGAAGGCGCGCCGACGCCGGTGACCGCGTTCATGGCGGCGGGTCCGAAAGCTGCCGGTTTCGCGTCGTTTATTCGCGTGTTCGTGTTTGGCTTGCCGTTCGTGGTTTCGTCGTACAGCAACGCCGGCGGAAATCTTCATCGCGCGTGGGTCGGCGCGTTGATCGTGATGGCCATACTCACGATGACGCTCGGTAACGTCGTCGCGATCGTGCAGAACAACGTGAAGCGAATGCTCGCGTATTCTTCGATCGCACACGCTGGATACGCCCTCGTCGGCTGCGTCGCCGCGGGAGCGACGAGCGATCCCGCACAACGCAACACTGCGATCACGGCCGTGATGTTCTACTTGCTGACTTACGCGGTGATGAACATCGGCGCGTTTGCAGTCGTGCAAGTGATCGCGCGCAGCGGCGATCGACGCACTTCCGTCGAAGACTACAGTGGGATCG
Organism: Pyrinomonadaceae bacterium; assembly: GCA_035760365.1. Taxonomy (GTDB): domain Bacteria; phylum Acidobacteriota; class Blastocatellia; order Pyrinomonadales; family Pyrinomonadaceae; genus PSRF01. Next base: position 190,045 of record DASTTB010000006.1, read on the forward strand.
GTTTCCAATCGCCGGTACTCGCGTTTGCTCTGAGTCTTTTCATGTTGAGCCTGCTGGGTATGCCGTTAACGGCCGGCTTCATGGGCAAAGTCATGGTGTTTGGCGCGGCGATCGACCAGGGATATTTCGCCCTCGTCGTGATCGGCGTGCTCAACACGGCGGTTTCAGCTTATTACTATCTGCGCCTGATCATCGTCATGTTCTTTGGCGATCGCACCACGGCCTGGATTGCGCCGCCAATTCCGGCGAGCGTCGCCCTGGCGCTCGTGCTGACAATTCTCGGCGTGCTTTATCTGGGTATCTTTCCGGGCCGCGTCATTAACGGGTTGCAGACCCGAATCGAATCTCAGTTCTTTACACAGCGGTGACCGCCGAAAGTTACGCCCAGCAGATCCAGGACAAACTCGGCGAAACGTGGCTGCCGCGCATCTATCGCGACCGAATACTGCGGCTGCGCACCCGCTCGTATCACTTCGAAAATGCGCGGCCGAGCGCGTCGATCAACATTCAGCACACGCTGCTCGGAGTCGAGCTGAAAATCGGGCGCAAACGTCTTTTGTGCCCGGATCTGGCGACTGCGCGGTATCTTTCGGTCTATGCTCGCGTCGGCGCGACCGACGTCGCTGTGCCCTACGACATTACAAAGATTTCACACATAGCGGACGAATTGGAGTCGTCGTGGTATAGAATGTTGCTGCTGGTTGAACAGGAAACCGGTAAAGAGAGCACTAAATTGCGAAATCGCGTGCGTGGCCTGCTAATTGCTCAGATTCGCGCGGAGATTGCGGAAGCCGGCGCCGGTACGCGGATACCGCAGTTCAAAGACATAAAGCCCAGAGGACGAAATTAACGACAGCCAATGACTGAAACCTTGATTCCCTTCCCCTTCACTCAACAAACCTTCTGTCGCTACGAGCCCGTCGAGCAACGCATCGAGAGCGCGCGCATTCTCGTAATCGACAGTTTGCTGCGCGATGAACGCGACGTCTCCGCCGTGGCGTACGACGACTGGGGCGACATGCTCGCGTCGCAACTCAAGCGCGAACGCTTTATTGCCGGACTCGCGATCGAGAACATTCTCGCCAACATTTCGCGCCTGGTTAAGGTTCCGACGACGGAAGTCGCGCACGTTTCCGAAGTCGCCGACGCCGTTACTGGATTCGAACCTGACGCCATCGTCGTCAGCGGAACTCTCCGCGACTTCGACTACTACCAGCAATCAATTCTCGACAGCTTTGGACGTTTCATTCGCCACACGACGATTCCGGTGTTGGCGATCTGCGGCGGCCACCAGTTGGTCGGACTGAGTTTTGGCGCGCGAGTGATCACGCTCGACAAACTCGAACAGCACGAGCAACGCGAGAATCGTCCGCAGGAGTACCAGTATCGCTTCGTGCGCATTACTGACTCGACCGATCCGATCTTCGAGAACATCGGCGATCTGTGTGAGCCTGACGCGAAAACAAGAGGCACGCACATTCTTCGAGTCTGGCAGAACCACGGGCTGCAACTCGATCGCATTCCGGAAGGATTCAAACTGCTCGCGACTTCCTATCTCTGCCGCAACCAGATGATGGTGAAGCGAAGCGAGGATCAGATCATCTACACGGTCCAGTTTCATCTCGAAAAGTCGTTTGAAGACTGGAACAAGAACCGCACGCGCTGGGAACACCCGAACGAGTCGCGCGACGGTCGAATACTTTTCGAAAACTTCCTGCTGATGGCGACGCGTTAGTTTTCTTTGACGCCACTAACAACGAAAATCCTGGCCCAGGCGGCACGTGAGCTCGCCGCGCGCGAGGAGACGTTGGGCCGAGTCTTCAACACCTACGGCGCGCCGCCCATGTGGCGACGCGCGACAGGCTTTCCCACACTCGTACACATAATTCTCGAGCAACAGGTTTCGCTGAAATCGGCGAAGGCGATGTTGCTGCGTCTGCAAGCGGCGATCGATCCGTTTACGCCGGAACGTTTCGTTGAACTTGGTGAATCTCACCTGCGCAGACTCGGAGTCACGCGACAAAAATCCGCGTATTTGCTTCACCTTTCAGGGTCGATCCTCAGCGGAGATTTGAGCCTCCAGAAGCTTTCGCGGATGCCTGATGACGAAGCCCGGGTGAGTCTTACACGGATTAAAGGAATCGGATCGTGGAGCGCGGATGTTTACTTATTGATGGCGATGCGGCGCCCTGATGTCTGGCCGGCGGGTGATCTCGCGTTAGCAGTAGCAGTAAAAGAATTGTGGAATCTTGAACTTAAGCCGACGCCGGATGAGCTTATACGGATTGCCGAGCGCTGGCGTCCGTATCGAGCCGTCGCAGCGCGCATGCTGTGGCAACATTATTTATTTCGCGATCGTTGACGACGTCGTCGTCGGCAGCGGCATTCCGGTCAAGTCCGGCTTCCCAACGTTCTCCATCGTCAATTCGATGAGATCGTCGACGACGGCTTTCAAATCGTTCGTCTCGCGATAGATCTGAAGTTGTCGATCAGCGGACGTCCCTCGCTGAAGAATCGTGTGAACGTGATTGATCTCCTTTCGTGAACCGAGTTCGTCAACTACGTCATCAACAAATTCCAGTAACTCGAGCACGAGATCGCTCACCGGAACTTCGGTCTGCTTACCGAAATCGATCAGCTTGCCTTCGAGACCATAACGCACCGCCCGCCACTTGTTTTCCTGAATCAACATGCGTCGATACAGCCGGAACCCGAGATTCCTGTCGATCAGGCTATTCAGTTTCGCCACGATCGCCTGAAACAGCGCCGCGATCGCGATCGTGTCATCAACACGCGTCGGAATGTCGCAAACGCGAAACTCCAGCGTTGGAAAGTACGGATGCGGCCGAATGTCCCACCAGATTTTCTTTCCGTCGTTGATACAACCGGTCTTGACCAGCAGATCGACGTATCGTTGAAAACCGCTGTACGAATCGAAGTGATCGGGAATGTCCGTCCGCGGAAACTGTTTGAAGACTTCCGTGCGATACGACTTGAGGCCCGTGTTGTGGCCCATCCAGAACGGCGACGACGTAGAAAGCGCGAGCACGTGCGGCAGGAAGTAACGCGCCGCATTCATGATGTGAATGGCGCGTTCGCGATCCGCCATACCGACGTGTACGTGAAGTCCGAAGATCAAAAGCGAACGGGCCACGGTCTGTAATTCCTGGACCAGCAGCTCGTAACGTTCGTCGTCGAAGATTTTCTGGTCCTGCCAGCGCGAGATCGGATGCGTTGACGCGGCCACGATCGCGAGGCCGTTTTTCTTTGCCAGTCCGGCGATGATGCCGCGCAGTCGCGTGATGTCTTCGCGGGCTTCCTGGATGTTGCGACAGATGCCCGTGCCCACTTCCACCATCGACTGGATCATTTCCGGTTTGATCTGTTCGCCGAGCAGCATTTTGCCCTCTTCGAGAATCTCGGCGACATGCGATCGAAGTTCGCGCGTTTGCGGATCGACGATCTGAAATTCCTCTTCGATGCCCAGCGTGAATTGGTCGAACATTAGTCCTCTCAGTCTAGCTATCAATCAAATGTTTCGCGATTATCTGCCAATCGGGCCTGACTCGGCCCAGAAACTCGTGGCGCAAATGCCTGAACGCGCTGCCCGGTGAATGAACCGGACTATACAGATCGAAATGAACGTACCAGGTGCGCGGTTCGCCTTCCTGAAACAGGAAGTGCAGAATTGCCGCGCCTCGTTTGCGTTCGTAAAAACCGCCGGTCGTGTCTTTGTGATTCGCCATCAACCGCGTGAAGTCGCGCCGGCGTATCAACGTCGATTCGATCATGGGCCATGCTTCGAATTGTAAGCCCACGCCGCCTTCGCCGTAGACGTTCGTCACTCGTTTGACGACGTGCCACAGGTCCTTCGCGTGCATTCGGTCCAACAGCAGGAGCATCGCCTGTTGCTTGTCGATGGTCCACGATTCAAACGCGGCCGCGTCGGTCGGCGCGCTCCACAGGCCCGCCAGTTTACCTTGCAGCAATTCGCGCCTGGTCAACGGCAGGTCGGCCCACGTTAGCGGGCTCAACATTGCCGCGGGTTTACTCATGATTGAACTTCCTGCTCGAGCACTGCACGCACTTCGTCGGGCAAGTCATGAAACCTCAGTCCCACGCCGGTCCCCGGGTTGCTGTAAACGACCTCTGCGGTACAAACGACCTCCACACCTTCGCGAAACGGTATGCGAACCAGCAGAAACGCGCCTTCGGGAATATTGGCCTGAGTGTTCATGTAGAGTCCACCCGGACTGATGTCCTTGGTGCTGGCGACACCCGTCATGTCATGTCCGTCGAAAAACACGTCCAGGATCAGCCGCGAGCGATCGTGGGCGCGGCGCTCTTCCTGCGATTCGAATGTTTCCTCGACGTCGTCCGCCACAGTGTGCTCCTCCATTGAAAGTAACCGCGCCTCTTATAAACGCGGATTTCGCAAGTGAATTGTACCCGGTTTCGCTACTTTTGGCTGATTATGTAGGTAGGCACCATGCCGCCGCCGGAACTAACGTTGGCGAGTTCGGTAGCCGACAACCTCGTGAAAGCCGAGCCGACCTTTCCGTTGAACAGCAGCGGGTCGAGGTCGACTAATTGTTCCGCAAATTCGATGCGGCCGTCGCTGGTCAACGCGGGAAATGTCTCGCGCGCCGTCGGGACGCGTTCCTGGACGAGGTAGTCGCCGTTTGCGAGTGCGTTTTGAATTGCCTCGTCCCATTCCGCGGCGTTGGCGTTCCAGCCGATGGTGATTCCGTGACCGCCGTAGTCGTCATTCGGTTTCAGTACGAGTCGTTCGTTGTTGTTCCGAATGTATTCGAGCAGAGCGATCCGCTGGCCGTGATGGTCCGACTGCTCGTCTCTGACGATGCGCGTCCACGGTACGTGAGCGTGAATCGCGTCGATCTCGGAGTCAGTGAACAAGTGAGCGTAACGTTGATCAGTGAGAACTGCGAACAGCGCTTTCTTGTGGATCAGTTTCGAACGAAAACTGTTAACCATGCAGAACGCACCGGCGCGATACGCATGGAGAAGCGCTGGATAGTCGTTCATGATCGGCAGGTATTCGTTTACCAGCAGGCGTTTGTAAACGATGTCGATCTCCTGGCCGGCGAAACTGAGGCGGTTGTTCGTGAACTCAAGTTGCTGCGGCGTGCAGATGATCGATGGATAACCGGCACGCTCGAAGAAGTCGCGAAACAGTTCAAACTCTTTCACCGTCGGCACGTCCGCCAGATCGACAATCGCGATGCGCGGCGGCCGATCGGGTTTTCGACCGAGATACTCCTCGTACGATTCGAGTAGAACGTCGAGCATGAAGCGACTGCCGTACATTGGGCGGAGGTTGTAGTCCGCCGCAAACTGCTTCATCACCGGCAGGCTTGAGAAGATGTCGTAAGCTGCGTCGGCGTAAGCAATGCCGGCGGGACTCTCGCCGTTGAGTTCGACAAAGCTGTAGGCGGATGCTGTTAGAAACGAATCGAGTCGCGAGGTCGGCGAGACTGCGGTGTAGCCGGGATCGATCGCGACGAGTTCGCGTTCGATCTCGGTCAAACCCAGATCGTCTACGATCTTGCTATCGGCAACGGCCGCATCCTTCACCTTCTGAATCGCGGACCACACGGTCTCACAAATCCGGCAGATTCGCGCAAAATCGCCCTCGGCGACAAAATCCGGGCGGAGATATGGAGACAGTCGTCGGCCGCCAAAAATGAGCTTCGCCCGCTCGAGCCCCTCATCGAGCATCGCGCGCGAACTTTCGGCCAAATCCTGATTTGCTAGTAGCTCGTGATAACGCCTAACCGCTTCGGGAAACATGGGCGGTTAGGGTATCACACGCGTGTGAAATCCGTGTAAGCGAGGGCGATGAGGTTTACGGCTTCTTCTTAACGGGATTCACCACGGTGAGCGTGCGTTTCTCTTTGTTTCGAACGATCTCGAACTTCATCGTCGCGGGTTGATTCGAGGGTGATAAGAAGGGGCGGCGCAGGAGTGTTACCGATTGGCCGTTGATCGACTGAATCACGTCTCCCGGTTGCAGGCCGGCGTCGAATGCCGCGGTCGCAGGTTCGACGTAGACCACAAGCAGGCCGGCGGTGGTACCGAGTTGCAACGCGACAGCCGGGCGCAGTGCAATCGTCTCGATTCCATGGTGGATCAAGAAATCATTCGCCGCTGGTCTGTTGCTTCCGAAGCGCCACGTGAACCCGGAATCCAGTTTTCCACTCAACTTCACATCAAGCGCTTCCGCAACCATGCGATCCGGACGGGCAACCGTGAACGACACAGAACTGCTTGGACCAGCCTGTTCCAACAACCACGTGAAGTCCTCGCCGTTGTCGATCTCCTGGTTGTTGACTTTCAAAATCACATCGCCGGCGCGCAGCGCAGCCTTGGCCGCGGGACTGTCGGGCATTATCGACGTCAGCAATATGCCCTGATGATCTCCCGCGAGGGCCGCGGCGCGTTCGGGTTTCCATCCGTGATTCAAAAACTGATCGAGCTTGAGTTGCGCGACCGCCACGCCCTGCGCGCCGAGCCACGGCTTGGGAACACTCGCCTGTCGTTCGAGCACGCGACGCGCCGCACGTCGAATCACAGCAGCCGGTAGAACGCTTGCTTCAGTGCCTTCGAGTCCAACGACGATGCCGATCGTCTCACCAGCGTCGTTGATTGCCACACCGCCGATGATCGATTGCGACAGTCGCGGCGAACTCACTTTAAACCGCGCAACTCCGCCGGTCGGCGCGCGTCGCACGTCGAACACTTTTCCTTCCGTCGCGCCGATCCGCACGTACAGACCGGAGTTCAATAGTCCACGCTGTCCGGTGACAGGTTCAGGACCATAAAGACGGACACTCTCGCCGACGTCGACGGGATCCTCCTGGAGTGCGCCAACGGCTGCGGGATTCTTGCCGGCAAGCCGCAGGATCGAGAGACCTGTAACCGCATCGAGTCCGACATATTGCGCGACGAGTGGTTTTCCATCGGCACCGATGACAGTCACGTCAGGTGGCGGGAAGAAGTTGCCGCGAAATGCATTCCACGGATTTGGCGCGACTGGCGCGTCGGGCGCCGGCCGTGCCGACGGCGGCTGCGGAATGTTCGGTGTTTGCAGATTGAATGCCGGAAAATCCGCTGGACCAAACTCGACGTTCGCTTCCGGCAGCCATGCGGCGATCGTTTCGCCGTCGTCCATCGCCAATCCAGCGATGACGTTTGTGTGAACCTCGTCCATCAAACTGAAACTGGAATCGAGTCGATCGACGGCTTGTAAATGCTGTTCGGATCGGAGCAGCAGACGGAACATCTTGAGACCGTTCAGACGATGAACGATCGTGACGACCTGCGGCGCGTCCTGTCTCTTATCCACAGGACGCACGGCCGCGCGCGACGGTGGCGCAGTTTTCCTGGGAGGCTGCGCGGGAGCTTGTGCCTTTACGGAAAGGGCCATCGTCGCTACACAACACAACAACAAACTTGCGATTGTCGCGACTCGCTTAGGCATTGTTACCAACATCTCTTAATACCAAACACCTTTTTGCGTGAACTGATTCGCCCTCGTCGGGATTACACGTTGTGAACCAAAGCTGATCGTCGGCAACGAGATCGTGCGTGCGTTGCCGCGTCCGTCGTCGAGTGAAACGGTGAACGACTGTTGCGACGCGTCGATCGGAAAGATCGTGGATTGTCGCGATGAATTCGATATCGTCTCCGCTCGTTCACTGCTGAAATCCATCGAGACTGGCGTACGTTTCTGCGGCCGCACGACTCGTTCAGTTCCTCTACCTTTACGCGCAACCGTGTCTGACACTTCATTCAACGCTACCTGCGGTGGCTGAACTGGGGCAACGACTTTGTCTTCAACCGGCTTTACCGGTGGTTTAACCGGCTCCTCCCGCTGCACCGCGACAGGACCGGCCGGCGGATTCGAGATCGTACGCACGTAAACAACGCCGCCAACAAACACAAGCAACATGGCAACCGCGGCGAAACCTTTAGCGGATGACCACTGAAACGCGCGCAGATGAAATCCCGCGGAGCTGGACTCATTCGCCAGTCGCGCGCGCAAACGAAAATCGAAATCAGGCGGAGCTTCGACCGTTCCCAAACTGCCTACGATCTGTCTCAGTCGGGTCTGCTTCTGGTGAAACTCCCGGCACTCACCGCATTCTCGAAGATGTTGCGTCACGGCGGTGCTGCCCTCATCACCCAGCGTCAGATCGTCCAGCTCGCGACGAATTACTTCACATTGTCTTTCCTTCATAATTCCCTCATCTATAAATAAGCCCGCATCTTCTCTCGCAAGAAACCTCTCGCCCTGCTGATTCGCGACTTAACCGTGCCTTCGCTCGTTTCCAGGATCTTCGCGATCTCGTCGTAACTGCGTCCCTCGACGTCTCGGAGAATCAACGGAGCGCGATATTTCTCTGGCAACGTACCGATGGCGCGTTGCACGGCGTTGCGACGTTCCGCGTCGACGAGTTCCGAGTCTTGCAGGGGCCGGAGGTCCGGCGGATTCAACTCCTGCGGCTCGGAGCCGTCGCTCTGTTGAAAAAAGCCTGTCAATGAAACGAGTTTGCGCCGTTTGCGTTTGCGAAGTTCGCTGATGGCCAGGTTTGTCGCGATGCGATAGATGTAAGTCGAAAACGCATAGCTTCTCTGATACCTGTCTCGCGCCCGGTAAACCCTCACGAAAGTCTCTTGAGCTAAATCGACGGCGCCGTCGTAATCGCTGGTCATCCGGTAGATGTAGCTCGTGATCTGGTTTCGATAACGGCTTACCAACTCTGCAAACGCGTCCTGATCGCCGGTCCGGGTGGCTTCCAACAACGCATGATCGGAAGTCGTGTCCTCCAGCACCTCCTGCTGTAGCGGTGGAGCGAAGGCCAGCTCGTCGATGGTCGTCAGCGTATTCATCAGGGCAGGCAGGCTCTCATTGCGTTAAAAACGAGGCGGATCTCGCCTCGAACGACAGTTTCGCGGGCTCGACAAAAGAGTTAGTGCCGGCCTTGATTATACCCACACCAGCCCTGACTCGACAGGAATACACGCTTGTGTTTGCTTTGGGTTCCAGAAGGATATCCGTGTTCCAAACTGCCGTCAGGCAGTAAGGGAACACGGATTTAAGGAGAGTTGAAACCTTGAGACCGGCAAATAACCAGATCGTGGTAGGTCGAACGTGGTCTAACGAGTTAGGCTTCGGGGCTCTTGAAGATCGCGTCGCTGACCTTGATGCCGTAGGTGATCGTGAGAACGCGAACTTCCTGGCTCTGACGGCCATCCTCGAAAAGCACGGTGCGATACGGCGCGAGGGTTTGCTGCACGGGCCGGTAGTCGAGGAATTTCTTGACGTACTTCACAGAACCTTCTTCGTACTCCAACCACAGAACGCGCAGCGACTTCTGGCTGATGTAATAGCGCGTCTGGCGTTTCTCTTTGTCGACGAGATCGATGACGTATAGATCGAGACCTTTCTGCTGGTCCTTACCGACGAGTGTGGGCGTGGCGCCGCACTCTTTGTAGCGCAGTAGGGTGTCGATACTGTGATGGTGTTGTGAGAGGAAACTGGCGGTCGCGTCCTGTCGTGGAGTGAAGGCCGCGCCGTTGATCAATCCCCACAATTTCCCTTCGCCGAAGATCAGCGAATACTCCATCGTGGGAAGTTTCTGGTCTAACCGAATCTTGTCTTTGTCGAGGTTTTCGCCACGGATAAAGCGCCGCTCGTAGTTCGCTTCTTCGGTGTTACCTTCGGCGTTGTAGCGCGTGATCTTGCCGCGTTCGATGCCGAAGCGACGGATATGCTCGAGAGCGGGACGCGTGCCGTAAATCAGGATTACCGACTCCACGATCTGTTCGGCTGTGTATTTGACGTCCCCCGACTGCTTTGCGTCCTTCGCCGGCTTTGTTTCCTGCGTAGACTTTTCCTGAGCAGGCTTGTCCTGAGGAGGCTTGGGTTCCTGAGGTTTTGATTCCTGAGCCGTTACCGCGATTAAGAACGCACAAATAACAATCAGGGCGAAAATTGGGCGACGCAAACTTAGGAGTCTCCTTGATTTAAACCAGACGCTAGGGAGAAGCGAATTGTAACACAGACCCCGAATTTCAAGAGAATCCGTGCAATCTGTGCTTAGAGTCGCGTTTGACAAGAAAAGGCTGCCCGCGTATGTTGCTTGGTTTTCACAGAAAGGACATCCATCACATATATGAAGCGGGTCGGAGTGCTCGTGGGCCGGGAAAAGACATTCCCGGAAGCCATAATCAAAGGAATCAATGAAAAAGGCGGCGGTGAAGTCGTCGCCGAGTACATCAAGCTGGGCGGCGTTCTTTACGATGCGCCGCCGAAGTACGATCTTGTTATCGATCGTATTTCGCATGAAGTTCCGTTCTATCGCGCCACGCTCAAACGAATGGCGCTCGAAGGGACGATCATCATCAACAATCCGTTCTGGTGGTCGGCCGACGACAAGTTCTTCAACTACTCGCTGGGCAAAAAGCTCGGCGTGGCCATTCCCAAAACCGTCCTGTTGCCGCAAAAGGACTACATCGAGGGCATCGTCAGCGAGAGTCTGCGTAATCTCGAGTTTCCGATCGACTGGCAGGGGATCATCGATTACGTCGGACTGCCGGCGTTTCTGAAACCGTTCGACGGCGGTGGTTGGAAGAACGTTTCGAAGATCAATTCACTCGAAGAGCTGTGGATGGAGTATGACAAGACTGGAACGCTCTGCATGACGCTCCAGGAAGGTGTCGATTTCGATCAGTTCGTGCGGTGTTACTGCGTGGGACAGGAAGAAGTGATGATCATGGCTTACGATCCGCGCAAGCCTTATTTGTCGGGCGAGCAGTACATTCACAATCCTGACTATCTCGCGCCTGAGCTTGCGGAGCGTGTCAAAAAAGATGTGCGCACGCTTTGCACTGCGCTTGGATATGACATCAACACGGTTGAGTTTGCGATCAAGGACGGCGTGCCGTACGCGATCGATTTCATGAATCCCGCGCCGGATGCCGAGCTTGCATCGGTTGGCGAGTTCTATCACACCTGGATAGTCAATCAGGTGATTGATCTCGTGTTCAAGCGTTTGCGTGAGCCCGCGCAACAGCCGCGATATCGGTGGGATGGGTTGTTGAATCCGGAGCCGGTTCAGGCTTATGCGGTTGCGTCAGCGGCGGAGCAGCAGGCGCGCACCGTGACGCCGAAGCCCGAAGTCGCGACAGCAAAGAAAGCTGCGTCTAAACGGAAGAAGTAAAGCGAATCTCTCGCGCTGGCGGGAGATTAATGGAAACACGGATTTTTAGTTTCCCTCTCATCTAACCCGCGCTGGCGGGGGACGCGTATTTCGACCGACCAACAAGCATCCTGGTCCCGAGCAACGAAAACAGCCACACGAAAAGGGCTGACGACGCGACGGACCAGGCAAAGCTTCCCACACGCGGATCGATCAGGCTCGCAATCAACGCCAGGAACACACTCGAATTCGTCACACGCAGCGCCATCCGTCGAATGCGCGTGACGTTCTGTAACCAACTGATCCTGCGTAGCTCTGTGGCCAGATAATCGTCGTCGTTATTGAGATTCATGTAGTACTCGCTCTCGCCGCGAGCATAGCGCGCCAAAGCCTGCTCGGCACTCTCGCGAGCGGCTTCCTGGTAATGATGGATGACGTGGGCCAACTTCCCTTCCCGCAAAGCAATATCCGCCAGACCCACACGCGCCTTGAAATTTCCACTATCAATCTCGACGACCTTCTGTAACGCCTGTCGCGCCTGACGCGCGTCGCCACATTCGAGAAAACTCTCGCCGATCAGCGGCAACAACACGACGTCATTGCGCGCACGAATACTCGCCAAACGCAAAGCCGCTCTCGCTCGCGACAACAGACGCGCATCTGCCTGCGCGCTCGCCTGCGAACGCAGCAACCGCGCGAAATCGTAAATCAACCACGCTCCGTTGGGCCTGACGTTCAACGCACGTCGAAACGCTTCGCCTGCTTCGCGTAAACGACCCGAAACACGCAACTCATTTCCGAGGCGGCGCAGCAACCGTGCCCGTTCGAGATCTTCCGCAGACGCTTCAGACTGAGCGTCGTCGCGGCGCGCGTGTGATTTACCACCGAGTTTGAAGTCTGACTCGGCAACGTCGAGGATCGCAGACGAAGCAAGGTGTGAAAGCTCGGCTTTCTTGTTTAGGAAACTCGGATCGTGCAGATAGTCGCGCAGGTCGCGGGTGCGGTTGTCGAGTTTGTTCTCATGGATCAGCGGAAACAACTCGCGCACGAGACGGCGGTAATCACGTCCGCCGGAGACGATGACAAACTCTTTTCCTTTCCCGTTGATCTGCGTGCGATAGCGATAACGAACACGTCCGCCACGTCGCAAAGTTCTGACGGCGTGCGTCTCCATCGTTTCAAAATCGTCGATCGCGAGTTGTTTTCGATAACGGGTGAGTAGATGAAGCAGAGTCGAAAGCGGACCCTGACGCCGCAACGAAAGTCCGTCAAAGACGATGCGATCCGTGAAAGCCAGTATCGGCAGGATCGTCCACGCAGCGGCGATGAGCAGCAACGCCGAACCGTCGTAATGAATGCGCAGCAGCAGCGCGGCGCAGAACGTGAGAACAGCCGCGAGCGTGAAATACGGACCAGGAGACACGCGCACGCTCGCAACGGCCGGCCGTTTGCGAGCACGTTCGCGCTGGTCACTTACCTCTGCGAGTACGGGGAGGTTATCAAAGTCTTTTGCAAACTCTTCGGTCTCGTTCATCTGCCTCCCTCGGTGCTCGTCGGGCAATCAACCGGCACTTCGAGGGAAAAACTTCCTCGCGTGCTGCCGGGTTCAGTGTAACGCAGGTCAGCCAATTGAACGAGAGTCTGAGTGATGCACGCTGGATCGGAGAACCTTGCCACCGGGAAACGCGCGAAGCCTAAAAACACGTGCACCGGCCGCTCGCCCGAAATCGCTTCCATGGCTTCTGCCAATTTCCCCGACGGCTTCTCATAACGAACTACTCTGCTGTCGGGAAAGTTGTCGCTCATGAGACGAAGTCGGAAACGATAAGTCGCGCGGTCAGTTTCAAACACGCACTCCCAATGCAGCGGGCTCGCAAGCGTCGGCATGGCAGCGAGACGCGCGACTGTCTCGCCGCGTGATGCAGCGATCTCGCTGGCCATGTAGTTCGCGTTGTTCAATGCTCGCGAATGAGCGTAAGTCAGAAACGTCCAATAAATCGGAACGAGCAGAAGCGCAACGATCGCGATCTTGTTGCCGAATCGTCGTCCGGCGCCGACGACAAACAACACGATCAGAGTGACAAGACCGACGATCCAAAACGCCGTGAAGAAGAACGGCGGCGGGAATCCGACGCGACGCGGCGCCACTAAAACGATAGTCGTCAGGACCGCCGCGCAAACGAGACACGCGATCTTCTTTGCTGGCGTATTCGCCAACAACAGGCACGACGCACCGCCGAGGATCAACCACATGTACGGATCGACAATGAAAACCAGATCGCCGTAGAACCACTTCGGATTCCACGGCAAAAAGAACCGCACGCCGTAATTATTCGTCCAGTCGAGAATCGGATGAGTAGCGGTGACGAGCGCGGACGCAATCATCAACCCGCGGAGTTTCGTAGTCGGAGGTCGATTCCGCAACCGGGCCCAGAGACGATCGACGCCGTGGAAGATCAACGGCAGCAACAACGCGAGCGCAACGACGCCCACGATCGCATGAGTGATTCCGCGATGATGTTGGAGGTAAGTCCAGCGGTCGCCCGTCAGCAGAATCGCGACGTCGATATCAGGAATATTGGCGGCGGCAATGCAGAGCGCAGTCGCGCCGGGAGACAATCTTTCCAAGCCCGCCTTGGCCGCAGTCAGTCCGACGAGCGAATGCGTTAGATTGTCCATTCAAAACCGCTTGTTAACCTACCAATGAAGGGGGCGCCTCGGGTGGGAGTTGTGCGTAGCGATCGGGATCGAGTTTCTTCAACTCGGTCGCAGCTTCACGTGCGGCAGCCGACGTCGGCGCGGGTTGACCGTCGTCACCCTTGGCTTTGCGCGACGCGTCGACAATGTTGAACAGAAGATCGGCAGCCTCTTTCTTCTTGCCCTGCTTCTCGTAGACCTTGGCAAGACGAAGATTGGCCGTCTCCTGGCTGATCGTGGGACCGTTCAGTTTCGCGAGATCGCTGTAGAGTTGGGCAGCCTCGTCGAGTTTGTTGTCGCTTTCCTTGGCTTGCGCGAGGGCAAACTTCGAAAGCGCCGCGACTTCGGCGACGCTGCTGTTCGAGAGTTCCGTCAGCTCGGTGATGGCTTTTGGGCGATCAATGATGAGGCGGTTTGAAGCGATGAAGTAACGGGCTTCGGCCTGGTACGGGTCGCCATATTTCGCCGCAACCTTTTCAAACTCTTCGATAGCCCGCTGCGAACGCTCCATCTCGTTGTTGAAAGTCTGCGCCGACGACTGCGCGCCGAACATCGGAGCGCCGACGTTTGCTGTCGAGATCGTGATGGCGCGACCGATCGCCTCGCGAGCCTCGTCGGCTTTTTGATCGCTTCGTTTTACGAAGAAAAGTATGAGCAGTCCTACGACCAGAAGTCCGCCCAGGCCGTAGAGAATTTGTCGTCCGCGACCCTCGAGCGCATTGCCGAGCCGGTCGAACAAGGTCATCGTCGTGTCGCGAAATCGGTCGTGCTGGAGTTCCTTGACTCGCTTTTTGTTATACTTTGCCACGTATTTTCCTCATGCAAGCCTACATGGTCGGCCGCGTTCTGTTGGGTGTATGATAACGAAAAAGGTTCACTCTAAAGGCGCGTATCAAAAGTTGTCAAGGCGGCCATGGTGTCTGTCGCTGGTGTTTGTCTTCGCCTGAAAACGCATCTAAAAGTTTGATGAATTTTCTTTGGGAACAAAAAGGACCGACCGGGTGTCTAAGGGGCAGCCTGTCCGGGAAAGGGCAACAATTATTAACTGCTCTGATTCCCAACCCAGGGGGTGATCAGTGAGCTACGGGGAGCCAATAGCCCTCCAAATCGAGTTGGAGCAGGTTGCACCGGCGGCCGTAGTCGACGTTCGGCCTTCGCTCGAACAGCAGTTCATTGAAAGATTGAAGCGCAGCGACCCGGCCGCGTTTGAAACCCTGGTGAAGGAACGTTCGGGCGAGATTTACGGTCTGCTTTATCGCCTGACTGAAAACACCGAAGAAGCGCGGGATTTGACTCAGGAAACATTCCTGCGGGCGTTTCAGAGTATCGGGCAGTTTCGCGGCGACTCCGACTTGCGGACCTGGATTTACCGCATCGCCATCAACCAGGCGCGCAATCGTTGGCGCTGGTGGCGACGACGGCATCGCGACTCGACAGTGTCGATAGACGCGAGTGAATCGCCGGGTAACGCGGCAGTTGTTGCTCGTTTGACCGACCGGAACCGCGATCCCGAACACGACGCACTCGCCCACGAACGCGAGCGCGTGCTGAGAAAAGCGTTGAGCGGGTTGAAACGAGTTTATCGAGAAGCGGTCGTGATGCGCGACATTGAAGGTTTTGCCTACGAGGAGATCGCGATCGCGCTCGACATCAGCGTAGGAACTGTTAAGTCTCGACTGGCGCGTGGACGCCAGGAGCTCCGGCGCAAGCTGGAAGGATCTTTGTAAATGCCGATTGGCGATTGCCAATTGCCGATTGAAAGATAGCTGGAAGTAAGTTCTAAAATCGGCAATCAGAAATCGGTAGTTGGAAATAATTAGGATGGCTGACCCGCCCCGGCTCACGAAACTCGGTGCCAAATGGGTCGAAGTGAGGAAACGGCGGGATCAAGGCTTCCGCAGTGGCATGAAGGGCGTTTTGAAAACGTGGCCAGCAACACCCGTTGAAGCTCGCTCACTCAAGCCTGGACGGGTTGCCCAGAACTTGTCGGAGTTGCTCTTTGTCGAAAGGGAGCAGCCGGGGTCGGTCAGCCATCC